>NZ_CP073013.1:1216019-2432039 GCF_020694005.1 Marinomonas profundi | reverse complement strand
ACCTAGAACAAACAAAAACACTGGCCGACGACCTTTATAAAAAACTCCAAAGCGGCGCCGATTTTACGCAACTGGCCAAAGAGCAAAGTGAAGACCAAGGCTCAACACTCCAAGGCGGGGATTTAGGCTGGGTCACGCCAGGTACCATGGTGCCAGAATTCGAAACCATGATGGATCAGACCCGTGTTGGTGATATCAGCGCCCCTTTTCGCACGCAATTTGGCTGGCACATTTTACAGGTAGAAGGACGTCGGGAAGCCGATATCAGCGATAAAGTGAAACGCAGCAACGCCGAGCGCGCCTTAACCGCCCAAAAACAAGACGTTGTGCTTGGCAATTGGCTTGATGAGTTACGCGCTGACGCCTTCATTGATATTAAAGAGTAAGACAAAACCATGGCCAATAAGACGGCAGAACCCCTTCCCATTATTGCCATCACCTCCGGTGAGCCGGCTGGTATCGGTCCGGATATTATTTTAAGCGCCCTAAACGAGCAGGTCTTTCCGGCTCGTTTAGTGGTCTTAGCAGACCCCCAGCTGCTCATAGACAGGGCCAATATTCTAGGATTAAAACCCCAGATATCATGCCTTGCAAAGCCAAGTGATGCGATGGCTCATCAGGCCGGTGTTATTCAGGTTGTCCCTATTCTGCAAGCGAAAAAAACAACCGCGGGCGTTCTCGATCTTGCCAATGCACCCTATGTCTTAAAAACCCTAAAACAAGCCGGTGAAGGATGCTTACGTGGCGACTTCGACGCCATTGTTACCCCGCCCGTCCACAAAGGCATTCTGTGTGAAACAGGCGTGCATTTTTCTGGCCACACCGAGTTTTTCCAAGCCCAATGCCAATCGCCGCATGTGGTTATGATGCTCGCCACAGAAGCGATGAAAGTGGCATTAGTCACCACACATCTGCCATTAAAAGAGATCTCAGCGGCGATTACCGAAGAAAGCATCAGCCTTGTCGCCAAAGCACTAAACAAAGACTTACAAGAAAAATTTGGCATTGCACAACCCAAAATCTTAGTCTGTGGGCTCAACCCACACGCTGGCGAAGACGGCCACCTTGGCCGAGAAGAAATAGACATTATTATTCCGACTCTCAACAAACTTCGCCAACAAGGTTTAGATTTAATCGGCCCACTGCCCGCCGATACACTGTTTACTCCTAAATATTTAAACCATGCGGATTGCGTCCTAGCCATGTATCACGATCAGGGCTTACCTGTGCTAAAATATTCAGGTTTTGGTAATGCCGTCAATATCACCTTGGGCTTACCCATTATTCGAACATCCGTCGACCACGGCACAGCCATCGATTTGGCTGGCTCAGGCAAAGCAAACAACGGCAGCCTTAACGTGGCCATTCAACATGCCATTAATATGGCAAATAACGCGAAAAAGTTTTCTAAATGAGCAAATCACAACCCCATAAAGCCAGAAAAAGATTCGGCCAAAATTTCCTTCATGACCACGGTGTTATTCGTCGCATCGTAGCCTGTATTGGCCCCAAAAAAGGTCAACGTATTGTTGAGATTGGTCCAGGTAAAGGCGCCTTAACCGAAGGCATTATCAGTGTCACTGAGCGCATGGACGTGGTTGAGCTTGACCGTGATCTTATTCCAATTCTAAAAGTGAACCTGTTTCGTTTTCCTGAGCTGACAGTTCACGAAGCCGATGCCATGAAGTTTGACTTCACGTCACTGTGCACAGAAACACAAAACATTCGCGTAGTGGGCAATCTACCTTACAATATTTCGACGCCCCTTATTTTCCATCTTTTAAGCCAAGCAAGCGCCATTGAAGACATGCACTTCATGTTGCAAAAAGAAGTCGTGGATCGATTAGCGGCGCGTCCGGGTGACAGCTTATACGGTCGTCTAAGTGTCATGGCGCAATACTATTGCGCCGTTGAATCCTTGTTTATCGTCGGGCCAGAATCCTTCGATCCGGCACCGAAAGTCGATTCCGCTATTGTTAGAATGACGCCGCACAAAACACTTCCACATCCTGTTGACGACATTAAAAAACTAGAAGACATGGTCAGAATTGGCTTTCAACAACGTCGAAAAACCCTACGTAATAACTACAAAGGCGTATTAGACAATGATGATTTCGCGGCCTTGGACATTGACCCAACGCTACGCCCTGAAAGATTGGATGTAGAAGACTTCGTTCGAATCACCAACTACGTCCTCAAAAAGGAAGGCTAAATGCAAAAGTATGACGTCGTGGTTTCTGTTCGTACAGAATATCTAGCAAAGCAATCCACACCCGCAGAATCCCGCTATGTGTTTGTTTACCATATCTCTATCACCAACTGCGGAACAGAACCTGCCAAACTTCAAACCCGCCACTGGATCATCACCGATGGCAACGAGCAAGTACAAGAAGTAAAAGGCAGCGGCGTTATTGGGGAATACCCGCATTTAGGGCCTGGAGAATCCTTCCATTACAGCAGCGGCACCGTGATGGACACCGTCGTTGGTAGCATGCAAGGCAGTTATCAATTTCTGGCGGACGACGGCACTGAATTCAACGCGCCGATCCGCCCTTTCACACTCTCTGTCCCCAATCAGGTTCACTGAGGTATTTATGGCAACGTATGCGATTGGCGACCTACAAGGTTGCCTCTCACCCTTAGTGCAGCTGTTAGAACAAATTCAATACCACCCAGAACACGACACCCTTTGGTTTGCTGGTGATCTCATCAATCGCGGGACAGAGTCCTTGGAAACACTGCGTTTTATTAAGTCATTAGGCGATAGAGTCAAGATAGTACTGGGCAATCATGACTTGCATCTTTTGGCGGTTTCTCATGGCTTTGGCAAGCTAAAACGCGGCGACACGCTGGCCGAAATTTTGACCGCAAGAGACCGTGACGAATTAATGGACTGGCTGCGCAAACAGCCACTTTACCACTACGACGAATCACTCAATACCGTCATGACACACGCAGGCATTCCGCCTTGCTGGGACCTGCACAAGACACAAACCTTGGCGAATGAAGTGGAAAACATCCTTCAGTCTGACCGTGTTGATGATTTTTTTGCCACCATGTATGGTAATACTCCAGATAAATGGAGCGACGAGCTAACGGGCTTAGATCGCCTTCGAACCATCACAAACTACTTAACACGCATGCGATTCTGCGATGAAAACAGTCGGCTAGACCTGGAGTCAAAAGAAGGCGTAAACACCGCCATAAAAGGCTACGCCCCTTGGTTTAACTACCCAACAAAAGTACCGCACGATTGCCATATCGTTTTTGGTCACTGGGCGGCATTGGAAGGAAAAACCCAGCAAGCACGCATCCATGCACTGGATACAGGGTGCGTTTGGGGAGGAAGCCTAACCGCCTTACGCTTAGAAGATAAACAGCGCTTTAGTACACCTTGCACACTTAACCGGAAGAAGACATGACTTTTACCTGCATTGACATATCAGACGCGTTACCAATCATTGAAAATGATGCCGTGGTTGTGGATATTCGCGACTTAACTAGCTTTCAGAACAGCCATATGACGAATGCCATTCGCCTAACCAACGACAACCTACAAGACTTTATTGATCGCACAGAAAAAAGCCAACCTGTCATTGTTTGCTGCTATCACGGCAACAGCAGTAAAGGCGCAGCAGAATACCTTGCGTCACAAGGCTTCAGCTATGTCTATTCATTAAACGGCGGCTTTAGCCAATGGAGCGCCATGTTTCCAGAGCAGTGCGAAACAGGCCAATAACACCATGTCAGCATATCAAACCTATCTGGTGGGCGGAGCGGTAAGGGACGCCCTACTCGGTTTACCCGTCATTGATCACGACTGGGTCGTGACTGGGGCGACACCAGAACAACTTGAGCAACAAGGCTACCAACAAGTCGGCAAACAATTTCCCGTCTTTCTACACCCCAAAAGCAGAGAAGAGTACGCCCTTGCCCGCAAAGAAAAAAAACAAGGTGAAGGCTACACTGGGTTTATTTGTGATTTCTCCCCCGATATTCGCCTAGAAGAAGATTTAGAACGGCGAGACCTCACCATCAACGCCATTGCACAAGATGGAAATGGCTGTCTTGTCGACCCTTTTCATGGTCAACAAGATTTACTCAGCCGCGTATTTCGTCATGTCTCGGATGCCTTTGTCGAAGATCCGTTACGCGTACTGCGCGTGGCTCGTTTTGCGGCTCGCTTCCATGAGTTTGACTTCAGCATCGCACCCGAAACCTTGTCTTTAATGCAAACCATTAGCGCCTCCGGCGAGCTGTCCACATTAAGCGCAGAACGTATTTGGAAAGAGCTCGAAAAAGCCCTCAACACTCGCCATGCGGATGTTTTCTTTTCGACATTAAAAAAAGCCAATGCCTTAAACACGCTCTTCCCAGGGTTTGTTTGGATAGAAAACCAAGCCAATATAGACGTTCTAAAACAGGCCGAACTCACCCCCGCCCAACGCTGGGCCATCCTCTGCCAACATACGCCACTGGCTGAGCTCGCATCGCTACACCAACATATACGCAGCCCAAAACAATTCAAGACACTGGCTGAGCAAGCGCGAGGATTTCTAGAAAACCAACAGATTCCAATGCATGCAACACAATGGGAAAACTGGCTAGCATCGGTCAACGCCATCAAAAAACCACAACCCTTTGTGTTATTGATTGAGGTTTTAACACGGCTTACCAACAGCACAAGTGAAGACTGGCTGTTACTCCGAGATACCATTGCCAGCATCAATGCAGCAAGCCTAATAAAGCAAGGCTTAACTGGCCCTGAGCTTGGTCAGGCACTCAAAAAGAAACGCGCCGATGCCCTCGATAACACGCCATCACCACTTATTTGTTCACCCTTTTAGTCATCAAAAATACGCTTATTTAGACAACGCCTCTGGGCTCCCGCTTTCGCGGGAATAACAAAGCTGGATAGCTAGATTTTAGTTATTTACGCAGCAAGCGGCGGGGATTTACTCTAAGAGATTAATGCGTAACCGCCGATTGTCGGTGGATTTTCACTCCAACCGCCTGAGCTGCTGCCACTGCGCCAGGCTTACGCAGGGTTAAGGTAACGGCATTCAATTTAAATTGCCCTATCAACTCCCCCACCAAATGCTCCGCCAAGGTTTCAATTAATTCAAATTGACGCTCGGCACAAAAAGCTAAGATATAGTTCGAGATCGCTTCATAGTCTAGGGTTTTGGCAAGATCATCCGTCTGTGCTGGAACGCGGTTATCGTGCTCCATTTCCAAATCAAACACCAAGTCTTGCCAAATCTTTTTCTCCCACTCATAAACCCCAATCACGGCTTGGGTTTTTAGCCCCTCAATAAACACTAAGTCTTTCATCTTAAGATTCCTTCAACGGTGGCAACTCAGACAAGGGCCAACGGGCACGGATCGACAAACTCAATTCAGAAGATTGGCCATTTACTAAGCGTTGAGCGCCCGCATAGGCAATCATCGCACCGTTATCGGTACAAAACTCTGGTCGCGCATAAAACACACTGGCGCTGATTTTTTTCAACTGGCTTTCAAGCTGTTCACGTAAACGCTGATTGGCGCTCACACCACCGGCGATAATCAACCGCTTCAAACCTTCCGCTTCTAACGCGCGGCGACACTTAATCACCAAGGTATCCACCACTGCGGTTTCAAATGCCAACGCCGCATCGGCTTTAAACTGTTCATCACAGCGATCGTCATCTAGCGCATTATGAACCGCCGTCAAAAACGCCGTTTTCAAACCACTAAAACTAAAATCTAAACCGGGCCGATCTGTCATCGGTCGAGGAAATTTCAACCCTGACTTGGGATTACCTTGTTTTGCTAACGCCGCAATATAGGGCCCACCGGGATAAGGCAAACCAATCATTTTAGCCGCTTTATCAAAGGCCTCGCCCGCTGCATCATCAAGGGATTGACCTAACAGACGATATTCACCAATACCATCCACACGAACCAATTGGGTATGGCCACCAGACACCAGCAAAGCAATAAACGGCATTTCAGGTTGAGACTCTTCTAGCATTGGCGCCAAAAGATGCCCCTCCATATGATGCACGCCCAACGCCGGAATTCCCAAAGCATACGCCAGAGAACGACCAATCGTTGCCCCCGCCATTAAGGCCCCCACTAACCCCGGGCCGCTGGTATAGGCAATTCCATCCAATTGCGATTTTTTCATGCCCGCGGCTTGCAGCACTTCATCAATTAGCGGCAAGGTTTTGCGAACATGGTCGCGGGAAGCCAGTTCTGGCACCACACCGCCGTATTCGGCATGTTGAGCAATTTGAGAATAAATTTTGTGCGCCAACAGGCCATGCTCGGTATCGTAAATGGCAATCCCCGTCTCGTCACAAGAGGTTTCTAATCCCAATACTTTCATCAGAATAATCTCATCAATAATTTGAGCGCATTGTACCTTATCTACTGCAGCCATTGCAGAGTAAAGCGCCAATTCCTGAAGAACCAAACAAATGACATTAGACACAGCAAGGCAAAAGCATTATAATGCGCGCGTTTTAAATGTTTAAATTAAAAGGCAGGTGATTTTTCTCGTTTGGCACATAGCTTCCAATGTAAGCAAAATGGCGATCCAAACACCCTCTTAAAAAATGAATACCGTTACAGACGCGACAACAGTCTGTTCAGGGTTAGGCCTTATTAGCCTAGAAAAATCGATTCATCTTGGATCACACTCTGTTCAACAAAAGCGCGCTTTGAAAGCCCATTAAATACGGGTATGATTCACGCCGTTTTTGTGAATACTTAAACGTTAAAAAAATATTATTGAAGGTAAATACATGCCAGCTGTAAAAGTAAAAGATAACGAACCCTTTGACATCGCTCTACGTCGTTTCAAACGCTCTTGTGAAAAAGCAGGCGTTTTGGCTGAAGTTCGTCGTCGTGAATGCTACGAAAAACCCACTACTCTTCGCAAACGTGCTGCAGCCGCTGCTGTTAAACGCCACGCTAAGAAAGTTTCTCGCGAGCAGAAGAAATTCCAACGTTTGTACTAGGCCAATCTGCCGTTTTGGCACTTTGCTAGAAAACAAATGCTTGCCTAGACGTTTCTAACATTTAGGCTTATAAAAAACGGCTAGTTAAACAACTAGCCGTTTTTTTTGCTTACCCGAAAGTAAAGAGGACCCTATGTCAGACTTAAAAAAACACATCTCAGACACACTAAAAACCGCAATGCGTGCCAAAGAAAAGCAACGCGTTACCGTCATTCGCACCATCCTTTCTGAATGCAAAAAAATCGAAGTTGACGAACGCATTGAATTAGATGATGCTCGCGTCTTGGCTGTTTTGGATAAAATGACCAAACAGCGCAAAGATTCGTACCAACAATTTATCGATGGCGATCGTGAAGACCTGGCCAAAATAGAGCAAGAAGAAATGCTTATTTTGAGCGAATTTTTGCCAACCCCTTTGACTGACGATGAAGTCGGTGAGATTGTCAAAGCCGCCATCGCCGAAACGGGCGCTAACTCAATGCAGCAGATGGGAGCCGTAATGGCCATTGTTAAGCCGCAAGTCCAAGGCCGTGCCGACATGGCCGTGATCAGCAAACAAGTCAAAGCGCAATTAGGCTAATATCATGGCGGGGCGTATTCCTGATCAATTTATTGATGAACTTTTAGCTCGGACCGACCTAACCGATGTGGTTGCGTCTCGCATTAGCCTGAAAAAAACCGGACAAAATTACAGCGCCCTTTGTCCTTTTCACAATGAAAAAAGCCCGTCGTTTAGTTTAAATCCAAACAAACAGTTTTATTACTGCTTTGGCTGCGGCGCTGGCGGTAACGCCATTTCATTTGTGATGGAGCATGATCATTTAGACTTTGTCGACGCGATTGAAGCGCTCGCCAAAGACGCCGGTATGGAAGTCCCGAGAGAGCAAGGCGCACCAGACAGATACGAGCAAAACGCAGAATTACTAAAACGCCTGTCTGAAAGCTCGCAATTTTATCAGCAACAGTTAACTCAACACCCAGACAAGAAAAAAGCCACCGACTATTTATCCAAAGACCGTGGATTATCCGGCCAAATCGCCAAAGTATTTGGCATCGGCTACGCACCACCCGGATGGGACAATCTCCTCAAAAAAATCGGCACCCGCGCCGAAAGCCAAGAGCAACTTTTGCTTGGCGGTATGCTAATCGAGAAAAAAGATCAGCCAGGCCACTATTATGACCGTTTCCGTGATCGCATTATTTTCCCCATTCGAGACTCACGAGGCCGAGTCATTGCCTTTGGCGGACGCGCATTTGGTGACGAAAAGCCCAAATACTTAAATTCACCAGAAACGCCTGTTTTTCAAAAAAGCCAAGAGCTCTATGGCTTATTCGAAGCGAAGCAAAACACACCCGTGCTCGACCAAATCATTGTGGTCGAAGGCTATATGGACGTGATTGTACTGGCGCAACACGGCATCACCAATGCCGTCGCCACGCTCGGCACCTCAGTCAACAACCAACACATACGCAAGCTGTTTAAGCTGGTTAGCAAGGTCGTGCTTTGCTTTGATGGCGACAAGGCCGGTCGCGCCGCCGCCATACGCGGCTTAGAAGCCTCCCTTCCGGTTATGCAAGACGAAAAACAAGTGCGTTTTTTATTCTTACCAGAAGGCGAAGACCCCGATTCACTGGTCAGAAAAGAAGGCAAAGACGCCTTTCATCGCCGCCTAGAAGATGCCTCATCTTTATCGCATGTATTGTTTGACCATGCCCGAAATCAAGTCACGCTTGGCGACGAAGAAGGCGAAGCTCAATTTGCCCGCAATGCCATGGAAATGATCACGCAAATCCCCAAAGAGCTAACCTTTCGCTCGGTCTTAATTCGCCAACTAAGCGATCAATCCGGCATAGACAGCGAAACCCTAGGCAACACCGTTTTTAAGACCCGACGCCAACACACACCGACAGAAGGACATGAAGCAGAACCACCGCAACAGATCCAGCATTACGATGGCGATACGCCAGATTTAAGTCATTACGACTATGAACCATCCCACGGCCATTATGACGACCTCCACCACTACACAGATCATGCTGGCCCAGCCACTCAGCCAAAAACACAAGGCTCGTTCAAAAAGCCATTTAGTAAAAAACCTTTTTCTAAGGGTAAATTTTACAACGATGAACCGGCTTTACCGCCCGCCGCCCCTAGCCTCAGCCGAATAAAACAGGCCTCTTTGTGCCTTTTACTGCATCCGCACATAGCCCACGAAATAGAGCTACCCGACCCCATCATTAATCAAGCCAATGAAGAGCTACAAGTTTTTTGCAAAATATGGCGATATTTCGAAAAACACCCAAACAAAAACACCGGACACCTGCTGGGCGAAACGACAGATAAAATCATTATTGATTCTATTTACGCATTATTGAATCACAAAGATGCGATAACAAAGCAAAAAATAACCAACGCACAGCAGGAAGTGCTAGATACTGTCTTGGCATTAGAAAAAAATCTTGGTCTAAATAGCAGCATCGCACGGTTGAAAAGCAAAGGAAACGAATCCATAAAGGATAACAGCAGCAAGCAAGAACTACGGAATCTGATGGATTTAATTCGACAGAAAAAATCATAAAGATTGCTTAATTTTCGCCCACAAAAGAAAGGATTCGGTGGATAAAAGTGATTGATTTTGTTATAATCCGCGGCTTGCTAAACTCCCAAATGAATTTCTAACGATAGGTTGTCGAATGCCAGACACTCAACAGTCACGTCTCAAAGAGCTGATCACCAAGGGTAAAGAACAAGGTTACCTAACTTTTTCTGAAGTTAATGACCACCTCCCTGATGACCTTTCAGACCCGGAGCAAGTAGAAGAAATCATTGCCATGATCAACGACATGGGCATTACGGTTTCCGAAGTTGCACCCGATAAAGATAGCCTTCTTATGGAAGAAGGCGATGCGACAGATGAAGCCGCCGCTGAAGAAGCCGCCGCCGCTCTAGCCGCAGTAGAAGGGGACATTACTAGAACAACGGATCCTGTGCGCATGTACATGCGTGAAATGGGGACAGTTGAGCTACTGACTCGTGCCGGCGAAATTGCTATTGCAAAGCGCATCGAAGAAGGCACACGTGAAGTCATGGCGGCCATTTCTTACTTCCCTGGTGCCGTAGACGTATTGCTTAATGCCTACACCAAAGTACAGGAAGAAGAAGGTCGTCTGAGCGATATTTTTAGTGGTTTTATCGATGGCGATGGCGAAGAGCCTGTTTTTGAGGAAACCGTCACCGAAGAGCCGGTAATCGATGAAGATACCGCCGACAATGACGACGACGATGACGATTCAGAGACAACCGAAGAAGAAACCGATAACGGCCCTGACCCTGAAGAAACCGCATTGCGTTTCAATGACATCAAGCGCATCTACATCGAACTGAACACATTACTAGAAACCCGCGATCGCCAAGATCCTGTGGTTAAAAGTAAGCAGGAAGAATTAAGTATTAGCTTCGCACCGATCAAGCTTGTACCTAAACTGTTTGATGATCTGATCGACCGCGTCCGTTCTCGCATGGAAAAAGTGCGCGATCAAGAGCGCCTTATTATGCAAGTCTGCGTGCGTAAATCCGGCATGCCAAGAACCGAGTTTTTGAAGCGTTTCCCAAGCAATGAAACCAATCCAGATTGGCTTAAAGAGCAAATTGCTTCTGGTGCCGATTACGCGACCTCGCTGGAAGAAAACGAAGCGGAATTTATGCGCAGCCAGCGCAAACTTCGTGCCGTTGCAAAAGAAACAGGGCTAACGATCGCCGAACTTAAAGAAATCAATCGTCGCATTTCTATTGGTGAAACTCGTGCTCGTCGTGCGAAAAAAGAAATGGTCGAAGCCAACCTACGTTTGGTGATCTCTATTGCGAAGAAATACACCAACCGTGGTTTACAATTCTTAGACCTTATTCAAGAAGGCAATATCGGCCTAATGAAAGCGGTTGATAAATTTGAATACCGCCGCGGTTATAAGTTCTCGACTTACGCTACTTGGTGGATTCGTCAGGCAATCACGCGTTCGATTGCCGATCAGGCTCGCACTATCCGTATTCCAGTGCACATGATTGAAACGATTAACAAACTGAATCGTATCTCTCGTCAAATGCTGCAGGAAATGGGGCGCGAAGCAACGCCAGAAGAATTGGCCGCTCGCATGGACATGCCTGAAGACAAGATTCGTAAAGTATTGAAGATCGCTAAAGAACCTATCTCAATGGAAACCCCTATCGGTGACGACGAAGATTCTCACCTAGGCGACTTCATTGAAGACGATGGCGCTGAGTCACCGATTGATATCGCCACCATTGAAGGTTTGCGCGAGTCAACCACGCTGGTACTAGCTGGCCTAACAGCCCGTGAAGCCAAAGTGTTGCGCATGCGTTTCGGCATTGATATGAACACCGATCATACGCTTGAAGAAGTGGGTAAACAGTTTGACGTGACGCGTGAGCGTATTCGCCAAATTGAAGCCAAAGCACTGCGTAAACTACGCCATCCTAGCCGTTCCGAGCATCTAAGAAGCTTCTTGGACGACTAAAGTGTCTTTTAACGATTAAAGTGTCTTAGATAAGCAACGCTGCTTGGACAACTAAGATTCGTAGACCTAAAAACCGCTGCCATAAACAGCGGTTTTTTTATAACCAAAAAATACTAAAAAAACCTTTCAGAACAAGCATAAGCAACAAAACTGTCATACACTCAAGCTAGAGTATGGATAAAGACAGTGAGGTTTAACTTGCCAAAAAGCCATAACCGTAATCAATATAACCCGATCTCCCCTTCGTTGGTCTATCCATCACCTCGTCGACTCATGCCGAATCTGTTACTTTTCACCCCGTTACTTTCTATCTTGTTATTTTTTACCCTGTTATTTTCTGCTCTATTAAAAGCTCGCTTATTCACCATCCAAAAGCACACGACATACTTATTGTGGGAGTAATACTCTATGGAAAAAATCTACGTTCTTGACACCAACGTGTTATTGCACGACCCATTGGCCATTTATGCTTTTGCCGAACACAAAGTCGTTATTCCTATGACCGTCCTTGAAGAGCTGGATGTCATTAAAGACAGAAGAGACAAAGACGTTAGCCGCGAAGCACGCGTTGCGATCAACACCATTGACAAAATAGTCAGTAATGCCTCACCCAGAGAGCTTCAAGCAGGCGTTCCTATCCGTGTAATGGACAGCAGTGATGATGACAACAACACCGATAAAAAGCGCAACGAAGGCACGCTGGCGATCTTCCCAGACCAACAAATCACCCTCACCGATAACATCCCTTTCCTAAATGGCAACCATGATCATGCTAATGATAACCGCATTATCAATGTCGGTTTAAGTTTGCAAGCCACGCACCCACGCTCTACTGTTTGCCTAGTAACAAAAGACATTAACATGCGCATCAAGGCAAAAGGGTCTGGACTAGAACGCGTAGAAGACTACCGAAAAGACAAGGTACTCGATGATTTAGACTTAATGAGCAAAGGCTATATTCAGTTTTCTGGCAGTTTCTGGTCGACTATAGACAGCGTCAACACAGAAACCCATGGACGCCATACCGTTCACGTCATTAGCAAAAGCCATTTACCCAACATCTATTTTAATATGTTTGTGATCGACGACGAGGACTTCATCGGCTTTGTCGTCAATCTTGACGAAGAACACGTCTATTTACTCGATATCAATAAACAGCATTTGATGCATCAAAACTTCTGGGGGATCTTGCCCCGTAATTTAGAGCAAGCCATGGCTTTCTATTTATTGCGTCATGACAATTCAGACATGATGGTAATGACAGGGCCAGCAGGTTCAGGCAAAACACTCTTAGCGCTCGCGTATGGCTTACAAGTCACCATGGAAGAAAAACGTTTCAATAAGATCATCGTGGCCAGATCAACCCCTCCGATGGCAGAAGATATTGGCTTCCTACCCGGTACAGAAGAAGAAAAAATGGCACCTTGGCTGGCGGCTTTCGACGACAACCTAGAAATCCTACATGGCGCCGACGAGCACTCTTTTAGCAGCATTGATTACGTAAAGCAAAAAGCCAACATTCAGTTTAAGTCATTAAACTTTATGCGTGGACGCTCCTTCAATAATGCCTTAATCATTATTGATGAGGCTCAAGGCCTAACGCAATTTCAACTCAAATCCATCGTGACTCGAGTCGGCAGCAACTCAAAAATCATTATATTAGGCAACCTAGCTCAAATTGACAACAAATACATTACTCCACTCACATCTGGATTGACCTATCTAGTTGAAAAATCCAAATCCTTCAAATACGCCAGCATTATGCATGTCAACGGTATAGAACGAAGCCGACTCGCTGAGTTTGCCGAAGAAAACCTATAAGCAACACAGCTTAAAAAAAGTAAAAAGAAAGCACTAAAAAGGGGAAGAGCAATCGCCCTTCCCCTTTTTTCACACCGAGTCTTCTTGTTTCAAATCAACAGAAGAATACTTTTACTGAGCCACAGATTTCGCCAGTTCCGTAATCTCAGCCCACTTCTCAGCACGAACTAAGTCGGTTGGCACAATCCAAGACCCCCCCACACAAAGCACATTTGGCAAGGCCAAATATTCGCGGAAATTGTTCGCACCAATACCGCCCGTTGGACAGAATTTGATTTGCGGCAATGGGCCGCCAAAGGCTTTTAACGCCTTAACGCCACCATTCACTTCAGCAGGGAAAAATTTAAAACGGTCATAACCGTACTCCATCCCCAACAAAATATCCGAAATGGTTGCCACGGCGGGCAAGTAAGGTACGTCGTACTCTTTGCCCACCGCCAATAAGTCAGCGGTCATTCCTGGGCTGATAATAAACTGGGAGCCCGCTTCGATGGCTTGAATATATTGGGCACGAGAACAAACTGTCCCAGCTCCCACAATCGCCCCAGGAACTTCCTTGCGAAGCGCCGTAATCGCTTCTAAGGCGACCGGTGTACGCAAAGTCACCTCCAAAACAGGCACGCCACCAGCAACCAGCGCTTTGCCCAATGCAACAGCCTGCTCTACGCTATCAACAACAATAACAGGCACGACAGGCGTCGCGGTCATTACCTGCTCAGCAGTATAAGAAGTAGTCATTTTATTTTCCTTTTATTAAGACTTAATAGTCATGCCAATTGCGGCCATCTTTAATCGGCAACGCCATAGACGCAGCAGGCCCCCAAGAACCCGAAGCGTACTCTTTAGGACGCTCGCTGGTTTGGCTCCAAGCGGACATAATGCCGTCCACCCATTTCCACGCGGCTTCTACTTCATCGTAGCGCATGAACAAGGTGGCATCATTACGCATCACGTCCAACAACAGTCGCTCATAGGCTTCTGGACTACGCTTGTCATTAAAGGCTTCGGTTAGACTTAAGTTCAAATCAACCGGCTGAAGATTCATTCCTTCGCTTGCACCAGGTACTTTATTCATCACCGTCAAAGAGATTTTCTCTTCTGGCTGAAGACGAATAATTAGCTGATTACGCTGTAGTTGACGGTTGCTTTCATCACTAAAGATACTGTGCGGAACCGCCTTGTACTGAATCACAATTTCAGAATAACGCTGACCTAAACGCTTGCCCGTTCTAAGGTAAAAAGGCACGCCAGCCCAACGCCAGTTGTCGATATCCGCTCGTAAAGCCACAAAAGTTTCCGTTCTTGAAGTCGGGTTACTACCCTCTTCATCGAAATAGCCTTTTACTTCTTTACCGTTAATCATGCCTTTCGCATATTGACCACGCACGGTTTTGGTATAAGCGTTTGCTCCAGCGATAGGACGCAAAGCTTTTAATACTTTAATTTTTTCATCGCGTACGGAATCCGCATCCATTCGACCAGGCGGCTCCATCGCCACCAAACATAACAACTGAATCAAATGGTTTTGCACCATGTCACGCATGGCACCGGCATTATCGTAATAACCCCAGCGCCCTTCTACACCAACCGTTTCAGAAACGGTAATCTGCACATTATCAATATGCGCACTGTCCCATAAGGGTTCAAACAGTGTATTACCAAAGCGAATAGCCAATAAATTCTGTACCGTTTCTTTACCAAGGTAATGATCAATACGGAAGGCTTGTTGTTCACTAAAGTTCTTCATCACTTCGTCGTTAATGGCGCGAGATGACACCAAATCGCGACCTAGTGGTTTTTCTAATACCACTCGCATACGATCGGCATTCAAGCCGTGAGCGGCCAACGAAGTACAAATAGAGCCAAATAAATCAGGCGAAGTCGCAAGATAAAACACCACATCGCGATTATCACCACCAACTTCATGATCATTCAGACGAGAAAAATCGGCTTCTTGCTGAGCATCCACAGACACATAACTTAACCGCTCTTTAAAGCGCGGCCATGTTTTTTCGTCTCCGATACTAGAAGGAACAAACTCATCAAGCGCCGCTCGAATCTTTGTTTGATATTCTTCGGTACTCACTTCCCGTCTCGAAGCACCAATAATGCGCGTCGTTGGAGCAAGCAAACCATCCATATCCAAATGGTACAAAGCGGGCAATAACTTACGCATCGCAAGATCACCGCCGCCACCAAAAATGACAACGTCACAGGCTTTTAAACTGGCCTTCATATATTCTTTCTCCAACTATTTAGGCTTTCGACACAAGATGAGATGCATAACAAGCACACCCCATCAGCCCTGGGTATTCAGACATCACAATAAAAGTCGGAATAGGTGAAACAAACTCTTTCATGCGACCTTTATCTTGCATTGCCTCACGAAAGCCGCTTTCAAGAATTTCATTTACATAACGAGGCACAATCCCCCCCGCAATATAGACACCACCACGAGACTCAACCGATAAAACAAGATCACCAATCACTCGACCTAAGAACACAAAAAACTGCTCTAATGCGGCGTTTGCAATGGGATCATTTCCCTGCTTTAGCGCTTCGCCTATTTCAGGTGCCGTTAAACGTCGCTCTATTCCTTCCCGCAACGCTATGGCTTCATATAAGTTTTCAAGCCCCATTCCTGACAGCACTCGTTCTGCCGAAACGCGCTTATGGCGAGTGCGTAGGAACTTCAGAATATCATCTTCAAGGTCATTGCAAGCCGATAAGTCCACATGGCCGCCTTCACCTGGCAACACCATGTTAGGGCCGTTGTCTTGGGGAACAACGCAGGAAATCCCCAGTCCAGTACCCGCTCCCACCACCCAGCAAGGCGCTTTTGGGTCTACCGTAGAACGCTCTCCTAAAACCACCATATCCTTGGTGGAGAGAACCTCTAAACTGTAACCAACCGCATCAAAGTCATTCAGCAAGGCAACGGGTTTATCATCACCAAAATAAGACTGCACTTCGTCACGGGTAAAATGCCATGGGTTATTAGAAAAGCGGATCACCGCTTGATTGACAGGGCCCGCTATAGCGAGCACCACCGCATCGATATTTTCCATATCAACACTGCAATTCTCGATATAATCTGCTGCTGCAGCAAAGAAATCTTCATAATTTTTACAAGGAAGCACTCTAACTTCGAGAGGCTCATACTGATGAATGGGAACCAAGGCAAAGCGCGCATTCGTTCCACCAAGATCGGCGATTAAAGCATGGGACATAAACGAACCCTATTTAATTTTTATGAAATTTTACAACATATTTTGGGTGAAAAATACCGTAAGCCCAAAAAAACCACCAGCATAATGTAATAAAATTACAATATTAGCGCAGTCTATTTAAAAACTTAAAGACTTTAGTTGGCACAGATCGCTTACGGTTATTTTTATAGTCATAGAGACGCTCATCTGCTGTTTTGAGCAAATGCTTATAATTACTCGGCGCATCCGACATCACACTAGCACCACCGTAACTAATAGTAATTGGGACAAGATTAGATTTATATCTCAACGGATTGGATTGAAGGTAGTCCTGAATAGATTCCGCCACCATGATGGCCTGCTCATAACTTTTCCCCGGCATCACAAAGACAAACTCATCACTAGCGAAGCGAAACGCCAAGCCCTGCTTATGCACATATTTTAACAAGCGCTTGGCGATATATTCTAACACTTCATCACCACAATTATGCCCTAGCGTATCGTTGATTGACTTAAAGGCATCGCAATCGACAAATACGACCGTTAAATCGCGCTCTTGCTGTTTGGATCGAGCGAACTCACGGTCCAGCATTAACTCAAGCTGCCGTCGATTCAATAATCCCGTTAACGGATCACGAGTCGCCAAGTATTCAAGCTTCTCTCTTGCGGTCACATTGCTCAAACAAATTGAAATTTTAATAGCCAGTTGATCAAGCAAAAAAGTGTCTTTGGTCGTGGCATCATAACGCGTACTGTCTGCGTCTGCCTGACAAAACAAGCCCACTAATTCGCCATCAATGGTGAGCGGGGAAATCGCTACAGAAGAAATAATATCACGGTAAACCGCTGGAATAATCTCCCAACACCGGCTCAAGTTGGTATTAACCAAAACGGTTTTATTACTGGATTTAATGATGTCGATCATCGAGCGGCGCCTTGTGAACAACACCCGATCACGCAGATCCGGCATTTTTTCCAAGTTTTCAATCAGATGAGACAAAGGCGCTTCATTGATCAAATTTACCCAAACGTAAGGCACATTAAACTGTTTTTGCACCTCTTTGGTTAACGTTGAAACAAACTGATCACAACGCCCAATTGAAAGAATACAACGCTCTATTTCAAAAAATTTGCGTGCAATCTCTTCATTGCGTCTTACGTTGTCAATCAATTCATTAATATCATGCATGTATGATGCCCCACCGCGCTTGGTTAAGCGGTTTACTTTTTTGAATAAAAGCAACAGATCCTAAAACAATCGTTCTCTATGCATTATAGTACGATGCTTGCACACTTTGAGCCATAGATTGAGGTATTTTTGATCGCCAAGCGCGCAAAAAAACCACATTTATCAACCCCGCCAGCCTGTGCTCACAATAACAACAAACCATGAGACTAACACACCACCCGTGCCTTAATTAATTCACTGTTTTTTAAAAGAAAAATAGTCTTTAAGAAAAATAGTCTTATGCCGATAGCGTTATCGTAGACAATTTAATAGGCAAACCAATGAACATAAGAGACATTGTTGAAACACAGGTCACCCAAAGCAGTAAAGCGGGACAACCAGTTTCGGGGAATGCTCATTTCGCCTTATTAATGAGTCTATTTAACCAACCCGGTCCCTCATTAATCGACACACCCGACACATTAAGCGCTCACCAACCCCATGCATTGACACGTCCAATGCAGTTTTCCCATAGTATTGGCGCAAACCCAATCGCTAATATCGCCTTACTTAAAGCCTTAAGTTTCGAACCCCTAGCAGAAGGCCCAGCTTACCAATACGATGCGGTTGAAAGCCTAGAGCAGCAGATCAACACACGTATCTAGCGTGTTTGAAGCGATATCGAACACACATCAAACAAGGCACTCCAGTGTTTAGCGTGCATCTGAGAAGCCTGTTGATAACGTAACCAAACACTGTCGGCAACTGAAAATTGCCGCATAAAACCCTGCATATCTCCACTGAGCGGCGCACTTGAGACCGCGAGTCGATTAATAAGCGGCAAAACCTGATAGGCACTGGCGTTTACTCTGCCCATATAAGGCTGAATAATTTGCACATAATTGGCCTCAAACTGCTGCTTTAGATATCTCATCGGCGCACCACAAACACCCTCATCCAGCCCCCCAATCTGACGAGAAACCTGATTCAAATAACCTGTCATCTGCGTTAGTGAATACAACAATCGACCCGCGTACTCACTGTCCATCAGTATTTTTAGATCGCTTTCAAAGACATGGGCATCAATCACGGGTAGAGCAGCAAGATTCTCACCAATAACAAGCAATCGATTCAAAGCACTCAGCATCTCTTGCTGCAGCGCCGTGGAATAATTCAACGGCAAAAAACCATTAGACAAACTAAAAAAAGCCTCACTCTCTACACCATTAAAAATGGCATTACCAAAAGCAATCGGCAATTCAACACGCTTTTGCTGGGCGACATATTGTAACTCTTTCGACAACTCGTCATTTTGAATATCACAAGACTCAATCGCTCGAATAATATCCAACTCATACAAAAAGCGCTGACTGTCCGGCATCACCTTGCCTAGAATACTGTTCTTTTTTCCTGCCACAATCCCTACATCGCACTGCTGCAAAGACAAAAAATCCAACAAACCAATATCAAACTGACTCAAAGCCTGCCTTCGATGGCGCGATGATGGCAGGCTTTCTGGCATCGCTATTGCCACAGTGGGAAACGACAGCGACGAAGAGCGGCTCAGGTCCATGATGTACTGAGATAAAACGGCATCAACGTCAAAACGAGAGTCACAACTACCCACACCAAGGAGTATAATGACGCCCAACAGCATTTTAGAAAAAAAAGGTTTTACGAACATGAATAAGCTACTCATCCAAAAACGAGAAGAAATTTCAGAAACCCGTGTGGCAAAAATGGTTTTCCCCGCCACGACCAATCATTACGACACTTTATTTGGCGGTATAGCCTTACAATGGATGGACGAAGTGGCTTACATTGCCGCCACTCGCTTTGCCAGAAAAACCATGATGACGATTTCAACCGAACAAGTCGACTTTAAGCAACCTATCCCTTCCGGTATTTTGGTGGAGCTGATTGCGCGCGTCGTTCATGTAGGCCGCACGTCACTAAAAGTAGAAGTGTCTATTTTTCTTGAGCAGTTAGACAGCGATAAACGCACCAAGGCGGTGACAGGGCATTTCAATTTTGTCGCCGTAGACAGCAACAGAAAACCAACGCCGATTTTTGATGAAGAGACAAACAATTAGTCCATTGCTCGGCAATCTGCTAATGAGTAACAGCGAAAAGCGGTTACTCATTAGCTTAGCCTTAATTCATTCGACGCTTAGCAATTTCAGAGGCCAGTTCATCAAAGCTCTTTTCTGCCTCTAACTTTTGAAATAACGCCGCTTCATTTCTCATCGAAGAGCGCAAAATACTTTCAGCCACGTCTTCCGCTTGAGCAGGATCCAAGCCCACCAAGACGACCAAGCCACCCGAAGGCGTTGGCATTTGGCGAACCACTTTAGAGCCAATTAATTGCTGCTCTGTTACCTGTTTAGTCACCACACTATTCACACGGTCAACGGTTTCAGCATCGCCCGCACCCGTTGTCTCAACGTACTGCTTCACCATATTTTGCAAATCAACACTCAGCACTTGAGCCAACTCAACACGCGCTGACGTGGCGGCCATTTGCTTCATATAATTGGGGCCTGCCGCCGATTTTTCACTGTAGCCAACCGCAGATAAAGCAACACCCTCAATAGGCGCGCCACAGACCCAATCTGGTGCGGCTTGATTAGACCCATCAGCAAACACACAATCAGGAATCGCGGCCACCGGCGTGTTGATGACATCCTTACTGCAAGCTGTTAACACAACACTCGCCACTAACACACTTACTACTTTAAACATCATGTTTTTTTCCTTTCTATAAGCGACACGGGAACGGCCCAACATAACTGAATTATGCTTCTATGATGCCTTTATTCTAGTCTAATGATCAAATTAAAAATAAAAAAAAGGTGCTAAAAATTAGCACCTTCTGTCACCTTTCACATTGAAAAATTATTCAGTGTAAGCGGCTTTTTCTTCTTCAGTCACATCTTTCATAGACAATTTGATACGACCACGAGCATCAACATCGAGCACTTTAACAATAACGTCCTGACCTTCAGCTAGGAAATCCGTAACGGCACGAATACGTTCTTCAGCGATTTGAGAAATATGCACCAAGCCATCTTTACCAGGTAAGATATTTACAAAGGCACCGAACTCCGCCAAACGAACCACTTTACCCTTGTAAAGTTTATCGATTTCCGCTTCTGCTGTGATTTCATGAATCTTCAACAAAGCCGCATCAGAAGACGCTTTATCCGCTGCGTAAATACGCACCGTACCATCGTCGTCTAGATCGATAGAAGCACCCGTTTGCTCAGTAATGGAGCGAATCATCGCACCACCTTTACCGATAACGTCACGGATTTTTTCTGGATCAATTTTGATCGTTGCCATAGAAGGCGCATTTGGAGACACTTCTGGACGCGCGTAACCAATCACTTTCGCCATTTCACGAAGAATATGAGTACGAGCTTCAAGCGCTTGGCTTAAGGCGATATCCATAATTTCTTCATTGATGCCTTCAATTTTAATGTCCATTTGAAGCGCCGTGATACCTTCTGCCGTACCCGCTACTTTAAAGTCCATGTCGCCAAGGTGATCTTCATCACCCAAGATATCCGTTAGTACAGCAAAACCGTCGTCTTCTTTGATAAGGCCCATTGCGATACCCGCAACAGGTGCTTTCAGAGGTACACCAGCGTCCATCATCGCCAAAGACGCACCACATACAGACGCCATCGAGCTTGAACCGTTAGATTCAGTAATCTCAGACACGATACGAATGGTGTATGGGAATTCATCTTCAGAAGGCAATACTGCCTGAACACCGCGACGTGCTAGACGACCGTGACCAATTTCACGACGACCCACACCACCCATGCGACCACATTCACCGACAGAGTATGGAGGGAAGTTGTAATGAAGCATGAAGCTGTCTTTACTTTCGCCAGTCAAACCATCAGACATTTGTGAATCACGGCTCGTACCTAGTGTACAAGTCGCAATCGCCTGCGTTTCACCACGAGTAAACAAAGCAGAACCATGAGTTTTGCTTAATAGACCCACTTCAACGTTGATTGGACGAACTGTTTTGTTATCACGACCATCAATACGTGATTTGCCATCGATAACACGACGACGAACGATGCGTTTTTCTAGTTTAGAGAAAGCGCCTGTCACGTCCTCTTCAGAGAACTCGCCCTCTTCAGTAACCAATGCTGCAACCGCCGCATCACGTACCACACCTAGTTGAGCGTAACGCGCCATTTTTTCACTAATACCGTATGCTTCTTCGATTTGATCAGCATAACCGGATTGAAGTGCTTCAACCAAAGAGACATTCGCCGTTTCCGCTTGCCATTCCCAACGAGGCTTAGCGCACTCAGTTGCGAATTCCGTGATAGCTGTAATCGCAGATTGCATTTCTTTATGAGCAAAAAGAACCGCACCTAGCATTTCGTCTTCAGTCAACTCTTGCGCTTCAGACTCAACCATCAATACTGCGTCTTTCGTGCCCGCAACCACCATGTCTAGCAAAGAACCATCTAGATCAGAGTAGCTTGGGTTAAGAACGTAACCAGACTCATCGTTAAAACCAACGCGAGCCGCACCGATTGGACCATTGAATGGAATACCAGAAATAGTCAATGCAGCAGACGTTGCCAACATAGCCGCAATATCTGCGTCTAAGTTCGTGTTAGTCGACATAACGGTACAAACAACCTGCACTTCGTTCATGAAACCTTTCGGGAACAATGGACGAATTGGACGGTCGATTAAACGCGAGGTCAGGGTTTCTTTTTCAGAAGGACGGCCTTCACGTTTTAGAAAGCCACCTGGAATTTTACCCACTGCGTAAGCACGTTCTTGGTAAAAAACAGACAATGGGAAAAAGTCTTGACCCGGTTTCGCTGATTTAGCCCCTACAACCGTAGCAAGCACTTGTGCATCGCCAATGGTACAAAGAACAGCACCCGTTGCTTGACGCGCAATGCGGCCTGTTTCTAGCGTTACGGTATCATTACCGAACTGGAAAGTTTTTGTCGTAATACTCACACGTATTCCTTTTATTAAAAAAAATTCTTCTCCCAAAGACCTCTTTTTAAGCCAGTACTCATATGGACTCTTTTTTATCCTTCATCTGAAGACCAAAAGTGCATATGAAGTACAGGCTGTCCCTTGGGAGACCAATAAAAAAAGGGCCATAATAACTTATGGCCCTTTCTCAGTCTTAGCGACGCAGACCTAGTTTTTTGATCAAACTAGTGTAACGAGCTGCATCTTTACGCTTAAGGTAATCCAACAACTTACGACGCTGGTTTACCATGCGGATTAGACCGCGACGAGAATGATGGTCATGGATATGAGCTTTAAAGTGACCTTGAAGACCTTCGATGTTCTTAGTCAACAATGCTACTTGAACTTCAGGAGAACCCGTGTCGCCTTCCGCTACTTGAAACTCTTTAACCAACGCTGCTTTTGATTCTGCAGACAATGCCATAATCTTAATCTCCAAATTAATATGCTATTAAAAGTAAAGGATAGCCGAGCATATTTTCAGTCATCCTAAGCCAGCAAGTTTACCACTCTTTTAAACAGAACTCACTGCTATTTATAAAGAGAACTCACTGGTATTGACCAATCGATAAGGACGAATAAACGCCCCTTTTATTTGCCCAAGACCTAAGAACCGCTGTGAGCCATGATCGTACATTCTTACCACGGTTTCATGGGCTAATGAAACAGGGCTGGGAATGGTTCGACCAAACATCATATCCAGTGTATCCGCCTCCGGCAAATTGACCGTTACAAAATGCTCTACCGCTGTGTCCATCGAGATTAAATGAGCATCCAAGGCGGCATAACCTTGCTCTGCTATCGCCTCAAATTCCTCCAACGTCATCATATTCTCTGGCAAATAGCCCGCCGTCGAAATTCGATGCAAAGAATGAAGATGCGCACCACAACCTAACGCCTCACCGATATCTTCACCAATGGTTCGAATATAGGTCCCTTTAGAACACTGAATATCAAGCGTTAGCGTGTTTTCAGTTCTTGAAATAAGCGTAAGATTTGAAATAGTAACGCGACGACGTTTCCTTTCGATGACAATGCCCTGACGAGCGTATTCATACAAAGGCTTACCTTCGTGCTTCAAAGCAGAGTACATGGGAGGTATTTGCTCTATCTCGCCACGAAACGCGTCTAACACCAACTCAAGCGATTCATCAGTAAGGTTAGGTATCAAAGCTTCTGTCAATACCTCACCCTCACGATCGCCTGTGGTGGTTCTTTTCCCCAACTGAATGCAGGTTAAATAGCGCTTATCTGCATCCAATAAATACTGAGAGAACTTTGTCGCTTCGCCAAGACACAATGGCAACATCCCTGTCGCCAAAGGATCAAGCGCGCCAGTATGACCGGCTTTCGCCGCTTGATAGAGGCGACGGACACGCTGCAACGCTTGGTTCGAACTGAGACCTATCGGCTTGTTCAGTAGAACAATACCGTCTACTGAACGCCATTTTGCTTTAACCATACGAACTTATTACTCGTCTTCGTTAGCGTTTTTCTTCTCATCGTCACGAATGACTTCGTCGATGAGAGCAGACATACGCGAACCATTGACCACACTCTGGTCATAATGAAAACGCAAATGCGGCATAACACGAAGTTTGACTTCTTGTGCCAAACGACGACGTAAGAACCCTTTGGCACTGTCTAGTGCTGCTTGGTTCTCAGCCAATACTTCTGGCTGATCGTCTTTACCTAACACGGTGTAATAAATATCCGCATAGCCTAAATCTTTTGCTACACGCACTTCGTTGACAGTAACCAACCCTAAACGTGGGTCTTTTACTTCAAACTGGATCAAGGACGCCAGCTCCTTTTGGAGCTGGTCACCAATCCGACTAGTACGACTAAATTCGCCTGCCATGATCTTGTCCTATTAAAGCGTACGCGCTACTTCGACGGTTTCAAAAACCTCGATCTTATCGCCTACTTTGACATCGTTATAGTTCTTCACACCAATACCACATTCCATACCACGGCTCACTTCACTCACCGCGTCTTTAAAGCGACGAAGAGACTCAAGTTCACCTTCGTAAATAACCACATCATCACGCAATACGCGGATCTGCTTATTACGGTAAACCGTTCCTTCAATAACCATACAGCCAGCAATCAAGCCAAACTTAGGCGAACGGAACACATCACGTACTTCAGCCGTACCCTTGATATCTTCACGAAGATCCGGTGACAACATACCAGACAAGGCCGATTTAACATCATCAATGATGTTATAGATCACGCTGTAATAACGAAGATCGATGCTTTCACGCTCAATAAACTGCTTCGCAGAGTTATCTGCACGCACGTTGAAACCAAAGATAACCGCATCGGACGCTAGCGCCAAAGTCGCATCTGTTTCGGTGATACCACCAACGCCACTAGACACCACATTCACTTTTACTTCGTCTGTGTTCATGTCAGTCAAAGACTTAATCAAGGCTTCAAGAGAACCACGAACATCCGCTTTAAGAACCACATTCAAAGTACGTACTTCGTCTTTACCCATTTCAGAGAACAAGTTCTCCAATTTAGCAGAGTGTTGACGAGCAAAACGCACTTCACGGTATTTGCCTTGACGGAAGTTAGCCACTTCACGAGCTTTACGCTCATCTGCAACGACGATGAACTCTTCGCCGGCTTCTGGCGTTCCGTCAAGACCCAAAATCTCAACCGGAATAGAAGGCCCAGCAGAATCAATTGCCTTGCCAGTTTCATCCAACAAAGCACGCACACGTCCCATTTGTAGACCGGCTAATACGATGTCGCCTTTCTTCAGAGTCCCGTTTTGAACCAACAAGGTTGCCACAGAACCACGACCACGATCCAGACGAGCTTCAACCACCACACCTTTTGCTGGCGAACTTGGAACGGCTGTCAATTCAAGCACTTCAGATTGCAACAAGACGGCTTCTAAAAGCGCTTCAAAACCTTCACCAGACTTCGCCGATACACCAACAAACTGGACGTCACCGCCCCATTCTTCAGGCACAACTTCTTGCGCTACCAATTCGTTTTTAACACGATCGATATCCGCGCCTTCTTTGTCTATTTTGGTTATCGCAACCACCATAGGTACGCCTGCTGCGCGGGCGTGCTGAATGGCTTCAATCGTCTGAGGCATGACACCATCATCCGCTGCACAGACCAGAATAACGATGTCTGTTGCCTTGGCACCACGAGCACGCATAGACGTAAACGCCGCGTGTCCCGGTGTGTCCAAAAAGCTAATCATGCCATGAGGCGTTTCTACATGGTAAGCACCGATGTGCTGGGTGATACCACCAGACTCTCCTGCCGCAACACGAGTAGTACGAATATAATCCAGCAACGATGTTTTACCATGGTCAACATGACCCATTACCGTGACTACAGGTGCGCGCTTAATGGCTTCACCTTGGTAATCAATGGCTTCGATCATGTCATTTTCAACGGCGTTTTCATCGATGAATTTAACCGTATGGCCCATTTCTTCAACAACCAGCGTTGCGGTATCACGGTCAATCGTTTGGTTAATGGTCGCCATTGCACCCATTTTAAACATGATCTTGATTACTTCCGCGCCTTTCACTGCCATTTTTTCGGCAAGATCCGCAACTGAAATACTTTCCGGCAAGGCAACTTCATGAATCATTTTAGCCGTTGGTTTTTGGAAACCATGCTCTTGTTTCGTCGGCTTCTTACCTTTACGTCCCAACTTACCGCGACGGGTAAATTCGTCTTCGTCGTTTACATTGACGCGAGACGTACGTTTGTTATCTGGGTTAACACGACCACGAGGCTTGTCTTTGTCGCTCTCGTATCGTGGTGGACTTTTCTTGCCTTTTGGCGCTGCTGCTGGCTTTTTGTTGTCCGCTGCTGGTTGAGATACTTTTTTTGCCGCTTTTGGCTGCTTGAGAGATTCCACGGGTTCTGCCGCTCCTATACCGGAAACATACTGCTCCGTTTCATTGACCGCGCCAGTATCCGCTACAACGGCATTCATCGCTGCTTCTTGACGCGCTTTTTCTTCAGCCTCAGCCTTCGCTTTGACCGCCTTCTCTTCTTCAATCTTATGTTCAGCGTCTAAACGAGCTTGTTCTTCTGCCGCTAAACGAGTTTGCTCTTCTGCAAGACGTTTCGCCAGCTCTTCTTGTTTTTGAGCTTCATCATCAGTGCCATCACGCTTCACGTAAGTACGTTTTTTCTTCACCGCAACATTAACGGCTTTACCGCCATCACCACGAGATAAGGTGCTGGTTGTTTTACGTTGCAACGTAATACGCTGACTGTCATCACCTTCTTCGCCGTGTTGACGTTTCAAATAATTTAACAGTGTTTGTTTTTCAACATCAGAGACTTCTTGGCTTGCACTCGTTTGAGGTAAGCCAGCATCTTTCATCTGAGCTAGTAGCTTATCGACTGGTGTATTTACCAGCTCGGATAGTATCTTTACGGTTTGAACTGTCATTAAGTTCCCCCTATATGTACTCAGATTTTCATTCAGATTCAGCAAACCAAGGTGCACGAGCAGTCAAAATAAGACTCGCTGCACGCGCTTCCGTCATGCCATCAATATCAAGCAACTCATCGACAGATTGCTCTGCCAAATCTTCCATACTTACAACGCCAACCGATGCAAGGACCAAAGCAAGATGATTATCCATGCCTTCCATTGCCAATAAATCGGCAGCAGGCTTCGCATCATCTAATTGTTCTTCGGCTTGAAGTGCTTGATTCAACAGGGCTTCTTTTGCCCTAGCACGCAACTCGTTTACTAAATCTTCATCAAATCCATCAATATCTAACATTTCTTCCATTGGGATATAAGCCACTTCTTCTAGAGAAGAGAAGCCTTCATCAACCATTTGAATCGCTAAATCATCATCGATATCTAACCCAGAAACAAAAAGGTCAATCAGCTTTTGCGATTCTTCCTGCTGTTTTGCTTCCGCATCTTCGCTGGTCATCACATTTAAGGACCAACCCGTTAAAGTCGATGCCAAACGAACATTCTGACCATTACGACCAATCGCCTGAGCCAAGTTATCGCTTTTCACAGCCACATCCATAGAATGAGCGTCTTCATCGATAACAATCGAGTCTACTTCGGCTGGCGCCATGGCATTGATCACCAACTGCGCCGGGTTATCATCCCACAACACAATATCAACACGCTCGCCATTCATTTCATTAGACACCGCCTGAACTCGAGCACCACGCATACCGACACACGCACCGATAGGATCAATACGACGGTCGTTTGTCTTAACGGCAATTTTTGCACGCAAGCCAGGGTCGCGAGCCGCCCCACGGATTTCGATCATTTCTTCTGCGATTTCTGGCACTTCCAAACGGAATAGCTCAATCATAAACTCAGGTGCGTTACGAGATAAAATCAATTGCGCACCGCGATTGTCCTCACGGATTTCAAGCAGTAATGCACGAATTCGATCGTTCATTCTAAAACTTTCGCGAGCAATCAACTGATCTTTTGGCAATGATGCTTCAGCATTCTCGCCCAAATCAATAATCAAGCTATCACGGGTCACTTTTTTCACTTGACCGTGAACCAGTTTGCCCACTCTTTCAGTATAAAGCGCCACCATTTTAGCACGTTCAGCTTCACGTACTTTTTGCACGATCACTTGTTTTGCCGTTTGCGCAGCAATACGTCCGAACACTTCTGATTCAACTTCTTCTTCGTAAATCTCGCCAATACCCAACCCCAGACTTTGCTCTTCAGAATCGTCTATGGTCAACTCTGACGCTGGCGTAGAATAATCTTCATCGGCAACAATATTCCATTGGCGATACGTTTTGTAGTCACCGGTACGTTGGTCAATAGAAACACGAATTAACGCATCGTCTTCAAAACGACGCTTGGCAGCACTTGCTAAAGCAATTTCAACGGCTTCGAAAATAACTTGTTTCGAAACATCTTTTTCATTGGAAACGGCTTCCACTACCAAAAGAATTTCTTTGCTCATCCTTTTAGCCTCTCTTTAAGGTTAATTTTTAAAATTGCGGAACAACATTTGCTTTATCGATTAAATCAATAGGCAACAAGTATTCTTCTTGATCGACGCGAATAACAACATCTTCACCCTCGATCCCCATTAGTTGTCCCTTAAATTTGCGACGCCCATCAAAAGGCACTCGCAAACGCAAAGCAACAACAGAACCGATATATGCCTGATACTGGGCTAAATTAAATAACGGCCGATCCAAGCCCGGCGACGATACCTCTAGGCTATATTCGCCTGTAATAGGATCTTCAACATCTAAAATGGAACTAACTTGTCGACTCACTCGGGCACAGTCTTCGACATCAATCCCTTTTTCAGCATCCGTTTCAATAAAAATACGAAGCACAGAATCCTTGCCTAAAGACAAATACTCCATCCCCCAAAACTCAAACCCCAACCCCTCAACCACGGGTCGAATAAGGTCCTCTAAAATCGTAAATTTTGCTGACAATCGTTTTCTCCGAAAACCAATTTTTGTAAAACGCAGAAACAAAAAACGGGCTCAAGGCCCATTCTTATTTAAATACAGAGCGACAGTACAGATAAGAAAAAACCCCATAAAGGGGTTCTCAGCGCTCAACTCCATTAAACCGAGAGAGCATACTTCTAAAAGAAGATTATCAATCCTGACAACTCTAAGAACAATCCGATAAAAGCGCTTAAAAATAAGCGATTCCAACAACATCTTCTTAAGAAAATAGACCCTAAAAAAACACTGTCAATCAGGCCAGATCATTCTGCACTAACATTGCGATATCATACACAAAATACAACATCAATTCAAGATTGGTGCGGATGGGGGGAATCGAACCCCCACGAGCGTTGCTCACCACCCCCTCAAGATGGCGCGTCTACCAATTCCGCCACATCCGCAAACTCTTTACTTAAACAACAAACACTATCATTTAAATAACAAACTTTATTATTCAAACAAAAACGCCATTACTCAAACACTACTCAGTGACTGGCAAATCCGATGATGATGATTTCGTACTACCACCCAGCTCAGGCAATCCAATCGTTTCTTCAACTTGAGGAGCTGAAGGAACAAAATCAAGTGAACCAGAAACGCTTTTTGCTTGTTCGCTGGCATAATAAGCCAAACCAAAACTTGTCAAAAAGAAAACCAATGCGAAAAGCGCCGTCATTTTACCAAAAAAACTACCGCCACCTTGACTACCAAATACAGTCTGAGATGCACCACCACCAAAAGAAGCTCCAGCGTCCGCACCTTTACCTTGTTGCAACAGAACTAACGCGATGATTATGATCGCCGCCAGCACGTGCAAAACTAAAATAAGCGTTTCCATTAATTAACCTGCTGCCTTTACTATCGCTATAAATTCTTCTGCATCTAGAGATGCACCACCAACAAGAGCACCATCCACATCAGCCATTTCAAACAATGCTGAACTAGTTGATGCCTTCACACTACCACCATACAAAATCTGTACTTTCTGAGACACAGACCCTGACGCTTTAGCCAAAAAAGCCCTAATCGATTGATGCACATCTTGAGCCTGCTCCGCACTGGCTGATAGGCCAGTACCTATCGCCCAAACCGGCTCATAAGCAATCACTATTTTCTCAAATGCATCGATGCCAACGGCGTCAACAACAACCTGAAGCTGACGTTGACAAACTTCAAGTGTTTTTCCTGATTCCCGCTCAGTCAATGTTTCACCGATACATAACATAGGAAACAGGCCAAAATCTAAGATTGCCTTAACCTTATCCGCGACAAGCTGATCCGTCTCACCATAAAGTGAACGACGCTCCGAATGCCCAAGCAATACGTACTTCACCCCAAAGTCGCCCAACATAGAAGCCGAAACCTCACCTGTATAAGCGCCTTTTACTTGCTGACTGACATTTTGAGCCGCCAGTACAAGACCTGTACCATCAATCAAGTCAGAGACCTGAGACAAGTAAGGAAAAGAAGGGGAAATAACAACTTCCGAGTTAGAACGCTCCATCTTTAGTAAACCGTTAATCAGTGAAACAATAGACTCCTTAGAGCCATTCATTTTCCAGTTACCAGCTACTATTTTTTGACGAATCATATTCCAACCCCTAAATTCGAGGCGCCCATTCTATGGAAAGCCCCCTTTGGTTTCAAGTATTTATTTTTAATGGACACATAAAACTCATTTTACGAGTGCATTTTTGCCGAAACAACCGATTTCACCTCTTCCACCAGGTAATCAACCAGCTCATCAACCGTATCATCGTCTCGGCCTTCCACCATGACACGTATTAGAGGCTCAGTCCCTGAAGCTCTTAACAACACACGACCCAAGCCATTAAGGCGCTCGTTTGCAACAGCAATCGCTTTTTGCAGCGCAGGCTCTTCATTGGGAATAAAGCGCTTAGCGACGCGAATATTCTTTAGTTTTTGCGGAAATTTAACCAAACCAACCAAAAGCTCATCGAGCGTCTTCCCTTCTTCAACCATGGCGCGAAGCACCTGCAAAGCCGCAATAATACCATCCCCTGTCGTGGTAATAGAACGACAAACGATATGCCCAGATGGCTCACCACCCAGCACCCAGCCATGCTGCATCAGCTTCTCATTAACGTATCTATCTCCCACCGCCGCTCGACTAAAGCCGATGCCCGTTTCGGAAAACGCCAATTCCAAACCAAAATTACTCATCAGAGTACCAACGACACCACCACTAAAACGCCCGGTACGCATCAGATGATTCGCAATAATATAAAGAATATCATCCCCATCACGAACCACACCATGACGATCCACCAAGATCAATCGGTCGCCATCACCGTCTAGGGCAATACCTAAATCCGCCCCTTCCGCCAAGACATTTTTACGCAACAATTCAGGTTTGGTCGCCCCGCTAAACTCATTAATATTCAAGCCGTCTGGGTTTACACCGATAGCAATAACCTCTGCACCCAGCTCAGAAAAGACGCGAGGAGCAACGTGATAAGTAGCGCCATCGGCACAGTCGACAACAATTTTCAGGCCACTTAACTGCAAACCAATCGGGAAAGTTCCTTTACAGTATTCTATGTAACGCCCAGCAGCATCATCAATACGCTTAGCGCGACCAATAAGGCTAGACTCAACCACTACCATGGGTTGCTCCATAAAATACTCAATGCGCTCTTCTATTTCGTCAGAGATCTTACCGCCTTCTGCCGAAAAGAATTTAATACCATTATCCGTATAAGGATTATGAGAAGCGCTGATAACGATTCCCGCACTGGCTCGAAAGGTGCGCGTCAAATAGGCAATCGCAGGTGTTGGCATTGGCCCCACCAGACGAACATCAGCACCCGCCGCAACAATCCCGGACTCAAGCGCAGACTCAAACATATAACCAGAAATACGCGTATCTTTACCAATCAAGATTTTTTTATCATTTTCTTTAAAAACCTGCCCAGCTGCCCAACCGAGCTTAAGCATAAACTCAGGCGTAATGGGCGTTGTTCCAACCTTGCCACGAATTCCATCTGTACCAAAATACTTACGCATCAAACTTCTCTCTCAATACGAGACATTAGCGCCAGCATTTCAACATGCGGTCTAACGTCATGAACCCTAAAGATACGAGCGCCTTTTGCGTAAGCAGAAGCATTCGCTCCCATCGTGCCATAGAGACGCTCTTCAACTGGTAAATTTAACACATCACCTATCATGGTCTTTCTTGAAAGCCCAATAAGAATCTCAAAACCTAACGCCTTGAATTTCTCGGTGTGATGAAGCAAAGATAAATTATGAGGTAGATTTTTTCCAAACCCAATTCCAGGGTCAAGAATAAGACGCGACTTATCGATACCTGCAGCACTACACTCAGCCACACGAGACAGCAGATATTGCATCACATCGTCCACTACGGCGGCGTAATCCGGCTGACGTTGCATTGTCTGCGGCACACCTTTCATATGCATCAAACAAATCGGTAGCAAGGTTTCAACCGCCGCTTGTAATGCCCCTTCGCGTTCCAACGCACGAACATCATTAATCAAGCCAGCGCCCAAAAGCGCCGCACCTCGAATAACCTCGGGCGTACTGGTATCAACAGACACTATGGTATCAAAACGTTTTTTAATCGCTTCAACGACGGGTAAAACTCGATCAATTTCTTGCTGAGTAGAAACAGGGGCCGCGCCAGGACGAGTTGACTCACCGCCAACATCGATAATACTAGCGCCCTCTTCAATCATTTTTTCTGATTGACGCAAGGCCGCCTCTAAGGAATCAAACGCCCCACCATCCGAAAAGGAATCGGGCGTTACATTTAATATCCCCATAACATGAGGAAGGGACAAGTCTAACGACTTGTCCCCGAATAACATCAACGACATGACAAAACCATATCAAAAAATTAACAGTAAAAGGTTATTCACCTGACGTCTTAGGCGCGGTCGGATTGGCGCTAACCTCACCATCATCAGCATCACTCTGAGACGGTGGCGCGGTATCAGCAACCACATCAGTCTCTTCGCCTTTTGCTGCATTAGCACTAGGATCAGACCAACCTTCTGGCGCAGAAGGCTTATTACCATCCATAATCTCTTTGATCTGTTTTGAGTCAATCGTTTCATACTGCATCAAGGCTTCCGCCATCACATCCAGCTTAGGTCGATTTTCTTCTAAGATCTGTGTCGCTTTGGCGTAGCAGCGACTGATAATACCCTGAACCTCGGCATCAATAATCTTACCGGTTTCAGGAGAGAAATAGTTTGCCTTACTGCCTGTAGGGCCAGTAATGAAACTACCGCTATTATCGTCTTCTTCATAGGCAAATGGGCCCAATTTTTCTGACAAGCCCCACTTGGTCACCATGTTACGTGCGATACTCGTCGCTCGCTCAATATCATTTGATGCACCCGTCGAAACCCCATCAAAACCATGGATCATTTCTTCGGCAATACGACCGCCATATAGGCTACAAACTTGACTTTCAAGACCACGTTTACTGATGCTGTACTTATCCTCTTCTGGCAAGTACATAGTGACACCCAACGCGCGGCCACGAGGAATAATAGACACTTTATACACAGGGTCATGTTCCGGCATCAAATAACCAATAATAGTGTGACCCGCTTCATGATAAGCCGTATTAAGCTTCTCTTTGTCACTCATCACCATGGTTTTGCGCTCGGCACCCATAAGGATTTTGTCCTTCGCCAACTCAAGCTGTTCCATGTTTACCAAACGACGATTAGAGCGAGCCGCAAACAATGCCGCCTCGTTAACCAAGTTCGCTAAGTCCGCACCAGAGAAACCAGGCGTACCACGAGCAATGTTTTTTGGTTCAACATCATCATCGCAAGGCACTTTACGCAAATGCACTTTTAAAATCTGCTCGCGACCACGAATATCTGGCAAACCTACTTGCACTTGACGGTCAAAACGACCGGGACGCAACAATGCAGGGTCCAATACATCGGGACGGTTTGTCGCGGCAATAACGATAATTCCCTCATTGCCTTCAAAACCATCCATTTCAACCAATAGTTGGTTCAATGTTTGTTCGCGCTCATCATTACCACCGCCCATACCGGAACCACGATTACGACCAACCGCATCGATCTCATCAATAAAGATGATGCAAGGTGCATGTTTTTTCGCTTGTTCAAACATATCACGGACACGAGACGCACCCACACCGACAAACATTTCCACAAAATCTGAACCCGAGATGGTAAAGAAAGGCACTTTCGCCTCACCCGCAATGGCTTTAGCCAGCAAGGTTTTACCTGTCCCTGGAGGACCACACATCAAAATACCACGGGGAATTTTACCGCCAAGGCGTTGAAACTTGCTCGGCTCGCGCAAAAAATCAACCAATTCTTCGGTGTCTTCTTTTGCTTCATCACAACCCGCCACATCGGCAAAGGTCGTTTTAATTTGATCTTCTGGCAAAAGGCGTGCTTTGGATTTACCAAAAGACATAGGACCGCCCTTACCACCTGCACCGCCTTGCATTTGGCGCATAAAGAACATAAAAATGGCAAGTATTAACAGTATAGGAAAACTGGCTACTAGCAGTTGAGTCCAAATGCTTTGCTGCTCAGGCATACGCCCTTCTACAACAACACCATTGCTCAACAAATCATCCATAATTTTTGGGTCTGCTGCTGCAGGACGCACAGTATCAAACGTATCGCCGCTAGTGCGACTACCACTGATGGTATGACCATCCACTATGACCTTCGCAATACGACCATCTTGCACTTCTTTGACAAACGCAGAGTATGAAACCCGATTCGTCTCAGCAGGCGTATTAAAGTTATTAAACACAGTCAGCAGCACGGCAGCAATGACTAACCACAACAGTATATTTTTCAGCATATCGTTCAAGAGCACACCTCTTAACGGTTATTTTTAATATCTCCGGTAATGATACCAGAACATATCCCCATTAACCCTTATATTGTCTTCCTAATAAATAAACCTCGCGACTTCTTGCCCGCGAAGCATCCGGTTTACGTGTTACGACGGAATCAAACTGAGACCGCATCGTTTTGAGGTACTCTTCAAACCCCTCTCCCTGAAACACCTTAACCAAAAAATTCCCACCTGGGCGCAGCACCTGGGCCACCATATCTAAGGCAAGCTCTACAAGATACATAGCTTGTGGCTGATCTGCAGAACTATTACCACTCATATTGGGGGCCATATCAGAAATTACAAGATCGGCTTTTTCATTGCCAATCTCCGCCAAAATCGCCTCGTACACTTCTTGTTCAGTAAAGTCCCCCTGAACAAAACGCACCCCAGCCAATGGCATCATTTCTAAAATATCTGAGGCAACAACAGTACCGTTATCGCCCACCAATTTCGCCGCCACTTGAGACCAACCTCCCGGAGCAGCACCTAAATCAACAATACGCATAGAGGGACGAAACAGTTTATCCTTGTCATTAATTTCTAACAATTTATAACTGGCTCTAGAGCGATAACCATCTTGTTGGGATCGTTTGACATACGGATCGTCAAAATGTTCCTTCATCCAATTATTACTACTTTTTGATCTTGCCACGTTTTCATCATACCTAAATCAGTCAATATTCCGCTATAATATCGCTTAACCTCTTCAGCCTCCAATAAAGAGGGTCAACTAATATGAGAAAATTTTACTATGAGTCTTACAAACGCCCAAAAAAAGCAATATCGCCTAATCGGCCACGCCCTTAATCCAGTGGTTATGATTGCGGGCAACGGCCTAACAGAAGCCGTCTTAACAGAAGTGGATCGCGCACTCGAAGATCACGAGCTAATTAAAATACGCATCAGCATCACTGATCGCGAGGTTCGCAACGCATTAATTGCAGAAATCAGCAAGATAATGAAATGTGAGACGGTCCAAACTATTGGCAAAGTGGCGCTTTTTTATCGTGCCGCACTAAAGCCCAACCCAAAGCTTTCGAACTTACTGCGTTAAACAGCACAAACACAGAGGGTGGTTTTTTTGCACAAAAAAGACCACCCTCTCTAAACTCTTGCCAAACACAGCCGATAACTTTGACAGCAAACAAAGGAGTCGACCATGCTATTTATAGAGGCATTGCACAGAACCAGCACGCAACCCAATGAGAAGAAACTAATCTCAAAGGCAAAGTATCGCCCTATTATTAGCAACAAAGACTCCGTAGACTTAAGCCCTGTCGCACACCAAGTAAAAGAAATCCATCTAGACAGCCAAGCAAAAACTGCGCTTACCGCCTCCACCAGCATTTTTGCCAACCTTATCGAACACGTATTGAGCCACGCCTTCAACACCAATCTGCACCTACACTCACCAGAAGAACTCAATCTGGACATAAAAGAATGGAAGCTGTTTTTACAAGTCCCACCCATAAACAGAGATAAAAACAAAAAAACAGACGACTACATCGCCATCGCGCCAGAAATCCATCAGCGCCCACCGGCAAAGCAACTTATCTTTCACATACCAGTCAAACCATCTTATGGCATCCCAGTGGAAATGACGCTATTAGTCTCACCACACAATGGGTCACCAGAAACGCCTAATTTATTTCACACCTTTGCAAAAGAAAGCTGGCTACCGATACTGCGCACGCCATATTCACCCGAGTTTTTAGAACAACAAGCAAGCTACTACCACATATTGCTTGATCAAGACGGTGAACTTGATCAGCTGTCGCCACTTTACTCTCACATCAATCAAAGCCGCATAGAAAACGAAGGCTCTCTCCCAGCTCACTTATTCGGCTTAAGAATTTGGCGCGCGAAAAACAACACACTGACCCCTGTTGTGCTTGGGGACAAACAAATAGGCCTACTCTTCATCGGCCATTACCAACCGCTGGAAGGCAACCCGATCAGCGCAGAAGAAAAAGCCCGCCAAGCCAGTAATCTTTATACAAAGGCATAGTGCATTTACAAAGGCATAATCCATTTACAAAGACACAGCACATTTGCAAAGACACAACACACTTACAAAAGTACAGCCCATAAAAAAACCCTTTACACAATCTTCTATGCAAAGGGCTTATCTTGATGCTTCCACGACTAAAGCACTTTAGACGCTAGAACACTTTAAACATTAACAGCTGGCTAAATACTAAAACTCGCGCCACACCCACAAGTCGACGTGGCGTTCGGGTTTTGTACCACAAAGCGCGAACCTTCTAGGTTTTCTTTGTAATCCACTTCCGACCCAACCAAATATTGAAAACTCAATGGATCGACAACCAAAGTCACTCCATTGCGCTTTACTTCGGTATCGTCTTCTTGATGCTCTTCATCAAAAGTAAAACCATACTGAAAACCAGAACAACCGCCTCCCGTCACATAAACACGTAACATGAGCCGATCATTCTCTTCTTCTTCGATCAAAGATTGCAGCTTTGCCGCCGCTGCGTCTGTAAACTCGATAGGATCAATCGATTCAACCATGCTCATTTTGACACCACTATAACTATTCTCGATGGACAGATTATCCGCTTAACCTAGTAATTTAGTCAAGTATTGATCAATGTTCTCGTGTTGAGCGGAAACGAACTTGGGGCCACTTTTCTTCCGCCATCATCAAATTTACGCGGGTTGGCGCCAAATAAGTGAGGTGGCCGCCGCCATCAATCGCTAGATTATCACGGCACTTGTTCTTAAATTCTTCAAATTTCTTGGCATCATCACAATCCACCCAACGCGCGGTATTGACGTTCACTGCCTCATAAATACATTCAACCTTGTATTCGTCTTTTAGGCGATACGCCACCACTTCATATTGCAACTGACCGACAGCACCCACAATCAGTTCGTTATTACGTTGCGGCATAAACAATTGGGTAGAGCCTTCTTCTGAAAGCTGCTGCAAGCCTTTCTGTAAGGCTTTCATTTTCATCGGATCTTTTAGGCGCACACGACGAAACAATTCTGGCGCAAAGTGCGGAATGCCAGTAAATTTTAAATCTTCACCTTCGGTAAAAGTATCCCCTATCTGAATCGTGCCATGGTTATGCAAACCAATAATATCGCCAGAAAAGGCCTCTTCAACTCCTTCGCGATCACCCGCCGTAAAAGACACCGCATCGGTGACTTTAATGTCTTTACCAAGACGACAATGGCGCATTTTCATACCACGGCTGTAAGTTCCTGAACACACTCGCATAAACGCAATACGGTCACGGTGTTTAGGGTCCATATTGGCTTGGATTTTAAAGATAAAACCAGAAAATTTTTCTTCCACCGCCGACACTTTGCGACCATTGGTTTCACGGTCTATCGGCGACGGCGCCCACTCGACAAAACCATCTAGCATTTCACGCACACCAAAGTTAGACAGTGCTGTACCGAAAAAAACCGGGGTCAATTCGCCCGCCAAGTAAGCCGCATGATCAAACTCATGGCTGGCGCCACGCACCAGTTCAATTTCATCCACATAGGCTTCCCAATCATCACCAAGCAATTCTTTTGCTTCATCAGACTGCAAGCCTTCAATGCGAATATCGTCCATCAAGGTATGACCACGACCACGCACAAAAACATGGATAGTGTCAGTATAAAGGTTATACACCCCTTTAAAGAAGGTGCTCATGCCTATCGGCCAAGTAATAGGCGCCGCAGCGATTTTTAGCACGTCTTCCACTTCATCTAACAAGTCAATCGGATCACGAATATCTCGGTCCATTTTGTTAATAAAAGTCAAAATCGGCGTATCACGTAAACGACAAACGTCCATCAATTTGATGGTACGGTCCTCAACCCCTTTCGCGCCATCAATAATCATCAAGACAGAGTCAACCGCAGTCAGTGTTCGGTAAGTATCTTCCGAGAAATCCTCGTGTCCGGGCGTATCCAATAAATTAACCGTACGGTCTCGATAAGGGAACTGCATGACCGAAGAGGTAATCGAGATACCCCGTTGCTTCTCCATCGCCATCCAGTCCGACGTGGCATGTTTGTCGCCTTTTCGACCTTTAACCGAACCCGCCGTTTGGATTAGCTGACCAAGCAACAACAGCTTTTCCGTGATGGTGGTTTTACCGGCATCCGGATGCGATATGATTGCGAAAGTTCTTCGCTCGTTTACTTCATTGAGAAAATGTTGATTTGTCATGAAAAATTCTTTTAGGTTATACGCGGGTGTTGTATTCATTAAAGACCAGTAAAGTAAAGCCTACTGCTGACAACCCCGTCATGTTAATCGTAATTAAGTTTGGCGCTATTTTCGCTGATCTTAGCGTTATACACAATCAATGCCACAGGAATAAATCACGATTCGACTTATCAACACTTTAATTTCTTTCTCTGCTTTTTCCACACGGTCAAAAGCCAATAGATGAAAATCATTTCATTTTGCAAACAGTTTGCATTAATACTATCAATCCTAATAAAATAACGTCCGCTTGAGTTGATACAAGTAGCTCAACAAACACTCCGAGCTTCTTGCACATAAAAGGCATCACCCTAGTCCATCAGTGATGCCATCTCGCAACAACCTCGCACTACTTCTCTTTATTGGGTTGACAGCATGATAGAGTCTAAAAAACTGCAGTTTAGTATTGGCAACAGCGCGCTATTAACAGACTTTTCAATGACCTTTGAACCAGGCAAAATTTACGCATTGGTCGGTCACAACGGTTCAGGTAAATCAACGCTGTTGAAATTACTTGCCCAGCAACAAAAGCCCACAGGCGGCAGCATACTACTGAAAAACAAACCGCTTACCCTATGGCCACACAAAAAATTTGCTCAGCAAATTGCCTATCTGCCCCAACAAACCCCAGCCACGGACAGCTTGTCGGGCAGAGATCTGGTCAGTTTTGGCCGTTACCCATGGCACGGATTATTAGGCCGCTTAAACAGTAACGATAGGCAGTATATTGACGAAGCAATGGCGCTAACCGACACCACGGATTACGCTGATCGCCTAGTGGACACTTTATCCGGTGGCGAGCGTCAACGCTTGTGGCTGGCTATGTTACTGGCCCAAAAGACTCAATACCTATTACTCGATGAACCCCTTTCTGCGCTGGACATCGCTCATCAAATTGACATGCTCACCCTGATTAAAAAACTCAGCAGAGAGTTAAATCTTGGCGTCATTATTGTTATTCATGACATCAATATGGCGGCGCGTTTTTGTGATCATATTGTGGCGCTTCACAGCGGAAAAATGATCGCCTCAAACTCGGTAGAAAATGTGTTTACCGCAGAGCAATTACAACAAATCTATGGCATTAACATGCACATTACCCGCCACCCCGCAGGCTATCCTGTTGCCATGCCTTACTAATGAGACAAAGGTTCATGACTTCTACCCACTTATATCGTGTAATTGGCTTTTTAATGCTCTGTATGGCGACGTTTTTTACGTCTCTACACACCCAATCGCTACCCACAGAAAAGCCATCGCCTAGAGTGATGTCGATTGACTGGACCCAAACAGAAACGCTGCTTGCACTTGGCATTCAGCCGATCGCCGTGGCGCAAAAGTCCGGCTACGACTCATGGGTGAAAGCCCCCGCCATTCCCGATACAACCGAAGACGTTGGCTTGCGCTCACAACCGAATTTAGAACGGTTAACAGAGCTACAACCCGAGCGGATTTTTATCTCGCCCATGTTTCGCCCCCTCACTCCCAAGCTCTCGAAAATCGCCCCCGTCACTGAAATCACGCTTTACAAACAGGGCAATATCACTTGGGACGGATTAAAAACCTTCACCCGCACCCTCGCCCAAGACGTCAATAAGCCACAAGCCGCTGAAGACCTTATCCACAAAAGTGAACAGCAGCTTAATAACTTAGCGAACAAAACACCCCAAAATACGCCACCGCTGTTAATGATTCAATTTATGGACAGCCGCCACGTCAGAGTCTTTGGCGCCAACAGTATCTACAAAATCGCCGCCAATAAACTGGGCTTACAAAGCGCTTGGCAAAATGAAACCAATGCATGGGGGTTTTCCCTTGTCGGAATCGACGAGTTGATTGGACTAGACAGCCAGATTGTCATTATTAAACCACTGCCCATTGGCGTGGCAGACAACTTACAACAAGATAGATACTGGCAGTATTTGGTCAACAAAACAGGACGACCCGCCTTAATGCTAGACCCTACTTGGAGCTTCGGCGCAATCCCTTCTACCGTACGTTTTGCGGAACAACTTAGCGCCGCCCTACTGACCCAACCCCATTCGCAGGAGAATCCATAATGCGCGTTTTTCCAGCCAGCTTTATTGTGATGTTAATCGCCTGCATTGCGCTACTAATGGGCTGGCAGCTGTCGCTCCATGGCACCATAGCAAACAATATTCACAGCTTATTACAACCTAATTGGCTATCCGACACCTCAGTAAAGTTACATCTAACCTGGTGGCCTCGTTTATTCACCACCTTACTCTGTGGCGCAGCGTTAGCCGTTGCTGGGGTATTAATGCAACAAGTATTAAGAAACCCCCTTGCCTCACCAACCACATTAGGGGTAGCCAGTGGTGCCAGCTTCAGCTTAATGATGGCAACGCTTTATGCGCCCTGGTTAATTGAACTCTCCTACAGTCTGGTCGCCATGGCAGGGGGATTAATCGCCATGGGGCTTGTTTTTGCGCTGTCTTGGCGACGAGCACTCTCTCCCACCATAGTGGTTATTTCGGGAATGGTACTCAACCTCTACTTTGGTGCATTCAGTAGCGTATTACTGATCATGAATCAGGAAAAACTCGAAGGGCTAATGATCTGGGGCGCTGGCTCTTTAGTGCAAACAGGCTGGGGCAATGTTATTTATCTCGCCCCAAGAGTGGCGGCCGTTGTCATTATCGCGTTTCTTTTCATCAAACCGTTAACCCTACTGCAATTGTCAGAATCGGGCGCCAAAAGTCTGGGGGTATCCCTCGCCAAGTTGCGTATTGTTTGCTTAGGGCTGGCCGTTCTATTAACGGCGTTAGTCGTTGCAACCGTGGGTATTATTGGCTTTGTTGGCTTGGCGGCTCCCGCTCTGACACGCTTGATAGGTATCAAGCGTTTACTGCCTAAGTTTCTTGTCTCCATGGTGATAGGCGGCGCACTCTTAACGCTCACGGATCTTATTATTCAGCAACTGCCGGGGTTGATGTCTGCGATGATCCCAACCGGCGCCGCCACGGCGGCATTGGGCGCGCCACTCATGTTATGGCTATTGCCCAAACTGGCCCTGCACAGTCAAACCCAAACTCAAACCACCTTAACGCGCCACAGTGAGCACAGCCGCCAACTAAGCAAGCACACTATTTGGATAACGTTAGTTGCTGTATTCCTAGGGCTATTGATTTTCTCTAGTGTGTCGATTGGCAATCAAGGTTGGAGCTGGATAGTTAGTGATGGCAACTGGTCCGTACTCGAATGGCGCTTGCCCCGCTTAATAGCAGCACTGTTAGCTGGCGCCATGTTAGCAACCGCTGGCACCATCATGCAGCGCTTAAGCGGCAATCCAATGGCCAGCCCAGAAGTGATCGGCATCAGTTCAGGCACGGCCCTTGGCCTCATTGTGACGCTCTTCTCTGGGCTAAGCTCTAGCCTAGTTGGCATGTACATCGGCGGTTTTGTCGGCGCGTTATCGACCGTTGGTATCATTTTCTTACTGAATCGAAAAACCGGCTTTCAACCAGAAAGAGTCTTACTAACAGGCATCGCGATCACCGCTCTCATGAGCGCCGTACAAAGTATTGTGCTGGCAGGGGGCGATCCTCGTAGCTACCAACTACTTGCTTGGCTAGCCGGAACCACTTATTACGTCACCAGCAGTGCGCTGATTCCTCTGGCAATAGCCACGCTAGTCTGGCTGTCAATCGCCTTTGTCTGCCATCGTTGGTTAGATATTTTGCCCTTAGGCGAAGCCAGCGCCCACGCCTTAGGCATGAACGTTTCTCGATCACGAATGTGGTTGCTTTTACTGGTTGCGGGGTTAACCGTCAGCGCCACCTTGGTCGTCGGCCCTCTCAGTTTTGTCGGACTGATGGCCCCCCATTTAGCGCGTTTATTAGGCTTTAGCCGAGCCAAAGAACACCTCATAGGCGCTATTTTAGTCGGCTGTAGTTTAATGTTGTTTGCCGATTGGCTGGGGCGTCAACTACTCTACCCGCAGGACATACCCACAGGAATGGTCGCTTCTATTATCGGTGGACTCTATCTGATGTGGGGGCTAAGAAGGCTCTAACAAAACATCTGTCACCGCCTCATTGCCGAGCAAAGTGAGGCGGTTCTCCCTTAGAAAGCATTTTTCACTCGCTACCAAAATCAAAAAAATCAAAACAATAGTATTTCCAAACGCCCCATCCCCAATCATAAGTATCATGATATATTTCGATGAGATTAATTCCTCAGCACTTTCGAATGGGACATTTATGTCCTCATTATAAGTCAAAAGCCCCATAACCAGCGGAATAAAAGTTGGCATTAATCTTTCATTAGGTTATTTGATAATAAAAACAATAGGACATATATAATGGGCATTCCCACATTTCACTGGCTTCGCCATATCGGTATTGGCGGCCGGCTTTTTCTCGCCTTTGTGCTAATTTCTTCTATCACGATTGTGGCAAGCGGCTTGGCAACCAATACGTATCTGCAATTGAGCGATCGTTTGTTATTGTTAAAGTACCAAGATATTCCCGGTTTAGATGCAGCAGCGAGGTTAAATGATAAAAGCCGACTGATTGTGGCCACAGCACCATTGCTGGTTACTAGCGATGCCGCCACGTCCAGAGAACAAACCATGGCCGAGCTCAGTTTGGCGATCAGTGAGATGGACGCCTTAATGCGCAATTTGCCAGATTACACTCGCTATTTTCTGGAACTCATTACTCAAATTCAAAACAGCTTAACCCTATTGAATCAAAGTGTTGAACGCCGAGAAGTCATCAAACGCGAGTTAGCACAAACCTCTCTACTCATCTTCCCTCTGTTTGAAACACTTATTCAGCAGTTAGAGCAATTAGAACGAAACGCGGGACGAGAACACGTCATCAATCGGCTGTATTATTTTTCAGCTTTAATGGAAAAAATCAGCAATGACGCCTCGTTTAACGAGTTAGATTACACCTTTTTACGCTTGGAAAAATTGGGGAGAGAAATCGCTCAATACCCAACCTCACTAGCGCAAATTCCGCCGATATTGCAACAAAACCTACTGAATTTGCTGAGTATGAGCTCTCGACAAGGCGAGCTTTTCCAACTCAAAAACGAAGAATTGGATTTGCTTTATCAACAAAGCTTTCTGCTCGAAAACAGCCAACAGCATATTCAACAGTTGGCGGCACAAATCAATCAATATACCAACGACACCAACACCAGTATTCGCGGTTCGTTAGAAGGCGCCATTAAGTCCATCAACAGCAGCATTCGTAATATTTTGCTGCTGTCTCTCATTAGCCTAAGCATCGCCTGCGCCATTTCTTGGTTTTATGTCCGTCGCAATGTGCTACAACGCATTATCGAGTTACAGCAAAACATGCGCGCCATTGCCAGCTCTCAGTTAGACACGCCAATTCGCATCGTCGGTAATGACGAAGTTTCCAGCATGGCAAGAGACCTGTGCTATTTTCAAAAAACCGCCATTGAAGTAGAGCGCACCAACCAAAAACTTGCCGCCGAAATAGACGAACGAGTCGCGGCAGAAGCACAACTCAAAGCCACACAGAATGAACTAGTTCAAGCCGGTAAACTCGCCGCCTTAGGGCAACTTGGCGTCGGCATCACCCACGAAATAAACCAGCCTTTAACCGCCATTGCCAGTCACCTACATACCGCTGGACGTCATATGGAACAAGGCCAACTAAACAAAGCGCACAACAGTCTAGATAAAATCAGCCAACTGCTTAAAAAAATCACTCGCATTACCAAACACCTTAAAGCCTTCGCTCGTGTGGCAGGGACTGAGCTCACACCAGTTTGCTTAGCAAGCGTCATAGAAGAGGCGATCGAATTGATGTCTAGCCAAATCCATGAGCAGCATTGCACGCTCAACTACCAAGCAAGTGACGCCTTACTTTATGTTCTTGCCGAACCTATTCGCCTAGAACAAGTCATGGTCAACCTCATTAGCAACGCGGTTGACGCCCTATCCAGCTCTCCAGTCAAGCAGCTCGGTATTGCGGTATACCAACACGGCGATAAAGTCATGATCGAAGTAAGTGACACAGGGACAGGCATAGAATCCGACCAAATAGAGCAGATATTCGACCCCTTTTTCACTCAAAAAGAAGTAGGACAAGGTCTTGGGCTGGGCTTATCCATTAGCTACAACATAGTCCAAGATTTTGGCGGTCACATTAAAGTCACATCGATACCCGAAAAAGGCAGCCGTTTTACCTTAGCATTAAATAAGGCAGAAAAATAAATGGGAAATATCATAAAAGTGGTCATTATTGACGACGATCAAACCATTATCGAAGCATTAACCGAGATGCTAGAGCTTGAAGGTTTTCAAATAACCAGCTACTTCAGCGCCGAAAAAGCCATTTTGGCATTAGATCATCACAGCACCGCCGTGATTTTAAGCGACGTCAGAATGCCCAAAATGGATGGATTAAGCCTGTTAGCACGCCTTCGTGCGCTAGATAACGAACTACCGGTTATCCTTATGAGTGGCCATGGTGATATTCCTATGGCAATCGAAGCCATGAAAGAAGGCGCTTATGATTTCCTTGAAAAACCATTGCAGCCCGCGCAACTGATTAACCAACTGCAACGCGCGGCAGAAAAAAGACAATTAGTATTAGAAAACCGCAAACTAAAGCAAAACATTGCCCAACAAACAGGCTTAGAAGCCCTTATTATTGGCGAATCAGCCGCCATAAAAAGCATTCGTCAGCATATTTCTTCCTTAGCGCAGGCCAATATCGACACCATTATTTATGGCGAAACCGGCTGTGGAAAAGACGTTGTTGCTCGAGCCTTACATCAGTTTAGCCTTAGAAATAAAGGTCGATTCATCGCCATTAATTGCGGCGGCATTAGCGAAAGTCTGATTGAAAGCGAGCTGTTTGGTCACGAAGCAGGGTCTTTTACTGGCGCCAATAAACGTCATATAGGCAAAATAGAAGCCGCCAATGGCGGCACCTTATTTCTCGATGAAATCGAAACCATGCCACTGCCAGTGCAAATTAAATTACTGCGAGTATTACAAGAGCGCACCATTGAGCGTGTCGGTAGCACTCAGCCTATTCCCGTTGAATTGACTGTTATTGCCGCCAGCAAGGACAATCTTGCCCAATTAGGCGAAGAAGGAAAGTTCCGCAAAGATCTATTTTATCGGCTCAACGTGGCAAGTTTAACCATTCCACCTCTCAGGGATCGTCCAGAAGACATTCTTCCCCTATTCCATCACTATGCTCGCAAAGCCGCAGCCCATTTCTCCAAACCCTTGCCGTTAATCACCCCAAGGTATTTAGAATACTTGATACAACACCCATGGCCGGGCAATGTGCGCGAACTCAAAAACGCCGCCGACCGTTTTGTGCTGGGCATCAGTGAAACCAGCCTAGCCTCTATTAAACGCGAAGACGATATCAACGGCAGTTACGAAGAACGCATGGAGCAGTTCGAGCGCCACATCATAGAAGAAGGACTCAGGGTAACAAATGGGCAATTAAATGAAGCGGCCGAGCTACTGGATATGTCGCGTAAGACACTGTATCGAAAAATGAAAAAACACCAGCTAGACAAGCAGCAATTTAAAGCATTCGATGATGGACAAGAATGACCCATTTTGCTGTTTTCATAAGACCTAAAAGTCCCAAAGACAAGGGGAAAAATAAAGAACAAACTAAAAAATACGCTAAGCACATGTTTTGTATAAACTTTTAATTCTTGGCATTTGCTTTGCTTTATCTAAGTCAATCCTACTAACTGGCAGGATGACTCATCTCCGACAACGGAACCTCCCGACCGGTGATAACAATAAAAAATACATCTCGAGGAAAACAATAATGTCTATTAAATTACTGACTGGTTTAGTGCTCTCTGGTTCATTACTGATAGGTAGCAATGCTGCTTTAGCGGATGATTGTCGCTACCGTGGCGTATTGGACGATAAGTTCTGTGACGAAAACTACGACCTAGTCGCCGATCTGCCAAAAGATTCAAGTCAATGGAGTGATCCCAGCACACTGGTCTTTACTTATACACCAGTAGAAGACCCAGCCGTGTATAAAGATGCCTTCAGTGATTTTCAGAAATACCTGAGTGACGTCACCGGTAAAAAAGTCGTCTATTACACAGTTCACTCCAATGCGGCTGAAGTCGAAGCGCTGCGTTCAGGTCGATTGCACATTGCTGGTTTCTCCACAGGTCCAACAGGCTACGCCGTTAATCTAGGTGGCTTGGTTCCTATTGCCGTAAAAGGCACAGAAGAAGCGTTTCAAGGCTACAACTTAGTCACCATCGTCCGAAAAGACAGCAACATCATGAAAATGACGGACCTAAAAGGTAAAGTCGTGGCCCACACATCGGCGTCGTCAAACTCAGGAAACCTAGCGCCACGGGCTATTTTCCCCGCATTAGGACTCACGCCGGACAAAGACTATGAAGTGAAATACTCAGGCAAGCACGATCAGTCAGTGATGGGCGTTCTATCAGGAGATTACGATGCCGCTCCGGTTGCTTCAGACGTTCTAAAACGTATGGTTGATGCTAAACGCGTCGATAAAGAGGATTTCCGTATTATCTACACTAGCCCTCGCTTCCCAACATCGTCATTTGGCTATGCTTATGATCTAAACCCAGAGTTGGTGGAGAAAATTAAACACGCCTTTTTCACCTTCCGCTTCCCAGCCGACATGCAAAAAACCTTTGGTGGCGCTGATCGTTTCTTCCCCATTACCTACAAAGAAGATTGGCAAGTTATCCGCGATATCGCCCATGCTTCTGGCACCGCTTACACAAAAACAGGCCTTAAACAGCTCGCCGAAGCCGATGCTGCAAAAGCCGCCGCAGATAAACGCAAAAAAGAAGCCGCCAGTAAAGCTCAATAAGCGGCACATTTTAATCGTTTAGTTCATCTTAAAAGACTCATTTAAAAAAACACTAACAGCCAGAATAATCTGGCTGTTAGACCTATTCGCCTGTAGGAAAACATCATGTCTGTCACTCAAACCACAGCGCAACCGTCAAATTTTCTCGAAATTCGCAACTTAAAAAAGGAATACACCGCAGGAAACCCTATTCTAAAAGGCATAGACATTCACATCACAGAACCTGGCATTGTGGCCATCATCGGCCCTTCTGGCACAGGGAAAAGCACCCTATTACGCTGTATCAACCGTTTAATTGACCCAACAGAAGGGCAAATTTTATTTGATAATGCAGACCTGTGTTTAGCCAAAGGCGCGCAACTGCGTAAACTGCGCCGCCAAGTCGGCATGGTGTTCCAAGAGTATAATCTTGTCGAACGCCTCACTGTGATTGAAAACGTACTCACTGGACGCCTTGGCTATATGTCAGCCTGGCAAGCATGGCGACGAAAATTCAGTCAACAAGACATTAACACCGCTTTTGAATTACTCGATGCCGTTGGCTTGACGGAACATGCTAGCAAGCGTGCTGACAGTTTGTCTGGCGGTCAACGGCAACGCGTTGGTATTGCCAGAGCAGTGATGCAAAACCCTAAAATCCTGTTGGCTGATGAACCGACCTCCTCTCTTGACCCAAAAACCGCGGTCGAAATCATGGAGCTTTTAGAGCGTTTTTCACAAGAAAAAAACATCCCTGCGCTGGTTAATATTCACGACGTAAAACTCGCCAGTCGTTTTGCGAAACGTATGATCGGCATGAGTGACGGCGTTGTCGTCTACGACGGCCCACCAGAAGGCATCACTGACGAACATCTCAAACAAATATACGGAGGTGAATCATGGCTGGCTTAAATTCTACTCGCTTACATTCCACTAAAGACAGAGAAAACCCATTCAAACATAACTGGTTTGTCAGCGCACTTTGGCTGCTTGTCGTCTGTTATGTGGTGTATTCCTTTGATGCCATGGATCTGAGCTGGGGGCGCATTCACAGCGGTTTAGGACACGCCAGTGATCTATTAGCTCGAATGGTGCCACCCAACTTTAGCCGCTGGTCTTTGTTGTTAAGCGGCCTCATAGAAAGCCTAGAGATTGCCGTGATTTCCAGCATTTGCGGGATTTTCATTTCTCTATTTTTAGGTTTATTTGCCGCCCGTAATTTGATGCCGGGCTGGGTTAGTACACCAGTACGTACGTTGATCGCCTTGTGTCGTACTTTTCATCCCGTCATCATTGCTATTTTGTTCGTCAAAAGCGTCGGTTTTGGCGCGTTGGCGGGCATTCTCACCCTCATCGTAGCGTCAATAGGCTTTATCGCTAAGCTCTTTGCCGAAGCGATTGAAGAGATTTCTCTCAAACAAGTGGAAGCCATTCGAGCAACGGGCGCAGGCTTTACCAGCATCATTCTGTTTTCCGTCATGCCACAAGTCTTTGCCCGTTTTATCGGCTTTTCAACCTATCAACTCGACTCGAATTTACGCAATTCAACCATGGTCGGCATAGTCGGTGCGGGGGGTTTGGGCGGCACGCTATTTTCTGCTTTCCAACGTTTTGATTATGACTTTGTTGCGGCTATTTTAATCGTCATTATCGCACTGATCATGTTTGGCGAGTTTCTGTCCAACATTGTCCGCCGTATTTTTCGCTAGTTTGGAGCCTACTTTATGAACACAATAGATCACCACTGGCAACGCTTTACCTTAAAACAGAAGCTATCTCGTTATGCCGTTTATCTGGTTATTGTTATGGCCTTTGTTCAGTCGATTCAATCGGTTGAGGTCATTCCCGAATTCCTACTGGATGCGCCAGAACAAATGGCCGATATGTTTTCTCGCATGTGGCCAATGGATTTTGCCTACTACCCAACCGCTGTCCATGACGCCATGGTTGAAACGCTCAACATCGCCACATTGGGAACATTAATCACCTTGATTTTTGCTATTCCTTTGGCGCTGATGAATGCCAGTAATATTGTCAGCTCAGTGTGGTGTCATTGGATTTCACGGTTTTTCCTAGTGTCTTCTCGTTCAGTCAACTCTTTGGTTTGGGCGCTGCTTTTTGTCTCCATTTTTGGTCCGGGTGTTATCGCTGGCGTGCTGGCAATCGCCTTTCGTTCGATTGGCTTTGTTGGCAAGCTTTTGGGAGAAGCACTAGAAGAAGTGAATATGGGATCAATTGAAGCCCTAAAAGCCACGGGAGCGTCTTGGCTATCGATTTTATTAAAAGGTTACTGGCCACAAGTATTACCGGCCTTTTTTAGCATTGTACTTTTTCGCTGGGACATTAATGTCCGAGAATCCGCCGTGCTTGGTTTAGTCGGTGCTGGCGGCATTGGTGTAGTGTTGGATGACTCGATGAACTTATTTCAATGGGATCGAGTGGCCGTGTCCCTTTTGGCTATTTTCGTTATTGTGATTCTCGCCGAAATTCTAGTGGTGAATGTCCGTAAACGACTTATTTAAATCATTGTAATTTAGACAATAAAAAAGGAGCCCGCTTTGGGCTCCTTTTTTTGTCTGCGTTTTTTAGAACATCAATCGATATTGTGGGGCTCAACTAACCCATCAGGGCGTTTAGGGAAAATGCGGCGCACAATCACAAAGAACAATGGCACGAAGAAAATTGCCAGTACCGTTGCGGTCAATGTGCCCCCTACAATCCCGGAACCAATCGAGATTCGGCTGTTGGCGCCCGCACCAGAAGACAATGCCAACGGCAGTGTACCCACCATGAACGCCATAGAGGTCATGATAATCGGACGTAAACGTAAGCGTGCTGCTTGGGCGGCGGCATCCCACACGTTAAGCCCTCGACGGTAAGCCGCTTCCGCAAACTCGATAATCAAAATGGCGTTTTTCGACGACAAACCAATCGTGGTTAACAAAGCGACTTGGAAGTAGACATCGTTTTCTAAACCACGTAGATGCGCTGCAGCAGCGGAACCAATGACCCCAAGCGGTATCACCAAAATCACCGAAAATGGCACCGTCCAGCTTTCATACAAGGCCGCAAGACACAAAAACACCACAAGAATGGAAATAGCGTATAACAATTGAGTTTGCCCACTGGACAAGCGTTCCTGATAAGACAAGCCGCTCCATGCCCCTGTTACGCCACTGGGTAGCTCATTGGAAATACCTTGTAGCTCATCCATTGCCTCACCAGAACTCACGCCATCCGCACCCGCGCCTTGAATTTCGTAAGACGCCAAGCCATTAAATCGTGACAAACTCTTTGGCCCATACGTCCATTCACTCTCAGCAAAAGCCGAAAAAGGTGTCATGGTATTATCGTTACCACGCACATACCAATGCTGTAAGTCTTGCGGAGAAGAGCGATATTGCGCCTCACCTTGCATGTATACCGTTTTCACTCGACCACGATCGACAAAATCGTTGACGTAAGAACCCGCCCAAGCACTGCTTAAAGTGGCACCAATGTCCGCCTGAGACAAACCGAGCGCCGACGCTTTTTCTTGGTCAATATCAATATGCAACTGCGGCGCTTCAGAATCAGAACCAAGACGCACCCCGGTCAACAATGGGCTAGCGTTGGCATTGGCCAATAAGGCATCACGCATTTCCAATAACGTCGCTCGGTCGGTGTTACCCGTTGCCTGTAACTGGAAAGTAAAGCCGCTGCTTTGTCCCAAACCTTGAATAGACGGCGGAATCAATGAAAAGATCTGAGCATCACGCAATCCAGCAAAAGCCCCATATGAACGGCCGACAATGGCACTGGCGCTGTTCGCAGGCCCTTCACGTTGATCCCACTCTTTTAGCGCAACAAACGCCATACCGGCATTTTGTCCGCTGCCCATAAAGTTAAAGCCAGAAATAGTAAAAATAGCATCAACATTGCTTTTTTCTTGTTCGAGGAAATAACGCTCGACTTCTCGCATGACTTTATCGGTACGAGACATCGAAGCCCCTTCCGGCAAAGACACCATCACCATCACTCGCCCTTGATCCTCTGTGGGCAAGAAGCCTGACGGTAAGTTCATCATCAAACCGCCCAAACCTGCCACAATCGCACCGTAAACAAGCATCCAACGCACTGGCTTTTTAATCAGTCGACTGATACCGCCAAAGTATTTGTTCGTTGCGCGATCAAAATTGCGGTTAAACCAGCCTCCCAAACCTTTTTGGCTGGTTTCATGGTTTGCCTTCAAGAAAGTGGCACACAAAGCAGGGGTTAACGTTAATGCGACCAACACAGACAAACTCATTGCCGCCACGATAGTAATAGAAAACTGACGGTAAATAACCCCGGTAGAACCACTGAAGAAGGCCATGGGCAAAAACACCGCCGACAAAACGACCGCAATACCAATCAAGGCACTGGTAATTTCTTTCATCGATTTGATCGTCGCTTCCTTCGGCGACAATTTTTCTTCCGCCATGACGCGCTCTACGTTTTCGACCACCACAATCGCATCGTCTACCAGCAAACCAATCGACAGCACAACCCCAAACATAGTCAGCGTATTGATCGAATAACCAAACAACTCCAAAATACCAAATGTACCCAATAACACCACAGGTACGGCAATGGCAGGAATTAACGTCGCACGCCAGTTCTGTAAGAAGATAAACATCACGATAATAACTAAGGCGATGGCTTCAAACAGCGTTTTCACCACTTCTTCGATTGAGATCCGAATAAAGCTGGTGTTATCAACAGGAAACGAAAGTTTATAACCATCTGGTAAGCTACCAGACAAACCATTTAATACGCCTTTAACCGCCTCAGAGGTCGACAATGCATTCGCACCAGGCGCCAGCATTATTGCCATCCCAGAAGCAGGGTGACCATTTAAACGTGGAATATAGCCATAAGATTCACTGCCTAGCTCCACTTTGGCTACATCACTTAGCCGAACCGTCGCACCGCTATCATCGTAAGCCAGAATAATATTGCGAAACTCTTCCGCTGTTTGCAGTTTAGATTGCGCTGTCACCGTGACATTAAGCTCTTGTCCTGGCACAACCGGATAAGCGCCTAAACTGCCCGCAGCGACCTGAGTATTCTGCGCCTTGATGGCACTGGAAATATCCGAAGGCATCAATTTATAAGAGGCTAATTTCAGCGGATCCAACCAGATTCGCATCGCATACTCAGCACCAAATACCTGAATACTACCGACACCCTCGACACGAGAAACAGGGTCTTGAATACTCGACACTAAAAAGTCAGAAATATCATTCGCAGTATCTTTATCTGTTTCGTCATAAACCGCCGCGACCATTAAGAAATCAGAGTTTGATTTCCTAACCATCACACCATTTTGCTGTACTGAGGTCGGTAAATTAGAGGTTATTTGCTGAATCTTGTTCTGCACTTGAACCTGAGCAATGTCCGCATCCGTGCCTTGCTCAAAGGTCACATTAATACTGGTACGACCGGTCGAACTACTCGAAGACGAGAAATACAACAAACCATCAAGCCCTGTCAGCTGCTGTTCCAATATTTGCGTCACACTGTTTTCAACCGTTTCTGCAGACGCCCCTGAATAGGTGGCCGAAATACTAATGGTCGGTGGTGCTACGTTTGGATACTGAGAGATTGGCAAAGCCATGATAGAAGCAAGACCTGCCAGCATAATGGCAATGGAAATAACCCATGCAAAGACCGGTCGATTAATAAAAAATTGCGCAAACATAGATTAATTTCCTTGGGCCAAAGAGTCACTAGCTGCATCGGCAACGATGGCGCCCGTTTTATCATCACGCTTCATATTGACAGTGGTCACTTCACTTCCCGCTCTCACTTTCGAAGAACCTTCTACCACAACTTTATCACCCATTTTAATACCGTCCGTGACCAACCACTGGTTATCAACAGCGCGCTCAACCGTTAGAATTCGGCTTTCCACCACATTATCTGCATTAACAACATACGCGATTGGGTTGCCTTTAACATCTCGCGACACACCCTGTTGTGGCACCAGAAGTGCAGCATTGTGTGTTAACTCATGAATCAAACCACGCACAAACATACCAGGAAGCAACAAGTTATCCGGATTAGGAAATTCTGCTCGAAGCGTGACACTGCCAGTCGACTCATTCACACTTACCTCACGGGCTTTCAAGGTGCCTTCGTCTTGATATTTGCTGCCATCTTCCAATATTAAAGCGACTTTATTAGAGCCTTTATCAACATCCTCCAAGGCCAAAAAAGTGCGTTGTTTAAGCTGATCTAAACTGGTTTGTGCCAAATCAACAAAGATGGGATCAAGTGACCGCACCGTCGTCATCACCGTCGCTTGGCTGCCGGTTACCAAGGCACCGACGGTAACTTGTGAAATGCCGATACGGCCATCAATTGGGGATTTGATTTTGGTGTAATCTAAATTGATCTTGGCGCTTTCTAATGCCGCCTCAGAGCCTTTTTGTCTGGCTCTTGCTTCTAAATACGCCACTTGTGCGTCATCAAGATCTTGCTGTGAAACATTATTCTGTTTGCGTAACTGGGTGTAGCGCTCATATTTTAATTGCGCAGATTTTAAACTGGCGTTAGTTGATTCCAAATCGGCTTGTGCCTGCTTATAGGAAGAAACATAAGTCGAGTCATCCAATTCATAAAGTAGGTCTCCCTTTTTGACGTCCTGCCCTTCTTCAAAAAAGCGCATTCTTACTATACCGCCAACTTGAGGACGAATTTCTGCGACTAAACTTGACGTTGTGCGCCCCGGAAGCTCGGTAATCAAATCGACTTTTTCAGGCTCAATAGTTACAATACCCACTTGAGTTTTGGGTGCAGCAGGCGCTTCAGCAGACTTGGAGCCCGCCTCTTGGCACCCTGCCAGCAACACAACCAGCAACACACTTGGAACATATTTAAATTTAGACAACATTGAGGAAACGTCCTTTACAAATATTGAGAATGATCATTCATTAACACTATAATCTAAGCTCTACACCTAATACATCAAAAAACGTGCAAATAAATGAGAACTCGTAAATTACCCTATAATGGCGCTCAACGAAAACAATGCATTATTGATGCCATGGAACAACACGTCTTAATCAAAGGCTTCCACAAGGCAAGCATGAGTGAGATTGCTAAATCAGCAGGCTTAAGTGTGGGACAAATATACCGTTACTTTGCTCACAAAGACGACATTATTTGCGCATTGGTCGAGCAGTTTACCCAAACAAGATTACAGTTTATGGCGTCTTTTTTGGACAAAAAAGACTGGCTGGAACGACATTTTTCAGAAGAAAATCAAGACACTCACAACATGAGGATCATGCACACAGAAATTCAAGCCGAAGCCACACGCAACCCTGTTGTTGCCAAAATCCATATCGAGTCACATTATCGCTTACAAGACAGAGCAATCGGCATTTTACAGTCGCGCTATCCGACCATAACAAAAAATGAGGCCATTGCGCGCATTGAAATGCTGGTGACGCTCGCTGAAGGCTTGCTGGCGCGCTGGGATTTTCAAACCCGCCCCTTCAACCAAGAAACGCAGCAGATTTATCGCCAAGCATTGGATGCTATTTTGCCCGATTACTAGCGCCACACCCTCGTCGTCATCACCGTTTGATTAAGACGAGCGAGAAGGTTTGAAAATCGCTTTTATTTGTGGCCAGCGACTCACCAACATAGCGATGAAAATCAACAAACAGCCAACCACTTGACCCAACCCCATAGACTCACTAAACCAAAGAATGGCAAAAATAGCCGTCCAAACAGGCTCTAAATTCATAATCACCGCGGCATGACTGACAGGCGTTAAACTCATGCCATACGTCTGCAATAAAAACCGCAGACTAGTGGCGATCAAGGTACTAGCCAAAAGCCACCCAGCGACTTCAATGCTAATACTATGAGGCAAGGTTTCCGTTAACAGCGATAAGAAAAGCAGCAAACAACCCGCCATACTCAACTGTATCGCGGTTAATACCAAGGCATGCATGCGCATTGAAAAGCGTGACAATAAATTCAACTGAAACGCCATGCACACTGCCGTTCCCAAAAAATACACATGCGCAAATTCAAAACTCAAGCCATTATTCAAGGCTAAAAAACCTAACCCAACAACGGCAATAGGCAAGGCCAGCCAAATACTTAACGGTGGCCGGGCACCAAACATAAACCGCGCAACCACTGGTACCAACACCACTCCAAGACTAGTAATAAAAGCCCCAACCCCTAGGCTCGAACCCTGATCTAACCCCGTCACCCAAAACAGCATGGTAATGCCCATGACCACACCGACTAAACTCGCCTGCTTAACGTCTTGCCAATCCAGCCCTTTAAAATACTTTTGCCCCGCTAAGAACAAAACAAAGCCCGCGATGATAAAACGCACCCCCATAAAAAACAGCGGTGGCAATCCTGCCAAGGCTTCCTTAGAAAATATCCAACCAAATCCGGCCAAAATGGTTACCAACACCAGAATAAGCTCGGCCTTTACATGAGTACCTTGTTTCAATCCATCATCCTTACTGTCAAGTTAACAAAGCCAAACAGACTCGCTCACTAAAAAAATCGACGCACAAAAAACCGCTCAATTAAAAAACAAACTCGCGGTAAAAACAAAAAAGCCTGCGACCAGTCTTTTACCACTGGATACGCAGGCTCTCAAGATAGTTTCTTGGCGTTGTTAAGGCTTATTTCGTACCTTTTGGCCAAGCGATAACAATCGAAATCAATGCCGCTACCGCTAATAACCAGCTGTACTGAACATAGCCAATCAAAGCAAAGGGTGAGACCGCCGCCAAAGAAGACGCCAATAATATTTGTGCGCCGTAAGGTAATACGCCTTGCACCACACAAGAAAAAATGTCCAACAAACTAGCGCTGCGTTTCGGATCAACATTGTAACGTTCAGCAATATTTTTTGCGACAGAGCCGTTAATTAAAATAGAAACCGTGTTGTTCGCCGTACATAAGTTGGTTAATGCGACCGCCGCGCTGATGCTCAGCTCACCCGCTCGAGTTGATCCCGCTTTCGCACCCAAAGCGCGACTAATACGTTCAATCGCAGCGACAATCCAATTCAATCCACCTTGAGATTTCATCAAGGCAGCAAGACCGCCAATCAACAAGGAAAGAATCAAAATCTCCTGCATTCCTGTGTAACCAGCATAAATATCAGCAGACCAAGAAGCGACCGAATAATCTGCCTGCATGGTCAGACCAATCACACCCGCTAAAATAATACCGCTGAACAACACTAACATGACATTAACACCCGCGATCGCCAAGCCTAGTACCGCCACGTAAGGCAACACAAGAATTAAGTCGTAATCTTTAATGTCCGTAATGTGCGCATCACCGCTTTGGAAAAACAACCACACCAAGGTAACCAACGCCGCAGGCAAGGCGATTTTGAAGTTCATACGAAACTTATCTCGCATGTCACAACCTTGAGTGCGAGTCGCCGCAATGGTGGTGTCCGAAATGATCGATAAGTTATCACCAAACATCGCACCGCCAATCACAGTACCAACCGTCAGCAATAAAGGTAAATCTGCCGCTTCGGCAACACCAATCGCAATCGGGGCAATGGCTGCAATGGTTCCCATGGAGGTTCCCATCGACGTTGCCACAAACGCCGTAATCACAAATAAGCCAGGCAACAGCAACGAAGGCGGCACAATGCTCAAGCCAAAATTCACCGTTGCGTCCACACCGCCCACACTTTTTGCCACGCTCGCAAAGGCGCCAGCCAGCAAATAGATCAGGATCATGGTAATAATAGTGTTATCACCCACCCCTTTAATAAAGGTCTCAATGCGCTGATTAAAATGGCCTTTGCCTAATAGAATAGCCAAAGCAATCGCGGGCAAAATAGCCACAGGCGCCGATATTTGATAGAAGGCAAAGTCCACACCTTCGGACTGGTACCAAAGGCCACTACCGACAAAAAGCACAAGAAAAAGTAACAGAGGCAACAAGGCCAGAGGAGATTTAGAAGTCATATCGTCTGAGGTTTCCAGAGTTAAGTGAGTCCCGCAACTTGTGGTCGAAGGAAGAAAGGCGCAAATGATAGTAAAAACCAATTGGCGAAGCCAATAACTAATAGTGATGTATTTGTCGCGAAACGTTATAACAAAAATAGAAAATAAGACAAGCCATTATACATAATCGCTATATAAAATATTAAAGCGATAAAAAACCCAGTTATTAAAATAGCCAACTCTCTGACTACTTCAATACTGGGCTTTGTTGTTACTTAATGAATAACTCCGCCCCAAGGGGCGAGGTATCAGTGTGTCATTCCCGCGAAGGCGGGAATCAAGCCCTTACGGTCATCGAAAATAACCTTATTTAGACACTTTACTGGGTTCCCGCCTTCGCGGGAATGACAACGCTGGATTTTAGCTATTTACGCAGCAAGCTGCGGGGAATTAAACCCAAAGAGATTAAAGACAGTCTCTCTATAAAATAGCTAATCGATAAAAAAGAACTGTAAAAAAGTTACTTTTTAAGTTTATAAGCCACGACATAATCGCCAATGGTCGTACCAATAGAGCCATGCCCCCCAGCCACTTGAACAACCATTTGCTCGCCTTTGCTGTTTAAGTAGGTCATTGGCGTCGCTTGTCCGCCCGCTGGCAAACGGCCTTTCCATAATTCTTTGCCATTGGATAAATCATAAGCGCGCAGATAATCATCAACCGATGCCGCCATGAAAACGACGCCACCATCCGTAATAATCGGGCCACCAATACCTGGCACGCCTATTCTGACGGGTAATTTAAAGGGCGTCATATCTTCGATAGTGCCGTTTTTATGCTGCCACGCTGTTTTACCCGTTTTAAGGTCCACACCAGCCACATAACCCCACGGCGGTTGCTGACAAGGTACGCCTAGAGGAGATAAGAAAGGTTGCAACTGAACGGCAAACTCGGCCCCTTCATTTGCATTAACACCTTGCTCCCCTTTATTAGATTCACTTAAGTCCAAGCCTTCTTTTGCCACCAAGGTAGAGGTAAATGCCAAATACAAGGGCATGCCAAACATTTGTTGACGTTTGGGGTCGACCGCAATACTTCCCCAGTTAAATACGCCAAAATTGCCAGGATAAACAATCGAACCCTGCTCTGATGGCGGCGTATAGCGTCCCTCATAACGTAATTGTTTAAACTCAATACGACACAGTAGTTGATCCAATGGCGTCGCCCCCCACATGTCCGCTTCGGTTAGATCGGCCGGTTTAAAGGACAACGCCGAGGTAGGTTGCGTTTTCGCCGTATAATCTCCAGGAATAGCACCTTGTGGTGCTGGCTCTTCGGTAATCGGGAAAATAGGCTCACCGGTTGCTCGGTTCAACACGTAGACATCACCTTGCTTGGTTGGCACAACCAAAGCTGGCTGCCTACCTGATGGCGTATCTAAATCTAATAAAGAAGGTTGAGCCGGGGTGTCCATATCCCATAAATCATGATGAACAAACTGCTGTACCCAAGCGACGCCACCTGTATCCAAACTCAAGGCGACAACAGAAGTGGCGTACTTCTCTTCCGCTGGAGAACGGTACATGCCAAGCTGATCCGGTGTACGATTTCCCATCGGAAAATACGCTAATCCCAACGCTTCATCCGCACTGGCCACCGACCAACTGTTTGGTGAGCTTGTCGCATAAACCTCATCTGCCCCCAATGGAGCCGTATCATCAGGATTGCCAGAATCCCAATTCCACTTTAACGCCCCTGTTTTCACATCATAAGCGCGAATCACGCCAGAGGGAGAGTTGATATCGTAGTTATCATTAACAGACCCAGAGACAATCACCACACCACCGGCAACCAGTGGTGGCGAAGTAGAATAATAATAGCCCGACTGTTTAAACGGCATATTGTGCATTAAATCCAACACACCATTTTCTGCAAAGTTAGCACAACGCGCCCCGGTTGTTGGGTCCACGGCAATTAGGCGTGCGTCAGACGTTGGTAAAAACAACTGCGCATCACACTGCATACTGTTTAAGCTCTCAGCAGGAACCGACGCGGTTTGAACGGGCGGAAGCGTATCTGTACCGGACGGCGGTAAATAAGAGACGCCTCGACAAGTCTGATGTTGACGCTGGCTATCTGCAGGCACTTTGGCATCGTATACCCATTTTTCTTCACCACTGTCGGCGTCTAACGCCACAACCCAATTATGTGGTGTACAAACATAAAGCGCATTGCCCAATTTTAATGGTGTCGCTTCGTAGGTTGTCTCACCAATATCCTTCGGCCCTTTCTTATCGCCGGTCTGATATTGCCATGCCAACTGAAGTTGATTCACGTTATCTGGCGTAATTTGGCTCAAAGGTGAAAAGCGTTGTCCTAAATTACTGCGTCCATAAGCATTCCAATCTTCTTGATCAACGTCGCCCAGATCGGCATTCGACACAGTAACAGAACGCGTTAACTCACCTTCTATCGTGCTTGGTGATATCATAAACAAAGGGGAAAGAGTGACTAACGCTGTCACCACCCAAGCCGGAAATAAAATACTTAATCCACCACGCTGTTTGCTCAAAGCAAACAACAACAAAGGGATGGCTAATACTAAAAACAAGCCCATACGCGTCGCCAAAGACCACCAGCTTAAACCGGACTCGCTAATCGACCAAACCAATGTACCGACCAACAAAACAGCATAAATGACATTGGCTACTGTATTACGTTTTCGTAACAACAAAGCCACCGCAATCAATGCCACCCCCGCTATTGCATAATAATAACTGCCATCGAGAGACACCAGCCAGCCACCACCCAGCAGCAACGCGATACCCATGACAAAAAATAGAACCGATAAAACGATCATATAACGCTATCCTTATCTCGTTTAATGCTTAATAGTTTGATTGTTAATAACTTAATACTTGAGTAAAAAGCGAGACGCCCTATCGCATAGTCGCCCCGCTCGCCGACAACGATAAAAGATCCATGCTAAAAGAAAAAGAATAGACGATAAAATAACAAAAGAAGCTAAATTTTTCCTTAGTTTAACCGTTTCACATCACTGCAGAGGAGGGAATTCGGCTATCACATCGTAACCATACACCGCGTCTAGCTTAGACTGAATGACCCTTGGAGCAAGGCGAGCCGCGGCTTGAAGCGCGTTTAATTTCATTTTACCCAACACACCTCCGTGCATATGGTACAAGCCAGCATTGCCTTTCGACAGCTGCTGTATCTGGGTGGCTCGTGGTTTTCGAACCCGTTCATAGTTTGTTAACGCCTCGGCCAATGGATAGCGCGATAAACACTGAGCCAAAACATAAGCGTCTTCAATCGCCATTGCCGCACCTTGCGCCATGAAAGGCAACATCGGGTGACAGGCATCGCCCAATAAAACCGCTCGACCTTGATGCCAAGTGGGCAGTGCATCACGGCCATTCAACGCCCACAAAAAGGCACTGCTCGCCGCGTTAAGTAAATCACTCACTTCAGGATGCCAACCAGCAAAAGCACGTTTTAATTCTTCCACGTCGCCCTCTTCACGCCATGATTCAGATTGCCAATCGCTGCGCTCTTCTACGGCGACAAAATTCACATAATCACCGCCACGCAAATAGTAACTGACAAAATGCCGCCCAGGTCCCGCCCAAACACACGCATCGGGCTTAACCGCCACCGTTAGATCGCTGACCGGAATCACGCCGCGCCACGCCACCTGCCCCATAAAGCGTGGCTGTTCTTGCCCCAGCATTTGTTCACGTACTTTTGAACGAATACCGTCTGCGCCAATTAATAAATCCGCACCAAACTCACGCCCATCGTCTAAGCATAAAAACACTTGATTGCGTTCTGGATCCTCACGATACCCCGTCACAGCAGCCTTTAATATCAATTCAACGCCTGCTCGCTTGCATGAATCCGCTAAAACTCGATGCAAATCAGCACGATGCAAATGCCAATAAGGCGCACCATAACGCGCCTCAGCCAGCGTGCCTAAAGGCGATTTGAGGTAATACTCGCCGCTTTTATAGTCTCGGATAGCGGCATGTTGGGGCACAAAAGCAAAGTGGCTTAAGTCAGCTTCCAACCCCAGTTGGCGTAACACCTTTAAGGCATTAGGGCTCATCTGCAGACCCGCCCCGACTTCGCCAAGGCTCGGGGCTTGTTCACACACCACCACTTGAATGCCTTGCTTAGCCAAAGCAAGCGCGGTACACAAGCCGCCAATCCCAGCGCCCGCAATCACAACCCGATTTACCTGACTCACTCACCTTTCCTCTTTTATTCATGACGCGGCTATTATTGACACCGATAAAGGCAACATAGTAACGAATTTTTGCTCGAAGAAAACCGATCTGTGTCGCTAAACAGCCAATAAACAAGAGCGCTTTACTTTTCAAATACTATGGCTTGATCCTTGCTTTATTTCCCAAGTAGTGCGAAAACACTAAACGTGACCCAATAGACAAACAACCACGCCACTGGGTTTAACCTTATAGTGAAGAAGTCTCCCCAATACAGGGCGGGCGCACTAAAAAAGAACACTAAAAATGTGCTTATTTAAGGCACCCACCTCCGGCTTGAATTAAAGAGAACGAGGTACACATGGAAAAATTAACGAGCCAATACCAATCATCTATTTTTTTTGACGAGTTAATCGATAACAACGGCGCACCAAGAGCCCCAGCAGCGCAACTATTGGGGTATTTAGACAGCCTGTCAGAAGACGAACTCGAAAAAAGGCGTCTCACCGCCGAAGCAACCATACAAGAAATGGGCATTAGCTTCACGATTTACACCGAAGAAGGCAACATAGACAGAGCCTGGCCCTTCGACATTGTCCCCCGAACCATAGAAGCATCAGATTGGAAAATCGCAGAAGCAGGTTTAAAACAACGCCTCAAAGCGCTTAACCTCTTCATCAACGACCTCTACCACGATCAAAACGTCATCAAAGACGGCATCATTCCAGAACACATCATTAAAGACTCCAAAAACTTCCGACCGGAATGCGTCGGTGTCTCACCCGCTTACGGTGTTTGGGCGCATATTTGTGGCACCGACTTGGTACGCGATGAAAATGGCGATTTTTTTGTATTAGAAGACAACTTACGTGTGCCCTCAGGCGTGTCTTACATGCTGGAAAACCGCGCCATTACCAAGCGTGTGTTGCCGGAATTGTTTGAAAACGAATCCATATTGCCAGTCGATTCATACACCTCGCAATTGTTTGATACCTTGGCAGCCTTGTCCCCAAGAGACATAGACAAGCCTGAAATTGTCGTATTAACGCCTGGCATTTATAACTCGGCGTATTTTGAACACGCCTTCTTGGCACAACAAATGGGCGCCGAGTTGGTCGAAGGCAGCGACTTATTTGTCGGCGATGACGACTGCGTTTACATGAAAACCATCGACGGTTCAGAGCGCGTCGATGTTATTTATCGGCGTATTGATGATTTATTTATTGATCCCGAAGCATTCGACCCTGAATCTGTGTTGGGCGTGGCTGGACTCATGCGCGCATGGCGAAAAGGCAATGTCGCCTTAGCAAACGCGCCGGGTGCTGGCGTCGCCGATGACAAAGTAGTGTACGCGTATGTTCCGGCTATTATTCGTTACTACTTGAACGAAGAGCCGATTCTGAACAACGTCAAAACCTTCTTGTGCGACGACCCAGAACAACGCGCCTACGTATTAGAAAATCTCGATAAATTGGTCGTCAAACCCGCCAACGAATCCGGCGGTTATGGCATGTTAGTGGGGCCCCATTCAACCAAAAAAGAACAAGCACTGTTTGCCGAGCTTATTACCAAAAACCCTCGCAACTACATTGCGCAACCAACCTTAAAGTTATCCACCGCACCCACGCTTATTGCCAAAGGTGTCTTAGAACCTCGCCATTTAGACCTTCGTCCTTTTATCTTGCAAGCCAAGGAGACCTACGTCACCACTGGCGGCCTCACTCGCGTGGCCATGAAAAAAGGCTCACTGGTGGTTAATTCATCACAAGGTGGTGGCAGTAAAGACACTTGGATTGTTGAAACAAAGGGGTAGTCATTATGTTATCTAGAGTCGCAGAACGCTTATATTGGAGCGCCCGGTATTTGGAGCGCGTTGAAAACACCGCCCGTTTGGTCAGTGTGTATGACGATTTACTGTTCGACCTTCCCAAAGACATTAAAGTGTCTTGGTACAACCTCATCGAAATATTAAGTGGCGAAGAAGGGTTTGAACAACGCTATAAAGTCAAAGACGAACGCAATGTGGTCAAATTTCTGTTAGCCGACGACACCAACTCCAGCTCTATGTTATCGTCCTTGAAAATGGTCCGCGAAAACATTCGTACCACCCGAGATGTGGTGCCAAAGGAAACGTGGGAACTGATTAACGAACTGGATTTATACGCACAACAAAACATCAAGCAAGGCATTAACCGTTCAGAACGTCATCTCTTTTTGAACACCATTATTGAAGGTTGCCAGAAAATCATCGGGCTATTTGCCGGCGCCATGAGTCGAGATTGTGGCTGGCACTTCCTCATCATGGGCCGTTATTTAGAGCGTGCCGACATGGGCACACGTATTCTGGATGCGGCGGTGTCGCTGATGTTGGAATCCGAACCGGAAGCCAGAATTCAACTTGGTCAAGTAACCTGGTCAAAAGTATTAAAATCACAAAGCGCCTACATGGACTATCGCCGCACCATCCGAACCTCCATCAATGGGGCCAAAGCCGTGACCTTTTTAATGAATGACCCCTGCTTTCCTCGCACCCTAGCCTATTGTTTTGGGCAAATAGGCGAAGCGGCAACAAAATTGCCACGAGCCGGATTAATTACCGCTAAAGTCGATAAAATTCTTCAGTTCGATTATCCGCTTATCAGTTCAGAAGATTTGGACGAAGATTTTCACAATCATTTAAACGATCTGCAAATAGCCATCATCGACATCAATCACCAGATCACCCAAAACTGGTTCCATTTTCGGCAAGGAGACGCGGCATGACCATTAGAGTTGCAATACAGCACAAGACGACCTACGAGTTTGACCGTTTTATCAATGTGGCACCCCATGTTCTAAGACTGCAACCTGCCGCACATTCTCGTACGAAAATTCACGCCTACTCACTCAAGGTGCTGCCGGAAACCCACTTCGTCAATGTTCAGCAAGACCCGTTTGGTAACTTTCAAACGCGCTTAGTGTTTCCAGAAAAAACCAACAAGCTAGAGTTTTATGTGGAAGTCATCGCCGACATGACGGTGATTAATCCATTCGACTTCTTTGTGGAAAGCTATGCAGAAGCGTTTCCATTTGCCTATAAAGAAGAACTTAAAAAAGAACTCGAACCTTACCTAAAGGTAACGGAATCCTGTCCGCTATTGGATAAATGGCTATCAACCGTTGACCGTAAAAGTACACCAACCAATGACTTCCTAGTTGCTATCAACAGCCGTTTAGCGGCCGATATTGGTTATGGCATTCGCCTAGAACCCGGCGTTCAAACCTGTGAAGAAACGCTAACGCTTAAAAAAGGTTCCTGTCGTGATACCTCTTGGCTACTGGTGCAAATACTGCGTAGTCTTGGTTTAGCCGCACGATTCGCTTCTGGCTACCTTGTTCAGCTCACCTCAGACGTCAAAGCACTCGATGGCCCGTCCGGCCCAGAAGAAGACTTCACCGACTTGCACGCATGGTGTGAAGTCTTTTTACCGGGCGCAGGCTGGGTTGGCTTAGACCCGACGTCTGGCTTGTTTGCTGGCGAAGGTCATATTCCGCTCGCCTGTACGCCAGAGCCCGCTTCGGCGGCGCCTATTACCGGCTTCATCGACGAGTGTGAATGCGAATTTAGTTATACCAATATCGTCACCCGCATCCACGAAGACCCACGAGTCACCAAACCCTATGCCGAAGGCGAATGGGATACGATTAAAGCCCTTGGCTTTGCCGTCGACAAACAGCTTGAAGAAGGCGATGTTCGCCTGACAATGGGCGGTGAACCGACCTTCGTCTCCATCGATGACATGGATTCAGAACAATGGAGCACCGGCGCACTAGGCGCCGAAAAGCTCAAACTTGCCAAAGACTTATTGATTAAAATGAAGCAAGAATTTGGCGCTAACGGTCTACTTCATTACGGACAAGGTAAATGGTATCCGGGGGAAGAAGTGCCGCGTTGGGCGCTGGGCTGTTTCTGGCGCACCGATGGCGAAGCCTTATGGAATGACCCTAAATACTTAGCGCGCGTCGACAAAAACTACCAACACACCATTAAAGATGCCCAAGCCTTTGGCGAACTATTGTGTGAAAAACTCGCGTTGGACACACACTATCTACAAAGCAGCTATGAAGACACCCTGTATTACTTGTGGATGGAGCAATCGCTGCCAGTGGATGCCGACCCCACCAAAGCCGATTTAAAAGACGACTTAGAGCGCCGTCGACTTGCCAAGCTGCTTAGTCGTGGTTTAAGTACAACAACGGGGTTTGTCTTACCATTGGAATTTGATGATATTAACAAACGTTGGAACAGCTCCCTTTGGCCCATGCGCAGCGACGTGATCACCTTGATTCCCGGCGACAGCCCAATGGGCTATCGTTTGCCGCTAAATGCTTTGCCAGCCCAAGCCGAAGAAGACCGTATCCCTGAACGTGACCCGTTCGACCCTCGTCAGCCTTTGGCAAACAAAAAAGACCACGCGGTATTAGACAGCGTCGCCAAACAGCATTTCGCCAAAAAACCAGCGCCTACCGCGCCTAACGCTGAAAAGACCTTACCTGAAAAGACGCTGAGAAATGTCATTCGCACCACGCTGTGTATCGAACCACGCGATGGCCGTTTGCATGTTTTCATGCCGCCGATGACGCATCTTGAGCACTTTGTAGACGTACTAGGACACCTTGAAACGGTGGCGAAAAAACTCGATCTACCGATTGTAATCGAAGGCTATGAACCACCCAAAGACCCTCGCCTACAAAAGTTCCTGATTACGCCAGACCCAGGGGTGATCGAGGTAAATATTCACCCGGCAGCGAGCTGGAAAGAGTTGGTTCACAATACTGAAACGCTATACCACCAAGCCTACTTGTCTCGCCTTGGCGCCGAAAAATTCATGCTGGATGGTCGCCACACTGGCACCGGTGGGGGGAATCACGTCACACTGGGGGGACGCACACCGGCCGACAGCCCGCTGTTACGTCGCCCTGAATTGCTACAAAGCTTGGTCACGTTTTGGCAACATCATCCCGGTTTATCGTATCTTTTTTCGGGTATGTTTATTGGCCCAACCAGCCAAGCACCACGTCCAGATGAAGGCCGCGATGAAGCCTTGTATGAAATGGAAATTGCCTTCCAAAACATGCCCGACGGTCTCGTCGATGAGCCTTGGCTCGTCGATCGTTTAATGCGCAACTTGCTGGTCGACATTACCGGCAACACCCATCGCTCTGAATTCTGTATCGATAAGCTTTACGCCGCTGGCAGCGCCAGTGGTCGTCAGGGCTTATTAGAATTCCGTGGCTTTGAAATGCCGCCACACCCGCACATGTCTCTGGTACAAATGCTGTTGTTGCGCTGCTTAGTCGCACGTTTCTGGAAAGAACCCTACAAAAAACCTTTGGTGCGTTGGGGCACCAGTCTGCACGACAAATTCATGCTGCCACATTTTGTTTGGCAAGATGTCAAAGAAGTGGTCGAAGATCTGCAACGCCATGGTTTCCCCTTCAAACTGGAATGGCTGGCGCCATTTGAAGAGTTCCGTTTCCCGCATTATGGCCGTCAAAAAATCGACGACATGGAAATTGAACTGCGTTGGGCGATTGAGCCTTGGCACGTGCTAGGAGAAGAAATTACTGGCTCGGGCACTGCTCGCTATGTGGACTCTTCCGTTGAACGTTTGCAAGTAAAATTGTCTGGGGTAACAGACGGCCGCTATGTGTTGAGCTGTAATGGTCGTCGAGTGCCTATCCGTGCCACCGGCCGCAAAGGCGAGTACGTTGGAGCCGTGCGTTACAAGGCTTGGGCGCCACCGTCTGCGTTGCACCCAACATTGGGCATTGATGCGCCGTTGGTATTTGATTTAATTGATACCTGGAACGGCTTATCCGTCGGCGGTTGTACTTATCATGTGTCTCACCCTGGCGGGCGCACCTATGACAATGTACCGGTCAACAGCAACGAAGCGGAAGCGCGGCGCGTGAACCGTTTTTGGGATCATGGTTTCACTCAAGGTACGCTGTCACCAGCGTCGGCTTTCGATGCATTGCGTTCTTTTTATCCGAATGGCAACGAGCCACGTACCATGTCGCCACCGGCGGAAGAACCCATGAATGAATATCCTCATACATTAGATCTAAGGAAGCAGTATAATGTTCTCTAATAATTAATTTTTTAGGCTCAGGCACATTATGCAACTTCAAACAGGTACTTTTTTAACGTCGGTAATCGATGAAAAACCGACGTTATCTGCCGCCTACAATACACCGATAAATGCTTATGATGAGGCCTTCACGGAAGATCGCCAACCGCGCGCCCACTGGGAATCGATTATGCGCAGCATGGGCAGTCTAACCAATGAGGAAATGCTCGACCGGCAACGCCGTGCCCAGCGCATCCTACGTGAAGACGGCGCGACCTATAATTTAACCAGCGACCCACTCACGCCCAGTGTCTGGTCGCTGGACCTTATTCCTAATATTATTCAGACTGACGAATGGCAGGTTATCGAACAAGGTCTAGCCCAACGTTCGACCTTGCTTGATCTCATGCTAAAAGATCTTTATGGCCCACAAGAGCTGCTTAAAAACGGCATTATTCCTGCTGAAATCATCTTTAGTCACCCAGGTTTTCTACGCCAATGCCACGGCGTTACCGTGCCTGGCGCCCATCAATTATTGTTCCATGCGGTCGATCTGGTACGGGACCCTAGCGGTCACTTTCAAGTGATTGGCGATAGAACCCAAGCGCCCAATGGTGCAGGCTATGCACTGGAAAACCGCACCGTGGTGTCACGGGTTATTCCAAACAGTTTCCGTGATAGCCAGGTACGCAGGCTCGCTGGCTTTTTCTTGTCGTTTAAAAACATGCTGTCGTCGTTAGCCAGCCAATGGACAGACACCCCGCGCATCGTCGTACTGAGCCCTGGCGCGTTAAGCAGCACCTATTTTGAACAAGCCTATCTGGCCAATTATCTAGGTTTTTCACTGGTACAAGGCAGCGATTTAACCGTTCGCAATGGCGCAGTGTGGATGAAATCCCTCAACGGCCTAGCCCGTGTTGATGTCATCTTACGTCGCGTCGATGACGCCTACTGCGATCAAGCGGAACTGAGAGCCGATTCGTTTCTTGGGGTGCCAGGATTATTAGAAGTGGTACGAGCGGGCAACGTGGTATTAGCCAACCCCTTAGGCAGCGGCATTCTAGAAACGCCCGCGCTAATCAAGTTTCTACCCGCCGTCAGCGAATTTTTAATGGGCGAACAACTCGCCCTTCCTTCCGTCGCAACCTGGTGGTGTGGCGACAGCGATGATCTGCAGTACGTCTTGGCGAATCTTAACAATCTGATCATCAAGCCTGCGATTCGCCATCACAACAGCATTTATGGCCATACGCTGACAGAAAAACAAAAGCTCAGCACCCTCGAAAAAATCAAAAAACAACCGCACCTGTATGCCGCACAAAGTTATGTGCCAGGCTCCATGTCACCGATTTGGTTAGAAGGCAAAATGCAGGCCAGACCCAGCATTTTGCGCGCATTCACCGTGTCGAACCCAACCGGTTACACCGTCATGCCCGGCGGGTTGTCTCGCACGGGCGAGTCCGCCCAGGAAACCATCGTCTCGAATATTTCCAACTCAAAAAGCAAAGACACTTGGGTGCTCGCGGCAGAACCTGAAGAACACACGACGTTTATCGAACAGGCGCTGTTGCACGATGAAGCCCTGCAAGCCAATTTGCCGAGTCGAGTCATTGAGAATTTATTCTGGATGGGACGCTATGCCGAACGCGCGGAAATCAGCATGCGATTGCTGCGTACTATCTTCAAGCAAATGAACGGCGTGGACCTTCTGCCCGAAGAAAGCCTGCGGACATTATTGGAAATGGCCTCGACGCAAACTGGCTGCTTGCCCGGTTTTATGAAAGCCGATGACGACATGCTGGCCAACCCAGAAGCCGAATTGGTTGCCATCATTACCGACGGCACCAGAGCCGGTTCAGTCAAAGCCAATCTACAAGCCATGTTAAGCTGCGGTGAACAAGTCAAAGAAATGCTCTCCGCCGATACGCGCATTATTATCAACGAACTGCGTGACCATATCCATGAGCTAGATCGGGCTTACACCAATGGCTTGCCGTCAGCACCAGAAGAGTCTCTCGATAGCCTAGTTACCTCTTTACTGGCGCTGTCTGGTTTGAATCATGAAAGCATGTTGCGTGGGCTGGATTGGACCTTCCAAGAAATTGGCCGCCGTACCGAACGCGCATTACAAACCGCAAAACTACTGCGTTCCGCCTTAACCAAGCCGTTATCTTCTGGGCCCCAGCAGCAGATCCTAGAGTCGGTGTTATTAAGCGTCGAAGCCCTTATCTCCTTTCGCCGCCGCTATCGCAACCGAGCGCGTGTTGCCTATGGCTTAGATCTACTAATGATTGATGGCACCAACCCACGCTCTTTGCTGTATCAGGTAGATCAACTGCGTAAATACATTCAAGAATTACCCAGAAACGAAGCGCCCACGGCGGGCCTTAGTCCTGAGCATAAAATCATTATTAAATCGTTAAACGATATACAACTTGCCGATTTAGAAGAGCTGGCCAAAGTCGATACCGAAACACAACGACGGGTAAAACTTGAACAACTGATGACCGACCTCCTCGCGCAACTCGAGCAATTCACCGTGCTGATTAGTGATAAATATTTTGATCACACCGCTGGCCCCCAGTCATTGACCGATGCCATTAAGGGAACACATTTATGAGATATCGCGTTCGCCATATCACAGAATACACCTACGGCGCTCCGGTCAGCTTGTGTTACAACATGGCACATTTACTGCCACGAGATACCCGTAATCAACGCTGCCTTCATCAGAAAATACAAATCAACCCACCGCCAGTTTACCAAAACGACGGTGAGGACTATTTTGGCAACCAAACCTTCTATTTTTCCATTCAAGAAGCCCACAAAAAGCTGGTGATTGATGTCACCACGGATTTTGAAATAGCGCCCTTAAACGTACTTGAATGGCAAACACAAAGCTCTCTTACCTGCGGCGAGTTACGTGCATTATTAAAAGCGCCAAACACCCCTGAGCTACGCATGGCAAAGGAGTATTTATTGGATTCGCCACAAATCCATCATTCAGAAAACTTAAAAGCCTACGCCCAAAGCACCTTTTGCGATGACAAGCCTCTATTGCAAGCCGCCATGGCGTTTACCCACAAAATTTTCAGCGAATTTAAATTCGACCCAAGCACCACAACCGTGGCCACGCCACTTGAACAAGTGCTCAAACAACGCAGCGGCGTGTGTCAGGATTTCGCCCATTTGGCGATTGGCTGCTTGCGCTCAGTGGGCATCCCAGCGCGGTACATGAGCGGCTACCTAGAAACCTTACCGCCACCGGGACAAGAAAAACTGGTCGGCGCCGATGCTTCCCATGCATGGTTTGCGGTATTTACGCCAGATTTTGGCTGGGTAGAATTCGATCCCACCAATGACTTAATGCCCAACGAGCAACATATTGTTACCGCATGGGGCAGAGATTATTCCGATGTCACCCCATTACAAGGCGTCATATTTGAAGGCGGCGGCTCCCAACAACTAGCCGTCTCGGTGGATGTCAGAAGAGTTTGACTTGAATGTACGTTGACTTGAATGTACATAGCATGCAAAGCCGATATAAGGTAAGCTTCGCACAATTCTTGCATAACCTGACCTTTCAGCTTTGCACCTGCCTTTATAAAACATGAGAACATCTATGAGTTTCAACAAACTTGGGCTTTCTGCCCCCATCCTAAAAGCCATTGAAGATCAAGGCTATACTGAGCCATCTGCAATACAAGCTCAGGCCATACCCGCTATTCTTGATGGCCAAGATGTGATGGCCGCAGCCCAAACGGGCACAGGCAAAACCGCTGGTTTTACCTTACCCTTACTTGAAATTCTTAGTAAAGGCGAACACGCGCAAAGTAATCAAGTGCGTGCCTTAGTACTCACACCAACGCGTGAATTGGCCGCTCAAGTAGCAGAAAGCGTCAAAAACTACGGACAACATTTAGGCCTAAAATCGACCGTGGTGTTTGGCGGTGTAAAAATCAACCCACAAATGATGGCGCTACGCCGTGGTGCCGACATTTTGATCGCCACCCCAGGTCGTATGATGGATTTATACAACCAAAAAGCCGTACGTTTCGATAAGCTCGAAATTCTCGTACTCGACGAAGCCGACCGTATGTTGGACATGGGCTTTATCCATGACATCAAAAAAATCTTAGCAATCCTACCGAAAAAGCGTCAGAACCTATTGTTCTCTGCGACTTTTTCTCCAGAAATTCGCCAGTTAGCCAAAGGTTTAGTCAACAACCCAATCGAGATTTCCGTTACACCACGTAATGCAACAGCGGTGTCTGTTGAACAGTGGCTACATCCTGTCGACAAGAAACGCAAAACTGAGTTGTTAATTCAACTTATCGCTGACGGCCGTTGGGATCAGGCCTTGGTCTTTTCTCGCACCAAACACGGTGCCAACAAGATCACCAAACAATTAGAAGACGCAGGCATTCGTGCCAGCGCCATTCACGGCAATAAAAGCCAAGGCGCACGTACTCGCGCCCTATCAGACTTTAAAGAAGGCCGCATTCGCATTCTAGTCGCCACCGACATTGCCGCACGCGGATTGGACATTGAACAGCTGCCTCACGTAGTCAACTTTGACCTACCCGATGTGGCAGAAGATTACGTGCACCGTATTGGCCGTACGGGCCGCGCGGGCGCAACAGGTAAAGCCATTTCCTTGGTTGCCGCTGACGAACTAGATCAATTACGCGCGATTGAACGCCTGACTCAAAAGCTCATTGAGCGTCGCTACGAAGATGACTTCATGCCAACACACATGTTGCCAGATACCACACTCGATACGCGCCCCATTAAACCTAACCGCCCCAAAAGCCCAAAAGCCCCACGTGATCAGCACGGTGGCGCAAGACAGGGCAATGGCGCGAAACAAGGCAGCAATCCAGCAAAACAAGGCAATGCGCCTAAATCTGGCAACCGTCGTCCAACCGACAGAACAAAAACACCACAGGCCGAAATGACACCGGGCCAAGGTCTGCGTAGCAAGCCACTTGCACCGGCTCGCCGTAACCGCAAGCCCAGCAATAATAGCTAATCAATCGAAAGTGCATTATTGAAACAGGCTTGGTTATCGTTATAGAGACACAAAAAAACCACCGCTCGGGTGGTTTTTTTGTGTCTTATCACTTGAACTAACTGTTCTTTAGTTCTAGCTCTTGTTCTTCATCACGAGCAAACACAGCCGCATCAGAATGGCCTAACCACTTAGACGTAATACTGCCCGCCGTCATCGAACCATTCACGTTCACCGCGGTACGACCCATATCGATCAAAGGCTCGATCGAAATTAACAAACCCGCTAAGGCAACCGGCATGTCTAAGGCTGACAATACGATCAAGGCCGCAAAGGTCGCCCCACCACCAATACCTGCAATACCAAATGAACTAATGGTAACAATCGCAATCAGTGAAATAATGAAGCTTGGATCCAGCGGGTTAATTCCCACCGTTGGGGCAATCATCACCGCGAGCATCGCCGGATACAAACCGGCGCAGCCATTCTGGCCCATGGTGGCACCAAACGACGCCGAGAAATTCGACTCACCTTCGCCATTACCAAGGCGTTTTACCTGAGCATCAATATTCAGCGGAATCGTGCCAGCGCTTGAACGGGACGTAAAAGCGAACAACAAGACAGGCAACACTTTCTTAAAATAGCGCAGCGGTGAAATACCGTTAAACGCCAGCAAACACAAATGCATCACCAAAATCAGCGCCAAACCCACATAAGACGCCACAACAAAGTTCAGCAAGGTCAAAATATCAGACACATTCGATCCTGCCACGACCTTGGTCATCAGCGCCAAAATACCGTAAGGCGTCAAACTGAGCACCATGCGAACCAAGGTTCTAACAAGCGATTGAGCCACATCCACAAAACGCTCAAAGCTAGCACCCAATTCCGGCTCTTTACGAGCAACGGTAACACCCGCTATCCCCACAAAAGCCGCAAAAATCACCACGGCAATGGTCGACGTCGGACGGCTGCCGGCTAAATCAGCAAAAGGGTTACCGGGGAAGAAAGAGGTAATCATGTCAGCAAAAGACACACTGGCCAATCCATCTAAACTCGTCTCCAATGCGGCTCCACGGGCCATTTCACGAGCGCCCTGTACAATACCTTCCGCAGACAAACCAAATAAATTACTCACAAACACACCGATCAAGGCAGACACCGCCGTCGTTGCCAGCAAAATACCAATGATAGAACCCGACATCTTACCCAAAGAACCCGTGTCTTTTACTTTCACAATGGCGCCAATAATCGACACCAAAATCAACGGCATAATGATCATCTTCAGCAAGCTGACATAACCATAGCCAACAATATTGACGTACTCTAACGTCTCATTGGCTTCCGCACTGCCAACACCGTAGATAAACTGCAACGCCGCACCAAACGCCACACCTAAGCCCAAACCGGCAAACACCTGAGTGGACAATGTCTTTTTCGCTTTTTGCAGCTTGAACAACAAAGCAATTAACAAAGCGAAAACCGCTAAGTTAAGAATGGGATACAACATGGAAGAGAACCTTAAAAAAATAACCAATAGAACACCGACACCTGTCACCTGCCCCCTTAAAAAAGGAAGACTAAAGAAAGGAAAGCGAGAAACAGGAAGGCCGATACATTGCCGCCATGATAACAAGATGCTGACCAAATGGATAAGACGGAAAAATCATTAACTTATATAAGAAAAACGAATAAGGAAAAAACTTGAACGCATTATGACCCCATCACAGGCCGCAAATTCTTACTTATTAATTTGCATAATTGCACAAACTCAACTTGTATTAAAGAGCAGCAACATCCCATTAAAATCCGCATTCACAACTAATCACAAGGAAGTCAATGGTGAGCCAAAACCAACGAATATCCAAGCGCTTCTCAATCAAAATCCTTGTTGCCAATATGTTCCTGATGGCAATTGTGATTACCGCGGGCATTGCCATTTCGCTGCACTACAACGCCAGTAAAAAAATGGCAGTCAACCATATGCTATCCAGCATGAGCCTACTGTCTGATCATATGAAAGACAGTGTTTACACCCTAGAAAACGATGCAAGACAAACCGTCGAGCTACTAGCAGAACTCATCAATAGCGATTTATCAGGCGCCAGTATTGAACGCAAAAGCAGCTTACTGGCTCAATTCCTCATAAAACGCCCTGAACTCTACAGCCTTTATCTTGGCGACAAACAGGAAGACTTTTTTCAGATCATCAACCTAGATTCCGCAAAAGACACAAGACAGCAAATGAATGCGCGAGAGGATGACCGTTGGGCCGTCATCGACATTTCAGGCCAAGGAGAAAAACGCTTACGGCACAGCTATTATTATTCCGCCACCTTTCGTCTGAATCACCAACACGCTGAAAGCAGTAATTTCTTTCCTACCGAGCGGCCATGGTTTGCAGCATCAATGAAAAATAACCTTTATAAAACCGTGCCTTATTTTTTTCAGCACTTACAAATACCAGGACAAACCTACGCTCAACGCATCCGCAACACAGAGCAGGTAATTGGTTTAGATATACTGCTATCCTCCCTATCTGATCAACTTTCTTTGTCTTCATCAAAACGCATAAACGGCCAAGAGCAGACTATTTTGATGAATCAAGAGGGTAAAATCATTGCTTCAAACATGATTCTCTATGACTCAGACCGCTCGACACTTCTTCCATCGGTAGAAGGTTATTTTGGCATACCGCCAAAAAAATTAATCGACATTGCCAATAACCCAAACGCACAACAACCCGTATTGATCGAACAAGAAAACGCTCACCGAGACTATGTTTTTATCGCCGCCATCGGCAATGACATACTGAATCAGCAATATCTCGCCATGATTCTGCCAGAAGACGCACTGTTTCAACAGGCAACCAAAGAAGCCCTTCATTCTGCCTTACTAAGCGCGTTAGTCATGACCATTTTATTGCCGATCATCTGGCTTTTCAGCGCACCCATCGTACGCCCCATTCGACAATTACAGCGAGAAACAGAAAAAATAAAACAACGCCAATTTGACGATGTTTCATTCACTGATTCTCACATCAAAGAGATCTGGCAACTCTCCAACGCCTTTGTCACCATGTCACAAGACATTAAACAGCACGAAGTCATCCAGAAAGAATTCATGGAGGCACTGATCCGCCTTATCGCCACCGCCATAGATGACAAATCAGCCCATACCGGCGGCCATTGCTACCGCGTGCCAGAGCTCGGATTAATGCTGTCCGATGCCTTAGAAAAAGCCCAAACAGGGCCTTATAAAGACTTCCAATTCGCCAATGACAATGAACGACTCGAGTTTCGCATTGCGGCTTGGCTGCACGATTGCGGCAAAATCACCATGCCGGAGCACATCATAGACAAAGGCTCCAAACTCGAATGCCTCTATAATCGGATTCATGAAATCCGTACTCGCTTTGAAGTCTTATGGCGCGATGCCGAAATTGATTACTTACATGCAATACACACACAACAGCAAGACCCCGCCACCGCCTTAGCCACATGGCAAAAACGCCAAACCACCTTACAAGAACAATTTGCTTTTATCGCCAAAGCCAACCTTGGCAGCGAATTCATGAGTGAAGAAGACCAACAAAAAGTCAGAGACATTGGCGCCCAAAAATGGACACGACACTTTAACAATCGTTTAGGCTTATCGCCCGCAGAAGAAACAATGCGCATCCAACAAGCCCAAGCGGGCCATCTAACCAACGAAGAAACCGCACCGCAAGGCGTCACAGAAAGCCTATTATCAGACAAAGCCGAGCACATCATTCCGCGTTTCAAAGAAATGACATTTAATCCATCTTTAGGCATCAAAATGGACATACCAAAACACCAATATAACCAAGGTGAAATCTACAACCTCACCATACAAAAAGGCACACTGACCAAAGAAGACAGATTTAAAATCAACGAACACATCATCAGCACCATCACCATGCTCGAAAGCCTGCCCTTTCCACCCGAGCTAAAACGGGTACCACATTACGCCTCAACCCATCATGAAAGAATGGACGGACAAGGCTACCCACGCAAACTCAATGCCGAACAACTTAGCATTCCCGACAGAGTACTGATGATCGCCGATGTATTCGAAGCCCTCACCGCCTCCGATCGCCCCTACAAAACAGCCAAACCCGTCAGCGTCGCTATCGACATCATGTACGGCATGTGCCAAGAAGGACACCTTGACCTACCACTGTTCCGTTTCTTTCTAGAAAGCGGTATCTACTTACAATACGCCGAAAAATTTCTACCCAAAAGCCAAATTGATGAAGTGAATATCAAACGCTATTTGACAGATTAAGCAACATCAATTGCACTAAAGCACGGAGCACGGAGTATAAAACGAAAGTACAGACAATAAAAAAGCCCCGACACGTCAGTTTTCACTAACCTATCGAGGCTTATTCTATATGGTGGGCCTGCCCAGACTTGAACTGGGGACCTGCCGATTATGAGTCGGATGCTCTAACCAACTGAGCTACAGGCCCTAAAAGCGTTGCAGATTATAGCGGCATGCTTACCGCTTGCCAAGAAGCGTATGCCATTTATGTGTAATAAATCTTCGAAAGTGGTTGATTATCAGGCTGTTTTTCAACCAATCACGCTACCAATCCCTTACACTGCGGCCTTCTTCTGGTCGTGTTGTTTGGTTTTCAATATGAATTAAACTCGCTCAAAAGCCTGCTGTATATCGGTAAAGGTGACTTTTGTTTGAATCGCTTCTAGGGCAATAAAATGCAGCAGTTCTTCACGAGTCGTGCAGGCGTCTGGCAGGATACTAACTTGGTAAGAAGCCGCTGAGTCTGAAATCGCAGTATGAGTGACACAGTTTTGCGTCATCATGCCGCAGATCGCCAAACGATCGACTTCTAGCGCTTCTAACACTTGCGTTAGGTTAGTGTTTTGGAAGGCATCAGCGTGTTGCTTGATCACAATAGGCGCATCTGGTGCGGCGTCTAGAATCGCTTGGTGAAGCTTCACCCCTTCGCTACCTTCTATAAAAATGGGCGATTCGCCAGCGGCCACATGTTGCACCAGTACCACAGCAGCGTTTTGCTCTTTCGCGGCGCGAATGGCGTTAAGCGTCTCTTTTAAGGTTTTTTCTGTGTTCCATAAAGGAAAGTTTCCATTGTCAAAATAGTCATTTTGTACATCGATCACTAATAATGCGGTGCGGCTCATGGTTGGCTCCTAGTCTGTTGTTTGCAAATACCTTGTATCAAGAACCCCAGCATCGCAAAAGTACAGGTTCCATTACAGTGTCAGATTTGACATATTAGAGGCCTAAAATGACAAACAGGTTATTGCCTTGAAACATTATCAAATCGCAGTTATCGCTTATCCCCATTGCCTCTTGTCGGCTGTATATGGTTTTGCAGAGACGTTCGAGCTTGCCAATGAAGCCTGCGCAGAAACTGGTTTAGACGTTCGTATCACGACTCACATTTTACGTGAAGCCGACCTGTTAAAAGACCAAGACCCCCAACCTCTTTATCACGCGGTGTTATTGCCCCCGAGTTTAGAAAAAGCCAGTTACAGTGAGAAAACCTCCAGCATCAATGATTTTTTAATCCAACAACATCAGCAAGGCGCCATGCTTTGCAGCGCCTGCGCTGGCGCATTTTTTCTCGCTTATACAGGTCTGACAGATAAACGCGTCATGACGACCCATTGGGCGCTGGAAGGCTTGTTCAAAGAGCGTTTTCCCAATCAACCGATGGACACGTCAAAGATATTGATCAACCAAGGGGATGTGATTAGCGCTGGCGGCATGATGTCTTGGATGGATTTGGCGTTAGAGTTGGTGCAAAGCCTGACCAATGCCCATATCGTTCGTCAGCTGGGCAAAATATTGGTGATTGATACTGGCAAACGAGAGCAACGCTATTACCAGCAATTTCAACCGAATTTAGACCACGGCGATGCGGCTATTCTGGCGGTTCAGCATTATTTACAAGGCCATTTTGCCGAACTGCAAAGAAATGAAAGCATGGCAGCGCGAGCCAAGTTGACGCCAAGAACTTTTTTAAGGCGTTTTGCAAAATGCACAGGGCTAAATCCCAATGAATATATACAGCGCCTTCGCATTCAAATGGCGTGCAATGCCTTAGAACAAACAACACTGCCGTTCGAAAGCATCGCTCTACAAATAGGTTATGAAGATGTCGGAAGTTGTCGCAAGGCGTTCCAGAAGATCATGGGGTTAACGCCCAGTGCTTTTCGTCAACGTTTTGTGTCGGTCAATCCACAATAAAAAGCGTCGCACCTTCGGTAGTAGAAGAGCGATGAGGTTCAGCGTCATCCGCGACTTGGTAACTCATGCCAGCCGACAAAACAAAGGTACGGCCGTCTTTTAAAACCGTTTTTAGTTCGCCACTCATACAAAAAAGAATGTGGCCTTTAGTACACCAATGATCGGCCAAATACCCTGCTGAGTAGGTTACGATTCGAACACGAATATCGCCAAATTGTTTGGTCTGCCAGTAGGCAAAGCCACTCTCACCTTTGTGGGTGGTTTTTTCCACGCTTTGCCAATCGGTCACGCCAAAGGGTAAATCGGTAATCTTCATAAAAACGCCTTAAAGTCCTTCTAGACAACAAATGCCGCTCATTTGAACGGCGAACATAAGTAATAGTAGGCGTTAGCAGAAGACGTTGGTCAAGCACTATATTAAGGTGTTCGAACACTATATGAGAGGTTTACGCTATCTCTATTTGATAACAAAATGTTTCAGCAGCACCATGGGAAATCCGATATTCCAAGGGCGTTTTGTCATAGCCATAAGCCACTCGTTCAATCACCGCAGCAGGGCTGTTGTCAGCAATGTTTAGCGCTTTTGCAATGCGCGTATTTGCTGACTGAATGGTTAGGGTTTCCTTCGCTGAGGCAATAAGCTGACCGCACTCTTGCTCATAAAACGGATAGAGCAAGTTACCAAATTCGGCTAAGTCTAACGCTATAAGGCGTGAGAAAAGTGATGCTGGTAACCAAATTTCTTCTGTTAACACCACTCGATCTTCCAAATATCGCAAGCGTTCAAGGCAAATGGCCTTGCTACGCTCATCAATATTTAATGCTTGCGCTGCGGCCTTAGATGGCTGTTTCATGGTTTTCGACAACAGCTGGCTTTTCGGCATGACAAAGCGCCCATCCGAAGACATCTGTCGAAAAAAGCGCAATAAAGACGCGTTAAAATCAGGACGACGCACAAAAGTGCCTCGACCTTGGCTACGGTAAAGCAAGCCATCATTCACTAGGGTATCCACCGCTTTGCGAATCGTGCCAATCGCCACGCCATAGTTTTTGGTTAATTCACTTTCTGTCGGAATGGGCGTATCCGGCAGCCAAATTCCCGTGCTGATGTTCTCCAGCAGTTCATCACGTACCTGCTGATACAACGGCAAACGTTGATCTCGCCCGTGCTTGAAAAAAGTCATTGTCGTCTCTTGTTAGTAAACTTTTGTTAGCCGCATTCTAATACTCGAACGTAAAGGCGTCTATGATTGTTGACTTATTAATCATATAAACATATATTCATATATATGAATTACAAAAAATTACATCAACCTTTCTCTTTGAATAATAAAAAATGACAAAACACGCTTCGCAGACAACCTCTTCAACATTGACCATAACTGGCATCGACACCCATGCGCACCTATTTCGTACCGACCTTCCTATGGCCGAGCAGCGTCGATATGCGCCGGAGTACAATGCAGTGGCTAAAGATTTTTTAACCCAATTAGCAGACCACAATATGTCCCATGGCGTATTGGTTCAGCCTAGTTTTTTGGGCACTGACAACTGTTTTATGCTGACGGCATTGCGCGAACACCCGCAAAAATTAAAAGGCATTGCCGTCGTCGATCCAAGTATTAGCGATGCAGAATTGGACGAATTAGATGCGGCAGGTGTGGTTGGCATACGTCTCAACCTAATTAAAAAGCCATTAGAGAATTACACCTCGCCGCTTTGGCAGGCCTTTTTTAGTCAATTGGCAGCACGTAAATGGGTGGTGGAGATCCAGCGAGAAATCGACGATTTGGCCAGCTTTTTACCGGCTATTTTAGAATCAGGCGTCGAGATTATTGTCGATCACTTTGGGCGCACCTTAAATGGCATTGAAGCATCCAATCCAGCCCACCGAGATTTCTTAGACTTATTAAGCAGTGGCGCCCCAGTGTGGACAAAAGTATCTGCCGCTTACCGCTGTGAGGCGAATCTTGAGCAAGCACAAGCCATGTTAGCCACCTTGCGCTCTGCCTACGGTCATTCTGACCTTCTATTATGGGGAAGCGATTGGCCACACACGCAATTTGAATCACAAACCGACTACCCAAGCCAATTCGCCTTCATGCAGGCGTTACTACCCAACTTGAATGAACGCAATAAAGTACTGATAAGCAATCCAAGCAAGCTGTTTAAATTTTAACACCCAATAAGAAAAGCAAAAAGGAAAGCATCACCATGAGTCTACTTGTTGTTGGAGCCATCTTACTCTCCATCATTCTCGGCTATAAAACGCGCATTAATATTGGTCTTTTTGCCATTGCTTTTGCCTATTTAATTGGCAGTTTTGCGCTTGAACTAAGCCCGAACGACATCATAAAAATGTGGCCGCTGAAGATTTTCTTTATCATCTTCTCAGTGTCTTTGTTTTACAGTTTTGCCATCATCAATGGCACCTTGGAGAAACTGGCCGAGCATCTCATGTATCGCTGCCGACACTTTCCACATCTGTTGCCTTACGCTATTTATATCACCACCACGATTATTTCAGCCTTGGGTGCAGGCTACTACACGGTATTAGCCTTTATGGCGCCTATTACCTTATTACTTTGCCAACGTACGGGTATGAGCATGGTGATTGGTTCTATGTCCGTGGGTTATGGCGCGCTCACTGGCGCAAACTTTATGTCTAGTCAGAGCGGTATTATCTTCCGTGGCATTATGACCAACGCAGGCGTGACGGAAAACCAAGCCTTTATCAACTCTATCGGCATTTTTCTAAGCACGGCGATTATTCCTTTTATCGTCATTACCGGGCTTATTTTCTTTACCAAACACCGCAACACGATTGCCAAAGGTGGCTTTCAAATAGAGGCACCGACCCCCTTTAATAAAGAGCAACGCCAAACGTTAACACTCACACTTATTATGATGGGCTTAGTATTGCTTGCCCCCATCACTCACATTCTGTTGCCAGACAATGACACCGTTAGCTTTATCAACTCGAAAATGGACATTGGATTAATTGCCAGTGTGTTCTCTGTTATCGCATTGTTATTAAAATTAGGCGACGAACGCAAAGCCATTGCCTCTGTGCCTTGGTCGACACTTATTATGATTTGTGGTGTGGGTATGTTGATCTCGGTTGCCATAAAAGCTGGCACCATTGACGACCTTGCCTCTTGGATTGGCACCTCTATCCCAGCGGCTTTCGTGCCCGTTGTGTTTGGTATTGTGGCGGCGTTTATGTCCCTATTTGCCAGTACCTTGGGCGTGGTGACACCCGCACTTTTCCCCATTGTTCCGTCTATTGCACAAAGCTTGTCACTGGACCCGATGATGTTGTTCATCTGTATCGTTGTCGGCGCGCAAGCCACCGCTATTTCGCCTTTTTCCTCTGGCGGAAGTTTAATGCTGGGAGCCTGTCCAACAGAAGAGAGTCGAAACAAACTTTTTCCTCAACTGCTGTTCCGTGCCGCGCCTTTGGGCTTTGCTGCCGCCTTGTTATTTAATTTGCTAATCACTTTTGTGCTTTAGCGCACCTTAAACCTCTTTGGGCGTAGGCATCGCTAAGGTGCCGCGCCTTTTTTTATTGGAGATACCTGCATGACCCTTTCCCTGCGCACTCGCCTATTGAGTGTCAGTGTTCTCGCGGTCGTCATCACGACGGCTTACCTCATCACAGAAACCACGTTGTCACTCACTCAGCAAATGCGCGACTCCTTGTTAAAAGACGTGCGCCACTTTGCCAGCGCCTACGGCGACAATACCAGCGAGTGGTTAAGCAGTCGCAAAGTGATTGCCGCTTCTCTTGCCAACACCTTAGAACGCGCCCCAGAACAATCCCCTTACATTGCCATCAAACAAGCATTTGACAGCGGCCAGTTTGCGCTGACTTATTACGGCAACAATGACGGAAAAATGTATCGCCAAGACCCAGCAATAGACGCCAAACGCCCTGACTATGATCCACGTGAACAAGACTGGTATCGAGATGCCATGAGCAAAGGCAAAGCCAGCATACTTGGGCCAAATCTCAGCTCTACCACCAAAGATTTGGTCATTATTCTGACTAATCCCGTTAACCGAAACGGACAAACGTTTGGCATGGTCGGTGCCAATCTCAGCCTTGATCAGCTCTCTAAGCAAGTAGCCGAACTTAGTGTGCCAGGATCCGGTTCTGCCATGATGGTGGCATCCAATAACGATATTATTGCCCACGCCGACAAAGACATGGTGATGAAAAAAGCCGAGTCTATCTCCGCTATTTTTGCGCCTAGATTACTGTCTAACTTAGTCAAAGAAGACAAACTGATAGAAGAAGAGCTAAACGGCAAAGAAATTTTCGCCTACGCTCAAGCCATTCCAGACACCGATTGGTCCTTAGTCTTCACCATGGACAAAAGCGAATTAATGGCACCAGTTTATAAAGTATTGGTTCGTCAAATGGTCACCGCCTTGCTTCTGTTAGCCGGTTTTATTTGCTTTTTATACTGGTTATTCAAAGTGCTCTTTAGTGACTTAAATCGCGTCTCCAAAGCCTTACAGGATATTTCCAAAGGCAAAGGCGATTTACGTGCCCGTATTGAAGTAAAACGTGATGACGAGATTGGCGCGTTGGCGCAAGGCTTTAACGACTTTGTTGGTCACATGCACGGTGTGGTTGAACGCCTAAAAGTACTTTCTAAAGACGTGGCAGACGAAGCGCAAAAAGTATCGAACTCTTCTACTCAAAGCGCCTCTCGTGTGGCGACCCAGCAACTAGAAATCGACATGGTAGCTTCCGCCGTGACCGAAATGGCCGCAGCAACCCACGAGATCGCGGGCAACGCAGAGCAAACGGCCAAAGCCGCTGGACACTCAGTTGAACTTGGCAACAAGGGCAGCACCCAAGTGCAAAAAAGCCGAAAATCAACCTATGAACTGGCTAACGAAGTAAGCCTTGCCACGGAGCAGATTTCCGCTTTGGATCATCACGCTCAGCAAATCAGCGGCATTCTCTCAACCATTACCGGCATCGCAGAACAAACCAACTTACTCGCATTGAACGCCGCCATTGAAGCCGCCCGCGCGGGTGAACATGGTCGAGGTTTTGCCGTGGTTGCCGACGAAGTTCGAACCCTGTCCCAGCGCACGCATTCTTCTACCGAAGAAATTCAAAAAATGATTGAGCTGTTACAAGAGCAAACCTCGAAAGCCGTTACCTCGATGCAAAACAGCAGCGCCAAAGCACAAACCAGCGTGGCCGATGCGGATGCAGCGACAGAAAGCCTAGAAGAAATTGCCAATGCCATCATCAGCATTTCAGACATGGCGACACAAATCGCTACCGCCGCAGAAGAGCAAACCGCCGTCACCAACGAAATTAGCCAAAACAGCGAAACCATTCGCCAAGTAGCCGCCGATCTAGCCGATGAAAGCAAAACCGGTGTCGAACAATCAAAACGACTCAGCCAACTTGCCAAACAAGTAGACACAGTAGTCGACCAGTTCCAGATCTAAGCATTCAATCACCCTCTCTTCAAAGGGCTAAGCACCCAAATCCCCTCCCCTTTCTTCAAGGGCTAAGCACCCAAATCCCCTCCCTTTTCTTCAAGGGGAGGGCTAGGGAGGGGTTGGTATTTATTTCAAATCATCAACATTGGTCAGCACCCACGCACTATTGTGCTGGGTAAAGCCAATTTTAGGGTAATAATCTACCGCCTGCGGCGCGGATAATAAAATCAAAGAACACTTGGGCTGTAAGGCTTGCTTGGTCATGCAAATCAAAGTTTTGCCTATGCCCGATGCCTGCACAGACTCATCCACCGCCAAGTCTGATAAATAACAGCAAAAAGCAAAATCCGTCACCGAACGCGCCACCCCCACCAAATGATCGCCCTGCCAAGCGGTAATCAATAAATTGGCATGTTTCAGCATGGCCTCAATGGTATCAAACTGATCAATAGGACGACGCGTGCCCAACGTGGTTTTCGCCAGCAATTCAATAAATTGCTTAGCCGTAATGGCCTGATTCACCTTATAAACGATAGGGCGTGATAACTCGATGGATTGCTCAATAGACATTAGGACACCTTTGCCGATGCGATAAAAAGACAGCATAAAGTAATTCATATGTGGATAAATACACAAATGCTTATCTAAAGTTAAACCCAAACAAAGCCCCCCTCAAATCCGTAAAGCCAGTATTAAAAAATCACCACTAGAAAGGTGTTGTGGTTGAATTAGCCGGACACTTCAATAAAGGATAATATCCAATTATTGAGGTGTAAAATGACTAAACGTACTAACAAACAATATCCAAACGATTTTAAGCAAGAAGCGGTGGCGCTGGTGATTGAGCAAGGTTACTCCGTTGTTGAGGCTGCCGCTTCACTGAATATCACTGACAAGCTACTTTATAACTGGGTAGCGAAGTTTAAACAACAAGATGAAGATTCAGAGTTGTCGAAGGATGAGCGGGCTGAACTCGTTCAGCTCAGAAAAGACAATAAGCGCTTGCTGATGGAGCGCGAAATATTAAAAAAGGCTTCAGCGTTTTTCGCAAAAGAAATGAAATAAAATATTCATTTCTCAAAAGTTTAGGTAAGCAGTACCCAGTTGCCATATCGTGTAAAGTGATGCGCGTTAGCAAATCTGCATACTATGCTTGGCGAAAACGTCCCGCGATAATTATCAGTGCACAAACACTGAATTTACATCGTAGGGCGAAGGCGCTTTTTGAAGATAGTCGAGGCAGTCTGGGTAGCCGAGAGCTTGCGAAAAAGCTTCGCAAAGAAGACTTTGATGTTAGCCGGCATCGTGTCATTGGCTTGATGAAACGATTGGGGTTAGTCGTTAAGCAGCGTATCGCTTACAAAGTCACCACAAAGCGCAAAGACAGTGATGCTGTAGCGGATAATTTATTGAACATGAATTTTAACCCGTTAGGCCCAAACCAGGTGTGGGCTGGGGATGTGTCATATTTAAAAACAGGCGAAGGCTGGCTATACCTTGCTATTGTAATGGATTTATTTGGTCGTCGCATAGTGGGTTGGCACACGTCAAAACGTATGACGACAGACTTAATTGAGCATGCATTTTTAAAAGCACATCGCTTACGACAGCCGCCAAAGGGCTTAGTGTTTCATAGCGACAGAGGCTCGCAATACACGAGTAAACACTTTAGAAGCCTATTAAAACGGCTTGATTGCCGCTCTAGCATGGGTGACGTCGGTGCGTGTTGGGATAATGCCGTGGTTGAAAGGTTCTTCGGCAGTTTAAAACATGATTGGTTGTTCAAGGTAGCACAACCAACAAGAGAGCATATGAAGCAAGATGTTGCGGCGTATGTGAAATATTACAATCTGGAGCGATTACATTCGTCGAATGGCGACCAATCACCCATTGAGTATGAAAACTCCTTTAGGAAAGTGTCCGGTTGGACTTGACCAGAACAAGGTATGCGCGAAATGACATACAGGGATACGTCATTTGACGTATAAGACGATTTTATTCCCTCCCCTTTTCTTCGAACTGTCCCTTCCCCTTATCACTTCCAAGAGGAAGGTTAGGATGGGGTTGCTCTTTGGTTTAAGTGTTGGGGTCAGATCAAGAAACTAGAAATACAATGTCACATGATGACAATGAGCATCAGTCAATAAAGCATCACATGATTCACCAAAATGATTAGTTTTTGATCTGACCCCAAACTCCGGGATACGTCATTTGACGTATAAGACGATTTTATTCCCTCCCCTTTTCTTCGAACTGTCCCTTCCCCTTATCACTTCCAAGGGGAAGGTTAGGATGGGGTTGCTCTTTGGTTTAAGTGTTGGGGTCAGATCAAGAAACTAGAAATACAATGTCACATGATGACAATGAGCATCAGTCAATAAAGCATCACATGATTCACCAAAATGATTAGTTTTTGATCTGACCCCAAACTCCGCTCCTTTACCTGTGAATACGATCAGTCGCTTTTCAATTGCTCTATCAATTCCATCGCTGCCGTTTTGTTTTTGGTTCGGTCTGGGTAGATTAAGTAGTAAGCTTTTTTTAGAGGAAGTGTTATTGGGCTGAGTGTGACGAGTTGCCCTGTTTTCAGTGCATTTTGGATGAAGAGCCCTTGGCCGAGTAGTAGGCCTTTGCCTTGTATGGCGGCGTCGATAGCCATGCTAGAGAGGTTGAATTGTGGGCCTTTGTTGGGCTTTAGGTTGTGGTAACCGGCGGCGCTTAGCCAGTCTTGCCAGTTGGGTAGATATGGGTTCTCGTCGCCCCAGTCGATATGGATCATTGGTTTTTCAAGTAAGGTATCTAAATCTCCCTGCGCTATTCCGTTCACTAATGATGGGCTGGCGACTAGGTGTACTTCGTCTTGGAATAGAAAATCGTGGTTGAGTGATTTGTCTTGTTTACCAAAGCTGATGCTTGCATCACAGCGGCTCAAGTTGAAGTCGATAGCTGCATGGCTGGCTTCCACTCGTATTTCGAGGTCTGGGTGTTGTTCCATGATGTGCAGGACTTTGGGCATTAACCATAAGCTAGCAACCGAGGGCAATGTGTGTAGCGTAAAAATCATTTGCTGCTTTAATTGGTCTAAACTGGCTTGCCCATGCTGCAAACTTTCAATCGCTTGGTTGGCAAAGTAGAGATATTGCTGACCGGCTTGCGTCAGCTCTACGCCCATTTTTGAGCGTTCAAACAGCGTTGCGTCTAGGTGAGATTCTAGCTGTTTTATTTGTTGGCTGACGGCCGCAGGCGTGATGCACATGGCTTTTGCCGTTTTCGCAAAGTTACCTGTGTGGGCGGCGTTTATAAACGTGATTAAGCTGTTTAGATTAGGCAGTTTTAACATAATGCTCTCAAGATGATACTTTTCAACACTGTTCCTTCCAACAAAAAGCGTCATCCTATGGTTCAATTTTAATAGGTTTTATCATTAAGTAAAAATTAACAATGTGTGTACAAAATATTGCTTTAACTGTGTTGCTAACGTCATTAATCTGAACGCTATCATCATTGGCAATATAAGAGATCAAAACCTAAGGGGCAACTCTCATGTCATTATCAAATATCATTAATACAACTACTTACCCTATTGAAAATAGTGATTTTAGAGCAAATTGCAAAAAAACTTTAGCAAAAAACGGTGCTTTGGTCTTGCCTGATTTTCTCAACCATAAGGCGGTTCAGGCCATTATTGAAGAAGGCGAGGCGAAGAAGGATCTCGCGTGGTATACCAAGTCCACTCATAACGTTTACTTAACGCATGTCGATCCACATTTCGACGCAGATCATGCGAGAAATAAGCAGGTCATTTCGTCTAAGGGCTGTATCACTGACGACCAAATTGATAGTAAATCGCCATTACGACAGATTTATGATTCGGCTTTATTTCGAGTCTTTCTTGCCAGTGTGTTAGACGAAGAAGCGCTGTACAACTACGCCGATAATCTTTCCTCTATCAATTTACATTACGCCAGCAAGGGACAAGAACTAGGTTGGCATTTCGATAACTCGTCGTTTGCTATTACTTTGTTAATTCAAAAGCCTGAGGGCGGCGGTGTGTTTGAATACATTGAAAACATGCGTGATGCCGATGCTGGCGAGATGAATTATAGCGGTGTCAGTGAGGTTCTCGCAGGCCAGAAAAAGGTCAAAGAATTGGCAATCGAACCCGGCGCTTTGGTGCTTTTCCGTGGTCGAAATGCTATTCATCGAGTTACGCCGACACAAGGCGATACCACGCGTATGTTGGCGGTTCTCGCCTATAACTCACAACCTGGCATAGCTCTATCTGAAGCAGCAAGTAAGACCTTTTATGGGCGAGTAAATTAAACACTTCAAAGCACTCTCATCATAACTTTGGCATCGTCCCCATAACTCTCACTCGCTTGCTGATTCATAACTTCGACAAAACCGTGCTTTTTCCAAAATGGCACTGAGTCTTGTACGGAAACCAATAAGGCGCGTTGGAAACCAGATGAAGTAGCGCTCTCCAGTAAATATTTCACCATTTGAGAGCCTACTCCCCTTCCCGCCGCGCGTTTTGAGATCGCTAGGTCATGTAAAAACAATATCGCGCCATGGCTGTCTTCCGGTAGGGTTTGGTATAACTTTGGCGGTGTTTCGCTGTGCCAAGCATGAGCCAATAAATACCCCAGTATGTCCTTATCTTCTATGTCGTTCTTATCGTCTAAATCGTTCTTATTTTCTAAATAGACGAAGCAACAATCCGGCGATTGCTGCCATTTGCTTTGCAGTACGACTAAGCTTTCTGGCTCGATTTCGGAATACGCGTCAGCTTGTATTTTGAGTATGTCAGGCCACATGGTTTGGATAATTGATTGTATTGGTGACTGTATTGGTGACTGTATTGGCATTTTTAAAAACCGCCTATTTACTTGCCTTGTTATCACTTGACCTAACATCCTAAGCATCACACGTTTAGTAGTAGGTGCTCTCGCTCCCAGGAGCTAATGACTCGGTTGAAGGTTTCAAATTCGCTGCGTTTTACCCCCATGAAGGCTTTGACAAAATGCTCGCCCATGATGTCGCAAAGCGGTTGGCATTCCTCTAGCAAGCGCAAACCTTCTTCCAAGGTTCGTGCGATTTCTACTTCTTCCGAAGGGGGCGTTTTGCCTTCCACCGGTTCGGTAGGCTGTAACTTCTGTTTAATACCAAGATAACCACAAGCCAAGGTCGCGGCAATCGCCAAGTACGGGTTGCAATCGGCACCGGGGAAACGGTTTTCAATGCGCGTTCCTTCCGGTGCCGAGAACGGAATTCGCAATCCGGCGGTGCGGTTGTCAAAGCCCCATTGCATGTTGATTGGCGCGGCCATATCCGGCGAAAAGCGACGATAAGAGTTCACGTTAGGCGCAAAAAAACTGATGGCGTTCGGCGTGTATTTCTGCAGTCCGCCTAGGTAGTGATAAAACAATTCACTCGGGCTGCCATTGTTGTCAAATAGGTTTTTTCCGGTTTTGCTGTCCACCAAACTTTGGTGAATATGCATGGCGCTGCCCGGTTCATGCTGCATGGGTTTGGCCATAAAAGTCGCGTACATGCCGTGCTTCATGGCGGCTTCTCGCAAGGTACGTTTGAAGACAAACACCTGATCGGCCAAGTCCAGCGGATCCCCGTGAATAAAGTTGATTTCCATCTGCGCCGCACCAGACTCATGGATCAAGGTGTCCACGTCCAAGCCTTGTGCTTCGCAGTAACTATAAAGGGTATCGATCACCGGATTGAACTCGTTCACCGCGTCGATGCTATAAGAACGGCGCGAGGTTTCTCGTTTACCTGAACGCCCTACCGCTGGCTTTAATTCATAATCTGGATCGGTGTTGGGATCAATCAGGTAAAATTCCACCTCTGGTGCAATCACCGGGGTGATGCCTTCTTTGGCAAACAACGCAAGAATGTTGCGCAAAATCGTCCGGCTGGCAAGGGGGTGCAGTTGACCGCTTTTATCGTAACAATCGTTGATGATTTGCGCTGTTGGTTCATCTGCCCATGGCACTAATCGAAAAGTATTCGGATCGGGATGAAGCTCCATATCACGGTCACTGGCATCCACCAGCTCATAGTGGTTGTCTGCCCAATCACCCGTGACACTTTGTACTAATATGGTTTCTGGGATGCGACCAAACAACTCGGCCAAAAACTTATAAGTTGGGTAAAACTTGCCTCGGGCATTGCCCGTCATGTCGGCCAGTGTGGACTCAATTTCAGTAATAGAATGTTCTTTCAAAAACGCTTCAAACTCTGTCATAACTCACCTTATTCCATCTACGCCATTATGATACTGGATAACCCACGGTCGTTTTACCCCGCCTTTACGCCCAACCATGACGGCCCACGCCAGCCATATGCTGCTGACTCACATCGTTATGTTATCGCTGAAACCTGTTTGCTTAGCAAGCACCTAGAGCCTACTTATTGTTAAAAAAGTTGCTGATAAATAAAGACATTGGCATAAAATATAACAACCTTAATGGCGTCACGGAAAAATGCGTCTTTCGCCCAGAAAATCCCCGCTTTCTTTGCTATCTTTTACTAGGGTGATGCGAGACCTTTTCACGATGTAGCGAGCAAAGGCAAGACGAGGCAAAAATAGACGAGAAAGCGGAGTCTATGGGTTATAAATGAGCATTTTGAGTTTATTTTTAACAAAGTATTGGCGAGCATAGCTGTCGTGAAAGGTCTCGATTATTGATTGCATTCAACCATTCTCTTGGTATAGTCGGCGCAAATAATGATCAACTAGGATCATTATCACGCTTTCATTAAAATACTGCCCGCTCAATAAGGACACTGCATGTTAAAGCAAACCCTGATTCCCGTTTGGAGTCTGCTGATTGGTATCGCCATTTTAACCATGGCCAGTGCCTTACAAAGCTCATTGATCGGTATTCGTGCCTCGATCGAAGAGTTTAATACCACGGCAACGGGTCTGATCATGTCTGCCTACTATCTTGGCTTTATCCTTGGTTCACTTTTAGTGCCGAACTGGGTCAAGAATGTGGGGCACATCCGCGTATTCGCTGCAGTGGCGTCTTTGGCTTCGGTGACGATTTTGCTGCAATCCGTTGTGGTTGATCCATGGTTTTGGATGCTAATGAGGATGGGGACGGGCTTGTGTTACGCCGGTTTATTTATTGTCACAGAAAGTTGGCTGAATGATATTGCCACTAATAAAACCCGTGGCCGCTTGTTCTCTATTTATATTATCGAAATATGGGCGAGCCAGACCATTAGTCAGCTTTTACTCAACCTATCCTCGCCAAGCGGCTATGGCTTATTTATTTTAACGTCAGTGCTGATTTCGTTGGCCGTAGTGCCACTTTTATTGATAAGAACACCGTCGCCGACCATTAATGTGCCAGAAAAACTCAACATAATGGGGCTGATTAAAACCGCACCATTGGGGGTAACTGGCGTCACCATTGCTGGCGCCACGTCGGGCGCTATTCTTGGCTTGGGGGCCTTATACGCAAAAAGTATCGGCATGAACATCGCGGAGATCTCGCTCTTTATTGGTGCCAGCTACGTGGGCGGCATGTTGCTGCAGTGGCCTATTGGTAAACTGTCGGACCGCCAAGACCGCCGTGTCACTATTTTGTGGGTGGGCATAGTCGGTGCCATTGCCGCCTTCATCGTGCCATTAGGCGTGGGGCTTGGCAGTCAGGTATTAATGATATTCGGCATGTTTTCTGTCGGGGCGTTTACCTTCCCTATGTACTCGCTGGCGTCATCGCATATTAACGACCAGTTACGCCCAGAACAAATTTTATCTGCCAGTAGCGGCATGATACTGCTAAACGGTGTGGGCGGCATGATAGGACCTTTAGCGGCCGCCGCCTTGATGGATGTGATTCGCATTGACGCGCTTTTCTGGTTTGTGGCGCTCCTGAACATCAGCGTCGCCGTCGTGGCTCTGTACCGCATCAAACATCAGCCAGCGATGATCATTGAAGATCAAGGGGATCAGATTCCAGTCGCCTTGACGGTATCGTCTGTCGCAACGGCTGAGATGTTGGTCGAAGCAGACTCCTCAACCCATCCAGAAGAAAAAAGTCACGAAGTGGAAATCAAACTGTAAGCGCTTTGCTATCCCTATCGCTATCCCTATCAGCCAGCCAGCCAGCCAGCCAGCCACACAATGCTTGTTCCATTAAGACAAGGGTTGTGTGGCTATTTTCAACGCTATAGACCAAATCAAGATCGCATTAATACGATTAAACCAGCGCCAAAAGGCGGCTTTTTCTAACCATCTTGCACAAAATTTGCCCACCAGCGCCAAAGACAAAAACCACAGCACAGACGCGCACACGCCACCCAACACAAACTGCCATTTCGCGTCTTGCCATTGGTTCGATAAGCTGCCCATCAAAATCATCGTATCCAAATAAAAATGCGGATTCAACCAAGTCACCGCGAACCCCATTAGCACCAATGGCCAGAGCGCAAGCCGCTGACTGTATTGCTCCAGAATCAAATGCTCTTGTTGGAAAGACGCGCGCCATTTCCCCAGCGCAAACCACACCAGAAAAGCCACACCGCCCCAGCGCGATGCCGACAAAAGCCAATCATGACTTTGCAGAATCAACCCCAAACCAAAGGCCCCAAGCGCAATAGAAATAGCGTCGCTCAAGATAAACAACAGGGCAATGGGAAAGGCATAATGCCGTTTTAATGCTTGTTCTAATAAAAAACTGTTCTGCGCGCCAACCGCGACAATTAAACCGCCGCCCGTAATCGCACCACTCAAAAATGCCAACATAACGTTATCCTACCGCCTATATCCGAACGATTTCCTCAACATGGCTTGATCTTACGCAAGGCAGGCATTAAATTAAAATTAATTAAACTAAAGTTATATTAGAAAAAATAATGATGGATTATAAAGCCCTGACTAGCCTCCACGCGGTCCTAAAATTCCAAAGCTTCGACAAAGCCGCAGAATATCTTCACCTCACACAGTCTGCCGTGTCACAAAATATCAAGCGCTTAGAACAAGAATGCGGACGACCCTTGCTAATTCGCGCCAGACCCGTGATTGCCACACCACTTGGCGAACAACTGCTGGCACATTTCAATAAAGTCACCATGCTCGAAGAAGGCTTACAAGAAGCCATTCAAGGCAATCAAGCCACACAGCCCATCAGCATTGCGGTCAATAATGATGTCCTGGCGACCTGGTTTACCGAGGTGGTCAGTCAGTTTTCTGCGACCGATAAAACCAAGCTGCATATAAAAGCCGCTGACCAAGCCAAAACACGCGCCTTGCTGCAAACGGGCGAAGTGGTGGCTTGTATTAGTCAAATTGGTACACCAGTGGCGGGTGGGGATTCTGTTTTTCTTGGCAATATGTATTACGAACTGGTTGCCACGCCGAGCTTTATCGAAACGCATTTAAAAGGTGACCTCAGTGCAGAAACCGTTTTAAAATCGCCGTCGTTAATTTATGACGAACACGATGAACTCTGGGTGCGTTATCAAAACGAGTGTTTAAACGTCACAACCGACATTAGCCACAGCCATTGGTATCCTTCTTCCCATGGCTTTGTGGAGCTGGTGATGGGTGGCACGGTCTGTGCTTTAATTCCTAGTATTCAAATTAAACAGAAAATAAAAAGCAAGAAACTGGTATCCTTGCTACCAAACAGGCGACTGGCCTTGCCACTTTATTGGCATTGGTACAAACTTAATTCAGCTGTATTAGATCGGTTAACCAAGGTGATATTAACGGTCACAAAAGATGCTCTATAATCAAGACTTCTATTGAGACAGGCAGGCTGCACGTACTGCTGGAGCGTTATTACCGTTGGACAGCCATTATTTGGGCCGCCATTTTACCCAACCATTTTAAGGAAAAATTATGATTCGCAAATGTCTATTCCCTGTTGCTGGCTATGGCACACGTTTTTTGCCCGCCACCAAATCCATGCCAAAAGAAATGCTTCCGATCGTCAACAAACCTTTGGTTCAATATGGCGTAGAAGAGGCTGTCAAAGCGGGGCTAGACAATGTCACTTTTGTGACTGGCCGTGGTAAACGTGCCATTGCGGACCATTTCGACATCAGCTACGAGCTAGAGCACCAAATCGCTGGCACCAATAAAGAACAATACCTAAGCGAAATCCGTTACCTTATCGACAACGTCAACTTCTCTTTTACTCGTCAAAACAACATGCTAGGTCTTGGCCATGCGATATTAACGGGCGAACCACTGATCGGCGACGAAGCCTTTGGCGTGGTGCTAGCAGACGACCTTTGCTTTGGTGAAGACGACGGCGTGATGGCGCAAATGGTCAAACTCTATAATCAATTCCGTTGCACCATTGTTGCCATCGAAGAAGTGCCAGAAGACGAAGTACACAAATACGGCGTGATCCAAGGCGAATCCATGATGGAAGGCCTATATCGAGTGACCGACATGGTGGAAAAGCCATCTAAAGAAGAAGCGCCTTCAAATCTTGCCATCATTGGTCGCTACATACTCACAGCCGATATTTTTGACAAGATCCGCAACACGCCACCAGGCCGTAACGGCGAAGTGCAAATCACCGACGCCATCTTGCAACAAGCAAAAGAAGGCTGCGTATTAGCCTATAAATTCAAAGGCAAACGCTTTGACTGTGGCAGCGTAGACGGCTTTGTTGAAGCCACCAACTACTGCTACAAAAACATCTACAAAGATCCGACTGAAGCCTAACCTTGTCAGAGAAATAAAACGCAGCAAGATAAATCAAAAAGCCAGCACATCAAATGTACTGGCTTTTTTTGTGCCTGATTATGCTAGTTTCGTAGGCCTGATGAGGGAGGTACGACCGTATCTTGTAAAACCACTAACTCGCTGAGCGTTTTTTCACCCACACCACAATGCCTTTTTGCAGCAAGATGAAGAACAACAACAAGCCCCCTACTGCCAATTTGGTCCACCAGCTGTTTAACGAGCCATCAAAGGTAATTAGGGTTTGGATGATGCCTTGGATCATGCCGCCCAAGAAGGTACCAAACACATAGCCCACGCCACCGGTTAACAAGGTACCGCCAATCACGACGGCGGCAATCGCGTCTAACTCCACTCCAACCGCCGCTAAGGGATAAGCAGAGCCGGTATAAATGGCAAAAATCACCCCAGACATGGCGCTGTAAAAACCACTTAACGCATAGATTTTAATAATGGTTTTTTTCACCGGTACGCCCAATAACGCCGCCGAATGACTGTCGCCACCCAAAGCATAGACACTCATACCAAAACGCGTGCGACGAGCAATTAGAATGCCTATTGCCAACAACACCAACATGGCCATAGCAATAAAGGTCAAACCACCGCGTCCCGGCAAAGGCAGATAAATATCGTATAGTCCTGAAATAAATGGATGATCAATCGGCACCGCGTCTAGGTTGATCAGATACGCCAAGCCGCGAAACAAGAACATCCCCGCCAAGGTCACAATAAAGGCCTGTATCTCGAAAAACGCAATAATCACCCCCATGGCCGCACCAAAGGCGACGCCGACAACCAAGGCAATGCCAATAGCAAACAAGGGGTGCATGCCCGTATTGGAAATAAGATACGCCATCAACACACCGATAAAGGCGATCATCGACCCAACCGACAAATCAATGCCACCAGACAGAATCACAAAGGTCATACCAATCGCAGTGATGATCAAAAATGCATTGTCAGTCAGTAAATTTGAAAACACCAAGGTGTCACGAAAGCCCTTGTATTCGTACACACCAAAACCATACAGCAGGATGAAAACCAACAGGGTTGCCAGTATTGGCAAGTTACGTTCATTTATCATACTTTCGCGCTCCCTTTATCGGTACTGTTTTTACCGACACTGTTTTTCCCGACACTGTCTTTACCTGCATTCTGCTTTTTCGTAAAAAAACCAGAGATCCATTGACGTGTTTTCGGTGATTGAATCAGCAGCACCGCCAGGATAATGGTCGCTTTCACCACCAAGTTGTATTGCGCTGGCAAACCACTGGTTAGAATCGCCGTGGTTAAGGTTTGGATAATCAGCACACCAACAATGGTCAGCAGCAAATAAATACGCCCGCCCGCTAACGAGGCTCCGGCCAAAACCACCGCCAAAATCGCATCCAGTTCTAGCCATAATCCGGCGTTATTAGCATCCGCGCCACGAATGTCCGCCGCGAGAATAATACCGCTCAGCGCCGCACAAAATCCGGAAAACACGTAAGCCGACAAGACCAACAAACGCGCTTCGATCCCCATCAAACGACTGGCTCGCACATTGGCGCCTACCGCTTCAATAAACAAACCCAGCGCGGTTTTTCGCATCACCACCAGCGTCAATACAATCATGCCTATCGCAATCCACACCCGAATCGGAAACGCCAAGAAATAGCCATTGCCAATGGCGTCCAATACCTCAGAATGAAAAGTGACGATTTGCCCTTCGGTGATCATCTGTGCGATACCGCGTCCCGCCACCATCAAAATCAAGGTGGCAACAATCGGCTGGATAGAAAACACCGACACCAAAATTCCATTCCACAAACCGCACAACATGCCCACTCCCAAGGCGCATACAATCACTAACCAAACGGGCCAATCAGTATTCACCGTCAACACCGCAGTGACCGCCCCAGAAATGGCAATCACCGCGCCCACCGACAAATCAATACCGCGCGTGCCAATCACCACCGCCATGCCCAATGCCACCAAGGCCGTTGGCGTAGCGCGATGAAGAATATCCAACAGGCTACCAAACAAGTGCCCATCCACCATTTGAATGCTCAAAAAACCCGGTGTAACCGAGGCGGTGACCAAAATAATCAACACCAGCGACAACAAGGGCGCGAGCGTTTTTTGATGTTTATGCAGAAAATTATGTTTTTTCATAGAAACAGCTACTTTGAATACTGGCTTATAAAAGAGATTAATAAAGAGACTTACAATCACACTTTAACTGGCAATGGTGCGCAAGATGGCTTGCTCTGACACCTCATCGCCCTGCAGCTCAGATATTTTATGATGGTCTTTCATCACCACCACCCGATGGGCAAACATCACCAATTCTTCCAGCTCAGAAGACGCCACCAACAAGCCCATGCCCTGCTCACACAGCTCTTTAATGATCTGGATAATTTCGTGGTGAGCGCCGATATCAATACCGCGAGTGGGCTCGTCTAAAATCAGCAAGGCCGGATGCGTAATCAACCAACGAGCAAGAATCACTTTTTGCTGATTGCCACCGCTTAACTCACCGATGGGCTTGTCCATATCAGGTGTTTTGATCGCCAAACGCTGAATCATTTCTTCCACTAGGTTTTGCTGCTCTGCCATGGAAATCGGCGACCACCAACCTTTGCTCGCTTGCAGCGCAAGAATCATGTTTTCTCTGACACTCAGTTCCGCCACGATGCCGTCTTGCTTACGATCTTCTGGACAATAGCCCATGCCTTCTTGGATCGCCCGCCGCAAAGACGATTTCGTCAACGAATGCTTACCCAGCGTGACTTCCCCTTGATCTGGTTTCACCGAACCATACGCCAATTCACACAGTTCAGTGCGACCCGAGCCAAGTAGCCCCGCGACGCCGACAATTTCTCCGGCGGCAATGCTCAAATCTAACGGCTGCAAATAACGCTGTTTGCCCACATTATTTAACTGCAAGAGTTCGGTGCGTTCGCGCTTAATGGAATGGTCATGGGCGGTTGGCGCAAGCTCTTCCAACGACTTACCCACCATATGACTGACCAAGTTGGACCGCGTCAGCTCGGCGGTGTTAAAAGTACCGATGCACTCGCCATTACGTAGCACCGTGATACTATCGGTGATGCTGTAGACCTGATCCAAGAAATGCGTGACAAAAATAATGCCCAAGCCTTCGGACTTCAGACGTTTCATCAGATCAAATAACTGCTTGATTTCATCACTGTCCAGACTGGCCGTCGGCTCATCTAAAATCAGCATTTTCGCTTCTGTACTTAACGCTCGGGCAATCGCCACCAACTGTTGAATGGCAATCGAATAGGTGTCTAGCTGGCGCAATGGGTCAATGTCTAAACCGACTTGTGCTAATAATTCTCGGGCGCGGATTTCGGCTTTCTTCCAGCTAATCAGACCAAAGGTTTTTGCTTGATGTTGTAAGGTCAGGTTTTCCATCACCGACATGGTCGGAATCAGGTTCACTTCTTGATACACGGTGCTGATGCCTAAACGCTGAGCATGGCCGCTATCGGAGGCATTAATCGGCATACCGTCTAATACAATTTCACCGCTGTCGCGTGGATAAACGCCGGTTAGCACCTTAATCAGCGTGGATTTACCCGCGCCATTTTCGCCCAACAAAGCACGAATCTCGCCCGGTTGAATCTGCAAAGACACGCCATTAAGCGCTTGAACACCGGTAAAAGATTTGCATAAATGTTGGATGTCGAGCAAAGGACGAACAGCACTGTGCGCCGCTGCGACTCGCAAGGCTTCTTTAGCTATCAGGGGGTCTTTAATTTCTGTAACGGCCAAGGTTTCTTGGACTAAATGCGACATGATTCGCGGTCTCCGTTTTGGCTAACATAAAAAATAATTCACACCTAGGAACAGGAGCGTCTCGCCCCTAGGTGTGTCTGTCTATTATTTACGCTTCGCGTATTCCGCAGCCGCTGTGTCTGGAAGGTACAATGGACCGTTTGCCTTGATCCATTTGTCGACTTTCTCGCCTTTTTGAGACGCTAGAATCGCATCAAATGCTGGGCCACCAAGATGAGGATTCAACTCGATAGTCGCATTGGCTTCGCCATCGGCCATGGCTTTAAAGATATCTGGCACCGCATCAATAGACACCACTAAAATGTCTTTGGTTGGCTTCACGCCCGCTTCTTTCATCGCCAAAATCGCGCCCAATGCCATGTCGTCATTGTGAGCAAACAGCGCGCAAATATTCTTCGCACCGCCTTCGGCTTTTAAGAAACTCTCCATCACTTCTTTACCGCCAGCACGGGTAAAGGAACCAGACTGAGAACGGATAATGGTCATATTGGGGAAGTTACCAATCACCGCGTCAAAGCCCGTTTTACGGTCAATGGCCGCAGACGAACCCACCGAGCCTTGCAGCTCAACAATGTTACAACGACCATTAGTCTGCGCCGCTAACCAAGAAGCCGCCAAGGCACCTTCTTCAGTAAAATCAGACGCCACTTTGGTTAGGTACAAACTAGGGTCTGCCGCCACACCACGGTCAATCAAGACAACGGGGATTTTCGCCCGTTGGGCTTCTTTTAACACTTGATCCCAACCAGTTTCCACCACAGGCGCCAGCAAAATGCCATCAACGCCTTGCGCAATAAACGAACGCACCGCCTTGATTTGATTTTCTTGCTTTTGTTGCGCATCGGAGAATTTTAGATCATAGCCACGGCGTTCAGCCTCAGCTTTAATGGATTCGGTTTCAGACGTTCGCCAGCCACTTTCAGAGCCAATTTGCGAAAAACCTATGGTGAGATCAGCGGCCATTGCCGAAGCAGACAACACAGGAAGCAACACAGAAAAAGTCGTCAGCAAAGCCTTGCGCTTAAAAGCACCCAACCATGGTAACGAATGGCAAACAGAAGAACGAACAGAGAGAGATTGCATACTAGATTCCTTTTTGTTTTTGTTGTGATCTGTACCTGAGCGCCACATAGCAGCTTATTGCCAATCACATGCCACTCTGCCATTGAGAATATAACTCACTTCCTGTGCTTTCAAATGCAAGTTACAGCAAACCTCATATCAATATTGATATGCAAAAACACCGCAACATATCTTTTTCACCCTGTTTATTCAACCACACCCTTGCTCTGCTTCAGCCTAAATACATCTGGCTCAACCACACGCTGGCGGGCAAGGTCACCACAGACAACAAGGTCTGCATGGTAATATAAGCCGACATTCTATCCGCATCGCCTCCTAGCTGGCGCGCCAAGGCATAAGCCGATGTTGCCGTTGGCACCACGCCAAACAAAACCGCCACCAGGGCGGGCAAACCACGCACATCCAGCCACCAACACATCACCCCAATCACCAAAGGAAACACCACAAAACGCGCTACCGACGACATCACAAACGTCATGCCGACAGAACGAATGCTCTCAAAACGCACACTGGCACCCACCGCCAACAACACCAACGGCAACGCCGCTTGGGACAACATTCCCACTACGTCGGAGAGCAAAATAATCGGCGTCCAGCCCAACAAATTCAAACTGCTGCCCAGCACAATCGACACAATCAACGGATTACGAATCAAGGCACTGCTTAATAAACGGGGTAAAGAACTGGAAGACGAACGGTCCGCCGAAGACGGCCCATGCATCAAGGTCATCGACACCACCAAAAACACATTGATGGACGGAATCAGCACCGACGCACCCAACGCCGCCAACACCAGCCCCTCATCACCATACAAGCTGCCCGCCAAGGCTAACATCACGAAGGTATTAAAACGCACTCCCGCCTGCAACATAGACGACGCCGTCGGCGCCACCACCTTCATCAACCACGTACTGGCAAACACAAAAACCGCCGTCACCAACAAGGCAAACAACAAAATAAACGCGTACTTTGGCAACATAGGATTGCTGAAGTCGATCTGCGAGGTTTTATGAAACAACAAGGCCGGAAACAGCAACCAATAAGACAGCTTATCCACCCCCGACCAAAAACCTTCCATCGGAAAGCGCCAACGCTGGCACACCGCCCCCGCCATCAACAACAAAAACACCGGCAACACGGAAAGAGAGAGAGAAAACACAAACACCCCTTAAAAAATAACCCAAATGCCCCCTGCCCGAAAGCACGAGGTAATCACCTGTCAGCCTTTAGGCCGTCAAAAGCCCGATCACACCAAACCAAAACCCTTGACGCGCTAAAGCACGACAAGATCGACGAAATTCGTTTAGCGATACACCCCTTCGCGGGAATGACAAAGCTGCCAATCCTGAATGGCCAATTGTTCTACAAACCACGACAAGCCTTTGCCCGGATCATCTTTACGCCACGCCAAATACGCCATTTGATTTGGCCTTGGCAACTCACACTGACGCAACACCAAACACCCCGAATTCAGCTCCTCAACAATACGATGCTTCGGCAAATACCCCACGCCTAAACCCAAACATTGCGCCTGAATTTTACTGCGCATGGTATCGACCCTAAGCACTTGGCGACTCTCAAAAACACCACTGCTGCGCGCTGGCAAAATTTTTGAACTGTCGGCCACCACAATCGCCGGATAGTGACGTAATTGCGCCGCCGTAATCGGCCCAGCGGTCAAGGCCAACGGATGCGTTGGCGACACCGCAAAGACAAACTCAATCTCGCCAATGGCACGAATATGCACATTGCCTTTTGGCAACTCGCCTGTCGCGCCTATGACCAAATCGGCCCTATCGTCTTGCAAGGCATCCCAACCACCACCGACCGCTTCTTCCGACAAGGTTAACTCAACCGGCCGACTCTGTGACAAAAAGTCCCCCACCACCGACATCAGAGGTGATTCCAGCAGCACGGTATCACGGGCGATTCTCAGCTTAGGCTCCCAGCCGGACTCAAATTGCTTGATCGAATCTTCTAAGCGCATGGCGGCCGCTAAAATGGCTCTCCCCTGCTCCAACACGAGATGCCCTGCTGGCGTGAGCACGGCTTTTTGTCGAGATCGATCAAACAAGGCCACACCTAAATCGTCTTCCAGCTTTTTCACCGTATAGGTCAATGCCGACGGCACCTTGAACAAAGCGTCCGCCGCGGCGGCAAAACTGCCCAACTGATGGATCGCCTCCAATACCCGTAATGCTTCTAATGTCACCGCGTATGCCATTGCTTCACCTTTATTCAATTTTTTTGAAATACTAGCTCAAAACCTTCCGATTTTCTTTTATTTTTCCACCGTCTACACTCACGTCATTCGTTAAGACATGAGTACTTAAACAACTTTTAGGAGAAACACCATGATCACACTTCGCAACGCCCAAGACCGTGGACACGCCAACTTTGGTTGGTTAAACAGCCATCATACGTTTTCATTTGGCAACTACTACGACCCTCAGCACATGGGCTTTTCCCACCTGCGCGTTATCAACGACGACACCGTCACACCCGGCGCAGGTTTTGAAACCCACGGCCACAAAGACATGGAAATCCTGAGCCTAGTACTGGAAGGCACCATCGCCCACAAAGACAGCGCAGGCAACGTAAAAGAACTGCCCGCCGGCGAATACCAACTCATGTCCGCAGGCAAAGGCATTTACCACAGCGAATTCAACGCCTCTAAAAGTGACATGCTGAAATTCTTACAGATTTGGATACAACCCAACCAGCTAGGCGGACAACCGGGCTATCAACAAAAGGAATTTAGCCAAGCACAAGGCTTCACCACCATCATCACCCCAGATGGCGCGGACGGCACACTGCACATAAAACAAAACATGCAGCTGATCCAACTGATCCTAGAAGATCAACAAACCGCCACATGGCAAGCCGACAGCAAGCGCCATTACTACGTGCACGTCATTGAAGGGGAACTCTCGCTAGAAGACGGCATCACCATTAAACCCGGCGACGGCGCAAAAATTGAAGAGGTAACAGAAATACACTTTGAACGACTCAGCGAGCAACGCGTCAAAGCGCTATTGTTTGATCTTGTATAATTTTTCAGCTGATGCTTTTGTCCATAGCCACTTGCTTTTGTTCATAGCCACTTAATATAACCCAAACTAAACCCGTCAAATTCGACGGGTTTAGTTTTATTTGATCACTCTATTCGATAGTTATATTCGATTATAGCTGACAACCAAGGGCTCTTATTATAGAAGTCAAATTGCCACTAGAGATCAAATTGCGACGGCAACATCACCACATCCCGAATCGTCACATGACGAGGACGCGTTAGCATAAATATTAGCGCTTCAGCGACGTCGCTGGCGTCCATCAAGCTGCCTTTTGCTTTGGCTTCTGCGAGTTTTTCTGCGGGCCAATCCGATAGCAGAGACGTAATGACCGGGCCGGGCGACACGGAACCAACGCGAATGCCGTGCTTGCTGACTTGTCTACGCACCGTCTGAACAAAGCAATTTATCGCCCATTTTGACGAGGCGTAAACCGGTTCCCAAGGGGTCGGGAAATGCCCTGCTAACGAGCTGGTGATTAAAATATCGCCCACGCCTCGTTCGATCATATGCGGTAATACATCGCGTACGTTTTTAATAACCACGTTGATATTCAGATTCAACATTCGATCTATGGCGTCGTTGTCTGCATCAACGAGATCACCGCCGACATACAAGCCAGCATTGGCATGAAAAATATCAATCACGTTGGTTTTTTCTAAAATTCGCGGCACCAACGCCGAGCAAGCAACGGGGTCCAACAAGTCCACAGCCAAGGTCACGACCGCGTCACCATGCTTGTCTTGCAACGCTTGCAATGCCGATTCATCTCGGTCAACGATCACCACTTGAGCGCCTTCGGCTATCATGCCTTCAACGCTAGCAAGGCCAATTCCTGACGCGCCACCCGTCACCACCGCGATTTTTCCTATTAATGTTTTCGACATGCTTTTATTCCGCTTATTGTTATTCATTGATAAAAATTCAGACAACAACACGCTACCACTGTATTTATAGAGAGTTCTGCTACTTTTTTGTGCATAACTAATGCAAATCAATCTTTGGTGGCCAGTAATGTTCAATTTTACTGATCATTTACTTCAAAATACTCCGTTACCTTATTTTTCTTTTGTTATATATAGTGCACATATATATTAAGTAACCCCCACCAACACTAAGGTAAGTAAAAATGACAACATTGATTCAAAACATCACCAGCACAACTTCTGGTATCGCTAGCACAATTTTGCGTGTTCCAGTGGGTTTAATTTTAATGGCCCATGGCGCACAAAAACTGTTTGGTTCTTTTGGTGGCTACGGTTTAGAAGGGACGGGGCAGTTCATGGCGTCTCTTGGTTTAGAGCCTGGCTACTTGATGGCGCTGTTGGCAGGGAGTGCAGAATTCTTTGGCGGCTTGGCGCTCGTAATCGGTTTGTTGGTTCGTCCTGCGTCTGCCATTATTGCATTTACCATGCTTATCGCCATTTTTTTTGCACACATCTCAAATGGTTTGTTTATGGCAAACAATGGTTACGAATTCGCGTTAACGCTTTTGGTTGTGGCGCTGTCTTTGGTGTTCAGCGGCGCGGGCTCTTTCTCTGTGGATAAGGCGATTTCGACGAAAAACTAAACGCTATATCTAAGTTATTCCGTCATAAAAAAAACCTCGCTGGGCAACCACCGAGGTTTTTTATTATTCGTATTTGTGCAAGGGTTTATGCTGAGATTGTCGACACAAAGCCATCGGGTTTGACCGCTAAAACCGAGCATTGCAGTTGGGCGAGTATGGTTTCTGCGGTATTGCCAATAATCACCCCAGCGACACCGGAGCGCGCCACGGTTCCCATCACCATCAAATCAGCGCCTAAACTATTGGCTAACTTGGGCAACTCTCGATCAGCCGCCCCCGGTATAATATGAGTTTGCGGTGACAGATAATCAAAGGTTTCCTCTCCTAGCATTTGCTTCAAACCCTCCATCATGGTGTTCATTTGATAGCGTCTATTGCGATATTCGCTTTCAAACAACTGTTTCTCTACTTTTTCTGGTTGTTCTACCCACAAACCAATAAAACCTGTATGAGGCACATCATACGCATTCACCACATGCAGCGTCGCCATTGCGGATAATGCCAGTAAGCTCGACAGCGCTAACAGCGTTTTATTCAATTCATCATTTATTTTTTGATCATCCGTTTCGAACTCATTGCCCAAATCAACCGCGACAATAATGTGTTGGTATTTTGGTTTTTCATTTTTTTTCATTAACCACACAGGAGATGGACATTTGCGCAACAAGTGCATGTCATCGCTGCCCAACAAACGGTCAAGCCAATCTTGATGGGTAACTTCTTTAATCACCAAGTCGAATTTTTTATCCTGCACAGCGCGAATCGTTTCTATGTATTTTTTGCCAAAGCGTATGTCGATACTGGCGTTAAACGGTGGCTCTATGGATTGAATAAGTGCCGCTAACCTTTCGTGTTCGTGCTTTAACAGTTTGCTTTTTATTTCTTCTTCTTGGATACCCGTCAAATGGGAAAGCCCCGCTGACTTTATATCTGGATGAACTTGCAACAGCGTAAAATCAGCTTGGTTAGCCTTGGCCAAATTAACCGCTTGAACAAAGGAAGGTGAAAGTGCATCGGTATCATGATTAGCGACATAAACAATATTATTAAATTTTTTCATGGAGAAATTCCCTTTGTTGGTGACGGTTCAGCTAGACCGTCAAGCAGTAGCTCTGTTGCACGCTCAGCGGCATCCTGAAAAGGTTCCAGAACAAGACTAACACCAAGGCGCTTCAACTCTTCTGTTTCTAATTTACTGTGCGATACAACCGCTAATTTACCACTAAAGCGAGTCGTTTCAACCAGCTGCACAATGGTTCTTCTGGTGTCTTCGAAAGACACCCCAGTATGATGATGCGGAATCGTTGATACGACCCACTTAGCATGCCCCAACGGCAATTCGGCAATAAACTCAGCATCGGTAACATCACCATAGGCCGTATGAAGCCCTAATTGCCCCCAATGTTTCGTCGCTGATGGATTAAAATCCACCCCCAGCACTCTAATCCCTTGTTCAGACAATCGAGTGGCAATGGCGGTACCCAAACGCCCTAAACCAAATACCACAACGTGAGGATGATTGCTTGGGCCTTGCTCGACATTTTGCTCACGGGTGGTATGTTGTCGCTCGAATATTCCCAGTGCTGGTTCAAAAAATGCGTATAACTGATGAGAATAGGTAATCATGTAAGTTGACACCGCGATAGTGATAATGCCAACCAATGTCACCAAACCTAGAACATCCTGTGATACATGCCCTAAGCTGATTCCCATTGCCACAAAGATAAGCGAAAACTCACTGATTTGAGCAACCGTTAGACCGGCTAAAAAAGCCGTCCTTTTTCGATACCCCATCACGCCCATAATGGCCAAGACGATCAATGGGTTGCCAATCAAAACAAACAGCGAAAATAGAATCGCGCCATAGATATGCGAGCCCAGCAATGACAAATCTAAGGTCGCGCCTAATGCAATAAAGAAAAACAACAGCAAAAAATCCCGTAACGGCGCCAGTCTCGCCGCAATGCTTTCTCGAAAAGGCGTAGAAGCTAGCGCAACCCCGGCCAATAAACCGCCTACTTCCATGCCAAGCCCCACCATATTGCCTATTGCAGCAAACAAAGCGGCTTGGGCAATCGCATAAATAACCAACAGCTCAGGTATTTTCGCCAAAAGCCCAGTAAGAGGATTGGCAATATAGCGTATAAAAACAATGACAAATAACAGCAACCCCACACCAGAAACTGCCACTTGCCATACGGACGAGTGACCAGAACCGCCATGCCCAGACCCAATGCCAATCGTCGCCAAAACAATCATTGCCATCACCACGACAAGATCTTGAACGATCAAAAAGCCAAGCGCAATTTGCCCATGTAGCGAGTCGATTTCTCTTTTATCAGACAGGAGTTTTACAATAATAATGGTCGATGAAAAGGTCAGAGCAACCGCAACATACAGACTGGACGTCATATCCAAGCCAATCATCAGGCCGATCAAAAAACCAATAATAGAGGTAAAAGCGACTTGTCCAAGACCGGTTAATACCGACACCCAACCAATCGATTTAATGAGCTTTATGTCCAGTTTTATACCAACCAGAAACAGCAAAATAGCAATGCCTAACTCGGAAAGCAGTTTGATTTGTTCCTTAGAATGCACGATATCTAAAACTGATGGCCCCGCAATCAAGCCAACGGCAATAAAGCTCACGATCAAAGGCTGCCTAAGCAATAAGCCGCCCCCCCCCGTCAGTGCTGCCAACACTAATAAAGCCGCAATTTCATTGAAAGACGACTGGGTAATTAATTCAAACAAGGCAAACTCCTTATATTAACCTAATGAGGAATGGCTCAAAAAATGCGCCTTCCACTCCTAAATCCTCATGCTTATGGCAATCACTGCACAGATCATCAAATACATCGATCGTCTTTTGAGACTAAAGCGCTTTCTCACTTTCTGCCAGTTAAGCTGAACAATTGATAGACCAGAGAAAAGAAGCCCAAGTTCCTTTATGACTGAAGAGATTCTTTTTATTTTGATTTAGATCATAAAAAAGCCCCTGTTGGTAAATCCATCAAGGGCTTGCTGTGTTGTTTGGCGTTAGGGCTAAACAATCCATTTTAAAACAGTCCGTTTTGGGGCCTTAGTCACTCACCACAACACAATTACGGCCTCTGTCTTTCGCTTTATAAAGCGCGGCATCGGCTCGATTAAGCACTTGCTCATAATGATCATCGGTCATTTTAAACATAGCGACGCCAAAGCTGGCGGTAACAAATAAGCCAGTGTCCATTTCCGTGCTGGCGATTTTTTCTCGCAGTGTTTCTGCCACTTGTTGTGCTTTTTCGATCTGTGTATTGGGCAGTAGAACCGTAAATTCTTCGCCACCAAAACGCGCCGCCATGCCTGCACTGTCAACGATGTCCTTCATCACATTCGCTATATTTTTAAGTACGTTATCGCCGACGGTATGACCATATTGGTCATTTACCTTCTTAAAGTAATCGGCATCGGCCATGATGATGGCAAATTCCGTATTATGCTCTCTGGCCAGCTCATACTCTTTTAACAATGCTTCATCTAAAGCTAAGCGATTGAAAATTTTGGTCAGCGGATCTTGTCGAGCAAGGGCTTCCAAAGAGCGATTACTGGCTTCTAATTGCGCGGTTCTGGCTTTTACTTTTGCTTCTAAGGTGACCGTCAATTGCAACAAGGTACGCTCTCGATCCAATAACGACGACATCATTTCCTGCAAAGAACGACTTAGACTCGTTACTTCTTTTAATTGACTGTCATCTTGGAAGGAAACATTGCGATTACCTTGCTGAATATTTCTGGCTGTTTTCGCCAAACGTTCTAAAGGGCGACTCAGCGAGCTAGCAAATCGATACGCCAACCACATGCATAACAGAGTCGAAAACACCCCCAATACCAACAATAATCGATGCACTTCTTTCACGTCTGCCATGGCAATCGCCGTGGGTTGACGAACCACGACTTTCCAACCCAAGTTCGTCGACTCAGGAAAATTCACCGCCACCAAGCTGGTAAGATAATCCTCTCCATCCTGCCAAACCAATGACTGAAACTGATTTTCTTGCGGCAATGCACTAGGCACCTCAATGTCACCAAGGTCGTTATCTGGGTAGAGAACATTGTTTTCATTATCAATAATAAAAATGTCGACGCCTTTTCTTTCCGATACCTGAGTAAACGCAGACGATAAAACATCATCAACCCAAAGCCAGTCCGCGTGAGTGGCGACCACGCCTTTTAACTCACCATCTTCCCCCATCACCGGAGCAGAAAAATCAATAAAGCGAATCGGTGTACCCGTTTGTGATTTTGGAAGCAAGCGCTCAAGCAACAACGCTTTATGGACATCGCCAATAAACGCCCCAGCTTGGCCGTTAATAAACCAAGGACGTTGACTGACATCCGCGCCTTTTAACAGGCCATTACCCGATGCCAACACAACGCCATCCGGATTGGCAAAACCAATCCAAGCATAATATTTATAAGAGTCTTTAATTTGGTCAATGGCTTCTTGTAAGTCGCTCAAGTCCTGCTCTTTAAACAAGGACGAGCGCTTACTCAACAAGATAATTTCTCGCTCCCTTTCTATTAAATTGGCGCTAAGCATGGTGGAAATAGACTGGCTAATATTGACTAAAGACTCACCACTGGCGGTAGAAAGACGTGTCGTCGCAACATGATAAAGGTAGGTAATAAGAACCAAACTAAGAGAAAGCAAAAGCCCGCCCGTTAATAAAGTAATGCGGTTGCGAAACGTATTAAACCCTTTAATAATCATCTAAAGGCCCTCAGCGTAAAAAATTAAAAATACAGCACTCAGTGACAGTATGACAACAATAGCCTAATTGTCCCTATCATTTAGGAAATAGGCCAAAAAAAACCAGCAAAAACATCACTGAAAACAACCTCGCCATCTTAGCAAGCTAACGCCAGAATACAAAAAACCTCGAGCGCTCTAGCAAAGCAGTCGAGGTTTTTTTGTCTGTTGCTTTCAATAGCAGGAAATTATTTACCCGTAGCGCGAGAAACGTAATCGCCAGTACGAGTGTCAACGCGCAGCACTTCACCGATATTGATAAACAGTGGCACACGAACCATGGCGCCTGTCACCAAGAAAGCAGGTTTAGAACCACCGTTAGCCGTATCGCCTTTCACGCCAGGGTCAGTTTCTTTTACTTCAAGCTCAATAAAGTTAGGCGCAGCAACCGCCAATGGCGCACCGTTGTATAGGGTGACCACGTATTTTTCTTGCTCTTTTAGCCACTTAATCGTGTCGCCTACGGCAGTTTCATCGGCGGCATGTTGTTCAAAAGAACCATCCACCGCCATGAAATGCCAGAACTCGCCGTCGGTGTACAAGTACTCCATATCGGTGTCCATTACGTCTGCTGTTTCTAACGTATCACCTGATTTAAAAGTACGTTCCCACACGCGGCCAGTTTTTAAATTACGCAGCTTGATGCGGTTAAAGGCTTGGCCTTTACCGGGTTTTACGTGTTCGTTGTCGATAATCGCACATGGATCGTTGTCGACCATTACTTTAGAACCGCTGCGCATTTCGCTGGTAGAAATATTAGCCATACATCCTCACCGTATATTTTTAGAGAAAAAGCGCTAACTGACGTATCATGTCAGCGAGAGCCACTGGCCGAGTAGACCAAAATAAAGTTGGCGCAATCATAACCCAAATGAAGACAATTTTGCAGATATTTGACGTGATACCGATTCAAACAACCCCTAATTTAAGCTGGTCGCAGCACCTATCACAGGCATTAACCTCCGTGCCAGAACTGATTGAGCACTTAGGCCTGCCAAAAAATCTTGCTCAGCAAGGCATAGAGGCGCACCAAAGTTTTAAACTCTTAGTGCCTCGGCCTTATTTGTCTCGCATGGAGTACGGCAATCCCAACGACCCCTTGCTGCTGCAAATCTTGCCCAGCGCCGCTGAAATGCAAAAAGTCGCCGGCTACACAAAAGACCCGTTAGAAGAAGCCGACCATAATCCGCAAAAAGCCATCGTGCATAAATACAAACGCCGTTTGTTGGTGATCACCACGGGCACCTGCGCGGTCAATTGCCGTTATTGTTTTCGTCGTCATTTTCCTTACGGCGACAATCAACTCGCCCAAGCGGAATGGCAGTCAGTAACTGATTACTTACAAGATCATCCTGAAATTAACGAAGTGATTTTAAGCGGTGGCGATCCCTTGATGATGAAAGACGCCCTACTCGCTGATAAAGTACACAAGCTTGAGGCCTTGCCGCAGATAAAACGGCTGCGCATTCATTCACGTTTGCCGGTAGTGATCCCAGATCGCGTTTGCGATGACATGTTGAAATGGATCAACGCCAGCCGTTTGGACATCGTCATGGTGTGGCACATTAATCATGCCAATGAAGTGGACGAAGCACTGGCTCAGGCGGCCGATAAATTGAAAAAATCGGGCGTCACCTTGCTCAACCAAGGCGTATTATTAAAAGGCATAAACGACTCGGTAGAAGCGCAAGTCAATTTAAGCGAAGCCGTGTTTGACGCCGGTATTTTGCCTTATTACATGTTCACCTTAGACCCAGTCGAGGGCGCCGCGCACTTTGACATCAGCATTGAAAACGCCCAGCAGCTAATGGGTAAAGTAGCCGCAGAGTTGCCCGGCTATTTAGTACCAAGGCTCGCCAAGGAAATCCCCGGCAAGCCAGCAAAAAGCGTCTTCGCACCGATTTTTAACGAAAGAGACTAACAAGGTATTTTCTGTCTTTATCTACTGTCTTCATCTAAGCAGCGCTATCCGCCCCACTTTTACTTGCTGACGTCGAATGCTGACGTTTGGCGCCAACTGGTATAAGTCGCCATTTCGGCCGACCAACTGATCCGGCACATGGCTGAGTTTCGCCACGTCGGCGTTGGCGTCCAAATGTTTCGGCTCGCCATGAACCGGAATCGCCAATTGCGGCTGTACCCAAGTGTAAAGCTGTTTGAGCTCTTCGCGGCAAGGATGGCCGCTTACATGAATGGTTAAGTCGGTTTCATGGGCTTGTAAGGTGCGGATTTTTCGCCCCTTAAATTGCTCGGCTAATCGATCGATGGCCTGTTCATTGCCCGGAATGCGCATGGCACTAAAAATCACCAAGTCGTCCGCTTCAAGACTCAGGTCAAAGCAATTATCGGCGGCCAATCGGTTCAAGGTGGCCCGTGGCTCTCCTTGGCTTCCGGTGACCACCGCCAGCACTTCTTCCCGGGGTAAATAGCCAAGGTGTGTGGCGTCGATAATAGGCAAATCGTCCGGCCAATGGCCTGTCACTCGGGCAGCGCTGACCATGTTGGTCAGCGATCGTCCGATCAACGCAAGATAACGACCTGTTTCTTTGGCGACTCGCCCCAAAGCCACTAAACGGGCGACATTACTGCTGAAACAACCCACCACCACACGATTCTTTTCGGCACGAATGGTGGTTAATAAGCCCTGATAACAGTCGTTTTCGGACGGTGAAAAACCGTCTTTTAACGCATTGGTTGAATCACACACCATGGCGAGAATATTGTCTTTGGCTAACGCCTGAAAAGCCGTAGGAGAAAAAGCCTCGCCAAGCATAGGCTGTTTATCAATTTTCCAATCGCCAGTATGAAAAATCTTCCCCGCTGGCGTGTCAATCGTCATTGCATAAGGTTCGGGCACAGAATGAGTCAGCCCCAACCATTTGACATTAAACACGCCAATTTTTTTGGTTTCGTTTGCTTTCACTTCGATAATCGGCACTTGGTCGGTCAAGCCCACTTGCGCCAGCTTGCGACGCAGCACCTCGGCGGTAAACGCTGTGGTATAAACTGGACACTTAAAGCGTCGCCACAAAAAAGGCAAGGCACCCACATGGTCTTCATGGGCGTGAGTAATGACGATGCCCGCCAAACGCTCTTTTTGCTCAGTAATAAAGCGCGGATCGGCGCAGACAATTTCGGAAGTACGCAGGTCATCAGGTATGAGCGGTTCGTTGAAGGAAACACCACAATCGATCATCAGCCACTGGCCGTCATGACCATAAAGATTCATGTTCATACCGATTTCGCCCGTGCCCCCTAGAGGTAAAAACCATAGATCTTCTCGCGAAGGAATCAAAGATGAAATAACGCACTCCTTGTTAATGAATAAAATGAAAAACGTAAACTTTGTCCATGATACGCATTTTCCGCTAGAATCTCGCCTACCGACACCATGACCATCACACATCGGTTGACTCGTTTCGCCCGTTAATTTTTTACTGGACTATGACATTGAACACAACTTCTAAGTTTCAAACCCTGTTAGGCAAGGTGCTAACCTATTTTATCTTGCTGTCTTGCTTGGCAATATTAGGGCTGTATGCGGTGCAACGCTTTGGCGCGCAATACGCTGAGGAAAAAATCCAAGAGCAACTAGAGCGCTCAGGTTTAGCGTCTTTGGTACGCTACCAAAGCGTCTATTTTAATCCTTTCACCCTAACACCGTCACTTGAAGGTGTCAGCGTTGGTGCAGAAAACGCGCCTTGGTTAAGATTCGCGCGCATATCCTTTAATAGCTACATGATTAAACACCCAAATCTAGACATAGATTTTTGGATACAAGAAAGCCCCATTGATGGTCTATCAAGAGACACAGGGCGATTAATGCGCGCAGCAGGGATTGATACTTTGCTGGGTAAAGGCTCTTTTACCTCCCAAATTAAAAATGAGCATGTCTCCTCTGTGCTGAAAATAGACATAAAAGACCTTGGTAAAATCACCCTAGATTCTGCGATAACACGGCTGAACAATAGCGTCGACCTATCGGATCTACGCACCGACTTGCTGGCGTCTCTGGCACTAGGTCAGCCTGAAGCATTAGCAATTATTTATGGAGAAGGCATTGAGCTTCATTCTTTAACGGTAAAATACGAGGAGTTAGGCTTAATTCATCACCTATTCCCTCCATCTGACCTTCAGCCTAAAGTCATACAAGATCAGCTGATAACGTTGAGTTTAGCGAGCCAAGCACTCGGGTTAGCCCCTGCCGACTCGCCACAAGCCAAACAAATTGCCACGGCTGTACAAGCTTTTTTACAGGAGCCTAAGCAGTTAACACTGGCTATGTCACCTGCTTCGCCGATTAGCCTCAAAGCACTTACCTTACTGGCAAACGAAGGCACGCTTTATAAAAACAGCCAGATGACCCTACAAAGCAATTAGCCGCCGAGCTTAAAAGGGATTAAACATGGCCCGATAAGATTGATTCGATGTGACTCTGGCAATCCCTTTTACCATTCTAAAAATCGACCAAACCCAAACGGCAAACAAGACGATATAACCAATAAAAAATAAAGCCAACACCAGACCAATCAGCCCCCAGAAAATCCCCCACCAAAAAGTACTGATAATATTGACGTAATGATCTTCAAACTTGGTGCCACGGGCTTCCGCTACTTTTGCCATGGCCCAAATGGCACCAATCAACCAAAACACCCCCGTGAAAATGCCTAACAGCATAAAAACATAGGCAATCACCACATTGCTTTTGGCGTTTTCTTCCCTAGGTGTAAGTGTTCTAAACGGGTGATCTGGCTCAAATCCTGACATAGCGACATACCTCATTGTGTTGTGGTTGAATTAGCCGGACACTTCAATAAAGGATAATATCCAATTATTGAGGTGTAAAATGACTAAACGTACTAACAAACAATATCCAAACGATTTTAAGCAAGAAGCGGTGGCGCTGGTGATTGAGCAAGGTTACTCCGTTGTTGAGGCTGCCGCTTCACTGAATATCACTGACAAGCTACTTTATAACTGGGTAGCGAAGTTTAAACAACAAGATGAAGATTCAGAGTTGTCGAAGGATGAGCGGGCTGAACTCGTTCAGCTCAGAAAAGACAATAAGCGCTTGCTGATGGAGCGCGAAATATTAAAAAAGGCTTCAGCGTTTTTCGCAAAAGAAATGAAATAAAATATTCATTTCTCAAAAGTTTAGGTAAGCAGTACCCAGTTGCCATATCGTGTAAAGTGATGCGCGTTAGCAAATCTGCATACTATGCTTGGCGAAAACGTCCCGCGATAATTATCAGTGCACAAACACTGAATTTACATCGTAGGGCGAAGGCGCTTTTTGAAGATAGTCGAGGCAGTCTGGGTAGCCGAGAGCTTGCGAAAAAGCTTCGCAAAGAAGACTTTGATGTTAGCCGGCATCGTGTCATTGGCTTGATGAAACGATTGGGGTTAGTCGTTAAGCAGCGTATCGCTTACAAAGTCACCACAAAGCGCAAAGACAGTGATGCTGTAGCGGATAATTTATTGAACATGAATTTTAACCCGTTAGGCCCAAACCAGGTGTGGGCTGGGGATGTGTCATATTTAAAAACAGGCGAAGGCTGGCTATACCTTGCTATTGTAATGGATTTATTTGGTCGTCGCATAGTGGGTTGGCACACGTCAAAACGTATGACGACAGACTTAATTGAGCATGCATTTTTAAAAGCACATCGCTTACGACAGCCGCCAAAGGGCTTAGTGTTTCATAGCGACAGAGGCTCGCAATACACGAGTAAACACTTTAGAAGCCTATTAAAACGGCTTGATTGCCGCTCTAGCATGGGTGACGTCGGTGCGTGTTGGGATAATGCCGTGGTTGAAAGGTTCTTCGGCAGTTTAAAACATGATTGGTTGTTCAAGGTAGCACAACCAACAAGAGAGCATATGAAGCAAGATGTTGCGGCGTATGTGAAATATTACAATCTGGAGCGATTACATTCGTCGAATGGCGACCAATCACCCATTGAGTATGAAAACTCCTTTAGGAAAGTGTCCGGTTGGACTTGACCAGAACACTTTGTTCACTCCAAAACAAAGATTTTTATCTTGCCCATTCTTCGTATAGCATGACCTGCTATCAAGCAGTTAACGGCCATCCTATTTAGTTTAGTGAAACTACAACTAATACTTGTATAAAACCTACTGGATCTAATTCGATTCATACAAGCTCAATCAAAAAACCTACCATCATTGGTCTAGTAAATTAAAATGACAATTAATACTTGTATCAAAAGCAAAACAAGAATAGGGTAATAAACAGACAGAGGGCAACGGATTTGCCTACGCCTCCAGGACGGAGGCTCTGTCACTTTTTAGGATGATTCCGTGGCTGCAGGGATGCAGCGAAAAACCTTTCAAGCACGTTCACTTTGTATATCTCTCACTGTTGCCTTAATCAGGTGCAAGCTTTTACCGTGGTCTTGGTGTTGGATTTCCGCCTTCAAGGGTGTCGCTAAACGGCTTCTGTCGATCTTGTAGGTCGCGATTTACCCTGAAAAAATAACATGCCGACAAATTACGCCTTGTCGGGCTAAAGCCACGACCTACAAAAAACCAATATAATCAACCTACTATAGGCTAACGCCTGATAACGGTCGTGCCTCCCTCATCAGGCCTACAAAAGCGCAAAAGCTCGTCTTGGTGTTGGATTCGCGCTGACGCGTTGAGCCCGCGAAACAGGCGCAAGCAAATCAAATACCAAGACAAGTGTGTTTCTGATTTTTCTACAGACGAAAAAAAGCCCTGACAGGATAACCTATCAGGGCTTTCTAAATTAAAGCTTGACGACGACCTACTCTCACATGGGATCTCCCACACTACCATCGGCGATGGCGCTTTTCACTTCTGAGTTCGGGATGGGATCAGGTGGTTCAACGCCTCTATGATCGTCAAGCAATTCTGTTGCGTTCGTTCTGGCTGGACTTTTCGTCTCACCAAAACACGCGAAGACGTGCTTGGATCTTTAACAATTCTGTTTTGAAATAACAATAATCAAGTATTAAACCGATGCTCATCATGACTGATGCGTTATCGTAATCTGTGTCTCTATGTGTTTACTGTTCGACTTTCGTCTAGTCAGCAAAACCACTTTGGTGTTATATGGTCAAGCCTCACGAGCAATTAGTATTGGTTAGCTCAATGCCTCACAGCACTTACACACCCAACCTATCAACGTCCTAGTCTCGAACGGCTCTTTAGGGGACTTAGGTCCCAGTGAGATCTTATCTTAAGGGAGGCTTCCCGCTTAGATGCTTTCAGCGGTTATCCCGTCCGAACATAGCTACCCGGCAATGCCACTGGCGTGACAACCGGAACACCAGAGGTTCGTCCACTCCGGTCCTCTCGTACTAGGAGCAGCTCCTCTCAAATCTCAAACGTCCACGGCAGATAGGGACCGAACTGTCTCACGACGTTCTAAACCCAGCTCGCGTACCACTTTAAATGGCGAACAGCCATACCCTTGGGACCGGCTTCAGCCCCAGGATGTGATGAGCCGACATCGAGGTGCCAAACACCGCCGTCGATGTGAACTCTTGGGCGGTATCAGCCTGTTATCCCCGGAGTACCTTTTATCCGTTGAGCGATGGCCCTTCCATACAGAACCACCGGATCACTAAGACCTACTTTCGTACCTGCTCGACGTGTCTGTCTCGCAGTTAAGCGTGCTTTTGCCTTTACACTCTATGCATGATTTCCGACCATGCTGAGCACACCTTCGTGCTCCTCCGTTACTCTTTGGGAGGAGACCGCCCCAGTCAAACTACCCACCACACAGTGTCCTCGATCCGGATAACGGACCTGAGTTAGAACCTCAAACATACCAGGGTGGTATTTCAAGAGTGGCTCCACGGTAACTGGCGTCACCGCTTCAAAGCCTCCCACCTATCCTACACAAGTAGGTTCAAAGTTCACTGTGAAGCTATAGTAAAGGTTCACGGGGTCTTTCCGTCTAGCCGCGGATACACAGCATCTTCACTGCGATTTCAATTTCACTGAGTCTCGGGTGGAGACAGTGTGGCCATCGTTACGCCATTCGTGCAGGTCGGAACTTACCCGACAAGGAATTTCGCTACCTTAGGACCGTTATAGTTACGGCCGCCGTTTACTTGGGCTTCGATCAAGAGCTTCGCTTGCGCTAACCCCATCAATTAACCTTCAAGCACCGGGCAGGCGTCACACCCTATACGTCCACTTTCGTGTTTGCAGAGTGCTGTGTTTTTAATAAACAGTCGCAGCCACCTGGTATCTTCGACCGACTGGTGCTTACGGGGCAAGCCCTTCACACTGGCCGGCGTACCTTCTCCCGAAGTTACGGTACCATTTTGCCTAGTTCCTTCACCCGAGTTCTCTCAAGCGCCTTGGTATTCTCTACCTGACCACCTGTGTCGGTTTGGGGTACGGTCAATGTATATCTGACGCTTAGAAGTTTTTCCTGGAAGCATGGCATCAACCACTTCGCCCAAAAGAGGGCTCGTCATCAGTTCTCGACATCCTCTCTTAAAGAGTGACCCGGATTTGCCTAAGTCACTTGCCTACCGCCTTAAACACAGACAACCATCGCTGTGCTGGCCTAGCCTTCTCCGTCTCTCCATCGCAATATACATCGGTACAGGAATATTAACCTGTTTTCCATCGACTACGCATTTCTGCCTCGCCTTAGGGGCCGACTCACCCTGCCCTGATTAACATGGGACAGGAAACCTTGGTCTTCCGGCGGGGGAGTTTTTCACTCCCCTTATCGTTACTCATGTCAACATTCGCACTTCTGATACCTCCAGCCTGCCTTACAGCTTGACCTTCAACGGCTTACAGAACGCTCCTCTACCATGCCTAGTAAACTAAGCATCCGTAGCTTCGGTGGCCAGTTTGAGCCCCGTTATATCTTCCGCGCAGGCCGACTCGACTAGTGAGCTATTACGCTTTCTTTAAAGGATGGCTGCTTCTAAGCCAACCTCCTAGCTGTCTAAGCCTTCCCACATCGTTTCCCACTTAACTGGCACTTGGGGACCTTAGCTGACGGTCTGGGTTGTTTCCCTTTCCACGACGGACGTTAGCACCCGCCGTGTGTCTCCCGTAATTGCACTCATTGGTATTCGGAGTTTGCATGGGGTTGGTAAGTCGGGATGACCCCCTAGCCCAAACAGTGCTCTACCCCCAATGGTGAGATACGAGGCGCTACCTAAATAGCTTTCGAGGAGAACCAGCTATCTCCGAGCTTGATTAGCCTTTCACTCCTATCCACAAGTCATCCCCAGCCTTTTCAACGGATGTGGGTTCGGTCCTCCAGTTGATGTTACTCAACCTTCAACCTGCTCATGGATAGATCGCCCGGTTTCGGGTCTATTCCCAGCAACTAAACGCCCTATTAAGACTCGGTTTCCCTACGGCTCCACTAATCGCTTAACCTTGCTACTGAAAATAAGTCGTTGACCCATTATACAAAAGGTACGCAGTCACGGAACAAGTCCGCTCCCACTGCTTGTACGTACACGGTTTCAGGATCTATTTCACTCCCCTCACAGGGGTTCTTTTCGCCTTTCCCTCACGGTACTGGTTCACTATCGGTCAGTCAGGAGTATTTAGCCTTGGAGGATGGTCCCCCCATATTCAGACAGGATAACACGTGTCCCGTCCTACTCGTTTTCATCATTAAGGTGTTTTCGTATACGGGGCTATCACCCTCTATCGCGGCACTTTCCAGAGCCTTCTACTAACACCAAAATCACTTAAGGGCTAATCCCCTTTCGCTCGCCGCTACTTAGGGAATCTCGGTTGATTTCTTTTCCTCCGGGTACTTAGATGTTTCAGTTCCCCGGGTTCGCCTCCTCACAGCTATGTATTCACTGTGGGATACTCTACAAGTAGAGTGGGTTTCCCCATTCGGACATGTTCGGATCACAGCCTGTTTATCGACTCCCCGAACCTTTTCGCAGATTACCACGTCCTTCATCGCCTCTGACTGCCAAGGCATCCACCGTGCACGCTTGGTCACTTGACCATATAACCCAAAGTAGTTTTTACGATTCAATAAAAAGCCATAAATGACTCAGTATAAAAAGTAGAAACAACCATCAGATCACATACCAAAGAGCTTTTGTGTCTCTCTGGATTTACGATAATAGAAGTCACTAAGCTGTTATCCTTAAAGAATAAGAGCAAGTGAACTTCCACCGGTTTAACACTTGATTTATCGTTATTTCAAAATTCGAATTGTTAAAGAGCAAGTTTAGTGCAAAGCACTAAGTCAGAGACTAAAAATCATCCAACACAATTAAATGTAAGATGTTTAGCGTCTTGCTTAGGACTCTCTTCTAATCTTTTACACAGAATGATTGATCATTTATAAATGGTGGAGCTATGCGGGATCGAACCGCAGACCTCCTGCGTGCAAAGCAGGCGCTCTCCCAGCTGAGCTATAGCCCCATTATTTATTTGATCGTATTTGGTTAATCGAAGAAGATATCTCCAACCAATTACCAGGATGTCAAGAACAAGGCTTTTAAGGTCGACGTTTAGCCTGCTAAACGAGATCTTAAATAACGCTGTTATTTATATACTGGTGGGTCTGGGCCGATTTGAACGGCCGACCTCACCCTTATCAGGGGTGCGCTCTAACCAACTGAGCTACAGACCCAAATACTTTCTGTGCTTCTCATAAATTAGACATCAGATAATTTGTGTGAACGCTCACCAGAGCCTTCTATCGTTTAAGGAGGTGATCCAGCCCCAGGTTCCCCTAGGGCTACCTTGTTACGACTTCACCCCAGTCATTGACCACTCCGTGGTAAGCGTCCCCCTTGCGGTTAGACTACCTACTTCTGGAGCAATCAACTCCCATGGTGTGACGGGCGGTGTGTACAAGGCCCGGGAACGTATTCACCGTGACATTCTGATTCACGATTACTAGCGATTCCGACTTCATGGAGTCGAGTTGCAGACTCCAATCCGGACTACGACGTACTTTCTGGGATTCGCTCACTATCGCTAGCTCGCTGCCCTCTGTATACGCCATTGTAGCACGTGTGTAGCCCTACTCGTAAGGGCCATGATGACTTGACGTCGTCCCCACCTTCCTCCGGTTTGTCACCGGCAGTCTCCTTAAAGTTCCCACCCGAAGTGCTGGCAAATAAGGATAAGGGTTGCGCTCGTTACGGGACTTAACCCAACATTTCACAACACGAGCTGACGACAGCCATGCAGCACCTGTCTCACAGTTCCCGAAGGCACCATCTGATCTCTCAAATGTTCTGTGGATGTCAAGAGTAGGTAAGGTTCTTCGCGTTGCGTCGAATTAAACCACATGCTCCACCGCTTGTGCGGGCCCCCGTCAATTCATTTGAGTTTTAACCTTGCGGCCGTACTCCCCAGGCGGTCTACTTATTGCGTTAGCTGCGCCACTAAGTCATTACAACCCAACGGCTAGTAGACATCGTTTACGGCGTGGACTACCAGGGTATCTAATCCTGTTTGCTCCCCACGCTTTCGCACCTCAGTGTCAGTATTAGTCCAGGGTGTCGCCTTCGCCACTGATGTTCCTTCCTATATCTACGCATTTCACCGCTACACAGGAAATTCCACACCCCTCTACCATACTCTAGCTAGCCAGTATCGGGTGCCATTCCAAGGTTGAGCCCTGGGATTTCACATCCGACTTAACAAACCACCTACGCGCGCTTTACGCCCAGTAATTCCGATTAACGCTTGCACCCTCTGTATTACCGCGGCTGCTGGCACAGAGTTAGCCGGTGCTTCTTCTGGGGCTAACGTCAAAACATTTGGATATTAGCCAAACGCCCTTCCTCACCCCTGAAAGTGCTTTACAACCCTAAGGCCTTCTTCACACACGCGGCATGGCTGGATCAGGCTTGCGCCCATTGTCCAATATTCCCCACTGCTGCCTCCCGTAGGAGTCTGGGCCGTGTCTCAGTCCCAGTGTGACTGGCCATCCTCTCAGACCAGTTAAAGATCGTCGCCTTGGTAGGCCTTTACCCTACCAACTAGCTAATCTTACGCAGGCTCATCTAATAGCGGAAGGTCACAAGTGATCCCCTCCTTTCCCCCTCAGGGTGTATGCGGTATTAGCATGCGTTTCCACATGTTGTCCCCCTCTACTAGGCAGATTCCTACGCGTTACTCACCCGTCCGCCGCTCGTCAGCAGGAGCAAGCTCCCCTGTTACCGCTCGACTTGCATGTGTTAAGCCTGCCGCCAGCGTTCAATCTGAGCCATGATCAAACTCTTCAGTTAAAAAAGCTTGCTTACTCAAATCTATTACACTAACTATAACTTAATCGACTCACTGCTTCGAAAAACAACAAGCCAACATAAAGCGAATTACTGTATAAACACTCGTAAGACTTCAATTTTTTTGATCAACTACATCTCGGCAAAACCGGTCTGCGATGATCTTCTGAAGCCTCCAGCGAGCGCCCACACAAATTATCTGATTATCTATTTTAAAGAGCGGGCTGACTTGAATTCTTTACCAGATCTTAATCTGATTAAGTTGAACTTGGTCTTCGTTGCTCTGAAGCCTTGTCCGTGTCAGCGAGGGCGTATATTAAGGATCTACAGATTTTGTGCAACCCTTTTTTGAAGAAATTTTAAATTAATTTAAATACCGCCAAATAAACAAAAAGACACCGAAGTGTCTTTGTTTATTCAGTCGCCATCAACTCATAAGCTACAACACGAACAGGTGGTGTTTTTTCTTACCCAATTTAATCAGGAAGTATTTTCCGAAGTAGCCATTTGCCGCTGTAAATATGTCTGCGGCCGCCATATTATCTTCCAGTCCTTTCGCCACGCCGTTTACGAAAACAGAGTTACGCTGTAGGGCGTCCTTAACTTGCTTACCACTGGCTGCCAGTCCTGCATCCGCCATTAGGCTAGTTAATGGGGTTTCAGCCAAATTCACATCGCTCAAAGAACTACTTGGCAAACCATCTAGCTGGATCTGTTCTAAATCTTGTTCACTGAGTTGGTCTGCCTCGCCACTAAACAAAGCATTGGTAATACGTTCAGCGGCCTGCAGCCCCTCTTCACCATGCACCAACTTAGTTGCTTCACGAGCAAGAATAGACTGAGCTTGTGGCTTGCCACCGCTTTCTTGGTCGGCTTTTTCAATAGCAGCCACTTCTTCGAGATCAAGAAAAGTGAAGAATCTTAAAAATTTATAGACATCAGCATCAGCCGTATTCATCCAAAATTGATAAAAAGCGTATTGGCTGGTTTTTGCAGGGTCCAGCCAAACAGCGCCAGATTCAGTTTTACCAAATTTTGTCCCATCAGATTTTGTAACCAAGGGAACCGTCAAACCAAACGTCTGAGCTTGATTTTGGCGACGCGATAAATCGATACCACCAACAATATTACCCCACTGATCACTGCCGCCCACCTGTAGCGTACAATCATAAACACGATTCAATTCTGCAAAGTCCATCCCTTGCAATAGAGCATAAGAGAACTCTGTAAATGAAATGCCAGCGCCTTCTCTATTAAGGCGCTGCTGGACAGATTCCTTGTTGATCATAGCGTTAATAGAAAAATGCTTGCCGATATCGCGTAAAAAATCCAGGACATTCATTTCACCTGCCCAATCAAGATTATTTACTACTCGCGCAGGATTTGACACACCATCGAACTTTATAAACTGACTGACTTGCCCTTTAATTTTTTCCGCCCAACTAGCAACAACCTCGGAGGTATTTAATTGACGCTCAGACGCTTTAAAACTTGGATCACCAATAAGGCCAGTTGCACCGCCAACCAATGCAATTGGATTATGCCCTGCATTTTGAAAGCGCTTTAGCACCAAAAGAGGGACAAGGTGCCCCAAATGTAGGCTGTCTGCGGTTGGATCAAAACCACAATAAAGAGTACGACTTCCATCATCGAGATGTTTTTTTAGCTCATCTTCAGCCGTCATCTGAGCGATGAGTCCACGAGCTTGCAAGTCATTTAAAAGGTCTTCACTGCTTACTGTCATTATATTGATCCATATCCTAGTGAGTTTATCTTAATTTAAGCATTCAATTATAAAAGTAATGTTGGTAGGATTATAAGGCATTTACAAAGATTTTTCGGGTACATATTTTGATTAAATCACTACCAACTAAACACTTACTTCTCATCGCTGCAGTGAGCATTCTTCTCGCCATAGTGCTTATCGCCGTTCCTGAAGAAAAATCAACCAACAATACGATATCTGTTGAAGCAAGCTTCGAGGTAATAGACCAGTCTAAACTGGTGTTCCAAGACCTAAAAAAACCAATACCTAACAGCAAGGTAGCTTCATCCACGTCTTTACCCCTTAACGAAACAAATTATATCTATGAAATCCCCACACCAGACACCCTAGTGAAAAAAAACAGCCCTCCAACCTTCAAAACACAATCTGTTGAAGTGAAAGCGGGTGACTCTTTATCAAAAGTTCTATCGAGTGAAGGCGTGACGGCGCAAGATATTTACAAGGTCTCTTTAGCCGATAAAACGCAGAAAACACTGTTGCAAATGAGGCCAGGGCAAACACTTAACTTCACAACCAACGAAACATCCAGTGAACTCACGCAATTAACACTCACACTGAATCGCTTAGACAGCGTTACCTTTGAGCGCAACGGAGACAAGTTCGATAGAAAAGAAGCATCAAGAACACCAGAAATCACCCAAACTTACAAAGAAGCAGAAATAAACAACTCCTTGTTTGTTGACGGGTTAAAATCCGGTATCGACCAACCCTTACTCATTGAGCTTGCTAATATTTTTGGCTGGGATATCGACTTCGCACTAGATATACGCAAGGGCGATAGCCTTAGCGTTTTGTATGAGGAAAAGTTCCTTGATGGCGAAAAAATCGGCCATGGCAACATCATTGCCACCCAATTCATCAACAATGGCAGAACATTTCAAGCCATCCGATACGAAACAAAAAAAGGGGCAAACTACTACACCCCTGACGGCTTAGCCATGAGAAAAGCCTTTATACGAACCCCTGTGGACTTCACCCGTATATCGTCTAAATTTAACCCCAATAGACTACACCCGGTATTCAAAACCACTAGACCACATAGGGGCGTTGATTATGCAGCAGCAAGTGGCACACCAGTTAAAGCCGCTGGCGATGGCAAAATATCTTTTGCTGGCAAGCAAAATGGTTATGGTAATGTGGTGATTATCGATCACGGAAAAGGCTATCAAACCCTTTATGCTCATCTAAGAGGGTTTGCAAGGGGCACAAAACGCGGCGCCAGAGTACAACAGGGAAAAATCATCGCCTATGTAGGCCAGACTGGCTGGGCTACTGGCCCACATCTACATTATGAATTCAGAATAAACGGCACCCATAAAAACCCTGTCACCGTCAAACTGCCTAATGATGATCCTATGCCCAAAAGTGACTTAAAAAACTTTCTCCCTTATGCACAAGAGGTTGTAACCACATTAACAGAATCGCACTCTCCTTCCTTTGCTCAAAAGCTGGCATTACTGAAAAACTAGACCGTTAAAAACCAGACAGCGCGAGACTAGAACAAAAAAAGCAGCCGATTGGCTGCTTTTTTAATCACACAACATCACTTATATTGCTGAGCTTACAAACTCAACCAACTGCGACTTAGACACCGCACCGACTTTAGTAGCAACCACTTCACCGCCTTTGATGACAAGTAAAGTAGGGATACCGCGTACATTATACTTAGGCGCTGTTTCTTGGTTTTCATCGACGTTGAGCTTAACCACTTTCACTTTGCCAGCGAACTCAGCAGCAACATCTTCTAAAACAGGTGCAATCATTTTACATGGACCACACCAAGGTGCCCAAAAATCCACAATAACAGGGATATCTGAATTCAACACTTCTTCTGCAAATTGAGCATCAGTGATTTGAATTGTATTTTCACTCATAGATACATTCCTTAAAATTTATTAACCAATTAATGAAGTTAGTGTACCACTAAATGGTTGGGGTAAAAATGCGTTCTAATTAATTAACGCGATAGACAAACGCTATAACATCAAGGAGCGAATAACGGTGGGCAACTCGAGCAATGAATGCACTTCTGCATTGGATTGATTTCCCCAATCCTCTCCCCAGCGTTGCGCACCATGTCGGTTAAACCAGATGCTTTTCGCACCCGCATTAGTAGCGCCATACACATCATCAACCGGATGATCTCCAATATGTATAAGCTGAGACAAATCCACTCCAGCTGTTTTTGCAGCAGCAAGAAACACATCGACAGAAGGTTTAGCAACACCCGCTTGATCTGCCCGAATGGCAAAATCAAAATATTGCCCCAGCCCCACATAAGGATGGAACACATCAGCATTGCCGTTTGTTATAACAGCCAAGCTATAATCCTGGCTCAACGCCTCTAAAACATCGACAACATGCGGGTAAAGATCGACTTTTTGGCGCCACTCACAAAAATGCCCCAACGCCGCACTGGCTATAGCATCGGCTTCTTCAGATGGCAAACCAAACTGCCTCAAAGCCCGCTTATAAACCTCCAGTCGAAGAGCCGTAAGATTAGAGGATATTGCTGGATTTTTGGTCACAATGGCTTTTTTAAACGCCTCTTGAACGGATAAAGAATAACACCGAGAGAACCCAGGGAAACGGTCATCAAACCAAGATGCCATAGCGTATTCTGCACGCATAATGACAGGAGCCACATCCCACAATGTGTTATCTAAATCAAAAGTAACAAGCGTCTTCACGGCAACAGCCTCAACAAAATTGCACTCAATAAATCGGCAAGATATTGTAGAAACATCGTCCCTTTCTCTTTGCCAAAAGCAGATTGACTTTTGGCCCCCAATATAAGAACGCCGCATTTTCGAATGTCGCCGCCTTCTCGGGAAAGAAGAGGCAGCACAGCCACAGAACCAATGGCATCCGCATTCTCAGAAAAAATGAACCGCATTTCATTTGCGGGTAATTGGCCGCAAAAACATTCCGTAAATCCGGCGGCGTGAGATAAAAACAAATCGTCTTCCCGCAGCGTGTGGGTTCTTACCGCACTGTTTGGAAATTCGCCATATAAAATCAACGCGTGGTGAGAAACGTCAAAATCATCCCTCACCATATCATCAATAACAACAGCAAGATCATCCAACGAGCAGCAAGTCAAACCAGCCAAAACCAAACGCTGGCTTTTTTGCATGATCGCTTCATTTTCACGAGCCACCTCAACCAAGCGTTCAAATTGTCCGCGATAATCGGCGGTCGATTTACGCAATAAATCCACCTGATATTCTAGCAGCGAAATCACTTTGCCGTTCACCGGATGAGGAAGCGTCAGACTCTCCAACAAGTCGGCATGGCGAACAAAAAAATCCGCTGATGTTGATAAATACTGAACCACTTCCTCTTCGTTCATAATTCCTCTTACAGGTAGATTTGACCTTCAAATACTTTTTCAGCGGGCCCCGTCATAAGGATAGGCGAACCTTCGCCCTGCCATTCAATATGCAAATCACCGCCACGCAGGTGAGCCGTTACCTTAGGAGACAACCAACCTTGCTTAATACCCGCAACAACCGCCGCGCAAGCGCCGGTTCCACAGGCTTGGGTTTCACCGACGCCACGCTCATAAACGCGCAAGTTGATTTCATCAGGAGCAATAACCTGCATAAAGCCAACATTCACTTTTCTAGGGAAGCGCTCATGACATTCAATCAACGCACCAACCGTAGCGACCTCCTCATCCACCAGCTGATCAACCTTGATCACCGCATGAGGGTTGCCAACGGATACAGGGGTCATTAAGTACTCCGTGTTACCCACCATAATGGGATAAAGAGCAGCATCAGGCTCGGCAATAAAGGGCAAATCCTTAGGCTCAAAACTGGGCGCCCCCATATCCACCGTAACCAATCCACCGTCCAGCACACGTAATTGAATCGCACCACGCTTTGTTTCAACATTAATAATTCGTTTATGCGTTAACTCTCGATCTAAAACAAACTTTGCAAAGCAACGAGCACCATTGCCGCAATGCTCAACTTCGCTGCCGTCTGAATTATAAATACGATAACGAAAATCCATGTCAGGGTCAGTGGGTGGCTCAACCACTAACAGCTGGTCAAAACCAATCCCCCAGTTACGATCACTCAACCTCTCGATTTGCTGCTTATTAAAAAACACCTTACGAGAAACCGCATCGACAACAACGAAGTCATTTCCCAAACCATGCATCTTGGTAAATTTCAACAACACGATGAACTCCTCAGTCTGGTAAAACTTGCTCACCAGCTAACTGATGTTCAATCGTTTCACGAGCACGAATCAAATATGTCTTACTACCATCCACCATAACTTCAGCGGCACGATTACGGCTATTGTAGTTGGAAGACATAGTGAAGCCATACGCTCCTGCCGAACGAACTGCCAAAAGATCGCCTGCTTGAATATCTAATTCACGGTCCTTGCCTAAGAAATCGCCCGTTTCACAGATCGGGCCAACTAGATCATAATTGCGCTTACCCTCAGGAGTCGGCAACAAAGACACAGGGACAATATTCATCCAAGCGCTATACAAAGACGGACGAATAAGGTCATTCATCGCACCATCAATGATGGCAAAGTTTTTATGCGGGGTACATTTTAAAAACTCCACCTGAGTCAACAAAACGCCAGCATTAGCCGCAATAGAACGCCCAGGCTCAAAAGCAAGCTCAACATCTAGGCCTTTAACTTTCTCAAGCAATAACTTAGCGTAATCTGATGGCTCCGGCGGCACTTCATCACGATAACGAACACCCAAACCACCACCTAAATCAAGGTGTTTAATGCTAATGCCTTCTTCGGCCAACTCACCAACCAAACCGATCAGTCGATCAAAGGTATCTAAAAAGGGTTTTAACTCAGTCAGCTGTGAGCCAATATGGCAATCGACCCCCATCACATTTAAGTTAGGTAACGCATGGGCAATTTTATAGATGCGAACCGCGTCTTTAATATCGATACCAAACTTATTCTCTTTCAAACCGGTTGAAATATAAGGATGTGTTTTCGCATCAACATCAGGATTAACACGCAAGGACACAGGCGCGACTTTACCCATTTCGCCAGCAACTTGATCTAATCGATACAATTCAGCTTCAGACTCCACATTAAAACAGTGAATCCCCACCTCTAGTGCTCGGCGCATCTCAACCGCTTGCTTACCCAAACCGGAAAACATCACCTTGGAAGGGTCGCCACCCGCTCTTAAGACACGCTCTAACTCACCAATCGACACAATATCAAAACCGGAACCTAAGCGAGCTAATACATTTAAAATAGCGATGTTAGAGCAAGCTTTTACGGCGTAACAAATCAAGGTTGGGTGAGAGGAAAAAGCATCCGCGTAAGCTTTATAATGACGTTCAAGCGTCGCACGAGAATACACATAACAAGGCGTACCATATTGATTGGCAACCTCTGACAAAGCAACATCCTCTGCATGCAGAGTCTGATTAGAATAATTAAAAAAATCCAAAAGGGAATCCTCAGCTATTAAGACAATTCTTGTTGCGTTTCAGGTGCATCATTCGGCAAATAAAGTGACCCTTTATTTCCGCAAGCCGTAAGAAAAACAGCTAAAACACACACTAAAAGCAACTTAAACATCGTCTTATCTCTTCTATTTTTGATCGAGACAGTATACCTTGCAGCCAGTTCGTTTCCCAACCCTAGCAGCGCAATTACCCCGATATTCTTTACTTAGAACGCTTTACTTGAAATCGCCGTGATCTTGCGCTTGAATTTGCTATATTAACCACAAGCTATAACCAACACAGACATTAAATGGACTCAACCATCATCAGCCAGAATAAAAAATCGCCTTTGAGAAACCTAATGAAGCAAAAGGTTGCTCCATTGGCAGCGGCTCTTGTTTGCGCCCTATTGATACACGTCTTGATGCTTGAGCTATCCGACAGCCAACATTGGTTTGAGATAGACACACCAGCCTCTAACTTTGAACTGTTTTTACTGCCAAGCAACACAAACACACCAGCACCAGACGAGGCGACACAGCCTGTTCACCCCTTCACCCCAGCAGCAACAGAGCAAACAGCAGCCTCACCAGAAGCAGCGACATTACCAGAGGAAATGACATTACCAGAGACAACCACAGGAGAACTTGTCACTGCACCAGAAGCAGTTGAAAATTTATTTTCCAGTGATAACGCAAACACAGAAAATAGGCTGAACCACATGATTGACAGTGAAACGACATCCAGCCTTTTATCCCCAACCCTAGACACACAAAAGCCAGCATTGCTCGACCTTTCACAATTCTCCCTATCCGCTGATACTAAAGATGAAGCACTGACGGGAGTATTTTCTAAAGAGCTAAGAGACAAAATCAAAGACTCCAAACAAGCACAAAAAGAGTACTTAAATAGCTTAACGAAAGAAGTCGACTACCCCATAACTAAAGACGCAGACGGCACCCGTTACGTCAATATAAAAGGCGTTTGCTGGCGGCTCCCAAAAGAAGGCAGCAATGAAGGCTGGGCTATTGTCTTCGACGGCTGCGGGGTGAAATCAACGCTTTTTCACTTCGAGCTTAATATATCACCGAGTGTTTTCACCAATGAGCTTTTAGGCCCTGACTCCCCTTTCAACCTAGACCAACCAGCACAATAAACACCAGCTACCACAATAAACACCAACGGAAGCGGCTATCGAAAGATAAATCGCAACCTCAACTCAGCGCTCATTTTCATCAAGCAGTCATATAAATTGGCTAATATCTTGCTTAAACACTCATACCATTCAAAACATATGACTAGGATGAAATAACATGACCCTTACCAACCTTAAAGTAAGTCAGAAATTATGGTTATTAATTAGCATGTTGGTCGTTCTTCTGATTGTATTTGAGGGTATCGCTTATAGTAGCCTCTATAAGGAACAACTCGACAACCGAAAAACCCAAGTCAAAGAACAAGTAAGCAACGCCCATTCATTGCTCGTCTACTATGCAAAACAAGAATCCGCCCTAGGCGAAGAAGAAGCCAAAAAACAAGCATTAGCCGCCTTGTCCGCCTTACGCTTTGGTAAGAATGGTTATTTTTGGGTCAATGACATGGACACCAACTTAGTCATGCATCCATTAAAGCCTGAATTAAACGGCACAAACATGAAGAACGTGACCGATCCCAATGGCAAACATCAGTGGCAAGCCATGGTGAATGCGGTTAAAAAGCACAACGAGGGCTATGTTGAATATGCCTATTTAGGCCCTAACGTAACAACGCCTGAAGAAAAAGTATCTTATGTAAAAGGCTATCAACCTTGGGGCTGGCTTATTGGCAGCGGCGTTTTTTACAGTGATGTAAAGGCGGATTTTTGGTCGGCTTTCACACAGTCTGCTGTTATTGAATCTAGCTTAATCCTACTCGCCTTATTATTGAGCGTGATCACGGTGAGAAACATTACTCGCCCGTTAAAATTGGTGACCACCCACCTGCAACACATTGCAGAGGGCGATATGACCAAACAACTTAACTTAGCACGAGGTGATGAAATCGGTTTATTAGCCAATGCGGCCAACACCGTCTCAACATCGTTAAACACCACTTTAACCAGAGTGGCTCACGCCATTGTAGAGCTGCAAGCTGTGTGCATAACAATGCAGAATAATTCAACCCATACTCAACAAGATATGAATCAACAATTTCTAGAGGTTGAACAACTGTCTTCAGCGATGAATGAGATGTCCCAATCCATTAATGAAGTGGCACAACATGCTAAGGACACAGCAGACGTTTCCCTGTCAGTCCAGAATACCACCCAGAAAAGCAGTCATGACTTAAATGCAACCAACCGCAGCATTCAGGATTTGACCGAAAAAATGACCAGCGCAAACGAGGTTATTAACCAATTGCTGGCACAAACAAACGACATTGATTCTGTACTCGGCGTTATTGGCGCCATTTCAGAGCAAACCAATTTGTTGGCGCTAAACGCTGCCATTGAAGCCGCTCGCGCAGGCGAAACGGGACGCGGCTTTGCCGTCGTCGCCGATGAAGTTCGCACTCTTGCCAGCCGCACCCAAGGGTCGACCGTTGAAATCCGCACCATTATTGAAAAATTACAGGAACAATCAAAAACCGCGTCATCCTCCATGTCCGTCAGCACGCAACAAGCAGACCAAGGTGCAGAGAGCTTAGGCCTCGCCGTTGAAAACCTAAAAACCATCTTAGAACAAATTGATGATGTGTCTGGCCGTAGTATGCAAATTGCCTCCGCAGCAGAACAACAAAGCGCTGTGGCAGAAGAGATAAACCACAGTTTAATGGGCATCCGAACCGTATCGGAAAAAGTCTTAGAGGATTCTCGCCAAGTCTCTGAAGGCAGTAAAATAATCACTGACATGACAGACGCATTGGGTGAGCAAATCAAACAATTTCGTTTTGCTTAAGCAAGTTTTAAGTTCACGATAGCAGAATCAACAAAAGGTGCGCCGGTGCGCACCTTTTCTATTTTCTAGCAATCAATCGCTCAATGGTCTTGGGGTCAGATCAAGAAATAGTTAACCCTGATAAAGCTTAGAAAAACCAAGACCTAACAAGCAACAACTAGGGCTTAAGATTTCCACGATTCTATTTTTGATCTGACCCCAAACCTATGACCCCAAACCTAGACGTTGCAGGCCTAAAGGCCAACCTACAAAAACAAAAAAGCGAGCCGTGGCTCGCTTTTTTAGTTCCCACGCCATAAATCATTTAAGATTTAAGGTAAAGCGTGAGATGTTTATCTTGTCGCAAGATCTGCTTTAGCACGTTCAACGGCTTGCAGTACTTGCGCGGGTGCCGTTCCGCCAATGTGATTACGGGCGGCAACCGAGCCTTCAAGCGTTAATACGTCAAACACATCGGCTTCGATCATGCTACCAAAAGATTGCAGTTCTTCTAGGGTCATTTCAGACAAGTCTTTACCGGTTTTCACGCCGTAGCCAACGGCTTTACCGACCACTTCATGAGCATCACGAAAGGCAACACCATGACGAACCAAGTAATCAGCCAAATCCGTCGCCGTTGAAAAACCACGACGAGCGGCTTCGTACATGTGCTCTTTACGAGATTCAATAGCGGGGATCATGTCGGCAAAGGCACGCAAAGAACCTTTTAATGTATCCACGGTATCAAACAATGGCTCTTTGTCTTCCTGATTGTCTTTGTTGTACGCCAAGCATTGTGACTTCATTAGCGTTAACAAGCCCATCAAATGACCGTAAACACGACCGGTTTTGCCTCGAACCAATTCTGGCACATCAGGGTTTTTCTTCTGCGGCATAATGGAAGAACCGGTGCAGAAGCGATCTGGTAGATAAATAAAGTTAAACTGAGCCGACACCCACATCACCATTTCTTCTGCCCAACGAGACATGTGCATCATGATGATAGAAGCGGTTGCGGTGAATTCGATAGCAAAATCGCGATCACTGACAGAATCTAAAGAGTTGTATGTCGGACGCTCAAATCCTAGCAACTCTGCTGTCATATGACGATCAATGGGATAAGTGGTTCCAGCAAGCGCCGCGGCACCCAGCGGCAAAATATTAATGCGTTTACGGCAGTCAACTAGACGTTCGTAGTCACGCTGCATCATTTCGTACCACGCCATTAAATGATGACCAAAGGTCACCGGCTGTGCCGTTTGCAAATGCGTGAAGCCAGGCATAATGGTATCGGCTTCTTTTTCCGCCAAACTCAAAATACCCTGTTGTAGGCGCGTCACTTCTTCTAATAAAAAGTCCACTTCGTCACGCAAATAAAGACGAATATCGGTCGCCACTTGGTCATTACGAGAACGGCCAGTGTGGAGTTTTTTACCAGTAATGCCGATTTTTTGTGTCAAACGCGCTTCAATGTTCATGTGAACATCTTCTAATTCAATCGACCAGGCAAATTCACCACGAGCAATTTCATCCTCGATTTCGGTCAGACCCTGAATAATCTGATCTCGTTCTTCTGCGGTTAAAACACCAACGCTCGCGAGCATTTTGCCATGGGCAATTGACCCTTGAATATCCTGTTTTGCCATACGTTGATCAAACTCAACAGACGCCGTAAAACGCGCCACAAAAGCATCCACAGGTTCAGAAAAACGACCACCCCATTGCTGGTTAGTGGTTTTATTAGTATCAGTCATTCGGTTGGTTCCCACACAAATTCAAACAGCTGCCAAGAGTACATTAAGCGCCCCGACTTATAAAGCATTGAAAGATGACGGACTCGGCCTTAGCGGGTATCATTAGCGTAGCAATTCGAAAGGCATTTAACCGTCTACACATCATGAGGAGAGGCAGTGAAAGATAAAATTGTGATCGCAACCAGAGAAAGCCAGTTAGCCCTTTGGCAAGCCAACAACATCAAAGCACAACTAGAAAGCCTCTACCCAGAGATGAAAGTTGAATTGCTTGGCATGACAACAAAAGGCGATCAGATTTTAGATTCACCACTGTCTAAAATTGGCGGCAAAGGCCTTTTTGTCAAAGAGCTAGAAAGCGCGCTGATGGATGGTCGGGCGGACATTGCCGTACATTCCATGAAAGACGTGCCAATGGCCTTTCCAGAAGGCTTAGGACTGGCCGTAATTTGTGAACGAGAAGACCCGAGTGATGCTTTTGTTTCTAATAAAGTGGAATCACTGGAGCAACTTCCGAGCGGTGCAGTTGTGGGCACATCAAGTTTGCGCCGTGCCTGCCAATTAAAAATGAATCGCCCTGATCTGATCGTCAAAGATCTACGCGGTAATGTTAATACGCGTCTGAAAAAAATGGATGATGGCGAATACGATGCCATTATTTTGGCAACCGCTGGTTTGGTTCGCCTAGAAATGCTTGACCGCATTCGTCAAAGAATACCGGCCGAAACCAGTTTACCCGCAGGCGGCCAAGGGGCGATGGGCATAGAATGTCGCTCTGATGATGTGCAAACCATTCAATTGCTTGCACCTCTGCAACATGAAGAAACCGCCGTTCGCGTTACCGCAGAGCGCGCCGTCAATGAGCGTCTTAACGGTGGCTGCCAGGCCCCTATTGCCTGTTTTGCGGTATTAACTGACGATACCATTTGGCTAAGAGGTTTGGTGGGTAGTCCGGATGGCAAAACCATGATTGAAGGGGAAATTCGCGGGTCTAAAGACGACGCAAAATCCCTTGGCGTGCAATTAGCCGACGATTTATTGGCGCGTGGCGCCAACGTCATCCTTGACGCCTTATACGATTAATATAGCCCCCTTAAAAAGCATGTAAAATAGGCGAACTATTGGTGCAAGACTGTCATATTCTCATCACTCGACCCGAACCAGAAAATTCGCTCAGCTGTGAACGCATTAGCGCTCACGGCTGGACAGCAATTCCGCTGCCGATGCTAGACATTGTTGCTATAGAAGAGGCGGCGCAAAAAGCGGTTATTCGAGCACAAGTGTTTAATATTGATACTTTTGATTATGTCCTCTTTGTTAGCAAAAATGCGGCCCGCTTGGCGGGTGATTGGTTAGACGCTTGCTGGCCGATGCTGCCGGCCAATGTTCATTGGATTGGCATAGGGCAAGGCACAACACAAGCCCTCATCGAGGAAGGGATTCCCGCTATCTCTAATCCGGGGCAGACCACAGAAGCCTTACTTGAGTGGTTAAAACCTGTCAAAATGAAAGATCAAAAAATATTAATTGTTCGAGGCGAAGGAGGACGCCCAGAACTCGGCAACAAACTGCAAGAAAGAGGGGCAAACGTCAGCTATCTTTCGCTTTATGAAAGAAGAAAACCTCGCTATTCTGCTCAAACTTTCTTCATGCTGCCCGATATCCATTTAATATGGGTCACCAGTGGCGAAAGCTTAGATAATCTTTCAGAATACGTGACACAACATAAGCCTGAATGGAAAACACTCCCTATACTGACTCCCAGTGCTAGAGTGAATCAGCAAGCAAAAGAAATGGGTTGGATTAATGCCTCGTGCGCAAATGGCGCTGACGACAATAGCTTGATCAAAGCAACAGAATTTCACATAGGAAAACAGAATGACTGAAAACAATAAGCAAGATCAACATCCAGACGGCGCTATTGAAGCCACCCCAACAACTGAAGCTTCCCAAACAATAAAGAGCACAGAAGACCAATCGCGTAACGTAAAAAAATCCCCCAAGAACAACACCCAATCTTCATCGTCTAGCACGCTGTTTATCTCTGTTTCACTCGGACTTTCTGTTATTGCGCTAGCGACAAGCGGCTGGCTGTATTTTCAAAGCACCCAAAGCACCCTAGACAAAGACGTGGCGCGACTAGCCTCTTCGCACACCAACCTAGACAACAAGCTTAATGCGAATACCGTCAATAAAACCCAATTCAACCAGCTTATTGAGCAGGTTATACAGTCAGAAGCCGCCATCCAGAACCAAAAAGAACAACTCGCCACCCAACAAGCACAACAAGCAGATAAACTTCTGTCTCTTGAATCAAAGCTAAACAGAATGAGCAACACCACTAAGGAAGACTGGAAACTAGCCGAAACGGAATACCTCATTCGGCTTGCCAACCAACGCTTATTGCTTGAATCTGACAGTGCTGGCGCTGCAACACTGCTTATTAATGCCGATGATATTCTGAATGAGCTAGAAGACCCTATTGTATTTACCACACGCAAAGCGCTCGCCAAAGACATCCAAGCGTTAAAATCCACCAGCCAATTTGACCTAGAAGGCGCTTACCTTCAACTCAATGCACTGTACGACAATGTCGCCACATTACCGCAAAGAGAGCCATCAAAAGCATGGCAGGCGACGATCACTGAGACGACCAACACAACGCCCGACACCAGCAATAAAATCCTTTCGGTATTAGACAGCTTCTGGCAATCCGTTCGTTCACTGATCGTTATCAATTACAACCACAAACCGATTGACGCTCTGTTGCCACCGGAAGTCTATCAACAACTTATAACCGGCTTGCAACTTCAACTCGATGTTGCTCAGGTAGCCTTAATAAAAGGCGAGCCTGTTATTTATCAACAAGCATTATCACGAATAGCCGATGCGGTTACCGAACATTTTGACACTCAAGCCAAGAGCGTTGTTTCCTTTCTTGGCAACCTTACAACACTGCAGCAGCTAAACCCCGCACCTAAACTCCCGTTACCCAGAGCATCATTATTAGCCATCAAATCTCTTATGAAAGACTGGCATAATCGCTCAGGAGACACCCTGCAAAGCGATATAGATTTCCCCCAACAGCCGCCGGTAGAAAATAACGCCACCGCTCCTCAAATAGACTCAGGAGATGAACAATGAGAAAGCTTCTCTTCTTACTGGTTATTATGATGGCGGTTGGCGGTGTCTTGGGCTTACTGATGCGCCAAGACAGTGGCTATGTATTATTGGCTTACAATGGCGTAACAATAGAAACCAGCTTGTGGGTACTCATTGTAGCCATGATCCTGCTATTGTTTGTCCTCAGCTGGGTCAAAAAAGTGTTGTTTTTTGTACTAAGACCCAGTAATTCATTGGCCAAAGTCACGGGGAATTTGGCGCAAAAAAGAGCCTCTCGAAACACCATCAGAGGCATGCTAGAACTGGTTGGCGGCAACTGGAACAAAGCCGAAAAACTCCTCACCAACAGTGCGGAAAAAGTCCCTTATCCCCTCATCAATTATATTGGCGCCGCTTATGCAGCCAGTGAACAAGATGAGCACGAACGTTCGAAGGCGCTATTGCGTTCAGCGCATAAATCAACCCCCGAAGCGGAATTCGCCATCGGCTTTGCACAAAGCCAGATTCAACTAAAACAAGGCCATTATGAAGGCGCGCTGGCGTCGTTATTACGTTTACAAAAACTCAAACCTAAACACCGACAAATACTGAAAATGCTCGTGACAGTTTATACCAAGCTCAAAGACTGGGACGCATTACTGGCGCTCACGCCAACACTCAAAAAAGACGGTATTTATGACGACGACAACATGCTCGAACTGGAGCGAAATGCTTTTTTAGCCTTGCTTGATAAAATCAAGTTTCGCAACAAACTAGGGCAAAACAGCAAAGAACTCGTCGCGGAAGTAGAGAACCTATGGAATAAATTAGACACGCTTTCACAAGACGACAGAATGCGACAGCTCTATGCAAAAACCCTCATTAATTTTGGTGACGACACCAAAGCAGAGTTTTTTATTCGCACCAGCTTGAATCAAAAATGGTCAGAAGATCTCATCTATGAATATGGCAATGTAAACCAAGTCGCGCCCAAAAAACTGCTCACTCAGTGTGAGAGCTGGCTCAAGAAAGAGCCTGCCAGCGCCAACCTTTATCTTGTCTGTGGACGTCTAAGTCAGTCGATGATGTTATGGGGTAAAGCGAGAGACTATTATGAACAGGCACTGTCGCTTGATTCACAAAATGAAGCGCTTGCTGAATTGAGCCGACTACTCAAAGCAATGGGAGAAGCCAAAGCCAGCCAAGAACTCATGATGATCAGCGTAAACCAAGCCAGCCATCAATTAAAAGCGCTGCCGTTGCCTTAGGTATCAAGTCTAAAAACAAAAAACGCGGCTCAATCGCCGCGTTTTTAATGTGCCCGCCATCAAACCGGCTACTTAAACCGCACCACCAACTCATGCATACCTTCCGCAACACGTTGCAACACACGAATACCGTCACTGGAAGTGCTTGATTTCTCTGAACTCTCTACCGCTAAATCGGAAATACGAACAATTTGCCGATTAATATCCTCTGACACATGCGCCTGTTCTTCTACTGCCGCAGACATTTGCATCGACATATCACTGATATTGGATACCGCCGCGACAATAGTCGCAAAAGAGTTTTCCATTGTGGTTATTTTATCGAGCCCTTCCTGTGCGTCTTGTTTGCCTTGATTCGCTATCACTACCGAGTTTTGAGTACCACTACGCAGCGTTTCTATAATCTGATGAATGTCTTTCGTCGAGCCTTGAGTCCGCTGCGCAAGCTGACGAACTTCATCGGCCACCACCGCAAAGCCTCGCCCATACTCGCCAGCACGTGCCGCTTCGATGGCCGCATTTAACGCCAGCAAGTTGGTTTGCTCAGCAATTTGATCGATCATTTGCGCCACTTGCGCTATTTTTTCCGAGTGATTCGCAAGGTCTTGTACCGTTTCACTAATATCATTAACCGTGTCACTTAATTGACGAATAGACAGACGTGTTTCTTGCACCACTTTTTGACCGCTTTTCGCTGATTCAAAAGATGACTTAGCGCTATCGGCGGTCATTTGCACATGCTGGGCCACATCATTGATGGTGGTTGTCATCTGCAACATAGCGGCTGCGACGTCCTGTGTTTCGTGTTGTTGACTAACCATGCCTTGCGTTGTATCGAGCGTCAGTGCCAAACCAACTTTAGACTGCTCGGCCACCTTCAACGACTCTTCTTCAAAGCGGGTACAGATAGCATCCAACCGAGACAATAAGCTTTTTATCCCCACATCAAGTACCGCAGTGTTTAGCTCGCGATCAGAATAAGTAATGCCTGCTAACGGGTGCAAAAATGCGCTAGACAAACGCTTTCTTAGGGTCGCTTGCAGCGCAACATGGTCAAGCAAAAACAGCCCATTTGCCAATAAACTCGCTACGGCTAATACCACCACCCCATAGACAATATTAACGCTAGCGGCGCCTCCAGCAACAACCAGACTAATCACTGGCAATACAAACTTCCACGATCCAAGCATGACTGGCATCACACGTTTTCCTGCATTAATGCGTTTGTACACCTTCTCAGCTCTGATGACATCGTCACGATGTGGAACCGTTCTTACCGACTCATATCCAACCACTTTGCCAGAGTCCGTCACGGGGGTGACATAGGCGTCGACCCAGTAAAAATCGCCGTTTTTGCAACGGTTCTTTACCAACCCCATCCACGCTTTGCCTTGCTTTAAGGTTTCCCACATCACGCGAAACGCTTCTTCTGGCATATCAGGATGACGCACAATATTATGAGGGCTGCCAATTAATTCATTTTTTTCGAAACCACTGACGCTGACAAAAGCATCATTACAGTGAATAATATTGCCTTGTAAATCAGTGGTAGAAACCAGTTTTTCATCATTGGAGAAGTTTTTTTCTTGATTCGTCACGGGGGTATTTTTACGCATTGAATAATCATCCTTAAGCAAAATACTTTAGAAATTATTTAACCAAGCGCTATCGTTATTTAAATCGCGAGTAAGCCAAATAAAGCCCAAGTACAATCTAAAAAAAGAGACTAAAAAAGAGTCTTAACATTACTCTAGTCAGGTTCGGCTTAACCAGCGAGTAAAGACGGGCAACAAATATGTAGGTATTTGTAAGGCGCCAGCTAAGGGTAAAAAAGCTGGTCCTAACAGCGCACCAGCAATACTGTAAGTCAGCAACACATTCCTATTGCCCGAGGTAATGGCAGCCGTTAATGCAATGGCTTTACCTTGCTTACGATAAAAAAGGTAGGACAAGGTGAAAAATAGAGCGCACAAACCGGTGGCGATCAGAAAATAATTCAGCGCCATCATTGGGTCTTGATCAAATAACACACGAAAGCTGCCCACTAATCCGAAAGGAAAAGCAAACACCAACAAAATAGTATAAGGGGATATTTTTATCAGAAAACGATTTAAAGCCACTTCAGGAAACAAACGATGCACTAAAAATGAAAACAGCATAGGCCCAAATATAAACACTATTAAGCGCGTCAAATAACTGACCCAATCAAGGTTCACACTTTCTGTTTGGTAAAACACCAAGACAACAAAAATAGACACAGGCAAAACAAGTGTGGTCGCAATCGTCATTGCCATCGCTTGCAAACTGTCAAATCCTAATGCGCGAACAATCGCAGGCGTGGCAAACAAAGACCCAGTCGCGGCGACCGCCACGACCGCCAGCATAAGGTCGGCATCAAAAGACAACCACCAGCCAAACACGCTCACCACCAACATAAAAACAAAAGAATGCAGCGCAGCATATCCCCATATGGCAGGACGCCCTAAACACCTTACCAGCTCATGCTGCTTCATCCCCAGTAGGGTCAAAGTCATCAGTGTAAAAAGTACAGCAGGTAACAAGGGGAAAAACGCCAACGAGGCCGAAGGGAGCAAAAAACCCAGCACAGCAAAAGCAAACATGCATGGCAGAGAATGACGAACAAGGAAAAGCAACATCAGGTGGTACCTTAAATGGAATAAACGATCATACAGCAACGCAGCCGTCTGTTATAACACGACCGTCTGTTATTTTTTCGCGCCGCTGTAGATTTTATTATTCTCAGGCAACTCGGCGATTTCGAGCGGCCATTCAGCCCGTGCTCGATCAAAAGCCGCACGCAGCATGTTTAGCTCGTCGCTAGCATTATGGGTGGGTAACTTGACGGGGTCCCGAGTTGGGAAAGGAATCAGATTGTCCTTCATAAACTATCTCTATTAAAGCATTGTCTAGATATCTATCGACACTCTATGGATAATCTTTAGCAAACGCAACGATCAAACATACGGGAATTCTATGAAGTTTTTAATTTCTCCAGCAAAAACACTGGACCTCACCTCAAAACCTAATATCGATACCTTTAGCATGCCCGAGTTGTTAGACGACTCTCAACAGCTCATTGAAACGATAAAACCTTACGCACCAGCGGACATCGCCTCTTTAATGAAGCTTAGCGATAAGTTGGCGACGCTCAACGTATCTCGTTACCAAGAGTGGCAAAAAGAACACAATCAAGACAACAGTCGCCCTGCTATTTATACCTTTATGGGGGATGTGTACACAGGGCTAGACGCCTACTCTCTAAGCGAACAAGACATGCTGTACGCACAACAGTCTCTGCGCATTTTAAGTGGCCTGTACGGTTTACTAAAACCCTTAGACCTAATGCAAGCCTACCGACTCGAAATGGGCACCCGTTTGAAAAACCCCAGAGGCAGTAATCTTTATCAATTTTGGGGTGACACTCTAGTTAACAAAATCAATGACTCGCTTGCAGAAGATGAGTTACTCGTTAACCTCGCCTCCAACGAATACTTTAAAGCCGTGAATGTCAAACAGCTCAAAGCGCCATTAATCAGCCCAAACTTTCTTGACGAGAAAAACGGTAAATTTAAAGTAATCAGCTTTTATGCCAAAAAAGCCCGTGGTTTGATGGCTCGTTACCTGATTGAAAAGCGCTGTGAGACATTAGACGAACTCAAGGCGTTTGATCTGGCGGGCTATCGATACGATCCACAGCAATCTACCCAAAACAGCCCGGTGTTTATTCGCCCAGAAAGCGCGCAACCGAACAAGTAAAATGTTCAAAAAACGACGTTAGTGCGAGAGTCAGTACTAACGTCGTTTTTGATATTGGCCTATCGATATTGACCTATCGTAACTCGATCATTGCCGCCAAAATCTTGAAAACTTTCTACCGCCACAAAACCCGCCTCGCTCAGGCTGGCCCGAACCGCCGCCGCCTGATCATAACCATGTTCAAACATCAAATAAGCATTTGGCGCCATATAATTAGGCGCCAGACAAATAATATGTTCGATGTCCGCCATGCCATGATTCTCCGCCACTAGCGCGCTTTTCGGCTCAAAGCGCACATCGCCCAGTGACAAATGTTCATCGTCAGGGTCAATATAAGGTGGATTTGAGACGATCAAATCAAAGGGCTCACAGCCTGCCAATGCCGCAAACCAACTACTTTGCACGAAGCTCGCATTGCCAAGCTGATGGCGTAGAGCATTGCGTTTCGCCAAGGCCACCGCATCGTCAACCAGATCCACCCCAACCACAGTCGATTTAGGCAGTTCTGACGCCAATGCCAAGGCAATGGCGCCCGTTCCAGTCCCCAGGTCTAGAATGCGACTCGCCCGGTTTCTATCCAGCACAGACAAGGCCACTTCCACCAGCCGTTCGGTGTCCGCCCGAGGAATCAAGGTACAAGGCGCGACGTCAAGGTCTAAACTCCAAAACGCCTGATGACCCAATAAATACGCCACCGGCTCGCCTCGTTCTCGGCGCGCCAACAGACTATTAAAACGTTCCATATCTGTCGCACCGACCTCTTTCTCAGGCCAGGTGTAGAAATAGGCAGTCGACACAGCAAGGACGTGAGCCAACAAAAGCTGGGCATCCAACTGAGCGGTGTCCGAAATAGAAGAAAGGCGCTCGTAAGCGCCTTTTAACAGTTCATCCATTCGCATGGGCGATAATTACCTTTTGTTAGTTATCGCCACTGAGCGCAGCAAGCTGTTCCGCTTGGAACTCATTCACTAATGGGTTGATTAACGCATCCAATTCACCCGTCACAATCTCGTCCAATTTGTATAGCGTTAAATTGATACGATGATCGGTTACACGGCCTTGAGGATAGTTATAGGTTCGAATGCGCTCCGAGCGATCCCCCGTTCCCACCAAGGATTTACGGGTTTCAGATTGTGCACTCGCGGCTTTTTCTTGCTCAGCGGCTTGCAAACGAGACGCCAACAAAGACATGGCTTTGGCACGGTTCTTATGTTGCGAGCGCTCTTCCTGACATTCCACCACCACACCGGTTGGAATGTGCGTCAGACGAATCGCCGAGTCGGTTTTGTTGACGTGCTGACCACCGGCACCAGAGGCGCGAAAAGTATCAATACGCAAGTCTGATTTATTGATGATAATGTCATCCACTTCATCCATTTCAGGCATCACCGCCACCGTACACGCCGACGTATGAATACGCCCTTGTGATTCCGTCGCAGGAACACGCTGCACTCGGTGAGCGCCAGATTCAAATTTCAACTTAGAATACGCCCCCTCACCAACGATTCGAGCAATCACTTCTTTGTAGCCGCCATGTTCCCCATCGCTCGCACTGACGATCTCCACTTTCCAGCGCTGCGTTTCGGCATAACGCGAGTACATGCGAAATAAATCACCCGAAAAAATAGACGCTTCATCCCCGCCCGTACCGGCTCGAACTTCCAAAAACACATTGCGGGAATCATTCGGGTCTTTTGGTAACAGCAATTTTTGCAATACCAACTGCAGCGCTTCTTTTTGCGCATGCCCAGCTTTGTATTCTTCCACCCCCATTTCTTTAATATCGGGGTCGGCGTCGGTCATCATCAATTCTGCTTCCGCAATATTTTCATCTATTTGCTGAAACTCATTGAAACAATTCACCACCGGCTCGAGTTCTGCGTATTCTTTGGAATAAGCGCGGAACAAATCTTGATCCATAATGACTTCGGCTATACCTAATAAGGCGGATAACTCATCATAACGATCCGATAAACTTTCTAACTTTAACTTAATCGATTCTTTCATTTTTTAGTTATCTTTTTCTTCGTAAATGCCCAATACATTTGAGGCGATGGTTAATGCGGTTTGATCGGCCTCTGCGCCTGCGTCACGCAAATAGCGTGTCGGCGCATGAATGAGCTTATTCATTAAACCATGAGCCAGTTTATTGATTACTTGCTCTGGTGACTGTCCCATCTCAAGACCCTTGAGTGCTTTTTCTAATTCTGTATTCTTGATGGCTTCTGCAGATTGTCTAAAGTTGACAATCAGATCAGAGACTTTTCTCGATTCTACCACGCGTCGATAAGCATCAACGCCTTCCTCGATCATTTGCTCTGCCGCTTTCGCTGCATCTTGCCTTGCTCTGACGTTTTCTTCAATCACAGAATGCAGATCATCGACGGTATAAAGATAAGCATCGTTGACTTCTTCTACTTCTGGCTCGATATCACGGGGCACAGCAATGTCGATTAACAACATCGGCGAATGTCGACGTTTTGTCGTTGCGCGCTCCACCATGCCTTTGCCAATAATGGGCAACTGGCTGGCGGTAGAAGAGATAACAATGTCGGCTTGCGATAAATAATCGCCGATTTCGCCCAACATAATGGCTTCGGCGTTAAGCTCATTCGCTAAAATCTGAGCCCGCGCTAAGGTTCGATTCGCCACAATAATGCGTTTAATGCCATTTTCTTTAAGATGCCTAGCCACTAGCTCAATGGTCTGTCCAGCACCAATTAACAAGGCCGTGCTGTTGCGGATATCGGCAAAAATGCGTTGCGCTAAACTGACCGCTGCAAAGGCAATCGAGACGGGGTTTTCGCCAATCGCGGTGTCTGTGCGCACACGTTTGGCGACCGAAAAAGTGCGTTGAAATAAAGACTGTAATTCAGGGCCGATACAAGCCCCTTCTTGGGACACCGCATAAGCGGATTTTACCTGACCAAGAATCTGGGGTTCGCCCAGAACCAAAGAGTCTAAGCCTGACGCCACCCGCATAATATGACGCACACTGTCATCATCCGCATGCGTATAGCAATATTGCTGCAATTCCGCCAAGGCAATACCATGATACTCACCAAGCCAAGCAATGACATCATCCGCCTTACTAAAATCGTCAACAGAGCAATACAACTCGGTACGATTACAGGTCGAGACGATCACGGCTTCATTGGCTTTTTTCTCAGCGATCAAAGAAGACAAGGCATCGATCATTTTTTCAGGCGCAAAAGCCACACGTTCACGCATCGAAACGGGCGCGGTTTTATGATTGACACCTATGGTAATTAGCGGCATTAAGGACTCTTCTCAAAGATCGAGATTAAAGGTAATGACAGGAGCAGGCATTGCCCCAACACCACTCTTTACATAAAGAAGACACATTATACGAGAAATTCGCTTTTTTTCGCACCCCATATGATCAATAAAAGTAATAGGATTAGTTTATAGTTATGCCTGACATAACAAGCCGCTAACGATACCATAAGGATTGTATGAATTTAGTTCTGGGGAAATACATGCCTTGCCACTTAGGCGCCATATCACCAAGGTCACAATCCAAGCCAAGGATAAAAGGCTTTTTGGCGTTACTCGCGATACTGAGCCTGCCGTTATTAAACGCCTGCAGCCCGCATCCTACACAGGTGCAAACAGCAACATGGCTAAGCGATGCACAGCGCCCCGTTTCCCCCTTAAAAAATGATCACATATCAGCCCTGCTGAAGGCCGAGTTTACCCTACAAAGAGAAGGGCCTAATAAGGCATTTGAGGCGTTTTACGATCTCGCCAGCCAATCAAACGACATTACCCTGATTAAACGCCTGGGGTTCATTGCCGTTGCGAGTCAAAATAATGACTTCATCGAAAAAAGTGCCAATTTATGGCTTTCTGTCCGCCCTGCATCAGAGCCAGCGTATGCTCTGAAATGGCAAGTACTGATCAAGGAAAAGCGCACAGAAGAAGCGGCGACACTTCTCACTAACGCCATAAGACAGAATGTTCCTTTGCATTTTTTGCCGCGTTACCTAGAAGACAATGTACGTGACAGCGAACAAATTAGCGCCATACAAGACGTCATCGCTATGCTGCCACCTAGCACGAGCGACGACCCACACATACAACTTAGCCAAGCGCACATTTTACTACTATCAGGCGATAACGAAGGCGCGATCGCGACAGCGCAAGCATGGTTAGCTCAACACGACGGGGAAAAAAGCACAGTACCTTATCTCATCCTTGCTTTTAGCCAAAGAAATATAGGGCAGCTAGATGACGCCATAGCAACATTACAAACCGCAAACGCGCGCCTACCAAAAGACATCAACCTGATCACGCCATTAATAGACTTTCTCATTGAAAACGAACAGAGCACAAAAGCCATTGAGCTTTACGACACTATTCGCCTAGAGATGCCAGAAGCACTGCAAATTGGCGTCAATCTGATGCAGACATTATTAGAATACAAGCAACCGCAACAAGCGCTCGATACGGCCAACCATTTGGAAGCACAATTTTCTCAATCTGACCAAGTGAGCTACTTAACCGCGGTCGCGCTTTATCAACTGAATAACAAACACGATGCCATCACGACAATGAACCAAGTCGACGGCGTTTTACAAGCTAACGCCACCAATCAAATCGCACTTTGGATGTACGAAGACAATAAAGCAAACGCTATAAATGACATGGTAATCCGCCGTACACCTCGAGAAATCATGCCAGAACAGGTGGCCATTATTGGTCGCTTACACGAGGAAAATGGCAACATTGAGTTATTCTACGCCTTACTAAATCAAGCGCTGGAGGCGTTTCCTGAATCCGCTATTTTACGCTATAGAAAAGCCCTGCTTGCCGACAGCCTTGGGGATTGGGCCGTAACAGAAACAGAACTTAAAACCCTACTAAGCAAAGACCCAGACAATCCACAATACCTAAACGCACTCGGCTACACGCTGCTCACTCGAACCGAGCGCATTGATGAAGCCATGAGTTACATAGAATCCGCTTATGAAAAAACCGATGATGATCCCGCTATTATCGACAGTTTAGGATGGGGATTCTTCCTCAAAGGCGAGCTAGAACAGTCCTCCTATTATTTAAAAAAAGCTTGGTCTATTTTGCCTGACGCTGAGATTGCCGCCCACTATGGCGAATCCCTCTGGCAACAGCGCCACTACGAAGCCGCCATAGAAATATGGAGAACTGCGCTAGAAACATCACCCGCTACGCCCGTGCTACTTGACACCATCAAACGACTGTCACCGTCGCTACTTGAAGAATTTAAACAGGACGAACCATCATGACCTATCGCAGCCTCTGCATTCTTGCTTTTACCGCACTCCTTAGTGCTTGCAGCTCCAAGCCAACAGGGCCAATAACACCGCCGCCCGCCAGTATCGACGCGATATCAAAATGGGAAACGTCTGGAAGAGTCGGTATACGAACCCAAAATGACGCCCTTTCCGGTAATTTTAACTGGCAGAAAGACCCGACCACCTTCTCGCTTAATATTGTCGGACCGTTTGGTCAAGGCGCAACGAAACTCAACAAAACGCCAGACGGCATGGTCTCATTAGCCTACGAAGATACAGTTGTAACGGGTCGTAATCCTGCGACCTTATTACAACAAGAACTCGGCTGGGAGTTTCCAGTGAAACAGGTTACCTATTGGATTAGAGGACTAGCCGATCCTAGCTCATACGCACGCATTACCAAAACCGCCGACAGCCATTTACCCGCCACCATAGAGCAAGATGGTTGGCTGATTACCTACCATAACTTTACCAAAGTCGATGGCCTATCCTTGCCACAAAAGATGCAGGTATCCAACCCGCCTTTTAGAGTCAATTTAATTATTAACCAATGGACGATTCAGTAACCACAATGCAACTACCTTCTCCCGCAAAATTAAATTTATTTTTACACATTATTGGCCGACGAGAAGACGGCTACCATGAACTGCAAACCTTGTTTCAGTTCATCGACTTGTGCGATACGCTCGACTTCTCATTAACACACAACAATCAGGTCACGATTTCACCGCTTATCGAGCAACTTCCGACCGAAGACAATCTCATTTATAAAGCCGCCAAACTACTGACACCATTCAAACAAGACGCCCGTTTCGGCATCGATATTATCTTAACAAAACAATTACCTATGGGGGGCGGAATTGGCGGAGGCAGCTCAAACGCCGCAACCACTTTATTGGCGCTAAACGTCTTATGGAAATGCCACCTCTCATTGGAAAAACTGGCTGAACTGGGTGTGCAACTGGGGGCGGATATTCCGGTTTTTGTCATGGGCTTTGCCGCGTTTGCGGAAGGCGTTGGAGAAAAACTGCAAAAAGTCGAGTTAGATACCCCGTATTTTTTGCTCATTAAGCCCAATTGTCACGTCTCAACGGGGCAAATATTTACCGATAAATATTTGACAAGAGACACCCCTCCCCTCAGAATATCGCACGCCTTGAAGCTGGGTGGGCACAACGACTGTTTAGAAGTGGTAAAAAAGCACAATCCTGAGGTCAATGAAGCGTATTTATGGCTCAAAAACCATGGCGACGCGAAGCTTACAGGAACAGGGGCTTGCCTCTTTTTAGCCTTCGATAATTGGCACGACGCTGAGCGAGTAAGATTGGCTACGCCCCAAAAATGGCAAAGTTGGGTTTGCCGTGGCTGTAATGTCTCTCCAACTCACGCCGTACTAAACCAGTGGATTGAGCAAAACTGGAGCGAGTGTCGCCAATAAATCACTCTATCCCGGCCAGTCTTTCCTTGGCCAGTCAATAGTCATCGCTATAAAATACAAAGGTATACACAGTGTCCAAGTTGATGGTTTTTACCGGTAATGCAAACCCTGAACTCGCTCGCAGGGTGGTACGCCGCCTAGGGCTACCTATCGGAAACGCAACCGTAGGTAAATTTAGCGACGGTGAAATTACGGTCGAGATCAATGAAAATGTTCGCGGTAAAGATGTGTTCATTATTCAATCGACATGTGCCCCTACTAATGACAACTTGATGGAACTGATCGTCATGGCAGACGCTTTACGCCGTGCATCGGCAACTCGCGTCACCGCGGTTATTCCATACTTTGGCTATGCTCGCCAAGACCGTCGCGTTCGTTCTGCGCGTGTACCAATCACCGCAAAAGTGGTTGCCGACATGATTTCCGCCGTGGGCATTAACCGTGTATTGACGGTCGATCTTCACGCTGACCAAATCCAAGGATTTTTCGACATCCCTGTTGATAACGTCTATGCAACGCCGTTACTGCTTGAGGATTTGCAACGCCAAGGCTATGAAAACATCACCGTGGTTTCACCGGATGTTGGCGGCGTTGTTCGTGCTCGTGCTTTTGCAAAACTGCTTGATGATGCCGATTTAGCGATTATCGACAAGCGTCGCCCTCGTGCTAACGAAGCGCAAATCATGCACTTGATAGGTGATGTGGCAGGCAAAACCTGCGTCCTAGTCGACGACATGTGCGATACTGGCGGGACATTATGCGCCGCCGCAAAAGCCCTAAAAGAACATGGCGCGGCAAAAGTGCTGGCTTACTGCACTCACCCTGTACTGTCTGGCAAAGCGATTGAAAACATTAGAAATTCCGTGCTTGATGAGTTGGTCGTGACTGATACCATCCCATTGACACAAGAGGCGCTTAACTGCCCTCAAATACGCCAATTGTCGATGTCTGACATTATGGCGGAGGCTGTTCGTCGCGTATGCAACGAAGAGTCTATCAGTGCCATGTTTGGGGCCTAAGCCAAACACCAACGCTCGGAGCGGGTCGCATCTCTGGGCACAAACTTTATTTATTATTAGGAAAATACCATGTCATTATCAATTAATGCCGTAGCACGTACTCTAGAAGGTAAAGGTGCGAGCCGCCGCCTTCGTAACACTGGTCTAGTACCAGCGGTTATTTATGGCGGTGAAGCAGCTCCAGTGTCTATCTCTTTCAAAGACAACGAGCTACTTAAATCAGTTGCAACTCCTGGCTTCTTAACTGGCCTAGTTGAAGTAACTGTTGACGGCAAAACAGAACAAGTTCTTGTTAAAGCACTACAACGCCACCCATCAAGCGGCGCGGTTATGCACATGGATCTTCAGCGCGCTCAAGCAGACAAAGTCATCACTACTCGTGTTCCTTTAAGCTTTATCAATGCAGCACAAAGTGAAGGCGTTAAGAGCCAAGGCGGTCGCTTGACTGTTGAGTCTAAATTGGCTGAAGTACGTTGTTTACCAGCGAACCTTCCAGCAGTATTGACAGTAGACGTGATCACAGGCCAACTTGATCAAATCTTCCATTTGTCAGACGTTATCCTTCCTGAAGGCGTAGAGCTTGTATCTTTGCTTAAAGGCGAAGACCACGACCAACCTATCGCTCGTATTGGCAAGTCTAAACGTTAAGATCATTGAAGGCAGCATTGTGGCAGGTTTCAGATTATTAGTCGGCTTGGGAAACCCAGGCAGCGAGTACGAGAACACTCGCCACAATGCAGGCGCTCAGTGGATTGAGGCATTGGCTCGTCAGAGCCAATGCTCTCTTCGTTCTGAGAAAAAGTTTTTTGGCCATTTTGGCAAAGTTTATATAGCTGGTGAAGAGTGCTATCTCCTTATTCCCACCACCTATATGAATTTAAGCGGTAAAGCGGTTCAGGCCGTCTGCCAGTTTTATAAAATCCCCCCTGAAGAAATCCTTGTTATTCACGATGAGCTCGACATCCCCCCAGGTTCCGTCAAATTAAAGCAAGGCGGTGGACATGGTGGTCACAATGGATTAAAAGACATTATTGCAAAGCTGGCAAACAACAGAGAGTTTGGTCGCCTCAGAATAGGCATCGGACACCCAGGCCACGCCAGCCAGGTCGCTAATTACGTCTTAAAAAAAGCCGCGCCAGACGACTACGCAAAAACCGAACAAACCATTGACGAATCATTACGCTATGTTGATGACATAGTGCGCGGCAACTTGAATGCCGTTATGAATCAACTTCACAGCTTCAAAGCATAATCATTTAATTATTAGGAATCTCACTATGGGTTTTAATTGTGGCATCGTTGGGTTACCTAACGTTGGTAAATCAACTCTATTTAACGCATTAACCAAAGCTGGCATTGGCGCAGAGAACTTTCCCTTCTGCACGATTGAGCCAAATGCTGGCGTTGTTGCCATGCCAGATCCACGTTTAGATGCACTCGCTGAGATAGTCAAACCCGAACGCGTCCTAGCCACCACAATGGAGTTCGTTGACATCGCCGGCCTTGTCGAAGGGGCGTCCAAAGGCGAAGGTCTGGGCAACAAATTCCTTGCCAACATTCGTGAAACCGATGCCATTGCCCATGTTGTACGCTGCTTTGAAGACGATAACGTCATCCACGTTTCAAACCACGTCAACCCAAAGCTAGATATTGAAGTTATTAACCTTGAGTTAATCTTTGCCGACATCGAATCCATCGACAAGCAACTTTTCCGCACCGCAAAAAATGCCAAAAGCGGCAACAAAGAAGCCATTGCTCACAAAGCCTTCCTAGCAAGCATCAAAGAACACCTAGAAAACGGCTTACCAGTCCGCTCAATGGAAATGTCTGACGAACAGAAGAAAGAAGTTCGTTCGCTACACCTACTGACGACCAAACCTACCATGTACATAGCGAATGTTGCGGAAGATGGTTTTGAAAACAACCCTTATCTTGACCAAGTACGAAGCATCGCAGAAGCAGAAGGCGCTATGGTGGTGCCTATTTGCAATCAGCTCGAAGCCGAAATCTCTGAGCTAGACACAGAAGAGATGCAAGAGTTCCTTGATGAAATGGGCATGGAAGAACCAGGACTTGATCGAGTGATTCGTGCCGGCTATGAGCTACTAGGCCTTCAGACGTACTTTACAGCGGGCGTAAAAGAAGTCCGTGCTTGGACCGTCAAGAAAGGCGCAACGGGCCCACAAGCGGCTGGAGTGATCCACACAGACTTTGAAAAAGGCTTTATTCGCGCCGAAGTCATCAGCTACAACGATTTCATTCAATACAAGGGTGAAAGTGGTGCCAAAGAAGCCGGAAAATGGCGTCTAGAAGGCAAGGATTACATCGTGAAGGACGGTGATGTGATGCATTTCCGCTTTAATGTCTAATAGATAATAAAACATTTTAAGAAAAACACTTGACCCATTAACAGGTTATATGAATAATATCGCGCCACAGAGGCAGTAGATCAATTCATCTAAACTGTTTTTGTGTCAGTCTGTTGGGGTATAGCCAAGCGGTAAGGCAACGGGTTTTGATCCCGTCATGCGTAGGTTCGAATCCTTCTACCCCAGCCAACAGACGAATGGCTATGTAGCTCAGTTGGTTAGAGCACATCACTCATAATGATGGGGTCACTAGTTCGAATCTAGTCATAGCCACCACAACTCGATCTGTTGGGGTATAGCCAAGCGGTAAGGCAACGGGTTTTGATCCCGTCATGCGTAGGTTCGAATCCTTCTACCCCAGCCATCGAATCGATACAAGTTAGTAGTTAATATACAGTTAAGGCTATGTAGCTCAGTTGGTTAGAGCACATCACTCATAATGATGGGGTCACTAGTTCGAATCTAGTCATAGCCACCACATCCTTTATTGGGGTATAGCCAAGCGGTAAGGCAACGGGTTTTGATCCCGTCATGCGTAGGTTCGAATCCTTCTACCCCAGCCATCTATGTAAATTTTCTTCACAATACGTCATTCTATCTCCTTATTTCATTGGTTTTTACCTCTCTTCAACCTATAATTAGACCAAATTTATCCTCTCGATATATGGACACTAATTATGAAATCAGCTCTTTTACTTTCAACAGCTTTATTAGCCAGCACCGCTCATGCCGATATACTGGGCTTAACGGCAGAAGCCGGATCCTTTCTTACCAACGATGGGGAAGATTTTAATTCTTACTATGGTATTGCGGTAGAACACCCAATCCCTCTAATCCCTAATGTTCGCCTTCAACACCAAGAACTAGAAGAAAAAGTCGGCAGCACTAAAATTGACACTTCTTTTAACGACTACACACTATATTATGAATTTCTAGACGGCCTATTGTGGCTAGATTTAGACGCTGGTGTGACCTTCCGAAAAATTGATGAGACTGGCAATTCAGATATAGATGGCACTTATCCACTAGGCTATCTTTCTGCCTTTGTCAGCATTCCAGGCACCGCACTATCTGTCGGCGGCGAAGTAAAATCCGGTGGCGGTAGCGATGCAGACATCACTGACACCACATTTAAAATCAAATACCAGCCGCTGGTATTTGCCGGTATCGAAGCAGGTTATCGCACCATGACTCAAGACTTCGCTTCCGCGGGCAAGTTTGAGCCAAAAGGCGCCTTCATCGGCGTCTTTGTTGACTTCTAAAGATCAACACCACAGATCAATATCAGTACGCCAGATAAATAGTAAGTACCTCAAAAACAAAAAAACCGCTGAAACATCAGCGGTTTTTTTATTACATCAAGCTTAACTAACTGACGGTCGAAAACACAATCACGCCCTCAGAAACGTCAGCCAAAATACGATCTCCCGTCACAAAACGACCTGCAAGCAACGCATTTGCTAATGGGTTTTCAATCCATCTCTGTATTGCTCGCTTCAACGGACGAGCACCATAAACCGGATCATAACCCACCTCAACCAATTGATCAGATGCGCTATCCGTTAACGCCAAGGACATTCCCATCTCCACCAATCGTTCATTCAAATGGGCGAGCTGCACGGTCGCAATGCCTTTAATTTGAGACTTCATTAATGGATGAAACACTACCGTTTCATCAATTCGGTTAATAAACTCTGGCCTAAAATGCATGCCAACCACGTCCATCACTTTTGCTTTGATTTCTTCGTATTGATCGGCAGATTGATATTCTTGAATCAAGTCCGAGCCCAAATTAGACGTCATCACAATCACCGTATTTTTAAAATCAACCGTGCGCCCCTGGCCGTCGGTTAAACGACCATCATCCAGCACCTGCAGAAGAATATTAAAAACATCGGGGTGGGCTTTTTCCACTTCATCGAGTAACAAGACCGAATAAGGACGGCGTCTTACCGCTTCCGTCAAATAACCGCCTTCTTCATAACCCACATAACCTGGAGGCGCGCCAATCAAACGAGCAACGGAATGTTTTTCCATAAACTCAGACATATCTATACGCACCATGGCTTGCTCGGTATCGAACAGAAACCTAGCCAGAGACTTACAAAGCTCCGTTTTACCGACGCCTGTTGGACCTAAAAAAAGAAATGAACCATTCGGCCGATTAGGATCCGCCAAGCCAGACCGAGAACGACGCACCGCATTAGAGACCGCCGAAACAGCCTCATTCTGCCCCATCACAGATTCGTGTAACGCTTCTTCCATTCGAAGCAATTTATCACGCTCGCCTTCCAGCATTTTATCCACCGGAATCCCTGTCCAACGGGAAACCACCGTCGCGATTTCCTCTTCGGTAACACGTCGCTTCAATAGCCGCGTCTCCGTATTTTCTTCCGCTTGACTGGCTTTTTCGATCTCAGCTTCAAGCATAGGAATCACACCATATTGCAACTCCGACATTTTAGCCAAATTGCCGCTGCGACGCGCTTCTTCCATCTCATGACGAACAGACTCAAGCTCCTCTTTAAGCTTTTGCGCCCCCTGCACCGCCGCCTTTTCAGCATTCCAAATTTCTTCTAAGTCCGAAAACTGCTTCTGCAAGCCATCAATTTCAACATCCAACTCTTCCAAACGCAGTTTAGACGCTTTATCTTTCTCTTTTTTAAGTGCCTCTTTTTCAATTTTCAATTGAATCAGGCGACGCTCTAAACGATCCATATCTTCAGGCTTAGAATCCATTTCCATACGGATACGACTCGCCGCCTCATCAATCAGGTCAATCGCCTTATCTGGCAATTGACGATCGGTTATATAACGCTGAGACAATTTTGCCGCGGCAATAATGGCCGAGTCGGTAATGTCCACGCCATGATGCACTTCATAACGCTCTTTCAGACCACGTAAAATAGCCACAGAATCCAGTACGCTCGGCTCTTCCACCAGCACTTTCTGGAAGCGCCTTTCTAGCGCGGCATCTTTTTCAATATACTGGCGATATTCGTTTAATGTTGTCGCGCCAACACAATGCAGCTCACCACGAGCAAGAGCGGGTTTCAGCATGTTACCCGCGTCCATAGAGCCCTCCGATTTCCCCGCTCCCACCATGGTGTGAATTTCATCGATAAACAAAATAATCTGCCCTTCTTGCTTAGACAGCTCATTCAGCAACGCTTTAAGACGCTCCTCAAACTCACCGCGATATTTCGCCCCGGCGATCAAGGCCCCCATATCAAGCGATAAAACGCGTTTGTTTTTTAGCCCCTCAGGCACTTCGCCATTAATAATACGTTGCGCCAAGCCTTCTACAATGGCCGTTTTACCCACACCAGGCTCACCAATCAACACAGGGTTATTCTTACGACGACGCTGCAACACCTGAATCGTGCGACGTATTTCATCGTCGCGACCAATCACAGGATCAAGTTTGCCTTGGGCCGCTCTGGCGGTGAGATCCACCGTATACTTGTCTAGCGCCTGACGACTTTCTTCGGCATTCGGGTCATTAACCGACTCGCCGCCACGAACCTGATCAATCACCGCGGCAATGTCATTTTTTGTCACCCCCGTGGCTTTTAATGCTTTTGCCAAATCGTCTTTGCCATCAAACATGGCCATCAAAACCAATTCTGAAGAAATGTATTGGTCTTTGCGCTTCTGCGCCTCTTTATCAGCAAGGTTTAATAAGCGCCCCAACTCTGGTGACATTTGTACGTTACCATCGTGGTCGTTTACCCTTGGCAGACGAGTTAGCAGATCATTCAATCCCTCGCGGAATTTCGCGACCTGAATACCCGCTTGCTGCAAAATAGGCCGCGTACTGCCACCTTGCTGATCTAGCAGCGCCATCATCAAATGCAGTGACTCAATATAGGAATGATCATGGCCGAGCGCGATAGACTGCGCATCAGAAAGGGCAAGCTGTAATTTACTGGTTAAACGATCGATTCGCATGGGAACCTCCTTGCAGAAAAAGATAGAACAATGTCTCTATCCCCTTAATAAGTGCGCTTATTCGCTTTTCAATACAGTAGTGTCATTTTTTTGACACTCGTCAAGTAATGCTAAAAATCATCCCTCCGCCAACCAAATAACAGAGGCCATTCGGCCCGTTTGCCCATCACGTCGGTAGGAATAAAAGCGCGCCTTGTCGGTAAAAGTACAATGCTCGCCACCAGAAATACGCTCTACGCCTTTTGCCATTAGTCGCTGTCTTGCTAATAAGTACAAATTACCTAGCCACTTACCATTTTCTGTCGCCACAAAAGCCTGTTGTGCTTCTGGTTGTTGCGCAATAAATGCCTCACGCACCTCGTCACCAACCTCAAACGCCTCAGGACCAATGGCAGGCCCCAACCAGACGAGAACCTTTTCAGCTTCGTCAAAGCCTTTCAACACCTCTTCTAACACGCCAGCGCACAGACCGCGCCAACCGGCGTGCGCCACGGCGACTTTGGTGCCCGCCTCATCACAAAAAAAGACCGGCAAACAATCCGCCGTCAGTACCGTGCACACCTGATTGAGCTGATCCGAAACCGCCGCATCCGCACCGCTCGGCACTTCATGACAAGGCAAACTCACCACATTTGTGCCATGCACTTGATTTAACCATTGCACTGACCCTGGCATACCGATGACTTGAGCAAACAAGCGACGATTTTCAGCAACATGCTCAGCGACATCCCCAACGTGAGCCCCGAGATTAAGCGAGGTAAAGGGTCGCTCACTCACGCCGCCAATACGAGTGGAGACATAAGCACGCACAGAAGCAGGCGCAGGCCAATCAGGCTGAAGATAAGAAAAATCATGAGAAGACATAAAAACCCCGAAAAAAAAGGCCACCCAATCAGGCGGCCTTTCTTTATATCATCCTGAGACCGTTAAAAGTACTCAGAATCGTTACTACCAGACTCCACAGTGTCCTTTTTAAGTGCATCCAATAATTTTTTCATGTCATCTGGCAAATCGATTTCCCACGTCATCCACTCTCCGGTGATGGGGTGAGAAAGCTCCAGTTTTTTGGCGTGTAATGCCTGACGACGGAAGTGACGCAGCTCATCTTGCAACTCTGGCGAACAAGCCTTTGGCATTTTCAATCGACCGCCATATTGAGGGTCGCCAACCAATGGATATTGAATAAAAGCCATGTGTACACGAATTTGATGGGTACGTCCTGTTTCTAGCTTCAAGCGAATATGCGTATGGTTTTTAAAACGTTCCACCAGACGATAATGCGTTACCGCGTCTTTACCATTAACAGGCTCTACCGCTTGCTTCTGGCGGTTGTGTGGATGACGACCGATCGGCTCATCGACCACGCCACCACCGGTCATCACGCCGATAGAAATCGCTTCGTACTCACGCCCCATGCTGCGCTCTTGCAACTGCACGACTAAATCCGTCTGCGCGGCCAGTGTCTTAGCAACCACCATCAAGCCCGTGGTTTCTTTATCAAGACGATGGACAATGCCTGCACGAGGAATGTGCGCCGTTTCTGGCGCATGATGAAGAATCGCGTTCATCAAGGTGCCATCTCGGTTACCCACCGCTGGGTGCACAACCAAACCAGCCGGCTTATTAATAATGATGATATCGTCATCTTCGTATACAACATCTAGCGCCATTTCTTGCGCTTCATGCTCTTCTTGGGCTTCGATCACTATGTCCAGTGACACGGTCTCTCCACCAAATAATTTTTCTTTCGGCTTGATCACCTGCCCATCTACCTTTAGGGCACCTTCTTTGATCCAACTCTGAATTCGCGAACGAGAATAGTCGCTAAACAATTCTGTTGCGATCTGATCAAACCGATTGCCGCCCAAATCGAATGGAACTTGGGCTTCTTTTACTATGCGCTCTGCCATACAATGTACTTTAGTCTGTTGTTTTCAGCTCATTAAATTTATCATAGAGCCTGAAAGTGAAAAAACGTGTAGCGCCTTGCACTTCATCATCTTTCGCAATATAACGCTACAAAATGCCGATTAAGGCTAATCTACTACCATATCAAGGTTTTGATTATACATGGGATTTCATCACTCGTTGCTCCGTTTCTCTGGAATAGTAAGTTTTTCTTTATTCATCGTCGCCTGTTCGAGTCAGCAAGTACAAGAACCAGACCTGCCTGAGCGCGTCTATTACGATAAGGCGCAACAAGCGCTGCAAGAAAATCTGCCTTCTACCGCCATAAAACACTTAAAAGACCTAGATTCTCGCTATCCATTTGGAGAATTCAGCACCCGCGCAGAACTGGACTTAATTTACGCCCAAATGGAGGCGGCAGACTTCATCGCGGCACACGCCAGCGCTGAACGTTTTATCAAAAACCACCCAGAACACGATTCCGTCGGTTACGCTTATTACATGAGGGCTTTATCGACCTACAAAGGTGCAGAAAGCCTAATGTCGCGCTACTTGAACTTAGACCCAAGCGAGCGAGATTCAAGAGAACTATCAAAAGCCTTTAGAGAATTGGCCGACTTTACGGCTCGCTTTCCAAATAGCACTTATGCGCCAGATGCCAAAGCTCGCATGTATTACCTGCGTGAAATGGTAGCACGCCATGAACTACAAGTAGCGCGCTACTACCTAAAAAGAAAAGCACCTCTTTCTGCATTGCGTCGCAGCCAAGAAGTCATTCAGCATTATCCAAGTACACGATCTATTGAAGATGCGCTGGCCATCAGCGTTCAATCCTATCAAGATCTGCAGCAAACAGAACTGGCACAAACCAACCTTACCGTACTAAAGAAGAGCTTTCCCAGCTCAACACACCTAAACGCTCAAGGTGAGTTTATCCCTCTCAAACAACCCAGCGATGCCGATCCTGGTTTCTTATATTGGGTAACGTTCGGTTTAATCGACTAGCGATCGGAACCACTCCGAGACTGTTTAAGCGGGAAAGGACACCTCCCCTTGCCCCGCTTGCCACACTGGATACTTAACCATCACGACCGATTGAAATATCTCAGAACGGATAAAACCATCAAGCCAGCTTTTCACACTAGGGTATTGTGAGGCATCAAACCAAACCTGATTGACCGCAGCAAACTGACGTATAAACGGAAAAATCGCCATATCAGCCAAGCTTTCACGCTCACCTAAGAGAAAAGTCTTTTTGTTTAAACGCCGCTCCAACCTTTGTAGAAAAACCTCTCCCCGGGCTCGATAATAGCCCTCATCATATTCAGGGTAGCGATCAGCGTATTTGTATCGATCTAACCAATATTTAAAAGTGTGATCATTGTAAGCGATCCACGCTTTTATTTTATTTTGCTGCACACTATTTTTAGGCCATAACGGAGCAAACTTTGCTTTATGATCGCATTTTGACAGTGCCCAAAAAATAATATCTAGACTCTCTGGGTATCTAACACCATCGACATCAATAAGCTGAGGCACACTGGATCGACCGCCCAAGGCTAAAAGCGCAGCAGGCTTAGATTTTAAAACCACTTCCCGCAAATGCACAGGGATGCCTAAAAAGGCAATAACATATCTGGCCCTCATAGCATAAGGACAACGCCTAAACGAATACAGCACAGGCCGCAAAATAACCTCCCATCGGGTAAAAATGACACGCATAAAAAAACCATGTTCATCATCAACAACCTATGTAAAACAAGATGTTAAAAACGCATGGTTTTTTAGTAAGTCAAACGCTCAATTAGGCTGGGGTAACATTCTCAGCCTGAGGACCTTTTTGCCCTTGAGTGACTTCAAACGTCACACTTTGACCCTCTGAGAGAGTACGACGACCGTTGCCATTTATAGAGCGAAAATGAACAAAAACATCAGCACCGCCTTCGCGTTCAATAAAGCCAAATCCTTTTTCATCATTAAACCACTTAACAATACCTGATACTAACTGACCTGACATAACAACCTCATTTTCTTTTTATTCTGCTCCAATCAGAGCAACTTTGTAGCCAAGCGCTAAGTCATTACAACCTAGCCTAGGGCGAAACGTTAGGCGTATTAAAAATATAATGACGCTAACGCAATAATAATAAATTGTAAAAAATAAAATAGAAAGTAAATGGAAAACAAGTATTGTTAAAAAAAGTAATATAAACCCTCTTACTGACACTGCGCAAAGATAATCTCCCCTCTCTGACTCCCCACCCCAAAATGGGGCAAAAATAAAACCAGCACCAAAAAAAAGCATAAGTGGAATAATTATTGCTTAATGAGAATAAGTGCGTATGAAGAATACAGAAATACACACCAAAAGACCCAAAGTTGGGCGAAAAAATCAAAAAATAAACCATATTGGTGCGATAAAAACATTAGGAGCCAGCCGTGACCCACACAAATAGTGCAGTGGAAACCTTAATATCCAGTTCAAACACGCTTTTTATGTTACTTGGCGCCATCATGGTGTTTGCCATGCACGCCGGATTCGCTTTTCTAGAAGTTGGAACCGTGCGCCATAAAAACCAAGTAAATGCACTGGTCAAGATCATGACGGATTTTGCCGTATCCGCTCTTGTTTATTTTTTTATTGGCTATCAATTAGCTTACGGTATTAATTTTTTTGACAGCGCCACAATATTGGCCCAAGAGCAAGGTTACCATTTAGTAAAATTCTTCTTCTTAATGACCTTTGCCGCCGCCATTCCAGCCATCATCTCAGGCGGTGTCGCAGAACGTGCAAAATTTTACCCCATGCTAGTGTCTGCTGCTGTGATAGTCGGTGTTGCCTACCCATTTTTTGAAGGCATTGTCTGGAACGGGAACTTTGGCATTCAAAGCTGGCTCGAAGCGCAATACGGCGCACCTTTCCATGACTTTGCCGGATCCGTTGTGGTGCATGCATTTGGCGGCTGGGTCGCTCTAGCCGCTATTTTATTGCTTGGCACTCGTAAGGGGCGCTTTAGAAACGGCAAACTCGTTGCTTTTGCCCCTTCCAACATTCCTTTCTTAGCATTAGGTGCTTGGATACTTTGTATAGGCTGGTTTGGCTTTAACGTCATGTCGGCGCAAACGCTTGAAGGCGTGAGTGGTCTAGTGGCTGTCAATTCCCTAATGGCAATGGTGGGCGGCATCATCGCCGCCATGCTATTTGGAAAAAAAGACCCAGGCTTTATTCATAACGGTCCATTAGCCGGACTCGTCGCCGTATGCGCGGGATCTGACATCATGCACCCTATCGGCGCTCTAGCAACGGGCGCCATTGCCGGTGCCATTTTCACCTACTTGTTTACATACATTCAACAAAGGTTCCAACATCTTGATGATGTCCTAGGTGTGTGGCCCTTACACGGTGTTTGTGGCGCTTGGGGCGGTATTGCAGCAGGTATATTTGGATCTGAAAGCCTAGGAGGGCTAGGAGGCGTTAGCGTCACATCACAACTAATAGGCAGCTTAGGTGGCGTTCTAATAGCAACACTAAGCGGCCTTATTGTTTACGGAGTCATTAGAACAATAACGGGGTTGCGCCTAAGCGAAGAAGAGGAATTCAACGGCGCGGACTTATCCATTCATAAAATTGGCTCTATCGGTAAAGAATAGAACCCACTAATTTTTAGACGCAATATTTCATCAATCATCTGACGTTGTGCTCATACTTTTATTAGAGCAACGTTAGATGGTTTCTTTTCTCACACAGCGAAATTTAAGTACAATAGCGTATTTATTACCATAAGCGACCGCTATGAAAATTTGGCTGCTCTCTCACAGTGAAGAGCTTAAAAAAACCACAGGCACAGGAAGATTGGTAAAAGATGTACTCGGCCAGCAATGTGACATTATAGTATGGTCTAGAGTAGCGCCTAGCGAGGCCATTTTACATCTATCTCCAACCAACACCTTATTGATTTATCCAAGCGAAAAGCCAGAGCAAACCGACACGGATGACGATCAATTAAACGTCGATAACATCATCATTATCGATGGCACTTGGCAACAAGCCAGAAAAATCTACAACCAATCACCCTATCTCAAAATATTCAAGCACCATGAGATAACCGCGGTAAACTCCGTTTATAAAAAGCGACGTAACCAAAAAAACCAAGGACTATGTACCGCTGAAGTCGCCATTCATTTATTAAACAAATACCAACACCCAGCGACAGCAATATTATTTGATAGATTTACCGCGTTTAATCAGTAACACAAACCCTAATTTCCCCCAGATGCTCAACCCAAGCGACTATTTCATCACCGGCTTGCACCGCCCCAACATTCTCTGGTGTGCCCGTCATGATTAAGTCGCCTGGACGCAGTTCAAAAACATCTGACAACTTGCAAATCACTTCTTCTATCGACCAGGTTAAATTCGAAATATGACTCACCTGCTTCATTTCACCATTTACCTTTAGACCAATTTCCGCTTTTAGCACAACCGCAGAAAGTTGATTGTTTTTTAAAAGAATGGGGCTCACAGGCGCCGATTCATCAAATGATTTGCCTACTTCCCATGGACGCCCCTTCTTTTTCGCCTGTGCTTGAAGATCGCGTCGCGTCATATCCAAACCAACGGCATAACCTAAAATCGCCTCACTAGCTTGCTCCAGCGTTAAATGACGACCACCCTTTCCGATAGCAACGACCAACTCAACTTCGTATTCAAACTGTGACGTGGCCATAGGATAAGCAATATGAGTGGTCGCTGAAAACAGGGCAGGCACAACATTTGAGGCGTCTTTCGCAAAAAAGAATGGCGGATCCCTTTCTGGGTCATCGCCCATCTCCTTGGAATGCTCAGCGTAATTACGACCAACACAATAAACTCGCCCGACAGGAAATAACTGATCACTATCCACGATAGGTAAAAATATTCGTTTTTGTTCCGGTACAATATGTTTCACAGAAACCTCAATATAAAGCTTAAAAGCGCTAAAAATGCCCTGATTTTACCCAAATAAAACAGTTAGACGCGACAGACCAATGAGCCAATGAAAAATCAGCGTCTCGTAGCCATACACCTGAAGAAATTAACTCATCACCATATTGCGCTTGTCCTGATATCATAAATAACTCAACAGAGCCCGATAAGTCTAATTCAGCCAATATATTCTCACCATTCTGAATACGAACAAGCCAAACGCGCTCACTACCAAATTGATAAAGAGGAAAAGTCTCTGACGCCTTAGATGACCAAATTTGCGGAGAATTAATATAAACCTGATTAAGATCTGCGTTTTGGAACTGGTGTAACTTCACCAATAAAAGACAACCTTCCACACTGTACGGAGCATGACTACTGCCTGGCGGATTCCTAAAATAGCTGCCCGCACTAAAGTCACCCTGTTCATCAGAAAAAACGCCTTGCAAAACAAGAATTTCTTCTCCTAAAGGGTGGGGATGAGGACGGAACACCGACCCCGCGTCATAACGAACCAAGCTTGTCGCATGACCACGCTCCGCTTCTTCTCTTGCCAATGGCTTTCTATAAACACCAGGCATAGGACTGACCACCCAATTTACCTTGTTCGTGTCAATAAATAAGGGTTGAGTAAAGTCCATATTGAGCATAATAAACCGCCACCAAGTAAATGAAAAATCAGTGTAACGGTTTGGTCAAATAACAATCAAGTTTTTCCTTACTTACATAAACCCGTAAAAACAGAGCAAAAAAAAGCACCAGATGCTGCCACCTGGTGCCAAAGATGTTCCAACAATCTGCCTACAAGAGAGATATATGGAACCTTGAATGATCGTACTTAACGTAAGGCTCCCACCTTATTAAATAGCAGGAGCCTTAGAGTAAATAAAATCCTCTAGAAAAAGATCTTAGAAACCGTAGTAAACACCCACTGCTGTTTGAGTATCTGTAGTGCTAGATTTAGCATTTTCAAACTCACCCAATTCAGCAAATACATAAATATTTGATGCTAGGCTATAAGTGATGCCAGCAGCGTATTCGTTAAAGCTATCAGAGCCTGCCGCGTCAGGATCAACATTTTGGTAAGATGCGTACACATCGCCAACACCATAGCCGTAACGTGCTGCTAGACCAAGAACGTCTTGAGTGTCTTTCGTTGTTTCGTATTTAGCCGTAACAGACAAATTATCTAGAGGCATAACAGTAACCGCTAGGCCTGTTGTCTCTTCAGCATCCACAGTGTTAGCACGAGTGTCATAACCCAATGCCGCAGACACGATGCCAGTAGAGTACTTAACAACCATCATAGAAGATGATTTGTCATAGTTAGCATTCGTAGCTTGTCCTTCGCTTGCGTCGCCTTTCACTTGCACAGCGGCTTGCACTTCAAAACCATTTATAGAAGGAGAGAAGTAAGCAATAGTATCGCCTTCAGATGTTCTATCGGCGTTTGTTACACCTAGATATTCATACTGATCTACTGCATCTTGGATAGCATTGTTGTAGATATTATCAAACGAACCAACTTGCACCTTACCAAAACTACCTTTCAAACCAACAAAAGCTTGGTCTAAATTAGCTTTTCCAGAATCAGGACCATCTTTTTTCTGATCAGCCTCAAACTCAACTTCGTATTTGAAGAAAGCGCTTAGGTCATCATTAATTTTCGTGTCGCCTTTCAAGCCAACAGTAGAGCCATTGTCTTCAAAGTTACCGCCAGCCTCTTTGTCAGCATAGGCGTACTGGATGTTACCGTAAACATCTACTGTAGAGCCTTCAGCAGCATAAGCAGATACAGACGCAAGAGCTGCACTTGATACAGCCATAGCAATAATCGATTTTTTCATTCTCGTTTCCCTTTTGATGTTTATACGCTTTTCTTGTAGGCGCTTGATTTGTGCAAGCAACAGATAAACAATCTAAACTTTCTGCAGAAATAGACAACCTTATGCAAGCTACTTGCATAAACTATCCATTAAGAGTGCTTTTTTCGTTAAAAATCACATATAAAAAGGATTTACGATCACTATTGGATATCTCGGTTACAGATAAAATCCATATTTATCAGTGGATTAGTTTTAAGCAAAAGCCCAATCATGCACGCATCCAGTATAAAAATGGCACTCCAAGTAAATTTATTTGAAAGTTTTGTGTAAGGGCGCAATGTTTTTCAAAGGGAAGAATGAACAAGAAGAAGGAAAAAATGAATATAAGAGGGTTAGAGCAACCCTCTAGGACAGATAAAGCAACTTACCACATCAAATCATCTGGGATTTGGAAGTCAGCGTAAGGGTCATCTTCAATACTTTCAACACGATTATTGCAAACAAGCACATAAGAAGGATCTCGCTCATTAATCTTAATAGCCACAGGCTCAGGAACAAGCTCATACTGCTGATCAAGCTTAACAATAGCCAAACGACCACGACTTAAATCATCATGCATTGACTGCCTGATATATAACTTCTTTACCTTTTTAGCGTCGGTAAAGTGATAAGCAATATCTCCGTCTTCTTTACGAATTCGATTTTGCTCTATCATCTGCCGAATTTGGCCTTGTATCGCTTTTTGTTCGGCCAGCTTTTGACGCTCAAGATTTAAAGCCCGGTCTTTTTCTGCTTTCTCCAACCTCTGCTGCTTCAACACCTCCTGACGTCCACTCTCATCAGTAGCGGCCATTTTTCCTTTTTTGATTTTCTGTTTATTCTGCAATGTTTCGGCTTTTAATTTTTTAACTTTCTTTTTATCAACCAGCCCGACACCCAATAACTGCTCTTGTAATGACTTCACTGCCATAAAAAATCACCCCATTTTTATCAGATATTTACTCGCGTAATACACCTAGCCGTCAAAGACCAAAAGAACAACCTACAAAAACAAAAAAAGCGACTTAAAAGTCGCTTTTTAGCATTCGCACTGCTGAGAGTATCCTCAGCAACGTTACCTTATAAAGGTGTAACGTTTTGAGCTTCAGGGCCTTTTTTGCCTTGAGCTACTTGGAATTCAACTTTTTGGCCTTCAGCCAAAGTTTTGAAACCAGAAGTGTTGATTGCAGAGAAATGAACAAAAACATCAGGACCAGAATCCTGAGTGATGAAACCGAAACCTTTAGTTTCGTTGAAAAATTTTACTGTACCAGTTACTACGTCAGACATGTCTGTTATCCTGTAGGTTAAGTTAATTTATACATAAGCGTTAATCGCTTACGTTATAGTGCTAAAAAAACTCGGTATTACTTATGACTTAACAGGACCGAACATACATAACGTAGTATTCGCAACTCTGGACATAAATATTGCCAACTCTTTTAAACGAACTTGATTGTAGACCTCTTTCGGCTATCAGGTCAATCAAGTTTTGAACATTTTTTAATTATATTGATTAAAAGAAGCAAGAAAAACCCTATCCCCTTGAATTAAATGAACTTATTAAGAAAAAAGAGCACCCTTGAAAAGTCAAAGTAGAGATCTTGCGCCTCCAACCAAACCCGGACACCTTTTACAATATACCTACAAACAGCTCAAAGAACGTCAGGCATTCTACATTAGAGTGACACAGTTAAACCAACGTAGTGGCTTCACTCGCCTTATACAAACCTAGTAGACAGGCATTTACCATCGGTCTAGTAAAATAAAATGACAATGAATACTTGTATCAAGAGCAAAACAGGAATAGGGTAATAAACAGACAGAGGGCAAACGGATTTGCCTACGCCTCCAGGACGGAGGCTCTGTCACTTTTTAGGATGATTCCGTGGCTGCAGGGATGCAGCGAAAAACCTTTCAAAGTTCCCCTTCTTACTTTCACATCTACTACAACGGCAAGCTTTTACACTCCAAAACAAAGATTTTTATCTGTCCATTCTTCGTATAGCATGACCTGCTATCAAACAGTTAACTGCCATCCTATTTAGTTTAGTGAAACTACAACTAATACTTGTATAAAAGTTAATACCATCCTATTTGATCCAATTCGGCTCAATCAAAAAACCTCCATCATTGATCTAGTAAAATAAAATGACAATGAATGCTTGTATCAAAAGCAAAACAGGAATAGGGTAATAAACAGACAGAGGGCAACGGATTTGCCTACGCCTCCAGGACGGAGGCTCTGTCACTTTTCAGGATGATTCCGCGGCTGCAGGGATGCAGCGAAAAACCTTTCAAGCACGTTCACTTTGTATATCTCTCACTGTTGCCTTAATCAGGCAAGCTTTTAGCGCCTAAAATAAAGCCCTTCAAAGACGATACATATTTTTGATCTACCTACTCCTCGCATAATAAAACTTGTCATCAAGTAAAATCATCGCATTTGACTTGACAAAATAACAACTAATACTTGTATAAGAATTAGTGCCACCCTATTTGATCCCATTCGACTCATACAAGCTTAATCAAAAAACCTACCATCATTGGTCTAGTAAAATAAAATAACAATGAATGCTTGTATCAAGAGCAAAACAGGAATAGGGTAATAAACAGACAGAGGGCAAACAGATTTGCCTACGCCTCCAGGACGGAGGCTCTGTCACTTTTTAGGATGATTCCGTGGCTGCAGGGATGCAGCGAAAACTTTTCAAGCACCCCCTTCTTACTTTCACATCTATTACAACGGCAAGCTTTTACACTCCAAAACAAAGATTTTTATCTGCCCATTCTTCGTATAGCATGACCTGCTATCAAGCAGTTAAAATCATCGCATTTTGTTTGGCAGAGTAACAACTAATACTTGTATAAAAGTTAATACCATCCTATTTGATCCAATTCGGCTCAATCAAAAAACCTACCATCATTGGTCTAGTAAAATAAAATGACAATGAATGCTTGTATCAAGAGCAAAACAGGAATAGGGTAATAAACAGACAGAGGGCAACGGATTTGCCTACGCCTCCAGGACGGAGGCTCTGTCACTTTTTAGGATGATTCCGCGGCTGCAGGGATGCAGCGAAAAACCTTTCAAGCACGTTCACTTTGTATATCTCTCACTGTTGCCTTAATCAGGTGCAAGCTTTTACCGTGGTCTTGGTGTTGGATTTCCGCCTTCGAGATTGTCGCTAAACGGCTTCTGTCGATCTTGTAGGTCGCGATTTACCCTGAAAAAATAGCATGCCGACAAAAACTCACCTCGACAAATTACGCCTTGTCGGGCTAAAGCCACGACCTACAAAAAACCAATATAATCAACCTACTATAGGCTAACGCCTGATAACGGTCGTGCCTCCCTCATCAGGCCTACAAAAGCGCAAAAGCTCGTCTTGGTGTTGGATTCGCGCTGACGCGTTGAGCCCGCGAAACAGGCGCAAGCAAATCAAATACCAAGACAAGTGTGTTTCTGATTTTTCTACAGACGAAAAAAAGCCCTGACAGCTGAGCTATCAGGGCTTTCTAAATTAAAGCTTGACGACGACCTACTCTCACATGGGATCTCCCACACTACCATCGGCGATGGCGCTTTTCACTTCTGAGTTCGGGATGGGATCAGGTGGTTCAACGCCTCTATGATCGTCAAGCAATTCTGTTGCGTTTGTTCTGAGGTGCACTGTGTTGTGCGCTGACTTTTTATCGTTAGCTTGTCTCAAAACACGCGAATACGTGCTTGGATCTTTAACAATTCATTTTGAAATAGTGATAACCAAGTATCAAACCGATGTTGTTTTCATCGTAATTCTATGTGTCTTTGTTTCTTTGATGATCTTGAGCTTTCACTCTCTTCATCCAAAACCACTTTGGTGTTATATGGTCAAGCCTCACGAGCAATTAGTATTGGTTAGCTCAATGCCTCACAGCACTTACACACCCAACCTATCAACGTCCTAGTCTCGAACGGCTCTTTAGGGGACTTAGGTCCCAGTGAGATCTTATCTTAAGGGAGGCTTCCCGCTTAGATGCTTTCAGCGGTTATCCCGTCCGAACATAGCTACCCGGCAATGCCACTGGCGTGACAACCGGAACACCAGAGGTTCGTCCACTCCGGTCCTCTCGTACTAGGAGCAGCTCCTCTCAAATCTCAAACGTCCACGGCAGATAGGGACCGAACTGTCTCACGACGTTCTAAACCCAGCTCGCGTACCACTTTAAATGGCGAACAGCCATACCCTTGGGACCGGCTTCAGCCCCAGGATGTGATGAGCCGACATCGAGGTGCCAAACACCGCCGTCGATGTGAACTCTTGGGCGGTATCAGCCTGTTATCCCCGGAGTACCTTTTATCCGTTGAGCGATGGCCCTTCCATACAGAACCACCGGATCACTAAGACCTACTTTCGTACCTGCTCGACGTGTCTGTCTCGCAGTTAAGCGTGCTTTTGCCTTTACACTCTATGCATGATTTCCGACCATGCTGAGCACACCTTCGTGCTCCTCCGTTACTCTTTGGGAGGAGACCGCCCCAGTCAAACTACCCACCACACAGTGTCCTCGATCCGGATAACGGACCTGAGTTAGAACCTCAAACATACCAGGGTGGTATTTCAAGAGTGGCTCCACGGTAACTGGCGTCACCGCTTCAAAGCCTCCCACCTATCCTACACAAGTAGGTTCAAAGTTCACTGTGAAGCTATAGTAAAGGTTCACGGGGTCTTTCCGTCTAGCCGCGGATACACAGCATCTTCACTGCGATTTCAATTTCACTGAGTCTCGGGTGGAGACAGTGTGGCCATCGTTACGCCATTCGTGCAGGTCGGAACTTACCCGACAAGGAATTTCGCTACCTTAGGACCGTTATAGTTACGGCCGCCGTTTACTTGGGCTTCGATCAAGAGCTTCGCTTGCGCTAACCCCATCAATTAACCTTCAAGCACCGGGCAGGCGTCACACCCTATACGTCCACTTTCGTGTTTGCAGAGTGCTGTGTTTTTAATAAACAGTCGCAGCCACCTGGTATCTTCGACCGACTGGTGCTTACGGGGCAAGCCCTTCACACTGGCCGGCGTACCTTCTCCCGAAGTTACGGTACCATTTTGCCTAGTTCCTTCACCCGAGTTCTCTCAAGCGCCTTGGTATTCTCTACCTGACCACCTGTGTCGGTTTGGGGTACGGTCAATGTATATCTGACGCTTAGAAGTTTTTCCTGGAAGCATGGCATCAACCACTTCGCCCAAAAGAGGGCTCGTCATCAGTTCTCGACATCCTCTCTTAAAGAGTGACCCGGATTTGCCTAAGTCACTTGCCTACCGCCTTAAACACAGACAACCATCGCTGTGCTGGCCTAGCCTTCTCCGTCTCTCCATCGCAATATACATCGGTACAGGAATATTAACCTGTTTTCCATCGACTACGCATTTCTGCCTCGCCTTAGGGGCCGACTCACCCTGCCCTGATTAACATGGGACAGGAAACCTTGGTCTTCCGGCGGGGGAGTTTTTCACTCCCCTTATCGTTACTCATGTCAACATTCGCACTTCTGATACCTCCAGCCTGCCTTACAGCTTGACCTTCAACGGCTTACAGAACGCTCCTCTACCATGCCTAGTAAACTAAGCATCCGTAGCTTCGGTGGCCAGTTTGAGCCCCGTTATATCTTCCGCGCAGGCCGACTCGACTAGTGAGCTATTACGCTTTCTTTAAAGGATGGCTGCTTCTAAGCCAACCTCCTAGCTGTCTAAGCCTTCCCACATCGTTTCCCACTTAACTGGCACTTGGGGACCTTAGCTGACGGTCTGGGTTGTTTCCCTTTCCACGACGGACGTTAGCACCCGCCGTGTGTCTCCCGTAATTGCACTCATTGGTATTCGGAGTTTGCATGGGGTTGGTAAGTCGGGATGACCCCCTAGCCCAAACAGTGCTCTACCCCCAATGGTGAGATACGAGGCGCTACCTAAATAGCTTTCGAGGAGAACCAGCTATCTCCGAGCTTGATTAGCCTTTCACTCCTATCCACAAGTCATCCCCAGCCTTTTCAACGGATGTGGGTTCGGTCCTCCAGTTGATGTTACTCAACCTTCAACCTGCTCATGGATAGATCGCCCGGTTTCGGGTCTATTCCCAGCAACTAAACGCCCTATTAAGACTCGGTTTCCCTACGGCTCCACTAATCGCTTAACCTTGCTACTGAAAATAAGTCGTTGACCCATTATACAAAAGGTACGCAGTCACGGAACAAGTCCGCTCCCACTGCTTGTACGTACACGGTTTCAGGATCTATTTCACTCCCCTCACAGGGGTTCTTTTCGCCTTTCCCTCACGGTACTGGTTCACTATCGGTCAGTCAGGAGTATTTAGCCTTGGAGGATGGTCCCCCCATATTCAGACAGGATAACACGTGTCCCGTCCTACTCGTTTTCATCATTAAGGTGTTTTCGTATACGGGGCTATCACCCTCTATCGCGGCACTTTCCAGAGCCTTCTACTAACACCAAAATCACTTAAGGGCTAATCCCCTTTCGCTCGCCGCTACTTAGGGAATCTCGGTTGATTTCTTTTCCTCCGGGTACTTAGATGTTTCAGTTCCCCGGGTTCGCCTCCTCACAGCTATGTATTCACTGTGGGATACTCTACAAGTAGAGTGGGTTTCCCCATTCGGACATGTTCGGATCACAGCCTGTTTATCGACTCCCCGAACCTTTTCGCAGATTACCACGTCCTTCATCGCCTCTGACTGCCAAGGCATCCACCGTGCACGCTTGGTCACTTGACCATATAACCCAAAGTAGTTTTTACGATTCAATAAAAAGCCATAAATGACTCAGTATAAAAAGTAGAAACAACCATCAGATCACATACCAAAGAGCTTTTGTGTCTCTCTGGATTTACGATAATAGAAGTCACTAAGCTGTTATCCTTAAAGAATAAGAGCAAGTGAACTTCCACCGGTTTAACACTTGATTTATCGTTATTTCAAAATTCGAATTGTTAAAGAGCAAGTTTAGTGCAAAGCACTAAGTCAGAGACTAAAAATCATCAATCACAGTCGTGTTTGATGCTTAGCGTCTTGCTTAATACTTTGTGCTAATGCTTTTAAGATAGGTATCAGATAATTTGTGTGAACGCTCACCAGAGCCTTCTATCGTTTAAGGAGGTGATCCAGCCCCAGGTTCCCCTAGGGCTACCTTGTTACGACTTCACCCCAGTCATTGACCACTCCGTGGTAAGCGTCCCCCTTGCGGTTAGACTACCTACTTCTGGAGCAATCAACTCCCATGGTGTGACGGGCGGTGTGTACAAGGCCCGGGAACGTATTCACCGTGACATTCTGATTCACGATTACTAGCGATTCCGACTTCATGGAGTCGAGTTGCAGACTCCAATCCGGACTACGACGTACTTTCTGGGATTCGCTCACTATCGCTAGCTCGCTGCCCTCTGTATACGCCATTGTAGCACGTGTGTAGCCCTACTCGTAAGGGCCATGATGACTTGACGTCGTCCCCACCTTCCTCCGGTTTGTCACCGGCAGTCTCCTTAAAGTTCCCACCCGAAGTGCTGGCAAATAAGGATAAGGGTTGCGCTCGTTACGGGACTTAACCCAACATTTCACAACACGAGCTGACGACAGCCATGCAGCACCTGTCTCACAGTTCCCGAAGGCACCATCTGATCTCTCAAATGTTCTGTGGATGTCAAGAGTAGGTAAGGTTCTTCGCGTTGCGTCGAATTAAACCACATGCTCCACCGCTTGTGCGGGCCCCCGTCAATTCATTTGAGTTTTAACCTTGCGGCCGTACTCCCCAGGCGGTCTACTTATTGCGTTAGCTGCGCCACTAAGTCATTACAACCCAACGGCTAGTAGACATCGTTTACGGCGTGGACTACCAGGGTATCTAATCCTGTTTGCTCCCCACGCTTTCGCACCTCAGTGTCAGTATTAGTCCAGGGTGTCGCCTTCGCCACTGATGTTCCTTCCTATATCTACGCATTTCACCGCTACACAGGAAATTCCACACCCCTCTACCATACTCTAGCTAGCCAGTATCGGGTGCCATTCCAAGGTTGAGCCCTGGGATTTCACATCCGACTTAACAAACCACCTACGCGCGCTTTACGCCCAGTAATTCCGATTAACGCTTGCACCCTCTGTATTACCGCGGCTGCTGGCACAGAGTTAGCCGGTGCTTCTTCTGGGGCTAACGTCAAAACATTTGGATATTAGCCAAACGCCCTTCCTCACCCCTGAAAGTGCTTTACAACCCTAAGGCCTTCTTCACACACGCGGCATGGCTGGATCAGGCTTGCGCCCATTGTCCAATATTCCCCACTGCTGCCTCCCGTAGGAGTCTGGGCCGTGTCTCAGTCCCAGTGTGACTGGCCATCCTCTCAGACCAGTTAAAGATCGTCGCCTTGGTAGGCCTTTACCCTACCAACTAGCTAATCTTACGCAGGCTCATCTAATAGCGGAAGGTCACAAGTGATCCCCTCCTTTCCCCCTCAGGGTGTATGCGGTATTAGCATGCGTTTCCACATGTTGTCCCCCTCTACTAGGCAGATTCCTACGCGTTACTCACCCGTCCGCCGCTCGTCAGCAGGAGCAAGCTCCCCTGTTACCGCTCGACTTGCATGTGTTAAGCCTGCCGCCAGCGTTCAATCTGAGCCATGATCAAACTCTTCAGTTAAAAAAGCTTGCTTACTCAAATCTATTACACTAACTATAACTTAATCGACTCACTGCTTCGAAAAACAACAAGCCAACATAAAGCGAATTACTGTATAAACACTCGTAAGACTTCAATTTTTTTGATCAACTACATCTCGGTAAAACCGGTCTGCGATGATCTTCTGAAGCCTCCAGCGAGCGCCCACACAAATTATCTGATTATCTATTTTAAAGAGCGGGCTGACTTGAATTCTTTACCAGATCTTAATCTGATTAAGTTGAACTTGGTCTTCGTTGCTCTGAAGCCTTGTCCGTGTCAGCGAGGGCGTATATTAAGGATCTACAGATTTTGTGCAACCCTTTTTGACACTTTCTGCTAATTTATTTTAAATAAAAACCAAATTGTCCACAAAACCGCCAAAAACACTCTTTATGGTTATAAAGCAGCCAAAATTAATAATGCCAGATACCGCTAAACTTGTCATTCAGGCATAAAAACTGACACAGGGTGCACTATTTTCATTTCCAATAGGTCAATTGCCACTCGATACGCAATAACCTCAACACCTTTTGCAACTACCTCTTTAAAAGTTTGCGCGTATTTTTTATCGATATGCGCAGCAGGCGTGACGGAATCAATTCCAGTATGACTCACACAAAAAAACATCACCGCACGATGACCCTCTTCCACCATTTTAGCCAATTCATATAGATGTTTACGCCCACGATCCGTCACCGCATCAGGAAAATACCCCAAACCACCCTCTTCTAACAAGGTGACGTTTTTGACTTCTACATAACACTTGCGACCATCATCACCAGTCAACAACCAATCGATACGACTTTTTTCACCATACTTCACTTCTGCTTTCTGTTCTGCATACCCAACAAGCTCTGTCACAACACCATTGGCAATCGCTTCGCCAACCAACTTATTAGGGTAACCCGTATTGATGCAGGCCAAATATTTGTCATCGACTTCCACCAGCTCCCACGTATAAGCCAGCTTACGTTTTGGATTATCACTTTTAGACAGCCATACTCGAGCACCATCCTGCTGGCATCGCTTCATTGATCCCGTATTCGGACAATGCGCCACCACGACCTCGCCATTCGGCAATTCGATATCCGACAAAAAGCGCTTATAGCGTTTAATCAATTTCCCTTCTATTAAGGGCGTTGGAAATCTCATAACCATGCTCCAAAATTTTTTCGGAATTCAACACAAACAAAAACGGCCCTCTTTACGATAAAGAGAGCCGTTTTATTAGACGATTAATGAGAGATAATCATTCCCACTCTATCGTCGCCGGTGGCTTAGAAGATACATCGTAAGTCACGCGAGAAATATGTTCGATTTCGTTAATGATGCGACCAGAAACCGTTTCCAATAATTCGTAAGGAAGATGAGCCCAACGAGCGGTCATGAAGTCGATGGTTTCAACGGCACGAAGTGCCACCACGTATTCGTAACGACGACCATCACCTACAACACCGACCGATTTAACTGGAAGAAATACAGCAAAGGCTTGGCTTGTTTTGTCGTACCAACCAGAGCGACGCAATTCTTCGATAAAGATAGCGTCCGCACGACGAAGGATGTCAGCGTATTCTTTTTTCACTTCACCCAAGATACGCACACCCAAACCCGGACCTGGGAACGGGTGACGATAAACCATGTCATAAGGAAGACCTAGCTCTAGACCCAACTTACGCACTTCGTCTTTAAACAATTCACGAAGTGGCTCAACCAACTCCATTTTCATATCATCAGGTAGACCACCAACATTGTGATGAGACTTGATAACATGAGCCTTGCCAGTTTTTGAAGCCGCAGATTCGATTACGTCAGGGTAAATCGTGCCCTGAGCAAGGAAATCAATGCCATCTAATTTAGAAGACTCTTCATCGAAGATCTCGATAAAAGTATTACCAATGATCTTACGTTTTTTCTCAGGATCGTTTTCGCCAGCTAACTTACCAAGGAACAAGTCCTCCGCATCAACACGGATAACTTTCACACCCATGTTGTCAGCGAACATTTTCATAACCTGATCACCTTCGTTTAAACGAAGCAAACCGTTATCCACAAACACACAAGTCAATTGATCGCCAATCGCTTTATGAAGCAAAGCAGCAACGACAGACGAATCCACACCACCAGACAAGGCTAACAATACTTTACGATCACCAACTTGTTCTTGCATACGCTCGATAGCGTCTTGCGCAATGTTGGCAGGCGTCCATAAAGTGTCACAGCCGCAAATATCGACAATGAAGCGAGACAGAATCCGGCCGCCTTGTAACGTATGCGTTACTTCGGGGTGAAATTGCACACCGTAAAATTTCTTCGTTTCGTTTGCCATGGCGGCAATTGGGCAGCTGTCAGTCGATGCCATCAAAGTAAAGTCTTCTGGCATAGCGATAACTTTATCACCATGACTCATCCACACATCAAGCAAAGCAACGCCGTTGTTGGCGATATGATCTTGAATACCGTCAAATAATGCTGGACCTTCATGTTTACGGATTTGCGCGTAACCAAACTCACGAATGTCAGAGCCTTGAACTTTACCGCCCAACTGCTCTGCCATGGTTTGCATGCCGTAACAAATACCAAAGACCGGCACACCCAATGTAAATACGGCTTCCGGAGCTCGTGGAGAACCTGGCTCAGGAACGGATTCAGGGCCACCAGCAAGGATGATACCTTTTGGATCGAAGTCGATAACCTCTTGATTTTCCATATCAAAAGCACGAACTTCACAGTAAACACCAATTTCACGAACACGACGCGCAATCAGCTGAGTGTACTGAGAACCAAAATCAAGAATAAGAATTTTATGAGCGTGGATATCTTGCGACATTATTAGCCATTCCTTTCACTCTACTTAAGAGGCAACTCTTTTCGTAGAAGTAATCAATAAATAGTAAGAGCAATAAATAAAGATGGGGCGTGTTGTACGCCCCATCTCAGTGTCAAATTACCGGGCAATTAGCCCACGTGATAATTTGGCGCTTCTTTTGTAATCGTCACATCATGAACGTGACTTTCACGCATACCAGCACCCGTAATCTGAGAAAACTGAGTCTTAGTACGCATCGTTTCAATATCAGGTGATCCAGTGTAGCCCATAGAAGAACGCACCCCCCCCATCAACTGGTGAATAACAGCGGCCATTGGGCCTTTTGATGGCACACGGCCTTCAATACCTTCTGGAACCAATTTTTCAACGCTGCTTGAATCTTGGAAGTAGCGATCGCTTGAACCCTGAGATTGAGACATCGCACCTAGCGACCCCATACCACGGTAAGCCTTGAATGAGCGACCTTGGAAAAGCACCACTTCACCCGGCGCTTCATCCGTACCGGCAAGCAAACCACCCACCATGATAACGCTCGCACCCGCGGCAATCGCTTTACTGATATCGCCAGAAAAACGCACACCGCCATCGGCGATAACGGGAATACCACGAGCATTCATGACTTCAGCAACATTTGCCACCGCACTGATTTGTGGAACACCCACACCAGCAACAATACGCGTGGTACAGATAGAACCTGGGCCGATACCGACTTTCACACCATCAGCGCCCGCATCAGCAAGGGCGATCGCCGCTTCAGCTGTCGCGATATTGCCACCAATCACTTGAATATGAGGGAAGTTTTCTTTCACCCAACGCACGCGATCGATAACGCCTTTAGAATGACCATGCGCGGTATCAACGACAATGATATCAACACCAGCGTCAGACAAAGCTTTCACGCGATCGGCTGTATCCGCACCCGTACCAACAGCGGCACCAACACGTAAACGACCTTGATCGTCTTTACAGGCATGAGGGTAGGTGGTGGCTTTATTAAAATCGGTTACAGTAACCATGCCACGCAACTCAAACTGCTCATTCACAATCAACACTTTCTCAATGCGATTTTCATGCAGCAATTTGCGGATAGAGCCAGAAGACGCCCCTTCAAGCGCCGTCACAAGACGGTCTTTTGGCGTCATGATGTCAGAGACTTTCTTATCGTAATCTTTGACAAAGCGCACATCACGGCTGGTGACAATACCAACCAAATCACTGCCTTGAACAACCGGTACACTTGAAATGTTGTTCGCCGCCGTCAGTTCCATTAGCTCTTTAACACTGGCTTCAGGATGAATGGTGACCAGATCACGAACAATGCCGCTTTCGAACTTTTTCACGCGACGCACTTCACGAGCTTGCTCTTCAATGGTCAAGTTTTTGTGCACAATGCCTATGCCACCTTCTTGAGCCAAAGCAATCGCCATGCGATATTCAGTAACGGTATCCATCGCTGAAGACGTAAGCGGAATATTTAATTCGATGTCTTTAGTGATTTTCGTTTTGAGGCTAACATCCTTAGGAAGAACTTCGGAATAGCCGGGGATAAGCAACACGTCGTCAAACGTTAAAGCTTCTTGCACGATTCGTAACATAATGGGGAGTTTCCAATGCCAACAAGGGTGTTAAGATGGCAAGTAATTCTACTCCAATAGTTGCATTCGGTAAATCAAAACCACGAGAGATTGATGAAAAATTTTACAACTTCTGCATCACATGAAACAGCTTTTACCGTATCCCAGCTAAATAGACAGATACAACAACTATTTGAAGCCAGTTTGCCATGGATTTTGGTGGAAGGAGAAATCTCTAATCTCGCCAAACCGGGCTCAGGACATTGGTACTTTTCCCTTAAAGATGACAAAGCACAAATCCGCTGCGCCATGTTCAAAGGCAAAAACGCCGCCGTCCGCTTCAAACCAAAAGATGGCGACATGGTTCGCTTGCGCGCGCGCGTCACTTTTTATGGTCCAAGAGGCGACTGTCAGCTCAGCGTCGAGAGCATGGAATCCGCGGGTGAAGGCGCACTACAACAAGCCTTTGAACGCCTAAAAAACACCTTACAAGCCGAAAGCCTATTCGCACCCGAACACAAAAAACCACTACCAACTAAGCCCGATCGGGTTGCCATTATTACCTCCCCTATTGGTGCGGCAGTTCGCGATATGATTATTGCCTTCCGTCGACGTTTTCCATTAACGGAACTGACCATTCTACCCTCTTTAGTACAAGGCCAAGACGCCGCCAAAAACATCCTAAGACAACTACAACGAGCCGATGGCAGCGGACACTTTGATGCGATTATTCTAGGGCGTGGTGGTGGTTCACTGGAAGATTTATGGAGCTTTAACGACGAAACCTTAGCACGCGCTATTTTTGCCGCCAAAACCCCGATTGTTTCTGCGGTCGGCCATGAAACAGACTTTACTATTGCCGACTTTGTCGCCGACGTTCGTGCCGCCACACCCACCGCTGCTGCGGAGCTTTTAAGCCCAGACCGTCACCAATTGGTTCGACAAATCGAGCAACAAGAGAAACAACTCGTGCGACGCATGTCGCGTATTCTCGAACAAAGCCAACAACAGCTCGACTTCATGACGAAACGGATTCGTCATCCAAAAGATCGCATCGAGCAACAACAGAACCAGCTTGATCAGCTCAAGCGCCGTTTACAACACAGTATGCAGCGCAAAATGCTGGAACAACAAACCCAAACCGCCAATTTAGCCCATAGACTTGAAAAAAACAGCCCAACTCAGCACATTGATCAGAACAGGCAAAAACTCAAAGACATCGACGCTCGACTTGCCCGCGCATTAAACAGCACCCTAACCAACAAGCAAACCGCCTTTGCTCGTATTATCGACAAGCTAAACCTCGTCAGTCCACTCAATACGTTAGCAAGAGGCTATGCGATTGCATCCAAAGACCAGCAGGTTATTCGTTCTGTTAACAATGTGGGAAAAGGTGACCTGATTTCGGTAAGAGTAGAAGATGGTGTGATTCACTGCCAAGTAGAGGCAACAAATCGAGTCATTCGTTAGCGACAGAGGCTAACAAAATGACTCCGATCAATGTTATCAGGCATTTGGCGATACAGGGATCTCATTAAGATTATCAAGTACCAACCACTGCGCAAGCTTAGTGCGCAACTCGTCAATACCATCACCGTTTAACGACGAGAAAGTCTGTACAGAACCATCTATATTTTGCGCGTCAATGACTCGCTGAACCGCCAACATGGTCGATTTTGCCGGTCCACGTTTTAGCTTATCCGATTTAGTGAGTAATACATGAACTTTCATTCGATTGGACTTCGCCCAATCAATCATCATTTCATCAAACTCTTTTAATGGGTGACGTATGTCCATCACCAACACCACACCCGCTAAGGAGCGACGATTCATCAAGTAGTCCTGCATGTGCGCTTGCCAAACTTTTTTCATCGCGATTGGCACTTTAGCAAAACCATAACCGGGAAGATCGATCAAACGTCGATCCTCGACATTTAAGCCAAAACAATTAATTAACTGTGTTCGGCCCGGTGTTTTCGAGGTTCGAGCCAGCTTTTTTTGATTGGTCAGTGTGTTTAATGCGGTGGATTTTCCCGCATTTGAGCGACCAGCAAATGCAACTTCGACACCTTGGTCTAAGGGGCATTGAGAAAGTTTCTCTGCACTTTTAATAAAGTGCGCGGATTGGAAAGTGGAGTCAAAAGGGGTCATAAGTTGATATTCGTCAGTAGATTCAGAGTTGCATTCAGGTTCACGTTATTGACTGGCTATAATGCCAGCAAATGCCGCGATATGCCACGTTAAAGCAAAAAAGTCATAAAGAGACCGAGGCACAACACTCATTATCACTAACGACGACGCATTAAACCGGTCGTTAACCATTAAACCCTTCGAAATGACCATGGCCGGATCACAAGATGCAATGTAAGTTTTATGTAAACTTACTGAAAAAGCAGAACGCTTCAGAGCGGATAGAATCGCATTCTGGTGCAATTCTGTGCATGATGTAAGAATATCTTTAAAAAACAAATCTATTAGGAGCAACCCATGAAAAAGCTGTTTTCAGCGCTGATACTATCCTTACTTATTCCATTGACCGCGACCGCCGCCGAATACAGTGATGGCAATGGCTATACCAGCATCAAAACCCCTGTCCGTACCAGTGATTCTAGCAAGGTCGAAGTGACTGAAATTTTTTGGTATGGCTGCCCACACTGCTATAGCCTAGAACCTCTTGTTCAGGCATGGAAAAAAGACCTCCCCAACGATGTCGACTTTAAATATTTGCCCGCGGTGTTTGGTCGTGGCTGGTTGGCCCATGCTAAAGCCTTTTATGTTGCAGATTTACTGGGCATCGAAGACAAAATACGCGCCGACCTTTTTAGCGCTATCCATGTTGAACGTCGTAATCTAAACTCAGAAGACGCACTGGCCAGTTTCTTTGCTAATTATGATGTGAGTGAAGATGACTTTCGCAAGCAATACGACTCATTCGCGGTCAATAGCCGCTTAAGTCAAGCGGACGCAAAAATCCGCGCTTATGGTGCTCGAGGCGTACCTGGCATCATAGTCAATGGCAAATATTTAGTCAGTGCAGAAACCGCCAATGGCAATGAAAATATATTTAACGTCGTTGACTTTCTAATTGAAAAAGAACGTCAAAAATAACCCATACCGAGGCGATATGACGGAACCATCCAGTGACAAACTGATTGAAGTGTTACGCAAAGCCGTTTCTCGAACCAGCATGCTGGCAGAAGGAAATGACCCTCAATTGGACTCCGTCGTTCGCCAAATTCGTCAGACTATTACTAAAGGCGCCAATGCCGAAGAAATACAAAAAGCGCTCAATAACGCCGAGCCCTTTTTGATTCAAAGTGATGAAGCACACCTAAGCCGTGCGAAGCAGGTTAGAAGCACGCTGCAAGACCTAATAGACATACTAGAAAAACAAGACGACAAACAAGTCCCACAAAGCGAAAAGAAACAACTAGAAGCAAAAATACGGTTACATTGGCAACAACCCTCACAATGGCCTTTACTATTAAAAGACTTTCTCACGCTGGCCGAAAACACCCTTAATCAACCAGCAACAGACCACGCCAAAAGCTCCTTCTTTAAGCGTTTACTTAACCGTAGCGCAAAAAACGATGCGATCAAAAACACCCAAGACATCATCATACAAGTCAGCCATACACTGGCCGGATTGCTCAACAATCTGTCTCTGCCCAGTATCCATGACAACGACATCGCGGATCTAAAAACAGCGTTATCAAAAAATGATAATTTACAGCAATTTCCTGATTTGCTTGATGAGACCATTAACCTAGTAATGGTTGCCGTCGGTAAAAATCAAGAAAGCCTGACCAACTATCTCAATCAGCTGAATAAGCAACTTGCTAGTATTAATGAGTCCATCACCCATAGCGACCAAACACAAAAGTCTTTATCCAAAAGTCGTGAAGGTTTAAACACTAAATTGCAACAGCAGATGAAAGACACCTCTAAAGCCGTTCAAGAGGCGAGTGAATTAAACAGCCTAAAAAGCCTTATCAATGAACGGCTATCGACGATTTCAACGACCATGACGGCATACCGCTCACAGATGAAAGAGCAAGAAAAGCAATCCAATCAATCTATTGCCTTGCTTAAAAACAAGGTCACTCGAATGGAAAAGGACACCACCTCGCTGCGCGCGCTCTTGCAAGAAAAATTAGCCCAGGCAATGACAGACTCGTTAACCGATTTACCTAATAGAACGGCCTATCAAGATGCTATTTTACCGCTTTGCAAAGCGATGCAAAAAGCACATAAGCCCATTTGTTTAGTCGTTTGCGACATAGACCACTTTAAAAAAGTAAACGATACTTGGGGACACCTTGCGGGCGACAAAGTCTTGCGCCTAGTACCAAAACAAATTCGCAACATGTTAACCAAAGAAGACCTTATGTTTCGCTACGGAGGCGAAGAGTTTGTTATGGTGTTTCCCGACACCACTCTTGAGAAGGCAATAGAGCGCGCGGAAAACGTACGTTTAGCCGTCACTAAAACGCCATTTAACGTACAAGGAGAACCCGTATCAATCTCCGTCTCCATCGGCGTTGCAGAGCTTCAGCCACAAGAAGACCCCGAGTCACTGTTTGACCGTGCAGACAAACAGCTGTATTTGGCCAAAGATGGAGGAAGGAATAAAGTGATGGCACACAAATAGCTCAAACAAAGCAGTACCCGTACGTTACTGACGCGGTTACAATATGCGCTCACATTGAAGACAACACACTCGATATTACGGACAACGCTCAAATCAAACACGCTCAAACAAACAAAATGGCGTTCGATGTCGCCACTAGGATGAAGTAGTTTATGCAAGACGATCAGAAAAAAATCACCGATTTTGGTTTTAAAGAAATCCCCACGGAGGAAAAAGTAAAAGCAGTCGCGCAGGTTTTTCACTCTGTCGCCGCAAAATACGACATTATGAACGACCTAATGTCTGGTGGGATTCATCGTCTATGGAAGCGCCATACCATTAGCCAATCTGGCGTACGCGCAGGCAACTGCGTACTTGATATTGCGGGCGGCACAGGCGATTTGACCGTGAAGTTTTCTCGCCTTGTCGGTAGCCAAGGGCAAGTCATTCTCGCTGACATCAATGACTCCATGCTGAAAGTTGGCCGTGACAAATTAGCCAACCAAGGCATTGTTGGAAACGTTAAATTCGTTCAGGCTAACGCCGAAGCCCTACCTTTTCCTGACGATACGTTTGACTGCATCACCATCGCATTTGGCTTACGCAATGTGACCGATAAATCCAAAGCATTAGCCTCTATGTACCGCGTATTAAAACCTGGTGGCCGCTTGTTAGTATTAGAATTCTCTAAACCAGAGTCCGAGCTACTGTCCCAAGTCTACGACCAATACTCCTTCCGCTTACTGCCCACCATCGGCAAATTGATTGCCAATGATGCCGACAGCTATCGCTATCTTGCTGAGTCGATTCGCATGCACCCAGATCAAGAAACGCTGAAGGGCATGATGGAGGAAGTGGGGTTTGAACGCACCAGTTACCAAAATTTAACGGGCGGAATTGTGGCACTGCATAAAGGATTTAAATTCTAACCATGTTAACCAGTACTTTTCGTTTGTTGCGTATTGCTTTTACTGTTGTTCGCTTTCGTCTTGATGCGTTTATACCTTTCGAGTTTCTCCCTTGGTACATCCGTTATACCCTTGGCCCTATTTGCTTAATTGGACGTAAACGCGCGCAACAGAACAAAGGTGAGCGCTTACGGCTCGCCCTAGAGTCTCTTGGCCCTATTTTTGTCAAATTCGGCCAAATTTTATCGACTCGCCGAGATTTACTCGACGATGATATTGCTGATGAATTGGCAAAATTGCAGGACAAAGTCCCCGCCTTCCCTGGACACATCGCCCAAGCCATTATCGAAAGGGATTTGAAAGCGCCAGTGTCAGAACTGTTTGCCGAGTTTTCAGCCTCTCCGCTGGCCTCAGCGTCGATTGCTCAAGTTCACACCGCAACACTCCACTCTGGCGAAAAAGTGGTTATCAAAGTCATTCGCCCTAATATCGAAAAAACCATTCGCAAAGACATTAACTTGCTTTATACCCTAGCGTACCTTGTCGCCAATATGAGCGCCGATGGTCGACGCTTAAGGCCAGTGGAAGTCGTAACCGATTATGAATACACCATTCTTGATGAATTAGATCTTGCCAAAGAAGCCGCGAACACCGGTTTATTGCAGCGTAACTTCACCCCTTCCGATTTACTCTATGTCCCACAGATCCATTGGGATTATAGCCACCGCAACGTCATGGTGATGGAGCGTATCTCAGGCATTCCGGTGGCCGATATCAGCGCACTAAACAAGGCCAATGTAGACATGAAATGCTTGGCAGAACGGGGCGTAGAAATCTTTTTTACCCAAGTTTTTTCTCACAGCTTTTTTCACGCCGACATGCACCCTGGCAACATTTTCGTCGATGCGAGCAACCCTAAGAAACCCAAATACATTGCGATTGATTGCGCCATCATGGGCAGTTTAGACGATGCCGATAAAAGCTATTTAGCGCGCAACTTATTGGCATTTTTTCAACGCGATTATCGCTTAGTAGCAGAACTCCACGTAGAAAGTGGTTGGGTACCAAAAGGCACCCCCGTACACGCCTTTGAATCAGCCATTCGCAGCGTTTGCGAGCCTATGTTTGCCAAACCATTGAAAGATATTTCTTTTGGGCAAGTATTAATCGGCCTATTCCAAACTGCACGGCGCTTCAATATGGAAGTACAACCTCAATTGGTTTTACTAGAAAAAACATTACTCAATATAGAGGGCTTAGGCCGTCAACTGTACCCAGATTTAGACCTGTGGGTAACCGCCAAACCCTTCCTAGAAAAGTGGATGCGCGAACAAATGGGGCCAAAGCGCGTCATAGAGGAAGTCCGTAAACAAGCACCACAATGGGCGGGACAGCTGCCGCAAATCCCCAACTTGGTCTTTACGACTTTGTCTCAACTGTCTCATCAAGAAGAGCGCATGCAAGCACAGACCGATGCGATCCACCAACTCAGCAAAGAGTTACAAAAGAATCGTAGCAACGTGCCCTTTCGCCTGCTGGGCCTATTAAGCTTAGGGGCCGCTTGGTTCATCACTGATCCGGTGTCGTTTGAACAGCTAAAAGCCACTGACATAAGCAGCTTAGGCTTGTTTCTGGTAGGCTTTTACCTGCTCGTCTTAAAACCGTAACATTCGAGAGACTATAATGAAAAACGATATTTTGGCTGAACTAGCCGCCACCCTAGAACAACGAAAAATAGCCACTGCCGATTCTTCTTATGTGGCCAGTTTACACGCTAAAGGGCTGAATAAAATACTCGAAAAAGTAGGCGAAGAAAGTATAGAAACCATTATCGCCGCAAAAGATGCGGCTCTTTCTGGCGATAAGTCTGATTTGATTTATGAAACAGCCGACCTTTGGTTTCACACGCTTGTCATGCTATCTCATCTAGACATTGGTCCAGATGCTATACTGGATGAACTGGCTCGTCGATTTAATCTGTCTGGCTTAGACGAAAAAGCCAGCCGTAGCGAATAAAGAATAGGAGAAACATATGTTTGGTGGAATTAGCATTTGGCAACTACTGATAGTATTAGCAATTTTAATACTTATTTTCGGCACCAAAAAGCTCAAGAACCTAGGGTCTGATTTAGGCGGGGCCGTAAAAGGCTTTAAAGAAGCGGTTGATAAAGACGACAAAACAGAAGATGAAAAAACAGCCCAGCATAAAGTCATTGATGCTGATGCCAAAAAAGACGATAAGAGCGCCTAAACTGTGTTCGATATCGGCTTTTCTGAACTTCTGGTTGTTTTCGTCGTGGGGCTACTCATCCTTGGCCCAGAACGCCTGCCTCACGCAGCAAAAATGGCGGGCTTATGGGTGCGCAAAATCAAACGCAGCATCAACTCAGTTCAAAGAGAGATCAATGCTCAACTGGACCAAGAAGAGCTGCAACAAAAAATACAGGAAACCAACCAACGCCTTCTAAAAGAAGAGCGCTCTATTCAAAACACGATTCTGCCCGTTGCTGAAAAGAATGAAATAAAAGTTTCGGCCCAACCAGAGCCTTCAGCAGTGGCAGAACAATCTTCAGCGGTGACAGAACAATCTTCAGCAGTGGCTGAATCACCGCAAAACACAGAGCCAAATGAAACGCTAGACGCAGACTTGATTGCTAACTCACCCCAAGCCCAAGCAACAGACAATAAAGACAAAACGCCTGACGCCATTTCTCGTGCCTAGTCGAGCTTACTTTCACACATTAGACGCGGACATGTGACGTATTATGACGACAGACTCTTCCAACCAAGCGCCACTAGTCGCTCACCTTATTGAGCTCAGAAACCGCTTACTGAAATCGGTTCTCGCTATATTAATCTTGTTTGTTGGCTTGTATGCCTTTGCGAATGATTTATATCTCATTGTGTCTGAACCATTACGCCTGTTATTACCCGCTGGCAGCTCGTTAATTGCCACAGAAGTGGCTTCTCCCTTTTTAGCACCTCTCAAGCTAACTTTTTTTGTTGCGGTATTATTATCGGTTCCCTATACCCTGTTTCAGGCTTGGTCCTTTATTGCCCCCGCACTGTATAAAAATGAAAAGCAAATTGCCATCCCGTTACTGGTGTCGAGTATTTTTCTCTTTTATGCCGGCGTTTTGTTTGCTTATTACGTGGTTTTACCGCTTATTTTTGGCTTTTTTACGACCGTAGGGCCTGGCGAAGTAACGGTTATGACGGATATAAACAATTATTTAAACTTTGTATTAAAATTGTTTTTTGCTTTTGGCGTGACATTCGAAATCCCTATAGCAACGTATCTGCTTATCAAGGCTGGAGTAACCACTGTGGCCGCATTATCCAAAAAGCGCCCTTATATTTTCTTAGGCTGTTTTGTGGTGGGAATGCTGATCACACCTCCTGATATTTTTTCTCAAACTTTATTAGCCATCCCAATGTGGTTACTGTTTGAGTTAGGACTGCTGGCTGGGCGCACGGTAAAAGTAGTAGTCGAAAACTCTGACGCTTAATCCAACATAAAAGTAACAGGCCCATCGTTTATAAAGGACACCTTCATGTCAGCGCCAAAACGTCCAACCTCAACATTGCCATATTGCGCACGAACTTGATCAACAAACGCATTAAATAAACGCTCGCCTTCTGCTGGAATCGCGGCCGTCGAAAAGCCAGGGCGCAGCCCTTTTTTGGTTTCCGCCGCCAAGGTAAATTGCGACACCAACAAAACACCACCGCTAACTTGCTGAACATTCAGGTTCATCTTGCCATCTTCATCACCAAACATACGGTACTTCAATAGCTTGTCAGCCAACCGCTGCGTATCGACTTCTGTATCGCCTTTTTCGATACCAACTAACACCAACTGACCGTGATCAATGGCCCCAATGGTTTCACCATCCACCACAACCGAAGCGTTTAACGCACGCTGCACCAACACTTTCATTTTACCCTCACACTATTTGCTTAACGTAAATCAGAGTCATGACTTTAGCCAACCCCAGAAAAAACAAAAGCGCCCGAAGGCGCTTCTGTCGCTCACGAACTCATTTGCATGAGTTCATTTGCTGCTGCTCTTTTATTAAAAGAATCGCTTGTACTTACTTACGACCAGCGCGTTTACGCTCGTTTTCAGTTAATAGCTTTTTACGAACACGAATACTTTCTGGTGTTACCTCTACCAACTCATCATCTTCGATAAACTCAAGCGCCTGCTCAAGGGTATGACGAATCGGTGGCGTCAACGTCAAGGCTTCATCGGTACCAGAGGCACGCATGTTCGTTAACTGCTTACCTTTAACTGGGTTAACCGTTAAGTCATTATCGCGTGAGTGAAGACCGATGACCTGACCTTCGTACACTTCCACCGCGTGACCCAAGAATAAACGACCACGGCTTTGCAAATTGAACAAAGCAAAAGCTGCTGTTTTGCCTGTCACCATACTGACCAATACACCGTTCTGGCGACTACCAACATCCCCTTCTTTTACTGGGCCGTAATGGTCAAATACGCTGGTCATGATACCAGAACCAGACGTTAGCGTTAGGAACAAACCACGGAAACCGATCAAACCACGCGAAGGCGTCATGAACTCAAGACGAACACGGCCTTTACCGTCTGGTTCCATGTTAGTTAACTCAGCCTTACGCAAGCCAAGCTCTTCCATGATGGAACCTTGATGCTGTTCTTCAACGTCGATAACCACTAGCTCAAAGGGTTCTTGAACTTTTCCATCAACAATTTTTTGAACCACTTCAGGACGAGAAACACCCATCTCGAAGCCTTCACGACGCATGCTTTCAATCAATACAGAAAGATGAAGCTCACCACGGCCTGATACGATGAATTTATCAGGCGTTTCGCCTTGCTTAACACGCAATGCTACGTTGTGGATAAGCTCTCGATCAAGACGGTCTGCGATATTACGAGTGGTAATATATTTACCTTCTTTACCCGCAAATGGAGAATCGTTAACCATGAAGGTCATGCTTACGGTTGGCTCATCTACAGACAATGCAGGAAGCGCTTCAACACACTCTGGGTTACATAGCGTGTCAGAAATACTTAGACCATCGATACCATTAATACAAACGATATCACCAGCAGACGCTTTAGTTGTATCGACACGTGCTAGACCGTGGTAACCCTTAACATTAAGGACTTTACCTTTACGCTCTTTACCATCAGCAGACTTGATAACAACTTGCTGGTTTGGCGACAAGCTACCACGAGTAATACGACCGATACCAATAACGCCAACGTAAGCATCATAGTCCAATGCAGAAACCTGCATTTGGAACATGCCTTCTGGATCAACGTCAGGCACAGGAACACTGTCTACGATCATCTGGTAAAGTGGCGTCATGTCTTCTGCCATTTTTTCTGGATCGTTACCAGAAATACCATTAATAGCGGATGCGTAAATAACCGGGAAATCTAATTGTTCTTCTGTTGCTCCAAGGCTATCGAACAAATCAAATACTTGATCCATAACCCAATCAGGACGCGCACCAGGACGGTCAATTTTGTTGATAACAACAATAGGACGAAGACCACGTTCGAATGCTTTAGAGGTTACAAAACGCGTTTGTGGCATTGGGCCATCTACCGCGTCAACCAACAACAATACAGAGTCAACCATAGACAATACGCGCTCAACTTCACCACCGAAGTCAGCGTGTCCAGGTGTATCTACGATATTAATACGGTAATCGTTCCACATAATTGACGTATTTTTCGCCAAAATGGTGATGCCACGCTCTTTTTCTTGGTCGTTTGAATCCATGATTCGCTCTGAACCAAGATCTTTACGATCTAGCGTGCCTGACTGGCTTAATAGCTGGTCAACCAACGTTGTTTTACCATGGTCAACGTGAGCAATGATGGCCACGTTACGTAACTTACTGATATCATTAGACATTTATAGTTCTCTGCATTTAGCGTGAGCAAAAAGATATGCCACCGCTTGATATGGGCGGATTAAGCTCTTCAAGCGTCTAGAATCTTGGTGCGGGGTAAAATTGGCGCAATTGTAACCTGATATTAATCAATATCCCATTAAAGTGAGAAAAAAATCCCACAAAAATATAAAAAAGGCAACACTGCATATTAATAGTAGATCGCAACGATAACATCCCAACATGGCAAAAATGCTATCGTTGTTTTCAGCGTCTCTTTAGGGCAAATACACACCGACATTGGTGTGGCCTTTGCCCAATAAATAAGAAGCATGCATGCGGCTCATGACACCTTTGCCGCAATACAATAGATGCGTGGTAGCCGAGTCCAGTTCAGACCAGTTCGACTCTAACGCAAAGAAAGGGATAACCTTCACCGGTCGACCACTGACTTTTAAAGGGCGATGGCTGGCCTCATCTGGATGACGGATATCAATGATAATTTCATCACCTACTGGCATTCGAACAATCGGCACTTCGCCTTGATACTGTTTCGCGACATCGTCCATAACATTTTGAATAGACTGAACCGAGGCATTTGCGACAGCTTTTTCTAAAACGTCAAAATCAAAATTAGCTTCTTGCTTTTCCACCCGGTGCAGTTTTGCTCGCGTGGTGGGTTTTACGGAAATCACACCACAAAATTCCGGCATGCTAGCCGCAAACGGTGCCGTACCAATTTCAATCGCCTTATCAATAATCACCTGTTTATTTGTGGTAATAAGAGGCCGCAACACTAATTCTTCAGTCACTTGATCAATCACCTTCAGGTTCATCAGCGTTTGGCTAGAAACCTGCGCCACGCTTTCTCCTGTTACCAAGGCTTTCGCACCAACCTCTGCCATCAATTGCGACGCCGCTCGCAACATCATGCGCTTGAGGATCACGCCCATTTCAGCATTGTCCACTTTCGTTAAAATCTCACCGACAACCGCTTCAAATGGCACCGTGATAAATTTGACATTGAGGGCCGAGCCGTATTTTTCCCAAAGAAAATTAGACACCTGTTTAACGCCGATTTCATGGGCGTCACCGCCTAGATTAAAAAAGCAAAAGTGCGTTTTTAAACCACGGCTCATGGTCAAATAAGAACTCACCGTTGAGTCATAACCTCCAGACATCAATGATAACACCGGATCTTGTGAGCCAAGCGGGTATCCCCCAAGGCCTTCCACCCATTGCTCTATCATCCACACTCTGTCATCACGAATATCGATTGGCACCAACACGTCAGGGTTCTTTAAACGCACCGCCAGTGCGTCACAACGCGCCTTCAGGCAACCACCAATATGCCGCTCAGCATCAACCGATGTAAAGTCATGCTGACCCACTCGTTTCACTCGTACAGCAAAAACAGCGCCCTTGAGCGCATCGCCATAAGAAACAATCGCCTGATCAACAATGCCATCAAGGTCAACAAAGGGAAATTCACGGACATACTGAAAATGCGCAATTCCCGCAATATGAGACAGCGCCTCAATGAAATCTTCACGTAATTCGTCCCGCTCCGAAAACACTTCAATAAAATCCCAATTGCCCGACACCATAACATCAGCATCGTGCTTTTTGAGCACCAGCTTCACATTGTGTCTAAGTTGCTTAATAAAGGCTTTTCTGACTGGGCGGCTTTTAATGGTGATTTCTGCAAAAAACTTAACAATAAATTTCATAGGGAGTGCAATTTATACCGAATATTAAAAAAGGCGCTTAGTATAAAGAAAAGGCTATCGATACAAAAACATTAAATTTGCACCAATATGATACAGAAAGACAATTTACGCACCAAAATAGACCATTATTGCATTTTATTTAGCTCGTCCTAGCCATTATTAAGTGCATTTTTTAAAATGAAAAAGATATGTCTTTGTTATATAAGGATTTATATCTTCGCACAACATTCTGGCATAAGTTGTGCTTTATCTTTAGCCAAATGGTGTTTTATAGTGAAGCACCCCCATAAACGAAAAATTAATTTCGCTTTAACGACGACTGGAGAACAACTATGTCAAACAAGACCCTTGCCTTGATTGCTGAGCATGACGCGAAGTGGGTTGACCTTCGCTTTACCGACTTTAAAGGTAAAGAACAACACGTATCTGTTCCTGCTAAAACCGTAGATGAAGAGTTTTTTGAAAACGGTCAAATGTTTGATGGTTCATCAATCGAAGGCTGGAAAGGCATCAACGAATCCGACATGATCATGATGCCGCAAGATGATACCGCAATCATTGATCCTTTCACTGAAGAAGCGACTATTATTGTTCGTTGTAACATTATCGAACCTTCTACTATGCAAGGCTATGACCGTGACCCACGCTCTGTGGCGCTTCGTGCAGAAGAGTTCCTAAAATCAACGGGTCTTGGCGACACGGCTTTCTTTGGTCCAGAGCCAGAATTCTTCATTTTTGACGATGTTCGCTGGAAAACAGACATGTCAGGTTGTTCTGTTGAGATCAACTCAGAAGAAGCCGCTTGGTCTTCTAACAAAAAAATCGCTGGCGGCAACATGGGCCACCGTCCTTTCGTAAAAGGCGGTTATTTCCCAGTCCCACCAGTCGACTCTCACCATGACCTTCGTGGCGCTATGTGTGGCGCAATGGAAACAATGGGCTTAGTTATTGAAGTTCATCACCACGAAGTCGCCACTGCTGGACAAAACGAAATCGGTGTTAAGTTCAACACACTGGTTAAGAAAGCAGATGAAGTTCAAATTCTTAAGTACTGCGTACACAACGTAGCGCACGCTTACGGCAAAACAGCCACCTTTATGCCGAAACCCATCGTTGGCGACAACGGTTCTGGTATGCACGTTCACCAGTCTTTCTGGAAAAACGGCGAAAACCAATTCGCAGGTGACCAATACGCTGGCTTATCTGAAATGGCACTTTACTACATCGGCGGTATCATTAAGCACGCTAAAGCATTGAATGCGTTCACTAACGCGTCAACTAACTCTTACAAGCGTCTTGTACCGCATTTCGAAGCTCCGGTTATGCTGGCATACTCAGCTCGCAACCGCTCTGCTTCTATCCGTATTCCATACGTTGCAAGCCCTAAAGGCAAACGTATTGAAGCTCGCTTCCCAGATCCAACCGCTAACCCATACCTAGCATTCTCTGCGATGTTGATGGCAGGTATCGACGGCATCAAAAACAAGATTCACCCAGGCGATGCCGCTGATAAAGATTTGTACGACCTTCCTCCAGAAGAAGGTTTGGCCATTCCTACCGTTGCTAGCAGCTTGGAAGAAGCCCTTAAGTGCCTAGACGAAGACCGTGGTTTCTTGACTCAAGGCGGCGTGTTCTCTGATGACATGATCAACGCTTACATCAAGCTAAAAACGGCTGAAGCGCGTCGTGTCTCCATGACCACTCACCCACTTGAGTTTGAACTTTACTACAGCCTATAAGCTTTATTGTTTTTAGGCCGCTCGCTAACCAAATCGGTTAGCGAAGTAAAAACCTCGACCTAGGTCGGGGTTTTTTTTGCAGCACGCGTTTTACTCAAAAAGAAGCACGAACAAATAGATGCACTATAATAGTGCAAATAGATTTTGTCTTTACACCAAAAGCTGAGAAAACACGCCATTTCAGGCTGCCCAATGTTGGTTCGTTTTTTGCAACTGATTAAAGACACGACAAGAGATAAAGCAACAATAAAAGGCCTTTGCACGATGTTACGAGCGAAGCAAAGACGAGGCGCATACTGTGTATAGCTTATTAATCGACCATTTATCTACCGCCGTCGTTCAACTGAATGACAAGCTTGAAATCGAATATTTAAACCCTGCCGCAGAAATGTTGCTGGCGGTGAGTCGTCGGCGTATTTATGGCAGCGAGTTAGAGACCGTCTTTCGCGAAAGTGAAGACAGTATTCAAGCCCTCTACGCCGCGATTAAATCGGGTCACCCTTTTACCAAACGGGAAGCGGAAATAGAGTGCAGCAACAACAAAAAGCTCTTTTGTGATTACACGGTCACCCCCATCATGGGCACATCAAATGAAACAGAAAGCTTAATCATAGAGCTGTACCCACGCGACAGGATGAAACGCATTTCGCAAGAAGACGAGCTCATTGCCAATCACGAAACCAGCAAAGAATTAGTTCGCGGTCTTGCCCATGAAATAAAAAACCCACTTGGTGGCATTCGTGGCGCAGCACAGCTCATTAGTCGCGCCTTTACTGACGAAGCATTAAACGACTACACACAAGTTATTATTGAAGAGTCTGATCGCTTACGTGATTTGGTTGATCGTTTATTAGGACCAAGACAACTGCCTAAAAACAAAGCACTCAACATTCACAAAGTGATTGAACGCGTCAGACAGCTTATTTCCGTCGAAACCGATAACCAAATTGAACTCATCAGGGATTACGACCCCAGCATCCCAGACTTAATTGGCGATGAATCGCAGCTTATACAAGCGTTGTTAAACATCACTAGAAACGCCATGCAAGCACTCTTGGAAGATGACAGTAATCACCACAAAAGTATCCACATGATCACCAGAACGCTGCGACAATTTACGATTGGCTCAAAGCGACATCGCTTAGTCTGCAAGATCAGCATCATTGACAATGGCCCCGGCATTCCTGACAGCATTTTAAAAACGCTATTTTACCCCATGGTCAGTGGTCGAGCCGATGGCACGGGATTAGGACTATCGATTGCCCAGTCTGTGGTTCATCAGCATCACGGCATTATTGAATGCAACAGCTATCCGAAAAAAACCGAATTTAACCTATTAATTCCCATTGAGACGACAGTCCAATATCAGGAGAAACACTCATGACAGCAGAAGAAACCGTATGGATTGTTGACGACGATCGCTCTATTCGCTGGGTACTCGAGAAAACACTCGAACAAGAAGGGATTCAATGTCGCCTGTTTGATTCCGCGGAAAATCTCGTCAATTTAATTGATAAAGAGCAACCTAGCGCCATTATCAGTGATATTCGCATGCCTGGCATGGATGGCTTAAAACTACTCGAAAAACTGCAAAAAGATCATCCCTATTTACCGGTCATTATCATGACAGCGCATTCCGACCTTGAAAGCGCCGTCGCGTCTTATCAGGGGGGTGCTTTCGAATACTTACCCAAGCCGTTCGATGTAGAAGAAGCCGTGAGTCTGGTGAAACGCGCCATGTTGCACCACCGCAACGCCAGACCCAGTACAGACGACATGGAAATCGAGGCCGAGCCACAAGTCGATAAAGAAATCATCGGCGAAGCCCCAGCCATGCAGGAAGTTTTTCGTGCCATCGGTCGACTCGCTAATTCAAACATTACCGTATTAATCAATGGCGAGTCAGGCACAGGCAAGGAACTGGTTGCGCAAGCATTACACACTCACAGCCCGCGCACCGCCAACCCCTTTATCGCTTTAAACATGGCCGCTATTCCCCATGACTTAATTGAGTCTGAATTGTTTGGTCATGAAAAAGGCGCCTTCACAGGAGCCAATACTCAGCGTCGTGGGCGTTTCGAACAAGCCAATGGCGGCACGCTTTTTCTCGATGAAATCGGCGACATGCCCGCTGAAACACAGACTCGCCTATTACGTGTATTGGCAGATGGTGAATTCTATCGTGTTGGCGGCCACACCCCCGTTAAAGTCGATGTGCGCATCATTGCCGCCACGCACCAAAATCTAGAAAACCTAGTACAAAAAGGGTCATTTCGCGAAGACTTATTTCACCGCCTCAACGTTATCCGTATTCACCTACCTAAGCTGGCAGAACGTCGCGAAGACATTCCAAAACTCGCGCGTCATTTCTTAAGCCGCGCCGCTGACGAACTCGCTGTTGAGCCTAAGTTACTCACCAAAGAAACAGAAAACTACCTCACCCAGCTTGACTGGCCAGGTAACGTACGACAGCTGGAAAACACCTGTCGCTGGCTGATCGTTATGGCATCAGGACGAGAAGTCTTAGTCGAAGATTTACCGCCGGAATTGCTCGCCGCCGTTCCCCATGAACAACCTTTTGCCTCGTGGGAAGAAGCCCTAAAAAATTGGGTAGACAGCACCCTAGCAACAGGGCAAAAAGGCATTCTTGATCAAGCCGTGCCAAAATTTGAGCGCATCATGATCGAAACCGCGCTTGCTCATACGGGTGGACGTCGTCGTGATGCCTCCTTGTTATTAGGTTGGGGACGCAACACCTTAACGCGAAAAATCAAAGAGCTGAACATTGATCACGCAGAGCAAGATGAGGATTGATCGGTTTTGATAAGCGCTAGAGAGGCGGACAAATTTACGGCTATTTGCCCGCCTCTCTCTCAGTTTTTGATATTTTTGGCTTGCTTTTACTCGCACAATCCCCTACTAATTAAAGACAACTAATTGATGACTAATAAGCGGGAAAACGGTTATGTATCCAACACTTCAGTCCATGGGTATCACCAGCATACAGGACATTGAAAAATTCACTTTGCGTTACGAAGGCGGCCACGACGTATTAAAAATTTATTACCGTCGTGAAAAAGGCTCTTTGCTACCGAAAAGTAAAAAATTCAAATTTGGTCGTTCGACAAAAACCGTTCTTGCCGACGGCGGCCAGCAAACCTATCGACAAGTTCAAGAGCCTTCATTGATCGTCTTGCGCGCCATGGAAGAACTTGAAAAAATTGTCGGTAAGCAACAAGAAAGCAAGGCCAGCAAAGACGATTTGATCAAGGAACTTGAGCACTTAGAAAAAGTCGTCACCAGCAAAATCAACGAAATCAGAATCAAAATCGAAGCAATGGAATAACCTTTTCGAACCGTCGATGTTCAAGGTAAAGCTGGTATTCTTTTCTATGGGCTAAGAGTTGCACTGAGCTCTAACAAAAGAAAAGAATACCGCTGATTTGTCTATAAAATCTCATACCGCCATCGATAAAAATCCCACTGGCCCCACTTCAAAAATCCCGCTACAATTCTTGCGTTTTATTTTCCCTATGGTCGTTTGAGTCTGAATATATGCACCTTATTACTTCTGCAATAGAGCTTGCTAACATTATTCGCCAAGGCGGCGTTATTGCTTATCCAACCGAAGCGGTTTGGGGCTTGGGTTGCGATCCTTTTAACGAATCGGCCGTAAGGCGTATTTTGGCACTAAAGTCTCGAGCTGAATCAAAAGGGCTAATTCTCATTGCGGGCGCACAGGATCAACTCACACCTTGGCGCAAAACCCTAGATGCTCACGCTGCTCAGCGCCTTATCAGTGTACGAGAAACACCAACCTCTTGGGTCGTGCCGGATACGCAAATTACACCAAGCTGGGTCAGAGGGGAGCACCAAAGCGTGGCCATTCGCTTGTCTCAACACCAAGCGGTGCAAGCCTTGTGTGCGGCCTTTGAAGGGGTGATTGTCTCCACGTCGGCCAATCCAGCAGGATTAGAACCCGCCATGAGCGCAGAAGAAGTAAACGCCTACTTTGGTGATAAGATCGACGCGATTTTCCATGCGCCACTTGGCAAGGCAGCAAAACCCTCTCAAGTAAGAGACATTTTGACCGAGCAATTATTTAGGGCCTAATGTGTTCTGTGCGCTGATGGTTACTTTACCTGTGCAAAAGCCCCCTTTTTATCCACAAATTTTCTTTAATGTTAACCATAACGCTTATTGTGAGTCATAAAAAAGCCACGCGCGGCGTTCAGTCAGCAGGCGTGGCTTTATTATATCCGCTAATACTCAAGCATTAATGACCACCCAAATACGCTTCTCGCACCTCCGGATTCACCAACAACTCTTCGCCGGTTCCAGTCATGCGAATCTCACCATTTACCATCACATAGCCACGGTTGGCCAGTTTTAGGGCATGATTGGCATTCTGCTCAACTAAGAAAATGGTCATTCCGGTACTCGCCACATCGCGCAAAATTTGGAAAATTTGCTTCACGATGATCGGCGCTAAGCCCAAACTAGGCTCATCCAACAACAACAATTTTGGACGACTCATTAAGGCCCGGGCGATCGCCAACATTTGTTGCTCACCGCCAGACATGGTCGATGCCCGCTGATTACGGCGCTCTAACAAGCGGGGAAACAATTCAAACATGTGTTGCATGTCTTCTTCAGCGTGATCCATACCAATCGGAATGGTCCCCATCAGCAAGTTTTCCTCTACCGACATGCGGGGAAATATACGTCGCCCTTCTGGCGATTGAGCCAATCCATGTGACGCCACATAATGCGCCGATTTCTGTGAAATGTCCTCACCACGGTAAATGATCTCACCAGAAGAAATGCGTGGCTGACCAAAAATAGACATCAAAAGTGTTGATTTACCCGCACCATTCGCGCCGATCAAGGTGACGATTTCACCTTCATCAATACTCAAGGAGACTTTTTTTAGCGCTTGAATCGGGCCGTAATGCACATCGACCTCTTTAAACTGCATCAAAGTCGTCATAGTGTCACCTCTTCACCTTCTTCAGCACCAAGATACGCGGCAATCACCTTAGGATTATTTTTAATATCATCAGGGCCGCCTTTAGCAATGACTTCTCCATGATCTAAAACAACGATGTAATCAGAAATATCCATTACCATGCCCATGTCGTGCTCTATAAGTAGAACCGTTGCATTGTGCTCATCACGCAATACGCGAATCATCTTAGTCAAGGCTTCGGTTTCGGAAGGGTTCAAACCCGCGGCTGGCTCATCCAAACAGACGATTTCCGGATTAGTACACATGGCGCGCGCAATCTCTAAACGGCGCTGCTGACCATAGGAAAGCTCCCCTGCTAAACGGTTAGCCGACCCCACTAGATCAACCACACCCAACCAGTAAAAAGCCCGCTCAAGCGCCTCTTCTTCTGACTTTCGATAGCCTTTGGTGTTTAAAATTCCCGCAATCAAACTGCGGTTGACACGCATGTGCTGAGCCACCAACAAGTTTTCCACCACAGACATTTCTTTAAATAAACGAATGTTTTGGAAAGTTCTCGACAAGCCCGCGCGGTTGACTAAGTGCGAACCACCAAACATCTTGTATTTAAGACGGGAAAAGAAAGCGACTGGCGAGAAAAAGTCCGTCACTTGGAACGGCTCACCCAAGACTTTAATAATGCTGGTCTGTTTACCGCCAGCAGACAACACAACCTTCCCACCCGTGGCCTTATAAAAACCGGTTAGACAGTTAAATACCGTGGTTTTACCTGCGCCGTTTGGCCCTATTAAGGCCGATACAGAGCCACGTTTAATGTCAAAAGTGACGTCATTAAGCGCCTTAATACCACCAAAGTGCATCACCAAGTTTTCAACCGCTAAAATATTTTCTTGGCTCATTTAACCACCCCTTTTTTCGTCGCAAAACCCGTTCGTGTGACACGAACAATACCTCGAGGTTTCCAAACCATCATCACCACCATCAAAATACCAAACATCAACACGCGGTACTCTGCAAACTCCCTCAACATTTCCGGTAATACGGTCAAACAGAAGGCGGCAATCACCACCCCTAATGTCGAGCCCATTCCCCCCAGAACGACAATAGCCAGAATCAAAGCCGACTCAAAAAAAGTAAAGGACGAAGGGTTAACGAAGCCTTGGTAAGTGGCAAAAAACACCCCCGCTAAACCACCAGTAGACGCCCCCAACATAAACGCCGACAACTTCACTAGTACGTGGTTTAAACCTAGCGAACGACACGCAATTTCGTCTTCACGAAGCGCCTCCCATGCACGACCTATGGGCATTTTTACTAACCGGTGCTTAATGAAAAGTACCGCCCAAACAACCGCAAACAACACAATGTAGATAAACATGTATTTATAGGCAGAATCATAGGGCAAATTGAAAAACTCATGAAAAGTGCCTTCACTGGATCGACGTTTAAACTCCAAGCCAAAAAACGTCGGCAATGGCGCCGCAACCCCATTTGGTCCGTGCGTAAAAGACGCCCAGTTGGTAAGCACTAAACGAATAATTTCCCCAAAGCCTAAGGTAACAATCGCCAAATAGTCACCGTGCATCCGCAGCACCGGAAAACCCAGTATCGCCCCAGCCATCGCCGCCATCACTGCCGCTATGGGCAACATAGACCAAAAGCCCAAGCCTAGATTTTCATAGCCAAGCGCCAACCCATAAGCACCAATCGCATAAAAGCCTACAAAGCCAAGATCAAGCAATCCCGCTAGTCCCACAACAATGTTCAGACCCAGCCCAAGCAACACGTATATCAGACCTAGAATCACCACAGTCAAAACGTATTTTGAGGCAATAAATGGCACCAATAAGCCAACCACAATCACCAATGGAATAATCCATATCATTTTTGACTTATGCCCTGGCGGCAACACGGTTGCCCCTTCGTCACTGTTGGCGTAACGAAACGCCATGGCGATGCCTTTTTCGGTCTGAAAAAAGCTGGAGATGACAAAACGCCCCACAACGACAATCAGCACCATCCAGGCCACTCGGTCAAACTCGGCATTAAAGCTATAACTGTCCAGAACGACACCAACAATCGGACCAAACAGAATTAATGCCAGAAAACCAGCAATCAGTGCATCAATACCACTTTTCTTAAAATTTATTCCTACAGCTTGGCTCATTTATACTTTCTCCACTTCAGGTTTGCCGAGAAGGCCACTTGGGCGAATAACCAAAATGAGAACTAACAAAGAAAACGAGAACACATCTTTGTAATCAGAACTAATCAACCCAGCAAACAACGCCTCGGACAAGCCAAGAATCAGCCCACCCAGCATGGCACCGGGTAAAGAGCCTATTCCACCCAGCACCGCCGCCGTAAAGGCCTTGATGCCAATAATGAAACCAACATAGAAATCAAATGCGCCGTAATCTAGTGTCACCAAGACACCCGCTAATGCCGCCATGACAGCACCAATAACAAACACCGTTGAGATAACCTTGTCCGTATCTATGCCTAAAATAGACGCCATTTTTCTGTCTTGTTGCGTCGCACGACACATGCGACCCAGTTTTGTTTTATGAATCACATAGGTCAGTACACCCATGCCTAAAATAGAAACAAACAAAATAAGCAATTTCATATAGGTAATTTGTACGAAGCCATCGCCGACTGAAAAACGAATGGCGCCAGTCAATAGTGTTGGCACACCTTGCTGATTCGCGCCCTGGCTAAGCTGTACGTAGTTTTGCAAAATCAGTGACATACCAATGGCAGAAATCAATACCGATAAACGACTAGAGCTGCGCAGTGGGCGATATGCAATACGCTCAATCACCCATCCGTAAGCCCCCGTTACGGCCACCGTAAGGAACAATGTACCAACAATAATAATGGGGAAAGATTCGATACCGAAAAATGTGAGAAGAGCAAGTGCAATAGCGGTGATATAAGCTGACACCATGTAAACATCGCCATGGGCGAAGTTAATCATGCCAATAATGCCATACACCATGGTGTAACCGATCGCAATGAGTCCATAAACAGAACCAAGGGTAAGACCGTTTACCAGCTGCTGGAGAACGATATCCATCGTGAGACCTCGTGGGAATTTTTTAAATAAGTAGCACGCTTATCCACCCTCCTTGGCAGGTAAGCGTGTGTCGGTTATTACTGAAATGTAAACGCTATGGATATTAGTTTATTTGATGATATTTACCTTGAGCATCCCACTCATACATAACGTAATCTGACACGGTTAAGTCGCCTTTTTCATCAAAATCTTTGACGCCCATAACAGTGTCAACAGAGTTCGATTTCAACCACTCCGCGCCTTTTATTGGATCAAGATTATTGTTCGCCAACGCCGCTACAGCAACTTGCATCGCGGTATAAGAGTACAAGGTGTAGCCTTCTGGCTCGTAACCACTATCGCGGAATTCTTGAATGATTTGTTTACCGGAAGGATAAGAGGTTGGTGGCGCACCAAAGGTCATCAATACGCCATCTACATATTCAGGAGAGCCCGAAACAGCAACAAATTCATCTGATACAATGCCGTCACCTGACATGAAAATAGCTTTCGAACCTTGCTCGCGCAACTGGCGCACCAATGGACCGGCTTCAGAGTGAAGGCCGCCAAAATACACCACATCCGCATCGACAGAACGAATTTTCGTAATCAGCGAGTTAAAGTCTTTTTCACCACGCGTCAAACCTTCGTACATGACTTCTTTCACGCCGTAAGCATTAAGAGTCGTTTTCATCGCGTCGGCAAGACCCTTACCATAGGTGTCTTTATCATGAATAATAGCGACTCGTTTAGCACCTAATTTATCAACAATATAACTTGCCGCCACATCGCCTTGCTGGTCATCACGACCACATACACGGAAAACCCCTGGCAAGCCATTATCGGTCAGCAACGGCGCGGTTGACGCGGGCGTCACCATCAATACGCCAGCTTCATCGTAGATTCGAGAAGCAGGCATGGAGGATGAAGAACAAAAGTGACCAATGACCGCCAACGCACCATCTGAGTCAACCAAACGGTTCGCCACAGACACCGCTTGCTTCGGTTCACAAGCATCGTCTGCTTTCACCAACTTAATCATTTCACCATTAACGCCTCCCGCAGCGTTAATATCTTGAGCGGCTTTTTCCGCCCCTTTCCACAATTGCTCTCCGAATGCTGCATAAGCCCCAGTATGAGGACCCGCAACACCGATGACCACATCCGCTTGAGCCAGTGTCACCGCACCCGCCACAGCAAGAGAAATTAATGTTTTTCTAACAACCGCATTTGACATAAGAAAAGCCTCTACTCGTTTTGTGTTTTATCGTTATTATTCAAAAGCAAGAAGCGTTCCAATAATTCAACCCTTAAAAAGGCAGTAAATATGGAACCTTTTACAGTAACTATTCAAAAAATGTGCACTGTAATGGACTAACACAGTAATAGCTGACCAAACTTTGGTCAATAGTAGTGCGCACAAATAATACAAATATGTGAAATAAAATTCTCAAAAAATCAAAAGGAACGACATTTAATACTTTTTTTTCTGACTTAATCAGTTTTTTTCACTTGAGAAAAATGAGCATGACGCGACAAGATGACAAGGCTAAAAATAGCCTGTGATAAAAAGGGTGAGAAAACTCACTAGGAAGCAGCAATAGGAACCATAAACAGGAACAAGGCGCCGATACAAAATCGACACGCCTTAATAATCTAATACAAAAGAGAAAATAAAAACTAACAAAAAGTCCGATTTTTTATCAAAAAAGTCTGGTTAACGGTAATTTATGATGTAGTACGGTTTATTTTTCATCCGATGGTAGCAATACCTCAGAAAGCGGCACGAGACGAACACCATCACGCTCTAACGCAGCGAGGCGTTTTTTAAGGTAAGCGGTCGTTTCAGGATAAGGATGACCAATCGCCAGCGCACTGCCATGGCGCCTAGCTAGCGTCAATAAGCGAGAAAATTGTCGATCAATCGCTTGCTCGGTGCGAATATTATCCAAAAAGACATCACGACTGACGGTTGGCAAACCGTATTCTTGCGCCGTTTTCTTTGCCACGCTTTTAGCGCTGGTTAAACTATCAATAAAAAATAACGACCGCCCTTGCAAGGTTTCCATCACCCATCTCATCGAGTCCGCTTTGGCCGTTAATAAACTCCCCATGTGATTATTTACGCCTTGTATACCCGGCAAGCTTTCAATCTCTCGGGTTAGGGTGTCTTTCAGTTCCGTCTCAGACATACGAGCATACAAGCCACCTGGGCCAAGCTTTAGTTCACGTAGATTTTCCATCGGCGCGTGCAGCAAGGTGATGCGTTGTTGCTTTTGCGACGCTAACGCCGTTTGTAACGCAAAAGGCGTGCCCGGCAAAATCGCCAGCGCAACCTCTGCTGGCAACAACAAAGACGATTTCATACCCTGTCGATTATAACCAAGATCATCAATCAAAATGGCAATTTGCGGCAATTTAGGATGCACATCAACCGCTAATATTTTGGCTGGCGTGATGCGTTTATTCGGCTGGTTGTCGAGTTCTGGAGGGGTAAACAAATCCGACTCATGCAGAACAGGAGCCTCTAAAAACGGCACAATCGACGGTGTCCAAGGTGCTGTCGTTTCCAGTATGTTCTGGCTAGGCAAGACGGGGAAAAGGTCATTAGGTTCACGAAGACTCGTTGCTTGCTCTACCAAGTCTTTCGTCTCATTGACGACCACCGGCCCTAAAGACTCAGGCAACACCCTCGAGTCGTCTTGCGTGGCGGCACTTTCTGCCATGGCCGTTTGCTCTTTCTCTGGCTCATCGCGGCCATTATTAGGCTCATCAATACTGTCAGGCTCACTAGTATTGTTAGGCTCAATCACATTACGACTATTCAGCCCATTATCGTCTGGCCGATCAACCGTATCCTCTGCCGCCTTTGCGCCCCCAGACAAGGCGAACAAAAACAACACAGCGACATACATTTTCTTAAACTCAAACTCAATATCAAACTTAAAATCAAACAAAGGAGCTGTTACCCCAACAATACGTTTGTAAAAAACAGATCTTTATTTCTGCACTAATTTAGGCAAGGTTTTCAGAATAGTGACCGCCTGGAATAACTGAAAATCGCTTTTTGCCAACTCACCAATATCGGAAGACACATCGGCACTGGTGCGTTCTTTCCCCCCCGTACCATTACCCAAATGCCCTTTTAACTCTGCCTCTTTGACAAAGAACTGCCCTTTATCAAAAGTTAACGTTGCTTGCGGAACAATCAGGTCTGGTGTGATGCCTTGCGCCTGAATAGAGCGACCATTTGGGGTGTAATAAAGCGCCGTCGTCAGCTTCACCGCATCGCCATTAGACAAAGGCACTACGGTTTGAACCGAGCCTTTACCGAAGGTTTCAGTCCCAAGAATTACCGCACGCTGATGATCCTGCAAAGCGCCAGCAACAATTTCCGACGCCGAAGCAGAGCCGTCGTTAACCAGCACAACCAGAGGCACATCACGCAACAGCGTACGTTTTCCAGATGCTTCAAACTGGCTCTTCGACATCTCATGGCGGCCATCGGTATACACAATAATGCCTTTATCAATAAAGGTATCCACCACCACCACCGCACTTTGTAATACGCCACCAGGATTATTACGCAAATCTAACACCACACCGCGAATCTCCTTTTCTTGCTTAAGTGTCTCGATGGCTTGGTTAAGCTCTTCGCCACTATCGCCTTGAAATTGGCTAATACGAAAATAAGCAATGCCGTCATCAAGCCATTTAACCGAGACGCTTTCATCTTCAACCAGACGACGAGTCAATTCGTATTGTTTAATTTCGCCATTGCGCTCAATATCCAACGTCACTTTGGTACCGATATCACCGCGCATCAATGTCACAATATCCTGCATACCAAGATTGGTGATGAGCGTATTATCGATTCGAATAATTACATCGCCCGGTAAAATCCCGGCTTCCGCGGCGGCGGAGCCGTCCACTGGCGTCACAATCGTCAGGCGGTTGTCTTTCATTTCTACTTCGACACCAATGCCCGCATAATTGCCAGACGTCAGCTCGTTAAAATCCACCAATTCCGTTTTAGTAAAATACTCAGAGTGCGGATCAAGCCCAGACACCATGCCTTTTAATGCTTTATTAAGAATGTCTTCATCGGACAGGGTTTCCACATAACCTTCACGTATGGTTTCAAAGGTTTCGACAAAAGATTGAATCTCAGCCGTCGGCAATTTGGATGCCGGTTGAGTATCGGCCGAGAAAGCCGGTTGAGCTAACAACAGCAGACATAAAATGGGCATTCGTTGACGCAAAATATTGATCATCTTTCTTCCTATGACTTTTTTACTCGCCGCAGACTGAGTGTGTTATGTGGGGTAACGGCCATAATAAGCTACCCAGCGTTGACCCAAGAGAGAGGTTTTAACGGCGTGCCATTGTGGCGAATGGCGAAAAACAACGCGGCATCTGGACGACCACCAGAACTGCCTGCCGTGGCCACAGTATCATTCGCCGCTACCCATTCTCCAACTTCTCTCAATAAACTTTGGTTGTAACCATATAATGACATATAGCCATCACCATGGTCTAAAATAAGTAAAAAACCAAACCCTCGCAACCAGTCCGAAAACACCACTCGACCAGAGAATATCGCATGAACTGGCTCACCTTCTTTCGCTCGCAAAGTGACGCCACCCAAGTTAACACTGCCTGCAGATGGCAAAGTAGAGAGCACGTTTAAAGGGCGAACAAGCTTGCCACGTAAAGAGGAAAAAGGCACGTCTTGATCGGGGATTTGTATATCCGCCAGCGCTTCTTCTAAGCGCTGCAGCATGGTTTGTAGATTTTGCTGGTCTTGTAATAATTGCTTAGCACGTTTGTCACCTTGCGCTAAGTCTTTATCAAGCTTCACTAATATATTTCGGCGCTCTGCTTGTTGATTGACCAGCAGACGCCGCTCTTCCTTTAATTGATTTTCTTCTTTGGCTTGTTGGGCTCGATGGCTGCGAATGCTTTTTTCAACTAAATTGAGATCGCTGACCTCAGTGACAAAGCCATTCACCAACGACTGCCTAGCGGTGGAAAAATATCGATTATATTGCACCAAACGTTGTACTTCTTCTGAGCTGTCACCATTTAGTAGCAACTTAATATTTTCTTCTTTACCAGAACGATAAACCGCCCTTAATTGGGCGGCTATTTGTGTATGTTGTTGCTGAATACTCAGCTGGAGAGACCGCTGCTGGATAGTGAGCTCTCCCAGCTGTTTATCGCCTTTTTTAAGGCTTTCTTGGATGCTCTGGATTTTTTTCAGCAATTCTTGGATGTCCTTTTCCCGGACTTCAAGCTGCTTTTCAACGCCTGATCGTTCAGATTTCACCTCTTTTAACCAGCCATTAAGCTTCTGCAAATCTTTTTGCAAGGCTTGGATTTGCTGTTTTGCCTCTTCTGGTGTTTGCGGCTCTCCCGCTGCCCAGCCTAGGCTGGGCAGCAGCAAAAAACACAAAAGAAAAGCACGATATAGTCGGATCATGCCCGCCTCATGCTCGTGTGAGCAAGCTCACACCTGTCATTTCTGCTGGTTTTTCCATGCCCATCATATCAAGCAAAGTCGGCGCAAGATCACACAAGGCGCCTTCTTTAATGCCTAATCCTTGCGTCGGCGTGAACAACACCAGAGGCACTGGCCCAATGGTATGAGAGGTCAAAGGCTGAGACCCGTCATCACTAAGCATCTGCTCTACGTTGCCATGATCCGCCGTGATCAAGCATTGACCGCCGTTCGCTTGCAAAGCTTCAATGATTCGACCTAAACAAGCATCCACGGCTTCAACCGCTTTCACCGCCGCGTCAAAAATACCACTGTGACCCACCATATCGCCGTTGGCAAAGTTACAGATAATGGTGTCGTATTTGCCCGCATTAATGACTTCAACCAGCTTGTCTGTGACTTCTGGCGCACTCATTTCTGGCTGCAGATCGTACGTTGCGACATTGGGGGAAGGGATTAACTCACGCTCTTCGCCATCAAATAAGGCTTCTTCGCCACCATTAAAGAAAAAGGTGACATGGGCGTACTTTTCCGTTTCGGCAATACGCAACTGCTTCTTGCCTTGTTTCGCCAACACTTCACCAAAAGTATTGCTGAGTGCAACAGGAGGAAAAGCCACACCCGCTTTAATATCGGAAGCAAATTCAGTAAAGGTCACAAACGCCGCTAGCGTTGGGTAAACAGCTCGAGGAAAACCATCAAAATCGGCATCGGTGAAAGCACGGGTTAATTGGCGCGCACGATCAGGGCGGAAGTTAGCGAAAATAATTGCATCACCATCTTGTACGGGAACAGAGTCACCAATCACGGTCGCTTTGACAAACTCATCGTTTTCGTCACGGTCATAGGCCGCTTGAATCGCCTGCTCTGTGGTCGCCGCTTGAAACTCACCCTTGCCTAATACAATGGCATCATAAGCGGTTTGCACCCGATCCCAACGATTATCACGGTCCATGGCAAAATAGCGGCCCGTTAAGGTCGCAATTTTACCCACACCTAATTCGGCAAGTTTAGCGTCTAACGCCGCCGCAGGGGTTTTGGCAGAACGCGGTGGCGTGTCACGACCATCGGTAAAACCATGTACATAAACGGCTTTCGCACCACGTTTTGCGGCTAATTCACACATCGCCATGATTTGTTCATGATGACTGTGAACGCCACCATCAGACAACAAGCCTAAAATATGCACCGCTTTACCGGCACTGACGGCTTTATCGACCGCATTAACAAGGGCTTCGTTTTCAAAGAACGAACCGTCTTCAATGGCCTTACCGATGCGAGTAAAGTTTTGATAAACCACTCGACCTGCGCCTAAGTTCATATGGCCTACTTCCGAGTTACCCATCTGACCTTCGGGTAAACCCACCGCTAAGCCAGAGGTTTTAATCAGCGTATGCGGGTGATTGGCCCACAATGCATCCCAGTTTGGTGTGTTTGCCGCGGCAATAGCGTTCGATGTAGAGGTTTCACTGTATCCCCATCCGTCAAGAATGAAGAGGGCGGTGGTTTTTTTGTTCATGTTAATCTATCCCGTAACTTGATCATGAATATCATTAGATACTATCACAGGCTTGTAATTTAATTACAGACTAGCGAGGCTATTCGGACTATTAATTTCACTAATAGAAACCTTTTCGCGACTACTGAGCTTTGCCAACAACCAGTCGCGAAAAATCACCACGGGTTCAAGGTCGGCTTTATCCATAGGGTAGGACAAAAGATATTCATGAGGCGTCGCCACAGCCTTACCAAACGGCGCCACCAGCTCGCCATTATTTAAACTCCGTTCGGCTAATATCGTCGGCATAATGGCAATGCCCATGCTGTTTTTCGCCGCTTCCAACAACATGTGAAAATGCGCAAACGACGCCCCCGCAAAAGAGCCACTTTCCAGCCCTTGCGCCACCATCCAATCCGGCCAAGCGTTAATGCGAGAAGATAAATGCAAGAAAGGGAATGAGGTGACATCTTCAACCTTCCACGCATCAAATGGCTTGTCGCCAATACGAGTCAATAATTCCGCTGAGCAAACCGCAACCACACTCTCTTTCATCAATTGATGCGAAATCGCCCGCGGCCAATGATCACCACCATAATGCAAAATAATATCGATGCTTTCAGGGTCGATCTTCGCCGCATCATCCAATGAACGAACTTTAATTTGAAACTGAGGGTGCGCCAATTGAAATTCAGCCAGCAAGGGCATTAGCCAATAAGACGCCAAAGTAGGCAGCGCAGATAGGGTCAAGGTGGTTTTTTCGTCTTCTCGATGCAACATACGTAAACAGGCGTTTTCCATGCCATCCAATAAAGGCACCACTTCTTTGTAATACGCCGCCCCAGTGCCCGTTAAGACCAAACGTTTATTAAGACGAATGAACAAATCTCGTGACAAAAACTCTTCAAGGTTACGAATCTGGCGACTAACGGCGCTTTGAGTGAGATGCAGCTCTTCCGCCGCCTTGGTAAAGCTCAGATGTCGGACCGAGGCTTCAAAACATTTTAATGCAGTTGACGACGGGATATAACGGCGCATGGTGACGTTACTCATTTACATAATGAAAAGACAAAAAAGAAGACAATCACTGTATCCTATAACACGCTTATTCCCAACCAGTAAAACAAAAAACGCACCATAAAGATGCGTTATAGACAAGCAAATGAATAACTCCGCCCCAAGGGGCGAGATATCAGTGTGTCATTCCCTCGAAGGAGGCTGTCGCTAAAGGTTGTCAGCGAAGGTTGGGGAAGTTTTGTAGGCCTGATGAGGGAGGTACGACCGTAATCAGGCGTGTGACGTTATTTAGCCTGCAATTGGTTGATTTATATTGTTTTTTGTCGGCCTTATAGGCCGTCAAAAGCCCGATAACACCAAACCAAAAACCTTGACGCGCTAAAGCACGACCAAGATCGACGGACTACTCCAAAGCATGAGACTGTTGCCCGAGGTGATAAGTATGAGCACCTACTTCATAAAATAAACGCTTCAGCTCTCTGAAAGAAATATCTCTCAGCACAGTAGTCGGTATCGACAAACTGTCTCTTCGACCCGAAAGCCATTCTGCCAACTCCACACCCACTACAGTACCGGGTCCAATTCCTCGGCCACTGTAACCGGCCACACTAAACAGCCCTTTTTGCAATTGCTGACAATGGGGCAAATGGTCTTCGCTGTAGGCAATTTTTCCTGTCCAGCAGTAATCCCACTCAACCTTGCTTAACATCGGAAATAACTCGGTAACGCGCTGGGTTGCCCAATTTGACAGCACACTGCCCTCGCCGCCCATACCACCAAACACTAGGCGACCTTGCTGATCCAAGCGAAATGAACTCATCACGGTACAAGTGTCCCAAACGCCCTCTTTATTAGGTAACACACTGGCCAATTGCACCTCGCTTAACGGCTTGGTCGCCAATTGAGAATAAAAGATCGGCACAAACTTACGTGCTTGCTCTTTGACACCAAATTCACTGTAGGCATTGGTGGCCAGAATCACTTTTTCAGCGTGCACCTGACCCTTATCGGTAGACACAATCCAACCGTTTTCCGTCGGTTCAATCTTGCTTACGGGCGAATAATCGAAAAGCCGAGCGCCTTCTTTGATGGCCGCATGAGCAAGCCCTCGAGCATACGCCAAGGGCTGTATGGTTCCCGCACGCGGATCAAACAACGCCGAGTTGAATTTGCTTGAGCCAATACGCGCTTGCGCTTCTGCGGCATCCAAAAGCTGAACGGGCGCACCACGTTTTTTCATTTGCTCATAACGGCGCTGCAATTGCGCTAAACCAGTTTTACCAACGCCTGCATGCAAGGTGCCATTGCGAACGGGCTCACACTGGATATCGTACTCTTTGATTAAACCATAAACGACATCTGGTGCCGCCGCCAAGGCCTTGTACATGACACGGCCCGCGTCTGGCCCGATGGTTTTATCCAGTTGATCTGGCTCCAGCCAAACGCCAGCGTTCGCCAGACCGACATTACGACCTGATCCACCAAAGCCCACTTCTTGAGCTTCAATCACAGCAACAGAAATGCCAAATTTAGCCAAATGCAAGGCCGCCGACAGACCGGTAAAGCCCGCGCCAACAATCACCACCTCCACATCAACACGCTCTTCAAGGGGCGACAATAGCGGCGCAGCGGGCGCACTGGCACGCCATAAAGAGTTGCAGACTTTTTCAGACATAAGACGACCTCACAAGGAAGCGGATAAAAACGACAATAGGCGAGATACAACCCGCCTATTGGATTGTTTAAAGAAAAACTTATTCGAAAACAATGCCCTGTGCTAATGGCAAGTCGCCGCCGTAGTTGACGGTGTTGGTGGTACGGCGCATGTAGTTTCTCCACGCATCCGATCCTGACTCACGGCCGCCGCCGGTTTCTTTTTCGCCACCAAACGCGCCGCCGATTTCCGCACCAGACGTACCTATGTTAACGTTAGCAATACCGCAATCAGAACCCGCTGGCGACATAAACATTTCGGCTTCACGCATGCTTTCTGTGAAAACCGCAGAAGACAAGCCTTGTGGTACTTCGTTTTGAATGTCAATCGCTTCCTCAAACGTCTTGTAAGTCAACACATACATGATAGGTGCAAAGGTTTCTTCATGGACAATTGGCGCATCGTGAGCAATACGCACAATGGCTGGACGCACATAAAACCCACCAGCAGGCACGCCTTCGGTGACACGTTCGCCACCACAGACAATCTCACCACCTTGTTTTTTCGCGGTTTCTAAGGCCGCTTGCATACGATTAAAGCTGCCTTCGTCAATTAATGGTCCGACAAGATTGCCTTCCACTATTGGGCTACCCACACGAAGCGAACCGTAAGATTTTGCCAAACGCTCAACCAAGCCGTCCACAATGGCTTCATGGGTAATCAAGCGACGCAATGTGGTACAACGCTGACCCGCCGTACCTGCTGCAGAGAATACAATCGCCCGCAACGCAAGATCTAGATCCGCTGTATCCGAGACGATCATTGCGTTGTTGCCGCCAAGCTCTAACAAAGAACGACCTAAACGGCCTGCCACGGTTTTCGCCACTGCACGACCCATGACCGTAGAACCCGTCGCCGATACCAGCGGGAAGGTCTCGCTCGCGGCAATCGCTTCACCAAGATCTCGATCACCTATCATCACAGACACGGCCGCTTTTGGAATATCTGGCATATCGGCAATGACATTTTGTGCGATCTGATACATGGCCAAGGCACACAACGGCGCTTTTTCAGACGGCTTAAGCAACACAGGGTCGCCACAAACGAGCCCCAGCATGGTATTCCAAGCCCACACCGCCATAGGGAAGTTAAACGCGGTAATCACCGCAACAGGGCCCAGTGGATGCCATTGTTCCATCATGCGATGGCCAGGACGCTCAGAGACGATAGACAAACCGTGCAACATGCGAGACTGACCCACAGCAAAGTCACACACGTCGATCCACTCTTGCACTTCGCCCAAGGCTTCCGGCACAATTTTACCCGCTTCCAACGAAATGACCTGTGCCAATTCATTTTTGTACTTACGTGCTTCGTCACCAATACGACGCACCAACTCACCGCGACGTGGCGCAGGAATAGTACGCAATACTTTAAACGCGTCTTGTAATTCTGCATTAACCTTATCTAGCTGCGCAGGCGTGGCATTGTTAAAGGTCGACAATACGGCCCCGTCAATTGGACTGTGAGCGGAAAAAGTGCTGCCTTCACCCAAAGCAAGCGTGTTGCCGGTTAATACACTGTAAAAGGTATCGCCTTGTTTTAGCGTATTAACGCCGAGTGTTTCTAAGCAAGTAAGTGACATATGAACCTCTAAAATTTATCTAATAAATCGTGCAAGCATTCCTTCACCTTAACCAGCCCAGATTAGAATGAGAAATACCGTTTTCCTGCCAGTGGTCTAGTTTTTACCTATAGCCAGACAAACGCCCCATAGGTATATTAGAAAGGAGCGCAAAAAACGATCCTCAAAAGAGCTGCCTATTAAAAGAGCACACAGATGGACATTCGATCACTACGTTATTTTATTGCCGTTTACGAAGAGCGCAGTCTGAGCGCCGCCGCCAAACGCTGTTTTGTTGCACAACCCTCTATTTCTACCACGGTTTCGCAATTAGAAGATGACCTAGGCACGAAACTCTTTGTGCGCCATTCAAAAGGCGTATCGCCTACCGACAGCGGTTCACAACTCTATCCTCACGCCTGCAAAATGGTCAGCGACCTCAGCGCCATGCGCAGTTTATTCAGCGACACACCCACACCGCTGGCGCTGTCTATTTCCTTGACGCCATTTTTGTCTGGCGCGTTAATCAGTCAAGTGATCAAAACCATGTTAGACGAAGTGCACGGGCTGACCTTAAAGCTAGTCGATGAATCCGAAAGCGCCGACTTACGTTTTACCTGCCAGCGCTACACCACAGAAGAAGATGTGTTTTACCCACTTTGGGAAGACGACTATGTGATCGCCATGCCACTAGATCATTGGCTGGCGGATTTCCCCTCGGTGTCGATCAAGCAAATAGACAAACAGCCCTTCATTTCACGGACCCCATGTGACATTTTGGAATCATGGAACTATTTAATGCAGAAGCAAGAACTCACCACAGACGTTCGTGCTCAGGTAAAAACCGAAGAATACGCGCTAGATTTGGTTGCGGCGGGATTGGGAATTTCTTTGATTCCAGAACACTCCGCTCGGGGACGCAATGACCTGTGTTTACGCCCCCTAAACGATGTCAAACTAAAACGCATGGTAGGCTTGGCACACAAAAAAGAGCGCAGTTTTCCGGCGCATCTGATCAATACGATTCTAACTGCCAAGCAGCAGCTGTTGGTCAATAAAAACCCAACCGATATACGAGTCGCATAACTTTTACGCATCACAAGGTGCGTTTTTACCTTTTGCATTACCGCTAATTACTGCACTACAGTAACTAAATCGATCCGACACTATGGCAGGAAATCTTATGAAACCAACCGACTTTTTCGCATCCTTATGGGATCACTACACCACCATCACGCCACAGGCTCAGCGTATTCAGCAACTTTTTAAAAGCCATGGCGAAAACGTCCTGAACGATCACGTTGCCTTTCGCACCTTTAACAACTCACCGATTTCCTTAGAGAAGCTGGAAGCGCAATTAGAAGCCATTGGCTATAAAGCTTATGGCGCGTTTCGCTTCGAAAACAAACACCTAAAAGCCCGTTGTTACCAACATCAAACGGATGTGGACTCGCCGAAGGTCTTTTTGTCGGAATTATTAGTAGAAGAGCTACCCGCCAACTGCCAAGAGATTATTGGCAAGTTTATCGCACAAATTCCTGCCGATGCCGTGCAAACACCGGCGATTTTTTGGGCGGGTAAATTATGGCAGACGCCAACCGAAGACGAATACCTTGCCTTAGCCGAGCACAGCGAATACGCCGCTTGGTTATCGACTATGGGGTTACAAGCCAACCACTTCACTGTCAGCATCAACCACTTGACGACCTTCCCGACCATTGAAGCAGTAAACACCTTGCTGCAAAACGAGGGTTACGCACTAAACCAAGTGGGAGGTTTGGTCAAAGGCTCACCAGAACTGTTTTTAGAGCAGTCATCAACCATGGCCGACAAGGTCAACTACACTTTCGCCGATGGCAAACAAAAAACCATCCCCAGCTGCTTTTATGAATTCGCCCGTCGCCACACCATGCCAGATGGCAAACTGTTCGACAGCTTTATCGAAGGCAACGCCGACAAAATCTTCGACTCCACCAGCGCGAAGTAACGATCCGGCCAATGAAAAGACGATAACGAGCCCAAGTGGCTCGTTTTTTGTGCCCGTCTGCTAGGTAAGAATCATCGCCTTCGATCCTGGACACTTTTCGACGCTGAAATTTTTATGCTAAAAACCCTTGAGTACTGTGACGAGCCAAACTAGTCGCCTGAGAGTCTGTACCGATTCTGCTGGCCGTGTATAATGCTCGCAGTTTAAATATGGGCTTTACGATTATGATGAACCAACTTATTGAATTTTCTATCAACCACTGGGAAATGGTCGCTGTTTTTATTGCGATTCTTGCCACACTACTTTTTGTTGAAAGCAAGGGCGGCGCCCAAGGGCTCACGCCTTCTGCGGCGACTAACCTAATGAATAGCGAAGACGCTGTTGTTGTCGATATTCGTCCCGAGAAAGAGTTCAACACGGGCCACATTACAGGCGCACTGAACATTCCTGCGACTAAAATGAAAGACAACATGAACCGTCTTGAGAAACATAAAGACGCCCCCATTATTATTGTTTGCAAATCTGGTGTGACCTCTGGCGCCAGCGCTAAAGACTTGAAAAAAGCAGGCTTTAGTAAAATATACAAACTTCAAGGTGGCATTGCGGAATGGCAATCTTCTAACCTGCCACTGGTTAAAGGATAATTAAACATGGCCACTGTGACCATTTACTCAAGCGACTACTGTCCATTTTGTGTTAGAGCAAAACAACTATTAACGGCAAAGAACATTGCCTTTAATGAAATTCGGGTTGATGGAGAGCGCGAGTTACGCCAACAAATGATGGAAAAGAGTGGTCGTCATACTGTCCCACAAATTTGGATTGGTGAGCGACACGTTGGCGGCTGTGACGATCTTTACGCCCTTGAACGTGAACATAAATTAGACACTCTACTGGCCCAATAAAAACATTAACAAAAAGGAACCAACATGTCCGACGCAGTTGAAACACCAGAAGCTCAAACACAAGAAGCTCAAACGCCACAACTTTCTATGCAGCGCGTGTTTTTAAAAGACATTTCGTTTGAATCTCCTCGTTCACCCATGATTTTCCAAGAAGAGTGGAAGCCGGAGATTGGCTTAGAATTAAACACTAAAAGCCGTCAAGTGGGTGAAGGTGTTTATGAAGTCGTGCTTGAAATCACTGTAACGGTAAAAAACAATGGCAACACCGGCTACCTAGTGCAAGTCCAACAAGGTGGTTTGTTTGTTATTTCGGGTCTTGATGACCAGCAATTGCATCACGCTTTAGGTGCTTTCTGCCCTGCTACGTTATTCCCGTACGCTCGTGAAAACATCGATGCAGTGATTGTTAAAGGCAGCTTCCCAGCCGTTATGTTGGCCCCCATCAACTTTGATGCCTTGTACGTTGAAAGCTTGCAAAAACAACAAGCGGAAACCACTCAGTAAACCCTATTGAGTGACCAAAACGATTCAAAACAATAAAAAAGGAGGCGACGCCTCTTTTTTTTGTTGCATAATAAGGACACCGCCTCATTCTAAAATCATCCGTCAAAATGGAACTGTGATGAAAAAGAAAAAGAAACCTTGTCCGAATTGTCTAAAAGCCCGCTGGCTGATTCTTTATCTCGGTTGTTTTGCCTTACTCGGCGTACTCATCGTCCACCAATTCTTAGAGAAAGGAATGTAATGAGAGCCTTGCACACTTTAAAGTCGAGCATTTTCCTAGTGGCTTTGAGTTTTCTGACGGGTTGCGCCACGTACAAACAAGACATTGATGCTGGATTAAGCTTAGCAAAAGAAGGCGACTGGAAAGGCGCTGAAAGTAAGCTCGAGGGCATATTAGATAGCCCCGAAGACAAACTACTCTATTACATGGAAATCGGCGCCCTTGCCCAAAATCAAGGCGACTTCGAGCGCAGTAATGCGCTGCTAGAACAGGCTGAAAGGTTAAGCGACACCTTTTTCCCCGACAACTTCTCCAACCGCTCTTGGGCGTTACTAAGCAACCCAAGGCAAAGCGATTATCGCGGTAGCGGCATGGAGCGCGTTTACATCAGCTACCTTAAATCATTAAATTATTTGGCCTTGGCGGAGCAAGAATCAACCCTCACCAAAAAACGCCAATTAAACGATGCCGCTTTAGTCGAAGTACGCCGCATTGATATTAAACTCAATGAAATTCGTGCGCAAAACCCCAGTTATCAAGACCTCAACGCCAAAGAAAACCAAGCTTTCTACCTGAAAGCATTAAGTTGGTTAGGCGATTTTTACACTGGTGGACGCGACACCGACAAATTTCTCTATCGGGATGATGCCTGGGCTCGTTACCTGGAAGGTTTGCAGTACGAAATAAGCGGCGACTACGACGACGCTCGAATCAGCTATCAAAAAGCCGCCAACCTTTATCAAGATGGCTACGCCAAACAGTACGATTTACCCAGTGTCACCGCAGAGCGCGCTTGGTTAGATGTCATTCGTATGATGCAAAAAGGCGGCTACAATCACAGAGAGATTCAACGACAAATCGACACCCAGCTTTCAGCAGAAATGCAAACAACCCTCAAGCAATACCAGAAAGGCGATGCCGAGTTAGTGATTTTGGAACACCAAGGTTTTATTCCTGATAAAAGTGAAATGACGGTATTGTTGTATGCCGATCCAAACGCCTATTCTTTGGTGCTTGAGCCGCTGCATGGCGGTGGAACACAAGCCGCAAACGATGCTTTTCGCTGGTTTACCATGGTGTATGCCGACATTAACCCACTGAACCTGATTGCCAACTATAAAACAGGCGGCGCATGGGGCACATTTTCCGGTATTTTCACCAAGCGCGTGATTCTTGGACGCCCCGCTTGGCAACAGCTCAGTTCAAGCAAGGTCGATACATTGCTAACCGAGCAAGTGGTACGTGTCACCGTGCCATATTATCAACGCTTTACCTTGGATCAACACCAACCGACCCTACAGCTCAACCAGACAACGAAAAACACCAAGGTCGATCATCCTACCATTACCCGTGGTTTGACTATGACCTCGCTGGCGGACATTGCACTACAAGAACAACTCGCACAAGCACAAAGGGATATTTACGAAAGCTTAGTAAGGGAACTGTTACGCAGCTGGTTAGCGTATCAGGTATCCTCCAATGTGCAGGATCAAAATGCGGCGTTGATTTTAAACCTTATTGGCCAAGTAGCGGTCTTTGCCTCTTCTGCCGCCGATACGCGAAACTGGCTAACCTTGCCAGCCCAAGTCAGATTAACACGAGAACCGCTCTCTCCTGGAGACTACACACCAACCTATAAAGTAAATGAAAATGTGTTCTCGCTTGGCAAGGTCACTCTAGAAGCCAACAAAATTAAAGTTTGGAATCTACGCAATCCCTATTAAATTGATTACACTAACGGCTTGGCATCAGGCTAAAACGGACGTAAGGAAAATATCATGCGCATTGGCACACTTAAACAGTCTAATTTGATTTCTCTCTCCTGGAAGGGATTAGTCGCCCTCTCTATGGCCGTGTTATTAACCGCTTGTTCCGGCAGCGTTAAGCGCCTAGACAGCAACGAAGACGTCATGTTGTCTGACCGCTGGAATGACACAGACTCACGCCTCGTGGCAGAAGAAATGATGGGCGACATGCTCACCTTCCCTTGGTTCCGTGACTACAATTTCAGCAACAAAGGCAACCCGACGGTTATTGTTCAAACCATTCGCAACAAAACCTCTGAGCACATTCCGGTTGATACCTTCATTAACGACATCAAACGCAGCCTTTTACGCGCGGGCAAAGTCGACTTTGTTGTTTCCGGTGCGGAACGAGACGACATTCGCACAGAACGTGAAGAGCAAGAACTCAACGCGGCACCCGATACCGTGGCTAAATTTGGTCTAGAACAAGGCGCTGGGTTTGCACTGTCTGGCACCATCAACTCAATTGTCGACTCCAATGGCGACCAACGAGTGAGCTTCTATCAAGTCGATTTGAAATTGATCGACATGACCACCAACCGTGAAGTCTGGAACGGTCAGAAGAAAATCAAAAAATTGGCAGATAAAGGCTTTTTCTAACCATGAAACTCTCTGCACTTCCTTCGGTACTCAATAGCCTGATGCTGACTGGGCTATTGCTCAGTTTGGCGGGCTGTTCAATCATCGATACCCAAACCGCTCAAAATGAAGAGACGATGCCCGATTGGGTATCGTCTCCGCCACAAAGTAACACGCATTTGTATGGCGTTGGCAGCGCACCACGGATTGAAAATATCGCCTTAGCCTTCACTCAAGCCGAGCAAAATGGCAATGCGCAAATCGCACAACAGCTACGTACTCAAGTTAGCCAAACCAATACCCAAGACACGCAAGTACGATCGGGACAAGGCGAAGAACAAGTATCGAAAATAGCCACCGCCTATACGCAAGTGACAACGTCACCGATTGAGCTGGAACAAGCGATAAACGAAAAACGCTTCACTGGGAAAAACTATGTTTACGCCCTACAATCCCTTGATCGCAGCCGCATTATTGCCAAACTACAAGGTGCAATTCGTGACACCGACGAGATGATTCGCACGCAGGCAGGCTTGCTAACCGCAACAACAGAAGCACACCCAGCGGCACCGCAAGATTGGCAGACTTATATGCGGCTGATTCCCTATTTTGCTCAACGCCAATCGTATCAAGACGAACTCAACCTCTACTCAACACAAAGAAGCGCCCTAGGCAAAGCGGATGCCGATATTCAACACACAGAGCAACGTCTCAACCAAGCGCTGAGCAGTTATGGTTTTGACGCATCGAAAACAAGACAGGCCGACGCCCTTGCCAGCGCCCTCTCGCATTATGGTCTCACCCCAAAAAGCGACTCACTCTTTCTGCTTAACAGCCGAACCGTACAGCACCATGAGACACAAGACGGACGCTTTTACGCCTTTGAAGACGGCACCCTAGAACTCATCGCCCCAACGGGTTCGCGCCTAGCCTCTTGGAGCGTCAGCGCCAGAGGCATTGGCAAAAGCCTCACCAGCGCGCAAGAAAAAGCCACCGTCAACTGGTCGAATCAAGCCATTGAAGCCCTGTTTACCTGGTTGACGCGTTTAGATTAAAGCCTCTAGATACTAATAAATAACCCGCCCCAAGGGGCGAGGTATTTACCCTAAGCAATTAATTGATAAGTCTAGATGCTATTAATTTGATAAAAAAAACGGCCCTAATCAATAGGGCCGTTTTTTGTTTTCTAAAGACAGCAATAGCGCTATTTTTACAGCAATCCTATTGCAAGGAACGGAAAAGCAACGATCAAGGCCAGACGCAATAAATCGGCAATCACAAATGGCATGACGCCTTTGTACATGTCCCCAATGGAGATATGCGGGGCCACCGACTTAATAACAAAGACGTTCATTCCGACAGGCGGTGTAATCAAACCGAGTTCAACCGTAATAACCGCCACAATCCCGAACCAAATGGGATCAAAACCCGCCGCTTCAATTAATGGATACACCACGGGCACAGTCAGCAACAACATGGCAATACTGTCCATCACACAACCTAGCAGCATGAAGATAATCAACACACACAATAAGATCATATAAGGGCTAAGCTGAAGACTGTCGACATATTCGACCAATGAAAAAGAAATACGCGATACAGATAAAAAGTAGCCAAAAATCTCCGCACCAATGATCATAAAGAAGATCATCGCAGACATGACTAAGGTTTCACCAACGGCGTCTTTAAATTGCTCAAAACGCATGCCACGAAACAAGGCGATCACTAGTGTTGCGCCAGCGCCCACCGCCGATGCTTCTGTTGGGGTAAACCAACCAGTGTAAATCCCACCAATAATAAATACAAAAACCCCAGTAAAAGGCACTAAACCTTTTAACCCAAGCAATTTCTCCTTTAAGGTCGTCGCCTGACCCGGTTGTGCAATATTCGGAAAAACGCTAACAAGTACCGCCACAGTCAATCCATACATTACCAAGCCAAGCAAACCAGGCACCATGCCAGCAATAAACATATCGCCAACAGATTGTTCCGTAATCAAGGCATACAAGAGCAAGGCAATAGAAGGCGGAATCATGATGCCCAATGTACCACCAGCCGCCAAAACCCCTGTTGCCAAAGTCGGTGCATAGCCATTTTTTTCCATTTCAGGTAATGCTACACGAGACATGCTTGCAGCTGTCGCCATAGAAGAGCCGGAAATCGCCGAGAAAATACCGCAAGACATAACCGCGGCCAATCCCATTCCGCCTCGCCAGCTACCAAACATTGCCCTTGAGCCATCAAAAAGCTCTTGCGACATCCTCGCTTTTGACGCAAACACCCCCATCAAAATAAACATCGGAATAGGGCTAAAACTGTAATTAGACAGGGTTTCAAACGGGCCACTTGCCAATATAGAAACCGCAGGATCAAATGCAACAATCCAACCAAAACCTACAAAACCTGCCAACGCCATAGTTAATGCAACGGGCGCACGCAGTGCAATTAATAACAACATGGCAGCAATACAAATGATGCCGATCATTGATGTACTCATGACGCTGTCTTCCTGCAAACTAATAATTGAAGCGTATGCACTGTGGCAGATACCGCGAGCATGGCCGTGGCAAATGCCGCGACACCATAAAAATAGGTTAATGGGATCAACAAATCCTGAGTGGTTTCATAACTCATCGCCGCCTCATCCACCAAATGATAAAAACCGTAACTCATACCAACACCCATCAAACCAAAGCAGAACATGTAGATGGCTTCTAATACTCTTTTGCTTCTTGCTGGAAGCCGCTCCGTAAACAGGTCAACAATGACCTGAGAACGGCTAACAGAGTGAGGCAAAATGAAGAGCACAGTAAATAGCAGACTGTATTTTACCAACTCGATTCCCCCTAGAATGGTCCAATCAACAGATCCATCCGTCATGGTAAAAAGACCTCTGGTAAACACATCCCACAGGGTAACCACCATCATTGCGATTAAGAAAAACCCGCCCAATAGGTGCATTCCATGGGTTATACGCTCGACTATTTGAGCTATCACCTTCATTTAAATCTCTCCAACTGCCTCTACTCGAAACATTTAACGAAATAACGTTATTGACACGCTGACTGAGACAATTCAACAGCACGAGCATAGACTTTATAAGACGGTAAGCCTTTCTCTTGTAACTCGTTCAAATAATCTTCTGTTGCCTGATAAAGCACAGGTTTCCATAGAGGGTTCTCGGCACCGCCCTCAATAACATTGATTTTATGGCCCATTTCAATGGCTTGAGTACGGCCGTTAGTATCTAAGTCATCAAATACCACTGCCGCTTTTTTCGCCCACTCCATACCGGAGTTATGATCGATGACTTCTTTAAGATCCGCAGGCAAACTGTTATAGAAAGATTTATTAATCGACATCACAAAGGCCAATGTATAAAGACCACCGACCTCAGTATGATGTTGGGTTAACTCATTAAGACGGAAGGTATATTGACCTTCCCACGGCAACGAAACCCCATCAATGACACCACGCTGAGCAGACTGATACGCATCAGGTGCTGGCATGCCAACAGGCTGTGCTCCTAAACCTTCAAGCAATTTTGCGACCACCGCGGTTGGACGACGAATACGTAAACCCGCTAAATCTTCTGGCGTATTAATTTCTTTGTCTACCGTATGAATCGCGCCCGCACCATGTGTAAACATGAAAAGAGGTTTGGTTTCGCGGTATTCGCTCGTAATCAGACCTTCATCGTATAAAGACTGAACGATACAAGAGCCTTGAGCGGCATTTTGAGTCACACCAGGTAATTCAACAATCTGCGTCAAAGGGAAACGGTTTGCGGTATAACCTTGGACCGCAACCGACGCATCGGCAATACGGCTTTTCACTGCATCATATTGAGCCGGTGACTTGGCTAACGTACTAGAGGGATAAATTTGTACATCAATACGTCCGTTTGATTCTGTCTCGACCGCCTCGGCCCATTTTTGAAATAGACCTTTACTTGGGCCTGACACCTCGGGAAAGAAATGACTGAAACGCAAAGTATACTCTGCGGATGCATTTGCTTGCGCACTAACAATAGCGGAAGCAGCAACGGCCGTGATAGCGGCGTGCTTCATTATTTTTATCATAATCGACTCCAAAGTAGCTTTGTTGTTTTTATCTCATTGTTCACACTGATCACAGGATGCTTGCGACCACTATACTTAAAGAAGACTAGCAACCTAATCTTCAAAAAGGTAATTGATTATAAATCCAAGGTATTGAAAAATTGGATAGCGACAGCGTTTTTTTAAAGAAACGAAGCGTTCTTAAAGATCAGATAAAATTCAAAATAGCATATAAAATATTGATATTTAATAAATAAAAATGAAATCACTTTTATTAGCAAAAAAACAAACAAGGTTCATTTTTTGCTAATAAAGTGTTTTCAAAACAGTTTATTTGCTCAAATCTTCGTAAGGCAAGCCAACATATTGCATCGCAATGATACGACGCCCAGCTTCGGTGTCGGTGTAGAAATTCAATTCTGAGCTCATAAATTTCTCATGCGTCGCAGCGTCAGTATCATGAACATCGCCCTGACCAAAGTCGTGCAGCATACTGGTCATCCACCAAGAGAAACGCTCCCCATGCCAAACACGACGCAAGCAAATGTCTGAGTACTGAGAAATACAGCCTTTGTCGCCTTCTTTGTAAACCCGTGTCATCACTTTATACAAGGTCGCCACGTCAGACGCCGCTAAATTCAGCCCTTTTGCTCCCGTTGGCGGAACAATGTGCGCCGCATCGCCAACCAGAAATAAGTGACCGTATTGCATCGGTTCACAGACAAAAGACCGCAGTGGCGCAATACTTTTTTCAATACTTGGCCCAGTCACTAGCTTGGCCGCCACATCGTCAGGAAGACGACGTTTTAGCTCTGTCCAGAAATCGTCATCGCTCCAATCTTCCGCTTTATCGGTCAACGGCACTTGGAGATAATAACGCGAGCGCGTTGCCGAACGCATACTCGTCATAGCAAAACCGCGATCTGTCTTACAATAAATCAACTCATGGTTGACCGGTGGCGTGTCAGACAACACCCCTAACCAACCAAACGGGTAGACACGCTCAAACTCTTTACGCGACGACTCGGGTATGGTTTGACGCGATACGCCATGGAAACCATCACAACCCGCAATGTAGTCACAATCCAATCGGTGTTGCTCGCCGTTCTGTTCAAAAGTCACATAAGGCGCATCGGTTTTGACATCATGTAACTCCACATTGCTGGATTCGTAATAAGTGGTTAAACCCGCACCGGCGCGTGCTTCCATCAAATCACGTGTCACTTCCGTTTGGCCATACACCATCACAGTGCTACCGCCAGTGAGCTTTTCTAATTCGATCTGCACACGTTTGTTGTTAAAGGCCAACTCAACACCGGTATGCACTTGACCTTCTCTGTCCATGCGCTCGCCAACGCCCGCTTCGCGCAGCAAATCCGTCATGCCCTGCTCAAGCACACCAGCACGAATACGCCCAAGAATGTACTCGCCTGACACCCGTTCAATAATAATGTTCTCAATGCCTTGTTTGGCTAACAATTGACCCAGTAATAGACCTGATGGGCCGGCACCAATAATCGCAACTTGTGTTTTCATGCTTCTCTCCGATTTATTGTTATTGTCCAATACCAATAGCTAAAATGGCATCTAGTACCCATAATAATGAGAGATTCAGGCAGAATACGTTAGGTTATTTTTCATCAAAAAATTGTACTTTTTGCTTATTTAGCACAGTTATTTGCCTTTTAAACACAGTTACTTGTCTTTTTAACACAGTCACTTGTCTATTTAGCACAGTATAATTTGTTCATTTACCACAGTAAGAAGAGCCCATGAAACACCTCAACATCCCTCACTTTGGCCTTTATGGTGAATCCAGCTGGATCAATGATCCAGAGTTTTTCCATATTGAAGACATAGAATCGCGCAGCGGAGACCTAGGTTGGAAAATAAACCCACATCGACATGCACAGCTTTTTCAAATACTTATTTTAAAGGCCGGTGAAGTCAATGTGCAGCTCGACGCTGAGCAGTATCGGCTGCGCGGGGCGTGGGCGATTATTGTGCCAGCCGGGGTAGTACATGGGTTTCGTTTCGCGCCAGAGACCGACGGGCGCGTCATTAGCATTGCAGAGCCCTTGCTTGAAGATGTCTACAAGGAAAAGTCTGCAAAATTCATTCAACCCTTGCTTAGCCAAGCGTGTTATATCGATTTTAATGCGCACCGCACTGTTTTTTCTGAGCTTTGGCCGCTCATCCAACAACTTGAACGTGAGTCAGCTATTATTCGTGAAGGGCGCGCCTTAATGAGCGAATATCTCATCAAAGCCATTTTATTATTGTTACACCGCCAGCAGGCAAATGACGCGGTCACCAACACCAATAAAACCGAACTTAGCCAAGCCCAACAGCTCAAAGAACTGATCGAAAAACACTACCGAGAACATTGGACCAGCCATCAATACGCAGAGAAACTAAACACCTCGATCAGCCGCTTAAACCGCCTCAGTAAAACCGCGTTTAACCAAAGCACACTAGAACTAATACATGACCGAGTCTTACTCGAAGCAAAGCGCAGCCTGATTTATACCGCCCGTTCAGTAGAAGAAATAAGTTACGATTTGGGCTTTAAAGACCCGGGCTACTTCTCACGTTTTTTTAAGCGCTCAACAGGCGTCCCGCCGGGAAAATTTCGTGCATTGAGCAACCAGCCCGCGATTTGATGAATTTTTCTAACCTATCAGCTGAAAATTGATCGTTTGCCGATTCATTAGCTGAGCCCTATTATAAACAGCGTCAACCATGACTTATTTTGATAGGAGAATCATTATGAAAAACGAGATGAAATACGATACTTTTGGCAACCTTGACACTGATTACTATGTGGAAAAAGCCTACGAATTACGTCGTGCTTACTTCACCGCTCTAATCAAGAAAATGACAGCAAACGTTAAAGCATTTTTTGCCAATGTTACCGCTAGTCGCCCACTAAAATCGGCTTCTCAGCACTAAGATCAGCGTTTTATTTTTCACAAACCTTTACGTCACTTTATTTGCTTTTTTACTGCCGTTGTCGCTTTTGCTGTTTTGCATAATCAAACGCACTAACAACCGTGGTCGAGACAAATACCCTCCTGACGCTAAGGCCCCAATGTTCCCGAAGATCGAAAGGCAAAAATAACAAATCGATCCGGTAACGGGGGCTTCTTCAGTATCCAAACCAACAAACCACCCCGCTCTAACAAACTATCCAAATCAACAAACTATCCAAATCAACAAACTATCCAAATCAACAAACCATCCCGCTCTTACCAATCCGCTCGCTGCCATGGTTACCCCTTTTTCTTCTACTGCATTTTATTTGACCGCCTTAGAGTCGATTCCCTCTAGATCAAAAATCACACGTCATGAAAGTGTCATAAATACGACATAAAATCCTTTCAACAACATCCACTCACCCTGACTATATTTGAGACGAAATGAGCCAAATAGACGACCGCGACTTGCTTGAGAAAATACTTAAAAACGCGTTAATTACGCCGTATTTTCAACCCATTTATAACCTCAACAACGGTGAAATATATGGGCACGAAGCATTGTCTCGCGGTCCAATGAACTCTCCCCTCTTCTCCCCAGACCCACTGTTTACGCTGGCGCAAAAAGAAGAAAAACTGCACAAATTAGAACTTCTCTGCCGTGAAAAAGCCCTGTCTAAATTCGCCAAACTGTCATTAAAAGGCCGACTTTTTCTTAACGTCAGCGCTTCGTTATTGGCGTCCCCAGACCACCAATCAGGCATGACACTTGCCATCTTAAAAGAGCTTGGACTGGATCAAAAAGACATCGTCATTGAGCTATCCGAACAACACCCTTATGACCACAACGGCTTATCCCGAAACAGTGTGGAGCATTATCGAAAAATGGGCTTTCAAGTCGCCATCGATGACTTAGGTGTTGGATATTCAGGGTTACAACTGTGGTCTGAACTACAACCAGACATTGTCAAAATAGATAAGCACTTTATTACCGGCGTCGACAAAGATGAAATTAAACGCGAGTTTGTTCGCTCTATTGTCACCATTGCCCAACGACTGAACTGCACACTCATCGCCGAAGGCATCGAAACGCAACAAGAACTCGACCAATTAATTGCCATCGGCGTCACACTCGGACAAGGGTATTTTCTAGGGCGCCCGACAGAACACCCGGCATTTTCAACCCATCCATATTTAGTGAAACAAGCCAAAAGGCGCTCGCAGTTTCAAATAGACCACTCTGAAACCGTACAAACCCTGTGCCGCCCAACCCCCAGTTTGCTCGAAAACGACTTACTCGAAGACGCGGCGCAATATTTTAGAAAACAACCCGACCTCATCGCCATTCCCATACTCAACCCCCATGGCGAGCCATTGGGAGTGGTACGGCGCAATCAGTTACATGAACTGTTTTCCACGCCTTACGGTCGCGCATTATACGAACACAAACCCGTCATCAACCTACTGAGCGATGATGTACTTATTGTCGAAAGCAACGTCGGGCTGTCCAATGTCTCGACATTAATGACAGACCAAGAATCCGATACGATAAACAACGAAATCATCATCGTTAGAGAAGGTAAATTTATTGGCACCGGCCATCTTAGAGACTTATTAAAGCGCATCACCGAACTAAAAATACAAAACGCCACCTACTCAAATCCCCTCACGCTATTGCCAGGCAATGTCCCAATACATTGGGAAGTAAGCCGACGCCTATTAGCCAAAGAAGATTTTTACGTGGCGTACTTTGATCTCAATGACTTCAAACCTTTCAATGATTTTTTCGGCTATTCAAAAGGTGACGCCGTCATTCAACTCGTTGGTGCCTTGATCAAAGAATGGGTCGCTCCGGACAATAACTTTATCGGTCACATTGGGGGCGACGATTTTGTGGTGATTTTCGGTAGCCCAGATTGGCAACATCAATGTGACATGATTCTGCAGACATTCGCCCAAAAAATACGAGCATTCTACAGTGATGACACCCTAGCAGAAGGCGGCGTATGGACAAAAAGCCGTCACGGCGAAATGCGTTTTCACCCAATACTCAGCCTAGCCATTGGCGTCGTGCACCCAGATCCAGAGCAATCCAACAACCATCACCAAGTTGCAGAAATGGCCGCCCACGCCAAAAATTCGGCCAAACAACAAGGCGGCAATATTGTGTATTTTCAGCCAACGCATCCCCCTGTCGATATCGACAAACTACACACTCGCCCCCACCATTCCGCCTAATACGCTGTAATCCGGTTTTTTCAAGTTAACTTGTCACAAAGGCCTCACACATCTGTCATAAACCCTCTTTACTCTTAAGACAGGCAACAATAGGAGGTGTTTATGCAGACAAAATTCCGCTCTGTGTTTATTTCAGATGTCCATCTGGGAACCAAAGCGTGCCAAGCGGCCCACTTACTCGATTTTTTACAATCGATCACAACAGACACCCTGTATTTAGTCGGTGACATTATCGATTTACAAGAAATGCGCCACCGGGCGTATTTTATCGAGGCTCATCACCAAGTCGTCGAACGTATTCTCGCCATGGCAAAATCCGGCACCAAAGTCATTTATATTCCCGGCAACCACGATGCGTTTTTCCGTCAATTTGCGGGGCAAACCCTTTCTGGCATCGACATAAAACTCAATGCTCGCCACAAAACCGCCAATGGCCGCACTTTTCACGTCAGCCACGGCGACGAATTCGACCAAATGGTAAAAATCAGCCCACTCATGCTCGCCATTGGCGACAAAGCCCACGGACTCATGTTGTCGTTGAATCAATGGATCAATAGTATAAGGCGTTTGGTGGGGCTGCCTTATTGGTCCCTCGCGGGCTACTTAAAAAGCCATATCAGCAAGGCCAAAGAATTTATCGAACGCTTTGAAACCGCCGCGCTCAAATCCGCCAAAAATCAAAAAGTCGACGGCTATATTTGTGGGCACATTCACTTTGCCTCGTTTCGCATCAAAGACGACATTCTGTACTGCAACGACGGCGACTGGGTTGAACACTGCACAGCACTGACTGAATCAGCAAGCGGAGAAATGAGCCTAATACACTGGTCAGAAAACCCAACCCTCTTAGCCACCGAACCCAAAGAAGAACACTGGGGATTATCGCCGATTCCTTCTAGAGGCTGTCGCAAAAGGTATTCAGCGAAGGTTGGATAGGTTTTGTAGGCCTGATGAGGGAGGCACGACTGTAATCAGGCCTACAAAACCTTTTGCGGCAACCGTCTTCACGGAAATGAGGTATGAAGCACAATTAACGCGTCGTGAACTTCACTCGTCCACCGCCCATTTGGTTTAGGTCCTGTAGTCGGCAGTCGTGGCCTTGGTAGGCGATTTGCGCGAGGAGTAGTTCGGCGGTGGCTAGGGCGTCGGTAAGGGCGTCGTGGCCTTGGTATTCTGGTAAGCCGTAGCGTTCTCGGCAGGCGCCAAGGCGAAAGCCGCCCTCTTGGATTGGTTGTTGTGATCGGTGGGCTTTGGTTCTTTCGATGGCTAAGGTATCCAGCCAACTCACGGAAAACGTAGGCAGCGCTTCGGCTTGCCACGCTTGTTTTAAAAACCCCAGTTCCATTGGCGCGTGGTGCATGACCAAAATACGCTCGCGCAGCAAGTGCCGTAGGTAACGTAGGACGCTTTCTTGGCGTTTGCCCTGTTGTTGCACGTCTGAATCGGTAATCATGTGGATGCCGACACTGTCGCCTATTTTGGCGCTGTCCAATACGATATGGCGGGCGCTGTCTAATTCAATCGTGCCGTTTCGGATACAAACCCACCCCACGCTAACAATACGGTCTTGTTTCGCATCCAGCCCAGAAGTTTCAATATCGAGCACCAAATACTCCCACTCACTCCAGGCTCGTTTTGTCGACTGTCGAAAGCGCTGCCAAGCTTTAAGTTTTTGCAAACAATCCGCCAGCATCTAGCTGTATCCTCTTAAAAAGCGCTGTTGCGCCACGTCTTGCACGTCGCTAATAATGCTAAAGGTGGTTTTCAGGTGTTTGCGTTCTAAGGAGCTTAAATCTTTAGGGTCGAGATAGGCGCTGGCTTTACCTGTCGCTTGCCAGTGTCGACGTTGCGCTTCTAAGCGCAAGCCGTTTAATTTGTCCCACGCGTCGATTAGGTTACGCGCGGTGTCTACGCTAATCAGCTTTTCGCGGATCGCTTGCTCGATTCGGTCCAATGTCGCCACCCGATAAGTCTGACAAGACAAACCATACAAGCGCGCCAGATCATTGATTAACGCCAAACCTTGGTGTTTTAAATCCAACTGATGTTTATGTTCCCCAGACGATTCCAGTAAAAAATGCCGAAAAAAGCCCAATGGTGGCTTAGTCGCCAGTGCGGCGCGGGTTAACGTGGCAAGGAAGACGCTGTTTTTGTTCACTTCTCGTTGCATGGCGGCAATCAACGCAAGGACTGGCGCTTCGCTTCCATACACACAGCGAATATCAAAAAAGATGCTGGCATGAAGCAAGGCACTTGGCGCACTGCTTTTGATCCAGGTGGAAAACGCTTGTTGCCAACCTGCCTGAGTTCTGCGCCATTCAGGATTGCTCGCCATGATATTACCGGGGCAAAGGCGAATGCCACAAAGGGCGAGCCCTTGGCAGATAAACTCAGACAATTCAGCAAAGTACTGACTTTCTGCTGTGGTCGGTTCACGCTCCAGCATCAAACCGTTATCTTGGTCACTGCCGAGTGACTGATCGCGGCGCGCCTGTGAGCCAAACACCAAAAACTGAAATGCCATCGGCGCAGGGCCAAGTTTATCCAACGCCAGCTCAATCACCCGTCGCGTTAAGTTATCGCTGACCGTCGCCAATACTTTACCAACATCGACTGGTTTCATATCGGTGACAATCAAATTAATAATCAAGGTTGGCCATTGCTTGCAAACATTGGCGAGGCTGTCGATGGATTGCTGGCGATGAATTTGATTGATCAGTAAAAGTGGGCTCAACTCTTGGTGACGCAGTAAATCCGCGGCGGTTAGCATGCCAACGGCTTTTTTATCCTCGTCAACAATCGGCAAATGGTGAATATTGCTTTCACTCATTAAGGTTTGCGCCTGCATCACCAAAGAGTCTGGCGGCAAGCTAACCGGATCGAGGGTCATCATGTCTTTTATTAATGTGTCAGCCGAACCGCCAAGCGCCAAGATGCGAGAACGCAAATCTCGATCGGTCACAATGCCCAGCAAACGCTCCGCTTCCACCACCAGAATCGAACTGACTCGGGCTTCGGTCATGCGCATGGCGATGGTTTGCACGGTTTCTTCTGGGGACGCCAAAATCAACTGACGCGTCATAATGTGTGCGACAGGTGTCGATAATTGTAAGGCGGGAGAGGCCAATTCGTTGCTTTGACGGCGAGATAATTTGCGCAAGCGATTATGCTGTGTATATTCAAAAAAGAGCCCAAAGGCTTCGCTCTTTTCCAGCGTCTGCATAAAATGCGTTTTGTTGAAGCGATAGACCAAACTGTCTTCCATCGCCACCACTTGTAAACCATCGGGATTTTGCGCCATCACACTGGACACGCCAAAGCACTCGCCATCGGCGATTTGATCCACCAGCCCACCTTTTGGCGTACGGATTTCACACGCGCCACGGCGAATTAAATGCACCGTAGCCGCCTCCCCCGTTAGCACTAAGGTTTGCCCTTGTCGCACGTACAACATGGACACGCCGGTTAGCACTTGCTTACGCTCTAGCAAATTCAAGCTTGAAAAAGGCGGAATGGTTTCAATAAATTTATGAACTTCGGGGATGTCGATCGCGGCCATCTTATTATTCTCATTTTATCGACGGATAAAAGAGTGTGCGCTTTTATCCTAGACAACAAAACCCTTCTTAGACCAATGTCTAGGTAAACCAATAGATCCTTGTCTTTATCCAATGACCACGCTGTTTCGACCCTTTGATTTGGCAAGGTACAAAGCGTTGTCTGCTTTTGAAAGGAGCGAGTCCATCGAATCCTTATCTTGGTAACCCGCAAGGCCAATACTAACGCTGGTTGACACGGTTTTTTCGTCGACTTGAAAAGAGTAAGCATTAACGTTGGAGCGCAGCGCTTCCATCACAATGGCCGCGTCGGCGATCTTGTAACCGGGCAATATGACCAAAAATTCTTCGCCGCCCCAGCGCCCAATCACGCCATGACCCTCAATCTCTTTTTCCATCAGCTTGCCAATGGCGATTAACACATCATCACCCACTTGATGACCAAACTCATCGTTTACTTTCTTAAAGTAATCAACATCCACCATGGCGACAGCCAAATGCTCAACTGGATGGTTTTCCGCTTGCCCTTGTGGACGGTCTTGCGAGTCTTCTTGTTGCTGATCTTCCTCTTGCTGATCTTCCTCTTGCTGATAGTCAAAGGCTTGGGACAAACGCCTCATCATCATTCGTCGATTGGGCAGCTCCGTCAATGGATCAATCAATGAGGTTTTCTCTAACTCAATATTCAGCTGTCTTAAACTGCGCTGATAACGATCTGATATTCGCGTCATTTTTTCCAATTGACGCAGGTGTTTATCAAACCGCTCACTGAGGCTTTTTTCTCGCTGGAGCATCATATCTTGGTACGAATCGGATAGCCGGGTTAAACGATCCATGCGATTCCACTGGTCTTGATTGACCGCCCACAGCTTACTCAGCGCGACACTAGCAGGGTGATCTTGATACTCTGGTTTGGCCAAAATATCCTGAATGGTTTTTTCAAGTTCAGTGAAGTCAGTCGTCATTTATTTGCCTATGATATTAAAAGGAAAAGTACAATCTTCTTTGAACTCTTCTGCAAGTTCCGCCACTCGCTCATTTTCTTCATCGAAGTACCAATTTACCGCCACTTGGCGGCCTGTTTGAAAGCGCTCTTCCATTTCATCAAACATATCCATCATCACTTTAATACTGCTGGTATTAAGGTATAACAACGCCAATTCTAGCGTCAGTGGTTCAGACGACTCTTCAAGATAACGTGCTACCCAAGCTACCATATCGGCATAAAGCTCATAGGAATTTTCTGGGTAAGAATCGCCTTCCATATGCAGAATGCCGTTTGCCCAATCCCCTTTCACACTCGGAGAAGAAACCGTCCCTTCTATTATTAAATCATTCATATTCATAGTCTCAGATTTGTATACTTAAGCTGAAATAAGCCATGTCGTTACCGATGTCTTTCAATGTCGCTTCCATCGGCTTTGAGGATTTACGCGCCATGTCGATCAAGCCCAGCCCAGCGCCCGTCACCGCAGTTTCATCGCGAGGCCTTCGAAGTTGCGTTTTGTAGAGGGTTTTGAGTTCTGCTTTGTCCATTTTAGCAAATAACGCAATACGCTCAACCAAAGCCTTACCATCTGCTACACGCACCATGTTGCCCGCCGCAACACGATAACAACCGTCATAATGGCTAACAATCACTGTCGCCGTGTCGGCCCCAGGTAATTGCGAAGACGCCGCGTAATGGCGAATATTTTGGGTCAGTTCAATATACGCCGCAAACACATCTAGCGCCGACGCTGGAGACAGCTGTTCGGACTTCAAATAGTTTTTTAGCGCGTTACCAATCTCTTCAATTAAACTACGAGAAATTGGACCGTTAAAACACAATAAAATATTGTCTTTCTCGAAGCGCTCTCTTAATCCATACAAATCTGGCGAACTCATCTCACCTCCTCATAATTCACTGTGCATTATTGTTGGCATCAAACCGAAAAGACAACAGCGTAATGTCATCCCTTTGTGGTTGGTCTCCCATGTATTCATCTAAGGCAAACTCAAAAGACGCCGCTTGCTCTTTTAAAGATAACGCCGCGTTGTCTTTAATTAACGTTTCAAAACGTTGATTACCAAAACCAAAGTTCTTATCACCGCCAGATTGGTCTAAAAACCCATCCGTGGTCATGTAATAAGTCCAACCGGACATAGGTAACTCGGTGTTTTCATAGTGTCCACGGCGACGGTCACCTAAGGCTCGGCGGCCAGAATTGTGCTTTATTAACACCTTGCCATTACTGCCATACAAGGCAATTTTAGCCCCAGAGAAGCGCATAAAATCGCCCTTTTTGGGTACATACACCAAGCCAACATCGGCGTTTGTCGCGACTTTATTAGCGCTCATGTCTTCATTCAACATAGAGCGTAGAGTGTCATCAATAGAAGACAACAAGGCGGCAGGATCGGCAATCCCCACTCGGGCAATTGCATAATCAATCGCCGCACGTATTAACATGGTCATTAACGCGCCCGGAACACCATGCCCAGCACAATCCACAATCCCCAAGACACAACCGTCGTCAGTGGGGTGAAACACATAAAAATCACCACCAACCACGTCCCGCGGACGCCAAATAACACTGTGTTCTTCCCCTAAAAACTGCCGCATCTGGCGATCGGGTAGAATCGATTTCTGAATCAAGCTGGCATAATCAATCGACGCGCCAATTTTACGATGAGCTTCCAACACTTTTGCATGGGCCAATTCCAGCTCAGCGGTTCGAGCCTGAACTTTATGCTCCAACTCTTGCGTATGGTTTCTGACTTGTTGTGCCATTTTATTGAAGGTTTTGCCTAATTCTCCAATTTCGTCGTTTCCACCTGTGGCCAACGTCACGTCATAAGAGCCACTGGCGATGTTTTTCGCCGACCTTTGTAGCTGCCTAATCGGTGCAATTAACAAACGCTCCACCACAAAGCCAAATACAATCAATAATATAACCAACATCAGTACAAAAACACTGACCGCGGGCAAGACAAGACTAGAATCAAAAACACTCACGCTGGCCAAATCCACATTGGTCACCACAAACCAATCCAATAATGGAAAATACACAAATGACATCAACTGTTTATGGCCATCCTGCATAACCGGAACCGTAACAACGTTGCCATCACTCTGTTGCGCACTGGCCAACGCCGCTTGGACAGTTTGCTTAGACTCATCATCGTCCAACAAGGAATAAATAGAGCCTAGGCTAGCGTCGCCGTTCTGCGCATTGTAGGCAATCAGCTTTTCATTTTGATGAATTTCGATCGTGCCATCCGCGTTGAGAATAAAGGGCGTCACGCCGGGCACCGGATTTTCAGCAAATTGCTTAATAAAAAGCTCCAGAGAAAACCCCGTCCCCGCTAAGCCAATAAACCGACCGTGATCGCGGACCTGAAAATTAATCCACACCTTCATTACCTTTAATACTTCATCGTAGTTCACATTAATATTGAAGGGGGTGTTTGTCTCGCGCATAGCAAAATACCAGCTATCGGCGTTTTTCTGCTGGCTTAGTGTGTATTTCGGGATTCGTGAGAGGGCGCTTTCTTGGTCGGCGAAATAATAGTTTAGCGTGCCATCATTGACGATAAACATGGCGTGATTTTGAAAGGTATCGAGGTAGCCTTGCGTTTCTTCAAGCCATGCGGTTTCTAATGCGGGGTCATCTGGGCGCTGCAACCAAGACTTAACAATCGTTGAGTTAGCAAAGCGCTCTGCTAATGCCACTTCGCGCGAGACTGGGGTTAAAATGCGCTGATAGTTAAGCTGTGTGAAACTCGTGGCGTAGTTTTCGGCTGAATATTCCTGGCCTTTTTGAATGAAAAAACCACCCATCACCACGATGATCAGCAAGGCAAACAAACAGCTAGCGGCTAAAGCAAATAATGATTTACCGCGTAATCCCCAACGGGCCATTAAAAATTTCCTTGTGGATGAACTCAACGGCATAACAACACACCGTGATGAAAAGGCTAGAAAGAAAAAGCAACTTTGTAATCAATGACTATCTTAGTGAAAGAAATGGCTGATTGGAACCAAGATAATCACCCTAAAAGCGGATAAAGAGCCGCTTATGCTGTGTTTTTCACCTTTTTCATGGCTCCTATAAAAAAGATTTATACTTATAAAGAAGCCTTATATATCAATCAGCTATTTGCCCTTCACTTTGTCCTTGTATTTGTCCTTTAAAAATAAAACGTCAAACACTTGACGAGAGCGAAAAGTTACCGGTAACATTGCCATTCTTAGTTACCGGTAACATTGAATAAAAAGCCTCAATGAAAACTAAGTAATTTCCTAAAAACTGTTTGCAACAAACAGTTCTTTCAAAAAAAAATAATGGGAAGCAATATCATGAACAAATTCAGCACCACATTATTGACCGCCTCTATGGCCGGCATTCTATCCACCTCTGCGATTGCTGCGGATTATAACTTCAAGTTTCAATCCTCTGATCCAGCGGGTGACAAAAACTTCCAAGTTCAAAAAGAATGGACCCAACGCGTCGAGTCTATGACTGGCGGTCGTGTTCAAATCGAATTGCTTCCTGTTGGCAGTATTTTTAAACACACAGAAACCCTAGACGGCATTAAAATGGGCATCTTAGATGGCCATATCACCGCGACGGAATTCTTCTCTGGCAAAGACCCAGCCTTTGGCCTAATTGGTAACACGGTTGGTGCATGGTCAAACACTCAGCAACTTCTACAATACGTAAACTACGGTGGTGGTTACGAACTAATGAATGAACTTTACGCGCCTTACGGTGTGAAATTCATTGGCGGTTCTACCACTGGCGTTGAGTCTTTGGTGGCTCGTGTACCACTAGACAGCGTAGCGGATTTGAAAGGTCTAAAACTGCGTGCGCCAGAAGGTCTTGTACAGCGTGTCTTTGCGGCGGCAGGGGCGGCTCCAGTAAACCTACCAGGTTCTGAAGTCTTCACGGGGCTAAGCAAAGGCGTGATCGACGCAGCGGATTACACGGTTTTCTCAACCAACCAAAAATCCGGCATGAACGACATTGCCACACACCCTGTACAGCCTGGTTTCCATTCTTTGCCATTGATCGATATTTCAATGAATCAGAAAAAATGGGACGCTCTGCCAGCGGACATTCAAGCTATTCTAACGGTTTCGGTACGTGACTTCGCAGAAGACATGACAACGCAATTACGTATTGCTGACCAAGCCGCTGTGAAAGCCGCGCAAGCAGATCCAAATATCACTATTCACGACTGGTCTGCAGAAGAACGTAAAAAATTCCGCACCATTGCTCGTACACAGTGGGAAGAGTTTGCAAAAGGCTCTGACAACGCGCAAAAAGTCTACGATTCCATTACCACTTATTTAGAAGAAAACGACCTTCTATAAGCCTATGATGATCCGGTACGACGAGGTTATACACCACGTCGTACCCTTGTTGACTATTGTTGGAAACCTTCAAAACCAGCACACCAGCCGCTAGCACGTCACTATCTCGCTGGCGGCTGATTTTCATTGGATTATGATCATGACAGACGAAATTCATCCAGATTCTCCTGATAGCTCAGAGCAGCCAAGAAATATTTTAGATAAGGCTATCTTCACCTTTGGCAATGCCATCAGCTTATTATTTCTTTTTACCGTCGCCATTTCTTTTTATGAAGTCATTATGCGCTACGTGTTTAACGACCCCACTATGTGGGTACACGAAACCGCGACGTTTTTAGGCGGTGTTTTATTTATCTATGGCGGTATTTACGCCTTATCAATCAACAAACATGTTCGTGTGGTGCTTATCTATGACATCGTATCGGACAGTACACGTCGTTGGTTGAATGTTTTTCATCATGTTATGGGATTGCTATTTTCCGGTCTACTTAGCTGGGCGGCTTATCAAATGGTGCAGGATTCTTGGTTCACGCCATTTGGTGATTTGCGTTTAGAAACCTCAGGATCCGCTTGGAATCCCGTATTCCCAGCCTTAGTAAAAGGCATGGTGTTCGCCACGCTGTGCGTTATGTTTGTGCAGTTTTCCTTGCATCTAATACAAGAACTAAACAGCTTAAGGAAACGTAAAGATGTTTGATTTATCTGCGATGGGCATAGGCTACGGCAGCCTATTAATGCTCGGTTCTATGATTGCATTGCTACTAACGGGCATGCAATTGGCTTTCGTCACGGCACTAGTGGCGCTTATTTTTGCCATTGGCTGGTTCGGTGTTGGCGCTTTGCCATTGATTACCAGCCGTTTGTACAGCTTCGTTGGCGACTATGTTTTCCTTGCGGTGCCCATGTTTGTCCTAATGGCCGCCTTACTAGACCGATCCGGTATTGCCCGCGATCTGTTCGATGCGATGAAGGTGTTTGGCCGTAAATTGCGCGGCGGTGTGGCGATACAAACCTTATTAGTCGCCGTGGTATTGGCCTCTATGTCTGGCGTTATTGGCGGCGAAACCGTCCTACTAGGCATCTTGGCGTTACCGCAAATGCTGCGTCTTGGCTACAACCGCAAACTGGCGATTGGTGTCACCTGTGCGGGTGGCGCATTAGGCACCATGCTGCCCCCCAGTATTGTATTGATTATTTATGGTCTAACCGCCAGCGTTTCCATTGGCGACTTATTCAAAGCGTCCTTCCTACCGGCGTTTATTCTTGCCTTTGCTTATATGGCTTACGTGTTGATCATCTGTCGTCTGCGCCCAGAATACGCACCACTGCCAAGTGCAGAAGAACTGGCTGCCGAGGAAGATGTTAATTATTTCAAAGCCCTACTGTTCCCTTTGCTTACCGTGATGATGGTACTGGGCAGTATTTATACCGGTGTGGCCTCAGTCACAGAAGCCTCTGCACTGGGTGTTGTTGGTATTTTAATCAGCGCGGCGATTCGCGGTGAATTGAATTTTGCCATGCTAAAAGACAGCGCCAAAGCCACCATGAGCACCTGTGGCATGATCATCTGGATCGGTATTGGTGCCACCGCGCTGGTCGGTGTTTACAACTTAATGGGCGGCATCGATTTCGTTGAAGAAACCATTCTTACCCTCAGTGGCGGCAGCGTCATGGGCACCATCATGATCATGATGGTGATATTGCTAATATTGGGCATGTTCTTAGATTGGGTCGGTGTTGCGCTATTAACCATGCCAATCTTTGTGCCGATTATTACCGGGCTTGGTTTAGACCCTATCTGGTTTGGTGTGGTGTTCTGTTTGAACATGCAGGTGTCTTTCTTGTCACCCCCCTTTGGTCCGGCGGCCTTTTACCTTAAATCCGTTGCCCCTAAAGACATTAGCCTTGGCGAAATCTTCAGCTCTTTACTGCCCTTTATTGGCATGCAAGTAGCGGTGCTTTTGTTGGTCATATTCTTCCCTCAGCTGGCCCTTTGGTGGAAGTAATCCATTGTGACCATGCCGTTCAATACGGCTTTTTGAACGACACAGCCTTGCTGAAAACAGCAAGGCAATAAGGACAAAAGAAGATGACAAACAAAATTGTAGTACTCGGCGTATCAGGCTCAGGAAAATCCCTGATAGGCAAAAGCATCGCCGACAAACTTGGCTACCCATTTTTTGATGGCGATGACTTTCACAGCCAAGCCAATGTCGACAAAATGCGCCAAGGCACCCCGCTGACCGACGAAGATCGGAAAGGCTGGTTAGCCACACTCAATACCATATTGACCGATAACCCAACCGCAGTCATTGCCTGCTCTGGATTAAAACCGGAATACCGCGCCATGCTGCGCCATGACTTAGACGATGTCACCATGATCTACCTCAAAGGCGACATTGACACTATTTGGCAGCGTCACCAAAAGCGTGATGGACATTATTTCAACGGTCGAGAGATGTTAGAGAGTCAATTTGCAACCTTAATTGAGCCAAGCGAAGACGAAGCGCTGGTGATCGACATTACTCAAGACGCCGATGCGGTATTAAACGAAGCCCTGACGCTGTTAGCCAACCGGTAACGTCAACGCGGCACAGCCACTAGGCTGTGCCTTTTTACCGCGGCTCTTTTTTGTTTTAGCCATGAATGCCTTATGGTAATGTTACCTGTAACAAAGCATCCATAGGCCGTCTTGTGCGAAACATTCTGACATGAAACACTCTGCTATGAAAAACAAACGCCCCACATTACAAGACGTCGCCAATTTAGTCGGCGTGACCAAAATGACGGTCAGTCGCTTTCTTAAAAATCCCCAGCAAGTTTCTGTGCCCTTACAAAGTAAAATCGCGGCCGCATTAGACACCCTAGGCTATATTCCCAATCGAGCACCGGATATCTTATCCAAATCAAAAAGCCATGCGATTGGCGTATTACTGCCCTCTTTAACCAACCAAGTGTTCGCCGAAGTCATCCGCGGCATCGAGTCTGTGTTAGAACCTGCAGGCTACCAAACCATGCTCGCCCACTATGGCTACAGTAAAGAAGCCGAAGAAGCGCGCATTGCAACGCTTTTGTCTTATAGCGTAGATGGCTTAATTATTTCCGAAAGCTACCACACAGAACGCGTCAGAAAAATGCTCTCTGTGGCCGGCATTCCCGTCATTGAAATTATGGATTCCGTCTCGCCTCCCATTGAACAAGCCATTGGCATAGACAACCAAGCGGCGGCTTATGCGATGACAGATTTTATGATCAAAAAAGGTCGACAAAAGATCGTCTATTTTGCCGCCCGAATGGACCAACGAACCTTATTCAAAATTAAAGGCTACGAAACCGCCATGCTCGACAACGGCTTAACGCCCTTGTGTTTAAAAACCCACAGCGCCTCTTCTTTCACCCTAGGCGCCATGTTTCTAAAAGACGCTTTACAGCAACAACCCGACACCGATGGTATTTTTTGCACCAACGACGATTTGGCCATCGGTGCGCTCTATGCTTGCCAAAAAGCCGGCATTAACGTCCCGCAAGACATCAGCATTGCTGGTTTCCATGGCCACGATATTTCCCGCGTGATGGTGCCCTTGCTGGCCACCGTCATCACCCCTAGAGAAGAAATGGGACGCCTCGCTGGCGAACATTTATTGTCGCGTTTACAGGGCAACCCCGTCTCGCAACGCATCATTGAACTGCCTTTCCAAATCGAAGCAGGGGAAAGTATTTAGCTCAGCGTTAGGACAGGGAATGGCAAGAGAATAGCCGCAATAACACTTCAAATACATTTGATAAGTGTTATCATTAGCGCGTTTTTTATTCTCTCATAGGCTGTTCAATGACGCGTTTCTTATCAATTACTCTTTCTGCCCTTCTACTACTGAGTTTTTCGCTCTCAACACACGTCTTTTCGGCTACCGAGAACAGGGCAAAAAACAGTCTGAACAATAGCGTCGAAGACAGTAAAGGCACCTTTAGCATTGACTACACGCCAAAGCGCATTGTGGTATTAGAGCTTTCTTTTGTCGATGCTTTGGCAGCGGTGGGGGTCAGTCCCGTGGGCATTGCCGATGACAAAGACCCAGAACGTATTTTAAAAGACATTCGTAATGAAATTGGCGATTGGACCTCCGTTGGTACTCGCTCTCAACCCAGCCTTGAAACCATCGTTTCTCTTAAACCGGATTTGATTATTGCTGATATTTCCCGTCACGAAGGGGTGTATGCCGATCTACAAAAGATAGCACCAACACTCATTTTACCTTCACGCCGCGCCACCTATGAAGGAAACCTCCAAGCCACCGCCATCATCGGCAAAGCCATTGGCAAAGACAAAGCAATGCAAGCACGCTTGAAAAAACACGCTCAGGTCATGGCCGACTTTGCCAAACAATTACCAGAAGGCAAAGAAGTGCAATTTGGCGTGGCCCGTGATGACGCATTGTTTCTGCATACTGCAGACTCTTACGCTGGCGGTGTCATTCGTGCCTTAGGCTTAAAAAATGCCAACACTGGCCGAAGCGACGACGCTTATCGTCAAACCAGCCTAGAACAATTCCTTGCGGTGAACCCTGACTACTTTATTGTTGGCCATTACGTTACCCCAAGCATCGTCGACAAATGGAAAAATGAACCACTTTGGTCGATTTTAAAAGCCGCTAAAAATCACCATGTTTATTCGGTCAATCCCAATACTTGGTCCCGTTGTCGCGGCATTATTTCAGCCGAAGCCATGGGGCAAGACCTGATTAATGTCTTTCACACCAAGCAATGATCACGGTACGTTTGTCTTTTATCCGCCAATGTGTCGCCTTATTGCTGCTGTTATTGATTTGCTCTTGGGTCAGCTTATTTAGTTGGTCCGTCATTCCGATTACCCCTACCGACGCCATTCAAGCTTTGTACAATATGAACGAGGAAAGCATTGCTCAGCATATTGTCCATGACTTACGCCTACCCAGAGTGCTGATTGGCCTAATGGTCGGCGCCAATCTCGCGGCGGCTGGCGTTATCATGCAGGGCTTAACACAAAACCCTCTCGCTTCACCGTCGGTATTAGGCATTAACGCGGGCGCCGCGCTGGGCATGGCAACCGTCTCTAGCCTTGCGCCTTGGTTTGGTTTGCTCGGCACCTCGGTGGCGGCGATGATTGGCGGCGGTATCGCATGGGCCCTTGTGATGCTGCTGGGCAACGCCTGGCGAGGTGGCAATGAACATGGCCGGTTGGTGTTAGCTGGAGTGGCTATTTCGGCCTTGTGTGCCGCCTTGACCAAAGCCGTTATTATCATTGCGGAAGATCAAGCCGCCGGTGTGCTGACTTGGTTGGCTGGCAGTTTAACCGATGCCAGATGGCAGACCTTTGACGCCTTCTGGCCAGTCTGCATCCTTGGTTTAGTGGGCGCGATGCTGATTGCGCCCACGCTTAATCTATTGCAACTGGGCGACGACAATGCCCGCAACCTTGGCGTGTCCCTCATCTGGGTCAAATTAGGCGGTAGCTTTTTGGTGTTATTATTAGTCGGTAGCGCCATCAGCAGCGTCGGCGCGATTGGCTTTGTCGGCTTGCTGGTGCCGCATATGGCAAGGATGCTGGTAGGACAAGATCACCGTCAATTCTTGCCCATTGCGATGATGCTAGGCGCGGGCTTGGTCGTCCTATCAGATACCGTCAGTCGCGCTATTATTTATCCGGCAGAAACGCCCGCTGGCGCGATTTTAGCCTTAATAGGCGCGCCGTTTTTCATCTATCTCGTCCGCAAGAGAACGCTATAATGGCCATCCGCTCGCTGCCTATTTTATTATTTATCTTGCTCGGCTTGCTGGTCGCTAATCTGATGTTTGGCGCAGTGTCTATTCCCTTTGACGGTATCCTAAAAGGCTTTCAAGTCGGCGATGCCAACTACTTTACCGTTCATGAATACCGTTTTCCTCGCACTATTCTCGCCATGTTAGTGGGCGCCATGATGGCGCTGGCAGGCGCGTTGGTACAAGGCGTGATCCGTAACCCATTGGCCTCACCAGATGTGCTGGGTGTCAGCCATGGCGCGGGGTTGGCCGCCGTGTTCTATATGACCTTTTTTCCAAACGCTGACATCATCTGGCTGCCTGCGGTGGCCTTGATGGGAAGTTTGATCGCCGCGCTAATGCTGTGGTGGCTGTGCGGTCAACATAGCAGCACCATAAAACTGGCGATTACCGGCGTCGCGCTAGCGGCACTGTATGCCAGCTGTATCGACTTTCTAATGCTGGTAAAACCCTTAGAAATCAACAACGCGCTGTTGTGGTTAACGGGCAGTCTATGGGGCCGCGGTTGGCATCAGCTGTCTATGTTATTGCCTTGGCTACTGCTTGTTCCTTGTGCGCTTTGGCTCGCCAAGCCGCTTAATCTTATTCACCTTGGCGACGACAGCGCCATGAGTCTTGGGATAAAGGCCAACAAACTGCGTTTATCCTCCTTGGCCATTGCCGTTGGGCTAACGGCGTCTTGTGTCGCTATTTGTGGACCTATCGGCTTTCTTGGCTTGGTCGCCCCACATTTGACCCGTAAATTGGTCGGTGGACGCCATCAGATCCTCTTGCCTTCCACCATGTTAGTTGGCGCTATTTTGCTGTTACTGGCTGATCTCGTGGCGCGAACCATTGACCCACCGATTGAATTACCCGCCGGCATTATGACCGCCATTATTGGTGCACCCTATTTTCTTTGGTTACTCTTTAGGACGAAATGATTCATGTCTCTTAGCACGCATAACTTATCGGTTGGCTACCATCACCAAGCCATCGTAAAGCAGGTTAGTTTGAGCATTCCTGAAGGAAAAATCATCGCCTTGCTTGGCCCAAATGGCTGTGGCAAATCCACCTTATTAAAAGCCATGGCACGCATTCTTGCGCCAATGGAAGGACAAGTTCACTGGCAAGGCAAAAACCTTCACACCATTGCGTCTAAAAAATTGGCCCAACAATTGGCATTGCTGCCACAAACTCAGCCGATACCAGAAGGTATTAAAGTCAAAGATTTGGTGGCTTATGGACGCAGCCCATACACCGGTTTTTGGGGCAGAATCAACACCCAAGACAAGGCGATTATTGACCAAGTAATGCAACAAACGGGGATTACAGAGCTGGCAGAGCAATTAGTCAGTGAACTCTCTGGCGGCCAACGCCAACGCGTTTGGCTGGCCATGACGCTGGCACAAGATACGCCGTATTTACTGCTCGACGAACCCACCACATACATGGATTTAAGTCACCAAGTAGAGCTAATGCACTTATTGCGTAAGTTAAATCGGCAAGGCAAAACCATCATCACTGTGCTCCACGATATTAACCAAGCCGCCCGATATTGCGACCATTTGATCGTCATGAAGCAAGGCGAAATCATCACCCAAGGCTCACCCCAAAGCGTTTTAACACAAGACATGCTGAAACAGGTTTTTTCGCTCAACGCCCAGATTCACCAAGACCCCATCGCCAACACCCCCATGTGCGTGGTGGAGTAACGCCCCTTTTAGCCTTTGTTTAGGTTGACAAAAAAACGTTTAAAAAGTCTAATGAGAGATATTATCATTTAGATTAATGTTTCTTAGTGGGAGTGACTTCATGCCGCACAATGCGGATCCAAGAGCGCAACAAAGTGCCATGCACGCGCTCTATTCAGATAACCATCATTGGCTGTATACATGGATACGTAAGCGCTTAGACAATCAGTTTGATGCGGCAGATTTAACGCAGGATACGTTTTTAAGAATCCACTCTCGCCAAGACGTCGAGCAAATCACCGAACCTCGCGCCTATATAGTGACCGTCGCCAAAGGCATTATTAGTCATTTTTATCGCCGCCAATCACTAGAAGACAAATATTTAGAATACCTTTCCTTGTTCCCAGAGCCGGTCACCCGCTCGCAAGAACAGCAGCAGATTATTTTACAAACCTTAGAACAAATTGATGCATTGCTGAATGAATTGCCACCGCACGTCAAAAGCGTATTTTTACTGTCACAGATCGAAGGCAAAAAATATCAGGCGATTGCCGATGACATGAATCTGTCCTTAATCAGTGTCAAACGCTACATGAAACAAGCCTATGTGCAGTGTTTAAGCCTGATGGAGGATGACTTTTTTGAATAAAGCAAACACACCAATAGCCAAGCACAGTCTTGAAGACGCCGCCGATTGGCTAATACGCTTGCAAGAAGCACCGCTCACCCGCGAAGAAAAAGCACAACTAGAGCAATGGCAAAAAGCCCACGCTGACAACGCCCATGCTTGGGCGCGCGTACAACGACTGATGCAGCAAGTTGATACCTTACCAAAAGGCGCTGCCGCCGCTGTGCTCAATCGCCCAGACGATGAAAGCCGGCGTTTTGCTATTGGTAAACTGGCGCTATTACTGGCAGCGGGGCCCGCTTTATGGGGGACTTACAAGACCCTAGAAACACAACAATGGAGCGCTGATTACCGCACCGCAAAAGGCGAATTCCAGCACATTACCTTACCCGATGGCTCATTGGTAACACTGAATACCGCCACCGCGTTTGATATGACATTTAACCGCCATTCTCGCCTCCTATCACTGCGAGAAGGGGAAATCGAAATACACACAGCACAGGTTGATCCACAGCACTTCGGTCCTTTTATCATTCACACCCAAGAAGGCACACTCACGCCTCTTGGCAAGCGATTAAGCGTACGCCAATGTGATGGTTTTACTCAGCTGGCGGCGCTAGAAGGGCAGGTTCAAGTCACGCCAAAACGTGCCCAACAGGATGCCGTAATCAAAATACCATCCGGTTATCAAGCCAAGGTCTCGCCCTATGAACTGCTCTCTAGCGAAGCCATTTCCCCCGCCACCACCGCTTGGTTAAAGCAGATGCTGGCGGTGCATGATATGCCACTGAAGCAATTTGCACAGGAAGTCTCGCGCTACCGTCTAGGCTACTTACGTGTCTCACCTGACATCGAAAACCTCATGGTGTCTGGCGCCTTTCCCACCACAGATACAGACACCATTCTCAATATGCTGAGCCACACCTATCCGATTCACGCCAAACAGCATTTGGGCGGCTATTGGGTCACCCTTGAACCCGCCTAAAAGCACAGCATCACAGCCCCCCTATAAGTAATGACAATTATTTTCATTTCGATTGATACCTTTTCTCTTTTCAAGTGGCTTATTAGATAGACAACAAATAACCCCATGATTTAAAAAGGAGGTGGCTGTGGCTACCCAGAACAATCGTTTTATGACCACATGTTTTTTGACCACACGTTTTTTAAAAACCCCCTTGCAGCGAGCGATAAGTGCCGCTCTTATTGGTACCAGCTTGATCGTCGGCGCAGGGGTCAGCTCACAGGCTTGGGCAGAAAATACTGAGCAACAACAAGCGCGTCAGCAAGTGACAATTGCAGCGGGTGACTTAGGCAAAACCCTGACCGACATCGCCGCTCAATATCACATTGCTCTGTCGTTTAATCCGGTACTGACGCAGGGATTAAAAAACAACGCGGTGTCTGGACGCTTCACGCCGATGGAACTGATAGATCGTCTGCTACAAGACAGCGGATTAATGATGACGTCTAACCAAGACGGCACCTACCGTTTAATGGACGAAAGTCATTACACCCTGTCAGGCTTAGCCGTGTCTGCCGACAAAATTGACAACAGCGTACTCACCGAATACAAGGGCGGACAAATAGAATCGGGCGGGCGGCTTGGTGTATTTGGCGCACAAGACAGCACCAATGTGCCCTTTAGCCTAGTGTCTTACACCAACAAAGCCATCGAAGACCAGCAGCTCGAAAGCATTGCTGAAGTGCTGGATAACGACGCTTCCGTACAATCGGGTTTTGGCTATGGCAACTACTCTGAAAAATTCATGATCCGTGGCTTTGGACTCGACAGCGACGCCATCTCTTACGGCGGGCTGTATGGCATCTTGCCACGTCAAGTGGTCTCCACCAATGCGGTAGAAAGTGTCCAACTCTTAAAAGGCTCTAGCGCTTTTCTTAATGGCGTGACGCCAGGCGGAAGCGGCATTGGCGGCGCGGTCAACTTAGAACCCAAACGCGCAGATGACAAGCTTACCGCCTTGACACTCGACACCACCACTGAAGGGCAAGTCGGCATGAGTACCGATGTAGCACGACGTTTTGGCAGCGACAAACAATGGGGCGTGCGCGTCAACGCCCTACATCGTAACGGCGACAGCGCCATCGACAACGAAACCCGCGAAGAAACGTCCCTAAGCGTTGGCGTGGATTACCGCGCAGACAGATTCAACATCTCGTCAGATGTGGGCTACCAAAAGCAAACCATTGATGCGGGTCGATCCGTCGTTTATGTCGACAGCGCCTTAACCGACATCCCTTCTGCGCCAGATGCCAACACCAACTACGCTCCCTCTTGGGCGGATTCAGAATTAGAAACCCTATTTGCCATGGTCAAAGCCGATTATGAATTGAGTGAAAACTGGAGCCTCAATGCCGCTCTGGGGGCGAATAAAAATAAAGAGTTCGGTGACTACTCTTCGCCAACCGTGTCCAATCTAGACGGCGACGCCACTGCCAGCCGCCTAACCGTGCCTTATGAATCCAACACAATCTCGTCTTCTGTTGGCTTATTGGGTGACCTAACCACAGGCCAAGTCACTCATCAACTGAACCTTGCTTACTCTGGTTTTGTTAATAAAACCTACTCCGCTTACACCATGTCTGGCGCCAGTAATACCAATATTTATGATCCGGTAGATGTTGCCTATCCAGACGTATCCACGTGGGCCGATGGGGACATGGAAAACCCTAACATTCGCTCGAAAACTGACACCAAAGGGCTGTCGTTTGCCGATACGCTAGGCTTTATGGACGACCGACTATTGGTGACGGCTGGTGTGCGATACCAAGAAATCAAGGCGAATAACTATAACTACGACGGCTCTATCGACACCACTTACGATGACTCAGCCATTTCACCTATTTACGGCATTGTCTACAAACCGTCTGACGCCATCTCCTTATACGCCAATCACATAGAAGCGTTACAGCAAGGAGCAACGGTGGGATCAACTTACGCTAATGCTGGCGTAAGCTTGAAGCCTTATACTTCTGAGCAAAATGAGGTCGGTATTAAATTTGAAGATGGCACCTTAGGCGCTGGCGCGGCGGTGTTTGAAATCAGCAAACCCGAAGCCTATGGTGAAGCCGGTGGCACTTACGGCTACTACGGTGAACAACGTAACCGAGGCCTTGAACTCAGTCTTTTCGGAGAGCCTCTTGCTGGCCTTCGAGTCAATACCTCTGCTACTTGGTTAGACCCTAAACTAAACAAAACTCAAAATGGCACCAACGATGGTAACGACGCCATTGGTGTGGCTAAGTATCGATTAGTACTGGGTGGCGAATACGACCTTCGCACCTTACAAGGCCTTACGCTCGGCGGCAAAGTGATTCGCAGTGGCTCGCAGTATGTCAATTCCAGCAACACTCTAGCACTTGATCCTTGGACAAGATTCGATATCAACGCGCGCTATGAATCTAAAATTGCTCAGCAAGCGGTTACCTGGCGTTTGAACATCACCAACTTGATGAATGAAGACTATTGGGCGTCGGCGGCTGGCGGCTACCTAACCCAAGGTAACCCGCGTGAAATCAAACTGTCGCTTTCCACTGAGTTCTAAAAACGGCCCATAAAAAAACAAAAAAAAGCCAATGGACTGTTGTCCATTGGCTTTTTAGGTTAATAAACGCCTTTAATGGCGCAAAGACGTCTGCTCTTGGGGCAATAAATCAAATGCCTCGGTTTGGCTGATTACCGTGGCGTATTCACCCTGTAAATTCGCCAGTGACATGGCATGCACTTCATCCGCGCTACGCGATTGGCCAAAAAAATCGTCTTTTTCAAAGGCAAAACAGGCGCTGCCAACCACATAGGTGTTAAAGCCTAAATTGCCTGCGCTTCTCACCGTCGACTCCACCGAGTTATTGGTGCTAACGCCGACTACGATAAGAGCGTGCGTTTCTTGCTCCCGTAACCAGGTTTCTAAGTCGGAATGAGTAAAGGCGTCCGGTACGGATTTTTCAACGACTTTTTCCCCCGCCAGCGGCTGAAACGCATCTTGGAACAATACGCCTTCCTGCTCTGGCCAGAATAACGACCCAGGTTCAGTGGATAAATGACGCACATGCACAATCGGCGCATGACTGGCCCGCCAATGGGCAAGCAATTCCGCCATTTTATGCTCAGCATTCGGGTTATTACGTTCACCAGCCTGCGGCCAAGCCATGCCTTGCTGCATATCGATGACCATCAACACAATGGGTTTTGTCATGACGCTTCCTGTTTATCTGCCATTCGTTTATCTGCTTATCAGTTCATCTGTTATCCGTTTGCCTCATTTGGCCTATCATTGCTTAGATCACACTTTAAAAACAGCGATACTTTTTCCTAGCACATCGGCTTGATCAGCAATCGTTTGACTCGCTTTAGAGTTCAAGGCTACCGCCGCTGACGTGTCTTCGGTGATTTCACGGATTGTGCCAAGGTTTTTACTAATCTCATTCGCAGCGATTGTCTGCTGTTCGATCGCCATTGAGACGGACCCAGCCATCGCAGAGATTTCCTCAACATCAAGAACAATCTGCTCAAGTACCGTCCCTGTAGTGGCTGCTTCATCACGACTGAGTACGCCATCCTGACGGCAATTTTCCATCAGCGCCACAATGCCTTGGGTGCGATCTTGCAAGGTAACAATAATGTCGGAGATCTCTTCAGTGGCGGTGTGAGTTCGGCTTGCTAACGCTCGAACTTCATCCGCCACCACGGCGAAACCACGTCCCTGCTCACCGGCTCTCGCCGCTTCAATCGCAGCATTCAGCGCCAATAAATTAGTCTGCTCGGCAATGCCTTGAATAACACTCAACACCGTACTAATACTGTCACTTTCTTTGGCTAGCGCCCCTACGGTTTCCACTGAGCCTTCTAATCTGTCTGAAAGCTGGCGAATACGATCAATCGCCGAATTCACTTTAAGCTGACCTTGGCGGGCGCTTTCTTGTGTTGAATGCGCCTTCGCGGCGGCCACCTCCATGCTGCGTGAAATATCTTCCACTGTGCCCACCATTTCGGTGACCGACACCGCCACCATATCGGTTTCTGCACGTTGTTTCTCGGCATCATCCGATGTTCTGGCCGCGTTCTTCGACAGCTCGATGGTGGTGGCATTCATTTCTTTTACCGTGTGATTGGCATTGGCAATCACCTGACTAAAATCCGCCAGCATGTCATTAATAGCAGCGGCCACAAACCCCACTTCATCTTTCGCTGGCAAGGCAATCCGCAAGCTAAGATTATGCGTCGTGCGAATCGCTTGCATGGTCTCTTGAATCGTCTGCAAGGCGGTATTAATCGTGCGATTAATCACCCACGCAAGCAAAACACCCAGCACAATAATAACGCCACAAAACATCACCAGCATCGTCATTGCGGCGGACATTTTCTCATCAATTTGCGCTGATAATTGCTGCTCCAAACTGTCAAGTGCGGTTTCACTTTGGTGAATAGACTGACGCATGACCAACAACTGCCCCTCTTTACTCGTCAACCCTAACGCGCTTTTTTGTTGCGCATATTGATGAAACCCTTGGCGATAATCTGCCGCCAGAGACATCAATAATTGAGTTTTATCCGCAGGCAAAGACGCACTTTGTAAGGCTCTATTTAATTCATCAAGCCTGCTATTAAAGGCGCCAATGTATTTTGGATCACTGCGTAACATAAAATCTTTCTCATGTCGGCGCAGCTGTAACATGGTCACTAATAACGCATCTTGATTGAGGGCGGCAAGCTCACTTTCAATATTGTGCACCGCACGCCGCAACTCGCCTTCTAAGCCTTGAGTAGGGGTAAGCCCCAACCGCGTGGAAGCCGCAACCACCTCGGCAAAATCCGCTTGATAGGTGTTAAAATGTTGACTGAGTTTATGTAACGTATCGGTCGGCATTGAAAACGCCTGCATTGCCCGCTCAAGATCCGCCTGACCGGCCAATAAAGACTGAAAAGTACCTTGAAACGCCTCGTTATACGACACGTCAAGGCGGGCTAAAAAATCCTTCTCGTGACGACGTAGCGTCAGCATATTGACTTGCTGATGCACCACAAGGTTCTTAGCCGCATTCATTTTTTCGAGGTTATTTTGAGTGCTGTAAAACAACCCCAAAATCAAGACCAACGCCACCACGAGCAAGGCCGTATTTAAAATCAGTTTGTGTTTAATGAGCACAATTGGCTCCTATCAATTTAAAAAAACATCCTTCGCGAAGTAAAAACCAAATCCATCTTGTTCATATCATAGTCTAAAACCATTATACGACAGGTCGCTTTACTAATGGTTCGATTGCTAATCGTTTAATGGCTAATCTTGTTATTAATAGCGGCTCTATTTAATCTCTTAGGGTAAATTCCCCGCAGCTTGCTGCATAAATAACTATTGTCACTCCCGCGAAGGAGATTGTCGCTAAACGACTTCCGTCGACCTTGTAGGTCAGATGAATCGAGGAACGAAGATGTAATCTGACGTTTAATGATGCCTCGCCCCTTGGGGCGGGGTTGTTCATTAACGATTTTTTTAATAGCAAGATGGCTCACTTTTCAGCCATCCAATAGACTGAAGGCCTCAGGGTAAACAACTCATGCGGAAGGTGCCATCCAAGGCAACCGGCAACACCAAGGTACTAAACGCCATAGTCAAAGATTGCTGACACATGGCGTTGCGTTGCGCTTCATCATCCACATAAATACGGCGATATTCTGCGTTCAGCACAGGTTTTCCCTTACTAATAAACACATTAAAAGATCGACACTGGGAATGTTCAAAGCATTGCTCCGTTACCGCAAAATCAAAGTCGTCAACCAGTGATAAGGCTTGATCTGGATTGTTTTTTAGCCCAATCGCCAAGCCACGCTGATGCGCTTGCGCCGCTAAAAAGCGATTGTAGTCTAATTGATTATTGGCACGAAACGAAAACCCCGTATTGGTACGGTAGCTGTCTACTCGGTCAGGCTCTACACCGTCACACCCTTTTTGGACAGCAAGATCAAGACGGCGAATCATAATCTCACGCACTTGGCTAGAACGTATGTCTAACCAACGCTCATCGTCCCAACCGCTCAAGGTTTTCCCCAAGTCTTTGTCTGCAAATTCGGCGGCATCTGGTCGCCAGTCTTCATAGGAACCGGCCGAAAAATAACATATGACTTTTTTACCCGATGCTTGTAAACCTTGAATCAGCTCAGCCGACGAAGCAAACAAATCAATGTCGTATAATTCCGCATCGTAAGCTTCGTTAACCACGCCATCAAGCTGCCATTGCCAAGTTACTGACACTGGCGGGCGATACCAATCATTCGCCGCATAGAGGGGAGAAAAGAAAGATGACAACAATAAGCACAACACTGAGAATGGAAAAAGTACAACGCGCATAGTGGACTCCATATGCTCAAGAGGCTAAAAAAACCTGCGACAGGTCTTGCCACAAGCCCCCACTCTACTCTGTTATGTATAGAAAGACTTACAAACTAGCGGAACATTCCCTCTCTCTGTTTTTTAATATTGCCTGAGGGCTCTGGGCGCCGTCTTGGTGCCACCAGCCTAATCAATCAACTGATGCGCCAATGCATACTTTATCAAGCCCGCTGAGGTGTGGATATCAAGCTTATTTTTTACATTCTGACGATGGGCTTCCACCGTTCTCACACTGATATCCAGCGACTGGGCCATTTCTTTATTGGACAATCCCATCGCCAGTGCTTTTAACACCGCCATTTCCCGTTTGCTTAACGCGTCGCATTGCGGACTGGGGATCACTTGAGAAAACAGGGCCGCAGAAGCGCCAGAACTAAAGTAGGTCCCGCCTTGCTGCACGGTATTAATAGCTTGAACCAGTTCTTCAGAAGACACGTCTTTTAGCACATAGCCATTCGCGCCAGACTGAATCAAGGACAAAATATACTCTTTGTCATGATGCATGCTGAGCATCAAAATCTTGACATTGGGTTGCTCGGCTTTGAATCGTTTAGTGGCTTCCAAGCCGTTTAACACCGGCATAGAGACGTCCATTAACACCAGATCTGGCTGAGTTTCGCGGGCCTTTTCTAGTGCTTCCAGCCCATTCGCCGCGGTGGCAATAATGTCAATGTTATCTTCTAATTCCAAACGCGCCTGCAGCCCGTCAAGCACTAATGTGTGATCATCCACTAAGAGAATACGCGTTTTTTTTGTCATTATAATCGCTCTTTATTTTTTAAAAGGCTCACCCAGAGATTTGCTCAAGGGGCAAAAATGCCTGTATTTTTGTGCCTTTGCCACGCTGGGATTCTAAGCTAAAATCGCCACCAATCAGCTCAATTCGCTCGCGCATATTGATCAATCCAATGCCCGAAGACACGCTCTCTTTTTGCGAAAACCCACAGCCATCATCGGCGCATTTAAACACCAAATGTCGATAAGACTGCCACACTTTCAGGGTAATATTGTCCGCGCTGGCGTGCTTTTCAATATTGGTTAATGACTCTTGGGTAAGGCGATATAGGGTAATTTCAATTTCATCCGGTATCGTTGAAATAACATCGAAACGATACTCGACTTGTATCCCCGTGCGCTCCATAAATTGATCCACCAGCGCGCTTAACGCGGTGTCTAAGCCTAAGTCATCCAATAACGTGGGGCGCAGATTGTGTGAAATTTGTCGAATTTCACTAATCGTCTGATTCATCACTTCATTGGCTTTTGCTAACTCTTGATAAACCACTTCCTTTTCATAGCCACGCTTTAACTTACTGCCAGCCAGTTCAATCCGAAACTTACAGCTCACCAAAAGCTGGTTAATGCCATCGTGTAGCTCACGAGAAAAGCCTCGCCTTTCATTCACTTGCAACCGCATAAAACGTTGCGCCAGCTCTTTTAGCCTTGAATCCGCCAGTTTATGTTCATGAAGGTTTATCGCCAAGCCCAACAAGATCACCACAATCACCGTCAGCACCACCACCACCATCACGATCAAAAAACTGCGTTGAATATTGTCATTCATAATGGCTTTGGTTTGAGCAAGCTCGGCGTAAATATCATCTAAATACAAGCCCGTGCCCATCATCCAATCCCAACGATCAATGGCGACCACATAGCCTAATTTATCTTCTTGTTTCATTAGTGGCGGCTTTTCCCAGATATATCGATGGAATCCGCCGCCCGCTTGCGCAGCGCGAATTAAGCCTTGAATTAAATAATTCCCCGTACGATCTTGAAACTCCCACAAATTCTTACCGACAAAATCCGGCTGCGTAGGATGCACGAGATTCAACCCAGACATTTCATAGGCAAAAAAGTAACCATCGTCTTCATAACGTAATCCGGCGAGAATCTCCTTCACCAGAAAACGTGCTTGCGCGTCATCTAACTGGGTATTTTCCAATACCGGACGAATCGCCGACATGGCAATATTGACATGATTTTTCAACGCTTGTTTTTTCGCGTCGACTAAATTGAACTCGTAAATCGCCAGCTCTTGCGACGCCAGATCACGGGCCGACTGAAAACCCAAATAGGTAATAATCGTCGTTGCAACGATTAACGGCGCGACAGCAAGCAAGATGATCTTACTTTTTAATCTCATTGAGAAAGACCTTTTTTATTATTATAAGGTCACCGAATAAAACGGCGCATACAAGAAAAGCGGATCATTATCCGCTTTTCTCTATTACATAATAAAAAAGAAGTTAGTTCATCCCATATAATTCAGGGAACACCATTATGCTGGCCAAAACTAGAATTTGGATCAGGATAAACGGTGTTACGCCTTTATAAATGTCCGTGGTTCGCACCGAGTTGGGTGCCACGCCTTTTAAGTAGAACAGGCTGAAACCAAAGGGGGGGGTCAAAAAGGAGGTTTGTAAATTCATCGCAATCAAAATCGCAAACCACACCATGTTAATGCCCAATGCTTCCGCTACAGGCACCAAGATCGGCACGATAATAAAGGCAATTTCAACAAAGTCGATAAAGAAGCCCAATACCAAAATGGCAATCATCGCTAAGATAATAAAGCCCCATTTTTCACCGGGCAGATTGAGCAAGACTTCTTCAACAATGGCGTCACCGCCGGTATAACTAAAGGCCATCGAAAACGCCGTGGCGCCCATCAAGATGGCAAACACCATCGCCGTTACTTTGACGGTTTCTAAACCACTGTCATAGAGCATTTTCCAACTAAACTGACGATAGAAAAGCGCCAAAATAATAGCGCCCACGCCACCCAAGGCTGACGATTCTGTCGGCGTGGCAATACCGGTAAAGATAGAGCCCAAGACAATTAACACCAAGGCCAATGGCGGGATAATCGCTCTTAACGCGCTGCGAATCTGCTGGGCGCGAGTCTCGCCGTCCAACTCTTGTGGCATGGCTGGCGCCAATTCAGGCTTTAGGAAAGTCAAAATCAAGATGTACAGAATATAACAGCCGATCAACACCATACCTGGCAACAAGGCGGCTTGAAATAAATCCCCCACGGGGATACGAATGACATCGCCCAAGATAATCAAAATAATAGAAGGCGGGATAATTTGTCCCAAGGTCCCAGACGCGCAAATCGTACCGCAAGCCAAAGACTTGCTGTAGTTGTACTTCAGCATTACAGGTAAAGAGATCAACCCCATGGCAACCACGCTGGCGCCCACCACACCCGTCGATGCCGCCAACAAGGCGCCCACCAACACAGTGGATATTGCTAAACCACCGCGCACACCGCCAAACAGTTTGCCCATGGCTTCTAGCAGTTGTTCTGCCAATTTGGTTTTCTGCAACACGATGCCCATGAAGACAAATAAAGGCACCGCCATCATTACGGTATTTTCCATGTAGCTCTGAATGCGAAACGGCATGAAGGCAAACATGTCAAAGCCTTCTGCAAAAACGCCGAAAATCAAAGCAATACCGCCAAAGGTAAAGGCCACCGGAAAGCCTAGTAACAACATCACTAGGGCAACAAAAAACATGATTATTCCAATCATAACGAACCTACAAGCTTAAAAAGGGTGACGGACATCAATGCTGAATCGGTGGGTGCGAAAAGCCTTCTTCGCTTACGCCACGCAGCACATTGATACAACGAATAATCATCCCCAAACCACTGATGGCCATAGAGAAAAAGGCAAAAGGAATCACCGCTTTAATAATCCAGCGATAAGGCAAACCACCCGGATCGCCGCTGGTTTCCCCAAGCGCATACGCCTCATGAGCAAAGCCCACGCCGTAATAGCCAACCAACAAGGTAAAAGGAATCAGCAAAAACACGCAGCCAAATAGATCAATCCACGCCTTGCCACGGATCGACAAATTCTCATAAATCAAATCCACACGAACATGACCGCCATGCTGGATGCCGTAGGGAATCCCCAATAAAAAAATCGCCGCGTACAAATGCCATTCCAATTCCTGCATGCCAATCGACACAGAATTGAAGACATACCGCATCAAGACGTCATAAAACACATTGAACAACAAGGCGATAAACAGCACGGTGGATACCACGCCAAGCAGATTAGAAAAACGAGTGATGGCTCGTTCTAAGCTGATTAAAAACATAACAAACTCCTAGAAAAAAGCATGACGAATGGTATTCATTCGTCATGCTGGGCGACTTTAGTCCGCTAAACTATCAATACTGTCTAGGTAGGCGCGGTCGGAGATGTTGGTCCAAACGCGAACTTTTTTCAGATAAGCCGCTTGGGAATCCAAGATTTCCTTGGCCAGTGCGTCTTTGGCAGCCGCCTCTTCAAGCAACTCTTGGTTGGCATTTTTCATCGCCTGTAGCACGTCTTTTGGGAAGGTTTTGATTTGTACGTCTGGGTATTCCGTTGACATCTTCGCCCAGTTTTCTGCGCTTTCATGGTAAGACTGAATGTACATGTCATAAGAAGCGAGCTTCATCGAGGTGCGCAGAATTTCTCGCAGGTCGTCGGGTAGTTTTTTCCAAGAACGTTCGTTAACGAGGAATTGCAGCTCTGTCGCAGGCTCATGCCAGCCAGTGTAGTAATAAGGCGCTATTTTGTGGAAACCCAGATCCATATCTAAGGAAGGTCCTACCCATTCTAGGGCATCGATAGTACGACGCTCTAAAGCAGTATAAAGCTCGCCCACCGCGATATTGGTTGGGCTGGCACCCAGTTTCGCCATGACTTCACCCGCGAAACCGGGAATACGCATTTTCAGACCTTTAAGATCGTCAACGCTGTTGATCTCTTTTTGGAACCAGCCGCCCATTTGGTTACCGGTATTACCACCAGGGAACGACAACAAACCGAACGGTTGATAGACTTTTTGCATCAAACTCATGCCACCGCCATAGTAGAACCAACCATATTGCTCTGGCGTAATCATGCCAAACGGCATGGTCGAGAAATACAGAGTATTTGGCACCTTGCCTTTCCAGTAATAAGACGCTGAATGGCCCATGTCGTACTGACCAGAACGCACCATATCAAACACGCCCAAAGGCGCTTTGTGTTTGTTGGCGGAATCTATGGTGATTTTTAAGCGGCCGCCAGACATTTCATCGGCAATACGCGCCATGTTTCTTGGCGCATCACCAAAGATAGGAAAGTTAGAAGCCCAGGTTTCAGCCATGGTGAGTTTGTATACTCTTTCCGCAGCCATAGCAGGCAAAGAAAAAGCACTTAGCGTGACCGCGGTTGCAGCAACCAGCGTGGTGAGTTTTAAAGATTTCATCGGTTTATCGTCCTGTGGTCTTATTGTTTTTAAGATCGAGCAGGACAAATAATCGCGCGGATAGAAAGTGCAAACAATTCGTACGAATACCAAGTTTAACCGCGGCTACTACGCACTAAACTAGGTATTACTACCTAGTTTTTCCCTTTTAACAACTGCCTTTTAACAATTGCCTTTAGCTCCCTTATTTAATTGCACAGTAAACGGGTCTTTCTTATCCAAATAACCGCTAAAGCGTGTCAGAGCAAATGCCACTAAAACAATCACAGCCCCTACCCAAGCGGTATCAATTAAGCGGTATTGATCAACAATGTGGCCGCCAATAAGCGCTCCTAGAGCGATCCCTACGTTGAACGCCGCGATGTTTAAACCAGAAGCGACGTCTACCGCGTGCGGAGTTTCTCGTTCTGCGATTTGCACGACATAGACTTGCAAGCCCGGGACATTGCCAAAAGCAAACGCCCCCCAAAGCAGTACCGTCACCAAAGCGAGCCAAGGATATGGCGCAGTAAAGTAAAAGAGCACCAGCACCGCTGCCAAGGCTAAAAAGATAAACGACAAAGCACTAATAGGGCCAATTCGGTCGGCCATTTTTCCGCCCCAAATATTGCCAACCGCAACCGATACGCCATACACCAACATGATCAAACCAATAGCGGAGGATGGAAAACCGCTCACCGATTCCAGAATGGAAGCAAGAAACGTAAAGGCAACAAATGTCCCACCGTAACCCACTGCTGTCATGGCGTACACCAAAAGCAAACGTGGCTTCACCAATACCGACATTTGTTTGACCAAGCTGGCGCTCGGTGATTGTTTAAGGTTGTTTGGCAGCAAAACTGCACTGCCGATCATGGCGATTAAGCCCAATACCGACACCACCAAAAAGGTGGCACGCCAACCAAAGTGCTGACCGATCCAAGTACCTAACGGTACACCAGTGACAAGCGCAACGGTCAAACCAGTAAACATCAAAGCAATCGCACTGGCTTCTTTTTCTTTCGCTACCAAACGTGTTGCTAGCGTCGAACCGATCGAGAAAAACACACCGTGAGCCAAGCCCGTTAAGATACGCGCCACAATGAGCGAGTCGTAACCCGGCGCTACCCAAGCCAGCATATTGCCCAGAATGAACAAACTCATTAGACCAATCAGCAACCATTTTCGATTAAGCTTGCCCGTTAAAGCCGTTAACACTGGCGCGCCAACCGCGACGCCTAACGCATACAAACTGACGAGCAGTCCCGCGCTGGGTAAACTAACAGACAAATCATTCGCTATGGTTGGAATCAACCCGACAATAACAAATTCTGTGGTTCCAATAGCAAAGGCGCTGAGTGTTAGCGCCCAAAGAGCAAGTGGCATATTCATATACTCCTAAATTGAAGAAACATTCCATTAAAGAAAGCTGTCTTTAAAAGAGACATTTCACGTTTTGTTGGAGTGAAGTATGAAGCTTGCTAATATTTACAAAAACAGCATAAATGACAAATTACTTTATCGAAATCAGCAACAATAAAACATTGGAATAATCCATGACGGGCATTCGATCCAAAACAGAAGAGCTAGAAATTTTGCTTGCCGTGGCAGACCACGGTGGTTTTTCGGCCGCCGCCAATGCATTAGACATGCAAGTGGCAAAAGTCTCTCGTGCGGTGGCGCGCCTAGAACAAGAACACGCCTGCAGCTTATTCACTCGTACGACGCGAAAAGTCAGCCTAACGCAAGAAGGCGAACGCTTTATCACGGCGATCCGCAGTGCAATGGAACAGATTGCGGGGGCAGAGTTTGCGCTTACGGCTCAGAAAACCAGACCTTCTGGGCGATTACGCATCGATGCGGCCAGCCCTTTTGTGCTTCATCAACTCATTCCTCTTATTAAGCCCTTTCGCGCGGCTTATCCAGATATTGAACTTGAGCTAGTATCGAATGACAGCATTATTGACTTGATTGAAAAACGCACCGATCTTGCCATTCGAATTGGAGGATTAAGCGACTCAGGGTTACATGCCACTTTGTTGGGTCGAAGTCTTCTTCACTTGGTCGCTTCGCCGGATTACCTCGCCATAAACGGCATTCCAAAGACAGTCGACGAATTAACCCTACACGACGTCATTGGCTTTTCCGATATTAGCAATTTAAACAAATTGCCAACGACACCACCGATTCAGCTGACAATAAACATCAAGGCCAGCAGCGGTGAAACTGTTCGCCAATTGTGCTTAGCGGGCAATGGCATTGCCTTGCTCTCTAACTTTATGGTCAGCGAAGACATCAAAGCAGGACGCTTGGTCAGCCTATTGTCGGACTCTATCAATACACCCAATCCCAGAGAGCAAGTCAATGCGGTGTACTACAAACACACCGTTCTGGCATCCCGTATCGAAGCCTTTTTACACTTTATTAAAAACAGGTTAGCGTTATAACCTTAAACAAGCGCCGGAAAAACACAAAAGCCATTAAGGCAAAACCATTAAGGCAAAAAAAAGAGGCAAGCCAGAACATGGCTTACCTCTTTGCAAATACTAGGCTTAATCAAATAAGACCGTCAAAGTCCGACGCATCATGACGCTCTTCAAGCTTCACGCCGTCTCCAAACGCCTTATTCACAATACGACCACGCTGCACGGCTGGACGCTGTTCTATCGCTTTCGCCCAACGTAAAACGTTTTTATAGCTGGTGACATCTAAGAACTCAGCCGCGTTATACAAATTGCCCAATACCAAGTTGCCATACCAAGGCCAAATCGCAATGTCTGCAATGGAATACTCCTCCCCTGCCATGTAGGTATTGTTCGCTAACTGCTTGTCTAACACATCTAATTGTCGCTTGGTTTCCATGGTAAAGCGGTCAATCGGATATTGCATCTTGGTCGGCGCGTAGGCGTAGAAGTGCCCAAAACCACCGCCTAAATAAGGCGCAGAACCCATTTGCCAGAATAGCCAATTACGGCATTCTGTTTTGGACGCTAGATCTTTTGGCACCAAGGCATCAAACTTTTCCGCCAAATATTGCAAAATAGAGCCAGATTCAAACACGCGAGTCGGAGGCGTGGTGCTGTGGTCCATCAAGGCGGGGATTTTGGAATTAGGATTGATCTCAACAAAGCCCGAACCAAACTGGTTGCCTTCACCAATGTTAATCAAATAAGCGTCGTATTCTGCGGCGCTGATGCCTAAGGCCAACAGCTCTTCCAACATAATGGTGACTTTTTGACCATTTGGCGTCGCCAAGGAATGTAACTGCAGTGGGTGCTTACCCACAGGCAACACTTTGTCGTGCGTGGCCCCAGCAATAGGTCGGTTAGTGCTGGCAAATTTACCACCGTTTTCTGTGTTCCACGCCCATACTGTTGGCGGTACATACTCTTGATTCGATTTGGTATCAGAACTCATAACATCTCCTAATATAGTTTTCTACGAGAGAGCCAACGTCGGTGTTAATGTTCAACAAACGCCCGCTCAATCACATAATCCCCTGGCACGCCGATTTTTGGTGACTCATTGAAACCCAGCTCATCAAGCAAGGCCGACGTATCTTTTAGCATACTCGGACTGCCACAGATCATCACTCTGTCATTCATGGGGCTAAGTTGCGGCAATCCAATGTCTTCGGCCAATTTCCCGCTGCGAATCAAATCGGTCAGGCGGCCTTGATTACGAAAAGGTTCACGCGTTACCGTAGGGTAATAAATTAATTTTTCACGTACTTGCTCGCCAAAAAATTCGTTTTCCGGCAGTTCCTTTTCAATGAAATCCGCATACGCCAGCTCATTAACATGGCGAACACCATGTACCAAGACAATTTTTTCATACTCTTCATAGGCGTCAAAATCTTGAATCACACTTAAAAAAGGCGCCAAGCCTGTGCCTGTTGATAACAAATACAAATGCTTACCAGGGTGCAAATCACGCGTCACCAAGGTGCCAGTGGGTTTACGGCTAACCAACACGTCATCACCCACTTGCAAATGCTGTAAGCGTGAGGTCAACGGGCCATCAGGCACCTTGATACTAAAAAACTCTAAATGTTCTTCATAATTGGGGCTAGCAATACTGTAAGCACGCACTAAAGGACGAGTGTCCGTTTCCAAACCAATCATCAAGAACTGGCCATTATCGAAACGTAAGCTAGGATTACGTGTGGTCTTGAAGCTAAATAAATTTTCATTCCAGTGGTGTACGCTTAACACACGTTCCGTAACAAATGCACTCATGACAACTCCAATGAAATAGTTTGATTGGCAAACATTCTATAAGACAAGTCTATATTTGTTTAATTGATTATTTAGATGTCTTTAATATGCTCAGCATATAAAGATTACAGCGATGTGAATAAGTATGTCATCCAAATACACAAACAGTACGTAACAAATAGGAAGATCAGATTCATTGTAAGAAAAATAGCGTTTATCACGACAAGACCATAAATAGCACTTCTTCCCTCACCAAAGGACACTCAACATGATTATTCACCGCGTACTCTTTCGCTCTTTAAGCTTGCTGCTACTGAGCGGAACGGCGACTTTTTCTGCTCTTGCACACGCTGCCCCACAAACCATGATAGTCGCGGGCGGCTGTTTTTGGTGCGTAGAATCCGATTTCGAATTGGTTCAAGGCGTCAGCGATGTGGTGTCTGGCTATACCGGAGGCCACACCGAAAACCCGACCTATAAACAGGTATCAATAGGAAACACCGGGCATTTTGAAGCGGTTGTCATTCATTTTGATGATGAGATTGTCTCTCTCAACGCCCTCGCCGATTACTATTGGAAAACCATCGACCCAACCAATGACAAAGGCCAGTTCTGTGACAAAGGCGCGCCTTACAAAACCGCCATGTTTTACCAGAATGACCGACAAAAAGCCGTTTTTGATGCGTCTCTCGCCAAGGTCGAAAAATCCAAACCCTTTAAAGAAGACATAGTCACGCCTATCCTAGCCGCCGCTACGTTTTACCCCGCTGAGGAATACCACCAAAGCTACTACACGAAAAACCCCATTCGCTACGCTTACTACCGCGCCAGCTGTGGCCGAGACAATCGTCTTGAACGTTTATGGGGTGAAGTCGCCAGCCACCAATATCATTAATCAACAACCCCGAGTGAACGTGGAATAAGTTTTGTCGGCCTTTAGGCCGACAACGTAACTATTCCCTCCCCTTATGTCTTCCAAGGGGAGGGCCTTCAGGCCGACAAAAGACCGATCACACCAAACCAAAACCCTTGACGCGCTAAAGCACGACCTTGTATCTACAAAAAATGAATCACCTGTAGGTCGGCCTTCAGGCCGACAAAAGCCCGATCACACCAAACCAAAAACCTTGACGCGCTAAAGCACGACCTTGTATCTACAAAAAATGAATCACCTAGCAGAAGAAGTATCAGCAAAGCGTTTTTTATCTAGATTAAGCGCATAGAAAACGAAGCAAATAGGTAACTGTCACCGAAAACCTAGCCATTGCGCCCGCCATCCCCCACATTGATTAGGCAACGCACGACGTCCTTAAAAAGTAACTAAAAGGAGTTATAAAATGAAAAATTTCATTCCCGTCATCGCAGGTAGCATCGCTTTAGCTTCTCTCAGTGGTGTAGCAAAAGCAGAAGACATGGCTAACAACAGCGGCCTTTATGTGGGGGGTAACTATGGTTATCTTAAGGTCGACAGCGACGACGACTTTGATGACAACAACGACGTAGTACAAGGCATTGTCGGTTATCGCTTAAACTCATTCCTTGCGGTAGAAGGTAGCTACATTGATTTTGGTAAATACGGTGGCAGTGCTGCCAACGCCAAAACAACGGGTTACACCGCCGCGCTAAAAGGCACCATTCCTATCACCCAGACCGTTGAGCTATTTGCTAAAGCCGGTCAGCTATGGCACGACACCGACTATAACATTGCCTCAGTTAAAGGCAGCTCAGACGATAAAAGCTTATTCGCTGGCGCTGGTGTTAATTTCAACATTACAGAAAATCTTTTGGTTAACGCCCAATACACCTGGTATGACGTCGACTTAAATGCTGATAATGCTTCGTCGGATTCAGAATTCGACACCGACTTCAAACAAGCCAGTGTCGGTGCGGAATACCGTTTCTAAACCAATACCTTACCTGCACAAAAGGGCTTACTCGTTTTGGGTAAGCCTTTCCTTTATTTGTACTTTTTTATTGCCAATAGAACTTTGACCCACCGCGATGAAGCCTCTAGTATCTAGCCATCTCATTTTTCAAAAGATACTTATTATGAACCCCATTCTTCAAGCACAAAACAATCACAAATCCATTCGCCAATACACTGAACAAGCCATTGACCCAGTCTTACTCCAACAGCTGATCCAAAGTGCTCAAGGCGCGGCGTCTTCGAGTTTTATTCAGGCTTATTCCCTTGTCCAAGTGACGATCCCAGAGAACCGCCACCAGATTGCCACGCTAGCTGGCGGGCAAAAATGGGTCGAATCGGCGGCGGAGTTTTTCGTTATCTGTGCGGATCTGACTCGCGTGGAATATTGCAGCCTAGAACAAGGCTTAGGGGAATTAGAAGGCAACACCGAACACTTTATCGCCGCTACAACCGATGCAACCTTTTTTGCCCAAAACCTCATGCTTGGTGCAGAATCCGTTGGTCTTGGTGCCGTCTTTATTGGCGGCATTCGTAATGACCCGGCGCAAGTTGCCGAACTGTTAAACTTACCCAATCAGGTTTACCCTATTTTTGGCCTTTGCCTAGGTTACCCTGATGCCGAGCCTGATTTAAAACCGCGTTTGCCTGTCGATGTTATCCTGCATAAAGACAGCTACGACTCAAGCCGCTGTGCAAGCGATGTTAACGCCTACGATGCGCAAATGCAGGCTTACTACCAAAGCCGTGGCGATAACCAAAAAGCCAGCAACTGGTCCGAGCAAACCGCGGCAGCCGTTCAAAAGAAAAAGCGCGAACACATGCTAGGCTTCCTACAGCAGCAAGGTTTTTTGAAACGTTAACTGCACTAAAAAGCGCACTAAAAAGCGCACTAAAAAGCGCACTAAAAAGCGCGCTTCGAAACGCCTAGTCGATGACAGATGTTGTGACGACAGATGTTGTGACGACAGTTACTAGCATGATGGATAGATCCCCTTGATTGCCATCTTGCTAGCAACTTAGTGATTGTGACTAAGATGAAATGTTTTCTCTCTTTTAAGCTTGGCAAACAATCGCGCCGGTTGTGCGCTGCTCCCAATTCTTCAAGGTGACAGAACGGTATTCTTGCAGTATGTCATCCGCCACAAAAGACGTGATACCAACATGATCCAATAGCGCCGTCATGACCGACTCAGCGGCTCGAACCGCACCATCTTCACATTTTAGTGCGATGGCCATTTTGAGTTCAGGAATCGCCGCAATATACACCCCTTCAGCGCCCACTTTGAGGAATACCCGCTGCTGCAATATTCTCATCATATCGGTGCAATAACGCCCTGTTCCCGCCGCCATAAAAGGCTGTTTTACCACGGCGTCATATAATGTTTTACAGGCTTTTTGACGCGCTGCCGATAGGTTTTCAGGACTCGCGAACTTCGCAAACGCCAATCCAAGATTCGTCAATGGCATCGCCCATGTTGGCGCAGAACAACCATCTGGCGACCAAGGCGCTGAACCATAATCGTACTCGCACATTTCAGCCATCGTCGCGGCAATCTTCTGCTGAACAGGGTGGTCAATCTCAATATAACCCTGCGAGGGCACACCCAGTAATTTGGCTAAACCCAACATACCCGCATGTTTACCAGAGCAATTATTGTGTAATTGATTGGGCTTTTTCCCCTCGCCTGATAAGGCATAACCCGCCTCGACACGCATTGGCCAATGACAACCGCACTCAAAATCCGTTTCCGACGCCGCTAATTTATCCAGCATACTTTGTACCGTCGCCACATGTTCAGGCTCGCCATTATGAGACGCACAACAGATGGCGATTTCTTCTTCACTGAAGGCAAACCGTTCCGCCCCGCCCATCTCGATAAAAGCCAACGCCTGCATGGCTTTTATCGCACTACGAGGGTACACCAAGCTATCAATATCGCCCCAAGAATCAAGCACTTCGCCCGTACTAGAAACGATAACCGCCTTAATACTGTGTACGCTTTCTACAATACCGCCGCGCGTCACTTGCACAGAAAGAGGAGTATGCTGCATAGAATTGTTCCTTTGTCTAAAAGTGGAAATGAAATGTTGTAAACAGAGTAAGTCATTAGAAAACACAAGTCATTTCTGTTTAAACAGGATGCGCGGGCAGTTGCCAAATCTCGTCAGCGTATTCTTGAATGGTGCGATCCGATGAGAATTTCCCCATGCGGGCGGTGTTTAACACGGCCATGCGTGCCCAACGTGTTTTGTCTTGGTAGGCGTCTGATACTTGCTGTTGGCAATCCATGTAAGCACGGTAATCGGCCATGACTTTATAGGGGTCGCCACCCGCGAGTAAGCTGTGTCGAATGTCATCAAAAGCATGAGGATCGTTTGGCGTGAAATGGCCCGAACAGAGCCAATCTAAGGCGCCTTTTAACTCTTCATCTTGTTGATAATACTGATACGGATGATACCCTTGGGAGTCCAACGCCCGCACTTGGTCGACGTTTAAACCAAAAATGAAGATGTTGTCTGGGCCGACTTCTTCGAGTATTTCCACGTTAGCGCCATCCATAGTGCCAATGGTCACCGCGCCGTTTAGGGCCAATTTCATGTTGCCGGTGCCGGAGGCTTCTTTGCCTGCGGTGGATATTTGCTCAGACAAATCGGCGGCGGGGATAATATGCGACGCTAAAGTCACGCGATAGTTGGGCAAAAAGATCACTTTTAATTTTCCCTTAGTGCGAGGGTCGTTATTAATGACATTTGCCACCCTATTGATGGCGTAAATAATGTTTTTAGCTAATGCATAACCCGGTGCGGCTTTCGCGCCAAAAATAAACACTCTTGGCACCATGTCTATATCAGAGCCATTCAATAAACGATGGTATAAGGTCAGGATGTTTAACAAGGTTAAATGCTGGCGTTTGTATTCGTGCAGGCGTTTGATTTGTACATCAAACAAGGCAAAGGGGTCGACGTCTATGCCGCATTCTTTTTTAATAATCTTGGCAAGGTGCACTTTATTTTGGTGTTTTACCGTCATAAAGGCGTCTAAAAAAGCCTCATCATCCATAAAGCTTTCTAGTTTGCGCAATCGCTCTAGGTTCTTCGGCCAATCGCGATCAATACCATATTGCTCAAAAAGTTGTACCAGACCGGGATTACAGCCTAACAACCAACGACGGGGCGTAATACCGTTGGTTTTATTGGTAAATTTGCCCGGATAAAACTGATCAAAATACGGAAAGAGTTCGCTTTTCAGCAGTTGAGAATGCAGCTCCGCCACGCCATTCACCTTATGGCTGGCGATCACCGCCAAATGCGCCATGCGGATCATTTTATGGTCGCCTTCTTCAATGATGGACAAGGCACGACAAATATCATCACGACCGGGCCAGTGCTGTACTACTTTGCCCATAAAACGATGATTGATCTCATAGATAAGCTGCAAATGACGCGGTAGCACCTTTTCAAATAGCCCAACACTCCATTTTTCTAGCGCTTCTGGCAATAACGTGTGATTGGTATAAGCAAAGGTACGTGTGACGATATCCCATGTGGTGTCCCAACTAAGGTGTTTATCGTCTAGCAGTATCCGAGTCAGTTCCACAATGGCGATGGCAGGATGGGTATCGTTTAATTGAATTGCGGCTTTTTCTGGCAGCGTTGTCCAGTCCGAGTTCATTTTCTCAAATCGACGTAAAATATCAGCCAAAGAGCACGCCACAAAAAAGTACTGTTGCACCAAACGCAGCTCTTTACCGTTGGCATTTTGATCATTGGGATACAATACTTTAGAGATGGTTTCGCCCATGGCTTTAGAGCGCACCGCTTCGACGTAATCGCCTTTGTTAAACTCTTCTAAATCAAAATCTTCGGTGGAATGTGAAGACCATAAACGTAAAAAATTCACGGTTTTTGTGCCATAACCAGCGACGGGGATATCAAATGGCACGCCCATCACACTGCGGGTATCAAGCCACACCGGACGACTGTTGCCAGCGTTGTCATAAACCGTTTCGACGCGGCCATAATATTGAATGGTCTGTGAATATTCAGGACGAATAATATCCCACGGCGTACCATATTTAATCCAAGTATCCGGATGTTCTACCTGTCTGCCATGCAAGAATTCTTGTTTGAACAAGCCAAATTCGTAATAAATGCCATAGCCAATCGCAGGCAAATCCAAGGTCGCTAACGAATCTAAAAAACACGCGGCCAATCGACCCAGTCCGCCATTCCCCAAGCCCATGTCCATTTCTTCATCACAGACTTGTTCCCAGTCTAAACCCAACTCTTCAATGGCTTGTTTTGCGGCGTCATACACACCAATATTATGAGCGTTATTGATCAACATACGCCCCATCAAATATTCCATTGATAAGTAATAAACACGGCGTACGTTATCGCGATTATGAGCAATTTGAGTCGCTGACATGTCATCGGTAATGCGATCACGAATGGCTAAAGATAAGGCTAGCCACCAATCCCTCGGGGTCGCCTGTTGAGGCAAATTCACCATGGTATAACGCAAATGGTGCAGGATACTTTCTTTCATACTTTGGCGTGAAGCAACGCCATGAAAAGCACCATCGGGGATTAAATCCGTCACTAAAGACATAGCCTGTCGCCTCATATTAGGTTAGATCATCAGTGTAGCGCTTGAGTTGAGATAATAAATGCTTTCTTTAAAAAAACTAAAATTTTTCCAAGCATAGAAAAATGATCACTAAAAACAATAAGAAAGACACTCCTTGCCAGAACATCACCGGATTACGCTGTATAAGTGGTGGTCGAGTACGATCAAGGAAAGTTTGATTGGGCTGGTGCAAGTCGTAAACAAATTCAGACACTTCTTCGTAGCGTTTTAGCGGATCGATCTGTAGGGCTTTGTGCAGAGCGTCGTCAATCCAGACCGGCAGTTCTGAATCTTCGGTAATAACGCTGCGATAACGTAAACGCCGTTGGGCGGCGATGCTTTTTGCTTGGGCTATTTTCGGGCTATAAGGAAATTGATTGGCAGAGAGCATTTGGTAGGCAATGACGCCGAGAGCATAAATATCGGAGCGTTCGGAACCGGCATGACCGAGGAAGTATTCTGGAGCGGAATAACGCATGGTGCCGCGCAGGACATCTTCGTCTCTGGCGTTACTGACACCGGCAATGTGAGTGGAACCAAAGTCGATAATTTTCACAGTACCGTGTTTATCAATCATGATGTTCGCCGGGCGAATGTCTTGATGAATCATACTTTTACGATGAAACGCCTGCAGCCCATTGGCGATTTGCGAAATGATATGGCGGGTTTGTTCCAGCGTTGGTTTGGGGTTATCTATCATCCATTGAGTAAGAGACTGACCTTCGATGTAGTGCGTTACCAAATAGAGAAATTGCCGTTGCCTTGGGGATTCGATGGCTTTGACCACATGAGGGTTATGAATCCGTTTGGCGATCCAGCCCTCTAACATAAAGCGTTCTAAATAGGCGGCATCGTCACTCAATTCCGCCGATGGCACTTTAATCACCACCCGTTCATTGCTGTCCGTATCGCGCGCTAGAAACACATGACTGCGACTGCTCACGTAGAGAGAGCGAAGTATCTCGTAGCCATCAAACGACATTCTTTCTCTTAATGGTGGCGGCAAAGGCAATAGACTGATGTTGTGCTGAACATCGTCCTGTTGATAACTTGGCACCTCGTCGACTCGGGCAATTTGAATGCTCAGGTTGTCATCACTGCCGTTGCTCAACGCCTGCGAGATAATGTGCTCTGCGGCTTGATCCAAGCTCTCTGACGCGGCAATGCAAGTGACGACTTGCTCAGCATCAACAAATTCATACACGCCATCGGTGGCCATCACAAAAATGTCGCCTTTACTCATCGGCAAGAGTTGATAATCCCATTCTAGAATCGGCGCTATGCCCAAGGCACGAGTCAAATAGCTCTCATTAGCGGACACAATTCGACGATGGTCTTTGGTGAGTTGTTCAAGTTTGCCATCGACTAAACGATAGACGCGGCTGTCTCCTAAATGAAAAATATGCGCGGTATTCGAACACAACACAATGGCAGAAAAAGTACAGACATAGCCTTTGTCTTTGTCGAATCGGCTTGGGCCATTTTGGCTTTGAGAATACAGCGCGGCATTGATGGAGTTAATCACTTTTTCGCCAGATGTTTTCACCGACCACGCGTCGGAGGTGTGATAAAAGTCTTCTAAAAAGCGCGTAATAGCGAATTCACTGGCGACTTGGCTTACAGAGCTCGAACTGATGCCATCGGCAATAGCAAGGGCGACACCTCTGGTGCTAAGTAGCGGTTCTGCGGGTATCTGCCCGCCCAAGCCATCTTGATTGATGTCTTTTTTGCCTTTATTGGTGGCGCGGCCAATACTGATGCTAAGTACTTTCATTAAGCTCCCTAAATACAAAAAACTCTGTAAGCATAGACACTTACAGAGTTTTTAAACAAAACGTCTTATGCCAATTTACGCGACGCTGAGGTTCTCACATGAGTCAGATAAAGTGGTAGGCCCACTAACAACAGGCCACCGGCTAAATTACCCAATACCGTTGGGATTTCGTTCCAAATCAAATAATCCGACACGGTAAATTCTCCGCCCATGATCATTGAAAATGGGAACAAAAACATGTTGACGATAGAATGCTCAAACCCCATGTAAAAGAACAGCATAACCGGCATCCACATGGCGGCCATTTTGGCGCCAGCTGAGGTAGAGATCATTGCGCCAACCACGCCCATAGACACCATCCAGTTACACAACATGCCACGAATAAAAATAGTCAGCCAACCGCCCACGCCATGGGACTGATAACCCAAGGTCCGAGACTCGCCAATTGAGCTAACCTTCGCCGCTAACGCCCCGCCATCGGTAGCGTAACCGTAGGTCAAAATAAACGACATAAAAAACGCTGTCATCAAAGCCCCCGCAAAGTTGCCGATAAACACCAAGCCCCAATTACGCAACACTTGTGCCGGCGTTACGCCCGGACGCTTATCAAATAACGCCAAGGGTACGAGGGTAAATACGCCTGTTAATAAGTCAAACTTCATCAAATACAGCATGATAAAGCCAACCGGAAACAGCACGGCGCCCAATAATGGGCTGCCTGTCTGAACCGCAACCGTGATCGCAAACACCGCTGCCAAACCAAGAATCGCCCCCGCCATAAACGCGCGGATAATGGTGTCTTTTGTCGACATGTAGACCTTTTGCTCGCCTGCGTCGACCATCTTGGTGACAAATTCACTTGGTTCTATGTACGCCATTTTTACGCCCTCTTATTCTTTAAAATTACCTAAGATTCACTTTTGAAAAGAAATAATTACCAAGATTTATATGGCAAAAACTTCCCGTTCAGTGTCAAAATCACACGATCTCCTTTAGGGTTTTCTTCCTTATCGACCGTCATAGAAAAATCAATCGCACTCATGATGCCATCGCCAAATTTTTCCTGAATCACTTCTTTAAGCGTCGGTCCATAAACCCCCACCACTTCATATAATCGATAAATTAAAGGGTCTTGTGGAATCGCTTGATCCCACGTTTTAGTCGGGTATTCCATCAGCACGGATTTTGCTTCGGCAGGTAATCCTAAAAAAGCCACCAACTTATCAGCCACGTCCGCCGAACAACTGTTCATGCCTAAACAAGCCGAGGTGATCCAAACATCGGTCATACCAGTGGCTTCCGCGATGGATTCCCAACTGAGATTTTGCTCTTTTTTAATAGCAAAAATAGCTTCAGTGACATCAATTTTTTTCATTCACTTTCCCCTAAAAATAGAGCGCCTAAAAATAGAGCTCCTCAAAATACAAACTATTTAGCGAAGCAAAGCTCAATCTATTGAACAAAGTTCACAAATGTTTTTTTCAAATGGTATTTTGCTTATGACAAGGCCCGCTTCGGAGGATCGAATGGCTTTTTAGAAAGAAAAGGAAAGAGAGAAGCGACGCCGACACGTCACCCTCATCAGCGGTCCTTTCTAAAGGAGCCTGACCGAGCGCTACTGAAAAACAGCAGCTGGCGACGATGCCATTCAGCAAATTGATCGACGTTGATCATTTGTTTTCTATGCCGATAACCTCGACACAGAGACAAGTGGGAATTAGCAAGTATGATGCCAAATAATAAACACGCTGGCATTGGCTGTCTAAGAAACTAGAAAACCGTTGATTTATATAGTAAAAAACTCTAATTGATAAAATAAAAAGCGCTGGTCTATAAAATAAAAAAACCAAGCGCTTTCGTTACTCAACACCAAAATGCTCTTTTATAAAAAAATTGCACCAAGAGCGAGCGCAGATGTGTTTTACGTTTTGCTATTGAGTTGATGCGTTCAAATCGGTTGACGCTTTCAAGCGCTTTAATAAGGTCACAATCACCGCTAAGGCGCAACCGCCTAACAAGGCCCCCGCGAAGCCAACACTTTCTAAGCCGACATAATGAATAACCTGACCGCCGATCAACGCACCCGCGCCAATGCCCAAGTTAATAATGCCCGAATACAAAGACATAATAATGTCAGCGGCGCTGTTGTCGACGTTCAGCACACGGATTTGCATGCTCAAACCGATAATCATAATCGACGCACCCCACACCAATACACCCGCTACTAAAAATGAGTCATGAGGAGCAAGGAAATACAGCAGCGCCATACAAGCAGAAGCCGCCGTCACACTGGATACCAACATCAAGGTATTGGCCTTATCACCAAAATAGCTGAACAACACACTGCCAAAAATACCTGCCATACCAAATAACAACAAAATCATGGTCGTAAAGCCGCCGCTGACGGAACCCACCTCTCTCAAAAAGGGTTCAATATAGCTATAAGCGGTGTAATGCGCGGAAAAAATCGCAAAAATAAAGAGGTACATGCCCAGTAAAACGCGATTGTTTAGCACTTCCGGCACCTTACTAATAGAGCCCGAAAACAAGCTGGGCAAGTCCGGCAATAACCGATACATAACCAACATAATGATGACAGCGATAACCGCAATGACCGCAAAAGTAGTACGCCAATCCAAAAGCTGACCAATAATACGCCCCGCAGGTACGCCAAGCACCATGGCAAGCCCCGTTCCTGTTGCTAAAACGCTTAACGCAAAAGTATGTTTACCGGGTGGCGCGACACGAATCGCAATAGAGGCCGTAATCGACCAGAATACGGCGTGCGCAAACGCAATCCCAATCCGGCTGATGAGCAAGGTCGTAAAATCCCAAGCAACAACGGAAAGGATATGGCTAACAATAAACAAGGCAAACAGCCACATCAGCAAAGTTTTACGTTCCACTTTCCGCGTCAACAGCATCATAGGCAGCGACATCAAGGCCACAATCCAAGCATAAACAGTCAACATCCAGCCCACTTGAGCCGTCGGAATAGAAAAGCTTTGCGCAATATCCGACAACAATCCCACTGGAACGAACTCAGTGGTATTAAAAATAAAAGCGCTAAGGCCAAGCATAAACACACGTAAATATTGAACACGGCGGGAAACCGTCTCGGCAGAAGAAGGGGTTGATATCATTATGGCCTGCAATAAAAGTAGAGGATTAAAATCGACGCCTATTGTTCACTTTTTAGACAAAAAAAGAAGGGCTAAATAGGGAGAAAAAGCGCAATTTATTCATTTTAAAGCCATGCGGCTGAGACTTTCTCATAGCAATCGATATCAGGCTCAGATTCGCTATTATTCCCCTCAAAATAGCGCACTAAAATAGCCCGTTTAAAAAAATTACAAAAATAACAATACAAACAGGAACTATTTCCATTACTATTTGTCAACACTGGACTCGATAAATGCTTTTTAATCCATATTCATCAGTAAAAAGGAAAAACAATGACTCAACTAACCCCAACAACCTTGGCTTCATCTATCCGTAAAAGCGCCTCTTGGTGTGCTGTTATTGGTACTTCTTTGTTGTCTTTTAGCAGCCTATCTGCTCATGCCGCTGGGGAAGTAAATGTTTACTCAGCCCGTGCCGAAGCATTGATCTCACCTCTTTTAGACAATTTCTCTAAAGAGCATGACGTCACCGTGAACCTAATCACTGGCGATGCTGATGCCCTATTGAGCCGCCTAAAATCAGAAGGCAGCGCTAGCCCTGCAGATGTTTTTATTACCGTTGATGCCGGACGTTTATACCGTGCAAAAGACGCCGGTGTATTGCAACCGTTTGAAACTGAACAACTCAAAGACGTTGTGCCAAGCCACCTACAAGACCGCGACGGTTATTGGTATGGCCTATCACAGCGCGCCCGCGTATTTCTATACAACCCAGAAACCGTTAATCCAGCGGAGCTTTCTACATACGAAGCACTAGCCGATCCAAAATGGAAAGGCAAAATTTGCATTCGTTCTTCCGGCAACATTTATAACCAATCTTTGGTGGCGTCTATGATCGACGCACATGGCGAAGCCAAAACCTTGGAATGGATCAAAGGTTTAGTGGCTAACTTTGCTCGTCCACCAGCAGGCGGCGATACAGATCAAATCAAAGCGGCAGCCGCTGGCGTGTGTGACATTGCCATTGCTAACACTTATTACTTCGGCCGTTTAGGTCAAAGTGACAAGCAAGCTGATCGTGACGTCTACAACAAACTGGTTATGTTCTGGCCAAACCAAGGCGCTAATGACCGTGGTGTTCACGTCAATGTCAGCGGCATCGGTATGACCGCTTCTGCAAAAAACAAAGACAACGCGACCAAACTGGTTGAGTTTTTAACCAACCAACAAAGCCAAGAATGGTACGCAAAAGTAAACAACGAATACCCCGTTGTGGAAGGCATTGCGCCACCGAAAAACCTAACCGTATTTGGCGATTTCAAAGCCGATACGATTTCCCTAAGTGTGTTGGGTGAAAACAACCGTCAAGCGGTTAAATTGATGGACCAAGGTGGTTGGAAATAAGCCAGCCTGCTGATTAGATAGTTGACTAGATAACGGCCTAAACCGCTGTCTAAACAACAAAGGCAACCACCAAGAGAAGAGGCGTGATTACGCCTCTTCTTCCATTAGGCTCCAAAAAGCGTCCACCATAGGGTTTTTTAAGCTTTTCTTCAGGGTAAACAAGCCAATATCGTAAGGTTCCAGTTCAGGCTGTACGTCTAACACCTTAATTCGATCTACAAGCGGGCTATTATCCAAGACGATTTTAGGCACCACACCAATCCCAAAACCCAAGCTCACCATGCTCACTATCGCTTCGTTGCCCGTGACTTGCGCGTAAATCTGTGGCGCAATGTCCTGTTGACGAAACCATTCATCGACGCGCGTTCTCGACACGCCGCTTTCGGAAAGAATCATCGGGATAGTCGCCCACTCTTGTACCGTAGTGGGAGCACGGGTTGGTACATTCGGAACTTGTTGCTCTAACGGCGCAATAAACAGCAGTGGCGAGATGGCAATGGGCTTAAAGGCCACATTACGAGGCAGGTTCGTCGGCTTGGCAGCAATGGTAATGTCTTCTTTGCCATCCAAAATGTGCGCAATAGCGTGTTCAGGGTCGCCCGTGCGCAGCTTGATTTCAACACCTGGGTAGGCAACGCGAAAACGCCGCAATAATTCGTACAGGAAACTGTAACTCGCCGTCACGGAACCATACAGACTGATTTCACCGCTAAGCTGGTCCAAGTTGTCGGTTAACTCATGACGAATCAAGTGCCATTGGCGGCTAGTATCGCGAGCGTATTTAAGAAATTTCTGCCCTTCTTGAGTCAATACCACGGTGCGGTTATCGCGATTAAACAAAGCCACACCCAGTTCATCTTCCAAATGACGAATATTGCGCGACAAGGCCGAAATACTGATGTGACACTCGTCGCTGGCACGGCCAAAATGCAGCGTTTCAGCTAAGGCGAGAAATTGTTTTAGCACTCTTATGTTCATAATAGCGATTCGCTCGATGACGTTCAGACCATAATAAAACATGTTTGCAAAAAATGGGACGTTACATTGCAAATATGTCAATTTACGAAAACATTCTACTAGGTTAGATTAGCCCTACTCGCAGAACGCCAAGCAAAAACATGGCTTGGCGACTGTGTCACTCTTTTTTAATATCGGCGTGTTTTCGTGTCGATACTTTAATCATAAAAACTAGGATCGAAACATGGCTAACTACTTCAATACTTTGCCGCTACGCGAGCAACTGGCTCAACTAGCAAAATGTCGCTTTATGGACAGCTCTGAATTTTCCGACGGCGTAGAAGCACTTAAAGGCAAAAAACTCGTCGTGATCGGTTGTGGCGCTCAAGGCCTTAACCAAGGTCTTAACCTACGCGACAGCGGTTTAGATGTTTCTTACGCGTTACGTCCTGAAGCCATTGCGCAAAAACGTCAGTCGTGGAAAAACGCCACTGAAAACGGTTTTGTAGTGGGCACTTACGAAGACTTGATCCCAACGGCTGACGTCGTTTTGAACCTAACACCAGATAAGCAACATACTCCCGTTGTTACTGCTGTTATGCCGCTTATGAAGAAAGACGCTTGCCTATCTTACTCTCACGGTTTCAACATCGTAGAAGAAGGCATGAAAATCCGCGAAGACTTAACCGTCATCATGGTGGCGCCTAAGTGCCCAGGTTCTGAAGTTCGCGCTGAATACGTGCGTGGTTTCGGTGTGCCAACGCTGATCGCCGTTCACGAAGACAACGATCCTAAAGGCGAAGGTCTTGCTCTAGCCAAAGCGTACGCTGTGGGTACTGGCGGTCACAAAGCAGGCGTTTTGATGTCTTCTTTCATCGCGGAAGTAAAATCTGACCTAATGGGCGAGCAAACCATCCTTTGTGGTATGTTGCAAACTGGCTCTATCCTTTGCTTCGACAAAATGGTTGAAGAAGGCATCGACGCTGGCTACGCCTCTCGCTTGATCCAATACGGTTGGGAAACAGTAACAGAAGCGTTGAAATACGGCGGCGTGACTAACATGCTAGATCGTCTTTCTAACCCAGCTAAGATCAAAGCGTTTGATCTTTCTGAAGAACTAAAAGTCATCATGCGTCCTTTGTACAACAAGCACCAAGACGACATCATCAGCGGTCACTTCTCTCAAACCATGATGGAAGATTGGGCCAACGACGACGTTAACTTGCTTAAATGGCGCGCCGAAACAGCAGAAACTAACTTCGAAAAAACACCTGCTGGCGATGTCGAAATCTCTGAACAAGAATTCTTCGACAACGGCATCTTGATGGTTGCCATGGTAAAAGCCGGTGTTGAGCTTGCTTTCGAAACCATGACAGCGGCTGGCATCATCGCAGAGTCTGCTTACTACGAGTCTCTACATGAAACACCATTGATCGCGAACACCATCGCTCGTAAGAAATTGTACGAAATGAACGCGACTATTTCTGACACAGCGGAATACGGTTGCTACCTATACAACCACGCTTGTGTACCACTATTGGCTGACTTCATGAAAGACATCAACACCGACGTTATCGGTAAAGGTCTTGTTGTTGAAAACAACGGCGTTGATAACAAGCGCTTGATTGAAGTTAACACAGCGCTTCGCTCTCACCCAGTAGAAGCCGTTGGTTCGGTATTGCGCGGTCATATGGCTGACATGAAAAAGATCGTTTAATTTTCCTTAGAAATTAAGCACCTAAAAAGCCGAGTGACTCATTGAGCACTCGGCTTTTTTGTCGCGTTACTTTTTGTTTTTAGGCTTTGAAAAGGAATATCTCATGGATACTGCCATCCGCTTAGACGATCTGAGCGTTAATTTTGATGATCGCTTTCATCTGAATCGCATTGACTGGACGATTGAGCTTAACCAGCATTGGGTGATTACTGGCACCAATGGCGCGGGCAAGTCTGCTCTTGCGGCTGTACTCGCTGGCGTAGGCGAGATTGAAAAGGGAGCAATAACGGGCCTGCCGAAAAACATCGGCTTGGTGTCTTTTGAAGCCCAAGCAGAATTAATTGCCAAAGAACGGAAAAAAGACGACGCCGACATCATGGACGTGATTTCCCTCGGTACGCCAGTGCATGAAATGATTTTCGATCATTGCCAAGACACAAAACTCGCCCAAGCGCTGGTGGCAAAGTTCGGCCTAAGCACACTGCTCGATCGCGCGTTTCGTAAACTTTCCACCGGCGAAACCCGCAAAGTCATGCTGATTCGCGCCTTAGCTAACCAGCCTGATTTACTGATATTAGACGAGCCATTCGATGGTTTAGACGTCGATACCCTTGCCATGCTGCAAGCGCACCTTGCTTCCATCATAGACACCACGCCGATGATCATGGTGCTCAATCGCTTTGATGAAATGCCGGATTTCATCACCCATATTGCCTATATTGAGAATGGTCGTTTGGAACTCACCGTAGAGAAAAGCGACGACCATGCTTTCAATGAGCTTTATCAATTGCTGCATTTGAAAACCACCGATCTCAGCGTACCAGAGGCCGACCCAGCTCATAAACTACCAGCACTTGACCCAAGCCAGCCGTTGGTCAAACTCAACCAAACCACCATCCAATACGGCGATACGGTGATTGTTGATAAACTGGATTGGACCATAGATCGCGGTCAACATTGGCAACTTAGCGGCCCTAACGGCAGCGGCAAAACGGGTGTATTGTCTTTGATCACCGGCGATCACCCACAATGCTACAGCAACGACATTTTCGTCTTCGGTTTCCAGCGCGGTAACGGCGAAAGCATTTGGCAAATCAAACAATTTATCGGCTATGTTTCGACATCTTTGCAATGGGAATACCGCGTCAGCACCAGCTGTAAGAACGTGATTATCTCTGGCTTCTACGACAGCATCGGCATGTACACTAAATCCACCGATAACCAGAAGAAAATCGCCGATCAATGGCTCGCACTGCTCGGTATGACAAACCGCGCTGACCAACCATTCAACAAACTCTCCTACGGCGACCAGCGCCTGCTACTCATCGCCCGCGCCATGGTGAAACACCCGCCGCTGTTGATCCTAGACGAACCCTGCCTCGGCCTAGACGACATGAACCGCCAGCTCGTCCTCGCCTTAATCGAGAAAATTTGCCAAGGCTCAGAAACCACGGTTTTATATGTTAATCACCACGCAGAAGACCAGATCAAAGGGATAGAGAACCACTTGGGGTTGAAGAAGCTCGTTTGACCCCTCTACAGCAAGCCTCGTTCTGCTAACGACACAGGTAAGCCATCGCCAACCACAAAGTGGTCCAGCAATCGCACATCAATAAGGTCCAACGCGCGTTTGATTTTGTCCGTAATGCTGATGTCCGCCTGACTGGGTTCGGCGATGCCGCTTGGGTGGTTGTGGGCCAAAATTACCGCCGCCGCGTTATATTGCAGCGCGGCTTTAACCACTTCACGCGGGTACACGGCAGCCGCATCAATGGTGCCCATAAAGAGCTCTTGGTAGCGGATAAGCCTATGCTGGGTGTCTAAGAACAATACGGCAAATATTTCTCGTTGAGAATGGCGTAGCTGGGAAGAAAGGTAGGTTCGAACATGCTCGGCGCTGGTGAAGACGGTTTCGCGCATTAGCTGTTCTTGCAAATGACGCTTAGACATTTCCAGCACGGCTTGAAGCTGGGTGTATTTGGCATCGCCCAGCCCAAAGCCTTGGCAAAATTCTTCACGACTGGCCGACATAAGCGCACGCAAACCACCAAATTGAGACAACACCTGCCGAGCCAGCTCGACCGCGCTAATGCCTTGTGTTCCGGTACGCAGAAAAATCGCCAGCAACTCAGAATCACTTAGCGCTCCAGCGCCTTGATGAATGAGTTTTTCTCGGGGTCTTTCTTGCTCAGGCCAATGTTTAATACTCATGATCTACTCCTTGATCCGTGTTAATCTTGCACTCAATTTAAATGAGAAAGGCGTCCTGCCTGTCACTCACTTTATCGATCACAGAACGAATTGAGAAGTTTTTTATGTCAAACCTCGCTCAAAAACGCATTCTATTAGGCATTACCGGCGGCATTGCTGCTTATAAAAGCATCGAGCTGATTCGTTTGTTAACCAAAGCAGGCGCCGAGGTTCAGGTCGTTTTGACGGATGGCGCAAAAGCCTTCGTCACCGAAATGACACTGCAGGCGATTTCTGGTCATCCGGTACGCAGCACGTTATTAGACCCAAATGCCGAAGCAGGTATGGGACACATTGAACTGGCGAAATGGGCCGATTTAATTGTCATCGCGCCTGCCTCGGCGGACTTCATGGCGCGTTATGCTCAGGGCATGGCAAACGATTTATTAAGCACCTTGTGTTTGGCAACAGAAGCACCTGTGCTGCTTGCCCCTGCGATGAACCAAGCCATGTGGCGACACCCAGCCACGCAAGCCAATGCCAAGTTGCTCACGCAGCGTGGCGTATTAAGCATTGGCCCTGCCGATGGGGCGCAAGCCTGTGGGGATATTGGCCCAGGACGCATGAGCGAACCAAACGATATATTCAATGCTGTTATCACGCATTTTCAAGGCTCGACTATAGAACTAGATCTAACTGGCCAACATTGGGTGATTACGGCTGGCCCAACCATGGAAGCCATCGATCCAGTACGCTACATCAGCAATCACAGCTCTGGCAAAATGGGTTACGCTCTTGCGGCCTCTGCGATTGCCCGTGGCGCCAAGGTCACACTGATCAGTGGCCCTGTGCAAATCAACGCGCCCGCTGGCGCGAACGTCATTGCCGTGAAAAGTGCCGATGACATGCTAGCCGCCTGCGAGCAAAGTATGAGCTCTCAAGCGGATGTGTTCATTGGTGCCGCTGCGGTGGCTGACTTCAAAATGAAAACCGCCACTAACCAGAAGATGAAGAAGCAATCAGACACCGACGAAGTCACCCTGACATTAGTTAAAAACCCAGACATCATTGCGACACTCGCCCAGCAAAAACGCGCCAAAATCATGGTGGGCTTTGCGGCAGAAACACAAAATCTGATCGACTACGCGAAAGGCAAACTCGAACGCAAAGGATTGGACATTATTATCGCCAATGATGTGTCTCGCGCCGACATTGGCTTTAACCAAGATGACAACCAAGTCACAGTCATCACCCAAGACAAAACCTGGTCCCCTGATAAAACCACTAAAAATGCACTCGCAGGCCAACTCGTTGAGTGTATTATCGAGTTCTCTCTGCGTACTTCTATTTCATAGCGGTGGGGCCACTCGAGGACTGATAACGACCATCATAAGGCTCTACACTTTGGTCTGTATTGATTATAAACAAAGACGCAATAGGCATTCCTGGCACAAGTTTGTAATAAAACGAACTCATATTCACCAGTTCTAATGTGACTTTTCCTTTATAACCGGGATCGACTTGGCCATCACTCATATGGACAGAGATAAACCCTCGAGCGATAGAACCTTTCGTTTGAATCAGACCAAACTTATCATTCGGCATCGTTATGTACTCTTCAGTACAAGCTAATACACTGCCGCCTGGAGGTAAGACAAAAAAGTCATTCTGAGAAATGGTTTTCATTGTGCTCGGCATTGCCTTTGGAGGAATGAAAGGTTCACCTTCATAAGGGTCATATACAGTAAATTGATTATCTAATCGAAGACCAATAGACGATACATCAACTTGCACAACGTTATTTTTATTCACCGCTAAGCCATGAGTCACTAAAGCTTGCAAAGCATGTTTTGTTAAAAGCATTATTTCCCCAACGTCACTGTAATGATGGCCGCAATAATGGAACCTAAAATTGAAAATACGCCAGTTAGAATCTGAGCGGAATACCGTCCCCAGTAATCTTTCAACCAATTTTCTGTTTTAGGTTGGGTTTTTATGGCTGTGCGAGTTTCAGTTCCAACTATCGGGGCTTCGGTTCGCCAAAACGACATAGAGCAAAAAGCCTGCCCAATGTGCAATTCAACCTTACGACCACTAACATTAAAAACGGGAATTCTTAGCTTACCAACAAACAAAGGATCCAATTTAGTATTCGCGGTTACAATCCCTTTACTCCCAATACTGCCTTTAGTAGAAAGTAAGCCAAAAACATTATTTGGCATGGATATACTTTCCTGAGTTTCAATAATGATACAACTGCCGGGCTGCAATATGATGTTTTTGTTAATCTTTAGCCAATCGGTATCACCACTTCGCTGATACAAAGAACCAACGGAAAGGTCAACCGAAACCTTCTCTTGACTCTGTACCACTTCTGGACGTATCCGCACACCACATGCATTTAAATTGCTATTCAATATCACAAACTCATTCCTTATAACGTAATGCTTTCCTTAAAAAAGGCTTAGCTACAGGCCAAACCACTACAAAAAATACATCAGCCTTCGCACCAAAAAATAACGAACATGGTATATTTGTAACATTCATAAGATATCACAGTTATAAATGAGGTCATATTCATGCACAGACAAATCGAAGCCAAAATAGTCAACCCTTTACTTGGTGACACAATCGAGCTTCCAAAATACGCAACGTCAGGATCTGCGGCTTTAGATTTAAGGGCATGCATCACTGAATCCGTTACTATTCCAAGTGGGGGACGTCATCTTTTCCCTTCTGGATTAGCATTTAATATGAAAGACCCTAACATTGTAGCAATGATTGCTTCTCGATCAGGGCTGGCATTGAAGCATGGGGTAAGGGCTCATCCAGGCGTAATCGACTCCGATTATCATGGGGAACTTGGCATACTCATACATAACGATGGACAAGAGCCATTTACAGTAAACTCAGGAGACAGAATCGCACAATTATTGTTTCAACCCATTGTAAAAGTTGATCTGGATTATGTAGATTCATTTTCCAATAACACCGAACGCGGTGCTGGCGGTTTTGGTCACACGGGCACTAAATAAACGAATAGCCCTGAAAAAAGGTGAGAATATTTCACCTTTTTTCTCTTCATCACTACATTCACTCACCCATCTTTCCGATAGAAAATGAAATTTACTTTCATAAGCCAAAACGCGGTAATTTTCATACAAATTTCTATAGTTTATCCACCAATATCACGTTATGATTTCAAACCTAAGTGGTTGCTTACACTCGTTGTCAGCCTTGGCTGTCACGGTTTTGCCACACAAGTTTGATATTTTCGTTGTTGATATAAAGTCGAACCTATAAAAATAGTTTACTTTGTTAGGCGATCCATTTTTGTTTACAGGAGTACGTAAGTCGTGGCTTTTTCTCGTGAATCTGCTCTAGATGTGGCTAAGGTTTTAAGCGAATCGCTGCCTTATATTCAACGCTTTGCGGGTAAAACCTTGGTCATCAAATACGGCGGCAATGCCATGACAGACGAGACCTTACAAGCAGGATTTGCACGAGACATCGTTCTGATGAAAGCCATTGGCATTAACCCTATCGTGGTTCATGGCGGCGGCCCTCAAATTGGTGACATGCTGGCCAAACTGAACATTGAGTCAAAATTCATTAATGGTATGCGCGTGACCGACACCGCGACCATGAATGTGGTTGAAATGGTCTTAGGCGGTCAAGTAAACAAAGAAATCGTCAATTTAATTTGTGAAGCGGGTGGCAAAGCCATTGGCATCACAGGCAAAGACAGCCGTTTTATTAAAGCCAAAAAATTATTTGTAAAACACCAAGCTGATGGCATGACGTCTCCAGAGCAAGTGGATATTGGTCATGTTGGTGAAGTTTCCAACATTGACACCAGCTTCCTGAAGTTTTTCGAAAACAGTGACCTGATTCCGGTTATTGCGCCAATCGGCGTGGATGATGAAGGTAACTCTTACAATATCAATGCCGATCTTGTGGCGGGTAAAGTCGCCGAAGCGGTTGGTGCCGAAAAGCTCATGTTGCTCACCAATATTTCTGGTGTGCAAGATAAACAAGGCAATGTGTTAACAGGACTGAGTACGGCGCAGGTCGACGCTCTGATCGCGGACGGCACGATTTATGGCGGTATGCTGCCTAAGATTAGCTGTGCGCTGTCTGCCGTCAATTCAGGTGTAACCAGCGCGCACATTATTGATGGCCGTGTACCTCATGCAACCTTGCTGGAAATATTTACCGATACGGGTGTTGGTACACTTATATCGAACGCCAAGGCTGGCGAATAACGTCTTCGCTTTTATTGAGACCATCAATTGATAAGCACAGGTTAAACACTGGACACGAAAAATGAGCAATAAAAAACACGATCGTCGCACAGAAATATTGCAAGCACTTGCTCAGATGCTAGAAAGTAGCCCTGGAGCTCGTATTACTACTGCTGCTCTGGCTAAGCAAGTCGGCGTATCGGAAGCGGCTTTGTATCGTCATTTTCCCAGTAAAGCGAAAATGTTTGAAGGTTTGATCGAGTTTATTGAAGAAACGCTTTTCACCCGTATCAACCGTATTGTTCAAGAAGAAAGTAACGTCGTGGTTCGGATCGAAATGATCATGACCTTGGTTTTAGGCTTTGCCGAGCAAAATCCTGGCATGTGTCGATTGCTCACGGCAGATGCATTAGCGGGTGAAACAGAACGTTTGCGCGTGCGTATTGCACAAGTGTTTGACCGCATCGAAACTCAGCTGAAACAGGTCATACGTGAAGCAGATTTAAAACAAGGACTACGACCTGCGATGGGCGTTGCGCCTTGTGCGAATTTTTTAATCGCTATCATCGAAGGCAAAATACGCCATTACGTGCGTAGCGAATTTAAAATAAAGCCAATGGAAATTTGGCAAGAACAATGGACTGTCTTGGCACAAAACTTGATGTTAAATCGATAAGACTTGAGGCATGGCCCCAAGTCTTAGCTTCAGCATCAAATGCCGTATTGATCACGGTAAGCCTTGACCGCATCGAGGTGCTTAGCAAACTCAGGAGAATCCTGCTCCGCTAAGTAAGTCATGATGTCATGTAAGGAAACGATACTGATCACGGGCATATTGAAGTCACGTTCGACTTCTTGAATAGCAGATAACGCGCCTTGGCCTCGTTCTTGACGATCTAAGGCAATAAGCACACCAGCCGGAAGGGCATTGGCTTGCTGAATAATAGCCATGACTTCTCGAATGGCTGTCCCTGCGGTAATAACGTCATCAATAATCATGACATTACCGGCCAACGGGGCACCCACAAGAGAACCGCCTTCACCGTGAGTTTTTGCTTCTTTACGGTTGAAAACGTATGGTGTGTCTACATTATGATGTTCATAAAGAGCAACCGCGGTGGTGGTTGCCAAGGGAATGCCTTTATAGGCAGGGCCAAATAGAACATCAAATGGAACATTGGCTTCCATTAATGAGGCCGCGTAAAAACGCCCTAACTTCGCTAAGGCTTGGCCAGAACTAAACAGGCCGGCGTTAAAAAAGTAAGGGCTTACACGGCCCGATTTAAGCGTAAATTCGCCAAAGCGCAACACGTTTTGCTCAATAGCGAATTCAATAAAGTCTCTTTGGTAAGGTTTCATACCGGCTCCAGAAAGATAAAAATAGTACACAACAAAGCGCCGCCAAGAACGAGCGAAGCCATGCCAACATTGGATAGGCGCTAATATAACACACGGCTAGGAATTGTAGGGACCAGAAATGAAGGTCATCAGCCTTAATGTAAACGGTATAAGACAAGCAGCAGACCGCGGCTTTTTTGAATGGATGGTTCGTCAGAACCCGGATGTTGTGTGTCTACAAGACATACAGGCAGACGAGCGCAGTCTAAATGACAGCGTTTTCTTTCCACCTGAGTTCAATACCTATTTTTTTGACTCAATGGAAAATCCAGAACAAGCTGGCGTTGCCATCTATAGTAAAACCATGCCCAAAGCGATTATGACAGGCATGGGATTTCCTGAGTGCGACTTCGAAGGACGCTTTATTCAAGCCGACTTTGATAAAGTCAGCATTGGTGCTTTCTTAACGCCTCATGGCTCAAACCATGAAGAAACGCTGCAAGAGCACAAATATCGCTTTATGGAAGGCTTTAAAAACCACCTGATTAAAACTCGCCGTAAGCGTCGAGAATTTATTTTCTGTGGTACTGCCAATGTCGCACGCTCGCCGATTGATGTTAGCAGCTGGTTTGTTAATCAGCGTAACTCTGGCTTTTTGCCCGAAGAGCGTAAGTGGATAAACGAGATATTCAATGAAATGGAATACATTGATGCGTTCCGTCAAGTCAATAAACAAGATAAGCAATACACTTGGTGGCCTGACTATGAACGCGCTTGGAAACTAGACGAAGGCGGTCGTTTGGATTATCAAATCACCACACCGGGCATCAAGAACTTGATCCAAGGCGGTTCCATTTATAAAGGACAGCGCTTCTCTGATCACGCACCGTTAATTATGGAATACAGTATCGATTAAGGCGTCTGCGCAAAGCAACGCCATAATCCTTAGCTCACGACGTCAGAACAGACGTCACAAAAAAGCCCAGTTCACTTCATTCAGTGAACTGGGCTTTTTTAATGACTCAAAACGGTCTTGGCTTTACTCTTCTTCGTCACCCTCATCAAAGAGCGGCTTATGTTTTACTTTCAACTTTAATTGATGAATACCGCCGGGGGGAATCTCATACACATTGCTTAGCGCGTTGGCGGCTTCTACACAAACGAAATGGCGATAATCGTCATCGTCCATATCAGTACGCTGCTTGGCAATCTCTGCACCCGGGTTCCACAGCACCGTGCTATTGCTGCCTTCCGTTTGAATAACCAACTTCCTTTGCAGACCAACATCGCGTATTTCACAGGTGTCTGGCGCCGATAAATACACTCGATCCATATGATCACAAGGTGTCACCGCCCCTTGCTGTAAGTGACGGCTAGCGCGATCAAGCTTATCGACATAAGTCACGTCATCTAACCCATGCACTTCTGTGCTCTGGTTGTCTGAAACATGAAAATAGGTGTGTAACGCTTCGCTGACGGGCATCGACTTGTCGGATAAGTTCGCTGCTGAAAAGTTAATTTTGAAGCCTTTTTTAGAAAATCGAAACACTTGTCGAAGTTCAAAAGCAAATGGCCACATTTCCTCAATCAATGGATGGTCTTCCGACACTAAACGAATCACAATTTTTACATCGCCATTTTTAAAGCGGCCCGCTTCAATAAATTCCCAGCGAAAATAACGCGCAAGACCATGGGCTGGGTAATCAGCATCAACATCATGAGCGCCAAACCAAGGCCAGCAGACAGGCACACCAAAGTGTCGACGACCAAAGCGCCCTTCTCCGCCCTTATTTTTAGATTGAAACAGAAGATCCTCTTGACCAGCAGGAATAAAGCTTTTCAAGTGTCCGCCCCATAGTGCAATAACCGCACTAAAGCCCGGCTGTTCAATACAGATTTCATCACACTTTTTTAAGCTTGCAGGGTGTATTTCACCACCCAGTTCTTCCAACTCTTTCATCAGTTGGCCATTCATTAACAACTCCATTAATGTAGTTTTGTCCGCACATATTAACTTTAGATAAGACGATTACAACAGTTTGTGCTTATAGTCATAATTCAACAACGCAAATCACACCCTTGCACAGCAAAAAAACTTAACCTAATCACGCTTTTACGCTATAAAACACCTCAAGCTAAAAATTTATTATTTTTGGTCTCTTTTTGCTTTTTAATAGAGTGCCGTATTTTTTATGATTCCATTAAACGAACTCAAAATAATCATTGGTAGTGACGAATGGTGCGCCTTTACTTCTCTTAACATCCCAGCCATCAAAGCGCGGGTAGATTCGGGTGCCAAAACCTCTTCCATGCACGCCATCAATATTCAACGCTTTTCTCGTGGCGATGACCATTGGGTTCGTTTTGAAGTGCATCCGTTGCAAAAAAACCGCAAAATCACGGTACATTGCGAAGCCCCTCTGATTGACCAAAGGGTCATAAAAAGTTCCAGTGGAGACAAAGAAAAGCGCCCAGTTATTTGTGTTCCGCTCACACTTGGCAACACCACTTGGGACGTAGAAGTCACCCTTACCAATCGAGACAGCATGGGCTATCGAATGCTGCTTGGTCGTGAAGCCATGAACGGTCGTGTGCTGATTGACCCCGCAGAGCAATGCTTATTGGGGGACAAATCTAAATCGAGCCTACTGGCGCTCTATAGCGTCTAAAATGCCATGCCATTATATGAGAGGGCATGGCGGTTTTTCGACAGGGATTCAATCGGCCACGACAGACTGATTACGCCCTTCTTTTTTAGCCCTGTAGAGCGCTTCATCGGCTCTTTTTAACCAACTTGATACCGCTTTATCGGTTTTTCGAAGATCTGCAACCCCAAAACTCATCGTAATGCTTATGTCGCCTTTGTCGGTCACTATTTTTGCCGCGGCCACTTTTTTACGCACTTTTTCGCAAAAAAACAGTGCGCCATCAGTGCCCGTGTTTGGCAATAAAATAGCAAATTCCTCTCCGCCATAACGGCTGACAAAGTCCATTTTCCGAGACCCAGAAGACAAGATTCTAGCCACTTTCTGCAGTACAACATCCCCAACGGGATGACCGTATTGGTCGTTTATTTTTTTAAAATTATCAATATCAGCCATCACCAATGAATGCGTGTTGTTGCTATTCATCACAAGATCATCATCAACAAGCTTATCAGTAACAGGCTTATCAGCCACAAGAGCGTCGGCGGTAAACGCATTGAAAACCGCGACCAAGGCTTTGTCTAGACAGCTGCGGTTGTTCAACTCTGTCAACGCATCGGTTTTACTCAGCTGGTCCAAAAGACGATTCGCTGAAGAGAGCGCCACCTTGTTCGTCGCCACGTCAGTCACATCATAAACCACTAAACAGACATGTTTGACGGTACCATCGGCATTCGCGAGCGGACGTAAGGCAATATTTTGGAACATATTGTCAGCCAAGCCCGTAATAGGGCGATAGCTTTTAAAGGGAAATAAATACGCCCGTTGTTCCCACGAAATAAAAATGGGCGTCCGAAGAGCCACCACATTATCCAGCTTCTGCCCAAGCCAACGGCGGTTCAAGTCTGGAAATAAATCAAATAGGGATTGTTTTTTGGCAATAGAGGAACTCATTCCGCTGTGGTTTTCCATAAAACCATTCCACAACTCCACTTCATAGTGAGTATTGAGCACCACTAAACCCACGTCGATATGATGAAGCATATCAAAGAGCCAATGCAGTTCTGTTATATTCTCTGCGTTATGGGGCATTTTTTACTCTTCCTCCACCAAATAAGACAACAGATTCTCCAGTACCGGTACCGAATCTTCAGTAAACAACAGCATTAGATCACAACTAATTTGATAGTTTTCCACTTCGTAGACAATTTCAACGGCCAATGTTCGCTTCCACTTGGCTTTTTTGACATTAATCAAATCCGCTATTTTAACATGCTGCCCAAGTAGCGCGGGATGACCGTGACTAAAATCAACATTTAACTGCTTACCAAGCGCGTCCATAAAGGGCCCGACCAAAACAGACGACACATCCATCAATAATTCGACTTCAACATCGTGGTCGATTTCTTCCGTAACGTTTAACAACTTGGCCATGTCAGGAAAACTCGAATCGCTAAAAATAAGCAGGGCTTCAAACGCAATACCGGAGCCAACAAAACCTTGCGAGACCGCAGAACAGCTGCCGTTTTTTACGCTGTAATCCAGCGCCATCTGCAACTCGCCTACTTCTAATATATTCACCGTCGGGACAGGCAATTTGATAAACACATTCAACATATCCGCTAACACACTGGCGGCTCGCCCCATGGAAATGTTGGAAACTTCCTGTAAGCACTCGTTCAGCGTAAAGGCTTCTGCCGCCGTGCCCTGACTGCTGAGCGGCGCAACGATACGACTGTCGGCAACAAAAAGCCCTAATGAACTCAACAAACGACGCAACTCACCAGCAGACGCCGGCTTTTTATGAAAAGCCACCGCTCCCATGTCCTTTACTCGCTGTATCGCCTTGGGCTGAACATCGCCAGACACCACAATCACCGCTGGAGGCTGAACAAAAGATTGCAGCGCTTGCAAGGTTTGATAGCCGTCTTTCACTGGCATATTCAAGTCTAAGAACAAAATATCAAATGCAGAAGCAGACAAAATATCCAAGGCCTGTTGGCCGTCTTCTGCGTAATCAATGTCGACATCCCAGTCGGTCGGCAAGCCTTTCGCGAGCTGCATTCTTGCCATTTTCGAATCGTCACATATTAGGACTCTAGTACCCATTACCACTCTCTTTTTAATAAGACACGACTTTTCAAATAAGACGCCACTGGGAAATAAACATAATATATTGTATGAAAGGCGTGAAAGATTTACCCCGTTTTTTCGTATTATTAATACCTTTTAAAGAACCTATTGAACACGATAAAAATGTTACATCCTGTAAAATCTTTTGCCAACGGGGTTTAAATTCGATAAAAACCGATCCTATAAAAACCAATCCAATAACATCACACCAATGATAATAAGGCCTGGGACACTAATCGCTCATCGTATTTATCGACTTTAGTCGTTATTAGCGCGGTTTTTATTATCTGTACATTAAGCTCCTTTAAGCGTTCAACATCGATCGCCCCATAATCGTAGGTACTATCGAGCAAGAGATAATCCAAAGCAGAAAAAACCGCCGCATTGTCAGTCCAGTCGCCCACCACATCCTCGCGAATCACCGCAATTAAGCGCTCTACACACGCCATTAGAGAAAGCCCCTGTTGCTCTGGATCCACCCCTAAATTGGGTAAATACACTTTAGGGTTGGGGTTTTGACCAATGGCCTGCCCCACTCCTTGTGGCATCAAATTGGCCAATAAACTGCTATAAAAACTGCCGGGGGGAAAACAAATTAAATCCGCCGTCTCAATCGCTTCTTTTCGATCACTCGCAATGGCGCAATTGGTTGGCTGTGTACGACGCAACCCCTTGTTTAACCACATCCGCTTTATCGGGCTTGGCAAAGCCAGCGTTTCTTTTGCGGTGATATTATGTTGCCCTAAGACAATATCGCCATTATTCAGTTCAACCCCCAAATGCAAACTGGCATCCAGTGTGGTTTTTACTTCGCCGAGCGCTTTAATTAGCCGAGAAAATAAAAATACAATCGGGTCCAACTGCTGCTGGTTATTCAAATAACCGCCCGCCATAATGAGATTGCCAATGCTCGCGCCGCGCAAATCAAAATCATCGTGAATATGCGCCTGCGTCACCGCCAACTGCGTTTGAATTAACGCCTTCATAGGATGAGGAATACAGGCAATTAAAGGGTGCTCTCCCGCCACCAGCCGCTGTAATTGCGCTTTTAATTCCGCGGCTTCAGCTTGTTGGTCAAGACGATGCGTGAATAACGCATAGACTTCAGGCTGCCCCATCACAGTTTCATCCGCCAACGCCATTAAACGACTGCGCAAATCCCCCACCGCAGGAATATCAAATTCAGCACGTAATCGCGCTGAACTGCCACCCGAATCAAACGGCGTCACCAAATGAATAGAATGATGAGTGTATTCTTTAAACACTCGACTGATTTTATTTAACGCCGAGCCGCCACTAAAAAATAATACTTTTGGCCCCTGCTCAGGCAAACTGCGATAGCGATGCACACGAACAAGATCTGGCATTAGCATGCGACGCCAGATACGTAAAGAGCTCGTCATAAAAACCTCATACTGATAAAACCATCCATCAACCCTCTGAACCCTTCCTTATCTTATGTCGTCAAAAAGAATGGCATGAAAACCGTCATAAAACACTTAAAACAGACTTGATAATATATTCCCATTCCCTAGGATGCTAAAATGCGCAACGATAGAACGAACCATAGCACGTATTACTTTCAGGAAACGCCATGGAAATCAAAAATTCTGGATCCTCTCTTAGCAAAGCCTTAAACATGCTCAATCATGTTTGCACGTCTCCTGTGCCGCTGCGATTTGCCGAACTGGTTGAATTGTCAGAGCTTCCCAAAGCCACAGCCCATCGACAGCTCAATACATTACTAGAACATGGGTTAGTGCGTTTTGATGAAGACAAACAAGCCTATTATCCAGGCTATGGTTTACTGGCTCTCGCCCATCGTACCTGGGCCAATTTGGATATTCGCGATGTGGCCGCCGCGCCTATACGAGACCTATGGTCCAAAACGCAAGAAACCATTCATTTAGCCGTCTTAGACGATGCCGATGTGATTTATATTGATAAGCTCGAAAGCCCTAAAAGCCTCCGCTTATACTCAGCCGTTGGCAAAAAAGGTCCCGTCTATTGTACTGGGGTTGGCAAAGCCATGCTGGCATTTTTGCCGAAAGAAAAACAACAACGCATCATTGAAAAACAGACGTTTTTCCGTCATACAGAACACACACTAACGACGCCAGAAGCATTAAAGGCCAACCTAGCGCTTATTGAAGAAACGGGCGTCTCTCTCGACTTGGAAGAACACGAAATGGGCATAAAATGCGTCGCCGCCGCCATTTTCAACTCACGCCACGAAGCCGTCGCCGCGATCAGTGTGACGGCTCCGGCGTTTCGCACCAGCGACGACGCCTATAACGCAATGAAAATACAGGTAAAACAAGCCGCAGACACCATTTCAAAACGTCTTGGGGCGTGTGATTGATTCGTACTAATCCTATCGTGCCGACAAAATAACATCGGCCAATTCAGCGAAGCCCAAACCGCCCGGTTGTCTCGTTTGATAACGCGGGCGGTGCTGCATTTTATGCAAATGCTCAGCAATGTTCGCCACCCCAACGCTCAGCGGAAAACGCGCAAACATGCTTTCGTCGTTAGGCGCATCACCAACGTATAACACCTGCTCTTGTTGTTGCGCCTCAGTTAAACCATAAACCTCGCCCAGCACGCGTTGCGCCATGGAAAATTTATCGTAGCCCTGAGAGCAAACATTAATGTGTATCGAGCTGGCCTTGGCGTTTAAGCCCATGGCAATTAAAGCCGCCAAACACGCGTCCTTGTCTGCTATGGCAGCGGGTTTAACGTCTTGGGCATAATCAATCGCCACATCAGTAAGACGATACGCCTGATCTCTTGCCAAACGTAAGCGAGGATACTCTGCTAAGAGCTGATTGACCTGAGTCAATAGACGCGCCTGCTCCGCGCGCATTTCTGCCTCTTCTCGCCAAAAAGCATAGCTCAAGTGGCGGTCTGGCGTTTTGCCAATAAAACACGCGCCGCCCTCGGTAATCACCCCATCCACTGGCAGCGAGCGGGCAATCATATCAGACCAACCCGCGCAGCCGCCCGTCACAGGAATCACCTTAATGCCATTGGCTTCTAACTGCGCCAAGGCGCGTAAAGTATCGACCGGTAAGCGCCCTTCCCATGTCAGGGTGTCGTCAAAATCGCTTAAAATAAAACGCAAACCTTGGCAGGCACTTTTGTCTAAAGAGGAAAGTTCTAAAGCAGAAAGCGCTAAACCAAAAGAGCCTAACGAAGAAAAAGCTGACATCGATATAGTCGTCCTAACAACAGAGTTGAATTTGCACACCATGGGAGGTGAGTAAATGTGTTTGTGATTCGGTTAGCGCATCGCTAAACAGCCAATCTATCGCAGCAAAAGGCTGTACCCGCGCCATGGCCTTGCGGCCCCATTTATGTTGGTCAGCGACCAGCAAACTGTGGCGACTTTGCTCCACCAAGACACGACTCACTGCCGCTTCTTCAGGATCAAAATCCAATATGCCTTGCTCTTCATCCATGCCGCCACAGCCCAATACACCATAGTCAAAATAGTATTGTCGCAGCCCAGACAAGGTTTCTTCTCCCACCAAATCATGATGCTGATGACGCAGCTTTCCCGCCAGCACGCGCACCCGAACCTCTGGGTAATTTCCCAAAATACTCGCCACGGTTAAGTTATTGGTGAAGACTTGCAAGTCATGATGGGCAACCAAGGCTTTCGCCACGTATTCCACCGTGGTGCCAATGCCCAAAAACACCGACGCACCACCGGGAATCATCTGAGCCACCTGCGCAGCAATCGCTTCTTTCGCATCACGGTTCAAAAACTGGCGATGATCAAAAGGCAAGTTCTCAGCACTGGAAACCAAGGCAATACCACCATGGATACGACGCACCAAATGTCGCTCGGCCAACTGATTAATGTCTTTGCGGATGGTCTGAGACGACACATTAAAACGCGCCACCATGTCTTCCACTAACAAGGCATCTTCTTGCTGCACCCAGTTTAAAATCTGGTTTTGTCGCTCATTCAAGCCCACACGGCACCCTTATTTTATTACGTTGTATTAGTTCGTTGTATGAGTTCGTTGTATTAGTTGATCAGCAGAGCGGCAAACTGAGTCGGATCATCGGTAATCACCGCGTCCATTCCCCATTCCCAATGCGCGGCGACTTTTTTAGGGTCATTGGCGGTATAACACAGCAATTTATAACCCGCTGCCTTGACCGCTCGCGCTTGCGCTTCGGTTAAACGTGAGTAATCACAATTCAAACTGTAGGCCTCGATACTCTCAAGCTGCTCTTGCCAGTCCGTTGGAATATCCTCATACAAGGGCGCAAGATGACGCAGCCCATCAATCTCATAACACATTTCTAATGCGGCAAGGTTGAAGCTGGAAATCATCAGTTTGTCGTTGTCTTGCCAATGATCACGCAACATCGCCATGACTGCCGGCACAATGTTTTCCACATCGGCGCTGTCGTGTTTAATTTCCAGATTCAAGCCGAGATTCAACGACTGAATACACTCCAGTGCGTCCAGCAAGGTGGGCACTTTCTCGCCCGAAAACTCATCAGAAAACCAAGCGCCCGCATCCAATTCCGCTACGTCCGTTGGTCGTGCTTCACGGGTAACACCCGACCCATTGGTGCAACGGTCAAGGGTATCATCGTGAAAAATGATCAAGCCACCTTCGGCAATCAAATACACATCAATTTCTACCCAAGTCGCGCCAGCGTCAGCGGCGGCTCGAATCGACGCCAAGGTATTTTCCGGTGCCAATAACGCCGCACCACGGTGACCCATCACCTTTGTTTGCAAAATATCGCGCGTCTCGTTTTTCATCTTGCTCTCACAATCGTTGTTGCGTGTTTGCGTCAAATAAATGCCAATGTTGCACTGGCGACGTCAGCCACATAAGGCTATTAATTTCGGGCAAATGCGGCCCCGACAAACGCACCACCAGCGGCTCGCCATTATCCGACTCTGTCTCTAGTTTGCCATGAATTAACGTCTCGGCTCCCAAGGATTCTACCGCTTGGATACGCAAAGCGAAATCGGCATTTTGCTCCTCACTGACCTCTAAATGCTCAGGTCGAATGCCCCACACAATGCCGCCTCGATACGAATGAGAAAGCGGCAGAGTCAACGCCTCAGAGATTTTAATGCCTTGTTCCGTCAGATTCGCATTGATCAAATTCATCGATGGCGAACCAATAAACGCCGCCACAAAAGGCGTGGCCGGTTTATTGTATAAATCCATCGGCGTACCAATCTGCTCCGCCTTGCCCTTGTTTAACACTACCAAACGATCCGCCAAGGTCATGGCTTCCACCTGATCGTGGGTCACATACAAGGTCGTCGTGCCTAACTTGCGTTGCAACTGACGAATCTCGACACGCATCTGCACGCGCAATTTTGCGTCTAGATTGGACAAAGGCTCATCAAACAAAAACACTTTCGGATCGCGCACCATGGCGCGACCCATGGCAACACGCTGACGTTGACCACCGGATAATTGACGCGGCTTACGCTGCAGCAATTCGGTTAAACCCAACATGGTCGCCACAGCGCTGACTTTTTCTTCTATCAAATTCTTCGCCATGCCACGGTTTTTCAAGCCATAAGCCATGTTGTCGTACACCGACATATGCGGATACAAGGCGTAATTCTGAAACACCATGGCGATGTCGCGCTCCGCCGGTTCTTTTTCATTCATGCGCTCGCCACGAATGCGCAGCTCGCCCGTGGAAATACTTTCCAAGCCTGCCACCATGCGCAATAAGGTGGATTTACCACAGCCAGACGGCCCAACCAACACAATAAACTCGCCCTCTTCAATCGATAAATCCACACTGGGAATCGCATGAAAACCATTCGGGTAAGTCTTGCCTACTTTTTCTAAAATAACGTCCGTCATTACTACTTCTCCGAATCCACTAAGCCTTTAACAAATAGCTTCTGCATGCCAATCACCACCGCAACCGGTGGCAACATCGCCAATAAGGTGGTGGCCATAATCTGGTTCCACGCGATATCACCATCGGTCACCGACAGCATGCGCTTAATACTCATTACCAAGGTGTAATAAGCATCGTCCGTGGTGATCAACAAAGGCCAGAGATATTGATTCCAACCGTAAATAAACAAGATCACAAACAAGGCCGCGATATTGGTTCTGGACAGCGGCAACAAGATGTCAAAAAAGAACCGCCACGGCCCGGCACCGTCCATTCGCGCCGCTTCCACCAGCTCCCCCGGAATGCTCAAGAAACACTGGCGAAACAAAAACGTCGCCGTCGCACTGGCAATCAATGGCAGGGTTAAACCGGTGTAACTGTTGAGCAAATCCAGATTCGCTACCACCTCGTAAGTTGGCACAATCCGCACCTCGACTGGCAGCATTAGGGTCATAAAAATGATCCAAAAGCACAGGTTACGAAACGGAAAACGAAAGAACACAATGGCGTAAGCCGACAACAATGATATGGCGATTTTGCCGAAGGTAATCCCCAGCGCCATAATCAAAGAGTTCAGCATCATAAACCAAACCGGTGTCTCCACTCCGTTGCCGGCTTTTTCAAACAACACGGTGCCCCATGTTTCTGCGCCAGCATCACCGAACCACAAAGGAATGTGCCCAACCCCAAAGGCCGAAGCCGGATGCGTCGACGCCACCAGCGCCATCCACACAGGCAAAGCCACCAAGGCAATCCCCGTCAATAAGGTCGCGTGGCTGGCAAAAGTTAACCAAGGTCGATTTTCGATCATGAGTACTGCACCCTACGCTCAATAAAACGAAACTGAATCACCGTCATTAGACCAACAATCGCCATTAACACCACAGATTGCGCCGCCGATCCGCCCAGATCCAAACCGACAAAACCGTCATCAAACACTTTGTAAACCAAGGTTGTGGTGCTTTGTCCTGGGCCGCCCTTGGTGGTCGCATCGATCACCCCGAAGGTTTCAAAGAAGGCATACACAAGGTTAACCACCAACAAGAAAAAAGTCGTCGGCGACAAAAGCGGAAAGACAATGGTCCAAAAGCGCTTGAACGGGCTAGCACCATCAATCGCCGCCGCTTCAATCAACGAGCGCGGCACGGCTTGCAATCCTGCAAGGAAGAACAAGAAGTTGTAACTGATTTGCTTCCAAGTTGAGGCGATTACCACCAATATCATGGCTTGGTTGCCATCTAAATAATGGTTCCAATGAATACCCGCCGACTTCAACCACAGGGCGATCGGCCCCATGCTCGGATCAAATAAAATCCACCACAAGACCCCCGCCAACGCAGGCGCCACGGCATAAGGCCAGATTAACAAGGTTTGATAAGCCAACTTGCCGCGAATAATTCGATCCGCCATCACCGCCAGCAACAGCGCCAAGGACATACCGACAATGGCCACCGAAAAGCTGAACACCAAGGTGGTCAACATCGACTGGTAATACAAAGGATCGGTAAACAAATCGGTAAAATTTTCTAGGCCAATAAATTCACGACTTAGGCCAAACGCGTCTTCTCGGTAAAACGCTTGCTCTAACGCTTGCTCAGCAGGCCATAGAAAGAAAATCGCCGTCACCAACAACTGCGGTAACAACAGCAGCCAAGGTAAGACTTTATGAGGAAAAGTAACTGTCATCGGACAATCCAGACAAAAGAGAACGACACATGAAAAAACACCTTTATCTAAGTAAAAAAAACGCCCTCATGCGTTAATACACAAGGGCGTTGATTACACTTAATTGTTCGCTTTTTCAAAACGGCGAAGTTGCGCATTGCCACGTTCAACCGCGGTATTTAGCGCGCGTTGAGCGTTTACATCGCCACTCCATACAGACTCTAGCGCTTCATCGATGATGCCACGAATTTGTACAAAGTTACCCAAGCGCACCCCTTTGGTATTAGCCGTTGGCGTACCCGTTGTCATTTGGGTCACACCCGTTTCTGTACCTGAATTAGCCGCATAAAAACCTTGTTTCTTGGTCAAATCATACGCCGCTTTAGTGATTGGCAAATAGCCTGAAAACTGGTGCCAGTCGGCCTGTACAGAAGGACTTGATAAGAAACTTAGGAAAGACGCCACGCCTTTGTATTCTTCTTTAGAATGGCCTTGCAACACCCATAAAGACGCGCCACCAATAATGGTATTAGACGGCTGTTTTACCTTGCCTTCCCAGTAAGGCAGCTCAGCAACACCAAAGTCAAAGGTCGCATTTCGCTTGATACCGGCAAGCCCCGCCGAAGACTCGGTAAACATCGCGCATTCTTGGCTATAGAACTTCGCCGCGCCGTCGTTGGTTCGACCCGAGTAACTAAAAATACCGTTCTTTTGCCATTCGCCCATTTTCTCTACATGAGCCACTTGCAACGGACCATTGAAGGTAAGCTCGGTTTTCACGCCACCAAAACCATTTTCCAGCGTGGCAAACGGCACGTTATGACGCGCACTTAGGTTTTCTAACTGCACCCAAGATTGCCACGCCGTGGTAAAACCACAGGTTACCCCAGACGCTAGTAGTTTTTTAGACACGCTTTCAACGTCTTGCCAGGTTTTAGGCGCTTGGCTGATACCGGCTTTTTTGAACAAATCTTTGTTGTAATACAAAACAGGCGTTGAGCTGTTAAACGGCAAAGACAACATCTGCCCTTCACTGTTCGAATAATAACCCGTTACCGCGCTTAAATAGGTGCTTTCATCAAACGCTTGGCCTGAATCTTTCATCAACTGATGCACGGGATAAATCGCGCCTTGGGCCGCCATCATACTGGCTGTACCCACTTCAAATACCTGCACAATGGCAGGCTGCTGCTTAGCACGAAACGCCGCAATCGCCGACGTCATGGTCTCGGTATAATTGCCTTTATAGACCGGCTTCACCTCGTAGTCGTTCTGAGAGTCATTGAAGGCCTTCGCCATTTCATCAACCTTCTCACCATTGGCACCACCCATAGCGTGCCACCACTCTATTTGTGTCGCCGCAAAGCCCGAGCTCGCCATAGACAACCCAACCACTACCGACACCAACTTCAAATTATGCATTTCCGTGTTCCTCACAATGAGTTTTTATTAGAAAAGAAAGAACCACTATAGAAAGAAAATATTTCAGTTTGATGATAGTAAGGTTTCATTTGAAATACAATTGCCATTCATATGAAACTGAAACAACAAGCGTATGCTCACCACATCGCTGCTGTTTAAGCCTCTTTCAAAAAATAATATCGCTCTCCTACTTGTCAAAAAACAACCAAGTACTGTATAAATAACCATATAAAATATATTCTCTTTCGGAGTCTTTTATGCTGACCAGCATCGCTATTTCCAATTTCGCCATTGTTGAATCCTTAGAGTTGGAGTTCCACAAAGGCATGACTGTGATTTCAGGGGAAACAGGCGCGGGTAAATCCATTATGGTGGATGCTCTGTCGCTTTGTTTGGGTGACCGAACTGACGCGGCGGTTGTTCGTCATGGCGAAAAAAAAGCCGACATCAGTGCCAGTTTTGACATCCAACATTATCCGCATGTTCATAGGTGGCTGGAAGAGAGAGATTTAGAACACGATCAACATTGCATATTACGCCGTGTGATTAGCAAAGAAGGGCGCTCTAAGGCCTATATTAACGGTCGTCCTTGCACATTAAACGATCTTAAAGAAGTGGGTAGCCACCTTGTTGATATTCACGGGCAGCACGAGCACCAATCGTTGCTTAAAAAGAACGCCCAAAGACAGCAGCTTGATGCCTACGGTCAATTGACTGACTTGAGTAAAAAAGTGAGCCTACAATATACGGCGTGGCGACAGCTCAAAGAAGAGCTCTCTGCGTTACAGAACCGCTCTTCCGAGCAAGATGCAAAAATCCAATTGCTGTCTTATCAAGCTCAAGAGCTGCAACAGCTGGACCTCAAAGAAGGCGAAATCGAAGCACTAGAAAACGAGCAAGCCTTCTTATCCAACATTGCAGACTCCCAGTTTAAAGCGTACCAAGCCAGTGGAATCTTAATCGACAGCGACGAAGGCAATGTTTGCTCTTTATTGCATCAAGCCATTAACAGCGCCAGCCAGATTCGTCCAGCGACTAAGGAATTGGACAACGCCCTAGAAATGATGAATGTGGCATTAATACAAGCCCAGGAAGCGGCTGATAGCTTGCATCATTACCAAGACACCTTAGAGCAAAACCCAGAACGCCTGACTGATGTGGAACACCGTTTGTCGGATATTTACGATACCGCTCGCAAACACAGAACCCTGCCAGAAGGGCTTTTATCTTTACGCGCAAGTGTGGAAGCCGAACTTAACAGCCTGCAAAGCAGTGAAGAAAGCGTAGAATCACTGAAAGAAAAAGAAGAACAAGCTTATGAAAAGCTCACCGCACTCGCCACCACTCTAACGGAAAAACGCATTACAGCAAAAGACGACTTAGCACAAAAAGTCGAAGAGCAAATACATGGGCTCGGTATGCCCCACGCGCGCTTTTTCATTCAATGCCAACCATTAAACCAAGTCACCGCAAACGGCTTTGAAGACATCGAATACATGATAGCGTCTAACCCAGGGCAACCAGCTCAGCCATTGCGCAAAGTGGCGTCAGGTGGTGAGTTGTCACGCATCAGCTTAGGCATTCAAGTCGTCACCGCCCACACCTCCATTATCCCAACACTGGTCTTCGATGAAGTCGATGTGGGCATAAGTGGCGGCATTGCCGAAGTGGTCGGGCGTATGTTGCGTTCGGTTGGCAAACGAGGACAAGTTTTCTGCGTTACTCATTTGGCGCAAGTTGCGGCTCAGGGCAACCAACATCTGCGTGTTAGTAAGCTCATCGCCGATGACGCAACCTCCTCGCAAGTCAATCTATTAAAAGATCACGATCGCACTCAAGAAATCGCTCGCTTACTCGGGGGACTAGAACTAACGGAGCAAACATTGGCTCACGCTAGAGAAATGCTGGGCAATGTTCAACTGCAGTAAAACCATGACAACGGAATCAGGTTACTAAAGTCGGTTTAATAAAAAAGGTCTAAATGGTAACATTTAGACCTTTTTTGTTCTCTAAGAAATAAATTGTTTTATTTCTTTTTAGGTCGAACGTAAATAATTAAGCTGTGGTCTTCGATATCAAAGCCATGCTCTTCTGCGATTTCACGCTGACGTTTTTCAATAATAGGGTCAACAAACTCAATCACTTTGCCTGAGTCCAGACAAATCATATGATCATGGTGATCGCCTTTTGCCAGCTCAAAAACCGCCGTGCCAGCCTCAAAATGATGACGCTGGACTAAGCCCGCTGTTTCAAACTGAGTCAAGACACGGTAAACCGTTGCCAAGCCAACATCTTCACCTTGATCAAGCAAAGTGCGATAAACGTCATCCGCACTCATATGACGGTCACCTGCACCCTCAAGAATTTGTAAAATTTTCACTCGTGGTAAGGTTACCTTGAGTCCCGCTCTCTTTAGCTCTTGATTTTCGCTAGTCATGAGTCATTCTCTATTCGATCTTGTTGATAATTACTTTATCATTAGCATACCAGAGTAAGGATAATACAAATGAAAAAATCAGCTTTTATACTATGCGCAGCACTTTCAATAAGCGCATGCAGTTTATTTCCACCACCGTATAAAGTCCCAGTCACACAAGGAAACCTTATAACGCAAGAACAGCTATCACAGCTGAAAGTCGGTATGTCCGAGTCTCAAGTTACCTATCTCTTGGGTAACCCGATGCTAATAGACACGTTCAAACCAAACGAATGGCACTACCTATATGCGTCGCTATATGCAGAACCAGGCACCAAACACAGTGATGCCGATGATCTAGTACTGATCTTTAGCGATGGCGTTTTAACACAAATCAAAAACAACTAATCCTTAGTGTTTTTTTCAGCACGGTTGGCCCTAGCTTGCTTAGGGTCAACTTTTAGCTCACGATACAACTCAACTCGCTCACCCTCTTTTAACACCTGTTCCTCTGCGTTTCGCACCGCTTTGCCAAAAATGCCTACTTTCACGGCCTCTAGATCCACCTCAGGAAAAAACACATTAATATTGGAACGACGCACCGCCTCTCGAACGGTACAACCTTCTTCCACCTCTAAAGCAATAATTTTCTGCTTTTCAGGCAAAGCGTAAGCAACTTCAACCCTCATACTATTCACCGTATACTATTTTTGCTCGTTTGCTAAAAGCATCCACCATGGCATTGGCAATTTGGCTAAATACACTACCAAATGCAAACTTTAACATACCGCTGAGCTCAAAATTGATACTTAACATGATTTTACAACGGGTCGGAGACAACTCGGTAAAAGTCCACACGCCATGCAAGCGCTTAAAAGGCCCCTTTACCAAGGTCATTTCTATTCGATGATGACTTTGTAAAAAGTTTTTTGTCGTAAAAGACTGCCGTATTGGCCCTTTACCCACCTCTAAAGACGCCACAATTTCACTCGGTGTTCTTGATATCAAGGTTGCTCCCATACAGCCAGGTAAAAACTCAGGGTAACTATCAATATCATTAACCAATGCAAACATTTGCTCACAACTGTAATTAACATGAGCAAATCGCTCTATATGACTCAAACTACACTCCTATCCAACCAGCAACAACAATCACAATCATTGCTGGAATGCTTATGTATTTCAATGTGTTATACCACCATTGGAAATGACTTGCTCGTTTTGTAATCATTTCATTTTGCAGCATAGAACGAGGAATGAACCAAGCCACCAAAACCGACAACAATATCGCGCCCATTGGCAACAGAACCAAAGACGTAAACTGATCCAGTAGCTCAAATAGATTTAACCCAAAAACAAGCTTGCTATCCCAATGATTAAAAGACAACAACACCGCCACACCCACAGACCAAACCGCCACACCCATGAGCAAAGCCGCGTTTAAACGCGCAATATAAAAACGCTCATGCAACCAAGCGACAAACAGTTCTAACATAGAAATAGCCGACGTCAGTGCAGCAACCACCATTAATAAAAAAAACACTCCCGCAAAAAACTGCCCCGCCAATAAATGACCAAAAATGATGGGCAAAGACACAAAAGTCAAACTTGGCCCCGCTTGCACATCAATCTGAAAAGAAAAAACAAGCGGAAAGATGAGTAAACCAGCCAATATCGCCACCAGTAAATCCACCCCCACAACAATACTACAAGCACGAGCGATCGACATACGCTTACTCATGTAAGCACCGTAAGCAAACATGGCTCCCATGCCAACACTCAAACTAAATAGCGCCAACCCCACAGCCGATAAAACAACCTCAAACGTGACGTCCTGCCATGCCCAACGAAACATAAAATCTAGGGCGGCATGCGTATTGCCAATCACCATAGAATAAGACGCCAACAGCAACAAAGCGACAATCAGCACCGGCAACAAAATCCGTACTATCGTCGATAATCCACGAGTAACAGATTGCCCAACGGTTAACACCACCAGCGCCATAAACACAGAGTGCCACAATAACATTTCCGTCGGCGCAGCAAGCAACCCATTAAACATATTTGAAGCACCAGCCTGGGTGATTCCAACCAACTCACCCGACACCGCGCGATCCAAATACGCAATAGACCAACCGGCAATAACACTATAAAACGTTAGAATTAAAAATCCCGTAATGCCCGCCAGCCAAGGCACGAACACCCAAGCAGGATGCACCACCCGACGCTCACTTAAATCATTCACGGTATCAATCGGATTAGAACGAACCGTGCGCCCCAAAGCCACTTCTGCCACCAGCACTGGCAAACCAACCAGCAATAGACACAAGCAATATATTGTCAAAAAAGCGCCACCACCGTTTTGCCCCAATACATAAGGAAATTTCCAAATATTGCCCAGTCCGACCGCCGAACCGCTGGCCGCAAAAATAAATATCCACGGACTTGACCAAATACCTTGTAAACATCGACTTTCCGGCATAAATTTAGGCTCTAAATACACAACACGCATTTAAGGGTAGAAACAAAACGTCAAGATGGCCAACGCCTCTGCGATACCTAATCAATTAGATTGATTAATGAATGCGAATTTTCCAACATTCAGGCGCATACCTCAAGAAAAGCATAGGCTTTTGCCTCTATCGACCGTATAATTTTTAACTATGAGTAAAGTAAAGAAAAAATCCAGCAGCACGGGCACCATCGCACTTAACAAACGTGCAAAATACGACTACTTTGTTGACCAGAAGTTCGAAGCCGGACTGGTTTTATCTGGTTGGGAAGTAAAAAGTCTACGCGAAGGCAAAGCCCAACTAGTCGATGCCTTTGTTATCATCCACCAAAACGAAGCGTGGCTTGTCGGTGCGCGTATCACGCCACTGCTCAGCGCCTCAACGCATGTCGTTTGTGAACCGATGCGCCAACGCAAATTGCTTTTAAACCGCAAAGAGCTTGAGCGTATCATCCAAGTTACCGAGCAAAAAGGCAAAACCTGTGCAGCCATGGCACTGTACTGGAAAGGCAACAAGATAAAATGCGAAGTCGCCTTGGTAACTGGTAAAAAAGAACACGATAAACGCGATACTGAACGTGATCGTGACTGGTCAAGAGATAAAGAACGATTAATGAAACACAGCGCCTAATATTGAAAACTTAATAGGCTATACTAAACAGTGTATTGAATGTTAAGCGTGTTGAGTTTTCATAGCGTTTTGAAAGTGAACGTACTAAGCATTTCAGCGTTATCTCTAGCGTAAGCACACAGTTTGCGTTAGACTGGCGTTACTTTTTGGGGGCGACATGGTTTCGACGTCGGTTACAAACCCAAAGGTGCATGTCGAGAGTGATGCGTGATCTCGTTAATCCCCCGCATCAATTTTATAGTCGCAAACGACGAAAACTACGCTTTAGCAGCCTAAACCGCTGCTAGTGTGCTGCCCTCAGGTTGCTTGTAGCCAGAGATTCTGCAGTATCATAAATTACAAGATGCTAACTGATGCCCCGCCTAGGGATAAGGTTCTAAGATTAAGTAGGCTCGCCATTAACACCCTGTCCTTCGGGCGGTTCGTGGTCAAATAATAGAAGTGACTATGCATGTAGAGCCGATGGCAGAGGACTGACGGACGGGGGTTCGACCCCCCCCGCCTCCACCAATTAAAGGCTTGATTTTAAAAGGGTTTGCACTTTTTAAAATGAAGTCGGTGCACATATGAGGCACCAAAGAAAAATTAAAAAAGCCGCTATATTCATAGCGGCTTTTTTTTTGTTACAGTAAAGGCATATTTACAAATTATACGCATTTAAAATTGTATTTTTGGTTGAGATTAACTTATAAGTTAAATAGAATGGACGCCCGATGAAGATTGAACACTGTGACGGAGCGATAGATTCGCGCGACCAAGCACTTAGCCACTTCCCTGACAAGAAGCAGGCTACAACAGCTTTCGCAGCAATGACAGCTCGGCTAAATTTTTTAATGGCAGGAAGACAACTTAGAAACCCAGATCAGATGCGAAAAGAAGGTAAATTGCCAAATGATAAGTTTTTCTATGCTATCAAGACACCAAAACGATTAAGAGCCTATGGGTGGCACTCAAGCCTCCATAAAGGCACTTTCTTTGTTAGTCACTACGCCTTTAAAAAAGGCGAGAAATTAGATCAATCTGATACCACTAAAGTAATATCTAATTGGTGGATATATGAAAAAGAGAATAGGAGGTAACAATGGAAATGTCGCTACCAGAATGGCTAGAACAAGACTCTTTTGACCTCGAAGTTGCGCAGGAAGAAACTCTTCTTGATGCAACAGAAGAACTTTACAATGCTCTAATAGAGTCAAAGATTTCAAAAAAAGAACTTGCCGAAAAGCTTGGTAAAAAACCAGCGTTTATATCTAAGTTATTCCGTGGCTCTCATAACCCAACTTTAAAAACTTTAGCAGAAGTGGCGTATGCCTTGAACAAACGTGTTCGCGTTAAGCTTGTAGATGAAGTAACAGCAAAGTCATGGCATAGCAATAACTTCGACACTGATAGCAAGGTTGTTAGAGTAAAAAAAATGTATAGCCATGCAGCTAATGCTGATCAGATTAAAGATAGAGTATGGTCATGAATGATAATTCAATAGTGCCAAAGCTTACAATTCAGAATGTATTTGTAAGAGAGTTTGAGCAAAGCATAGCTGAAGACTTCCAACCAGCTCTTGATAACATCGAGATGCTAGCTCAACATAAAAGAGGGTTTGGTGATGGCTGTATTGTAAATATTGCTGAATCAGAAGATGAAGATACATTTGTAATTTATAGGTTTAAATACGATTGTGGTGTCAGATTCGTTTTGGCAAATACAGTAGAAGACGATAGTCCAAAAGTACTTTATGAAATAGAAGCTACTTTTGTCGCTGACTACTCTTCTTCTGAAAATATTGAAGACAAAGAAGCTATTAATGATTTTGGCCACAGATATGTCGGATATCATGTTTGGCCTTATTGGCGAGAGTTCGTTCAATCATCCCTCCAACGCTCAGGGCTTCCTACAATAGTAATACCACAATACCGAGTACCAAATAAGCCGCATTAAGCGGCTTTTTTATGCCTGCGACAAAGGATTCAATCTAACCGCTTCTTCTAGGAAGTCTGGGGGTAGATGCGCGTATCGCATGGTCATTTTAATGTCACTATGCCCTAAAATCCGCTGTAGTGTCAGTATATTCCCACCATTAATCATGAAATGACTTGCGAAAGAGTGTCTGAGAACATGGGCTGCCTGACCTTTGGGGAGTTCAATTGTTGTTCGTTTCAATGCTCGTCTAAAACTACCTATTGAGCTAGTAAATAAAGGTCGATTAGTCGCTTTAGAGGCATGTTTTTTTAGTCTTTCAAAAAGCCATTCTGCTACTGGAATTGTTCTATTTTCACCATTTTCAGTATCGTTGAAAGTCACTTTACCATCACGAACATTCCCCGAATTAAGCCCTTCAGCCTCTCCCCATCTTGCACCAGTACACAAACAAATTAGTGTAATCAGCTCCACATGCTCATTCTCACATTGCTTAATGGATTCCATTAACTCTTCAACTTGCTAAATTGTGAGATGGAATACTTAATGGAGCTGGATAAAGAACACAGGCATCTAAAATGACGGTGTAAGTATTATTCATTAATACCCCATGTCGTTTTCTTGGTCGAGTGCGGTTAGTTCTTCCAAGCTCGTCAATCTTTTATTCAATAATGTCTCTTTGTACTTCATAACATCTACAAGAGCGACTGAGGTCATTTAACAAGGCAAACGCATGAACATTATTTAACCAACCCCATCACTTTAAACAGATACTTATCATCCCAGCCGCAGGCTTTACGTTTATTTTTGATGCCCAGTTTTAAACTTGTCTCCTGCTTTAATAAATTTAAAGCGATTTGTCGGGTGGTGGCTAGGTTTTCTGCCGCGTAACCTTGTCTAGCTCGGCACTGATCTTCCCCAAAAGAGACATCCAACACCCAATGAAGCTGGTTTTCGACTCCCCAATGCTCACGAGTTGCCTTTAGCACTTCTTCTGCAGACATTTCTTTACTGGAAATAAAATAACGAATATGGCTTCGGCCTTTTTCATTAGCCACTCGATCTGATTGTATCGCGGCGACAGTTTTTGCTTGCCATTCTGCTGCAATAGACAGGGAGGATAAGTCCGTCGTGACCCAGCATCGACGATGCTCCTTGCGACCATGAGTTTCGTTTTCTTGCTCAAAAAAGTGATCACTTAGCGTGTCTTGTGTATGGTTTTCCCAATAATGGCCGAAGTAGGTTACAAGCTCTTTATGTAACGTTTTCTGATTACTTTTTACGGTAACCAAATAGTCTGATTCTCTTTCAATGACCTTGGAGACAATGTCTTTCTGACATCCCATGGCATCCATTGTGACCAAGCAACCTTTGATAGCCAGCTGATCTAGTAACTTAGGAATGACCTTGATTTCATTGGATTTTTTATCTACTTTGTATTGACCAAGAGAGACGCCAGCCTGTGAAGCCCAAGCGTTCACCATGTGAATAGCTTGGTGTTTGTTCGAGCGTGACGCCCGCACCGTCTTCCCATCAATCGCAACGACGCCAGATAATGGAGTATCAATCAACATGTCTTGAACCCAGCCACAAAACATTTCTCGATAACAGGCTGAACCCAACAAAGAAAATAAACGGTTAAAGGTGTCATGTGATGGAATACCGCCTTCTAATCGAAGATATTGTTTGAACCAGTCCTTTCGAGTATCGGCAAAAAGCTGAATCGATTCCCAATCATCCGCGCCACAAAGTATCGCGCAGGTAGTCATGAAAACGACTTCCCCTAAATCATGGGTACATTTTGCTTGTTGGCGTGGGTCATTTAGCTGCATCATACGGTCTAATACGGTCTAATAGGGTCATCGGCTTCAAAAGGGCATGATCATTCATCAAACACGGATTGAATGCAAATATTGTGTTAACTGATTAAAAAACGTTCATGCGTTTACCCTGGGTCATTTAACGGCAACCTCACTTAACTGCTACGCAATAGTAAGTTTTTTGCAAAAATGCAGAAAGGTGATGGGCGTATCTCGGCTTTGCTCATTATCTATGCTTTCATGTGGGTTGGATAATGGTTTCTGATAAGCAATGGGGAATGCTCTTATGAAATTTATTACTTTTTTGGTGCTGTTTTCGGCTCTTTTATCTGGCTGTTCGTCCAATGTAAAGCTGTCTGGTCACAATGTTAGCAATGTCGACTCAAGTATAAACATCGATAAATCGGCTGCGATTGCGGTGCTTCCAAATAAAGCGGGTGACCCACTGACGAACAAGCGTTATATCCCCTATATTATCAATGCACTCAAAGAACGTGGCTTTGCCAATGTCTCTGAATCACCCAACGACCTGGATTATCAGTTAGTAGTGAACTTTACGTCCGAAGCGAAGATAGAATCGACGCAGGTGCCCGTTTTTAATAATGAGAGAAACCTCCCTTATACCATTTGCCATAGAAACCCAAGTTCAGACACACGAACTTGTATCACTCGTTATCGCAACTTTATGGAACCGATTGTCAGTGGCTACAAAACGGTAGAAAGCCCAACCAATGTTTATACCTTTCATTACACGCTAGCCGATCAGCAAAATAAGTTATTGTTGGATTCCACCAATACGGTGGTTCATGCAAATTGTTCCAAATGGAAAATGTTCGAATTTTTAGCCAAGGACGCGATTGCTCGAGCCAATTTTAACAATCCGGTCGACACGCCTTATGCGGTAGAAATGAAACCAGACTATAGCTGTGAGTAAGTCTCGCTAAGGGTTATCGGTTGAAATGGCGTTTAGCCCTGTTCTGCACTGCGCCTGCTTACTCCTAAATCGCATTAGTAATAATCTGTTTATAAGAAAACGTTATCAGTTTTCACGTTTCTTTTTGCGTATGCATCTATACTGCATATAAGCCACTTTGTTTGGGCGTGGCTGTGTCGGGTGTTTTCCAAATCCATTACGCTTACGTTGTGAGGCAAGGGGGAATCCATGATCAATCATGTTTGGGGTCTTATTCATCATCCCGATAAAGAGTGGCGCGAGATTAATAAAGAGCATGAGTCGGTAAGCCATTTGTACTTTCATCATGTTCTTTGGATGGCGGCCATTCCCGTGGTAAGTACGTTTATTGGGACCACTCAGTTCGGTTGGACATTTGGCGGCGACGAGGTGATTAAAGTGTCGTTTATGGACGGCATTGGGCTAGGTATCTTGTTTTATGCTCTTATATTGCTTGCGGTGGCTGCTGTCGGTACGTTAATCCATTGGATGGCGAGAAACTTCCCTAGTCGTCCCCCTCGTCAAGAATGTGTTGTTTTTGCAGGTTATATTGCTACGCCGATGTTTTTGAGTGGGCTGTTTGCCATCTATCCTATTATTTGGCTCTGTTTGTTGGCGTGTGTGGCTGGGGTATCTTATACAGGCTACTTGCTGTATCGCGGTACACCGAGCTTTTTAGGCATCAGTCATAAGCAAGGTTTTATTCTTTCCAGTACAACGTTAGGGATAGGAGTTTTGGTGTTAGAAGCCCTTTTGGCGGCTGTGGTGTTGTTATGGAGCTTAGGTTCTGAGCACAGTATTGTATGGCGTTTTTTCCAATAAATTGACGTTTTCGCACTATTAACAGCGCGCTGCCCGATATTGTCTGGTCAGCGCGTTTTATTTTATAGGCTATCTCCCCTTAACATTCTCTAGCAAGCCGCTATTTTTTGTTTCCACTCCCACCTTCCACAAACTGTCTTTATTGGTACGATATTGCGGGGAACTTTTCTTGCCTCTTACGCTCTGAATGTTTGGAAATGATTGTGCTAACGATGGATTTTTTCTTCATCCGCTATTTTTAGGCTATTGATTAGTCGCTTAAAAGGCTATTATTACGGCGTGTTTTCTCCCTAGATTGGAGGTTTCAACGCGCAAAAGCGGAGCGAAGTAACCTTTGAGGACCATGCGACGTTTGTATGTTAGCAATACATATTTTGAGTCACACGATAGCAAGGTACCATCGAATAACGCCGTGTTACGGCCATCTATGTTTTCATCATCGTTCGCTTAAATCATCTAAGCCAGACTATTAGGACAGCAACCATTAGGACAGCAACTATGCGCGTGTACCACCACATGACCTGCCTGCTCACTAGAAAGGAGTTTTTATCTTGAGTACTTTGATTTGGCTGCCTTTTCTTCCTTTACTAGGCACCTTAGTGCCACTGATTAGCGCGCGTTTTAGCCGCACTGCCTGTGCATTTTTAACCGCGGCGTTGCCCGCTTTAACATTATTTTTAATCCTCTCTCATACGGGGGGGATTTTCCACGGCGAACGCTTCCAAGCGTCAATTCCATGGATTCCAGCTATTGGACTGGAGCTGGCTTTTCGGCTTGATGGTCTGGCGTTATTGTTTTCGATTTTGATTCTAGGCATTGGTTTACTGGTTATTTTATACGCTCGTTATTACCTTTCTGCACAGGACTCGATCGGTAAGTTTTATGCGTATCTGATTTTGTTCATGTTCGCCATGCTGGGAATCGTTTTATCCGATAATTTGATCCAGTTATGGTTTTTCTGGGAGCTGACCAGTATTAGTTCGTTTTTGCTCATCAGCTTCTGGGGGCACAAAGCAGAAGCCAGAAAAGGGGCCAGGATGGCGCTAACGGTCACTGGCGCAGGCGGATTAGCCTTGCTGGCGGGGTTGCTGATCTTGGGAAGTACGGTTGGCAGTTACAATCTGCAAGACGTGCTGGACAGTGGCGAACTAATCAAAGCCAGCGCTAATTACCCCATTATTGTGGTGTTGGTTCTACTCGGTGCCTTCACTAAATCTGCCCAGTTCCCGTTTCATTTCTGGCTGCCTAATGCGATGGCGGCACCGACGCCGGTTAGCGCGTACTTGCATTCTGCGACTATGGTAAAAGCAGGGATATTCCTCATGGCGCGCTTTTACCCTGCGCTCGCCGATACCGATCTTTGGTTTTTAATTGTCACGTTAACGGGTCTGACAACCTTCCTTGTCGGGGCTTACATTGCGCTATTTCAACACGATTTAAAGGGCCTATTGGCCAACTCTACCATCAGCCATTTGGGGCTAATCACCTTACTGCTTGGTATGGGAACCGATCTGGCGGCTGTTGCGGCTATTTTTCACATTATTAACCATGCCATTTTTAAAGCATCGTTATTTATGGCCGCTGGCATCATTGACCATGAGTCGGGTTCCCGAGACATGCGTCAGTTAAACGGTTTATGGAAATACATGCCTTATACGGCCACGCTGGCGATGGTCGCTTCTGCCTCTATGGCTGGCGTTCCGCTCTTGAATGGCTTTTTATCTAAAGAGATGTTTTTTACTGAGACGCTGCATCAGGCGTCCCTCGGCTCTTTGTCTTGGTTTATTCCGGTGCTAGCGACGTTAGGCGGCATCTTTGCGGTGGCGTATTCTATGCGCTTTATTCATGATGTGTTTTTCAATGGTGAACCAATTAATCTGCCGAAAACGCCCCATGAGCCGCCGCGCTATATGCGCGTTCCGGTAGAGGTCTTAGTTGCTCTTTGTTTGTTGGTGGGGATTTTTCCGAGCCTGGTCGTTGGCGATCTGTTACTCGCCGCCGCGACAGCGACACTAAATGGCCCTGCGCCAGATTACAGTCTGGCCATTTGGCATGGTTTTAATTTCCCTCTGTTGATGAGTGCGATTGCCTTAGTGGGTGGTTTGTTGATGTATCACAGTCGCTCTCATCTGTTTAAATTTCAAGCGCAGTTCCCAACCAGCGACCCAAAGCTGGTCTTTGAGGGTGTGATTCAATCTTTGGTCAATAAGGCGAGCCGTCTTATCCAGATCACTGAGAATGGCTCATTACAGCGTTATATTTTCTTTGTATTGGCGTTTGCCGTGGTGATGACGGCGTCTTCACTAATGAAACTCAATACAACGGCCGGGCAACGACCTGAGATTCCTGTTGATGCGTTATCGATCACTTGTGCGGTGCTCTTGTGCCTTTCTGCTCTGGCGACAGTGATATGGCACAGAAGACGTGTCGTGGCATTGTTAACATTGTCCGTTGTGGGTTTGATCGTTTCTTTGGCGTTTGCGCAGTTTTCCGCGCCTGACCTCGCTCTGACCCAGCTCTCTGTAGAAGTAGTGACGGTGATTTTATTGATATTGGCGCTGTTTTTCTTACCGCAGAAAACACCGAAAGAGTCTTCTCCCCGTCGTATTGTGCGTGATTTGAGTTTGGCGTCTTTGATGGGCGGTATTATTGGTACGATCAGTTATGCCTTAATGACTCGACCTCTCGATACTATTTCCACCTTTTTTACTGAGAACAGTAAAACGGGCGGAGGGGGAACCAATGTCGTTAATGTTATTTTGGTAGATTTTCGCGGCTTCGATACGCTCGGCGAGATCACTGTTTTAGGGATAGCGGCGCTTGGTATTTACAAGCTTATTGCCAAAATGCGCCTGTTTATGCCGTCATCAGATGGCAATGGCCGACCTTGGTCTGAAGATCGACACCCCATTTTGTTGGCGGTTATTTCGCAAAGTTTATTGCCTCTTGCACTCTTGGTTTCGGCGTATATTTTCTTACGTGGGCACAATATGCCCGGCGGGGGATTTATTGCTGGCTTAATCACTTCTGTGGCGATTATTCAACAATATGTGGCGCATGGTGTGGAGTGGATAAAAACGCGTATTAAATTGGATTATCAAATCATGATTGGCTCTGGTATTGGCATTGCGACGCTCAGCGGTTTAGGCAGCTGGGTCTTTGGGCACACCTTCTTATCGTCTTGGTTTGATTACTTTTACTTGCCAGTAATTGGTAAGTTCGAACTGGCCAGCGCCATGGTGTTTGATCTTGGTGTTTTCCTGACAGTGGTGGGCGCAACGATGTTGATTCTCGCCAACTTAGGTCAATTAACAACCAGTGAACGCCCTATTCAAAAGGAGCATGATTAATGGAAGGTTTATACGCATTTTGCGTCGGTTTATTAACCGCTTGCGGTGTCTTTCTCGCTTTACGAGGCCGCAGTTTTTCGGTGGTAATAGGGCTAACTTTGTTGTCTTATGCGGTGAACTTATTCTTGTTTGCAAGTGGCAGACTGAAACTCAATGCCGCTGCGGTACTGGGTCAATCCGAGGAATACAGCGACCCGCTGCCACAAGCCTTGGTGTTAACCGCTATTGTTATTGGTTTTGCTATGACGGCTTTCTGCGTCATTCTCGCCATGCGAGCACGTGCCGATTTAGGCAATGATCACGTGGATGGCACGCTACCCATGCAGCCTAATGACGCGGCCTCAAAATCGGAGGGAAATCACTAAATGCAGCATCTCAGCATTTTTCCGGTTCTTATTCCTTTGCTATTTGGCGCCTTGATGCTTTTGCCGCCCATCTCTCGCAATATTCAGTCACAACGAATAGCGTCTATTGTTGGCACGCTGTTGTTACTCGTTTCATCGGCTTTTTTGCTGTATCAGGTAAACAACCAAGGCGTTCAATTGTATGCCTTGGGCGGTTGGCAAGCCCCTTACGGTATTGCTCTTGTGGTTGATAAAGTCTCGAGTTTACTGGTTTTACTCACGTCATTTTTAGCCTTTACCATCATGCTGTATGCCGTTGCAGGGCAAGACAAAGGCGGAGCCTATTTCCACCCTTTGTTCATGTTTCAGATCATGGGGATCAATGGTGCCTTTTTGACTGGCGATATATTCAATTTATTCGTTTTCTTTGAAGTGCTGTTGATCGCTTCTTATGCGTTATTGATTCACGCTGGCGGCAAACAAAAAACCCAAGCGGCGATGCATTATGTGATTCTAAACTTGGTGGGCTCTAGCTTGTTCCTGTTTGGTCTTGGCATTCTCTACGGCACGCTTGGCACATTAAACATGGCGGACATGGCGATTAAAGTAGGTCAACTAGAGGGTGAAACAGCCACGCTAGCCAAAACAGGATCGCTCTTGCTGTTGGTCGTGTTTGGTTTAAAAGCCGCTATGCTGCCGATGCATTTTTGGCTACCAAAAACATACGCTAGCGCCACCGCGCCTGTCGCTGCTTTGTTTGCCATCATGACGAAAGTAGGGATTTACAGTATTTTCCGCGTTTACACCGTTATTTTTGGTGATAATGCGGGGGAGTTGGCCAATATTGCTACACCTTGGCTATGGCCGCTGGCCTTGCTCACTATTACCATGGGCAGTATAGGCGTGCTTGCCAGTCCAAGCATTAGAACGCTCAGTGCAAACTTGGTCATCGTTTCCAGCGGTAGCTTACTGGCTTGCGCAGCAATCAATTCCGAAGCCGCCACTTCCGCCGCACTTTACTATCTGGTTCACAGTACCTTGGCATCGGCCGGGTTGTTTTTGTTGGCTGACGTTGTGGCTCGCCAGCGTGGCAAAGCGGAAGACCGTTTTGTTCACTCGCGCCCTTTTGTCCAACCAAAATTACTGGGCTTTGCCTTCGCAATCTCGGCTTTAGCGTTAATCGGCATGCCGCCGTTATCTGGGTTTGTTGGCAAGATTATGATTTTGCAGGCCACTCAGTCAAACGCACAAACCATGTGGGTTTGGCCGCTGTTGTTAATAGGCAGTTTAGCGGCGCTGATCACTTTTTCAAGAGCCGGTACGACGTTGTTTTGGCGACATAATGGCACGATGGCGACCTCAGCGGAGCCAGCCAAAACGGCCGAAATAATCAGTATTGCTATGTTACTTCTGGCGTCCCCTGTCTTGGTTTTACTCGGTGGTGATATTAGTGAGTTTACACAACAGGCGGCATTCTATTTGCACGACATCCAATCCTCGGCTTACGACCTATTACCTGGAGTAGCACAATGACGTTATTCCCTATGCCATTTCACAGCGTTTTGCTGTTTGTGGTTTGGTTATTGCTCAATAATTCTATTAGCGCAGGTCACATGACGTTGGCGGCTTTCTTTGCCATTACCATTCCTTGGCTGGTCACGGGCATGCGCGATGAACACCCGAAAATCCTCAAACCCTGGCTCGCGATTCGCTATGTGCTGATGGTAATGTGGGACATTCTTACCGCCAATGTGGAGGTGGCATTGCTCATTATTGGTCCGGTCAAAAAGCTCAACCCTGGATTTGTGGCGATTCCCATTGAAATGAATTCGGACTTAGGCATTGTCATTCTAGCGAGTACGGTTTCTCTTACACCCGGGACGGTCAGCGCTGAAGTGTCAAAAGACAAAACTTGGCTCTACGTGCATACCCTTCATTTAGAAAATGAAGCCACGCTTATTAAGTCCGTTAAGCAACGTTATGAACGACCCATCAAGGAGATTTTTGGATGCTAAGTGTCACTATCACCATTGTCGCCATTTGTATTTGTATTGCGTTGATTTTTAATTTGTGGCGCTTATTACAAGGGCCCACGCTGTCTGACCGAATCCTAGCGCTAGACACCATGTACATTAATGCGATTGCACTCATTTTACTGTACGGAATATACGCAAAAAGTGCGTTGTATTTTGAAGCAGCTGTGCTAATTGCCATGCTGGGATTTGTCAGTACAGCGGCGTTATGTAAGTACTTACTTCGCGGTGACATCATAGAATAAGGAACGGTTATGCCTTTTTATCTCGAAATTATTATGTGTATTTCTTTGCTCATCGGCGGCGTGTTTTTGCTGATCGGCTCTTATGGCCTTGTGCGCTTGCCAGATATTTATATGCGTCTACACAGCCCCACCAAGGCGTCAACTTTAGGCATTACTGGCGTACTGATTGCGTCGATGATTTTTCAAAGCCATTTAAAAGGCTTTTTGTCTATTCAAGAGTTATTAATCACGCTGTTTCTTTTGATTACCGCGCCAGTGGCGGCCAATATGATTGCTAAAACAGCACTCCACCACCGAACTAAGCCGATTGAAAAAACTCAAAACCAAGACCTTATGGAAACCATTCGCAATAGAGAAACCATTAAGCCACCACAAGAGCCTAACTAAGTAGCTTGGCCACTGAGCCACTGCGGTATTTAATTCCACAACCAACAAAAAAGGCCACCTAATTAGGCGGCCTTTTTGCTGTTACGTAGATGGCGCTTGCTTTAAGTCATTAACCATTAAGCGTCAGTACGTTGGTTTTACTAATGCGATGACGGTAAATTTCGCGAAGATACTTGATGGCATTTTTGACATTGTTGATGTCTAAGCGAATGTCATTGATCGAGACAAAACGTTGGTTGTTATCAATCAACTCACGGTATTTTTTCTCGTACATGGGCTTAATGGCATACCAGTTTGTGTCCAAGATTTTGGCGGGGTTTTCATAAGTCGTAAAGAACTTATCCACCAACGCCTCATCAAAATCATCGTCTTGGATCATCTTAATAATCGCATTGTCTATTTCATCCGTGTATCGGTAATCATCACGGGCGAAACAACGCTTCATGTAAGCCACCATCAAGGTTAGGAAGTCGTCACTCAAACATGGGCTTTTGGCAATTAGCGTCGTCAATGACAAGTTGGCCGAAGCACCAATCACCAGCGCATAACGCTTCAATGTGGTATTAGGGCACAAACGGTTGAGGTGCATTTTTAGACGATTCAATGCAGTAAAGGATAACTTATAGTCCCGTGGCAAAGAAATAATCGACACGATAGACGAACAGTTTTTAAAGAAGTGCAGGTGGTTCAAGGTGCTCGCATCATAGCCACTTTTGCGATAATCCTTAATGGCTTCGCGGTATCGCTCTGATTCAACCGGCAATACACTTACCCCTTCAATAGCCGATGTGTCGTCATTAAAATGCGGTAGCTCAATCGAGCGGCAGAACAGGTCATCAATATCAACGCTGTCTTGACGTGTTCCTTCGTTCACAACACTTTCGGCATACGCCACGGCAACAGGACCCGCTAAACTCATAAATAAGTCGTTGGCGTCCAAACGAATGGTTTCAGCAATATCGATACCGGCACGACGAAAGTAATCTTCGTCATAGTCGGTGGTCACGGCTTGAGCGGTTAAGATGTTGAAAATTTGCTGGGAAATATACTGGTTAGCGTATTTTTCCATGGTGTTAACATCGATATTGTCCGCATCACCACCGTCTTCTTCCTCGGCGTAACGCATGATGTCATTAGAGATCAGCATCATCGAGTTCCACGGACGAATTCGTTCCATAACATCCGCGGGGACTTCGTCTTCTTCACGCTCTTCGTTGTAAGAGAAATTCCACTCTTCTGAAATGTATTTGGTTAACAAACGCCCTGCGTTAATGTGCAAGGCCTCGGAAATTTCAACATTTTTCCCAGAAATATTAGGAAGGATACAAATGCCCGATGTAAAGATAGGTTCAAACACAAAACTATGACGCTTGTCGGCCATTTTGCTCTGATCAGAACGATAGTCAAAAGTCTTGCTTAAGTAAGAGAATTGTTGCGCAAGACCGAACTCAGACGCCATACCAGACCCGGTGCCACCACCCGCACTGAAGATGTAAAAGTACAAGCGTGATTGGTTGGCTTTGATACCGCAGGAATCCACCAAATAGGAGTGCATCTGCTTCCAGCTTTCATTACGAAAGGTCGTGGCATCTTTATTAAGAATAATTTTTGCTAAGTACTGCCCTAAAATCGGCGCATTACCCGCCCCACCCGCATGCACTTCAGACAAGTCCATTATTTGCAGTTTGGTGTATTCTTCTAGAAATTTCGTGCGGCCTTCTTGATTCGAAAAACGAATTCGCCCTTCGATGTCTTTATCCAAATCACCTAGTAGCACAATAGGTTCAATGAGGAAAACTGGCTTAAAGCCATCTTTTCCTTCCAGCGGCAGATGTTTACGGATCCAACGCATAGGTCGAAATTCACGCTCACTGTCCAATATTTCTTGGTTTTCCACTTCTCGCATGTAGTTTGTTCGTGCATCGTATACCAACGATGCGACATCTAATGCGATATTGGAACCACAGCGTCCCAAACCAATCAGGCAAACAGAGGGAAATACCTGTTCATTTACGCCTTCTTCATCACTTAATTGTGGGTGAATTCGGTTTCGGACCACATCTAAATTTTCTAAGATTTGCTCTAGATTGCTCTCAGTGAAATACAGATGTTCTATTGGGAGATTTTCTTGACTCATGCGGCGCCCTTTTTGAAGCAAATAACGTAGAACAGACAAAATTTAGCGTGTCAGCTTAGCGTAACGCCAGCACTTCATCTGTAAAATGCACAGTTTTGTTAGTCATATTATCGACAATAATGTGCAAACAATATCATCCTTAATATAGCAATGACACTAAATATGGCGAATGAAAAGAGAAAATCAGTATAAGCCCAATAAAACCCAAGCCGCGATGAACACTCAATCCCCCATTGTGTAGTCAGAACCTAAGCGAGCCGCAAACAAAATAGCGCAATCAAAACGCCTAATGTTCACTTTTTATACTATTCTTTAAAATATCTTTTAAAAATGCCCGAATGAATTAAGGTGCCTGTTGTGTCTATTTCATCTGTATCAAGCAATCATTCGTATTTGCCTATGCTATCAGCACAAGCAGAAACAGGCGCGCGCTCACAACCGGAAAGACAACAAAACCTGGTGTTATTGTCCGATCAAGGAAAACAGCTACTGTCCGCTCATGCTCAATTTAACCGTACTGAACAAGACAAGGAAAAAGAAGAAGGTACAGAGTCGGTACAAGTCTCCTCAAGCATTGGCCGACTCTCTCGTATTACAGGGTTACAGCGTGAAGAAGTGGCCGCTTTGTATCGCTCGATAGACAAACTCACTTGATCAATATAACAAGCTGATGCTTACCTCTTCCGCCGCTGTAAACCCACCAAAGCCTCGCTAATCTACTTACTAGAAAACGAACCAGAGAACTAACTAAAAGTTAAAGAATAACCTTCTGAACCTAGAGAGTCCGCTTCTCTTTGTAAGTTGGCTAAGGTCAGCGGTCGACTGTCCAGCCAACCGGGTAAAAACTCAGCATGAAGGCTTTTGTCGGCTGCCTTTAATGTAAAAATAGGCATGTCGCCTTCTTTTCTATCATGATGCAGTAAAATAGACAGCCTTAATAAAATCGACAATCGGTCTAAATCTTGTTGGTCACTTTTTGTAAAACGATAATCCAGCGATTGGGTAAACTTACGACGGTGTCGCAGAATTAAATTCGCCAATGCTTGCTGCTCTTGTTGGGAAAAGCCAGGCATGTCCGATTCACGGATAATGTAGGCACCATGTTTATGATATCGACTGTGTGAAATGCCCGCGCCGACCTCATGCAGCAAACCTGCCCAGCGCAGCAAATCTTCACTGGAGATGCTGCTTAAATCCCAATCCTCTTTCACCTGTGCCAACGCCGACAAGGCGGTGTGGGTGACCAATTTCGCCTGTTCGGTATCGATATGATATTGATTCAGCATGTAGTTAACGGTGCGTTCTCGAATGTCACTTTCTGCGTAACGCCCCATGATATCGTAAAGGACGCCTTCTCTTAGTGCGCCATTCGAGAAGTCCATCTGCTTGATATCAAAACATTCAAATACCGCGGTTAATATCGCAACGCCCGCAGCAAAGGTGTTTTTTCGTTCAGGCTTTAACCCCGTTAGCTCAATATTGTCGGCATGGCCCGCCGTAAAAAGCACTTTCTGAATTTGCTTCAGTGTTTTGAGGGTAATGCCTTTTTTGCTCCAATTGTTTTCCTTAACAATATTAAACGCAGCTTTAATGGTGCCAGAAGAGCCAATCGCCACATCCCATGTTTCATCCAGGTAGTCGTCTTGAATACTCAGCAATTCTAAACGGGCGGCGGTAACGGCTTTTTGGAAATTAGATTTGTTAATCGCGCCATCGGCAAAAAAACGCTGGGTAAAGCTCACGCACCCCATATGAAGGCTTTCGGTCAATATTGGCTCAAGCTGTCGACCAATAATAAACTCTGTACTACCACCACCGATATCAATTACTAGGCGTTTCAAATCCCCATGATCCATGGTTTTTGACACCCCAACATAAATCAATCGAGCCTCTTCACGCCCGGCTATGATTTCCACTGGGTGGCTCATTATGTCCATGGCTTTGCCAATAAAATCATAACGATTCTTCGCCACTCGCAATGCATTTGTCCCCACAACACGAACGGAGCCCGCTGGCATTCCCTCTATTACCTGAGCAAACTGCGCTAGGCAATCTAGCCCTCTTTGCTGTGACGCATCATCTAGATGGCCATTAACCAAGCCAGCGGCTAACTGAACCTTTTCACCAAACTCGCCAGTAATACGCAGCTGTCCATGGGTCACCTGAGCGACTACCATGTGAAAACTGTTTGAACCTAGGTCTATGGCCGCGATTTTCTCGAAGGGAAAATCATGGGATTGTTGCAAAAAAAGTGATTGCATTCAGAAAGCCTTATGTTGCGGAAATCTCGATAGAGGCAAGAGTATATCAGTTACTACATCATGTCATTGACCATGAACGCGCCAAACGCCGCCAACCGGTAAATGACCTTCTTGCAGCTTGAATAAATGCCCCATCCATTAAGCAATCAAGCCGGGCGGGGGCAATAACCCCTGAGTTTGATCAAAAATTTAGCAAAAAATGTTTTTTTCCTAAATTTCCCTATAGACCTCGACTCTAAGTCGAACTATAGTATGGATGGTCTTGATGATGATATTGCAGTATTTACATCGTTTTAGATCCCAATCAAATTGTTTCGCGCTGTATTGGCTTTGCCCTATCCGGGCTAATTTAAACCAGAACAAAGTTCTAACCATGTTGTCCTGCGTTTTTTGGTGCCGAATAGCTGATACATTGTTAAATACTTCCAGACAAATTATGGTTACGCATTAATTAACTCTAATTCCGTCGTTTTTCCTCTAATGAGCTAGTACAAAACCCATTTATGAACCTTACCGACTTAAAACAGAAATCAGTACACGAACTTTTAGATATCGCAGCAGAAATGGGCCTAGACAATATGGCTCGTTCTCGTAAACAAGATGTTATTTTCGCCATCCTAAAGCGTCATGCAAAAGGTGGGGAAGACATTTACGGCGACGGTATTTTAGAGATCCTTCAAGATGGCTTTGGCTTCCTGCGATCACCTGACAGTTCTTATTTAGCGGGTCCAGATGATATTTATGTTTCTCCTAGCCAAATCAGACGCTTCAATTTACGCACCGGCGACACCATTGCTGGGAAGATTCGCCCGCCAAAAGACGGCGAGCGCTACTTTGCGCTATTGAAAGTCAACGAAATTAACTTTGATAAGCCAGAAAGCGTTCGTAACAAGATTCTTTTTGAAAACTTAACGCCTTTATTCCCAGATGAGCGCTTATTGATGGAAGCCGGTAATGGCTCCACTGAAGACGTGACGTCTCGCATTATTGACCTTGTTGCTCCAATGGGTAAAGGCCAACGTGCTTTGATCGTTTCTCCGCCGAAAGCGGGTAAAACCTTCATGTTACAAAACATTGCTAACGCCATCACGCGCAACAGCCCAGAATGCCATTTAATCGTGTTGCTGATCGACGAACGTCCTGAAGAAGTAACCGAAATGTCTCGTACTGTGCGTGGTGAAGTGGTTGCCTCTACATTTGATGAGCCACCTGCTCGCCACGTTCAAGTGGCGGAAATGGTCATCGAAAAAGCCAAACGCTTGGTTGAACACAAACGTGACGTTGTCATCTTGTTAGACTCTATTACGCGTCTTGCTCGTGCCTATAACACCGTGATTCCTTCTTCCGGTAAAGTACTCACCGGTGGTGTGGATGCGAACGCACTAGAGCGCCCAAAACGTTTCTTTGGTGCCGCTCGTAATATCGAAGAAGGTGGCAGCTTAACCATTATTGCAACCGCACTAGTCGATACCGGCTCAAAAATGGACGAAGTTATCTTTGAAGAATTCAAAGGGACTGGTAACTCCGAATTACACCTTGACCGTAAAATCGCTGAAAAACGTACCTTCCCAGCGATTAATATCCGTCGCTCAGGCACTCGTCGTGAAGACTTACTCACGTCTGAAGACGAATTACAACGCATGTGGATTCTTCGTAAACTCTTGAATCCAATGGAAGATGTTGCCGCTACGGAATTCTTGATTGATCGCCTAAAAGTCACTCAAACTAACGATGAGTTCTTTGAGTCGATGAAAGGCAAAAACAAATAAGCAGACACATCGCCATAAAAAACCACTTCCTGAAGTGGTTTTTTTTATTTATCGGATCTTGATCAATGTCTGCCCACTGGCCTCAAGAGGAAAGTGTGACCCATATTGGAGTAATTTAAATGAAAGAGATGACCGCGAAGGTAAACGCAGTTGAGTTGATTAATCAGAACGTCTATCAGATTACCTTACAAGCTGATGATTTGGCCTTTACCGCTGGCCAATACTTGATGGTGATGTTACCGACAGGCGAGCAAGTCCCCTATTCTATTGGCAGCGCAGCCCATGAATTGCCTAGCCTGACCTTGTATATTCTCGTTTCTGACCCAGACTCTCTTGCCAGCAAAGTCGTGGAACACATTCAAGCAAACAGCAGCATCACCATAAAAGCACCTGGTGGTGATTGCCATTTGAATAATGGCGTATTGGACTCGAATCCTGAACACATTTTACTGATCGCTGGCGGCACGGGGTTTGCTCAAATCAAAAGCCTGTACAGCGCACTGGTTGAACAAAACTATTCAGGGAAAGTCTCATTTTATTGGGGTTTAAGAACCGCCGAAGATGTCTTTGCACAAGACTGGCTAGAAGAATCACACAAATACACACCTTTTACGCTGGACGTTGTGGTGAACGAAAAAAGTGACCAATGGCATGGCAGAAGCGGCTGGTTATATGAAGCGGTATTGGCAGATCATCCAGACTTGAGCCAAAGTGTGGCGTTTATTAGTGGCTCAGTGGGCATGGTATACGGCACTCTCGACCAACTAGAATTAAAAGGCTTGAGTAAAGAACGCTGCTTTTCTGATGTTTTTGCCTACGCGCCACACCCAGATAAGCCTGTGCTTTAATCTAAATCTAAGACTTTTCTTTAAAAAAGCAGAGACCGATTCATTGTCTCTGCTTTTTTCGTTCTCGTACCGACCGGTATTTTGCTTTTAGCGCTGGCTTTTGTTTTTAACGCTGACTAAGCCGCCTTTGCGCAAACCGCTTTCCACAAGGCCGTGATGTTTTCTTGGTCGCTCGGTGTCACCCCTTCCGCTTCAAGCGTTTCTTGCAGGGTCCCCGTAAAAGCACGATCAAATTCCTCTTGTCCCTCACCTTCCACACTGCTGTGCAAGCCCAAAAGCCCTAGAAGATAAGCGCAATAAAAAAGCTGATCGCCCTCTTCTGCTTGATGTTCCATGTCTCGTAATCGATCACACAGTTGATCTGCGCGTTCAGCAAAGGTCATTATCATAGTTAATCTCGGTATCCATTTATTTTTAACATCTACAAAATACAAAAAAGCTGGGTCATTGACCCAGCTTTTTACAACGATTTACCTTTTAGATTGGCATTAAGGCTTCAAGTTCAGCGTATCTAAAGTGTGCGCACGAATCGTCAACAACAAGTCCGTATTCTCGACCAAAGACTCGCCATAAGACGGCACCATCGCTTTCATCTTCTCTTGCCAATCCGCGGAGTGAAAACGCTCAGGAAAACAGCGTTCTAAAATACCAATCATGGTATTCACCGTCGTTGAGGCACCAGGAGAGGCGCCCAATAAAGCGGCAAGCGAGCCATCTTCTGTACTGATCGCTTCTGTTCCGAATTCTAGCTTTCCGCCTAGTTTTTCGTCTTTCTTGATGATCTGCACACGTTGCCCAGCGTAAGCCAGCTCCCAGTCTGCATCCTTTGCATCCGGGAAGAACTGACGCAATGAGTTGCAGCGATCTTTATGGGATTGCATCACTTCGCTAATCAAGTAGCGAGTCAGATCCATATTATTTTTACCGACACTCAGCATAGGCTTAATGTTATTAAAGCGAACGCTTTTGGGCAAATCAAAGAAGGAACCTGTCTTTAAGAACTTCGTCGTAAACCCTGCAAATGGACCGAATAAGAGGGCTTTTTTACCATCAATAATACGGGTATCCAAATGCGGAACAGACATAGGTGGCGCACCAATAGGCGCAGCACCATAAACTTTCGCAAAGTGTTGTTCAACGATGTCCGGTTTTTCACAGACCAACCATTGACCACTCACCGGAAAGCCGCCGAAGCCTTCGCTTTCTTTCACGTCTGCCATTTGCAGCAAAGGCAAAGCACCACCACCCGCGCCTAAAAAAACAAACTTAGCATCGACTGTCTTACGAGCACCATTTTGCTCAATTTCGACATCCCAACGGCCATCGGCTCTTTTCGTTAAATCTCTGACTTCGCTGTTCAAGCTCAAGTCAAAGTTATCAAACCCCTGCAAATGCTTACTCATATTACGGGCAATAGCACCGAAGTTTACATCTGCACCATGCTCAACACGTGTCGCCGCGAGCGGTTCGCTGTCATCACGATTGTTCATAATAAGAGGCATCCATTCTCTCATTTTTTCGCGATCTTCCGTGTATTGCATTTCTTTAAAGGCAGGGTGCGCACTCATTGCGGCATGGCGTGCTTTGAGCATTTTGACATTACGCTCGCCCCACACAAAACTTTGATGGGGAACGCGATGGATGAACTCTTGCGGCGCAGGCATCAAACCTTGCTCAACAAGATAAGACCAAAACTGAAGACTGATTTCAAACGCCGCATTAATAGTGACGGCCTTCTTTATATTAACGGAGCCGTCTTCATTTTCAGACGTGTAATTCAGCTCGCAATAGGCCGCATGGCCCGTTCCGGCATTGTTCCAACCATCGGTACTTTCTTTTGCGACACTGTCCAGCCGTTCGACCATTAACATGGTCATGCTGGGATCCAGTTGTTTTAGTAATACGCCTAGAGTGGTGCTCATGGCACCGCCTCCGACGAGTAAAACGTCTACAGAATTTGAGGTCATATGATTTCGCCGTGTCATAGCCAATTGTGAATATGAGAGTGATGTAGAAAAGGAGGCTTTTGGCCAACAGAAACACGTTAGAATGCTCTGTCTTGTTTTCTTCATCCTCTCTTCAGAACGCCTTTGCTCGTATGCTGAAAGTTCAAAACAAAAAAACAAACAGTCTGTAAGGGATTCTGAGCAGGTGTCAGCTAATTATACGGGTTTTCAAAATAATGTCTTGAGACCTTAGTATAAGAATGTAGATATATTCACATTTCGATTTTCACGATCGCTTGTATTTTATTGACTTTGGCGACCAGAAGGACGATTTTAGCAACATAAAGAAAAAACATGCTTAGATTTTGCCATTATATTAAAATAATAATGTTCACTATAAATATACTAAATTCTCTCATTTGCGCAGGGGAGTAATGCCCATGAAAGCACAAGATATCATGACCACCAATGTCATCTGTGTTGATATGGATGAACGCTTACCCACTATCAGAAAAATCATCGAGGAGAATGGCTTTCATCACCTTCCTGTGACTGAACACAACAAGCTGGTGGGTATTATTTCAGACAGAGATCTACTGCGTTTAATAAGCCCTTTTATTGACAAGGTGTCCGAACAACCAAGAGACCTAGACACCCTCAATCGCGCCGCGCATCAGGTCATGACACGCCAACCGATCACCGTCAAAGCAGAAACGCCGATAGCGGACATTATCGCTTGGTTTAAACGCGTAGACATTTCTTGTCTCCCCGTAACAGACGACGAGGATCAGGTGATTGGCATCATATCGTGGCGCGATCTACTGCATCACGCCACGTTTCAGTCTTAATGACTTAATGGTTTTTTACTTAATGGGTTTTTGCTTGATCCCCCAACAAATCTATCAAGTCCGTTTCGGTGAAATGGTATTTTTCGGCACAGAATTGACAGTCTACATTTACGCTACCTTGCTCGATTAACAGCTCGCGTATTTCTTCTGAACCAAGCGACATCACCGCATCCAAAGTGCGCTGACGCGAACATGAACAACCAAACTGCATGGTTTTAATGTCGTACAAGCGAACGTCTTCTTCATGATATAAGCGATGCAAGAGCACAGCGGTCTCAAGACCCAATAACTCTTCTTCTTTCACGGTTGAAGCAAGATGAGTTAAACGCTCCCAAGCGTCTTCATCTTCCACCTTGGCTTGCTCTTGCGGTAAACGCTGCAAAAATAAACCACCGCATTGCGAGCCATTCGCCGCCAACCAAACGCGGCTTGGCAATTGCTCAGACTGAGAAAAATACTGCTCAAGACATTCTGCCAAGGTATCACCAACAATTTCGACAATCCCTTGATAACGCTGACCGTTGCGCGGCTGAATCGTAATGGCCAAATAGCCGCCGTCAAGCACCTCTTTTAACGAAATAACCTCTGGCACCGCTTGGCTTTCATCCCACTGAACAATACCGCGAAGGTTCTGCAGCTCGTCGCATTCCGTCATCAAGGTGGATAAAAAACCGTTCCCCTTGGCTTGGATAGACAACACGCCGTCGATTTTTACAATGTCTCTTAGCAGCGCGATGGCGGCAACGAATTCCCCTAGCAGCTTCTCTAACGACAAAGGGTATTGCTTACGCTTAATAATCTCCTGATAAGCACTGCTCAATAAAACCCGCTCGCCACGGACATTAGTATTATCAAAGGAAAAACGCTGAATTTCATTTAGGGTTACACTGTTCACAAAGCACACCTTGCTCAAGTCAAAAACCTGAGTAAAAAAGTTCAAATTAATATTGCCGCCATTTTACCCTTGAGACGCTCAATCATCCACTTTAAAGCGTGATTAACTGGGAATATGTACGAGGAATATGCACCTTGGCTATTTCGTTTACCTCAACAGCACTCTAAAATGTTGTGCATTGTGCCTCCAATGGAACAGCAACGGCACGCTCACTTACAGAATAAAGAGACACCCAGTTTTTATGATCCAATTTACGCAAGTAAGTTTACAGCGCGGCACTCAGTTTTTACTCGAAGAGGCCGACCTCACTATTTTTGAAGGCCAAAAAGTCGGTTTAATTGGCGCCAATGGCGCCGGGAAATCCTCTTTATTCGCCATGATCAAAGGCGATCTGCACGCCGACACGGGCGACGTTATTTTGCCAGGACAACGCCGCATTGCGTTTATGGCGCAAGAGGTAGAAGAAACACAACGCAGTGCGCTGGATTATTGTCTAGATGGCGACGATAGACTCAGAGACATAGAAAGCAATATTGCCAAGGCCCAAGCAAACGGCGACAACCATGCCCACGCCAGCTGGTTAGGCGAATATGAAAACGCCCATGGTTATACCGCGCAATCACGCGGCGAGACGCTTCTTCAAGGTCTCGGCTTCAAGATGACGGACATGCAAAGGCCCGTGTCTGATTTCTCGGGTGGCTGGCGAATTCGCCTTAATCTTGCCAAAGCCTTGATGTGCCCTTCTGACGTACTCTTGCTTGATGAGCCAACTAACCACTTAGATTTAGACGCGGTTATGTGGCTAGAAAACTGGCTCCGCCAATACCCAGGCACCTTGTTATTGATTTCCCATGATAGGGACTTTTTAGATGGTATTTGCAGCCACATTGTTCATCTCTATCAAAAACAACTGGTGCTTTATAAAGGCAACTACTCAGATTACGAACGCCAACGCGCCGAGCACCTAGCTCAACAACAAGCGAACTACGAAAAGCAACAAGAGAAACGCGCGCACTTACAGCAATATGTTGATCGGTTTCGCTATAAAGCAGACAAAGCCAAACAAGCCCAAAGCCGCTTAAAAATGCTCGAAAAAATGGAGTTTATTGGCCCCGCCCATATTGACTCACAGTTTCAATTTACGATTCCTGTGGCCGAAAAAACCTCACAGCTGTTAATTAATTTATCTCAAGCCGATCTGGGCTACACCTCAGAATCGGGCACAAAAACCGTGCAACTGGGCAATACCAACTTTGCCCTTCGAGACGGCCAACGCATTGGCTTACTCGGCCCTAATGGCGCGGGCAAATCAACCTTGATCAAATCCATTGTCGGCGAAATCCGTATTCTGGCAGGCGACCGCATCATGGGAGAAAACCTAAAAATCGGTTACTTCTCACAGCATCAGTTAAGCGCACTCGACCTAGAAGCTTCGCCATTACTGCACATTCAGCGGCTCACGCCAAAAGTACTTGAAAGCGATATTCGTCGCTACTTAGGCGGTTTTGGTTTTATTGGTGACGACGCGCTGCGCCCAGTGAAAGGCTTTTCCGGTGGAGAAAAAGCGCGCTTGGCCTTGTCGTTAATATCTTGGACCAAACCCAACTTATTAGTACTGGATGAGCCGACCAACCATTTAGACATAGATATGCGCCAAGCGTTAACCGAAGCGTTACAGGAATTTCCTGGCGCCATTTTATTGGTCTCCCACGACAGACATTTGCTCAACAGTACAGTCGATGAGTTTTATCTGATCGCCGACCATCAAATTCAAGCATTCGACGGTGACTTGCCCGCCTATCACGCTTGGCTTCAAGCAAGACAAGCCAGCGTGGTGCAACAAGAGAAAGGCGAGCAAACCGGCGACAAAATAGACAAGGTGGACCGCAAAGAAGAGCGCCGTAAAGCCGCCGAAATGCGCGAAAAATTGCGCCCGCTGCGCAAACAAATAGAGAAATATGAAAAAGCCGTCCACACCGCACAAGAACATCTCGAACGCATTTCCGACGCCATGTCTGACGCCACGCTTTATGAAGCGGAGCAACGAGATAAACTGCAAACGCTATTAAGCGAAGAGGCGAAATGGAAAAAAGCCCAAGCCGACAGTGAAGACGCTTGGTTTGAAGCGCAAGAAGAACTAGAAGAGGCGGAAGCGCTACTGGCATAAAGGCCACATAATTCAATTAAGTGCGAGCAATGCGTAAAGTTTGTCTTCACGCAAGGCTTTTAATTACGCGTTGACATAATATTGTCACAATACTGAAGTATATTCACCCACAGCGAACAGGAGAAATATTGGATGACATTTCCATACACTCGTATGCGCCGCATGCGTAAAAATGATTTTTCTCGCCGCCTGATGCGCGAGCATCGCCTCACCGCAGACGACTTAATCTACCCTATGTTTATTATTGAAGGCGACAATGTGCGTGAAGCCATTCCTTCTATGCCAAACATCGAGCGCGTTTCTATCGACTTACTATTAGAAGAAGCCAAAGAGTTAGTCGAACTCGGCATTCCAACGGTTGCCCTGTTCCCCGTCATCAATACGGATAAAAAATCGCTGCTCGCCGAAGAAGCGTACAACCCCAATGGCTTAGTACAACGTGCGGTTCGCGCCTTAAAAGACGCCTTTCCAGAATTAGGCGTATTAACCGATGTAGCACTCGACCCTTACACCACACACGGGCAAGACGGCATTATCGATGACTCAGGTTATGTGCTGAATGACATCACCGTTGACACATTAGTAAAACAAGCCCTATCACACGCCAAAGCCGGCGCCGACGTGGTTGCGCCATCAGATATGATGGATGGCCGAATCGGTGAAATCCGCGACGAACTCGAAGCAGAAGGTTTTGTGAATACCCTCATCATGGCGTATGCCGCCAAATACGCGTCAGCTTATTACGGCCCATTCCGTGATGCTATTGGCTCAAGCGGCAACCTTGGCAAAGGCAACAAATTCACCTATCAAATTGACCCCGCCAACTCTAACGAAGCCATTCGTGAAGTGATGCTCGACTTAGAAGAAGGCGCGGATATGGTCATGGTAAAACCCGGCATGCCGTATCTTGATATTGTTCGTCGTGTAAAAGCTGAACTTGAAGTGCCAACCTTTGCCTATCAAGTCAGCGGAGAATACGCCATGCACATGGCCGCCTTTCAAAATGGCTGGCTGGATAAAGACAGCGTAATGATGGAGTCCCTGCTGGCATTTAAACGTGCTGGAGCAGATGGCATTCTTACTTATTTTGCAAAAGACGCAGCGCGCCTATTAAAAAACTAAACCCTGAATAAACTAAACAAAATGTCTTGGTTTGTTCTAAGCGCATAAAACTTAGTTTAAATAAGTACATAGAAACGGTGACCAACAGGCTGCGTTGGTGTAATTTGTTAATTTGTGTCTGCTGGCGGCAGGCACGAAAGCAAATTACCAACAAAAAAAATTAAATGGTATTTGGAGAGAATAAAAGCACATGTCTGAGCAGTCTGTGAACATAATAGAAAAAAAAGAGTTGCTAGCGAGCCAACCCACTGAATTAGATTCTGAGTTGGTTCTTGAGCCTATTCCAGAGCAACCACAAGACCCAAACAAGGTCGCGATAGAAGAACGCCTCCCAGAAGCAATTGACTTGGCGGACCCTGAACTTTACTTCAACCGTGAATTAAGCCACTTACAGTTTAATGCTCGCGTACTTGAACAAGCCATGGATGAAAACCACCCTATCTTCAATAGATTGATGTTCCTGTGTATTTTCAGTTCAAACATGGACGAGTTTTTTGAGATTCGGGTGGCGGGTTTAAAGAGTCAACTAGAATACAGCCGTGAAAAAAACGGCCCCGATGGCATGCACCCGAAAAAAGTATTGGGACTGATCAGTGAACATGCTCACAAGCTTGTACGTCGCCAATATCGTATTTTGAATGACATTATTTTTCCCAAACTGGCCGCAGAAAACGTCAAATTTATCCGCCGTACGGTATGGAATGAAAAACAAGCAACTTGGGTGAAACGCTATTTTCGCGATAATGTGCTGCCGATTATCAGCCCTATTGGGCTTGATCCTGCCCATCCGTTTCCGCGTCTTGCCAATAAAACCTTTAACTTTGTGGTCGAATTAGAAGGCCGCGATGCGTTTGGGCGTGAAAATGGCTTGGCGATTGTCCCCGCCCCAAGCTCCTTACCGCGTTTAGTCAAAATGCCCGATGACATTAGCGAAGGTGGCGACAACCTAGTATTTCTTTCTTCGATTATCCATGCCCACGCGGATCAGTTATTCCCTGGCATGACGGTCAAAGGCTGCTTCCAGTTCCGTTTAACGCGTAATGCCGACTTAGAAGTGGACTCCGATGACATAGGGGTCGATTTGGCTGGCGCACTACGCACCGAATTACAAAGCCGCCATTATGGCAGCTCGGTACGCTTAGAAATTGCAGAAAACTGTCCGTTGCACATCGTTGACTCGCTACTAAAACAGTTTGATTTGGAGCAACAAGACCTTTATCGCATTGACGGGCCGGTCAATCTAAGCCGCCTTATGGCGGTTCTGGAACTCGTTGATCGCCCCGATCTTATGTACCCTCCGTTCTCACCGGGCTTACCCAGAAAACTGGCCAGCTCAGGCGGATTATTCGAAGCAATTCGTCAGCGTGATTATCTACTCATGCATCCGTTCGAGAGCTTTTCACCGGTTATAGACTTACTCAGCGAAGCCGCAAAAGACCCGAGCGTCGTCGCCATTCGACAAACCTTGTATCGTACGGGTTCACGCTCCCCCATTGCCAATGCATTGGTTGAAGCGGCCCGTAATGGCAAAGAAGTCACCGTGGTCATCGAATTAAGAGCGCGCTTTGATGAAGCCGAAAACCTCGCCCTCGCTAGTCGTCTACAAGACGCAGGCGCGATTGTGGTATACGGCGTTGTACGCCACAAAACCCATGCCAAAATGATCCTGATCGTGCGTAGAGAAGGCGCTGATCTCACGCGCTATGTCCACTTAGGCACAGGCAACTATCACGCAGGCAACGCCAGACTTTATACCGACTACAGCTTCATGACTTCTGATAAAGAAATAGGCGACGATGTGCATAGAGTGTTCCAGCAACTCACCGGCATGAGCAAAGAGCTAAAGGTGAAAAAGCTCTTGCACGCGCCATTCACGTTACGCGATCGCTTACTCGAAATGGTCAACCGTGAAGCCGAAAACGCCCTCAAAGGTGAGCCTTCTCGTATCATCATCAAGGTAAACTCCTTGACCGAACAAAGGCTTATTCAGTCTCTTTACAAGGCGTCACAAGCGGGAGTGAAAATCGACTTAATCATTCGAGGAATTTGCACGCTGCGTCCAGGCATCAAAGGCATTTCCTCGAATATTCGAGTACGTAGCATCATTGGTCGCTTTCTTGAACACACACGCGTTTACTACTTCTACAACGACCGCAACCCACAAGTGTATTTGTCGAGCGCAGACGGCATGGACAGAAATCTAAACAACCGGATTGAAGTTGCCTTCCCACTGCAAGACTACAAACAAACGCGCCGTGTAAAGAAAGAATTAGAGTACTACCTAGCGGATAATACCCAAAGCTGGATTCTACAAAGTGACGGCTCTTATCAGCTTTCCAAGCCAAGAAAAGGCGAATACCGCAGCGCTCAACGCACCCTTCTCAGCGAACTGGCGGACAACACACGCTAATCTCTAACGTTTTCGCACCCAAAGCCCAGCTTCATCAAGCTGGGCTTTTTATTGGCTTTACAAAGGCTTATCACAGTGAGTGAGACACTGAAGAACGGTCTGTGGCACTGCGGGAAAAATAGTTCAGATGACTAACCTTCTACGTTTAAGAAGCTTTAGCCAAACAGAAGAGGCAAGAGTGTTGGGGAATGAGGTTTTTTGAAAGCAAAAAAAAGCCTGCTAAAAATAGCAGGCTTTCTTCTTAATCATGGTGCCCAGAGACGGAATCGAACCGCCGACACGAGGATTTTCAATCCTCTGCTCTACCGACTGAGCTATCTGGGCAAGTGGTGCGTATTATAGAGAAACCTTTTTGCTGGTCAATAGTTTTTTTGAAAAAAAATTAAAAACTTAGTTTCTCTTGTTGGTCTGGTATTATCTTCTTATATCAAGGAGATAAACCTATGCTGCATATTGTACTTTACCAACCTGAAATTCCACCCAATACGGGCAATGTGATTCGATTGTGCGCCAATACTGGCTATCATTTGCATCTGATCGAGCCACTTGGCTTTGACCTAGACGACAAGAAACTGCGCAGAGCAGGCTTGGATTATCACGAGTTCACACGGCTCAAACGCTACCCTGACTTTCAGGCCTTTGTTGATCAAAATGAGATAGGCACTGTTTATGCGTTGACAACAAAAGGCAGCCGCACTCATAGCGAAGCTCGCTTTGCTGAAAACGATGTATTGGTGTTTGGCCCTGAGACGCGCGGCTTGCCGGCCGAGTTCATTGAGGCGCTACCAGCCGCCCAACGCCTACGTTTACCGATGCAAGCGAACTCACGCAGCCTGAATCTCTCTAATACCGTGGCGGTGATGGTGTATGAGTCTTGGCGTCAACTGGGTTACGCTATGCCAGCCGACAATGAATAACCTATAGAGGCACAATGAATTCTCTTGCTCTGCTCTTAAATAAAAAAATAGCCGTCGTCAATTCCGTAAACAAGTCCACTTGCACGATGCCGGGGATTTAAGAAAACGCTTTATCCTGTTGGCTGGCATCATTGCATTACACAGTGTCGCGATGATTTTCTTTGAAGATTTGGATTGGTGGCAAGCCTTCTGGTTGACCATGACGTCTGCCAGTACAACGGGGTACGGTGATATATCGGCCGGAACCTTTTGGGGCCAGTTCTCTACCATTGTACTCATCTATGGGATGGGGATTACCCTACTCGCTCAAATCGCCAGTGACTATATTGAAATCAGGCTGACGCGCAAAGAAATGCGCATTAAAGGCCGCATAAAGTGGGATGACATGCAAAACCATATACTTATCATCAATACCCCAAATACGATGCAGAACGCTATCTAGGGCTACTAATCAATCAGATCAGCCATACCCCAGAACTTGCGGACATTCCGATCCAAATCTTAACGGAAGCGTTTCCTGAAGGATTACCGATTGAGCTTAGGTCTCATGGCGTGGTTCACCATACTGGCGACGCGCTGGAAGATGGCATGCTAGCGTCCGCAGGCGCCCACAAGGCGAAGTACATCATTGTGCTTTGCAAAGAGACTCAAGACAGCCACTCAGATAGTCTCACCTTTGACGCTCTACATCGTATCCAGGCTTTGCCGTCACCGGCTTTTGTCATGGCGGAAGCCATTAATGACTCGAATCGACCCCGCTTCAAAGCCGCTGGGGCGAAAGCGGTAATTAGGCCCGTTAGAGCCTACCCAGAAATGCTGGTGCGTTCATTGATCGCCCCTGGAACAGAGCAGGTATTGGAAGATTTATTCCGGCATCAAGGAGATCATACGATTCGTCTTAATGTCCATTTAAGCGGGGTAACCTGGGCCAAAGTAGTGACCACCCTCATTCAAAAAGACATTGGCACGGCCTTGGGCTATGTGCGTAAAAACGGCGACATTGTTACACATCCACAGACCTTCTCAACCATAGAAGCTGAGGGCTTGATTATTCTAATAAACGACGATCAAGTGATTCCATCGTTGGAAGAAATCAGTCAGTTTTTTAAAGCATAAAATAAAAGGGTCATTGGGCTTATGCTTACTTGTCTTGCAGCTTAAGCCCGATTATCTCGATTTGGTTACCGTCCATTTGTCTAATCGTTAGACGAATATTACCAAAACGTACTCTATCGCCTACCACCAGATGCTTACCAAGCTGTCGCTGTAATAATTTAGCGGCAGTGTCTTCTGGGTCAATGCCATCCAGTGGCACGCCATAGACCTTCGCTAAATCAATCAAAGGCGCATCGGCGCGAATCGCAAATTCCCCAAAGAAGTTCTGTAACAAGAATGAGCCAGACGCTTGCTGAGAGAAAATCTGTGCCACTTCATTAACGTCTTCCGGGTGCAAAAGCATCCAAATTCTATCGCCTAGCTTCAGCACGGTATCGGCATTCACCACAATGGGCTTCTGATCGCGGACAAGGGAAACCAATTGCGGCGTAGACACGGTCACACTGGGCACATTTTGCACAATCGACGCGGGAATGCGCACCTCTTCGGTCTGCACCAAGAATTCATACAATTCTAATGAATGATGGGAATCAACATCCTCAATCAACGAAAAACGCGTTGTCGGTGCTGGCGCAGGCGGGACGACGACTTTTAGCCATCGCGCCACCAAAGGCACAGTCGATCCCTGCAGCAACAAGGAGATAAGCACCACAGTGAAGGTAATTTCGAATAATAACTCAGAATTAGAAAGGCCTGCGATAATAGGGTAAAGCGCCAATACAATCGGTACCGCACCACGTAACCCAACCCAGCTAATGTAAAAACGTTCCGACCAGCGAAAATCGAACGGTAATAGGCAAGCCATCACCGCCAGAGGACGCGCCACAAAAATCAAAAATGCTGCAATGGTGATCGCCTGCCAACCATGAGTCAGCAAGCTAGATGGCGTGACCAACAGGCCAAGCAATAAGAACATGCCCGCTTGCGCCAACCATGCCAAGCCATCCATCACCTGCGAAATGGCATCAAGCTGCTTAATTCGTCCATTCCCGACGGTTAAGCCCACTAAATAAACCGCAAGAAAACCGCTGCCACCGATCATGTTAGCACCAGAAAACACAGCCAAACCAAAGGAAATAATGAGCAGCGCGTACAAGCCTTCAATCAAAGGCACGCGGCGCAACACCGTTAATAGTAGCTTGCCGCCAATCAGACCCAGCGCCCCACCTACGGCGAATTGTTGAATCATTTGCCCTAAAAAAGCCCACACACTCAAATGATCTGAACTTTGCAGCAACCCCGTTAGCATCACCACCAGCAAAATCGCCATGGGATCGTTGGCACCAGATTCTATTTCCAGTGTGCCGCCCACTCGCTCATTTAGCTTAACGCCACTGTTACGCAATAAACTAAACACCGCCGCCGCGTCTGTCGACCCGACCGTGGCCCCTAGCAATAAACCATAAATCAATTTTACATCGAGCAGCCAAGCCGCAAACACGCCCACCGCTGCCGTGGTAAAGACCACGCCTAATGTCGCGAGCGATAAAGAGGGCCATAGTGCCACACGGAAGGTGCTGGTTTTGGTTTGCATACCGCCATCGAGAAGAATGACAGCGAGGGCAAGGTTACCCACAAAAAAGGCGAGACTTGGATTGTCAAAGTCCAATCGGCCGATACCTTCTTCACCTGCGAGCATTCCCATTCCGAGAAAAACAAGTAATAAAGGTAAGCCGACACGAACGGTAAAAGAACTGGCCAGAATACTCACCAATAACAAGATTCCGGCTAAGAAGATAAAACTATTTGTGTCGATGGTCGTGCAACCTATAGGTTAAAGTTGGCCTGTCAGCGTTAAGTATTTTTCCATTAACTGCTCTTCTGTTTCTTTATGATTGGGGTCTAGCGGAATGCAGTCAACAGGACACACCTGCTGGCATTGAGGATCATCAAAATGACCGACACATTCCGTGCATTTAGACGGGTCAATCACATAAATCTCTTCCCCTTGTGAAATCGCCTCATTGGGGCACTCAGGCTCACACACATCACAGTTAATGCATTCATCAGTAATGATAAGAGACATTCTCTTTTCTCCTAAAACGGCTCTATATTCATCGCCGCATTGAAACAACAACCATTAAATCATCAGGATTAAATGGTTTGATAATGTTCTTGTAGCACACGCTTCACTTCTGGATTAACAAACTGACCAAAATCACCGTTTAATGATGCTATTTCACGAACCAAGGTCGACGAAATATAGGAATGTTTTTCAGAAGGCGTCAGAAAAATGCTTTCGACATCCGGCGCAATGGCACGATTCATATTGGCTAATTGAAACTCATACTCAAAGTCAGACACAGCACGCAAGCCACGAATCACCACCTGACCATTCACCGAACGGGTAAACTCCGTGAGTAGGTTATCAAAACCGACCACAGAGACATTCGGCAGGTGAGCCAATACCTTCTTCGCCAAAGAAATACGCAGTTCATGGGAAAGCGCTGGACGTTTTTTAGGGCTTGCCGCCACCGCCACAACCACTTGAGGAAATAGTTTTGCTGCGCGTTCAACCAAATCCGTATGGCCGTTTGTAATAGGGTCAAATGTCCCCGGATAAACCGCAATCGTACTCATAGCTTTCATCCAAAAAATTAAATAAGGGAGAAGGAGCTGGGGCAGCTGACATCTTACTATCTGCTATCGTTCCTGTTAGGGGTCGCATCATATAGGAATACGCCCCTATTCTCAATTCACTGACTGCAGCCAGCATTTTTATAATCAAATCGAAACAGCAGAAAAGCCTTAAATACTATAAGGCGCTAATACTTGCTTTAAAAAAGAAATCGCCAGAAAAATAAAAATAGGCGATAAATCCAAGCCACCCAAAGGCGGAATAAAACGCTGACAAAGACGATATAAAGGCGCCGTAATTTGCCCGACTAACAACGCACCAGGATGGCTAGCCCCTGGAGCCACCCAGCTTAAAATAACCGAAATCAGCATCGCCCAAAAATACAAATCCAACAAATGGTATAACGTCCCAGCGACGGTATAAATGGCATACCCCACTGGCGGCATGGCCGCATTCTGTAAAAACACCACCAAGAACACCGTGAGTAACTGCACAACAAACGCCAACACCAGCGTGGCGGTGTCTAATCGGCCAATCGACGGTATAATTTTACGCAACGGCAACACAAATGGGCTAGTGGCTTTTACAATCCCCTGACTAACCGGGTTATAAAAATCGGCTCGTGTAAGCTGTAGCACCAAACGCAGCAATACGACGAACAAGTAAAGGTTACATAACACCTTTACTAACATAATCAATGGACTTGAATTCATACGAAATATCCCTTATTTGTTTTTCTGAACAGAAAAGTCATTTGCCATTTCTTTAGAGCGATTCGAACAGGCCGTCATAGCATCAGCCACAATGGTATCGATATCTGACGCTTCAAATGACAACAAAGCTTGCTCAGTTGTTCCCTTAGGGGAAGTAATATTTTTACGCAATTGCGCTATCGGTTCGTCTAACTCTATGACCATTCGCGCCGCACCGAGCATGGCATAACTGGCCAATTCACGACTTGTTTTTTCATCCAAACCTTGTGCGGCTGCACTCTTGACCATGGCTTCAAGGAAGCGGAAAAAATACGCTGGCGCGCTGCCCGATAAACTGGTCACCGTGTGCATATGCTCCTCTTCTTCCACCCAAACAGAATGACCTATGCTCGAAAAAAGCTCACTCACCCAGCTTTTTTGCTCTGCGCTGGTGTGGTGATTGGCAATCAGCCCCGTCATCCCGGCTCCCAACTGCGACGGTGTATTTGGCATACTGCGCACCACCGCCACGTCGGTGTTTAACCAGCGAGACAACGCCTCCAGTTCAATACCGGCCGCCACGGAAATAAACAACTGATCCTCTCGCACCTGAGCCGCAAAATCTTCAACAACGGACTGCATTTGAGCAGGCTTAACACATAACACCACCACATCCGCTTGGCTCACTGCCAATTCATTTTCAGCCAGCATGGCAATGCCATAGTGATCATGATAATAATCACGCTTCTCTGGCGTTCTTGATGTGCCAATGATTTTTTCTGCTGGGTAACCACTGGCTAGCAAGCCACTAAAAATGGCTCTTGCCATATTTCCTACGCCAATAAAGGCAATACTTGGTGTCATTTTATACCCTACTATTCTATTTTATCAGCAGACTAATATGCCCATCCGCTAATTCAAACATTCAAACAATCAAACGCTAAGTCATGGTCATCACGCCTTAGCCGAATAATCCCGTTCGCCAAAAATAGCCGTCCCAACACGCACCATAGTGCTACCAGATTGGATGGCGGCCGATAAATCCCCAGACATGCCGATCGATAAGGTATCTATCATGCTGTCAGATTTCGATAATTCAATAAAAGCTTGCTGTAATGGCGCATAAACCGCGCATTGCGCCATGTGATTAGCTTGAGGGGCAGGTATTGCCATCAAGCCTCTCAGGCGTAAATTCGGCAATCGCGCGATGAAAGTAACCATGGCATCCAATTGTGACAAGGCCACACCAGACTTACTTTCTTCCCCGCTGATATTGACCTGAATACACACATTAAGAGGCGGCAGCCCAACTGGACGCTGATCATTAAGACGCAAGGCGATTTTTTCACGATCAACAGAATGCACCCAATGCATGGTTTCGGCGATAAGGCGGGATTTATTAGACTGAATGGGGCCGATAAAATGCCACTCAATGCCAGATAAATGCGCTAACGCTTGGCATTTATCCACCGCTTCTTGGACATAATTCTCGCCAAAGGCTCTTTGGCCTGCATGATAAGCCGCTTCTAAGGCCGCAAGCGGTTTTGTTTTGCTCACCGCCAGCAAGCGAACACTGTCTGTTACACGCTGGTGCTGTTGAATAAGAGACGCTATTTGCCGTGATACTTGTGCCAAATTGGCCTTAATGTCGACGCTTTCGTCTTGCGTAATATCTGCTGACATGACTCTCGTGACGCTCCTAATTTCATCGGATAATACCCTGCTTCAAGTAGAACCAGAGCCTTAATTGAAAGCACCGGAAATTGAAAATGAAAGCAAAGGTGAAGCCTACCAAGCCCCATCATAACATTATTTTAGACAGCAGAAAGACGCTTATAAAGAGTATAAATTCGCACTGGATTGATAACATTCACCATGAAACTCTATTCGATATCCAGGGCGATTCTTCAATGTTTCTGCGGCAAAAAGCGCCGCTTGATAGAGCGAGTCTAATGTCGAATGTTCGGGATAAAAAGAAATGCCAATTGAGAGTCCAGCACGGATAAGCGTATTGTCCGAAAACTGCTCAGAGTGAAGCGTTTTTAACAGCTTTTCAGCCACAATGTCAGCGTCCTCTAAATGCTGAATGCGAATCCCCATGACCAACTCTCTATCATTGTAGTGAGCAATCAGATCGTTTTCCCGAACGGTATCACGCACCACATCCGCCAATACTTTTAACTCCGTATTACAGACCTTGGCTGTCGACAGCAAACGCAAAGAAAACAACGCCGCACGTTGAAAATGACGACGGGAATCTTTCAATACAATACCAAAGCTGTTGTCAAAGCTATAACGTCTTAATAACCCCGTAATCGGGTCTCGATGGCTGTCTTCAAGCAATAAAAAATCCGCTTTTTCCCGCTCAAACGCCGCCTTTAGCCACGCCGCATAGCTATCCAACGCCAGCGCCATCAAATCCCCTTCAAGCACGGTATTTTTTTTCTGTAACACCAGCATCAGGTAAATAGAGTCCTGACCGTCAGACACACTCACCATAGAGGCATCAGTGAACTGGTGAAGGTCAAAAAACGACGACCATAAAGACCAGCTAGAGGCATGTTGTATATTAATATCATGGCGTTTAGGACTAGAAGGGCTGGCGGCAAAGGTAATTAAAGCGTGAGGAACCGCCACCAGCTTACCGTTCGCCCCCAACAAGCTTTCATTAATAGAATCCGTGTACTGCAAGCGCCACTGCAGGCAGTGCTTATCGCCAACAATAAAAAGACAATATGAATGAGGCAGTTGTGTCTGCATTTTATTTTTAAAGCGACTCAACAAAGTGCTCAAAGGCGCACCTTTTGACATCACTTGGAGCATTGAAGGCAGGTCACTGTACAGGTTTTTTATAAAATCGCGTTCTTTCTCAAGACTCACCACACGAGATCGTAAAACCTGCTGCTCCCTAAGCAAAACATCAGCAGAGTCGATAGACATAAAACATTAAAGCCATAATAATTTGTCGTCGAACCAGATTAACGGCCAAACATTAAAAGTAAAGTAATAGTCAGACCAAGCAAGCGAAAAGCTTGATTTATCTGACCAATTTACTCAAACAACCTGATAAACACGTTGGCCCGAAATATACGTTGCCATCACACGACCAACAAACTCCTCATCAAAATAAGGCGAGTTATGACCTTTGGTCTTACGGCTTTCATATGACCATGTCCAGCGAGCCGTGCTATCAAACAAAATAAAATCAGCAAAACTGCCAACCGATAACGACCCCGCTTCCAAACCAAAACACGCCGCGGGTCCAGAGGTTAAACAAGTCAATACGGTCGAAATGTCTAAATCGCCCTCATCCATCAACAGCATGGCCAATGGCAATAATATTTCGACGTTTGCCATACCGGGCTCAGTCGCGGCAAATGGCGCAATTTTAGCCATTTTTTCGTGAGGCTGATGATCCGAACAAATCGCAGTAATAACGCCCGCTTTGATGCCTTCAATCAGCGTCAGTCGATCTTCATCGCCACGCAAAGGCGGCAAAACATGATAGTGGCCATCGAAACGATCCAATACTTGGTCGTTTAATAGCAAATTATGCACCGCAACATCGGCCGTGATATCCAAGCCAGATGCTTTCGCATCGGCAATCATTTCAACCGATTTCGCACAAGAAAGACGGGCGAAATGGGCGCGGACACCGGTTTTTTCGACCAATAATAAATCGCGCATTAAGGCGATGGTTTCGGCTTCTTCAGGAATACCCGCCAAGCCATGCATGGTCGACATCAAGCCTTCATGAGCACAGCCACCTTCGGAAAGGCTCGGCTCATCAGGGTGAAATACCACCAATAAATCGTGAGTGGCGGCGTATTCAAGTGCCCTTGATAACACCTTTGTGCTCGCCATAGGGGAACGGTGATTCGATACCGCAATACAACCCGCGTCGGTTAACGCCACCATATTACTCAGTTGCGTCCCTTCGAGACCTTGCGTTAAGGCGCCAAGAGGAAACACGTTTGCCATACCCGCTTCATCCGCCTTATCTTGAATCAAGGCCGCAACCGCTGGCGTATCAACAATCGGTCGAGTATTAGGAGGGCAAACCAAAGTTGTTACCCCACCCGATACGGCAGCACGACCTTCTGTCGCAATGTTGCCTTTTTGTGTCAAGCCAGGTTCACGTAACGCCACCGCCAAATCGACCAAGCCAGGTAAAACCCACTGGCCTGAGGCGTCTACCACCTCAGCGTCATCGAAACCGTCAGGCGCATCGCCAATTGCAACGATCTTTTGATTATCAATAAACAGCTCTACGATAGCGTCTAGGTCTTGGCTAGGGTCAATCAAACGACCATTTTGAATACGTAATTTCATACTATTTATCTTCCCCTGCCATTGGTGACTCATCGCACTGTAACTGCCCACTCATTGCCATAGACATCACCGCCATACGGATAGCAATGCCGTTCGTCACCTGATTCAAAATCACCGAGTGCTTTCCATCCGCCACTTCAGAAGAGATCTCCACACCACGATTAATTGGCCCTGGGTGCATCACAATCGCATCAGGCTTGGCCCACGCCAGAGTGTCTTCCGTTAACCCATATAAGCGATAAAATTCACTTTCACTGGGCAACAACGCGCCTTTCATGCGCTCTTTTTGAAGACGCAGCATGACAATCACATCAACGTCTTTTAGACCCGCTTCAAGATCATGGCAAATCGTCGCGCCCATTTCAGCAAAAAAGCTCGGCACAAGGGTTTTTGGCCCGACCAAACGCACCTCACTCACCCCCAATGTCGTCAACGCCTGCAATTGAGAGCGTGCAACACGAGAATGCATAATATCCCCGACAATGGCGACTTTTAACCCTTCAAAGCCGCCTTTATGGCGACGAATGGTCAGCATATCTAACATCGCCTGCGTTGGATGAGCGTGTCGACCATCCCCCGCATTAATAATCGCCACATTCGGTGTGCAATGCTCCGCAATAAAGTGCGCAGCACCACTATCTGAATGGCGCACAATAAACATATCGCTTTGCATCGCTTCGAGATTTTGTAAGGTGTCCAGTAACGATTCGCCTTTGGACGTCGCAGAGGTTTCAATGTTGAGGTTAATCACATCCGCCGACAAACGCTTTGCGGCTAATTCAAAGGTAGTGCGGGTTCGGGTGGAGTTTTCAAAAAACAAGTTCACCACGGTTTTTCCGCGAAGCAGAGGCACTTTTTTGACCGACTGCTCCCCCATAGATAAAAACGATTCTGCCCGATCAAGTATCTCGGTCAAAAGGGTTTTATCCAAGCCATCCAGCGTTAGAAAATGCTTAAGCTGCCCGTGTTCATTTAACTGTAATGCCCGAGGTTCGGATCGCATCATGGTTTGCTTTCCTCAAACTGCAAAGACGGTATCGTCTTTCTCTTACTTAATAGGACGTCTAGATAAGAAAATGCCCGGCGCTGAAAACGGCAACCGGGCACTAACGATATTAAACCGCCATTTCGCCAACGTTTTTTGACGAAATATCATTATCTTAACGGTTGCATTATTCATGTTATCCATACCGTAATTGTCGTACGTGTTTAACAAAAAATAAAGCATTGTTATGCATATTAATGAGTATCCATTATCGACACACTCAAGGGATCCGGCCCCACTAACTTAACCCTTTGATCAGGATTAAGGGTCAAACGCTGACCCACAATATCGGCCGCAATAGGCAGCTCATGTTGCCCAAGATCGTACAGAATCGCCAAGGTGATACTCGCCGGTCGACCAAAATCAAAGATTTCATTCATTGCCGCACGAATCGTACGTCCCGACATCAAAACATCGTCCACTAAAATAACATGCCGATCTTCGATCGCCGGCAAAGACGTTTGATTTACCTTAGGATTTAACCCCGCCATCGTAAAATCATCACGATAAAACGTAATGTCGAGCGTGGCCAATGCTTCATTTGTCGGCACCACAGACATCAACTGTTCAGCGACCCACACACCACCCGTGTGAATGCCGACAACAATAGCGTCTTCGATGTTTTTCTTTTCGCAATACGCCGACAGCTGTTCTTTCATTGACGCCAGCGGCCCTTCTAAATCTAGCTTCATTATTTCTTATACCTTGTTCTTGAATGTATTAAAGACCGTTGTTCGCTTAGTTCGCACGTCACTGACAAGCATCAAGGACTGACAAACATCAAGACTGACAAACATCAAGGAGAGTCTGCGAACCAGGTTTCTAGGATCATCTGTGCCGCCAAACCGTCTACCGAATTTTCTTTAAAGTTACGATTGCCGCCACGCGCAATAACTTGTCCTTTGGCTTCATAAGAAGACAAACGTTCGTCCATCATATGGTAAGGCAGGTTAAAGCGTCCATGCAGTCGTTTGGCAAACTTACGTGCGCGTTGACACATCTCATTTTCTAGGCCGTCCATATCCAATGGCAAGCCAACAACAAACGCATCGGGCTGCCACTCGTCGACCAGACGGGTAATCTCATCCCAATTAGGAACGCCGTCTTTTGCCTTAATCGGCGCCAATGGCTGTGCCGTCCCCGTTATACTTTGGCCAATCGCCACGCCAATACGCGTGGTGCCAAAATCAAAGCCCAATACTGAACAAGCAGTATTGGGCTCTACGTTATTATTCAAAGACGATATTACCGTCATTAACCATGTCCTATATCCGGTGAAAGTCTTGTCATATCAATTCCCAGCACACGCGTTGCGGCGGTAAATTGCATATCACTTGGCGTGTGAAATAATACGTCTAAATCCGCCTCACATACCAGCCAATCATTGTTCGCAATTTCAGTTTCAAGCTGTCCCGCATCCCAGCCAGCACACCCCAAGGTAATACGAAAGGCATTTGGACCGTTACCTTGAGCGATGTCTTCTAACGCCTCTAATGACGCCGATAAAGAGACCTCATCGGTAACATGCAGGGTTCGATCCCAAGACTTATCCGTCGTATGCAAAATAAAGCCTCGCTCGGCTTCCACCGGCCCACCAGTATAAATAGGTTCAGCAGCTAATGGTGGGCTGCAAATAGGCATACCAAGATGATTCGCTAATTCCGTAAAATCAACATTTGAGGGACGATTGATAATAATCCCCATGGCGCCCGCTTTCGTGTGTTCGCAAAGATAAATAACCGTGTGTTCAAAATGTGGGTCGTCTAGATGTGGCATAGAAATTAAAAAGTGATTTTTAAACGAATCGAAATATGCATTCATAGTCATGAGCCCTCTTTAATTGATGACAACGCAAGAATCGCGTTGATTATTTGAACTTAAGAAGTACTTAGATCTAAAAAGATAACACGCCAAAAAAGGCAAGGTAGACGGTATAGAAGAGCAAGAGAAGACGGTAAAAAAACATAACCGACTCCTGCAGTATAGAGCAAGCAGAGAATTAACCCACCCCCTAAGGCACAAATTTATTACGAAACTCCTTCAAAACACCGATTTCAAGCAGTAAACTTATCCTCATTCCACTCTTGAGCCAAATAACATGCCCATACGTTCTTCATACATGCTCACCACTGCATTGGCCAACGCCAAGACCGTTGGCGGCCTAGGTATGATGAATATGACCCACTGGTGGCAACATTACCAAGCCGAAACCGTTGATTTACGTTACTTTTTTCACAGTGGCTGGTCTTCTTAGCACGCTCTCATATCACCTTTTAAAAACAGCCATATAGCGCTATTTTTAAACCCTGCTCACAGTGATTAAACGAAACGCTCTTCAGTACTGAAATAGTGCACTAAAATACCGTACTGACGTGCCGTACCTTGAGACGAGACAGCCAACATAAGTTGGCCACAGGAAACCACCATGCAACTACAAGCCATTGATTACACTAGCCCTACGGCCCAACAAGACTTTGTCAAATCCCTACGTGAAACCGGTTTTGGCGTGCTTAAAAATCACCCAATAAAAAAACAATTGGTCAGCGCCATCTACCAAGAATGGCAAACCTTTTTTAACAGTGACTCAAAATACGATTACCGCTACAACAAGGGCACACAAGATGGTTTCTTTCCGCCTGATGTGTCTGAGACAGCAAAAGGCCATACCAAAAAAGACATCAAAGAATACTTCCATTACTACCCTTGGGGACAATGCCCGCAAGACAAAAAAGCCTTGCTAGAACAATACTATACGCAGGCCAACCAACTCGCGTCTGAACTGCTCACATGGGTCGAAAGCCACTCACCAGCGGACGTCGCAAAACATTATTCGCAAGCGCTTTCTAGTATGGTCGATGGCAGCGATCAAACCTTGCTGAGGGTGTTGCATTATCCACCCTTAAAAGGCGATGAAGAACTTGGCGCCATTCGAGCAGGCGCGCACGAAGACATCAATCTATTGACCATTCTGCCCTCTGCTAACGAACCCGGCTTGCAAGTAAAAGCCAAAGATGGCACCTGGATGGACGTACCTTGTGACTTTGGCACGCTCATCGTCAATATTGGCGACATGTTACAAGAAGCCTCTGGCGGCTACTTTCCCTCCACGTCACACCGAGTCATCAACCCAGAAGGCGCCGACAAAACCAAAGCACGCATTTCTTTGCCGCTATTCCTTCACCCCAAGCCCGAGGTCATATTGTCCGAACGCCACACAGCGAAAAGCTACCTACACGAACGGCTGGTTGAGCTAGGAGTAATCTAGTCTCGCACTTCTGATTTAGTCTCGCACCTCTGATTTAGTCTCGCACCTCTGAAAGAAGCTATACAAAAAAGCCGTCGTTGACAGCAACGGCGGCTTTTTTAAACGCTCAATCAAGGCTCAATGTCAGCCCGTAAAGGCAATAATAATAGGAATACCCACCACAATAATCACCGAAGAAAATAAGGTGGTAATCGCAATGGAATTTGCCGTCGAACGACCATCATCGCCTTTCGCCACCGCGGTGACATAAGCCGAGGCCGCCGTCGGTGCGGCTAAGAATAGAAACAAAAACAACAACTCTTTCTGACTGAATCCCAAAACATAACCCAGCGCCGTAAATAAAATCGGGCTTAGCGCCACTTTACAGACAAGCGCCATAGAAAAATGTTTAGGCAACGAAAAACCACTGGTCGCTAGCGCCCCGCCAATACAAATCAACGCCAAAGGCAAAGACAAACCGCCAATCAAGGCCCCCGTTTTCATCACAAAAATGGGCAACGTCAACCCAACAGCGTGCCCCAAAACGCCCAAAACAATACCGAGTATTAACGGGTTTTTCAATAAACTCTTTAACACAGAAACCAGTTGCAGCTTACCATGGCTATAACGGGTCAAAATCACTTCTGCCAACACATTAAATAAGAAAACGCTCAACCCAGACATAACACCGCCAATCGCGACGCCCTCTTTGCCAAACATGTTCACCACCAAGGCCACACTAAAAATACCGCAATTACCCCTGAATGCGACCTGAACAAAGACACCACGTTGCGACTCAGGCAAATTCAAACGCACTGCCAACCACCAAGCAAGCAAAAACGTCAGCACAATAGCGGCAATAAAATACACCGCCAAATTAACACTGATCAAACCGCTAAGATCGTTTTCCAACATCCCGAAAAAAAACAACGCGGGCATAGAAACCATAAAGACAAAACGCGAGCTGACGAGAATAAAACCGTCATTGATTAGTTGAACTCGTCGCAGCAAAGCCCCCATCGCAATCATTAATAAAACCGGTGCTGCCACATCCAAAATCACACTTTGCGTATCCAATAGAGTGAACTCCCTAAAAATCCCCTAAAAAAAACACCCTAAAAGCCAACTTGGCTAATAGAGTGCTCTGTTTACAAGTCGTAAAAAAATTGCAGCGCTAGTCTATACCAATTTACCATCAACTAATTGAGGAATATTCAAGGGATTTTTATCTTGAATAGCCGCTGGAATCAATGCACTAGGGAAATCCTGATAACACACTGGACGCAAGAAGCGCTCTATCGCCGCGCTACCGACAGACGTTGAACGGCTGTCCGATGTAGCAGGGAAAGGCCCACCATGCACCATGGAATAACAGACTTCCACCCCAGTTGGATAACCATTACACAAGATTCGACCGACTTTACGCTCTAATGTTGGCAACAGGCCACGAACCGCTTCCACATCTGCCTCTAACATCTGAACCGTTGCAGTCAATTGACCTTCTAAGTGCTCAGCCACCGCTTTGTATTCGTCCAATGTATCGCATTCGATCAACAGAGAAGTGGAGCCAAACACTTCGTCTTCCATCGATGCATCCGCCAAGAAAGTCTTGGCGCTGGTCGCAAAAACATGTGGGCAACACTGGTTTGGTTGGTCGCTTTGCTGACCTTTCGCCAACAAAACCGCAGCAGAATTACCATTCAATTTCGCCACGCCATCGCAGTAAGCCTGGTAAATACCCGGCGTCAACATGGTTTGCGTACCCAAAGCTTGGACTTCGCTAGTCACCGTCGCCTTGAAAGTCTCAGCCGCGTCACCTTTTAACAGCACCACCAAACCTGGGCTAGTGCAAAATTGCCCAGCGCCCATGGTGAGCGAGCCAACAAAGCCTTTTGCCACCGCTTGTGCATCGACCTGCAGTTTTTCTGGCATCACAAACACAGGGTTAATGCTGCTCATTTCCGCGTAAACCGGAATCGGTTCAGGACGATTCGCGGCGATAGACATTAACGCCATACCACCACTGCGAGAACCGGTAAAACCAACCGCCTTAATAGCAGGATGCGCAACAAGCGCGCTGCCGATTTCACGACCAGAACCATAAAGCAAAGAAAAAACGCCAGCAGGAAGGCCGCATTTTTTAACCGCCGCCGTAATAGCGCGACCAACCAATTCAGAGGTTCCTGGATGAGCAGAATGTGCTTTTACAATAACAGGGCAACCCGCCGCCAAAGCCGACGCCGTATCGCCACCCGCCACGGAGAAAGCCAATGGGAAGTTACTCGCACCAAACACCGCCACTGGGCCCAATGGAATCTTTTGGAAACGCAAATCAGCACGAGGTAAAGGCGCACGATCTGGCATAGCAGGATCAATACGAGCGTCGGTGGCTTTGCCTAAACGCACCACATTAGCAAACAACTTAAGCTGTCCCATGGTACGACCACGCTCACCTTCGATACGTGCTTTTGGCAAGCCACTTTCTAGCACCGCACGTTCAACCAGCGCGTCGCCCAAGGCTAAAATTTCATCGGCGATGCATTCAAGAAAAGCAGCACGCTGTTCAACACTAAGCGCTCGATATTGATCAAATGCCTGCCACGCCGCACCCGCCGCCTGTTCAACGTTCGCTTTTGTGCCACCAAGATACGCTGGCGCAAGCGTTTCATTGGTAGCAGGGTTGATGGCGTGAATGGCCTGTTGCGTGCCAAGAATGTCTTGTCCAGCCACTAATAAAGTGCCTTTCAAAAGCTCGTTCGTATTCATGTTTGTCCCCAATTTTTTGTAATAAAACCGCAGTGAGCAACACCCAGCCTAGAGAATTACTCTAGGTCAAACTTGTTATCACTTTGGTAGCGTTCGTACAGATGATAGGCGCGATACAAATGGTTGTGCATGGCCTGCTTTGCGCCTTCTGCATCTTGGTTTTTAATACAATTAAGTATGGCAAGATGCTCTGATCGAATGCGACGCAAATACTCATCGGTTGCAACTTGTTTCAAGTTGGTATTGATTAATTTTGCTCTGGGGATAACGTTTTTATTAAACTGCTCATAGAACTGTTTAAGGAAAGGGTTACGAGTCGCCGTACAAATGGCCAAGTGAAAAGCGTAGTCTTCTTTTCGCGCCAGCTCGCCACGGCTCAGTGCCTCGTCAAACTCGTTAAAATGCTTCTCAAGTAGGACCACATCCTCTTCTGAGCGACGCACAGCGGCTAACTCACAAGCGGTTGTTTCCACACTCAAACGCATTTCTAGAATATGTAGAATATCGGTAATCGCGGTGGGGTCAATCTGATAAGCAAACAGCGTTTCACTCGATTGAGCTCGAATAACACTGGTGCCCACGCCGCGCTTTGTTTCGACCAAGCCCAGCGATTTGAGCTGCATAATGGCCTCTCGGATAACAGTACGGCTCACCCCAAATAGATCACATAAGGCGTTTTCTGTGGGCAACTTGTCACCCACAGCAATGTGACCAGCCGAAATTTGCTTTTCAAGCTGTTTTGCCACATTGCTGGCCAAACTATCGCCTTTGCCAACTCGCTCTATTTGTAGTGATTTTGCCACTGTTTTTCCCCCATCCATATCTAATATACGCCGTCTATTCTAAAACCCTGAACATTACCCCAGTGCTATCTATCTAACAAGCGCTGGTTTCTTTGCATCAAAGGTCCAACCGGGAATAAGGAACTGCATCGCCAAGCTGTCGTCACGCTGACCGAGAGTTAACGTTTTATAAAGCGCATGCGCTTGCATGAGTTTTTCGCGATCCAATTCAATGCCTAAGCCCGGCGTCGTTGGCACCGTAATTTTGCCGCCACGAATTTCCAATGGCGCTTTGGTGATGCGTTGTCCATCTTGCCAAATCCAATGGGTATCAATCGCCGTGACTTCTCCAGGGCAAGCGGCCGCAACGTGCGTCATCATCGCCAAGGAAATATCGAAATGATTGTTACTGTGAGAGCCCCATGTCATGCCCCACTCGTTGCACAGCTCGCCAACCGCCACCGCGCCTTGCATGGTCCAAAAATGGCAATCCGCTAGCGGAATATCCACCGCATCAAGACGTACAGCGTTTTTCAGTTGTTTCCAATCGGTTGCTATCATGTTGGTCGCGGTTTTTAGACCCGTTCGACGTTTGAATTCGGACATGGTTTCACGACCCGACCAAGCGCCTTCTTGCCCACAAGGGTCTTCTGCGTAGCTCAACATGTGTTTCACTGGTGTGAGGTATTCAACCGCTTGATCAAGCGTCCAAGCGCCATTCGGATCCAGCGTTAAACGCGCATCTGGGAAAGCCTCATACAAGGCCGCAATGCATTCGGCCTCTTGATGGCCATCCAACACGCCGCCTTTTAATTTGAAATCTTTAAAACCATAACGCTCATAGGCCGCTTTCGCTAAGGTAACAATGGATTCCGGTGTTACCGCTTCTAATCCGCGCACACGATCCCATTCATCCACAGGATTATCATAAGCTGGGTAAGGTAAATTGGTTTTGCTGCGATCACCAAGGAAGAATAAGTAACCGAGCACTTCAACGTCGTCGCGTTGCTTACCGTATTGACCTAATAAATCGGCCACAGGCAAGCCCATATTTTGACCCGCTAAGTCTAACAAAGCCGACTCAATCGCCGTAATAACATGCACCGCGGTTCTTAGATCAAACGTTTGATTACCGCGTACATCGTCCGATTTACCCGCCGTAGCATGACGAACCTCACTGATAATGCTTTTCCATTTTCCGACGTTTTTGCCTTCTACCAGAGCACGGCACTCTTCGAGTGTGGAAATGATTTTATCTGTCGCTGGCACTTCACCTAAGCCGATATTGCCATCGCTATCTTCTAGCACCACCACAGTACGAATAAACCACGGCGCATGTCCGCCACTGAGGTTTAATAAAAAACTGTCATGACCAGCAACAGGAATAACCTGCATCTTTTTTATCGTTGTGAACATAATGCGAGTCTCTGCCTTGTTAAAAAATGGAAAAATCAGACCATCCGGCCTGACCTTCCCTAAGGAGCTATACGTTAAAAAGTTATGCGTTTTTCTTAATGATCGCTTCTAATTCCGCCACTTCGCCCGCGGTGGGCATAGTAAGTGGCGCGCGAACATTACCCGCACTGTGACCCATCAACGCAGCACCGGCTTTAATAAGGCTCACCGCGTACCCTTTTTTGCGATCACGCAAACGGCAAAACGGGATAAAGAAATCTTTAATAATCGCGGTAACAACCGCCTTATCACCTTCGCGTAAGGCTTTGTAAAACTTATTCGCCATCTCCGGCATAAAGTTAAACACAGCGGAAGAATAGGTATTCACACCAATCGACAAATAGGCTTCAGCAAAAATTTCTGCGGTTGGCACACCACCAATGTACACCAAACGGTCACCAACGGTTTTAACCGTATCGTTCAGCGCGGCAATATCGCCTACGCCGTCTTTCAATGCGACCATATTGGGGTTGGCCGCTGCCAAGGCTTTCACGCTTTCTGCGGTCAAAACACCGTTACCACGGTTGTAATAAATAAACTGTGTTTTGCTTGATGCCATGATTTGGCTCGCGTATTCCACAATGCCGTCTTCTGGGCATTCGGTCAGGAAAGGCGGCATCAATAAAATACCATCACAGCCCGCGGCATCGGCGATCGCGACAAATGTCTTCGCGTCAGACACACTGCGACCCGCCGAGGCAATAACTGGCACGCGGCCTTTGACGGTAGCAACAGATAATTCAACAATTTGACGATAATCGTCTTCGTCGAGAGAGAAAAACTCCCCCGTGCCACCGGCAACAAAAATAGCCGATACACCGTGCTCAATAAAAGACTCTATGCGCTGGCGGAAGGTTTCAGCATTAAATTTACCATTCGCATCAAAATCTGTAATAGGAAAGGACAAGAGTCCGTCACTCAACGCCGATCTCATTTGCTCAACCGAAAAAGCCATGTTTTTTTCCTCTTTTATTATATTAACAACACCTTCCCCTAGTGGAAGATTATTCACTCTATTTGTAATACATCATACAACTAAACATACTAATTACAAGTCAAATTTCACTCTTATCCTCTTCTCGACTCAGGTCACAGGCGCTGGATTAAACAACACAAGATCATTGTGCAAGCCAAGACGATCAGCCGCCACTTGCTTGCGACCACTGGCCACATCCAAAATAAGCTGAAACAATTCCCAACCCGCTTCTTCTAAAGTGATTTCCTTGGTTGCCATGCGCCCAGCATCCATGTCGATCAAGTCATGCCAACGATTGCCTAATGAACTGTTGGTCGACACTTTAATCACCGGCGCGACTTCTAGGCCATAAGGCGTGCCTCGACCTGTGGTAAACACTTGCACATTCATCCCAGAAGCAAACTGCAAAGTACCGCAAATAAAGTCGCTGGCTGGCGTCGCAGCGAAATTCAAACCACGCTTACGAATACGTTCCCCCGGGCTTAATACATCAACAATTGGGCTGTTACCGGACTTCGTAATCGACCCCAATGACTTCTCTACAATGTTATTCAAACCGCCTTTTTTATTACCCGGCGTAGTGTTCGCGCTGCGATCAGCCTGACCTTGGTTCAGGTAATCGTCGTACCACTGCATTTCACGCAGCAAGGCCTTGCCTACTTCGACGGTTTCCGCGCGGGGAGTTAATAAATGAATGGCGTCGCGCACTTCAGTGACTTCTGAAAACATCACCGAACCACCCGCCCGCACGATTAAATCCGAGGCATAACCCACCGCGGGATTCGCGGTAATACCAGAGAAAGCATCACTGCCACCACACTGCATACCGACAACCAGCTCTGAAATCGGGCAAGGCTCACGACGGCGCACATTAAGGCGCTTAAGGTGATCTTCGGCCATGTCCATAATGTGATCGACCATATCTTGAAAGCCGTGATGAGATTCGTCTTGTAAACTCACCACGCTGTCTTCAAGTCGTTTCGCCGCCGCAGAATTAGGCAGAATATTGACCGCTTGCGAATCATCAATCTCCAATAAACGATGGGGCTGTAATTTTTCACAACCCAAGCCGATCACCATGATTTCGCCACCAAAATTGGGGTTCTTTGCCATGTTCTGTAGCGTCCGAATCGGCACAATCGCACCCGGCGCATTAATCGCCACACCGCACCCATAAGAATGATTGAGCGCCACCACGCCATCAACATTCGGGTATTTGGGCAACAAGGTTTGCTTGATCAGCTTAACTACATAATCGGTAACACCCGCGACACACTGCACACTGGTACTGATTCCCAAAAGGTTTTTCGTGCCCGCCGAGCCATCGGCATTTTTATAACCGTCAAAGCTATACCCTTCTAATGGCTCAAATTTAGGTTTCTCACGGGTCGCCAATGGCAGCTCATCAAGATTCGGCGGCGTCGGCATACGCACCACCTGCTCCGACACCCAACAACCAGCCTCAAGATCTTTATTCGCATAACCAATCACTTCGTTATAACGAATGATCTTTTCGCCTGCTTTTATCGGCTGCAAAGACACCTTATGACCTTGCGGCACCGCCTCGTTTAACACCAGACCGTTATCCAGCTCGGCACCCGCTGGCGCACCACCTTGATTCAAAATAATAGCGACGTTGTCGTTATCATGAATTTTGATTAACACATACGATGAACTCATTCTGCAGACTCCGAATGTTGCTTACTTTTCTTGTGTATCATGAAGGACACCACAATAGACAAGACGATCAATCCCCAAAGGACCATGGCAATCGGGCTCTTGGTAAACAGTACAGAATACTCGCCGTAAGACTCTAAGCTCTTCACAAAGTAGACTTCTGCACTGCCGCCCAAAATAAAACCAATCACTAAAGGCGCGACCTCAATGCCAATTTTTGTAAAAATCCAGCCCGCGACACCAAAAATAAACAAAGTCCATACATCGAACATAATGCCGTAGTTAATAGCGTACGCACCCACGGTACACATCATTACGATGATGGGATAAAGGATAAATTTAGGGATCAACACGACTCTGGCGATGTACCGAATGGCGTAGAACATCACTACAAACATCACAATATTGGCGAACATCAACGCCGTTATCATGGAGTACCATGTATCGATATTTTCACCGATAAACAAGGGCCCGACTTGCAAACCTTGCAAGGTAAAAGCGCCAATCAATACTGCCGTGGTGCTGTCTCCAGGAATTCCCAATGACAACAATGGAATCAGCGCGCCACCCGTCAAACCATTATTGGCAGACTCGGACGCTATCACACCTTCCGGTTCGCCTGTACCCATTTTTTGCGGTTGTTTTGAGAGGTTTTTTTGCTGGGTATACGCCAAAATCGACGCAGCACTACCACCGATCCCCGGCAACATCCCAATAAAAGTACCAATCGATGAGGAACGTAATAGATTGCCAATTTGGCCTTTGAAAACAGTAACGCGAAATGGCTTACCTTTTGACAAATTGACTTTGTCTTCATGAGACGATTCTTTTGCGCCCTTTTCTGCCTCTTCGATGATGGTCGATATTCCAAACAAACCGATCAGTACCGGCAACAAGGAAAAACCAAACGCGAGATAAGGCTCCATAAAAGGCAGCATCAATCGATATTCGCCATTACCGCCGTCGGAGACATCGTAAGTGCCAATTAAACTGAGTAAAACCCCTAATAAACCGCTAAACACCCCCATGACAATATTCTTCGACAAAGAAGCAATGACCGTCAAAGCAAAGAAAATCATTAAGAATTTTTCAACATAGGAAAACTTAATGGCAAAATCCGCCAACACAGGCGCAAAGAAAAACAACACCAAGGCACTAAAAATACCGCCAACCAAAGACGCGACGATACAAATTTTTAAGGCGCGCTCAGCCTCCCCACGCTGCGCCATGGGGTAACCATCAAAGGTAGTGGTGATAGAAGAAGGCGTTCCAGGAATATTCAGCAATATTGCGGGCACCAAGCCACCAGAAATACCGCCAACATACAAACCCAACAACAAAGCCAAGCCTTCTTGCAAGCCCAGCGTATAAGTCAGCGGTAAACACACCGCGACAGCCATGGTTGCTGTCATACCTGGGATAGCACCAAAAATAATACCAATAATCGCCCCAGCGGCGGCTAACAAGAAAAAGGCCGGTGAGAGTAATTCTAAAAACTCCATAACATTTACTCCTGATAGCTAGGGCATCGAGACAAGAAAAAGATGATAAAGTACGCCCCATACAAAAGTAGGCGCAACCACAGCATTGATCACAATGATAGTCACGTTACGACGTGTCCTTTCATGGCAATAAAGTATCGACATGAGAAACACAAACGGAATCGATGCCAACAAAAAGCCCAAGCCCATATTTGGCAATACACCGCCTATCGCATCCATCGACCAGAAATAAGCAGGAATCAGCACCAGCGTCACTAGCAAGCGAAAGAAATCCGCATTGCGAACAAAAAACTGATAGCGCCCAGAACGAATCGCTTGCATAACAGAGCGAAAATTAGCTAGGACAATAACGCCACCCAACACCACCAGCAGCGTAATAATGATACGAGGAAAGAATTGGTGAGACAGATCAAAATCGATCGACACCGAATTCAACGATATAAACCAGTCAAACATATTAACCCTCACAAGCGAGATACCATAGCGTCGTAGGCAGTAAATACCTACGACGCAAACCTAAGAAGACTACTTTTGCAAGCTATTGATAATCTTCGCGTAGCTGTCACTCTTCGCTTGAAAGTGCTGTTGCGCTTCGGCAGACTTGCGGAAGTTTGGAATGAAAAACGATCTTTTGAGGGTTTCTTGTACTTCACCATCGGCAAACACTTCTGCCAATGCGTTGTCTAAGAATTTAACAACTTCAGGCGACATACGCTTGTTGTATAAAAAGTAAAACTCTTTATCGAAGGTAAAGTCACTGTCGGCATCCATCGGAATATTCACCCCAAGACCAGACGCATATTGCATCAACTGATCACGTGAGGTTTCACCCATACCTTTAGGATTTGCTTGGCCAATAGTAGACGCTTTTGCCGTTAACCATACAAAATCCATGGCTTTTTGATCGTCAGCGGGTAAACGTGTGTATTGTTCGTTCGCTTGTACACTACCGTTAATCACATCGGCTAAACCATCGAACAAAGCTTGGTTTTTATCAGATTGAGAGCCAGTATTAAGGGCGACCAAGTTGTCTTCTTGACCTGGATACGCTAAACGCACCGCGTTTTTCATCGCCGTATAACCGATCTCAGACACACCACCTGGCTGAATCGCCACTCGCACGGTTTTGCCATTGCCAGCGGCATTAAGAATTTCATCCATGTTTTTGTAAGGCGATTCTTTTGAAACTAGGTAGCCATTACCTGGGTTGATGGCAAAAGACGGCCCAATATTCCACTTTTTGAAAGGATCTTCATAACCTTTTTGCCCATATAAATAACCAAGGTAAGCTTGGTCATGAAAAATCATCAAGGTATTACCACTTGGCACTCGTCCAAGCGCTTGATAACCCGCTGAAAAACCGACCGCATCCACTTTAATGTTGGTATCGATTTTTTTGGCTAAGGCTTCGGCAATAATCGATGACACCTGATAAGTATCACCCCCCGTCGATGTCGAGCCAATAACCACACGGATATTACCTCGAATAGGGTTCTCCGCTGCATAAGCCGCCGCTGGAGCCAAAGCACATGCCGCAGCCATTAGAATTGTCGAACTCTGAAACAATTTTTTCATAACCGTATTCCTATCGTTGTTTTTATATGTAGGACACATTTTTAACCCCCTGCACAGAGGCTAAATACATCATACATCATACATCACACCTTTCAACAAAAAAATAACGCCATTCTTTTTAACCTTAAAAGACAATCTATACACTAAAAAATCAACGTAAACCGCTTTCGCCAGCTTATATTTTAGGTAAAAAAAAGCCCAAACCTTGAAATAGGTTTGGGCTTTTTGTGTCGGGCTTATCCCGTTTTATAGGTCAATCCCTTTGGATTTAAGCAGTTCAGCGACTTCGATAATTTTTCCGGTTTTTACCGATTCCTCAGCAGCACAACCTACTACAACAGACCAGAAACCTTCTTCGACTGTTGCGCTGTTAGTTTGCTTACCCGCCATTTGATCCGCAAAGGCAATGTGTTCGAACCAGGTTGCACCGTTGTGACCAGAGGCCTCAATCAATTTTGGGTAGCTTGGTTGCGAGGTTTTAGATGGACGATTCTGACCGCAGAAGACCTCCATCTCGGTACGCAGACGCGCATTTTCACTAAAGTCTTCGATTTCAGCGGCTTTCACGCGGCCTTCGTCACCGCACACCAAGAGTTCTTCATGGAACATAGGCGCAAACATGCAAAGGTTGAAACCCGCGCGAACGCCGTTTTCATATTCAACCGTCACAAAAGCGCTATCCAGAATATCGGATTTTTCACCTTTGAATTCGAAATCACGGAAGTTGGTAGATTGAGAGCCGTTGGCATAAACACGCACAGGACGAGACTGCGCAAACAAGTTCATCAAATCAAAGTAGTGACAACATTTTTCCACCAGCGTACCGCCAGAGAATTTAGAGAATTTATTCCACTGATTGACCTTATCAAGGAACGGAATGCGGTGCTCCATGATATTAATCATTTTCACCTCACCGACCGCTTTGCGCTCTAGTACTTCATGAATCGCTTCGGAATAGATGGATTTATAGCGATATTGCAAACCGATCTGCAAAACAGCGCCGTACTCTTTCGCCATTTTGGTAATTTCGTAGGCATCTTCCAGCTTGGTCGCCATCGGCTTTTCCATGAAGATATGCTTGCCCGATTTGATCGCCACTTTTAGTACATCGAGATGAGTGAAGTTAGGTGTGCAAATTAAAATACCGTCCACTTCTGGATCATTACAGGCTGCTTCTAAAGTGTCGTAGACTTTAAAATCTTCATCGGTAATTTTAGCAAATTCTTCTTTCGCGACTTTAACGCTGCGCTCGTTGAGATCGAACACACCATGAATAGCAGAGCGACCCACACGAGTAGCCACGCGCATGTGCTCCATACCTATCATGCCGCAACCAATTAAGTTGACACGAAACTGCGCTGGCTCTTTAGCGAAGAAGTGACGCTCTTCTTCATTGATGTAATGAAACGCGGGGCCTGTGTAGCTAAATAGTTGTCCGTCGATTTTTTCTCTGCTCATGATGTCTCACCTAAACTCATTTAGAATTATTTTGTAGGACTAAGATAGGAAAAGCGCATCGTTATGTCTAATATATGTTAATCACATACTTAATATGAAAAAGATATCATGCGCTTTCGAAAATTGAATTATTTTATTACCGTGGCGGAAGAGCTGCATTTTGGGCGTGCGGCAGCTCGATTACATATTGCCCAGCCGCCACTGTCGCAACAAATCAAAGCCATTGAAGATGAACTGGGGGCCGTACTTTTTGAGCGCAGCAGCCAAAAGGTGTCTTTGACGCCTGCAGGAGAAGCGCTTTTGCCTCAAGCAAGGGCGCTTTTACAGAACTGGGAAAAGATCCAAGAGCAAGTTCGCAGTGTTGCCAATGGCACCGCAGGCACTATGTCACTCGGTTTTGTTTGGGCGGCGGGTACACCGCATTTTTCCAAAGGCATCGCGCAGTTTAAACAAGACAATCATGGCGTGACACTCAATCTGGAAGAAATGACCACAACCCATGCGTTGGATGCCTTAAGAACAGAGAAAATCGACTTAGCAATGATCTTTCTCAATCCCTTAATAGACGTCACAGACTTAGAGCACCAAGACTATGAGACACAAAAACACCTTCTCGCTTTGCCTGAAAATCATCCACTCGCACAAAAAGACAGTGTGCCTTTAAGTGATTTACACCAGCTGCCGTTTATTTCGTTTGCTCGGCAAGCCCATCCGTCTTTATACGATCAGATCATGCATCACCTACACGTGGCGGGCGTCGAACCCAACATTGTACAAGTCGCTCGATTAACGCAAACAACTCGAACCCTAGTGGCGGCGGGTGTGGGTATTGCCCTGGTTCCTGAATCTACGCAATTTGATCAACGAGAAGGCTTAACCTATCGCCCTATTGATGGGGCTTTACCAGAGCTTGCGATTCATTTTGTCTGGCGTAAAAACAACTTAACGCCATTGATGGAAAGGCTGATCGCCCACCTACAAGCGCAAGTGCCGAATCAATAAGGCTTGGCATATATCTAACAGGCAAAAAAAAGCCAGTGCAAGCACTGGCCCAACGGAAAATCGCCGTTCAGAAGGAGGATTAGCAATACATTAATTTTGCGCAGTATAAGAGTTGTTGATTGACGCTTCGCAGGACTTCACCGCACTTTCTGTCACTTCTACCCATTTCGCGCCATATTCATTTACGAACCAGTCACGAACCGGTTTCGCGGCTTCTTGGAACTGAGCTTTCTCATCGGCGGTTGGCGCATAAACGGTGCCACCAGAGGCTTTAAATTCGTTATACGCGTCGATCTGACGACGTTTAGGCATCACGGTTGTCACTTCACGTAGCGCATCAAAACCATCCATCATAATGTGTTGAAGATCGTCTGGCATGCCTTTCAGTGAATCATTATTCATCCACCACATAGACGCCATATAACCGTGACCATCCAACGTCATATATTTAATGTGTTCGTTAAACTTCATCCCCATAATATCGGTAATACCGTTTTTCGTGCCTTCCACCAAACCGGTTGCCAATGAGGTATAGACTTCTGGCCAAGGCACGGCGGTTGGGCTGCCACCCATGGCTTTTACCAGTTCCATTTGGATAGGGGAATTAATGGTACGGATTTTCAAACCTTTCACATCAGCAGGGGTTTTAATCAATTTATCCGTTGTCGCGAAATTACGCCAACCGCCCGTATTACCAATGGTCATCAGACGCATAGAACCAGTGCGATCTAACAGCTCTTTACGGATGGGACCAACCAGCATTTCATTATCTAGCGCACACTCTGCAACACGGTCGGTGGGAAAAATATACGGAATGTCTAACGCTTGAATTTCTGGAAACACATTGGCCAAACCACCCGTCGTGGTATTAAACACCTGAATCAAATTGGCTTGCAGAGCTTCAATGCATTCTGTTGGGTTACCACATAACTGACCGCCAGAATAAATATTTACCTGAATACGTCCATTGGACTGCGCTTCAACATAGTCTTTCAGCACCACTGCACCGTCGTAATCTTCATCACTGGTATTGGAAAGATGCACAATATTGAACTCATAATCGGCAGCCAATGCTGGCATAGCAGCAAGCGACAAACTCGCCGCCATGAGTGTTGGCACAAAAGCAGCAGTGGTTTTTTTTAGTAAATCGTTTCTTTTCATTTCGAAGGCTCCGTTTTTTATTTTTGGATCTCGTATTTTTATTCTTGCATCACGTAAGCGGTAAACAAGCCAACAGACTATTTATTCACTGGTCGCCATCTTATTAACGGATTGCTGATAGTAAATAAGTCATTATCTTGTTATAACTTGTTTTATATCTTATATAAGACATAAAGTGCAAGAAAAGAACAGATTTTTTTATTACAGTAAGAGATATTTACACGACGTCACGAGCGAAGCCAAGACGAGGCAAAAATAGACGAAAAAGCAGAGTTTATGGGTTATAAATGAGTATTTCGAGTCTATTTTTAACAAAGTATTGGCAAGCACAGTAGTCGTGCAAAAAATCTCATTTACTTATTCTAAGAGCAACAAACTCAAAGCAGGTCAAGCCATGACAGACAAAGCACCGCAGCCATCACCTATCTTCAAACCTCTGTATAAACAAGTTCAAGAGCTGATTACCGAGAGAATTATTGAAGGTATTTGGAAGCCCGGTGAAATGTTGCCAAGTGAGTTCCAACTGGCGGATTTACTGGGTGTTAGCCAAGGAACCGTTCGAAAAGCACTCAACGCCCTCACCGAAGACAACGTGTTATTTCGTCGCCAAGGCGTTGGCACTTTTGTATCAGAGCATACATTGCAAAAAATGCTGTTCCACTTTTTCCATTTCAAAAGTGATAACGGCGACATCCCTGAGCTGCCTAATGCTCAATTACTCGAAATACGATTAATCACACCAGACACCCACCTGCGTGCGCTCTTCGGCAACTCAAGCAACGAGAAAGTCATTGAAATTCATCGTGTTCGTTCCATCAACAACACGGCTTGTATACGGGAACTTATCTACCTCCCTCAAGGTTATTTTGTTGACTTAGAAAAAGAAGAAAAACTGCCTCACTCCCTTTATCACTACTATCAACAACGCTTTAACATTACCGTTCACAAGGCCACGGACAGATTAAAAGCCGTATTGGCCAACGAACAAGATCAGGCGATATTAAACATTGCTTCAGGACAGCCCTTGCTAGAAGTCAGCCGCACCGCTCGATCATTAGATGGCCGTACCGTCGAACATCGAATCAGCCGCGCCAACAGCCAAGACCTACATTATCTTGTCGAACTGAATTAACGGACTTTCTAAATTAACGAACAAAAAAAGAGCGCCTGACAACAAGGTCAACGCGCTCCCTTTTCTGTTTACTGAGAGCTTCTATCTAAAATCCCTGCCACATCAAGCTAACGCCAGACAGTAGCAACAAGCTAAACGCCACAAACCGCATCGCTCGGCCCGAAATAGGCAATGGAAACTTTCTCGCCACTAACGTCGCTACAACAACCACAGGAAAACCAAGCGCACATAACAACCAAGTCTCGACATCAACGCCTTGCGTCATGCTGACCGATCCCACGCGCAGGGCGGCTGTGCAACAAAATATCCCTAATAGCGTTGCACGTATCCTGGCCTGATCATCTGGCTGGCGGTACATCATGAAGGTAATAGGCGGACCAAAGGTTGCAAACATCCCCCCCATTACCCCACCTATTACACCACTGACTGCAAAGGCGCCAGCTGAGGATTCTTTTCTCACCCTATGAGCCTGCAGCATCATCAGCAAACTACTGACCACGATACACAAACCTAAGCTAAATTTTAGCCAGCCTAACGCGTTCTCGCCAAGGTAACCAAGCAACCATACGCCAAGAAAAATGGCTGGCAGACAAGGCAAGATAAAACCCCAAAACGCACGTCGATTTATCTTTCGCCAATGTCCGCCATAAAGCCCAATACCAGCATTAATAAGGCTTAACACACTCACTGCAAAGGCCGTGACTTCAATAGGCGCTAAACCTAATGCCGACACACTGCTCACGACAATCAACCCAAAGGCGAAACCTGTGGTCGCTTGAATGTAACTGCCGAGAGCAAAAAACAATAATAAAAGCAGGCTTGAACTATCCATAAGCATAAAAGCCTCCCTCATTTTTTGTGCACTTAACTCTATCGAAAACTATTTTTTTGCCGTCCATCAGGAAGCAAAACCCAGTAAACGAGGCAAGGTCATCGTCAATGCTGGGATATAGGTAATCAATAAAATAACAAAGATATGCACCGCCAAATACGGCAGCATTTCTCGGCTAATGGTCTCCACTCGCTCCCCACTCACACTCGAGGCAACAAACAGCACCAAGCCCATGGGCGGCGTCGTCAAACCTATGGTTAAGTTCACACACATCACGATGGCAAAATGCAGTGGATCAATACCAAATTGCGTGACTATCGGACCAAGAATAGGGCCAAGAATCAAAATCGCAGGACCTGCGTCTAAGAACATGCCGACAAACAACAGCAGCAGGTTAATAATCAACAGCAATAACAACGGATTCTCCGTTAATGTCACCATAATATTGGCTATTTTTTGTGGCGCACCGGACAAACTGATCACCGATGAAAAAGCCACCGCACTACCGACAAGAAACAAAATCACCGCGGACGATTTCGCTGTGGCATAAAACAAACTAGGCAAGTTGCTTACTGTCATGGTTTTCGACATCAAACTAACAACCAAGGCATACGCTGCTGCAACCGCCGCCGCTTCGGTTGGCGTAAACACCCCAGACAAAATTCCCCCAAGCAAAATAACCGGCGTTAGCAAAGGCCAAAACGCGTGTTTAACTGCCGTGCCACGCTCTTTCCATGTGGCTTTTTCAGAGGCCACTTTATAGCCACGACGACGCGCCAAGAACCACGTCATCACCATCAAACTAACACCGACCAAAATGCCCGGAACAATACCGGCAGCAAACAAGCCACCAACCGACACGTTCATCACAAACGCATACAAAATCATGATGCCACTGGGTGGAATAATCGGCCCAATCACCGAAGACGCCGCTGTCACCGCCGCCGCAAAACGACGCGAATAACCGTTCTTTTCCATTGCGGGAATCAGCATTTTCCCCAGCGCCGAACAATCCGCCACCGCCGAACCACTAAGACCGGCAAACAACATGGAAGATAAAATATTGATCTGTGCCAAACCGCCACGCAAATGGCCAATAAAGGCTTGGCTTACCTGAACAAGTGACAAGGTAATACCGCTGCGGTTCATTACCTCGCCCGCCAACATAAAAAACGGAATCGCCATCAAAGGGAAGCTATCAATACCGTTGTACAAACGCTGCGTGAGCAAGAGATAAAACATCTCCTTGCCTTCTAAAAATAGACTCAAACCCGGCGCAAACAGTAAAGCGAACGCCACAGGCATGCCCAAAAACATCACAGAAAGCAAAATCCAGAAAAATGAAATACCCATGGGCTATGCCTCGCTTTCGCTATCAGACAACACAAACTTGTCGTCATTAGATTCATTAAAAAGACGCGCAATACCAATCAAGAAAAGCTCGATATAGACCAACATCATCACGCCAAAACCAACTGGCATCGCCATGTAAGACCACGCTTTGGTAATAGGCAGCGCCGTTGCTAACATGCGCGTGCCTTTTAGAGCGAAATCTAAGCTTCTATTAAAGGCGTAATACAGCACAATCCCGACCAACAGATACAGCACCAGCTCCAGCAACAAGCTCAAGCGTCTTGGCAGAGACCCTAAAATAATATCGAGTGCCGCATGTTGCTTAGTACGAGACACCACAGGCAGTGTTAGAAACGTCATCCATACCATCAGATAACGCGCCAGCTCTTCGGACCAAGGTAATGAGTCGTTTAATACATAACGGCAAAATACCTGCACTAAAATGGTCGTCGTCATCACAGCCACTGCGGTAATCGCCAGATATTTGAAAACGAACACAAAGGCAGAGTTTATCTGCCCCAGAAACGTTATTATTCTTGTTAATAAAAGCATAGAGACACCTTTATGAGTTTTTCATTTGCGCCAAATGCGCTTTACACTGTCCCAGCATATTGGCCAAATCATTGGCAATCGACACAAAACTAAAGCCGACTTCTAGTGCCCATTTTGCATCATCAGGCGTTGGCATCACGGTTCCCACAGGAATCCCCGCTTGGTTACAGGCTGTCACACAGGCAACAATTTTTGCGCGTACATCAGGGTGATTCACCTGACCCGGCAAGCCCATGGTCATCGATAAATCTCCTGGGCCGATGAACACCGCACTGACACCATCAAGCTGGCCGATTTCGACCGCAAGCGCTAACGCTTCAACCGTCTCTAGCTGAGGAATCAAACACACTTGCTCGTTGGCTGCCGTCGGATAATCGTCACGCGTGGTATAACGCGCCGCACGATGCATTTTGGCAAAACCACGTTTGCCCAATGGCGGATACAGACTGGCTTGGACAATGGCTTTCGCGTCTTCCACCGATTCCACAAATGGGAAATACAAGGTCATACCGCCTTGATCCAATACTTGTTTAATCGCTATCGGATCATGGCTTGGCATACGAACTACCGCAGCCGTTGGCGTTTGCTCAATGGCACGCAAAATCGGCGTAGTATCGTGAATGCTGGCGGGACTGTGTTCTAAGTCCACCACCAAATAGTCATAGTTCAAAAACGCCATCGCTTCTGCCACCGTTGGGCTACCAGACAAAGTCCAGCCTCCAATCAACTTCTGACCATCCAGTAAACGCTGTTTAAATGGGTTAATCGTCTTGCTCATTTAGAATATCTCCGGTTCATCGATGACAGCGTCACCTTGTAAAAAGTCAAAGTCGCACCCTTCATTTGCTTGGGTGACATGGGTTGAAAACATAGCGCCATAGCCACGGGAAAATTTTGGCGGTGGTGGTGTCCAAGCCGCTTTTCGAGCCGCCATTTCTTCGTCACTTATCTCTAAGTTCAGCGTGCGTTTTTCTACATCCAAGGCGATCCAGTCGCCGGTTTGCACAAAGGCCAAGGGTCCGCCAACGTAAGATTCAGGCGCCACGTGTAAAATGCAGGTGCCGTAATGTGTGCCACTCATGCGCGCATCCGAAATACGCACCATATCGCGTACGCCTTTCTGCAGCAGCTTTTTCGGAATCGGCAAACCGCCCCACTCAGGCATGCCCGGCCCACCAATAGGGCCGGCATTTTTCAGTACCAAAATAGTGTTTTCATCGACATCCAAATCAGGGTCGTCGATCTGCGCATTCATTTGTGCGTGGTTTTCAAATACCAAAGCCTTACCACGATGATTTAATAAATGCGGAGACGCCGCAGACGGTTTACACACCGCGCCATCTGGACAGAGATTTCCAGTAATCACACCAATCGTACCGCGGTCATTTACCGGATTGTCTAAGGAACGAATCACATCCTCGTTGTAAATTTCCACGCCTTCCAAGTTCTCACCCAAGGTACGACCATTCACATTGCCTTGATCAAGATGCAGAAAATCTTTTAGACGCGTTAATAACGCTGGTAAACCGCCCGCGTAAAACAAGTCCTCCATCAGGTATTCGCCCGCAGGCATGAGATTGGCAATAACCGGCACTTTACGCGCCCACTCATCAAACAAAGACATAGGTAAATCAATACCTGCACGTCCCGCCATGGCGATCAAATGGATAATGCCGTTGGTAGAGCCACCCAGCGCAACATAGGTCACAATGGCGTTTTCAAAGGCTTCTTTGGTGGCGAGGGATTTGGGGGTCAGATCTTCAAACACCATTTTGGTAATACGTTCTCCAGCGAGAGAACACAAACGTTGATGCGCCGAGTCCGCCGCCGGAATGGTCGCAGAGCCGGGTAAACAAAAGCCCAACACTTCCGCCATAGAAGTTAGTGAAGACGCCGTGCCCATGGTGTTGCAGGTGCCCACCGAACGCGTCATTTTGGCTTCCAATTCAAGCCAATCTTCATCACTCAAATTACCAGCACGCTTTTCATCCCAAAACTTTCGAGTATGAGTGCCCGTACCAATTTTTTGACCTTTAAAGTTACCATTTAGGCTCGCACCAGCCGGAATATAAATAGCGGGAATATTCATACTGATGGCACCCATTAATAGACCCGGCGTGGTTTTATCACAACCGCCCATCAAAATCGCGCCATCAATGGGATGGCTACGCAGTAGTTCTTCGGTTTCCATCGCTAGAAAGTTTCGATACATCATGGTGGTGGGTTTCACCATCACTTCACCCAGCGACATAGCGGGCATTTCTAATGGATAGCCGCCAGCACGAATAATACCCTCTTTGACAAACTGAGCACGTTCTCTAAGATGAGTATGACAAGTACTGATGTCACTCCACGTATTAATAATGCCAATGACAGGGCGATTCATAAAATCGCTGCGCTTATATCCCGTCTGCTGCGTGCGTTGTCGATGCGCAAACGCTCGCATATTGTCAGGAGCAAACCAACGCTGACTGCGTAGGTCTTCGATACGTTTTACCATGATGCCGTCCTGTTTTTACCTTGTTTATTTTTATCATTCGATCGCTTAACCAAGAATGCTTGTTTACGACTTCTTAAAACTTGTGATATAACTCTTATATAAGACATAAGAGAAGTCAAGAACTATCCCCTTACCCATTAAAAATAGTGAATGAAAATAGTCACTAAAAATAAAACACACCAACTCATTAGAGGTACCGCAATGCTTGAACTAAATAACAAAGCACTCCTGCAAACCAAATGCTTAATCAATGGAGAGTGGGTCGAATCTGCAGAAGGCAACACGCTCGATGTATTCAATCCAGCCACAGGTGAATTAGTCGCAACCATTGCGAGTGTTGGGCCAGCAGAAACGCAACAAGCCATCATAGCGGCCGAAGCAGCCCAAAAAATTTGGAAGAAGAAAACAGCCAAAGAACGCGCGACATTATTACGCCGCTGGCATGACCTATTAATGGCCAACCAAGAAGACTTAGCGAAACTGATGACCGCTGAGCAAGGTAAACCATTGGCCGAATCTCGTGGCGAGATCGGCTACGCGGCGTCTTTCATTGAGTGGTTCGCTGAAGAAGGCAAACGCATCTATGGCGACATGATTCCAACGTACGCGCCAGATCGTCGCATCCTAGTAATGAAAGAACCGGTTGGCGTCTGTGCGGCTATTACGCCTTGGAATTTCCCTGCCGCCATGATCACTCGTAAAGCGGGTCCAGCTCTTGCAGCTGGTTGTACTATGATCATCAAGCCCGCTTCCGAAACACCATTAAGTGCATTAGCCATGGGCGTTCTTGCCATTGAAGCAGGCATTCCAGCTGGCGTAATTAATATCGTCGTAGGTAAAGCGAGTCCAATTGCCAAAACCCTAACAGACTCTTCTGTTGTACGTAAACTCACCTTCACAGGTTCCACACCGATTGGCAAATTGCTGATGAAAGACTGCGCCGATACGATGAAAAAAGTCTCTCTTGAACTCGGCGGTAATGCGCCATTCGTTGTCTTTGATGATGCCAATATCGATGACGCCGTTGCTGGCGCCATGATGTCAAAATACCGAAATGCTGGACAAACCTGCGTTTGTGCCAACCGTATCTATGTTCAGGCTGGCGTATACGATACCTTTGTTGAAAAGTTTGCCGCGCAAGTGTCGGCGATGAAAATCGGCCACGGTACTGAAAATGGCGTGGAACAAGGCCCACTGATTAACCGTGCAGCGGTCGATAAAGTGGACGAGCATGTACAAGATGCGATTAGCAAAGGCGGCAAAGTCGTTACTGGCGGAAAACGTCATGAATTGGGCGACAACTTCTATCACCCAACGGTTATCGCCAATGCCACACAAGACATGTTGTTTGCCAAAGAAGAAACCTTTGGTCCTTTAGCACCAATCTTCAAGTTTGAAACAGAAGACGATGTGATCGCCATGGCAAACGACACCGAATACGGTCTAGCGTCTTATTTCTACTCTCGTGACATTGGTCGTATTTTCCGCGTGGCAGAAGCCTTAGAGACAGGTTTAGTTGGCGTGAATGCTGGCGTCATCGCCACGGAAGTGGCGCCATTTGGTGGTTATAAAGAATCCGGTCTTGGCCGTGAAGGTTCTAAATACGGCATTGAAGACTACATCAACACCAAATACGTCTGTCTTGCTGGCTTAGATAAATAACAGATAAATCAAAACTTGTAGGGTGTGTTCATGCGCACGAGCACACCCATCTTTTTGTCGATCGGAGAAAATACATGCCGACATTAACCAACCAATACCCTTCTTTAAAAGACAAGGTTATTTTTATCACTGGTGGTGGCTCAGGGATTGGCGAATACCTTGTTCATCACTTTATAAAACAAGGCGCACGCGTCGCTTATATCGATATCGATGAGGCGAGCTCTGCCGTATTAAATCAAAAACTGAGCGACGAATTCAACGTCACACCTTGGTTTAGAAAAGTCGACGTACGCGATATTGCCGCCTTGCAATCCGCTGTAGACGACGCCGCACAAGAACTGGGCCGCTTAGACGTATTGATAAATAACGCCGGTAAAGACGATCGCCACAAGATTGAAGACGTCACACCGGAATACTGGGACAACTGCCTAAACATCAATATGCGCCCGCATTTCTTTGGCATGCAAGCCGCCGCTAAATGGATGAAGGAAGGTTCGAGCATAATCAATATGGGGTCGATCAGCTGGATGCGTGGTCGTGCTGGCATGGTGGGCTACACCACATCAAAAGGCGCGATTCACACCATGACGCGCACCATGGCACGGGAGCTGGGGCCACGCGGCATTCGCGTTAACTCGATTGTTCCTGGCGCCGTGGTCACAGGACGCCAAAAAGCACTCTGGCTAACCCCTGAATTGGACCAAGAATTTATCGATGTGCAATCCCTTAAATTCCGCATTCAACCAGACGACATTGTTGCCATGGCGTTATTCCTTGCCTCTCAGGACAGCCGCGCCTGTGCGGGACAAAACTTTATCGTAGATGCTGGGATTGTCTGATCCCTCTGATAAAAAGCAGCCCCTTCACACTCTGCAAAAAACAGAGGCGTATCAAAGGGGCTTCTGATCGCTTCACCAACCATCAAAACGCGACAATCTCTACCCAGTTTGCCCCGATACCGACTGGCGCTGAGTCAACTTTCGTCAACTCGCCAGATTGGGTATCCACCGAATATAAGCCGACATTCGTGTCTTTCTCACCTGATACCACCATAAAACGGCCATCTTTGCTGAGCGCGAAACCTCGCGGCTGTTGTTCAACTTGCGTTATATCTTGATAGCTTGGAAGCCCTGTGCTGTGATCAATCGATAAGGTGACAATGGTGTTTGTGGTTCTTTCCGACAGATACAAAAAACGACCATCAGCCGCTAACTGCATATCAGCCGCCCACACTTTAGGGTGATCGTTATCTGCGTTAACTGAAGGCGGAACGCCATTTTCAAGCCCTAATATCTTCGCGGGAACGCCTTCACTCACTCCTTTTAGCGTCAATAATCCGCTCGTAGAATCAAAAGCATACGTGGTTACCGTACCTGACAACTCGCCTAAAACGTAGACGTATTGACCATCATTAGAAAAGACAAAATGCCGAGGGCCAGCATAATGTTCGGTTTTCACAGCCGCGGGGGTATTCGGTGTCAGTTGTCCATTTTGCTCATCAAACCGATACTGCCTGATCTCGTCATCCCCCAAGCTGGTGGAGAAGACAAAACGATTATCTGGGCTAGCATGAATAGCGTGCGCATTGCGGCTACTGGGTATCACTTGTTGCGCATCGGCAGTGATTACGCCTTGCTCATTAATCGGACTAACACTAATCAAATTACCACCATAAGAGGCAGCAAACAGAAAGCGTCCCGATTTATCGGTATCAATATTGGCCATACTCACTGGCAAACTGGCTTCACCTTCTGCCAACAAATCCCCCGATGTTGAATCAATACGATACGAAATCACTCTAAAGGATTCTGAACGAACAGCGGCATACACATGCGATTTATCAGGACTCACTGCCAAAGGCATCACATTATCGCCCGCGGGCGTGCGCCCAAGAAACACCAGTTTACTGTGATTGTCGTCTAGGTAATTGTCGTCTAATAAATATCGAGCAATCGTGCCGTCTTTGGCATTGGACACATACACATACTGACGCGCCTTGTTATTCTGAGACATTATCTAATCCTATGGTGAGAGACCTTTTATTTTTCTTACTTTCCCTACCAATACAATAAAGCGGAATCGGAACCAGTAAAACCCCTTTTTTAAACGGGCTCGGCAAGTGCCAACTCAGTACGGTGCAATAGTATCAATAAAGGTCTTTTGTTACTTATCTGTCATATTAATTCTGTACTCTCATTTCATTCGCGGTATTCAACCTCGCTTTTTTAAGGCTGCTGTTAAGCCTACGGAGACGACAAATGAAGATGAAAGGCCAGTTAGACAGTGCTTTGCCAATGAAGAAGCATAAAGCTAAATCTAAGAAAAATGGGTTAAAAAAGAAGCAGCAGCAGCAGGGCAAGTTAGAAGAAATACAGACTAAGACAGGCAAAGTCAACATCGCGACGGAACCGGTGACAGCAATCAAAAAGACGGCGGCTATTTCGAATGCTGCTGTTGAAGCAGAAGTCGAAACGGTCAACTCAACAAGCAATGTACCTCGTCAACGCGTGTCTAAAAACGTAGAACCCATGACGAAAGAAGAGCAGTTGATCGCCATTCACCAGATCATCAAGCGCTTATTGTTGGATGATCTGTCACAAGGTGAGGCTTTGCGGGAATTACGCGTTGGCGTATTGGGCATTAGACAAGATTCCTATACAAAACTGTCGGGCGTTTCTCGTAAGACCTTATCTGAGATCGAAAACGACAAAGGCAATTACACCGCTGAAATCCTTAATAAAGTGTTCAAGCCTTTTGATATAAAAGTGGGTCTAGTGCCGACTTCCAGCCAACTATTGTCCGCTATGCTGACTCATTAATTTGCAAAGGCTTCCATTTTCTTGGCAAGGTCAAAGTCTTTAGGTGAAATCCCCGACACATCATGAGTCGTCAGTTGAACCTTTACTTTGTTGTAAACATTGAACCATTCTGGGTGATGGTCTTGCTTTTCAGCATAGAGTGCACAAAGGGTCATAAAACCAAAAGCGTGTTGAAAGTCTTTAAATTTGAAAGTTTTACTGAGTTTGTCGTTTTCTATTGTCCAGTCTTGTGAGGTTTCTGTATTTAGCTGATTAAGTGCGTCTTCTATCTCGTGTGGTTCAAGCTTTCGATGTGTCATGCTTTTTCACCTCTATTTAAATCAGAAAATTTATTGTACCAAGCACCAGTGTAGTCGCTTAAGACTGGGATTAAAACGCAACAAAAAATCCCTTTCGCAATCTAGTGCAAAAGGGATTTTTAGCGTTAACGATTTAATGGAAAACCATTATTTGATAGTGAAGTTCACCTCAATGTTGCCACGAGTTGCGTTTGAGTACAGGCAAACCTTGTGAGCGGCTTCAACCAACTGCTCTACCACGTCTTTTTCCACACCAGGAATATTCACTTCCAAATCCGCGCAGATGGTAAAACCTTCACCTTTAGTGTTGGCACCGATACCAATAGTGGCAGTGACGTTAACATCATTAGGCACTTTTACTTTCTGTTGTGACGCCACTAACTTCAACGCGCCAATAAAACAAGCCGAATAACCTGCGGCGAAAAGTTGCTCTGGGTTCGTCCCTTCACCACCTGCGCCGCCTAGTTCTTTAGGTGTGCTTAGCGCCAGATCCAACTTGTTATCAGATGAAATAGAACGGCCATCGCGGCCACCAGTAGAGGTTGCTGTTGCACTGTATACGGCTTGCATAATATTGCTCCTAGAATGACACTATTAAATTAAGTTATTTGGATAATAATTATCGCGATAACTATATAATCAAATAAGTACAATCAAATAAAAAGTTAAATAAAAGCTCAGTGACCTGAGCTGTTGAATTTATGTTATTGCAATAACTATTATTGCGCAAGTACTATTTTATTAATTTCGCCCTTAACGCCATAAGCTGCTCGCGCAAAGCCACCACCTCACTCATCTCAAGCCCACAGGCTTCAGCCACACAACGGTTCACATCTAACCCTTGCTCACGCAATTTTTTACCTTTTTCTGTCAAGGCGATGCTCAAGCTACGATCATCGTCCACACCACGTAAACGCTGCACTAAACCATCCGCCTCCATACGTTTGATCACCGGCGTCAACGCCCCAGACTTTTGCCCAAGCGCATCGCTGATGTGTTTCAAACTGACACCGTCTTGCTCCCACAGAATCAACATTACCGTGTATTGTGGGTACGTCAGACCAATCGCCGAAAGCGGCTCTTTGTAAAACTGCGTCATTGCCAACGACGTTGAGTACAAAGCAAAACAAAGCTGGTTATCAAGTAATAATGGATTAGGTTTCATAGTCTCACAGTAACAGTTATAACGATAATAATGTCGAATTCTACCGCATTTTTGCCTCCAACAAATACAGTACTTGACCATATCTATCTTTTTCTGTGTATGCCAAAGTTCGACGTTCTCCTTTATCCTATTCCTCATAGACCATGGCTTCGAAAAAACAGCGCGTCGTGCAAGCTATACGACAAAACCTAATCGGGAGTTAAGTTAAGAATGCATCGTTCAAACAACACAATCGGCAGCATTGAGCTCATCTTAGCCATGATGCTATCTGGCACCATTGGCTATTTTGTTATCAGCTCAGGGCAAGCATTTTGGAATGTGGTGTTTTTCCGCTGCGTCATTGGGGCCGCCGTTCTGGGAGGCTACGCTTATTATGCGGGGCTGATTCGTCGTGAATTTTTCCAGCGCAGCGTACTGCTGATGATTATTTTAGGTGGCGTCACCTTAGTCGGGAACTGGATCTTTCTGTTTGCCTCGTTCAACTATATTCCCTTCTCTATCGCCACCGTGGCCTATCACATGCAGCCATTATTTTTAGTGCTAGTAGGCGCGTTAATCACCAAAGAAAAGTTATCGGCCAGCTTACTGTTTTGGCTCGCCTTGGCGTTTGTTGGCTTGTTTTTGATCGTGGAATTAGACCTGACTGAGATAAGCGCGCTCTTCTCCGGTCAGGCAAGCCGCGACGGTTCGTCTGGGTTATTCGGCTTATTACTCGCTTTAGGCGCCGCGCTGCTCTACACCGTAACCACATTGGTCACCAAAAAAGTCAGCCAAGTGCCTTCCACCTTTGTGGCTTTGGTACAGGTGATCGTTGGCATTTTTATGCTCTTGCCCTTTGCCGATTTCGACACTTTACCCACGCAAACTGGCCAATGGATCGATCTATTGATACTCGGTGCCGTGCTAACCGGATTTATGTACATCATCCTATACGATAGTTTTCAAAAACTGCCCACCAGCCTGATTGCTCTGCTGTCTTTTATTTACCCGATCACCGCTTTGTTTGTCGACCATTTTGCCTTTTCAACACACATCAGCCTAACGCAAATAGTTGGCGTGATACTGATATTACTGGCAGTGAGCGCGGTAAAATTTAATTGGGCGATAAAACGCAAGGCGTAAAAAAACCAGCGACCAATGACGGTGGCTGGTTTTACTGATGAAACATTCATCAAGCACGTTGAAACGTACCATTCAATCACTCATACGCGACTAAGCTTGGGTGGCTCTTAGCATCCACGCGGTTTTCTCATGCACTCGCATACGATCAGATACCAGAGACGCAGAAGATTCATCATCGGCTTCTTGCGCTACTTTCAATACTTTACGTGCGGTTTTGACAACCTGCTCATGGCCTTTGGTTAAGTACTTAACCATGTCCGTCGAGCTTGGCACACCATCTACTTCTTTCACCGAACTCAGTTCTGCGAAGGCTTTGTAAGTACCTGGCGCGGCAACGTCCAAAGTACGAATACGTTCTGCAATATCGTCTACAGCAAGCGCTAATTCTTGATACTGCTCCTCAAACATTAAATGCAATTCACGAAATTGAGGGCCAGTAACATTCCAATGAAAATTGTGTGTCTGTAAATACAGGGTATAGGTGTCAGCTAAAAGATGTTTTAACCCTTCTGAAATTTCAGATCGATTTTTTTTACTGATACCAATATCAATGTCTGTCATGTTATTACCTCATAGTTAGATTTGTGATAACGCTTTTTCCCACCCGTGCTTCCCGCGCATTTTTTCGCAAAAAGCCAAGTGGGCAAAAAAAACAGCCGTATTTCATTCATTTGTATTTATATTATTACAATAAAATGCGCTGCCCCGAAACCACATGACATTGAAAAAATAAGGAGATAATGTGGGAAAAAGTGGCTAGATTGTTAACTTAAGTAATGCCAAACAAAAATGAAAGCCATCAACCAAGAAGGAAAGACTGATGATTCTGCACGATTTTTTGCCCTCGGGAAACGGTTATAAAATTCGTTTGTTATGCGCTTGCCTAGGTCTAAAAGTGACGCTAAAACAATACGATATTACCAAAGGAGAAACACACACAGAATCCTTCTTGGCGATGAATCCGAACGGCAAGATTCCTGTGTTGGAATTGGATGATGGACAATGCTTGAGCGAAAGTAACGCCGTCCTTTTATACTTGGCCGAGCAGTATCCGTCTTCTTTATTGCCAAGCGATCCGATTCTCAGAGCCAAGGTCTATAAATGGTTATTTTGGGAGCAATACAGCCACGAGCCTAACATTGCCTCGCCACGTTTTTGGCTGACTCACAACGCCATGACAGAGCTAAAAAAACAAATGCTGCCGGATCGTATTCAGCAAGGTCACGCAGCGTTAATACAAATGGAAGAGACCTTAGCAACACACGTGTTTTTAGTGGGAAATACCATGACGCTGGCGGATATTTGCTTGTTTCCTTACACCCACGTAGCAGAGGAAGGCGGCGCTTATCAGCTGTCTGCGTACCCCAATATCCAACGTTGGATTAAAGCGATTGAAGCAATGGATTGGTTTATTCCCATTATCCAAAGGTGACTCATATAAAGCGCCCGCTGCTGAATGCATCGGGCGCTTGCGATGTGATTTGCTAAGGCACCTTTTGCGCTTTCAGTGACAACTCAAAACCACACGCATGAGCATATTTAAGCAGCGTCGCCCAGCTTGGATTAGCATTGCCTCGCTCTAAGCGACTAATGTTGCTTTTTTGAGTATTCATCTTTTCTGCCACTTGCTCTTGCGTTAACCCAGCTTTCGTTCGCATAGAGAGCAATTGATCAATGAAATTAAACTCGGCTTCCAGCTTATCGTATTCTGCTTTGACGTCAGAATTCTCAAGAGCGCGCTGCTTCAGTTTTTGTAAACTCATCTTTTTTGAACCTCTTTCTGGCGTTGACGTGCAAGCTCCAGCTCATTTTTAGGCGTTTTTTGTGACTTTTTAACAAAGGCATGCAAGATATAAATATGCTTCCCTTTTAAGTAACAAAACAAACTACGGCCAATGCCTTCTTGAGCTTTCGCCCTAATCTCGAATAATCCGTTACCCATAGAATCTGTATGAGGCGGCCCTAAATTAGCGCCATGCTTCTCCATCAGCTCTAATAGTTTAATCATCCTCGATTGGATTTTGGGTGGCATTTGAAGAATTTGATCTTCCACACCATCATAAATGTCTATCTTCCAAGTCATATTTAATCATTCCCTTATTATCATAAATGATAACTTTACTGTTTTTCCTTGTCCATTCATTTTGCCCTTCATGAGTTCAACTGTATTTTTTATCCGAAAATAACAGTGAACCTCATTTCTATTTAAACGTAGCAAAATATTTCTACGTAATGCCTCCTTTGACACTTATGACACCCCCTAAAGAGTGTCATGTTCTCCAGCCAATCTAACGTGTTACAGCGCTCGTTGCACGCCTGTATTGAATTAACACATGTGAAGATGAAAATTCTCCAACCCACACGGCTTGTTCCGTCAAACCCGCTTCCGTATAGTCTGTGCTCTATCCTATCAGCCCTTTATACATGGCTTACGGTCGCTATCCAGAGGGATTCTGTCGTGCTATCAAGAGAGATTCAGTTGTGCAACTGGATATTGATGTTATATTATAACAAAACAAACAACGGACATTAATTCACCTTGATTCGTAAAACCGCTTTAACCTCACCAAACGATCAACAACGAGACGATTCGCCTTACTCGTTTTTTTCCAGCTGCACACCCGCCAGTATGCAACTGAACGAGGTTGCTTGGTCGCCTTATCGAGATAAAGCCTTACTCAAACCCATCTCGGTCAGTGTCCATTCTGGTGAGTTTCTGGCGATTGTTGGGCCAAACGGTTCAGGCAAAACCAGTTTATTGCGCTGTCTTTATCGCATTAATAAACCCACCAGCGGCACTGTCTTACTGGACGGCAAAGACCTTTGGTCGTTGTCGCCACGCCAATGCGCGCAACGCATCGCAACAGTGTTACAAGATACTGGCGGTGAATTTGGCTTGAGCGTTTTTGAAATGGTAGAAATCGGCCTGACACCAAGATCCCTTGCTTGGGGACGTTCCGAAGAAGACACACACATTATAGAAAGCACCTTAGCCTTGCTGGATGTGGCCCATCTGTCCAAGCGATCTTTTGACTCTTTGTCTGGCGGCGAACGCCAACGGGTGATGATAGCCAGAGCCTTGGCACAAGGCCCCGACGTATTGATTCTGGATGAGCCTACTAATCATTTGGACATTCGCCACCAGCTTGATGTGTTGGCTTTATTATCCAAGCTGCCTTGCACCATTATTGTCTCTTTACATGATTTGGCTCTGGCTTCCGCCTACGCCGACCGGGTTTTAGTGATGCAAAACGGTGAAATGCAAGCCTGCGCGCCACCTAGCCATGTGTTTACCGAACAACGCATAAAACAAGTGTTTGATGTGGAAACCATCATTGATGAGCATCCCATCACACAAAGACCCAGATTTTCTTTCTATATCAATGATTAATAGGACAGACACATGACAGCGAACGTCAACATAGCCATCAAACACACTTCATTACTTATCAGCGGCGCATTACTTGGCCTTTTACACGCAGGTTTAGCCAACGCTTCTGGCTATCCTGTAACGGTACAAAGCTGCGACCGTCAGGTCACTTTTGATCATGCTCCCAAAGCGGCGGTCTCAAACGATGTGAACTTAACTGAGATGATATTGGCCCTTGGCCTGCAAGATCACATGGCTGGATTCACTGGCGTTTCTGGCTGGAAAACCCTTGATCCAAGCCTGCGCAATGGCATTGGCGAACTGAAAGAACTCTCACCCAAATACCCGAACAAAGAAGTATTACTGGGCGCCGATGCGGACTTTTATTTTGCTGGTTGGAACTACGGCATGCGCGTCGGTGGTGGCGTCACACCAGACACCTTGGCACCGCTTGGCATCAAGGTTTACGAGCTAACCGAAAGCTGCATCCACGTTATGGACAAACCCAAAGTCTCCATGCATGACATGTACAACGACCTATTAAATCTAGGGCGTATTTTTGGCAAAGCAGAACAAGCACAAAGCTTAGTCGATGGCTACCAACAAGACCTTGCCAAGCTCCAAGCCAATCTGACGTCACAAACAAGCGTGCCTAAAGTCTTCGTGTACGACTCTGGCGAAGAACAACCCTTCACCTCCGGTCGCTTCGGCATGCCAACCGCACTAATCGAAGCAGCAGGCGGTAAAAACATCGTCGATGATGTGCAGAAAAGCTGGACTCAAATTGGTTGGGAAGCCGTTATTGATCGAGCACCAGAGGTGATTATTATCGTCAACTATGGCGATGTGACGGCAGAACAAAAAATTAATTTCTTACGCAGTAATCCCGCTTTCGAAAATATTCCAGCGGTGAAAAACAACCATTTCGTAGTATTGGAATATGTCGAGGCGACTCCAGGGCCACGCAATATTAAGGCCATTAAACGCTTAGCCGAGGCTTTTAGAACCGCGTCATGAAAGCAGACATCAAAAAGCTAACCATCATGGGACGTGTTCCCTTACCAGCGCTATTAATTATGCTGAGCATCTTACTGCTGTTATTAATGGGCGTGGCGATTGGTGTGGGTTCTGTGTCAATCAGCCAATCCACCGTGTGGAGTGTGATAGGCCACAAATTATCAATCACCCATACGCCGCCTAACTGGTCACTTGGACGTGAGAATATTATCTGGGCCGTGCGCTTACCACGCACCCTACTGGCGGCCATGGTCGGTGCGGCCTTGGCAATAGTGGGCGCGGCGCTGCAATCGGTGACGCGCAACCCTTTGGCTGATCCACATTTATTGGGCGTGTCTTCTGGCGCCGCCCTTGGCGCCATCATCGCCTTGCTGCACACGGGCATGATTCTAGGCGTGGTGACCGTGCCGGTGTTTGCTTTTTTGGGAGCCTTGCTCGCTATGTTCTTAGTCTTAGCAGTGGCCAATTTTTCTTCAGCGCACAGCGCGGGACGTTTGATTCTAGCGGGTGTGGCGGTAGCCTTTGTGCTGACAGCGTTGGGAAACTTATTCATCTTTATGGGCGATCATCGATCGTCCCATACGGTGATTTTCTGGATGTTGGGCGGCTTAGGGTTGGCTCAATGGGGACAGCTCTGGTTTCCGCTGGTGACATTGGCGCTAGGCTCTGGCTATCTGATTTACAATGCTCGTTACCTAAACGCCATGACATTAGGCGATGAAAGCGCCAGCACCTTGGGCGTTCCCGTCGAACGCTTTCGCCTGATGGTCATCGTGGTGTGCGCGCTGCTGACTGGCGCAGCCGTGGCTTTTTCCGGCGTCATCGGCTTTGTTGGCCTCATGGTGCCGCATATTGTGCGCTTGTTAGTTGGCGGGGATTATCGCAAAGTCTTGCCCTTGTCGGCGCTATTCGGCGCGCTGTTTCTCGTCGCAGCAGACATCGCCTCTAGGGTTCTGATTCCCCCCGAAGACATGCCCATTGGCATTATTACCGGCCTTGTCGGCGGTGTTGCCTTTGTCTTTTTGATGCGGAAAAAACGCAACGTCTCGCTGTGAATCCACCAGGTAATCAACCCTTGGGATTCACAGCGAGGCAGTCACACATTTTTTGAACAACGCGACCACTATAACCTATTGTTAAATTGGCTCACCGCATCAACCACTTGTCTCGATCCTGTTTGAATGTTGTTCATTACCTGGCCTGCTTCAGTAGAAAGGTCCAGCGCTGTTTGCGCTTTTTCTAAGCTTTTTTCGATCAGCAGTACCGCTTGCTCGGTCAATTTACGATTATCACTCACCACTTTTATAATTTCTTCTGTCGCAGAACTGGTTCGTGAAGCAAGCTGCCTTACTTCATCGGCAACCACCGCAAAACCTCGCCCCTGCTCGCCTGCCCGCGCGGCTTCTATCGCCGCATTAAGCGCAAGAAGGTTCGTTTGATCTGCAATACCTCGAATGCTTTCTACCAGCGCAGAAACCTTTGCCGATTGAGTGTTCAACTCCGCAATACCCGTATTCGCACTGTTCATCTGTGCAGACAATTCGTTCATGGTCTGAATCGTAGACTCTATAACTTTTTTACCCGCTAATGCATCTGCGTCACTTTTTTTGGACACTTCATGGGCAATTTTCGACGTTTCTGCAATGGCTAATTCTCGGTTCATCTGCTCCGTAATCACCGTAGCAAGCTTGATAACCTTATACAGCTCGCCACTTTCGTCATACACTGGATTGTATGATGCTTCCAACCACACAATCCCACCACGACTATCCAACCGCTTAAACCGCTGCGATACAAACTCACCAGAACGAAGGCGTTGCCAGAAGGTCCGATATTCTTGGGATTCTGCTTCTTCTGGCTCACAAAAAATCTTGTGATGCTTACCGATAACTTGGCTTTTTGAATAACCCATACCTTTTAAAAAGTTATCATTGGCGTCCAAAATAAGGCCATCCAAACTAAACTCAATCATCGCCGAAGATCGATTAAGGGCAGACAAAATATCTTTTAGCTCTTTAGATTTCGAGATGGTACGCGTCAGCTCAATAGAGTATGCCTCTAGTGTAATCTCGCCGCTTTCAGCTCTTATTTTTGGCTGAATAATGGTACGAAACCAAGCCTCTTTAGTATTTTTCGTTTCTAACGACAATGCCCCATGCCAGTGAGCTTTTTCACTGATGCAAGACAATATGCGCTGCCCTTCTACTCTTTGTTGGAATTTTGATGGCATTAAATCCCTGATATTTTTTCCAACCACGACGTTTTTTTCATAACCACATGATGTCAAAAACAACGTATTAACTTCGATGATTCTTCCTTCTGGCGTCATCGAAAAAAACAACATTTCCTCACGGATATCCGCTTGCGTTTGCTGAAAAGAAGACAACTCTTTTTCCAACTCAACAATACGAGCTAGCCGTTTACTATTACGAAAAAACATCTAGGTTTCCCCTAACAATTAATCACTCATGGGCCTATATTACGAAAGCCACCTATTAGATGGATCATATTTTACTCACTTCCGACTAAATAAATACGTAATTAATCGCTAAAAACAGTATGTAAATCATTTAATTCGGTTTATAAACAAGGTTCCGACATCCCCCTATTTTTGGAATCTATCTGCATGCCTAGTGATGACTTTATCGACCTGTTAAAACTGCTTATTCGCGCGCCCAGTGTGGTTGGTGCAGAGCATTCATTTTTTCGCGTGTTACAACGTGAATTGGAAGAACGAGGGGCACATGTTACTTGGTACGAAGGTTTGTTGGTTGCTCAAGGCAGCGATCCATTTAGCACCATGTTTTCGGCGCATATTGATCGCCATGGTTTGGTGTGCACCGGTCCAAATGAATTCCAATACGCGGCGTTTGTGTCGGCAAACCGCACCGATTTATTGAACAACTCGGTGTCTGAAGAATTGATGACCAAGGTCACAGAGCGTTTCAACCGTGAAGAAGTCTACGCATACGAGCCTTGGTCTGGCGTTTATCGCGGTAAAGGCACCATTAAAAGCTCTTACGTGTGCGAATTCCGTAACAACTTAATTTTCGAAACCGAAGGCCTAGAAGGCGTTGTTGCCGGCACGCCAATCGCCTTTAAAGATCAGCTGCAAGTTGTCGACAATCGCTTAGAAGGCCAGCTCGATAATGTGATCTCAGCAGCGGCCTTGGTGCATCTTTTTGATCATGGTTTTAAAGGCACGGCCTTTTTCACTGCCCAAGAAGAAGCCGGCAAAAGCTGGCGCTATTTACTGGAATGGTTCCGGCGCTTTGGTGGCTCCACCAACCGTTTATTTGTGGTTGATACCAGTCCATTTCCGAATGTGGAAGCGGCTAATGAGCAGCTGCTTGTACTGCGAGAAAAAGACGCCAACGCCACCTTTAACCAAGACAGTACCCAGCTACTCGAAGCACTGTGTGTGAAAAACAACATCAGTTACTTGTATAAAAACCGTTACGTAGAAAATGAAAACGCCAAACGGGCTGAACAAGGACTACCGCCAAGTTCTCTTGGTAGTACCGAGCTTGGTCGTATTATCGCCGCGTCCAATGGTTTAGTGGACGGCACCACCATTCAAATCCCCACCATTGGCTATCACACCATGCACGAATCCGCAGCGGTGGAATCGGTCGATGCCTTTATTGATATGCTAAAAGTCGTGTCGAATATTGCTGATATTTAGCGATTCACCAGACGCTATTTATTTCTATTACAAGCAACACATAAAAAGTCCCGTTTCGATACATGAACTCGAACGGGATTTTTTATCTAGCCTAATACCAGCGTCTAGGCTAATAGACCTCAAGCCTCCTACTTACTTGCTATGTAAGCGTGGTTACTGGCAAAAGTAGCTAGTGCTTTACAAGCCTCTTCCCATGAATAGTCATGCTCGTATAAAGCCGATTTTAAATAAGCTGAGGTCATTTTTTGTGTAATGGCAAGACGATCCGGGTCTTCGTCATCGGTTTCTTTTGCATCATAACCAGCAATGCCACCCAGCCCATGTTTACCGCCAATTAGTGTTAGTAAAAAATCACTACCTGATGAGATGTGGTAGGCATCGGCATGCCAATCTGCATCTCGAGTTGTAAAGTGGGGGCTAAGATCCTCATCGCCATACACTACTAAATTTCTGGTGGTCATGGATGAATAGTCTGGATTAATTTCAGGGAACCTTTCTCTTGCTGATTCAATTAAATCATCTCCCCCTTTGCCCACAGCCGCTAATAGGACTCCGACTTTGATGCGCTGATCTAATACGTTTTTGATATGCGGTAACGTCATGCCCATTAACATGGCCGCCGTCATAGATCCTGCAGAGTGCCCCACTATCGCGATGCGTTCTTTATCTAATCGACCAGAAAGGCAGGCTGTGTCACGCTCAATTTGTGCCAAATTGTCCAAAATGGTTTTCATTTCAAGCACTCTTTGGTTGAGAAAAAGCGGCGCATCTGCATGACTATTGCCTAGACCACCCACTCTTGAGCTTGCATGGGTAGGTTGAATAACAGCAAATCCTTGCTCAGCGTAATAGTTTACCAGCGGGGCGTATCCGTCTTTAGAGGGCAGGTACGACGATGGACCATGACCATGTGAAAGCAAGATAATTGGAATGTTATTACCACTTAATGGCAGGGTAATGCGCAGTTCAAGTGGTGTTTCACGGCCTGCAATTGGCAGGGTAATTGGGCTAATAGACAGGGTAAGTTGTCGATTAGACTCTGGGATGTTCTTAGATTCGGTAACGAGATTATTCATACAAGCTCCTTTAAGTGGTTGAGCTGCTAACTCTATCTAAAGGTGCTTGTACAATATATAATGAAAAGTCCATATTACATTATCAATGGTATTTAATTAATGGATCCTCTTTCGAGTATTGTGACCCTACTGCAGCCAAAAGCCGCTTTTTCTAAGGTGGTGCATGCCGCTGGCACATGGCGAATTAGGCGCGAAGAGATCGGCAATCCTTTTTATTGTGTTGTGTTAGAAGGAAGTTGTGAGTTCACATTAAAAGGCGATGAGCCGATTTATTTAACCGCTGGCGATTTTGTGCTTGTTCCAGAAGCGCACGCTTTTACTGTCGCCAGTAGCCATCCTCCGGCGTTGGACGAAGCCGATACGGTGCCCACAAAAACCGCAACCAGCACTTATTTTGTAGGTGAAAAGGGCAATGAGTTGAATGCGCATTTACTCATTGGCCATTGTCAATTTGAGGCACCTGATTCAAAAATATTGGTATCGCTGCTTCCCAAACTGGTTCATATTCGCGCCGCAACAAGGCTAACGACTTTGGTCGAGCTGGTTATTGAGGAATCGTTGGCACAGCGCCCCGGACGTGATTCCGTACTGGCTCGATTATTAGAAATTCTACTTATTGAAGCTTTTAGAACGAAGATGGATACGCCGGATGTGCCCGGCTTATTAGTCGGTTTAGCCGATGAACGCCTTGCCATTGCGATCCGAAAAATCCATCAAGATGTCAGTCAATCATGGACGATTGATCAATTAGCAAAAGCCGCCTCCTTGTCCCGCTCCGCCTTTTTTCAACGCTTTAGTAAAGCCGTGGGCTATACGCCAATGGAGTATGTCATTGCATGGCGCATGGCAATCGCAAAAGATCTCTTAAGGCGTCAAACGTTTAGCATGGCCACCATTGCAGAAAAGATAGGTTATCAATCTGCCAGTGCATTTAGCTCTGCTTTTAGCAAACATACAGGGCAAGCTCCGTCAAAATTTTTGGCTGAAGACAGTTTTGTTGATGGATAGTCGCAGGAAGTTTAAATAAAGCAAGGCCAACTTTAATCGCTTTATTACTAACACAGCAAATTCAGAAAGCTAGAAAAAACCCGTCTCGATCTATAAATTTGAAACGGGACTTTTTACGCTTGAGGCCAATTAATTCAACGACAAAGCCAACTCTTTTCGAATGATGTCTGCACCTGCCGTTAAGGCATTTAGTTTACCTCTTGCCACTGCACGAGGCAGCGGCGCCATGCCACAGTTAGTGCAAGGATAGAGCTTGTCAGCATCAACAAACTGCAGGGCTTTGCGTAAGGTGTTGGCGACTTCCTCTGGTGTCTCTATGGTATCGGTTGCCACGTCAATCGCGCCGACCATGACTTTTTTTCCGCGAATCAGCTCAAGCAGCTCCATGGGTACATGAGAGTTATGGCATTCAAGCGAAATAATATCGATGCTGGATTTTTGCAGCTTAGGAAAGGCTTCTTCATATTGTCGCCATTCAGATCCAAGTGTCTTTTTCCAATCGGTATTGGCCTTGATGCCATAGCCATAGCAAATATGCACCGCAGTTTCGCATTTAAGCCCTTCAATAGCTCTTTCCAAACAGGCAATGCCCCACTCATTCACATCATCAAAAAATACGTTAAAGGCCGGTTCATCAAATTGGATGATATCCACACCCGCCGCTTCTAACTCTTTGGCTTCTTGGTTGAGAATTTTGGCGAATTCCCAGGCGAGTTTTTCACGACTTTTGTAATGGTCATCATAGAGCGTGTCGATCATGGTCATTGGGCCTGGCAACGCCCATTTAATCGGTTGCTTGGTTTGCTGACGTAAAAACTTAGCCTCTTCAAGAAAAACAGGCTTAATACGACTAACAGGGCCGACCACCGTAGGAACGCTCGCATCATAGCGGTCACGAATTCTCACCGTCTTACGATTCTCAAAATCAACGCCGCTGAGGTGCTCAATAAAGGTGGTAACGAAATGTTGGCGCGTTTGCTCACCGTCACTAACAATATCAATACCCGCTTGCTGTTGCTCTTGCAGTGAGATACGCAAGGCATCCTGTTTGCCATCAATGAGTTGATCACCTTGCAATTTCCAAGGAGACCAAAGGGTTTCTGGCTCTGCAAGCCAAGAAGGTTTAGGCAAGCTGCCTGCCGTTGACGTGGGCAGGAGTGTGTTTTTAGTCACTGTTTTTTCACTGTCTGTTTTCATAATAAAGAGGACCGTCTATTCAATTTCATGTTGGAAAATAATCATCAAAAATCGCGTTTATGCGCAATGAGCAGACCACTGCTCAAGTACCCTTTGGTATGGCTTTATGAAATGCTGCTCAGCAAATCTGCCTTGTTCACTCGCCAATTGATTGCGCTCTTCACGGTCATAAACAATTTGCGTGATAGAGTGATCGAGGTTTTTTAAGTTCGGTTGATAACGCTTTCCTGCAACCGCGTTAGCATTGTAAATTTCTGGTCGGTAGATTTTCTGGAAGGTTTCCATTGTGCTGATGGTGCCAATCAGCTCAAGATTGCTGTAATCGTTCAGCAAATCTCCTACAAAATAAAACGCTAACGGTGCAGCGCTGTTGGCTGGCATGAAGTATCGAACCTGTAAGCCCATCTTTTGAAAGTATTGCTCGGTCAAAGAAGTACTATTTGGCTGATATTCAACGCCCAATACTGGATGCTGATTTCCTGTTCGCTGATACGTTTTGTTGTCTGACACACTCAGACAAATAACAGGTGGCTTAGAAAAGTTCTTTTTGAAACTGTCTGACTTCACGAAGCTTTTAAAGAGTTTGCCATGCAGGTCGCCAAAATTATCAGGAATGCTAAATTCCGTTTGGTCTTTGTTATGGTTTGGTAGGAGGACGCTGAAGTCATAGTCGCGTACATAAGAAGAGAAATTGTTTCCGACAATGCCCTCGATACGCTGTTCAGCTTGGTGATCAAAAATATTCGTCTTCAGGATTTCAATGGTTGGGAAGGTCTGACCCTTTCCTTCAATATCGACATCGACCGAAACGATTTCAAGTTCAACAGAATAACGATCTCCCTTTGTGTTATCCCAATGCGCCAAGGCATTAAAACGATTGTTAATCATCCTTAGCGCGTCGCGTAAATTCTCCTGTCGTCTCTCTCCCCTAGCCAAATTGGCAAAGTTAGTAGTTATGCGCGTATTGTCTGATGGATGATAATTTTCATCGAAGCCAATGCGCTTAATGGTAAAGGTAAAATCGTTATTCATGATGATCTGGTATCCTATTTTCTGAAGTGAAATAGGGATCTATTCCTTGTTCTCACTTGCCAGTTTTTGATTGATGGCGATCAGCCTAGTGACTATGTGAGTACAGTTATACGCAATCACAATCATGAACAAAAATGAATTAAATTTAATTATTGTGAATATTATTCATACAAAGAAAATAGACACACCTCTGGGGTAGGAGTTCTCAATCAAGAGCAAGAGAGGCTGTTGGCAGACAATAACGCCCTAAGTAGAGCGTTATTTTATCGGGCGCTAATCAACAAGAGGAAACGGAATGACAGGGCAATTGAGCACAATATCGGTTCGTTCAATGGTAACCAAACCTTGATCTTCTGCAGTCAAAATCGCTTCTTCAGACCTCAGCTCTTTTGCCTTGCTTGGGTCTTTCCACACCACGACGTACATCAGCCAAAGCGGCGAATAATGGGTATTTTGACTTTTAAACCCCAGTGGCTCGGGGACAGACGCAAACACACTGCGCGCTTGCTCTTTATTGGGGAAAGCATACACACGCTCTAGTACGGTTTTGACTTGGGGCGGTTTCGGATACTGAGGCACAGCATCACGCAAACGAGGAGCATAATTGGCATTTTTGGCTTTTGCTACAGCTTGATCTGACACATCTGTAGTAATGTAGAGAACTTCTTTGTCATCATGCCAGCCATGTAGTAACGGCAAACTAACACTAGCCTGCCGAGTTTGTTCATCTTGAATAGAATGAAGGCTGCAAGAAGCCAATGATAAAACACAGACAATTCCTAAGAAACATTGACGCAACATGCCATTCACTCCAGAGTGTTTTAAATAGAAAGAGTCTTGAAAACTACCATTTAACGGCTATTAATAACATCTATACCTATCTAGACCACTAATAGTCAACGAGACATGCATGATAGATAAACTTGAAATACATCACCTTAGAACATTAAGCGCTCTTTATCAGTTCGGCAATATTTCAGCGGCGGCGGAGCATCTTAGCGTTTCTCAACAGGCGATCAGTCTTCAATTAAAAAAGATAAGAGCCATTCTTGAAGACCCACTCTTTGTACGAACGGGCCACGGGATGATGCCAACGACCTACGCCAAGGAGATTGAGCCACACATTCAACAAATACTGATCCAAATACATAACATTCCTTTGGCCAATACCTTTTCACCACAGGAAATAGCAAGAACACTGGTCATCTGTGCAACAGACTACACGCAAGAAGTGATCGTCACCGAGCTAATTAGAGAACTTAGACAGTACGCACCTAAAGTTAAAGTGATCGTTACCAATATCGAACACGTCAACCTAACCAAAAAAATTCACCAAGGCTCAATAGACATTGTTTTTACCACCAGCGTTTATGCTCCCGAAGGATTGATTTCTACTCCGTTATTTACAGAGAAATACTTATGTGTAACAACGAATAAAGCCATTGAACGTACTCATAACCTATCGCTAGAACAATTAACCAAACACGACTTCGTCATCGTTTCTCCAGGCGTTGGAAGTTTTATAGGCTCTGCTGATACTTGGTTTGAACAACAAGGTTTTCCACGTCATGTTGCCGTATCCGCCCCGTCCTTTCATATGGCTAAAGAAACCTTAAAACAGTCAAACATGGTGGGATTCATTCCTTCGAGACTACTACCGTACGATGGACTATTTGAACTTCCGCTAGAAAAATACCCACCGGGTTATCAAGTCGTAGCGGCCTATCACCCAGGCGCAAAACATGACCCATTAATTCGCTGGTTACTGGATAGCATCCAAAATAAGTTTACTAATTAAAGAGAGTTAAGCTTGTATGAGTCACAAGCTTAACTTTATCGCCAAACGCCCCACGCACCTCTACCCTAGCGTCACTTTAAACACTATGTAGAGGTCATTATGTCCATTAAACGCATTAACCCACCATCTTTGTATGATGGTACGGCAACAGGCATGTCACAAGCCACGGTAGATACCGATACGGGATTGGTTTTTATTTCAGGGCAAGTCGACTGGGACACCGATTTTCAAACTCATAATCACGACATAAAAACACAAACTGCCAATGCGGCAAAACATTTGATCACGGTGCTCGAAGCAGCAAATTCTTCAGTCGAGAATATCTTGCAGCTACGGGTTTATGTTCGCGGTGAAGTGGCTGACCATATGGCAGATATTGTCCCAATTATCGCCAGCACATTAGGCACATCACGCCCAGCATTAACGGGAATTGGCGTCGCCTCTTTGGCAACACCAGAGACTTTAATTGAAATTGAAGCTGTGGCAAAAGTCGTTCGATAGTATACCGATCCCTGTTTTAACCACAGAGGTTAAAACAGGGACGACATTGTCAGCTTAGACATCATTTCCTTTCGCTCTAGCGTATTTATAAACCGTATTCCGGCTCACGCCAGCGGTTTTCGCGGTCTGCGATACATTGCCTTTGAACTCATTTAAGAGTCGAGGAATCAGTTTTTCCAACGGCTCATCTTGCTCGCTATTTGGATTTTGTGACGCTTCTTCTGTCTGCGCCGCCATCGCATCAAGATCATCAAAGAAGTCATCAGGCAAGTGCCATTCTTCAAGGGTTTCTTCATCGGCCATGGCCATGCCGACTTTTAATACATGAACGAGTTGGCGCATGTTACCCGGCCAAGGGTGTCGCACTAATAATTCAAGCATGTCTGGTGATAAGGCCGGCCCCGGCTCTTCTTTGCGTAAACGTTCGTGGAGATATTGAATCAATGCCGCCTTGTCCGTTCGTTCTCGCAGAGCGGGTAATTCGATGTTCAAACCGGAAATTCGATAGTACAAATCTTGGCGAAAACGCCCTTCTTTTACTTCGTCTTTTAAAATTCGGTTGGTGGCTGAAATCAGTTTGATATCGACCGGAAAGGCTTCTGTCGAACCCAATGGTGTCACCACTCTTTCTTGTAAAACTCGCAATAAACGCGATTGCACCATCATCGGCATTTCACCGATTTCATCCAAAAATAAGGTGCCACGATGCGCACGACGAATCAATCCTATTGAGCCTCGGTTTTGCGCTCCCGTAAAGGCGCCTTTTTCATAACCAAAAAGTTCAGACTCAACCAGTTCCGCCGGAATGGCCGCGCAATTTACCGCCACTAACATCTCTTTGGCACGAGAGCTGTGATAGTGCAAACTGCGCACAAAAATCTCTTTACCCGCGCCGGTTTCGCCATGAATCAGGATAGGAATGTCTTTCTCCATGATCTTGTGCGCTTGGCGTACTAAGCGTTCAACACGCTCATCACCGTGCTGCAATTCGGCCATTGGAATGACGTTATCAGGAATGGTAATTGACGGTGGATTTTCCGCTTTTGTTGTTTTTTCTGTCGGCGGTTTTTTTTCAGTCATAACAATCGCTTCTGGTTGGGAAGGCGCGACATAATCAGCACGCTGGCGGAAGTCAGGCACACGCATAATTTGCTGGACGGGCGGAATCACTTTGACATAAAACTGGTAACGTCCCATGGCGATCAGTTTCAGTGGCAAACTAAAAGGGTGGTGCTTGATCTCACGCATTTCGATATCAAACACCTGATTGATATTGAGCAAGGCCAAATCCCGCGCTAACACCACCTCGGCACGACGATTCGCCGATACGATGGTGCCGTTTTCATCGAGCACCAGAATACCCGACCAATGACTGTCCAAACTGGACACATTGGTATTAAAACTGAGGATGAAATGTTCTTTTTGAAAGGCGGAAAATATCAGTCTATTTTCCACGCTCAACGACATCAGTTTGACCATACCAAAAGTATGATCCTGCGGCAGATACGCGTCTGAAGAAATGTCCAACACGCCGACCAAATCATTTTTCGCGTTGTAAATAGGCGACGCCGAACCCACCATAAAGCGGTTGGCGCGTAAAAAATGCTCATCACGGCCCACTTGAATGGCTTGGCCGGTAATCAATGCTGTGCCGATGGCATTGGTGCCCGCGCCCATCTCGCTCCATTGATTACCACCAATCAAACCATGCTCCGCCGCACTGCCAAAGCGCGGCTGCCCCCACGTATTCAAGACATGACCTTGGCGGTCAGCCAGTACAATCATACAGGCCGAATTACTCAGAATATTTTGGTAGTACGGCAGTACTTCGTTCTCTGTGGTTTCCAACAAGCTACGATGCTGATCGATCAGATCGCCCAACGTCCCCTTGGGCAAAGTTGCAAAGTCGGGGCGACTGCCGTGCTCTAAGCCAAATTGCTCGCAACGATACCAAGACGCTTGGATTCGCTCTTTGTGTGTCTGTCCGGCCAGTGCTTCTGACCCGGTGAGTGCTTCTGTTCCAGTAAGCGCTTCTGGTTTTTGTTGTTGTTCTTCATCTTGCATTTTCAACTCCAACACGGCATGACAAACGTCAATACTGTGTATGAAATGTTCATTGTTTTAGATAACTGTAAACACTTTGAACACTCGTGAACAGTCTCTTTTCAAAAACGAAAATTGCCACGACGTTACTCGAAACTTAAAAAACACAATATTTATCAATACCTTAAATTAAAAAATCGCCTATAAAATATTTCTGGCATAGCTTTTGTATTGTATTTAATCATCAAGGTGTGTTCGTTTTTGAGCTTTAAGATCGATCAAGGCGATGACACCAAAAAAAAACAATAACAAAAAAGGTACTCACAATGTCTCTAACGCTGCAGAATGTATCGCGCGTTGTTGAAGGTGAAACCTGGATCGATGAGGTCAATTTGTCCCTCGAACCCGGCTCTTTCAACGTTTTACTTGGGCGCACGCTGTCCGGTAAAACCACGCTGATGCGCCTCATGGCCGGTCTTGACCGTCCAACCAAAGGAAAAATCCTCATGAATGGGGTGGACGTCACTGGTGTGCCAGTGCGCGAACGCAACATTTCCATGGTATACCAACAGTTCATCAATTACCCCAACCTTACTGTTTACGAAAACATTGCCTCGCCTTTGCGTTTAGCAAAGATGGATGCAAAGGAAGTCGATCGCCGTGTCCGCGAAACCGCCGAAATGCTGCGTATCGATCCTTTTCTTGATCGCTTGCCCTTACAGTTGTCCGGCGGACAACAACAACGTACCGCGATGGCGCGAGCGCTGGTAAAAGACTCACAAATTATTTTGTTTGATGAGCCGCTGGTTAACCTCGATTACAAATTACGCGAAGAACTTCGCCAAGAATTACGCGCCTTGTTCAAAGCCCGTAACTGCATCGCGGTTTACGCCACCACAGAACCCAACGAAGCCCTCGCCCTAGGCGGCAATACCGCCGTGCTAAACGAAGGTCGTTTGTTGCAAATGGGCCCCACCGCTGAGGTGTACCATCAGCCAAAAGACATTATCACCGCTGAAATGTTTTCTGAGCCGCCGATTAATGTGGTGCCCGGTAAAGTCAGTGAAGAAGAAGTCACCTTCGACGACACGGTGCATTTTCGTTTAAACAGCGACTTACGAAGCCTAGCGCCGGGTGACTATCAGTTTGGCGTGCGCGCCTCACACATCGGCTTAGTCCCCCATTCGGACGATGATTTAGAGTTGCCCGTACGCGTTGACCTAGCCGAAATCAGTGGCTCTGAAACCTTCTTGCATGTTCACAATCCGCATTTTGATTTGGTGCTGCATTTATCTGGGGTTCACGCCTACCAAGTCGATCAAGAAATTAAGGTCTACTTCCCAACGCACAAGCTTTACGCCTTTGACGCACAAGGCAAGATGGTGCATTCCCCAGCTCGAATGAGGGATCAATAATCATGGCCGCTATTACGTTAAATGCCTTAGCGCATACTTACACAGACAACCCAACCAAGCCTGAAGACTACGCCATTCGTGAAATGACCCACGTTTGGGAACAAGGCGGCGCCTTTGCTCTACTGGGCCCATCTGGTTGTGGTAAATCCACCCTACTTAATATCATTTCAGGGTTACTAAAACCCTCCAATGGCGAGGTTTTGTTCGATGGCAAACGCGTCAACGAGCTGAAACCAGAAGAGCGCAACATCGCGCAGGTTTTTCAGTTCCCTGTGGTCTACGACACCATGACGGTGTTTGATAATTTGGCTTTTCCACTGCGCAATATTGGCGTACCAGAATACAAGGTAAAGTCGAAAGTCTATGAAGTCGCCGAAATTCTAGAACTGTCTGACCAATTGAAACGCAAAGCCAAAGGCTTATCCGCGGATCAGAAACAAAAAGTCTCCATGGGGCGCGGTCTAGTCCGTGACAATGTGTCCGCCATCTTGTTTGATGAGCCGCTCACCGTAATCGACCCACAATTAAAGTGGAAACTGCGTCGTAAGCTCAAGCAAATTCATGAGCAATTCAACATCACCATGGTGTATGTGACCCACGACCAGCTCGAAGCCTCGACTTTTGCCGACAAAATCGCCGTCATGTACAACGGACAAATCGTCCAGTTTGGCACGCCACGGGAATTATTCGAAAACCCAGCGCACACCTTCGTTGGTTACTTTATCGGTAGCCCGGGGATGAACTTTTTTGACGCCAAACTAACAGCGAAAGGCGAAAAAGACGCGCTGATGTTTGGTGAGCATGAGATTTCCGTCAGCGACGCCATGTTGGCGCGCTTAAAAGCCATGGACGCAAAGAAGATTACCCTAGGTATTCGCCCTGAATTTGTTCATGTTTGGGAAGGTAAAAACAACGACGCCTTCTCAGTCGCCGTAGATTACGTCGAAGATTTAGGGACTTATAAAATTTTATCTTTCATATTTAACGGCCAACTGATGAAGGCCCGCCTAAGCGAAGATCAAAAAGTCCCCTCTGGGCAAATCTATGTGAGTTTTCCGGAACAGTGGACCAAGGTTTATGTAGACGAATATCTCGTTGACCTAACCGATCACACTGTTGAGGGCGACACAGCTAAGGAGATTGACCATGCAAACTAAAGTCGAAAACAACAAGGCGTGGTTCCTTGTTTTACCGGTGTTCATCATCGTCGCCTTCTCTGCCATCATTCCTTTGATGACGGTAGTGAACTATTCGGTGCAGGATATTTTTGACCCGTATACGCGTTACTTTGTTGGCACAGAATGGTTCAAACAAGTCATGCTAGACAGCCGCTTGCACGAAGCCTTGCTGCGTCAATTTCTCTATTCCTTCACGATTCTAGCGATTGAAGTGCCCTTAGGCATTTGCGTCGCCTTGATGATGCCAACCAAAGGCCGAGGCGCGTCGTTGGCCTTGATTTTAGTCGCCATTCCGCTACTGATTCCATGGAACGTGGTGGGCACCATTTGGCAAATCTTTGGTCGTGCTGATATTGGTTTGTTTGGGGCCTTTATGAGTTATATCGGTGTCGATTACAACTACGCTTCAGACCCGACCGACGCCTGGTTAACCGTCGTCTTGATGGACGTCTGGCACTGGACGCCTTTAATCGCCCTATTGTGTTATTCAGGTTTACGCGCCATTCCGGAAGTCTATTACCAAGCGGCGCGCATCGATCAAGCTTCTCGCTGGGCCGTGTTCCGCTACATCCAACTGCCTAAATTAAGCAACGTACTGATTATTGGTGTGCTATTGCGCTTTATGGATTCTTTTATGATTTACACCGAGCCCTTTGTACTCACCGGTGGCGGCCCAGGTAGCTCAACGACTTTTTTAAGCCAATCGCTAGTAACCCAGTCAATTGGACAGTTTGACCTTGGTCCTGCCGCGGCGTTCTCTCTGGTGTACTTCTTAATCATCTTGCTCGTGTGTTGGGTGTTCTACACCACCATCATGAACATGCAAAAAGACAAGTAGGAGCGGATCATGACTCAATCATCAACGAAACCGATAGCACACGCTTATAAAGCGACGACAGAACAAGCGCCTGTGTATAGCCGAGCAGAACGCAAAATCCGCAACGCCAACTTGCGCGGACGGCTGGGTTTAGCCCTGTATATTGTCTTGCTGTTATTGCCTATTTATTGGCTCGTCAATATGTCGTTCAAAACCAATACCGAAATTCTGAGTGGGTTGTCCTTCTTCCCCGAGAACTTCACGCTAGCGAACTACGCCAAGATCTTTAGCGACGCCACTTGGTACATGGGCTACGTCAATTCCATATTTTACGTCTCCATGAACATGGTGATCAGCTTACTGGTGGCCTTACCTGCCGCTTATGCCTTTAGTCGCTATAAGTTCATTGGCGATAAGCACATGTTTTTCTGGCTGTTGTCCAACCGGATGGCACCACCAGCGGTATTTCTGTTGCCTTTCTTCCAGCTGTATTCGTCAGTCGGTCTATTCGATACGCATATTGCCGTGGCCTTGGCGCACTGTTTGTTCAACGTGCCATTAGCGGTGTGGATTTTGGAAGGCTTCATGAGCGGTGTGCCTCGTGAAATAGACGAAACCGCGTATATCGACGGCTATTCGTTTCCGAAATTTTTCGTGCGCATCTTCATTCCTTTGATTCGCTCTGGGATTGGTGTAACGGCTTTCTTCTGCTTCATGTTCTCTTGGGTAGAACTACTGTTGGCACGCACCCTAACCTCGGTCGATGCCAAGCCTATCGGCGCCATTATGACGCGAACCGTCTCGGCGTCGGGGATGGACTGGGGGCTGCTCGCGGCGGCCGGTGTACTCACGATTATACCGGGTATGTTGGTCATTTATTTCGTTCGTAACCATGTGGCGAAGGGCTTTGCCCTTGGTCGAGTGTAAGGAGAATTATTATGGCTTGGATGTCTTGGACATTACCTACCGCCCTGTTTTTTATCGGCATTGCGGTGATCTTGGTCGGTATGACCACCTGGCAAATTGTCTCACCTTCTGTCGAGCGTCGTGGCTTTTTGCCACTCGCCACGACACGCGGTGATCGCTTATTCATCGGCCTGCTCAGCAGCGCTTTTATCCACCTCGCATTCGTTGCATTAACGGATGTGAACCTTACGGTGGCAACCGTCCTATGCGCATTCTGGATGATTATCCTAATGCGCTGGGGCTAGCCAGCGACCCTAATCGATAGGAACGATGGATTATCTGGCACGGACGCCATACATAAAAAAACCAAACAGAAACACTAAACTTTGTTGAGGTAAATTATGCACTACAATAAGAAAAAAATTGCACTCGCCGCCTTACCCTTTGCTGTCATGATGCACTCGGCTAACTTATGGGCCGACGCGTATTCTGACGCAGCGAAAAAATGGGTAGACACAGAGTTCACCGCTTCGACGCTAAACAAGCAGCAACAGTTAGATGAATTGCAATGGTACACCGATGCCGCGAAAAAATTTCGTGGCATGGAAATCAATGTAGCGTCTGAAACCCTAACAACGCACAAATACGAATCGCAAGTCTTGGCCAAAGCCTTCGAAGAGATCACGGGCATCAAGGTCAACCATGACTTGATCCAAGAAGGCGACGTGGTTGAAAAACTGCAAACGCAAATGCAATCTGGCCGTAATATTTACGATGCCTATGTCAACGACTCCGACTTGATCGGTACCCATTTCCGTTACGGTAAAGTGGTACCAATTTCCGACATGATGATGGGAGACGGTAAAGACTTCACTTCACCGACGCTCGATCTTGCCGACTTTATCGGTTTGGATTTCACCACAGGCCCAGATGGTAAGCTTTACCAATTACCAACTCAGCAGTTCGCCAACCTTTATTGGTTCCGCGCTGACTGGTTTGCGCGCCCTGACTTGAAAGAAAAATTCAAATCCATTTACGGCTACGAGCTAGGGGTGCCGGTTAACTGGTCTGCCTATGAAGACATTGCCGAGTTTTTTACCGATAAAGTGAAAAACATCGACGGCAAGCGCATTTATGGTCATATGGATTACGGTAAAAAAGACCCTTCATTAGGCTGGCGTTTCACCGATGCTTGGTTCTCTATGGCGGGTGCTGGCGACAAAGGCACACCAAACGGTTTACCCGTAGATGAATGGGGCATTCGTATCAAAGACGCCTGTTCCCCCGTCGGTTCTAGCGTGTCTCGTGGTGGTGCAACAAACGGCCCAGCGGCCGTATATGCAACGACCAAATACGTCGAATGGTTGCGTAAGTATGCGCCACCAGAAGCACAAGGCATGACCTTCTCTGAATCTGGCCCAGTGCCAGCACAAGGCGCCGTGGCTCAGCAAATCTTCTGGTACACCACTTTTACCGCCGATATGATCAAAGACGGTTTAGCCGTGGTTAACGAAGATGGCACACCAAAATGGCGCATGGCACCGTCTCCGGTTGGGCCATACTGGGAAGAAGGCATGAAAAAAGGCTATCAAGACGTAGGCGCTTGGACCTTCATGACCTCAACACCAGAAGACCGTCGTCTAGCGGCTTGGTTGTACGCTCAGTTCACCACCGCAAAAACGGTTTCTTTGCAGAAAACATTGGTCGGCTTAACGCCCATTCGTGAGTCTGATATCAACTCCCCAGAAATGGCCGCAGCAGCGCCTAAATTGGGTGGTTTGGTGGAATTCTACAAAGGGCCAGCGCGTAAAGAATGGTCGCCAACAGGGATCAACGTTCCCGATTATCCTAAGCTAGCTCAGCTTTGGTGGCAGTACATTTCTCAAGCGGCCAGCGGTGAAGCAACGCCACAAGAAGCCTTAAACGGCCTAGCGGAAGCGCAGGATAAAGTCATGGCACGTTTAGAGCGCGCTAACGTGCAACCTCTATGTGGGCCAAAACTGAACGAACCACGTGACGAAGCTTACTGGTTAGCACAACCTGGATCACCAAAACCGAAAATCTCTAACGAAAAACCACAAGGCGTGACGGTCTCTTACGACGACCTGCTTCGTTCTTGGGAATAAAAGCCTTTTCGTTATTGTCCACAGCACTCTGAACCTTTGACCGGCCTAGGCCGGTCTTTTTTTTTGCTTGGCTGTCAGGAGTTAATAAGCTCTTGTTGGTCGATCATTTTATAGACCCATTCACGTCCATCTTTCACTTTTTCAAATAACGTCAACTCAACAAGTCCATTCAACACCGTCGCCGCCGTATTGTAGGAACATCCCAAATTCTCTTTCACATGATTAATCGTAAACGTAACCGCCTTTCTATTTTTTGCTACCTGAAAAACGGTTTTCTGCTTATCGGATAACTGACGATATAAACCTGAGTCCAACAGCCATTTGTCAAACATGTCTAACGCCTGCACCGTCTCAGCATAAGACGCTTTAAACCTATTAATTGCTCTAATGATGATGCGGCATTGGTAGTCCACAAAATAGGTCAAATCCATCTCATCCGTATCGGTGTAGAGATAGCTTTTACCGTATTGCACAGGCGCTTCTTTCAATAACAGACTAATGGCAATATAACGAAACGCCGCAAACTCGTTTTTAAACATGTACCAATAAAACAGCGCCCTAGCGACCCGACCGTTACCATCATGGAAAGGATGTTCGTAACCAATCCGAAAATGCAGCGTAATGGCCTTTACCAGAGGATGGATATAACCCGAACTTTCCGCATCATGGTGTGACTGATTGACCCATCTCACCAACATATCAAGTCGACTACTTAAGAATTCGGCTTTCGGTGGCGTATGGACGACTTCACCATCGTTGCTTTCAACCACCACATCATCAGACGTTCGAATCACGCCCGGTCTGTATTTATCATCTTCTATGCCTTCAACGCCGATCTGGTGAAGTTCTTCTATAAATTCAACTGAGAGATTTTTGCTCCTATGCTCCCACGCAAATTTCATCATATTGAAATTACCAAGGATCATTTTTTCATCAAGACTTCTGGGCTTTCTGGCCCTTTTCAGCATATCTTTTGCGACTTTGGTAGTGGTCGCGGCACCTTCCAACTGACTGCTACTAATGGCTTCATCTTCAATAAGATCATTTAATAAATAGTCTAAATGTTTCTGCTCGCCGATCTTGTCACACATCCACTCCAATGCGGCGGTAGTGGTATTGCGATCTGTTTCACTGATGGCTTTGTGGATAGTTGGTGTGAGATATAAACTAGGAACAACCACGCTTCCATCAAAGAATGCGGTTTGCCTCTGACTCTTTCTAGCGTCTTTTATCAATGACCAAACTAACAATGCATCCAATTTCTTAGGCAAGCGATGTTTGATTTCATCAAAATGGAAATAGCGCCCTTTAGGATCCACAGCAACCTGATAGCTCCTATATTCCCCAAAAGAGTAATTTGATTGCTTAAAAAGAAACTCTATTGGATTCGTTATCAATTCTTTAGGCGGATGAACAATCATGACTATCTCAAAAATAGAAAATATTGAGATGAGAATAGCAAACTGAACTAAATTTGTCTCAAAATAACATAAAATTGAGATAGGAGAATGCCATAAGCCTTTGACCAGCCTAGGCCGGTCAAAGGTTTATGAATGAGAGCGGATCACAACAATACCACTAACCAAGCATCGTATTCGGTAGGAAAAGTACTATCTGTGGGAAGAACATCAACAGCGCCACCGCCAGTACCATCATCAACCAGAAAGGCAACACGCCACGGAAGATATCGCCCAGCGGGACGTTCGGTGCAACCGATTTAACGATGAACACATTGATGCCAACAGGCGGAGAAATTAACCCCATTTCAAGCGTCAATACGGTCAGCACACCAAACCAAATCGGATCGATACCCAACGCCATAATGATGGGAAAGAATATTGGCAAGGTCAGCACCAGCATGGCGAAGCCTTCCAAGAAACACCCCAACACAAGATAGATGGCTAAGATAAGAATCAAGGTTCCAGTGACGCCCAATCCCATACCAGACAACAACTCTCCCACCGCGGTAGGAATATGACTCAACGCCATAAACGGGTTGATCATATGCGCCGCGATCAAGATCAACATGACCGTCGCGGTTGTCACCACAGAATCTCGTGCCGCGAGCCAAAGTGCCTTCACCGACAAAGTACGAGTGAAGAACCCCACTAATATCACCACCCCAGCCCCGACGGCGGAAGCCTCAACCGGTGAAAACAGCCCGCTGTAAATCCCCCCGATGGTCAATAATATCACCGAGACAATAGGGCCTGCGCCGAGCAATGCCTTGCCTTTATTGCGCCAGCTTGTTGCCGGGCCAGCCGGGCCAAACTCAGGACGAAACCAACAAATCACCGTGATAACTAAAATGAACAATAGCAACAACATAATGCCAGGCAACACACCCGCCAAAAACAAACGCCCAATGCTTTGCTCAGTCAGAATCGCAAAAATAACAAAACCCGTTGACGGTGGGATCAAGATGCCCAAGGTGCCACCCGCGGCCACCACACCAGTAGAAAGCTTTGTGTTGTATTTAAAGCGATCCATCTGCCCCAACGCGACCTTCCCCATGGTCAATGCCGACGCCACCGAGGAACCGGACAGTGCCGCAAAACCACCACAACCAATCACCGTCGCCGACGCCAATCCGCCACGAAGTTGCCCAATGACAGCATAAGCCGCGTCATAGAGCTTGCGGCTCATCCCCGTCGCGGAAGCGACATTCCCCATTAGTATGAAGAGCGGAATAACCACCAACTCGGGAGACGACGCGAGGGTAAAGGTTTCCGATGCCAGCAAACTCATCGCCGAACGGCTGCTATCGAGTATGGTAATGCCCACAAAACCCACCGAAAACATGGTCAACGCCACTGGCACCCGCAGTATCAATAGAGCAAACATCACCAAGATGCCAATAAAACCTATCATTGAAGCGCTCATGCTGTGTCTCCTTTAGCCGTGTCTCCTTTACGAATGTCGCGGCCTGACAACGTCAGTTCAATCGCGCGCAACGCCATACCCGCTGCCGTCAGTAAGGCAAAAATAGACAGGCCATTTTGAAACCACGCTTTAGGCAAACGCAAAAGATTGGTCGACAAATTCAACATGACGGACAGTTTAGCGCTTTCATTAACCGCATAAGCAATGCCGACAAAGATCACCGCACCCAGTACAGCGGAAAAAATGTCTATCAAGCGATTCAATAGCGCAGGATAACTGCGCTCAAAAAGATCAACGGAAATGTGCCCACCTTCGCGGTCACATAACGCCATTGCCCCAAACACCACAATCACCATGGTCATCGTGATCATATCTTGCGAGCCATAGATTGGCGCGCCAAACGCACGGCCAATCACATCCGCCAGAAGAATGATCACTTCGACAATCAGCCCCAAAGCACCGATTGCGGCGGATAGGGCAATCAGCCCATCCGCCAGTTTACGTATTACGCTCAGCATGGCTTATTTACCCTGCATCGCGGCTTGCGTGGCTGCACCATCAACACTGTCAACGTAGGCTTCAACCACCCCTGACACCGCTTCCGCGAACGACGCTTTTTCGGCATCGGTTAGTTCTATTACCTTGTTTGCGCTGTCAGCCCGAGCGATTTTCAATGCCGCTGTGGCGGTTTCTAGCCAAGCGTCTTCGGCACTTTTTGATAGCCCAGCCCCACTGGCCGCATCAAGAGCCGCTTTTTGATCCTTGCTGAGTCCGTCATAAGTGCCGCGATTGAGTACGGTATAAAAAGCCAAACGCCCTAATGGCGCACCCAACGTTAAGGCATCGGCCACTTCATCTAGCTTGAAATCGGTCAGCGTCGACGCGCCCGTGATAACGCCATCAATCAGACCAGTTTGCATAGCGTTGTAAATCTGACTAGCAGGCATTTGCACTGGGGTTGCGCCCAACGCCTTTGCGACCTCAGCCGCGGTGGTGCCAGCGACACGAATTTTAAGCCCAGCAAGATCGGCGGGCGTACGAATCACCTTGTTACGCATGATGAAAATATTCGGTTCAGAGGTCCACAGCGCCAGTGGTTTGGTGCCCGGAAACTCTTGGCTTAAATGTTTGTCGTAGGCGCGCCACAGCGCTTCATAACCCGGCATGTCTTCTGGAATCGCACCGGGCAGCTCGGAAATCATCGTCTTGCCAAACTGCGACGAGGTATAACCCGGCAAGCCCCAAGACATATCCGCTGCCCCCTGTAGAACTCGAATGTATTGCTCTGCAGGACCCGCGCCTAGTTCACCGCCATGGTAGCCGCGTACGGTGAGATCACCATTAGTGGCCGCCGATAAATCGGCATTCAGTTTTTCAATCACCGATGCGTTGATGGTATGAAAGGGTGGCGTAAAGCTAGCGAATTTCAACTCCTCGGCAAATACTTGACCCGATAACGCGATAGCGACTGACGTAGAGACGATTAATTTATTCAATGTCATGGAGGTTCTCCCAATGTTGCTGTGGTGCCTTTCTTGAAGGCTTTTTATTTTTATTGCGGGACAGGCCGGATTATCGGTGCGTCCTTATTTTTTTGGAAACTTTGTCTTGATTTAACGATTTAAGCAGGGTCTTTAGCGACCTGTGCTTTTTGCTTATCGCGGTATTCGCCAACACCGCCATTCCATCACAATCCTTGATTAGAGTATTGTTTTTCCACCATCAATTTGGCTAGTTCAATTTAACCAAAAGGGTATTGTATTTTGATATAGCGTCTTTTTAACGCAGAGAAAATGCCATTACGACTTTCCTTCACTTTTCGCTACTGTAAGCCACTTTTAACCAACACCTTTGTAATTTAGCTCTATCGACCCTTGCCGCTTGATGATTAACCATTCACCCTCGATTTTTTTGATTTCATCCACAAAACGACCGATATAAACATCCGCATTGGCTTGGACCATTTTTTCAATAGGGTCGGTTTTTTTAGCGCCTGCAAACAACACCACTCTCGACGTTACAACAACATGTGTTTCATTAATAATATCGGCGTCTAAATTCGTCAATGCGTGGCACGTTTCTTTCGCAGGCCGAGCCGTAAACGAGTCTAGAATCGCATCACGTCCTGCAATTTTTACCGTCGGCGCACTAGGGCGATACAACACACCGTCTTCAGCATAACAACTCGCCAACTCTTGCCAGCGTCCTTGGTCTAGCAGATTAATAGAGCGCGTTACCAGTTTCTGACATTGCCACTCAATCAGCATAGATTCCAGCGTTTGCTCACTCAACCTCTTGCGGCTTTTTTGTAGCCAGCTTTTCAAGGCATTGGCGACTGGTATGGGCGCTTCCACTGGCGCCATGTGCCCAGCGTCTTCAATAACCACCAACTCACTGCCGACGATTTTGTGTTGAATCAGCCGATGCTGCTCAACCGGGCTCCAGGTGTCTTGGGTGCCAGAAAGCAACAAAGTCGGCACCGAAATCTGTGCAAGCTGCGCTTCAGCATTGGGACGCTGGATCAGCGCATGAATTTGCTTTTCAAAGTCGTCAACGGAATAAGATTCCACCATTTGCGTGAGGTTCGCCATCAACTCGGCATCTTGTAGCCCTTTCGGCGACATCATGGGAACCAGCCATTGCCTTGCTAACGCTGGCATACCCTTGCTTTTTGCGGCGTCAATTAAGCGCATACGCCCGGGGATTTCTTGGTCTGATTTAGGATGAACACCCGTATTTAATAGCGCTAAATGGGTAATACGTTGTGGCGCAAGACGATAAATCTCCAACGCCACGCGTCCTCCCATTGAGTGACCCGCCAAGGCAAAATCGCCCTCTACGCTTGATAAAACATGCTGCGCCATAGCCGTCAGGTCATCAAAGCCGGCAAAGCTCATTATCTCGACGTCTGCATCCTGCTCTAATTGCGCGGCGACACCCTGCCACATACGGTCATCACACAGCAAACCCGCCAAGCAAACCAGTTTTGGTTTCGCTGTAAAACCCGCCATTACGCCACATCCTCTGCTGCTTTAAGGTCAACAGCGATGTCAGCATTTTCGTAGATAAGATGCCCCAACGCCGTGTTGGATACCGGCACATGATAGTGACGGTGAATTTCGTTCACTTGATGATTCAGTGCGCCGCGCATGATCAACCACATCACCATTTCACAGCCTTCCGTACCTGACTCGCGGATGTATTCGACTTGGGATATCGCCGCCAACTTGTCGTAGTCGCTTTGCAAGTCGTCCATAAAAGCAAGATCCCATTCTCGGTTGATCAAGCCAGCGCGTTCGCCCAGCAATTGATGACTCATGCCACCGGTTCCCCACACTTGTACATTGACATCTTCAGGAAATTGCTCAACGGCGGTGCGAATGGCTTTGCCCAACGCCAAGCAGCGCTCACCGGTTGGCGCGGGATACACCACGGTATTCACCGCCAAAGGGATCACTTGGCAAGGCCATTCCTCCACTTCTCCAAACACCATAGACAAGGGCACAGTGAGGCCATGATCCACGTCCATTTCATTCACAATGGTCATGTCAAAACCTTGCTTGATCAGCGACTCGGTAATATGCCACGCCAGTTTCGGCGCGCCTTTTACAATAGGCACAGGACGAGCGCCATACCCTTCATCAGCCGGGCGATATTCCTCGCCACAGCCAATCGCAAAGGTCGGAATGATCTTCATATCAAACGCCGTCGCATGGTCGTTGTACACCAAGATCACCACGTCTGGTTTTTTCTCTTTGATCCATTGCTTGGTGAACTGGAAACCGTCAAATATCGGCGCCCATTTTTCGTCAGCGCTCTCGCCCTTATCAATAATGTGTCCCAGTAACGGAATGTGAGAGGTGCCTAATCCACAGGTAATATTGGCCATTATTGCTTCTCCTCGGGGTGGTTATCCATCACATAGCGATTACCTTCTGACGAACGACCGCCACAGCGCATCATCTCCATATAGTCTTCAACGGATAAATTAGTCATGGTTGAAACGGCCGCGGCGACGCTAAGCCCATCGTTTGAACTGATTTTAACGAGATAATAAATATTGCCGCCAAGGGCAATCAGCTGAGTAAAATCCCGCGCCAACACGGCTTTTTTTTGCGCTTCTGTCATTGGCCATTTGTCTAAATAGGCGCGCTCATCCTGCTTAAACGCATCGCGGTTGGATGCCTGCATGAGTGACATACAGAATTGATTGAGATGGAAACCTATTCTCGCCATATCCCCGTCAAACACGGTCGTGCCAGGAATATTGCTGTAAGGCTTATTGTTATTTTTCATTCATGTCCTACCTTAAAATCGAGAAGATAACGGGACAACCGCGCGCATCTTGTTCATTCAAAGGTATATGGAAAAAATCAATTCGGCATATGCATATTTAAAAATATAGATTAAAATTTGGTTATATCTTAAATTGTCAGCGCATTGCAGAAAGTAATCAGCGAAGGCTGGATAAGTTTTGTAGGCCTGATGAGGAAGGTACGACCGTGATCAGGCGTGAGAGGCTATTTAGCCTACAATTATTTGATTTATATTGGTTTTTGTAGGTCGCGGCTTTAGCCCGACGAGACGTATTTTGTAGCGAGTTTTTTTGTCGGCATGCTATTTTTCAGGGTAAATCGTGACAAGATCGACGGAAGTCGTTTTGCGACACACTCTTTTATAGGGAAACGGGGAACGCCGAATGAACAAGCTTAATTCAAACTTTCCACTGACGCTTAAACAGTGCCGTGTGATTACCGAGATCATGAAAAAAGGCACCGAAAAAGACGCCAGCCTGTCATTAAATTTGAGCCAACCCAGTATTTCGCGCGCCTTATCACAGGCGGAACAAGCCCTGCAAATTAGTCTTTTTACCCGTGGCTGGAGTGGCGCAGAACCAACCGCAGAAGGCGAAGTGGTGATTTCTTCCTGCAACGCTGTTTTACAAGCCATTGCTGACACAGAGCGTCATTTACAACATGACGTCAGCGCCTTACTAAAATTAAACGCCTATGTGGAATGGCGACACCTAATGGTGATTGACGCCGTGGTAAGAGTCGGCAGCGCCTCAGTGGCCGCGCAGACGCTTGGCATGACCCAACCCGCGGTCAGTAAAACCTTGAAAGAAATCGAAAACATGGTGCAACAGCCACTCTTCGCACGCGCTCGCCATGGCTTGATCCCACAAACAGCCGCCAAACAACTTGCTTCCTTGTACCTTAGAGTTTCCCCCGTGGCGCAATCCCTCCAACACACCCTGCAATCCTTGCCCAACGAGCTAACGGGACGATTATCGGTCGGCATGTTGTCCTTTTCTTGCCAAGACATAGTGCCAGTGGCCTTTGCCTCTTTATTCAAACAACACCCAAGAATTCGCCTGCAAGCCATGCAAGGCCCCTATCACATGCTGGCAAACGCCCTACGCCAAGGGGAAATAGATTGCTTTTTAGGACTGATGCGAAAAGGCCCGATTCATCCAGAATTAATAGAACTGCCCTTATTAGACGTGCAATATGCCTTGATCGCACGAGCCGATCACCCAGTTCATGACTACGCGAAAACGCTTAATGATTTAACCAATGAACGCTGGATTGTCGCGCGCCATGGCACCCCGATTCGAGACTACTTCGAAAGCTTATTCCATAGCATCGACAACAAACCGCCCATTCAAGCTTTGGAAATGCTCACCTTTGCCTCGTCAGAAGAACTGGTTATTCACAGCGACGCCATCGCCCTACTCTTCTACGACGACTGGAACATCAAACAACTCAACCCGCGCTTGAAACAAATTCCCATTCGCTTACCCAACCCAGAATGCACACTGGGCATCACCTTACATAGAGAACGACAATCCACCCTAATTCAAACCTTCATTGAAGAACTGACATTAACCATTAAGGAAAAGCTCCTCCGCGATTCAACTTGAGTTTTTGCCGAATACGACTCAGTGCCACAGGGGTAATACCAATATAAGAGGCAATCTGTTGTTGTGGGATGGTGTTTTTCAATTCTGGATACGTCGCACAAAACTCTAGATAACGACGCTCTGCGGAGTGTTTTACAAAGGCATTTTCGCGCTCTTCTTTAGTAATGAAAATACGCTCTAGGAATTTAGCGTAGCATTCTAAAAAGCCCGTATCATGGCGCATTTGCGCATAAAAAGCGTTCCAAGGAAAAGACGTGATCATGCAATCGTCTAAGGCCTGTATGCCAAACAAAGCACGCGTTTCCATCACCATCGCCTTAGTCGAACCAATGATTCTCGGGCTTTTAGCAAAGGTTTGGGTGAACTCTTTCCCCTCGTCGGACACACTCACGTAACGTACCAAGCCAGAATGCAAAAAGTACAAACGATTCGCAAAATCCCCCTGCTGAAACAGATAATCGCCTTTTCGGACCAGATGAACATCCATTGGCACCGTCAGCCGTTGCCAATCAATCTCATAACCTAATGCATTAAAATAAGATTCAAAACTAGTTTGCAGTTGAATGCGATCCATCGGCGATCTTTACCTTGCTTACATTGCCATCAATAAGAAAAAGGGCGAGACCTAAACATACAATACCCGTCATGAAAGGCCAATCCGCCAGACTGGCTAAACGAGATTGCGACAGCGCCGTAAATAACGCCACCCAAACGGGTATCGTATAGGAGATGGCAAGCAGCCGACTTGCCCCCACCGTCATCACCAAACGCTGCTGCAACACAAAGGTAAACAAGGTGGTAAAGACCGTTAAATACAAAACATTTACCCAAAATCCCGACATCGACCATTGCACCTGGTCAAGCTCGCCCCAAATCAAAGCGATAGGCAACAACCAAAACGTGCCGAACAGCATAATCATAAAAGCACCAGACAAGGCACCTAACGAACGCCCCCACTTTTGTACCGACACCACATGCAAGGCCAATAAGAAACACGCACCCACAAAAATATAATCGCCCGAATGCCACTGAAATCCGTCGTTATCTTGTACAGAAAAGCCTTGGGTAGAAAAACCTTGTGTGGCAAACAACACCGTCATCGCACCGATAGACCCCAGCACAAAGCCCATTACTCGCCATAAAGGCGCGACTTCCTTGAGCCACACCCTCGCTATCACCACACCAATTAAGGGAACCAGCGTATACAAAACCGATGTATGCAACGGCGTGGTCGACTGCAACGCCACAAATAACCCAATAAAAAATCCCACCAGCGCACCGCTTATCACCACATAATGAAAAAGCCGCTGACGCGAAGTAAACAGCGCCTTAAACTGCGCGGTTTTATTCAACTTAGCCCGCTGCCAACTGAACAATAACGCAGGTAACATAATCAACATCGCCAATAAAAATCGAAACGTAGACGTGGCAATCGGACTGGCGTAGTTGACCATATGAGCCGATACGATAAAAGACGATGCCATCAACCAAGCCCACAGAAGTAAGGTCAATAACGCACTCATGATCTCGCCCTTGCTTTATGGTCGGTTATGATTGGCGCCACAAAACGATCAAATAGGTGTTCGACCACAACAGGTTCAAGGGTAATATCAAACTCAGATTTTAAAACATTCCCCAGTGTTTCTGGGGTTTCAATCACATACTTTTGCTCTTTATGTTGATCTCGTACCGTCAATTCAGCATTCACCAAAGCGACTGTCTGATCTTGCTTTTTCAAGGTCACCATCAGGTTCTTTAGAAACACCGCATTGGAGTTTTTATGAGAATAAAAATGCCCTAGTTCACAATCTGCATCCGTATAAGTCGCATTATCAAAACGATAAAGGGTGAAATAGTCATCGCCCTTCATTACTTGAAGATCGTACTCGCCATTGCTTTTAGCCAATAAACGATAACGATCTAAACCAGCCACTTGTTGCGTGTTGATATCTAACCTCAATGGCGCAATCGGCCCATTGCCACCAAAGCCGGTATCCACCAAATAACTCACCCCTTCGAACGTTAACAAGGTCACCCGATGCGTTCGGCCCGCCTCTCGTTCGAGATTATTATTCAGCACTCTCGCCAACTTAAGCTGTACGTCATAACCCAAGGCTTTTAATAGCTCAAACGTCAGCTTGTTATGCTCGAAACAATAACCGCCCAAACCTCGCGTCACTATTTTTTCACTGATAGCCTCAAGCTCCAACGAAATCTCTTCGCCCAACACCACCGCCAAACTATTAAAGCTATAACGCGCCACATGCGCCGACTGCAACTGACGCACAAACTCAATATTCAATGGCTCAGGTACAGCCAAACCTAGGTCAGATAGATAGTTCTGCAAACTGGATGATAGAGACATAACCGACTCCCTTAAATAATCAATACGGAATACCGTTAAGATTACAGCAGCACAGGTGAGAAGGAATTAACCTAGGTTAATTCGTCATTGTTATTTTCTAAGCACTCCCCACTTCTTTCTCAAACCATTCCACGTCCCAGTATAAGTTTGTGCGGGTGTCTTGTTAGTCTTTTGTGCATGGCTTGGTTATGTTTCGTTTGCTGGTAATTCGAGCTGCCTCTCACTCCGCCAGACTCGTATGAGCATAACCTCTTTAGCCTGCCTGAGATAGACAACTCGAAACGGCGCGTGAATCAATTCGCGAATATGATCCATGTTGAATTCAGGAACAACTCGGCCAGCATCAGGGTGGATTTGAAGCACTCCACAATGCCCCAGGATAGCAGCCACGAAAGCATCACCGATATGTGGCACATCCTGCTCTTTGTAATACTCCTGAATAGCCTGTAAGTCCTCAAGCGCGGACTGTGCGATACGTAATTCCATTTACTCGATGCCCAACGTTTTTCTGGCGTCCTCCAACGATATGGTGTTGCCCTCGCGAACATCCATAAGCCCCTGCGCCACCGCCTTTACGAACCGCAATTCCTCCGCGGCTCTCTCATAATCCTCCAGTCCCTGAACAACAGCTATGCCGCGGCCACGGCTGGTGAGCAGGATTGGGCGATGCGTATCTTGCGCTCGACCAACCACCTTTCCGGGATTGATCTTCAGGTCTGATAGAGGAATGACATCCTCGGAAAATTTCACTTGCATAGTGATTACCTAGTCAACGATTTGGTGCTATTAATAGCACCAGTTAACAGGTCCTGTCAAGTAGCATAACGCCAAGGCTCAGGTACAGCCAAACCTAGGTCAGATAGATAATTTTGTAGGCTGGATGATAGTGGCATAACCGACGCCCTTAAATAATCAATACGGAATACCGTTAAGATTACAGCAGCACAGACGAGAAGGAATTAACCTAGGTTAATAAGTCATTATTATTTTCTAATCACTCCCCACTTCTTTCTCAAACCATTCCACGTCCCAGTATTGGCCAAATTTGCGGCCTACTTCTAGATAGATACCCACGGATTCAAAGCCGAATTTTTCGTGGATAATGCGGGAGGCTTCGTTGGGTAAGGTGATGCCTGCATAAGCGCGATGCACGTCTTCTGTTGCCAATTGCTCGAACAACTCGATGTATAAAGCGGTTCCCAAGCCTCGGCCTTTTGTCTCGGGTTTTAGGTAAATACTGACTTCGACTGAGGTTTCGTAGGCGCGTTTGGGCTTAAATTGACCGCTGCAAGCATAGCCAAGGATCTCGCCGTCTTGTTCCACCACCAATAAACGATGTCGACCTGTTGTCGCAAATTGCGAAAACCAAACCGCTCGGCCTTCTAGTGTGTAAGGCTCTATATCAAAGGTCGTGGCCGTGTTCACTATGTAGTGATTATAAAGATCGGTTAACGCAGGTAGGTCATCAATCTCAGCGGGACGAATTTGGATGCTCATTTTATCTCCCAATGACAATTATCTAAGGCTGAAGCGATGCTCTTTTTTTACCACGCTTCACATGGCTGTAATAGATAATTTGCGGCGGTACGGCATTTAATTGAGAACTGGCTCAAAAGCCAAAAGCCCCATTGAGCAACGATGTCGACTAATTAGGAGCCGACTAGAGCACTGGCCGTTATTTTTCTCTGTAAAATGCGTGACATTGAGAGGTCTCTTGCAGCGCTTTACTATGATTCACATTGCTACAAATGTGGCAATACGCTACAATTTTTTATACTACATTAAGGAGATTTTATTATGTCTACTGCAAGTATTCGTCTCGACCAAGATTTAGTTGATAAAGCCGCTATTATGGCTAAAGCTCTAAACCGTACAACGCCGAAACAAATTGAACACTGGGCTAAAATTGGTGAAATCATGGAAGATAACCCTGATTTACCTTACGAGTTCGTTAAACAAGCTATCATTGCCAAAGCAGAAAAAGAAGCCGGAAAGCTTGAGGCATATAATTTTGGCTAAAATTACTCAGGTTCTTCAAACTCCTACATTTCAAAAAGCAGTCAAAAAGCTACATAAAAACCAAAAGACGGATCTAGATAAGGCAATCAGAGAATTGATTGAAGATCCGCTTCTAGGGCAACAGAAAAAAGGCGTTTTATACTTCCTTCGCGTATACAAATTTAAGATGGTAAAACAACTCACATTACTTGGTTATAGCTACGAAGATGGTACCGTTACTCTCGAACTTATGGCTCTAGGTTCTCATGAAAATTTTTATCGTGATGTGAAAAATACCTTCTGAGCTGACATTTTAATAGTGCGCATGCGCATCTACACTGTTTTTAATTTCCATATGAGTTTCTATAACACACTGATTTTATGGTATTTTCTTATTTCCCACAGCCCAATAAATTAAAAAACCGAGCGTGCGGGTTATATCGCCTCTCATTTCTCACTGTACTATGAGTGAGCTGTTCCATTATCCCTAGGCTCATTGTTTATCCCTATGCATAACGCCAAGCTCACCAGTGGAATAATTTGGCGGGGCTTTTTGCGTTTTTTTGCAAAAACCGCGACAAATTATGGAATCCGGTAGAGCGCCTTGTTAGCAGTTTTTAATGGTTTATTTGGTGCTCAAGACGCTCAGCAAGCCAAACTTTAATAATTGATTGGCGAGTTACGCCAAGTCTTGATGCTTCTTTGTCTAATGAGTCAATCATCCAAACTGGGAAATCTACATTAACCCTTTTTTGTTGCTGATTAACACGTTTGACTGAAGTAAGATCAATGTCGTTGATAATATCGTCATCGTTTGCATCAAATTTTTGATCAAAATCTCTAGCTTTCATAAAGTACAACCTCCGTTTTTCTGGACCGTCTAACTGAAATTATACGAATATTTGAGTTTCTATAAGTAATGATTGCAGACCAATGCTTTTTGTTTAATTTACCAACTACTAAAGCTCGAGGCTCATCAGTAGTTTTAACCGAAACCTCGATTAGCTCAGAATCTTGCCAAAGTTCCTGAGCCTGCTCAAAATCAATGCCATGCTTTTCAAGGTTCGATTTGCTTTTTTCTGGGTCGTACTCAAATTTATTCATGTGTGAAAAATATACCTTTTTTACACTATTGGCAAGATTTTGTTTTGTTGCGTACTGCTAACGCCCGCGTAATGGGCTGGTTTGGAGCGCCAGCGGAAAACCAGTCCCAATTGACGCGTTTGTTAGCTTTTGCTCAATAATACTCTTCGTAAGGGTTTTCATTTTCTAGCTTGTAAAAGCAATCCTTACATAAAGCCTTATAGTTTTCCCAGCCTTTCATATTGCCAAAATCTACTTGCTCAAGATCTTCCTCAAATTCAAGAGCCTGACATTCCTCACATTCAACAACTGGCTCTGAATGTCCACATAGGTAACAAGTATCTATGCCATCGTAGATCACAAATGTATCTTTTTTACAGGCTGGACATTCCCATACTTCATCATCTGGAATTTCTTCGGCGACCATTCGCTCTGAGGCTCTCTTCTCTAGCTCCTCAATATAGCTATCGAGATTTAGTAGCTCTGAGTGCAGTTTTGGAGGGAGCTGAGAAACAATGTCTGAATCCAAATGATCTCTGCAAAATGATGTATAAAAACCAACAAGGCTTACAAAGTTGGACTTAATCTGCTCGATCGAAAGATCAAACTCAAAATGAACAATTTGATTTCGAAGCTCAGATGCAGTCCTAATGCACTTAACATCAGGTTGATTCAAATTAACTTTCGATATTTTCTCAAGCCTTTCAATCGCCAAGCCTAGATCAACTGTGTGCCTTGGCTTGTCTATATTCGAATAAACAAATATTTCATTAGTTCTTCTCAGACGCTCTTTTAGGCTGGTCTCGATTGCTTGCACTAAAAGTAATATCGCAAATTTCCATTTATCTTCGTCTGATTCAGCCTGAATAGCCTTGCTCACAGACTCCAAGAAAAAACTTATGGAGTTTTCTAAAAGTGTCATTTTTAAATTAGGCACGTAATTTCCAAAGAAAGCTAACGCCGCATTCAGCGTAAGCGCCCTTAAATCAGCATTCTTGTCGTTTAATTTGTTTTGTGTTGTTGTAAATGACCTTGTAGTGATCATCCATCGATAATGTAAATTGATACGTGAGGTTGCATCAGGTGTCAAAAAAGGCTAGGGTAAATATAGACAGAGGGCGAACGGATTTGCCTACGCCTCCAGGAGGGAGGCTCTGTCTCTTTTCAGGAAGATTCAGTGGCTGCAGGGATGCGGCGGTAAAGCCTTTCTTTGATTTCTCTTCTTTGCTTTTACGATTTCTATTTTTTTATTTTACTTTTTTATTTTACGCCTACCCGTTTCTTTTTTATCCCGTGCTTTTTGCTGTTGTGTCCGTTTGCTTGATGGGCGTGTGCCTTTACAGCGCCGCTTTAACACGCCAAGGCAATAAGGCTTCTAATTTTTCAACGGTGTCGGCGCTAGCGATGTGCTGCAGGATATGCAAAATATACGCATGAGGCTCTAGGCCGTTGGCTTTGGCGGTTTCGACAAGACTGTACCAAGCCGCGCTGGCTTTGGCCCCTTGTGAGGTGTCGGCGAATAACCAATTCTTACGTCCAATTGCGAAGGGGCGGATGGCGTTCTCAGCCAAGACATTGCTGATGTGCAATTGCCCATCCTCGCAGTATCCCGTGAGTGTCTCCCATTGGTTGAGGGCGTAGCGGATGGCCTTGTAGGTCAGCTGGTCTTTTGGGGTTTTATCGACATTATTGCCGAGCCATTCTTTAAAGGTGTTGAGGGCCGGAAGGCTTTGCTCTTGGCGCACGCGATGTTTCTCAGCGTCGCTCAGGTCTTTTATCTGTGTTTCAATCCTGTAGAGTTTACGGATATGGCTTAATGCCACCTCGGCTTTGGTAGGGGGTGAGTTTTTGTTTTTCTTTTTGGTGTCAGCGCCTTTGCTGGCCTCAATAAATTTACGGCGCACGTGATCCCAGCAACCAATGCGAGTTAGGTTGTATTTCTGGCACACGGCATTGTAGCCGCCATAGCCATCGGCTTGCAGGACACCTTTAAACCCATCGAGCAGCTGCACGGGTACCTCCCCATTTCGGGAAGGGTTGTATTCAAAACGCACGATAGGTTTGTCTGGCGGTCCGCCGCGTATCACCCACATCCATTTATCCGATTGGGCGGTTTTGCCGTCTTCTTTGAGCACTTGGATACGGGTTTCGTCACCCTGTAGGTACCCCGCTTCCAATTGGGTTTCCCAAGCAAGATTCAGTAGGGACTGGACTCTGTCAGTCAGCAGGATGACGTGGTGGGCCATGCTGGTGCGGTCATAATGCCCTCCGTAACGTTCGATCTGTTTTTCCAAGCGATACAAGGGCAGGCCATCCGCATATTTTCCAGCGATGATGTAAGCCAGCGCGCTGATGCTAATGGCACATTTACCGAGTGGGTGAAGAGGACGTTTGGCGACAACGATGTGGTCTGCTTGGTCCTCTTGTGTTTTAAAGACGGCTTTTTCCTGCCAGTACTCTAACACTCGAACCTGGGCGGGTATGATGTCCAGTTCTTCTTTGACCTTGCTGAAAAAGGTAGACGTGGCACCGGCTTTTTCTTCTTCTGACAAACGCAGTTCCACCCGTACGCGAGTCAGTTTGTCAGAGAAGCCACGTTGGCGTTTACGAGATCGAACCGCTTCTGGAAGCACGTCTTCGGGCAGTTGTTCGATCAGAGCCGCAATGGCCGCTTCCAATTCCACCTCATCAAACAGATCGATTTGATAGACGGACTTTTCACTGCTTGCCGCAAACTTCTGAGCCTTGGCTAAGCGCAGGAGCTCCTCTAACTGTGCAATTTTACGGTCTCTTTCATCCAGCAAGGCTTTTTGATGCTGAATAACCTGATGGTGATCATCAAGGAGCTGATTTTTCAGCTCTAGTACCTGATCTCTTTGCGCTAACACCTGATCTTTTTGCACGAGATCTTGGTCTTTTTTGACCAGCAACGACAACAACTCCGCCTGTGACAGAGTCGCATAATTGACCGAGATGTTGTGCGTATTAGGGGCTGTTTTCATGTACGTTATTTTATCATAACAGCCCCTAAAACGCGTTAAAAAACAGACTCATAATGCAATTTTTTATGGCCTTTCATCGCCGTTATATCATAGCCATCCAGCAGCCAATTAATCTGTTGTCCAGTAAGAGAGATCACCTCGTCACCCTTTTTGGGCCAACGAAACTTGTCCTCGGCAAGGGTTTTGTAATACAGCACAAAACCATTGTCCTCCCAAAATAAACATTTAATTTTGTTCCGGTGCCGATTGGTAAACGCATACAAAGCACCATCAAAAGGATTCTGCGCCAACTCCTGCTCCACAATCGCTGCCAGCCCCACAGCGGCTTTACGAAAATCCACTGGCTGACGATAAAGATAGATCTTAGGCATGTCGACCGACGGGCGAAAATAACGTGTCATAACGCCCACTCCAACAACTGACGAACCAAGGTCACATTGGTCGAATCAATACCGTGGATTTGCATGCCATTTGGCAAAGACACCGACAAGCCTGACCCTAACTGGCCCAATGAAGGTTCCACTTTGATAAAACTGGACGACTTGTCCTCCGATATTGGGGCTGATGGTGTCTGACATTTCTGCCGCCAATACATGAATTGAGAATAATTGAGATCGTTTTCTTTGCAGAACCGAGCACTGGACATGGCCGCTGCCTCAGCAGCTGTGACTTGCGCCCGCCAAAAGTCAGCACGGGATTGAGGATCCGAAAAAGTATTCATAAAGACACCTGTTCATGGTTAAAGTAAACAGGTGTTAGGTTCTGATATTACGAGAAGGTCAGCAAGAATGCAGATTTAAGGGCGCTTACCATTCAGCGGCTTGTCCGCTGCAATGCATTGTTAAAAACCGTCTGCTTTGAATCGTTCTCTAGCTTCATCTTCGCATTTATAACAAGCGAAATACTTAATTGTTTCCATATCGCCAGTTACGAATTCGTCGCAATGGGGACAAGATATTGCCTGCCATCCTCTATCAAAACAAGATACGCAACTCCACAGGCCGTCAATAAAAAATACAGAGGGTCTTTCGTATTGGCATCTATGGCATCCTGCTATATGTGGTTGTCCCTCTTCCCACCAGTCATCTCCCTCAGTGTACTTGGCTTCACATAAATCAATGAGCTTCTCCGTCGTAATAGCTATTTCACAGTGTGGGCAGGCATCTAGGTTTTTATTAAAAAACTCGAAATCTTTATGGCAGTTTGGACACTCGATACTTTCTCTTGTTGATACTACTGCGGTGTCTGAAACCCCACAAACAATACAGCTATAATCAGAACCCCATTTATGTTCCTCTTTGACAACGGCCGCCAACATTCCGCAATGCTGACAATCAATAACCTTTTTCCCTGATTTTTCTTCTATTTCTATTTTTGGTTTTAGTTCTTTGTACCTAGCTAAGATAAAGTCTTTTTGCCCCATCATTCGTCTGTGGATGCGCTTAAACTCTTCTTGATATAACTTAAAAACATCTTTCCATTTTTCTGTTAACAAGGTGTGCAGGTGATGCCAAGATGCCCACTGCTCCACTACCACACCGGCCTTCGTTGCGGACAAATCAGCGTAATCAGAGTGAGCAAAATGAACTATTTGATTACGGTGCTCACCTAACGCTTTGAAGTTATCAATTGTGGTCTGATCAAGATGTTCACTGACGATGGACTTAAGTCTTTTGATTGCGTCTTCTAGGAAAACGGAATGAAAGTCCCCAACTCTAAAACTGTCAATATTTGCAGTTTCGGGTTTACTGAGAATAAGAGTCCAATGCTCATCCATCAAACGAGCCTTAAGAAACAACTCAATTGAGGTATAAAAATCAACAATAGAGTTCTTAGGCCTCTTTTCCAAATCATCAAGCGATGAATCCAAAAAATCTATTGCATTCTTGACCAGGGAGTCAAAAAGCTCTTCTTTTGTCTGTTTCTTTTGAGAAATAAACTTTCGACCCATTTCGGACTTCCCTAGGTTTTTAACGCTTACTTAAGCGGAAAAATATAGTTGGCTAAAATGTTGAACGGAGTGAAAACAGCCAACTGTATTTTTTCCGTTTGAAGTTCTTGTTATATTTTGCCTATCTCCATGTGTAACAATGGGAAAGGATTACCTTGACCATCTAATGGAGAGCGATCAAACACCTGAAACCCTAAATGCTTATAAAAGCCAATAGCATCTGGGTTTTGTTCATTTACATCAACTTTACTGGCAGACTGATACTCAATTGCATTTTTTAATAAAAGAGAACCAACGCCACTATTACGAGAATCAGGTGATATAAACAACATTTCTACATTGCCCTCTGAGACACCAATGAAACCAATAATATTGTCGCTATCATTTTTAGCAACTCTTAAATCAACAGCATCAAAATAGTGTTCTAAAATAAGAGGCTTCAACGTTTTTATATTTTCTTCAGGTAAAAAATCATGCGTTGCTCGCACAGACTTTTCCCAAATTTCAATTAAAGCTAAGTAATCAGCTTTTGATGCATTATCGATTTTCATGCCAAACCTTTTGAAAAATATAACGCCCCCATAAAGCGCCGCAGAATGCGGTCGCTTGGATGGGCTTGTTATGTGAATATTGCACAATACTAAGCACCCAAGAGTGGTTTGTGCTTGACGCTCTTGTATTTCATTGCAAGCTCAATGCAATGTCTGAGGATATGCAATGGAATAGAATTTCTGGCATTTAAAATAATTGCCCTGTTACCTTGAAACTCAAGCTCTTCGGAATATAATTCTCGGAAAGTATCTATCAACTTCGTATTGCAGTTAAAAAATATAAAATATTGTTCAGGAGACTTTTCTTTCCAGTCAATCCTGATAGTGCTTCCACCTTTCACGAGGTAGCTGGGTTCTCCCCACTTTAATGTTTCTTCAACATCACCAAGGCTGAGGCTTTCTGCCACTTCAAGAATTAACTCTCGAAGGTTTTCGAGAAGCGGTTTTATATGAATTGGGTATTGATCAAACTTACTTTGAACTTCCATTTTCACCGTAAATATCTCCTATTCACATAACATTTTAATAGTGCGCATGCGCATCTACACTGTTTTTAATTTCCATATAAATCCCTATAAAAAACTGATTCTATGGCACTTTTTAACCTTTTCCACAGGCTGGTTAATTGGAAATTCGAGCGTGCGGGTTTACACATTTATTCACAGCCTGTTATTTCGGCTGCTGATATTCTGAGCTATTGATACTAAAAGACTTTCTAGCTTACTGCCAGTACAAATACGCAAAATAGGACTATTCAAAACTGACAAACCGAGCCAAAATTTGGCAATCAAAAAAATAAACTGTATATCTGTACAGCTTTCAATCAATTATCCACAAGGAGTGTGTGATGTCTTCTAGCCCTTTTCTCAATTTTATCCGCCATGAGCTGCGCTTACGTGGCTAAGCTTAAAAACAGACAAATCTTACCTATATTGGATTAAATATTTTATTCGATCCCATAAGCGGCAACACCCTCAAAACATGAGCGCAGAAGAGGTAAGAGCTTCTTACTCAACCATTCAAGCCTATGAGTGTTCTAGAAGGGCTTTCACCAAACAGTTGTTTGTAGTCTTTTGAAAATTGACTCAAGTGCCAAAAGCCCCATTGGGCGGCGATATCGCTGACGGATTGAGTGTTTTTAGCCTGTCCTGCTTTAGATTGTCCCGCTTTAGATTGTACTAATGCACGACGGACGCCATTTAAGCGGCTAATGCGCAAGTATTGTATTGGACTCACGCCAAGGATGCTTTCAAAGCTGTACTGTAAGGTGCGTCGGCTTACGTTGGTGACTTCACACAATTGCGTCACGGTGACAGGTTCATCAAGGTGGTGATCCAAAAACTGACAAGCACAATCGACCACTTTTTTACGGTGATAATAGCTTTGTGTTTTAGCCGGCTGTGGGGTTTCTTCTTTGAGTACTTCGAGCAGCGCCATCATAACAATGTCTTGCTGCAATCGTGGTGGTGTTTCTTTGTTTTGCATGCAAAGCAAACGCGCCAGTAAAAAACGCACTTCCTCTAAGGTTTTGTTCGGCACACCAAGGCGACCATATTCGGTGAGTTCTTTCCAATTCAGATCTACCCCATGAATCGCTGCCATTTTAATTAGTTTTGAGCGATCCACTACTAAGCCATATAAATCATAGTCTTGTGGTGTAGAAAGCTGAAAATCGCAGTCGCCCGGCCGACACATAATGGTGTTGGTTTTAATGGTTAAGCCATTGATTCGACTCTCTGCTTGGTCGGCAAGAGGAATCCCCAACCAAACCGAATCCGGCCACACCATGCACTTTTGCTGTAACGCCTGACTGGTATGTTCGCAAAACACCTGCAAGCCATCAAACGGCAGCTCAACAATACGACCGTAAAAACGCCCACGGCTGGTTTGATCGTACTCTTGTTGCCAGTTAGTCAGATTGCCCGCGTGCAAGTCGGCATCGTGCGCTTCCGACACACGAACTAAAGCGCTCTTTTTTGGTGCGTTAATCCTTGTATTCAACATTACACTACCTGTCTTTTTTTCTTCTAATAATTGAAAAACATCAATATAAAATCCTAAACATATGAAAAATATGACTTTTTAACATTTGCCATTATTCGATAACGTCAATTTATAAAACGACGTAACGTTAGTAATAGCAAAACACGGGCCTTTTTCAATGATTGATTTTTGGCCTATTACTTTTCATTCTAGGTGTGAGTAACCGTTATGAGTCATCCACATTCCACTTATCAATCTCGCCATTTTCAATTCAGTAATAGGGTAGGAGAACGCACCTTCGGCTTTGTCGATCTTGCGGATTTAATGGCCAAAGCCACCCCTGCCCGTTCGGGTGATCGCTTAGCTGGGGTGGCTGCCGAAAGCGCCGAAGAACGCGCCATCGCACAAATGACACTAGCCGATGTGCCGCTTAAACTGTTCCTTGAACAAGCCCTCGTTCCCTACGAAGAAGACGAAATTACCCGACTCATATTAGACGATCATGACAAAAGCGCCTTTTCTGTGATTTCACATCTGACGGTGGGCGGTTTTCGTGATTGGTTATTAAGCGATTTGGCCACCAGCGAGGTGCTGATTCAGATTCGTCCCGGCGTGACACCAGAAATGGCCGCTGCGGTGAGTAAAATCATGCGCAATCAGGATTTGATTCTAGTAGCGAAAAAATGCCATGTAAAAACCGCGTTTCGTAACACCATTGGTTTGCCGGGGCATTTGTCGACACGTTTGCAACCAAACCATCCGACCGATGATTTAACCGGCATCGCCGCCAGCATGTTGGACGGTTTGCTCTACGCCAATGGCGATGCGGTAATTGGTATTAACCCTGCCACCGACAACGTGCAGCAAGCCACACGCTTGATCAAGATGATGGACGAAGTCATCCAGCATTATGAAATCCCGACTCAATCCTGCGTTTTAACTCACGTAACCAACACCATTGAATGCATTGAACAAGGCGCGCCGGTCGACTTGGTGTTCCAATCGATTGGCGGCACCCAAGCCACCAACGACAGTTTTGGTTTTAACCTTGCCACGCTGGCCGAAGCCCAAGCGGCGGCCTTATCGTTGAATCGCGGCACGGTTGGCAATAATGTGATGTATTTCGAAACAGGCCAAGGCAGCGCCTTGTCGGCCAATGCCAATCACGGTCTAGATCAGCAAACCTGCGAAGCGCGCGCCTATGCGGTAGCGCGCAAGTTCAATCCGCTATTGGTGAATACCGTGGTGGGTTTTATCGGCCCTGAATATTTGTACGACGGCAAAGAAATCACCCGCGCGGGTCTGGAAGATCACTTTTGTGGCAAATTGCTGGGATTACCCATGGGCTGCGACGTGTGCTACACCAATCACGCCGAAGCAGACCAGAACGACATGGATAATTTACTGACACTGTTAGGGGTCGCAGGCTGCACTTTTGTTATGGGCATTCCGGGTTCTGATGACATCATGCTGAACTATCAAACCACCTCGTTTCACGATGCCTTGTACGCTCGCCGAGTGTTGGGATTAAAACCGTCACCAGAATTTGATCTCTGGTTAGCCAAGATGGAAATCTTCAAAAACAACGAGCAATTTATCCTCAATCATCAGGTGCCTGACGCCTTTCATCAATCACTGCATAAGATGATTGGAGGCAAGTCATGAGCCAAGATATTCCTAAATCTAATAAGTCTTTCCCAACGCATCCACACGCGTCAGCTGTTACTGGAAAAGAAGAACTGATCTCCAAAAAAGAAGAACCAGTGACGGAAAACCCGTGGAGCAAGCTTAAAGCCTTTACTGACGCTCGGGTTGGCTTGGGACGCTCTGGTATCAGTGTACCAACCAAACATTTATTAGCGTTTCAGCTGGCTCATGCCCAAGCCATCGACGCGGTTCACACGCAACTCGATGCCGATGGTTTAGCAGATCAATTAATGGCTCAGGATTGGGCCCAAGATTGGATGAAACACTGCGCCCCCCTACTCTTGCACAGTCGCGCGACGGACCGCGCAACCTATTTACAGCGTCCAGATTATGGCCGCAGGCTGGATGACGCATCCGCTAATAAACTAGACGAACATCGGGCGTCTACCTCACAAGAATACGATCTAGCGATTGTCGTCGTCGATGGCTTGTCGTCTTTGGCGATTGAACAAAATACCTTACCGTTTTTACAAGCTCTTTCTAGCTATATCAAGGGCTGGAACCTCGCACCTATCTGCTTTGTTAAACAAGGCCGCGTCGCCATTGGTGACGATGTGTGTGAGCGCCTACACGCCAAATGCGTCTTGGTATTAGTCGGTGAACGTCCGGGGCTGAGCTCGCCCGATAGCTTAGGCTTGTATCTCACTTGGGGCGGTAAAGTGGGTTATACCGATGCCTACCGCAACTGCATTTCCAACGTTCGACCTGCGGGCTTGGTCTATCAGGAAGCCGCGCGCAAAGCCTTTTATTTATTAAACGAAGCACGAACCCTGAAACTGTCTGGCGTCAAACTCAAAGACAGATCAGACGATGATTTAATTATGGACACCAGCAAGGAGTCGAAGAACTTCCTCATCTCTTGATGAGGAAGTCGCTAAACGGCTTCCGTCGATCTTGTAGATCGCGATTTATTCTTAAAAAAATAGCATGCCGACAAAAAACTCACCACGGCAAATGACGCCTTATCGGGCTAAAGCCACGACCTACAAAAGACAATATAAATCAACCAATTGTAGGCTAAATAACGTCACACGCCTGATCACGGTCGTACCTCCCTCATCAGGCCTCCAAAACTCACCCTACCTTCGCTGACTAGCTTTTAGCGATACTATCTTGATGAGGGGGAAAGCAATATCTTCCTATAAACAATAAAAGCTATGCGTTTATTACATTAGGTAGAAGCCTAGGAATTACTTAAGTAAGAGCCATCGAACCCTAAATTCTTCTAAAATAAGTAATCTTTATACACTAAGACCCTACTTCGGCAATTTGGATACAAGGCCTTTATGGCGGACTTTAGCCTTCTCTCTCGCTGCGTTGTAAATGTGCATAAGTTCTTCTGCGCTCACGTCAATAAAGACATCTTCAGCTTCTAATACGTGATAGAGGTCATCCACCTCAAAAAGGTGTTTTTCGTTCTTTTCGTTACGCAAGGAAGCGTTTAAAAAGGAAGGGTAACGGCGCCAATAAAAGGCGTTATTCAGTATAAAAGCGAGCAGTAGCATCGCCAATAAATTGCTCAACAATGGGTACAGCAAAAACTCGTAGCCCATGGCATGTAGGCTGCTGCCGCCTATCACACAAAACAAGGCGGTTGATCCTCCGGGTGGGTGTAGGCAACCTAGGTAATGCATGGCGATAATCGATGTGCCAACCGCCATTGCCCCAATCATGAAGGACGCACCAAACGCCTGATAAAAGCTAATGCCAATAAACGCTGAAATAAGGTGTCCAGCGACAAACGGCCATGGTTGTGACAAGGCGCCATGGGGAATCGCGAACAATAAAACCGCGCTGGCGCCAATCGACGCCACTACCAGCAGCGAATCCGGCAACGACAAAAACAAACCCGAAATATAAAACACACCAGCCAAGGCAATGCATGCTGTTATACCAGAGAGAAAGCGTTCAAAGTGGGAGGTTTTATTGATTTCAACACCAATAAATCGAGCGATATTACGACATAACGAGATGAACATGTGGGCGGTTTAGCCTTACTGAAGTGACACAGGCGCTGTATCACATAGACAACGGACAACGCCAAATAAAGTGTCTTCTTTTTCATAAAAAGCACCGCCTTATCTGGCAAGAGCGCCATTTTAATGAGTAAAATAGCCTTCTGTATAACGAATTAAAATGAGGTTTAAATGCAATAATATTGCATTTAAAATCGATCATATGGACATTGAACAAGCCAAAACGTTTCTAGAAATCATTCATTCAGGGACCTTTGCTCGTGCTGCTGAACGCCTGCATGTTACGCAAACCACGGTAACGGCAAGAGTACAAGCGTTAGAAGCCGCGCTGAGTTGTCGCCTATTCACTCGTAATAGAGCGGGAGCCAAGCTGACCAAACATGGGGAAGCCTTTGTCACACCGGCCAAAAACATGCTGGAAGCGTGGGAGCAAGCAAAGCAAATTTGCGGCCATTCTGCCCATCACATTCAACAGACACTCAACATTGGCGGGGAAATAAGCTTGTGGAACCCAATCTTGATTGATTGGCTGTTTGCGCTTAATGACGCCATGCCACAGTGGCTCGTCAATAGCCAGGTTGCCACCACAGACCTGCTTTATCAGTCTCTACAAAAGAAAGAAATAGATGCCATTATTGTTCACAGCCCACGCTATTTAACCGGATTGGTTGTCGAACAAATCGCCGAAGAAAAGCTCATCCACGTCGCCTCGTGCAAACAGCCAAGCCCTGATTTATTCATTGATTGGGGTGAAGAATTTTCACATCAATTTGATCGCTGTATCCCCTTTAACCGCCAAACGGCGATGCAATTTTCTCTTGGTCCTATGGCGCTAAGATACTTGCTGGCAAAAGGTGGCAATGGCTACTTTCGCACCCGAGTGGTCGAGAAATATATCCAGGAAGGACGGCTGAAAAAAGTGAATGGCGCCACCGAGTTTACCTACCCCATTTATCTTATTTATCATAAGAACAATCCATTAGGAGAGAGTTTCGAACAGGCAAAAGCGCAGCTCTTCGAGACGATAAAAGCCTTTTCGAATTGGTCTATCTAGTGACGCTATTTTCTTAGCATCCACCCTATACGCATTATTCTGTCGCTATGTAGTGGCAACGACCCGCTTTTCACTACGGCTTTTCACTCCGTAGTAGAGAACACAAAATAGGCTAAATACTAAGCCCATAACGCGCATTCCTGCCGCCCCCTTCCAAGCGGTACAAGCACTCTTTTTCAACCAAATCACCAAGATCGCGGGTGGCGGTGGCTTTAGAGCTACTGGTGATGCCGATGTATTTTTTGGCACTTAGTCCACCTTCAAAGCCGTCTGACCCGGCATTAAAGAGCTTGTTGAGCACTTTCGTTTGACGTTCATTCAGTTCGGTGTGTCGATGTTTTTCCCAGAACTTGGCTTTCTTCAAGACAAAATCGACTTTCTGAGCGGCTTCTTTTTGTGCCAACAAAACCGAGTCGACGAACCATGTCACCCAGTCGGTAATCTCTAAATTGAACTGGCTGGCGTTGTTGAGTCCATTGTAATAGGCGTTTTTGTCTTGCGCGATGATCGCCGACAAACTGAGTAATGGCGGTCGATTAAGGTCTTGAGCCAAGGCCATTTCCGCAATCGCTCGCCCTACTCGGCCGTTGCCATCATCAAATGGGTGAATAGTTTCAAACCACAAATGCGCGATAGCCGAGCGTACTGGCCCAGCCAGAACAATGTCTTTCTCTGTTTTGTCTCTCTCTGCTTTTAAGGGGTTAGAGCGGTTAAACCAATCCAGAAATCGGCTTATTTCTGTATCGACTTGATGTGATGGTGGTGCTTCATAATGCACTTTTTCATAGCCAATTGGGCCAGAGACTATTTGCATAGGCTCTGCGGAATCTCGCCATTGTCCAACTTTTAGGTTACGCGGCAGTAGACTATTTTCTTGCTGCGGAAGTACTAATTGATGCCAATGAAACAAGGTGGTTTTTGTGAGTTCGCCTGCAAAGCTATTTCGCACATCGACCATTAAAGCCGCCATGCCTTCTGCCCGCGGATCAGCAACTCGGGTGGGCGGATTACTCAAGCCTAAAAAGTTTTTGATAGAGGAACGTACGTCTTCTCGATCCAAACGCTCGCCTTCTATCTGACTGGTATTGATTGCTTCGCTCACCATGAGGTCGATATAGGCATCATACTGCAACGTATTTTCAAGTTGACTCATTCCGCCAGACAAGCGACCAGCCTCTAACGCGTACTGATACAAGGCGTCTCGACAGGGCGTTTCGTCAAAGGTGAAATTTGGCCAATCAGGGTGTTGCCAGCTGTATTTCATAGTGTGAGCCAATTAAGTAAACTATTCGGCTCAGAATAGCACAAATAAATGAGCCGAATAAGTCAATTATTCGGCTCATGCTGGCTTCCCCGGTTTTACAAGCACAAAAAAACCACGCTGCTTTCACACCGTGGTTTTTAGAGTCGTCTAAAAACACCTTAGATTTAAAGGTATTCGACTTTCTCGATTTCGTACACCACTTCACCACTAGGGACTTGAATGGCAACTTCGTCACCTTCTTCTTTCCCGATGATGGCTTTAGCAATCGGTGACGCGTAAGAGATTTTCTTCACTTTTACGTCAGCCTCATCATCGCCGACAATTTTGTAAGTGACGGTCTCTTCGGTATCGACATTAAATAAGGTGACTGTCGTACCGAAAATCACTTTGCCAGATACTGGCAATACTTTAATGTCGATCACTTGTGAATCAGCCAGCTTGCCTTCGATCTCTTTAATACGACCTTCAGCAAACCCCTGCTCTTCACGAGCGGCGTGGTACTCTGCGTTTTCTTTTAAGTCGCCATGCTCGCGTGCGGTTGCGATATCCGCAATCACGCGAGGACGGACGACAGTTTTCAAGTGATTTAGCTCTTCTCGAAGACGAGCTTCACCTTCTACTGTCATTGGTACTTTTTTCATTATTTCCCCAAGTGCAAATCTTGCAGTCTTCTAACTTTCGTTTCACCTGTTAGGCTAATCGCCATGCTTGTCGCTTCAGCTCCAGCCAATGTCGTAGTGTAACAAACCTTACGCTGTAAAGCTGTACGACGAATAACAGAGGAATCTGCAATGGCTTGTGTGCCAGACGTGGTGTTGATGATGTAATGAATCTCGCCATTTTTCATCATATCAACGATATGCGGACGCCCTTCATTCACCTTGTTCACCTTGCGAACGTCAACGCCGCGCTCAGTTAGGTATTTAGCTGTGCCTTCGGTGCCAACAAGGTCAAAACCAAGTTCCGCCAAGCGACGCGCTACATCTACCGCGCCTTCTTTGTCCATATCACGAACACTAATGAAAGCTCGACCCGATGTTGGCAATTCCGTACCGCCACCCAGAACCGCTTTACCGAACGCCTCAGCGAAGGTATCACCCACGCCCATCACTTCGCCCGTAGACTTCATTTCAGGCCCAAGAATCGGATCGACACCTTGGAACTTGTTGAATGGGAAAACGGCTTCTTTCACGCTGTAGTAAGAAGGAATGATTTCTTTGGTGAAACCAAGCTCTTCCAGTGTTTTACCTGACATAACCAATGCAGCAACTTGCGCCAAAGAGCGACCGATACACTTAGAAACGAAAGGCACAGTACGTGATGCACGAGGGTTAACCTCAATTACGTAGATTTCGCCATCCTGAATCGCAAGCTGAGTGTTCATCAAACCGACAACGCCCAATTCTAGCGCCATGTTTTTGATCATCTCACGAATGTCGTCTTGCACTTCTTTAGACAAAGAATATGGTGGCAAAGAACACGCAGAGTCACCTGAGTGAACGCCCGCTTGTTCGATATGTTGCATGATGCCGCCGATAACGACTTGATGTCCATCACAGATACAGTCGATATCAATCTCAATCGCTGCGTTCAAGAAGTGATCTAGCAACACAGGGCTGTCATTAGACACTTTTACAGCACTGGTCATGTAACGCATCAATTCTTTTTCGTTGTAAACGATTTCCATCGCACGGCCGCCCAATACATAGGATGGACGCACCACAAGTGGGTAGCCGATAAGCGCGGCTTTCGCTGCCGCTTGATCAACGCTGCGCACCGTCGCGTTATGAGGTTGTTTGTAACCCAAACGTTGGATCATGCTTTGGAAACGCTCACGATCTTCTGCACGGTCGATAGACTCAGGCGTGGTACCAATAATTGGCACGCCTTCGTTTTGCAAAGCACGAGCGATTTTCAGCGGTGTTTGGCCACCGAATTGAACGATCACGCCTTTTGGTTTTTCTTTACGAACGATTTCTAACACGTCTTCTAGCGTCACTGGCTCGAAGTACAAACGGTCAGAAGTGTCGTAGTCAGTCGAAACGGTTTCTGGGTTACAGTTCACCATAATGGTTTCGTAACCGGCATCACGTAGACCTAATGCCGCGTGCACACAGCAGTAATCAAACTCGATACCTTGACCGATACGGTTTGGACCACCACCAAGAATGATGATTTTCTCACGATCAGTAGGTGCCGCTTCACACTCGTCTTCGTACGTTGAGTACATGTAGGCGGTGTTAGTCGCGAATTCCGCCGCACAAGTATCCACACGCTTGTAGACTGGGTGAACATTCATCAAATAACGACGCTCACGCATCGATTTTTCCGTCACGCTTAACAAGCTAGCCAAACGCGCATCAGAGAAACCTTTACGCTTCAAACGACGCAATACGTCGTAGGTCATGTCGATCAGACCCTTGTCGGCCAACGCCACTTCTTCTTTGATCAAGTCTTCGATTTGCACCAAGAACCAATGATCAACACCCGTTGCTTCGTATACTTCGTCAACTGTCATGCCAGAGCGGAAGGCATCGCCAATGTACCAAATGCGGTCAGAACCAGGCGATTGAAGCTCGTAAGCGAGTTTCTCTTTGCTATTTTCTTCCGCGAAGTCTAACTGAGGATTGAAACCGTCAGAACCCACTTCCAAACCGCGCAAGGCTTTTTGTAGCGACTCTTGGAAAGTACGGCCAATCGCCATCACTTCACCCACCGATTTCATTTGCGTGGTTAGACGGTCGTTTGCGGTAGGGAATTTTTCGAAGGTAAAACGAGGAATCTTAGTGACCACGTAGTCGATGGCTGGCTCAAAGCTCGCTGGCGTTTGGCCGCCAGTGATGTCGTTTTGCAATTCATCAAGGGTATAACCAATCGCCAATTTCGCGGCGATTTTTGCGATAGGGAAACCTGTCGCTTTCGATGCCAAGGCAGACGAACGAGACACACGAGGGTTCATCTCGATCACCACAAGACGACCTGTTTCTGGGTCCATACCAAACTGTACGTTGGAGCCGCCAGTTTCTACGCCGATCTCACGCAATACCGCCAAAGACGCGTTACGCATGATTTGATATTCTTTATCGGTCAAGGTTTGTGCTGGCGCAACCGTAATGGAGTCACCGGTGTGAACCCCCATGGCGTCGAAGTTTTCAATCGCACAAACGATGATGCAGTTGTCTTTTTTGTCGCGGACAACTTCCATTTCGTACTCTTTCCAACCGATCAAAGATTCATCGATCAGCAATTCGTTGGTTGGCGACAAATCCAAACCACGAGTACAGATTTCGTCAAACTCTTCCATGTTATAGGCGATACCGCCACCCGTGCCGCCCATGGTAAAAGAAGGACGGATGATACAAGGGAAGCCTACTTCCGCTTGCACTTTTAGCGCTTCTTCCATGTTGTGGGCAATGCCCGCACGAGGACATTCAAGACCAATGGCACGCATGGCTTTGTCAAAACGGCTACGATCTTCCGCTTTGTCGATGGCGTCGGCCGTCGCACCAATCATTTCAACATTGTATTTAGCAAGCACACCGTGACGTTCAAGATCCAACGCACAGTTCAATGCGGTTTGACCGCCCATCGTCGGCAGAACCGCATCGGGACGTTCTTTTTCAATAATTTTTTCGACGGTTTTCCATTCAACTGGCTCGATGTAAGTCGCATCGGCCATCGCTGGATCTGTCATGATGGTGGCTGGGTTTGAGTTCACCAGAATAACGCGAATGCCTTCTTCACGAAGCGCTTTACACGCTTGCGCACCAGAATAGTCAAACTCACAAGCCTGACCGATAACAATAGGGCCTGCACCTAAAATTAAGACGCTTTTTATGTCAGTACGTTTTGGCATAATATTTTCGTTCCGCTCCTATTTAGGGTTTTGTCTTAGGCTTTATTAGTGGCTTTTGAGGCTTTGATGTTTTCAATAAACTGATCGAACAGCGGCGCAACATCGTGTGGCCCCGGGCTCGCTTCAGGGTGACCTTGGAAGCTGAAGGCGCTCTTATCGATCCGCGCGATGCCTTGCAAAGAGCCATCGAACAAAGATTTATGCGTCATCACAAGGTTAGCTGGCAAAGTCTCTTCGTCTACCGCAAAACCGTGGTTTTGGCTGGTGATCATCACAGTGCCTTTTTCAAGCGCTTGCACCGGATGGTTTGCACCGTGGTGACCAAACTTCATTTTTTTGGTTTTCGCGCCAGACGCCAAGGCCAACAGTTGGTGACCCAGACAGATACCAAACACAGGAATATCTGTTGCTAAAATGTCTTTAATGGCTTGAATCGCGTAATCACATGGCTCTGGATCACCAGGACCATTGGATAAGAAAACGCCATCTGGATTCATCGCCAATACGTCTTTTGCTGGCGTTTGTGCTGGCACCACTGTTAAACGGCAACCGCGCTCAACCAACATACGCAAAATATTACGTTTTACGCCGTAGTCATACGCCACCACGTGGAAATCAAATGATTCCGGTGTTGTGTGACCCTTCACCAAATTCCACGTTGATTCTGTCCACTCGTAAGCTTTTTCAACCGTGACTTCTTTGGCCAAATCCATGCCTTTCAAGCCTGGGAAAGCACGCGCAGCAGCAATGGCAGCGGCTTCATCAAGGTTTTCACCCGCCATGATGCAACCGGCTTGGGCGCCTTTTTCACGTAGAATACGCGTCAACTTACGTGTATCAATGTCGGCAATACCCACCACGCCTTTGCGCTTCAAATAAGAATCTAGAGATTCTTGTGAGCGCCAGCTGCTGGCAACCAAAGGCAAATCACGAATGATCAAACCTTCACACCAAATTTTGTCGGATTCTTCATCTTCAGAGTTAACGCCAGTATTCCCGATATGGGGATAGGTCAAGGTGACCATTTGTCGAGCATAGGAAGGATCAGTAAGAATTTCTTGATAACCAGTCATCGAAGTGTTAAATACCACTTCGGCTGTTGAGGAGCCATCTGCTCCGATCGACACCCCTTTAAAAACCGTGCCGTCTTCCAGAGCCAGAATCGCTGATGTTGCCAAAGGAACCTCCCATTTAGAGCCTTTCAGGTTGCAAAAAAGCGAGATAAACCGGCGGCTCATCTCGCTTTTAAGAAATTGCGTTTTTGCCGTGCATCCATTGATAGATAATCAATGGATCTCGCGTTCAAAAAATCTGCCTAATTCTACTCTGATACGCCTTTAGCGTCCACCGAATTGCCGCCAAATCTGGTAAAAACACAGAATAAGCGGGTATTTTTTCTTGACTTCTTAGTCAGGAATAAAATTAAACCACCAAGTCGTCAGACAATGATTTAACACAATAATCCATCGGCCACATTTTTAGCGGCATCGTAACCTTTTAAGTTACCCAATACAGTCAAGGCAAACACCATGGCGGCCGCTGGCCCTTTGCCAGTCAAAATATTGCCATCCATTACCACAGGTTCATTGGCAATGTACTCAGCGCCAATCAGTCCGTCTTCAAAGCCGGGATAACAAGTCGCCTGCTTGTCCACCACAAAACCATGCGTACCAAATACCACCGCCGGTGAGGCGCAAATAGCCGCCAGTAACGCATCTTGAATGTCATGTTTTTCCAACATATCAATAAGCAACGCACAATCACGCAAATGCTCCGCGCCCGGCATACCGCCCGCCAACACCACCGCATCGAATATCTGCTCTGCCACGTCAGTCAGTAACACATCCGCTTCTAACTTAGCGCCATGCGCCAAAACAACCTGCTTTGACGGGTGAACGCTCGCCACCGTGACGTCCACACCACCACGACGTAACACGTCAATAATGGTTATGGCTTCAATATCTTCATTGCCGTTCGCAATAGGAACTAATACCTTGCTCATACTCTGCCTCTTTCAAACATTTAGATCATTCACATTTTTCGCGTAAACAAGCAGGCCGCTTCGTGGCCTTGTGCTGTTTGCCCTTTTTTGTCTATTTGATAGTAATTTTTTCGACGTCCAACCAGCTCGAACCCCAAAGATTCGTAAAGCGAAATAGCACCCTGATTCGACTCGCGCACTTCTAACAAGAGTTCACTGACACCTTGCTGCGCGACCGCTTCTGACCAAACCATGATCAGCTTTCTTGCTAGCCCTTGTCTACGGACAGAGTAATCAACCACAATTAATTCTAATTCGGACTGATCAAGCACCATCGATGCAGTGAGCCAACCAACGATCATTTTTTGCGTCGCATCGCCCAACTCAACCACCCAGTTTTGGCGGGTTTGTAAGGCGTCGACCACCAAGTTTGCTCCCCAAGGATGAGGGTTAGACAAAGCATCGAGCTGAAGAATAACGCACAAGTCTGACTCGGTCGCCAAACGAATAGAAACAGCAGGTATCATAAAATTGAACGCCTCATTTAAAGGCAAAGATATTAACGGAAAAAGCTCGACTGCATCACTTGCCATGCTTCTTTGCGCAGTTCGGGAATACGATACAATTCGGACAAACTCACAATACGCGCAGTAGGATAGTGTTTCAAAAGGCTTTCTGGCGGAAGATCGGCCACCAGCTGAGTGATTTGTGCACCCGCAAGCACTAATAATGGCGTTTCAGGAAAGTCTTTTACCAAACGCCCCACATAGCTTTCCAGGGCGCCAAACAACCAATCTGTGCGCTTCCAGAAATGTGGATTCCTCAAAGCCCCCGGCCAAGAAAATGCACTGCCTTGCCATTCATCAACAGATTGCTTTAATAAGGCTTGACCCATTTTTAACGCCAAACGCTCAACCTCTTCCGCTTGAGAAAATACTTCAGGTACATCGCTCAAAATCAACAGCTTATTTGATAAAGCATAAGCATAAATATTAAGCCGCGTGATGTGAGTATTCAAAGCTGGATCTGGCTCAACCACAATATCAACAGCCAACTCTTCAATCGGCTGTAAATCTTCAACAATGATTTCCGGCCCAGCATTTAGCTGCTCACGAAGATGGTGAACCAAGGGGTCTTTTTCTTCTGGCAATAATTTGGCAACCGGAACAGGCGCAGGCTCTGAAGACCTAAATCCGGTAGATTCAGGATAAATGGGCGTTTCGGCTGGCGAAGTCTCGGTCGTCGCCACATCAACTGGCCAAGGTTGAACCGGCATAAACACCGTACCTGTCACGCTGTCCGAAGCAGACTCACTTTTCTCAATAGACAACCAAGACACCACGCCCATTTGTGCTAAGCAATGGGTTTGAAACGCCTGTTGTGGAGGTAATTCGCGGGACATAACAACCTTAATCACAGTCTTAAAAATCGACATTCATCGATTTGAACATGGGTAAGCGAATATACTCGCTTACGCCAAGAGATGCCACTTGATGGCCCAAAGCTTGCTTGAGATCTTTGACCCCACCCTAGTCCTTGAAAGGAGTATCGCAAAACGATTTGAGTCGATCTTGTCGCGATTTCTCCTAAAAAAGTATGCCGACAACAAACCTCGCCACGACAAATTAAGTCTTGTCGGGCTGAAGCCGCGACCTACAAAAAACCATATAATTCAATCGATTTGACTAAAGATAACCCCATCCTAGCCTTCCCCTTGGAAGTGATAAGGGGAAGGGACAGTGACAATTCAGGTCTGCTCCTCCCCTCGTGTCTTGAAAGGGGAAGGGACAGTGACAGTTTAGGTCTGCTCCTCCCCCTTGTGTCTTGAAGGGGGAGGCTGGGAGGGGGTTATTTTGAAAAAAGAAACTAAGTTCTCAAAGAACGAAGGTAACCAAGGCCTGTAACACGACAAAAGACATAATGCCCGCCAGAATGTCATCCAGCATGATGCCGAAGCCGCCGTGGACGTTTTTATCAACCCACGAAATTGGCCAAGGTTTCAGGATATCGAATAGACGAAACAGCACAAAGCCGAGCACGATATAAAACCAGCCCACAGGCGCGAGCCACATGGTGATCCAGAAGCCGACAAACTCGTCCCAGACGATGCCAGCATGGTCGTGTACGCCCATGTCTTTCGAGGTTTTACCACAAAGGTAAATCCCTACCAACGACGTCACCACCAGCACAGCAAGATAGGTCGTCGCAGTTAAATCTTGTAATAACCAAATAAAAATCGGCACAGCAGCGAGCGTACCAAAGGTACCTGGGGCTTTTGGCGCCGCGCCAGAACCTAGACCAAAGGCCAAAAAATGTATCGGATTACGCCATACCGACGCGGGGGCAGAGTTTGCCATGAAGTCATTACCTATTTGGTTAAATTAAAAAACTAAAAACGCTTAGTGGGCGCAATCCTTGCTAAAAATGCTGCCAGCCACGTATTTCACCCTCATAGTTTTGAATCACAAAACCCTCTGCCTCTGCGACAATCTCACCTATCTTGGTACAAGGCAAACTCAGTGTTTGAGTAATCAGGGCAATCTCAGCGGCTTGCTCCTTGGGGGCGGTAAAACATAACTCGTAATCATCACCACCCGTCAAGGCTAATGCCACAGCAGAATCGGGTTGCCATTGGCGTAACTGAGCGGACATTGGCAAACGACCGGCATCGATGTTCGCACCGACACCGGATGCTTTGAGTATATGCTGGATATCTTGCGCAAGACCATCGGAAATATCCATCATGGCATGCACCACTCGTTTCAACGCCATGCCAGCTATTAGCCTTGGCTGTGGTCGCCAGAAACGCTCATAAAAATAGTCAAAACGCTCGCTCGAAACCTGTAACTCACCGGTGACAATCGGCACAGCGGCGGCCGCGTCGCCAAGCAACCCTGTGACGTAAATATCATCACCGACTTTTGCTGCGCTGCGCTTTACCGCCATATCCGCTTCCACATAACCATGCACTTGTAGGGTAATGGTTAATGGGCCTTTGGTGGTATCGCCGCCAACCAAAGCCAAGCCAATAGGCTCTGCCAATTCCGCCATGCCTTGCGCCAAGCCCGCTAGCCATTGCGGATCGGATTGAGGAATCGTCAGACCCAAGGTGAAGAATGCCGGTTTCGCACCCATCGCAGCCAAATCACTCACGCAGCTTGCCACCGCACGATAGCCAATATCCACCGGATCCGCATCGAACGGAAAGTGTCGTCCTTCCACCAAGGTGTCCATGGAAAATACCAGACTCTGGCCCTGTGGCACTTGCACCTGAGCGCAATCATCACCAATACCCAACAAAAGATCTTCACGTCCTTGCGTACTCGCCATCACCGACGCTTGAAAGATGTTTTGTATCAACTCGAATTCTTTCAACAGACTGTCCTTTAGTCTTCTGAACGCTTAGCACGAGTCTTAGGGGTTGGGATCACTTCGAGGTAAAAAGATTTCCAATGCTGGCTTTGTGCAGAACTGATACTGGCGTTGATATCGCCTTCGTGAACGCTTCTTGCTTTGTCTGCGGCTTGGCCAAATTTGCAGTTAAATCCCCAAAAGTCAGCGCCTTCTGGCAGAGCTTTGTTACGCTCTGTTTTGATGTATTGCTTCACTTCGTTTTTCGCCGCTTCGATAAGGCGCTGATAAGAAAGCTTGGGGTGAGAGAGTACAAACGTCTTTTTCATTATGATCCTAAAAATGTTAAGTAAGGCAGCTAACAACCACCTTATAGCCGTCTATGATAACGGTTTAACCATAAACCAGCCATCAATAAAGCGGGGGAATACCAGCGCTAAAACAATAAAACCACTTCATTTCGACCACTCATGCTATCTAACAGCATTGGAAATGCTACTTTTTCAGGAGCCTCTGTTGTATCAAATTTCAACGATGTCAGGAGGTCACCAGATTGATCCGCCACTTTGCTTAACAAAGCGTCATTTTTAAGTTACAGCGGGCTTGTTAGATTTGATTTCTTGCTCAACCCTACCCTCTTTAAAGTTAACGAAAAAAACCGTTTATCTCTCGATAAGCGGTTTTTCGATTGTGGTTCCATGTTAGACGCTAGACTTTGAAACTACCGACTTGTTGATCCAGTCCTTTATACAGCTTAGTAATATCTTGCGATTGCTGCTGCAATAAGTCGGACACGGATTGAACCGAGTCGCTCTGTTCTTTTAACGACACCATATTGCGGTTGATATCGTTGGCGACGATTGATTGCTCTTGTGTGGCTTGCGCGGTTTGAGCCGCCATTTCCTGAACTTTGGCGAACGATGACTGCAAATCGTTAAATGTTTTCGTCACTTCTTCAAAATAACTGACCGTAGACTCAGCATTGTCGCGACTATTCTGGATGGCTTTAGACGACTCTGCCACATTGATTTTAAGCTTCTCAATCATGGTTTCTATTTCATTGGTGCTGTCTTGCGTGCGCGTCGCCAAGGTGCGAACTTCATCGGCAACCACAGCGAAGCCACGACCCTGTTCACCGGCACGAGCGGCTTCTATCGCGGCGTTCAATGCCAGTAAATTGGTTTGTTCGGCAATATTACGAATGACTTCCAAAACAGAGGCGATGCTGTCTGAGCTTTTTTGCAACTCACCCGACCGATCAAGCGCCAGTTCGATATCCGATACCAATTCTGTTATCGCACGGTGCGATTTATTCACCGCCGTCATACCACTTTGTGTCAAGGTATTCGATTTTTTCGCTTCGTCGGCGGTATCACGAGCCACGCTGGCCATTTGCTGATTTGACATGTCCATTTCATGACCCGCGCTAACGATAGACGTCGATGCATTCGCCAAGGCGGTGGTAATGCCCGTGGTTTTCGTGGCCACCTCATTTAACTGCCCCGTCATATCACCCAAGGCATCCGATTGCTGATGAATACTGGCGATAATGTCTCTTAAACGACCAATAAAACCATTAAACTCATTCGCAAGGTCACCCAATTCGTCTTTGGTTGAAAACTCAATACGCTGGGTTAAATCACCATCTCCCTCGGAAATTTCACGAATACGCAGCCCCAAGTATTGCACTTGATTTGCCAATACCTTCGGCATTTTGTAGCTAAACCAGACACTAATCAATAAACCAATCAGCACAATGATAATGGCGAATCGCTCAAAGGTTTGGGCTTTTTCGAGCATAGAGTTTTTCGAGAATACCGCATGGTTGTTAACAGCTTCACCGGCTTTATCGAGCATATCTCTTAAGGCTTGAAAGTCACTATTGGCTTTTTCCTCGGCGGCGACAAAACCAGGTTCACCAACGCGAACAGCAACGAACGCATTAGAGGCATTTAGCCAGGTTGTTAGGGCGCTATCAAGATCCCCTATGGTCTGGTAAACGTGCGCTTCCTGAGACAAATGCTGGCGAAACAAGTCCAGCCTTTCTTCTACTTGCTGGGCATTTTCTAAGCGGTCTTTTTCTTCATTGACGAGGTCTCCGACGCCAGCAACAATCCGCTGCTCCGCCAGCTTAGCCTGATATAAATCCCGGTCGGCGTTTAGAATCACCGCAGACGCTTTCCCATAGGAATCCGCCTGCGCGTCCAAAGCCGCACTAAATTGATTTATAATATACCCCATTGAAATCAGGGCGATCGTGAAAGTGATTCCCATCACAACAATAGGTAAGGTGGTTTTTACCCGAATGGAATGCAGACGCATGGTTTATCTCCTAACAAAAAGTATCATTTTATCGCGTACTCACTATTTATCGCGCACACACTAATAGTAGAAGGACTTGTCATAACACACCAATACAATTTAACGATGGTCGATACTGGTACTGTTCTAGGTCACAGATAAAGCATTAAAAAACGCCTTAATCGAGTCTGTTTTTCATTCAACTCGTTGGCTTTGCTTTTAGCCGCAAGATCACGTACAACAACATTCATCGACAAAAAATAGCCAGCAAAACACTTTCAATTCACGTTTAACAAAAGAGTAACGCGATAACATGACGTTCCCAACACAAGGCGCCAAACTTGCTCTCGCGGCTTGGTTAGAATCGCACTCCGCATTTCGCCTGCCGACCGAGGCAAATAATCTGTCCGATGCCTTAAAAGCGCTTGAAACCACGCCTCATCTCAACGGTTATTTGACGCAATTTTCGCGTTTGAGACGGTATTTTATACGTGCAATTTTGAGCCTGTTTGTCGTGTCCTTTTTGTTGGGGATGATTGCGGTACCGCCAGCTTTTGCCACCGGGGAATCCCATCAGGTAAACATTTTTTGGTTGTTCATTATCTTGTTAGGCTTTCATGCACTGAACTTTGTGGTGTGGTTTATCACCATGCTGGCGACCATGAGACAACAAACATCAGGCCAAGGTCTGTTACTTAGCCTGTTGATTTTCATCAACAAAAAAATCAGTAAGCACTCACATATCGAAGAAGAAGTGGCCGCTGCTTATTTCCATTGGCAATGCCCTACTCACGCCAACAAATGGCTGGTAAGCAGTATTTCCCATGGTGCCTGGGGGTGTTATTTATTCGCTGGCTGGATGATGACTTTGTTATTATTACTCACCAATCAGGTCAATTTTGTCTGGGAAACCACGCTTCTAAGCGACAATGCCTTTATTCAACTAACGCAAACCTTGAGCGTTATTCCCCAATGGTTTGGTATTTCCCTGCCGAACCAATTGGATATTCTCGCCAGTCGCGTTGACTTGGTGTCACAGACCGCTGCGACCAGACAGCATTGGGCTAACTTTTTATTGGCGAGCATTATGCTTTATGGGGTGTTGCCAAGGCTGATTTTGACGGCTATCTGTCTAGGTTTGTACCATGTCAAACGCGCCACTCAGCCACTCAGTACGCCGGAAAAGATCATTCAAAATCGCTATCGACAGCAGGCAAAGCAAAGTCGACACATTTTAGATGCCGATCACCATCCAGCCAGCCATTCAGCGACAAATGCGAACAACGCAAGTAACGGACCTCTGCCAAGCAATGCGCTCTCTCAGCATTGGGCCTTGTATGAATGGAGCCAAGCGAAACCCGATTCTTTACGCCAACCGCGCTCTTTATCTTTATTAAACAATCGCCAACAACAAGATGACTTTTTAGCCTCCCCCAGCGACGAGGCTATGTATATTTTAGTAGACGCAAAGCAAAGTCCAGATCGGGGAACAAGGCGTTTTTTCTCCCAAGCCAGCACCACATACCCGGCGCTCTTTATGGTGATATACGGCGGTGAAAACGCGACATTCAGCGAGGATTGGCAACGCCTTGCCAGAGAAACCCATTTGCCCTTTACCCCATTTACATAAAAGGAAGACGCTGTGTCAATTGCCCTTTTAATCGTTGGTCACGCGAATACCGGAAAAACGTCGTTGATTCGTACGCTGTTGCGCCGTCACGACTTTGGCGATGTTAGCGACCGAGCCGGTACCACGCGCCACGTCGAAAGCGTCACAATAGAAATCAGCCAACAATCGACCATCACCCTAACCGATACGCCAGGGTTTGAAGACTCAATGGGGTTATGGCAGATTCGCCATTCTGCAGCGTTCCGTGCTTATCAAGGCGCAGACTGGCTGCCGCCTTTTTGTGCAAGCCACTTTGCGCAAAATGAGTTTGAACAAGAAGCTAAGATTTTAAAGCAGTTAAGCAAGACGGATATTATTTTATACGTGATTGATATTCGCCAAGCGCCGCTGGGGAAATACCTAGATGAGCTGGCGTTATTAGCCAGCGCCAACAAGCCTATTATTCCCATCCTGAACTTCAGTGCGTCACCAAGCGCTCATCTAGAAGCGTGGCGAAAAGTTCTGGCCGAGCGACATTTGCACGCCGTCATCAAATACGACACCGTGGCGTTTTATGTGGAAGACGAAAAGCGGCTCTATCAGAGCATTCAAAGCCTAATGCCCGAAGACTATGATGCCATCGCTCAGCTTATTCAATCGCGCGAAGAAGCCGCCCAATTACGCAAAGTCATGGCCGTCAACCAGCTCACCGAACTCATGATCAAAGCCGCTAGCGCCCGTTTGGAATGCACACACTATCCGCCGACCAGCAACGATACAGACACCTTTGAAAATAAAATACGCGCCCTAGAAAGTCGCTACATAGCCGGACTGTTGCGGCTTTATGAGTTTCAACAAGAAGATGTTATCGCCACGCCATTGGCAATCCAAAACAATCGCTGGCAACAGGATATTTTCGATACCGAGACCTTAAAAGAATGGGGCATAAACACGGGCACCAGCGCATTAACCGGTGCCGCTATTGGGGCAGGTGTTGACATAATGTCAGCAGGGCTAACATTAGGCACCGCCACAACCATTGGCGCATTGTTAGGCGCCACATGGAAAACCGGACGACATTACAAAGATACCCTGAAAAGCAAACTGACCAAACGCTATTATTTGTGTGTGGATAAAGCCACCCTGACACTGCTATGTTTGCGCGGCTTAACGGTGATTCAACACTTGCATCAAAGAGGGCACGCTTCTCAACAAGCCTACCAGCTAACTCCTCAAGCACAAGGCGACACCTTGATCGAACGCATTAAGCCTTACTGGAAACAAGCACAACAGCACCCAGAATGGGAAACGCAGGATCTGCCTGATTCCCATCCAAGTAAACGAGGTTTGCAACAGGCGCTCGAACAAGCGCTAAACCAAGAGAAGCGCTGAACCAAGAGAAAAACTAAGCCAGCGTGCGCTTCCCAAGCTCGTTATCCAAACGTTGTTGCGTGTCGTGCATCTGTTGCTCACATTGTTTCATCAAGGCCACTACATCGATTTCCAGTAACCCTGCGGTATCGATGGGCGGCAACATTTCCACCAGCACCTTGCCATTATCCCAGCGATTCAAGTTCACTTGACCATGAGTGCTACTACACACCACCGGAATAATCGGCACCCCAGCTTGCAGCGCAGCATGAAAAGCTCCGCGCTTAAACGGTAGCCAGCCACGCCCTCGACTCCGTGTGCCTTCGGGAAACATCCAAATCGAAAGACCCGTTTTTTTCATACTCGCTACCACTTGCTCAATGGTGGCGATGGCTTGTTGACGATTGTCTCGATTAATCAAAATATTGCCACTGGCCCAGTAAAGCGCGCCGAAAAATGGAATCCACCGCAAACTGGTTTTCCCCACGGTCACCACACCTTTGGGAACAATTTTCGCCAAGGTAAACAAATCAAAATTATTCTGATGGTTAGCGACATAAACCGCTTGAGGAACCGCTTTTGCTAACGCCGCCACCCTAACCTCAACGGATAATCCAAACAGCGGGCCAACCTGAGCAAAAACGCGACTGATATAATAAACGCGATTTTTCGACCACAGAGTCAGCAGACAAAATACAATACCGCACAGGGTTACCCCCACGATTAACCATAATAGCAACGCCATCCGTATCAAAAACAACATATTCGAGCCGGTCTTCCTTCACAATTTATAAGATTTGTTATCGTTTTAAGAGCTGACTTAGCGCTGATTAAAGCTGTCACGCCAATTAAAAAACTCTTCTGCAGCCAAAGGCTTAGAAAAGAAATAGCCCTGTATTTTATCACATTGATACTGTCTTAAAAGCGCGACACCTTCAACATTCTCCGCGCCTTCTGCGGTCACTTGAAAACCCAAACTGTGGGATAAATTAATCGTCGCCTTAACAATAAACTCATCACCTTTATTGGTATCCATATACTGAATAAACGCCCGATCGATTTTGACCTCATTCACTGGCAACTCACGTAAATACGCTAAAGAGGATTGCCCCGTGCCAAAATCATCAATAGCAAGGTGAATGCCCATATTTTGTAGTGCATTCAAAACACCAATGACCTTTTCCCGGTCTTTCATCACCGCACTTTCCGTCACTTCCAACGCCAAAGCACGCTCCGGCAAGGCATTTTTCTTTAGCGCCTCTGCGACCATATTGGGCAAGGTTTCATCAACCAAGTCGTGAGCCGATAAATTCACCGCCACACGTATTTCATGACCCGCTTGCCACCATACCCGCAACTGAGAAAGCACCGTATTCAACACCCATTGGGTTAATAACTGTATGCAGCCTGCGCGTTCTAACAGCGTAATAAACTCATCAGGAGGCAAAAAGCCAAGATCGGGGTGAATCCAACGAATTAATGCCTCCGCCTCATGGCAACCATTTTCCGCCACGCTGACCTTTGGCTGATACACCACAAACAACTGCCCACTGTCTAATGCGGCCGGTAAGTCTCGGATAATAATCAGTTTTCGACGATGATCTTCGTCTTGCCCTTCTTCATAAAACACACACAAGCGGCTGTCTTCTCGCGCTTTATCCGCCACAATATCCAAGCGTCTCATGGCGCTGTTGACACTGGCGGTCGCGTATTCAAAAGGCAGCACGGCCATACTAATATCGAGGCGAATCGCTGATCCTGGCTCAATCTCAAACTCACGACTAAACAATTGTTTTATCGCGCCACAGTCTTGATAAGAGACATTTTGATTAACGATTAATAAGAATTTATCGCCACTCATTCTCGCCAACATATGGACATCGCCGCTCCAGGTTTTCAACCGCTGGGCCATTTTCTCCAATAAAATATTACCGACATCAAAACCCAACATATTATTAATCTGTTTAAATTGTCGGATATTAATTAATAGCAGCGCCCCATCTTGTTTTGGCAACGCCTCACTCAAATAATGCTCGACCGCACTTTGATTAAACAGCCCTGTCATCTGGTCATGGGAGGCTCGATACGTTAATTCTTCTTCGCGGTTAATAATGGCATTTTGCATGGTCTCCATCGTATTCGACAAAACCCCAAACTCACCAGACATGTGCGGCGACTCCAATCGACCTTTTGCCGCCCCCAGTCCTATTTGCGTCGCGTATTCGACCAAGCGATTAATGGGCCGCGTCATATTCCGCGCAAGAGCCACACCAAATAATAACGCCAACGCCAGCGCCCCAGTGAAGATCAACACCAACTGATTACGAGTATGGTTGTAACTTTCTAACCAAGGACGATAAGGCAAATGAATCATTCCCCATTGATCCGTCATGCCCAGATCAACCCCCAAAGACAAGTACTTCTCATCATTAGAAAACACCGGAGCGGTCAATAGGTCTTTTGTGTTGCCGATCTCTTTAAACAACAAGGCTTTCTCATTCACTGGCAAAGTGGACCCGCCCGCCAGCATTGAGTTATCGCCGGTTTCATAAACAAAACTAATATCCAGCCCAGTCACATTTTTTATTTGCTCGGCAAGCGCTTGGTCTAATAAAAATGCCATTCCCACCCAAGCAACCACATTGGGCGCTCGAATCGGTACCAAAACCAATTGATAAGCGCGACGCTCTAACGCAATCATGGCACTAATTGACGCCCCACGAGAACGGCGCGCAGCGTAGACTAAATCGGCAATGGTATTGTCGATATCAAGCGCTTGAGTGGCGGTGATTAACTCACCGTTTGGAGAGACCAGTAAGGACACATCGGCGTTGATACGCGCCCCATGGTTTTCTAGCACGGAACGAATCGTGCCCGTTTCTCGGGTCGCGACGGCTTGTTTAAAGCCAAAGTCTGAGGTGAGTATTTCTACGCCCTTGGTCAATTGTTCAGCACGGGCAGCCAAAAACAAATCGAACACATTGCGTGAGACATCGATGGATTGCACACCTTGCTTGTAGTTGTCTTCCTTTAACGACGACAATACCGCGAGCGCGGTTCCAAGTTGAGCCAGCGCCAGCAGCAATAAAACAAACATGATCAGTCGTGCCTGAAAGCTTTTTAACACGCTAAATCCTCTTTAATACTGGCCACTGGATAATAAGAATAATAGGGCTTGTAAGGCTTTTACGCCATATTAAGACGGCAACGCGTCGGCATCATCTGGCTTGCATTGACTCAACGATGAACACACCACCGTCATTTTGGCAAATTAGTGCTGCCAATAATGGTCTTTCCAATAGTCGACTTGATCGTCAGCGAGGAAACTCCACGCGACAAATCGGCTGATCTTTTGGCCTTGCGCCATGTCGATGGTTTTTACTTGGCGGGCGCCGACCTCTTTTAAGGCGCGGTAAATCGTGTCCAAATTCTCTTGGCGCGCCACCAAAGAAGTAAACCAAAAACAACGATCCGCGTAGTGCACGCTTTCTTTGACCATGCGAGAGATAAACCCCGCCTCCCCGCCATCGCACCACAACTCTGCGGCGCTGCCACCAAAGTTCAACACTGGTTTTACGGTTGTGGTTGCGCGAATGGTTTTGCCTTTCACGCCGCGCCATTTACGCTGAGATTCATCAATCATCGCCGCTTCACTGCTATGAAAGGGCGGGTTACATAAGGTCAAATCAAAGCGGTCTTTTTCTTTCCACACGCCATCAAATACTTTGTCTGCTTGCGTTTGTAAACGCGCGACTATCGCACTTTTTAAACCCGCATTGGATTTAACGATGGTGTTACACGTCGCCACCGCAACCGGATTGACATCGGAACCGACAAACTGCCAGCCATATTCTTGGTGGCCAATAATCGGATACACACAGTTGGCGCCGACCCCAACGTCCAAGACTTTTATCGCTTTTCCACGTGGAATCACGCCTTGATTGCTGACCGCTAATAAGTCGGCTAAATAATGAATGTAATCGGCCCGCCCCGGAATCGGCGGACAAAGGTAGCCTGGTGGAATATCCCAAAAAGCCACCCCATAAAAGTGACTGAGCAAGGCTCGATTTAGGGTTTTAACGGCATCAGGGTTGGCAAAATCGACCGATTCGTTACCGTATTGATTCAGCTGTATAAAGTTTGAAAGTTCCGGGCAAGAGTCGGCCAATAGCGCAAAATCGTAACGCGCTCGATGCGGATTACGCGGATGGAGTTCTAATTTGTTGGTGCGTTTACTCTTCGTATTCTTGCTTTTTAAGACCACAATAATGCCATTGTTTCAAACCAAAACACGAGTATAACCGAATTGCCCAGCTTGGACTAAATCTGCTGGCACTTCCCTAGACTGTCACTGCTCTGGATAAGGAATTAAGGCTTTTACCACTCGCTCACAAATGTCTCGAAACCACATCACGCCGGGGTCGTTTTCTATCGATTTTGGCCAGCTTGAATAATAGTGAATAAAAGGGAAATCCATCGGCAAATCTTTGATCACCAGCCCAAATTGTTTTTGGAAGCGTTCTGGCAATAATCCACTATTGCTCATTAAAAGTGACGTCCGCCCCACGGTTTCCAAGGCGGCCAACATATAAGGGGTACGAAAGGCAAAATGCCGCTCACGGGCCCGCTCGCCAAGTAACGCATCACTAATAACCGGATTGGATCCGCCCAAATTCACTAACACATGCGAGTAAGCCAAATAGTCGTCTAGGCTAATGTTGTCTTTTGTGGCCAACGCATGATTCGCCGACATAACACAGCGAAACTTTTCTCGACCCAATAAGTGCTTCTCAAAATGTTTCGGAAGCTGGATATAATCACTGCACAAAGCAAGATCCAAAGCGGACTCGGTTTGGTTTAGCAAACTGGTTTCCGTAAGCGTGCTGGTCTCGAGTGAGGCAAAAGGAGCGTCTCGATAAAATTGCTCCGCAATCGCAGGCATATAGGCTTGTGCTTGATAATGAGTGGTTTGCATACGAAACGTGCGATAACTGCTTTGTGGCTGGAATTCAGATTCTGTCCACAGCCCCGCCATTTGCTCCAACATGAGCTTTAATGGCGCTTCTAGTGCTATGGCTTTCGATGTTGGCACCATGCCTTTTGAGGTGCGAATAAACAAAGGGTCATCAAAGGCGTCACGCAATCGGTTCAATAATCGGCTCATCGCAGATTGACTCAAGTACAAGCGCTCGGCGGCGCGCCCAACATTGCGCTCTTCCAATAAATATAACAACCCAGTCAGGGATTTAAGATCCAAATGTTGTAGCGAGCTAGGAATCATGAGCGAATCTCGTTTTATGCATAATGATTAGAACTATTATGCATTGGATTTAATAAAGAGGGAACGCCATTATGATCGCTCTGATTTACTTTATGTTGAAGGGCAACTGCCATGCTAACCGCCAAACAGACGTTTCTATACGGTCTCTTTTTTAGCTCTATTACCGTGCTATTTTGGGGAATGCTGCCGATTGCCCTCAAGCTGTCTAGCGGATTTTCTGATCCCATTACACTGACGTGGTTACGCTTTTCAGTGGCCGGCATCCTACTGGGATTATGGCAGTGGCAGCGCGGCAAACTTGGCGAGTTCAAATCGCTTGTCAAAAAAGACTGGCTACGCCTTTTTACGGCGGGCACATTTTTGATTGTTAACTACACCTGCTTTGCCTGGAGTTTAGACTTTTTATTGCCGGGTTCAGCACAGCTGAGTTTCCAAGTCGCGCCGCTGTTTCTCGCTTTAGGGGGCTTGTTCTTCTTAAAAGAAAGCATTCATTGGCAACAATGGCTATGTTTTGTCGGAATAGGCTTGGGGATGTTGGTGTTCTTCCACCCTATTTTTGGACTAGGCGGGCAAGGTTCTATTTGGCTGGGATTCGCCATTGTGCAACTGTCTGCGGCGGCTTGGTCTCTGTACGCCTTGCTACAAAAATCGTTGTTCAAGCGCCTCGCACCATCGAATATTTTATTGGCGGTTTACCTTTATGCCTTGCTTGTGATGTTGCCGTTTTCATCGCCCAGCGAGCTGCTGAACATGTCCTCGGATGAGGCTTGGATTGCTGCATTTTGCTGTCTTAATACGCTCATCGCCTATGGTGCTTTTGCACAAGCCATGCGCTACTGGCAAACCGTACAAGTCAGTGCGTCTGTTGCGTTAACACCAGTGATGGCGTTCATTCTAACGGAACTGTGTGTCGCCTTGGGTTGGTGGACCGGCAGCATTAGTTCGTCTCATGCGGATTTGCTAAGTTTATTGGGCATGTTGATTGTTATTGTTAGTGCGATTAACGTGCAATGGATCAGTGCCAGAGCACAGCGTAAAGCCGCCTTACTCTCAAAGCCGTTAAGTAATGTGGCGTAACAAACAATAAAGCCCAACCGTTTGAGTCAATGGCCCTACAACCACAGTGTAAACGGAATAATGGAAATGCCCAGAATCAGCAAAACCGCCACCAAGGTAAAAAAGGCTTCCGCGGGGTTTTGGCGCGCATGCTGTAGATAACCCAGCACCCACTGCCCTAGCGTAATCGGACGCATGGTTTGGGCACGGGCCATTTGATCTTCCCGTATCAGCGCCAAGGCTTGTGTGGCTTGCTCTTTGTCTTTTACCCAGAGCCCAACCATAGACACTTGCCAACGTCCGGCGGTCGTTTCGTAGAAGGCAATATCATGATCGGTTAATAATTGGCGAATATCATCCGCTTCCTCATCTGGAACATATTTGAGCCGGAACACCAGAGTTGCCATGACATAACCTTGCAGAGACAAAAGAAGCGCTAAAGGGTAAGAGAAGCTAAGTGAAAATACAATATTACCCAGTGCATATAATCCAGTGCGTTGCGCAACTTAATGGCACGTTTTTCTAACCAACGACTGTTTTCTAGCCAAATGATATTAACGTCATTTAATGAGTGATTTATTACTCATTAAGTCTTACAACTGGCGATCTGCCTGCTCAATCACAATGGACAAATAGCCCACTTCAACACCAAATTTGCGCATCACCGACTCATTGATAACGACGCCTTCTTTAACCATATACATGCGATCGTCCACGTTCACTTCAATCAGGTCGCCATCATAAGGCACTTGAAGAACATAGTTCATAAATAATGCATTACCGGCTATTTTCACCTCGCCGGAGCCGATCACATCGTTCGCTGTTGCCGTATAATTGCCCTGCTCATTTGGCGTCATTGTCCATGTGCGTTTTTGAACCTCGCCATCATCAAACACAAACACTTCGGCTAAGGTGCCTACGCCATCGTCCCAGCTTCCTTCTAGGGTCGCATTGAAGTAACGAATAACCTCGCCACTGCGGTTTTTCAAGATACCGTGCGCCGTCAACGAACCTGAAAAAAAGCTCTGCAATTCAAACTTCGGCGTATTTTTAGCGTATAAAGACACATCGGACGTTGAGCACGCCGTGACCAACAATAAGCTCAACAACAAGCTCAATAACAGCAAAACTTTACCCATAACAGATCGACCTAGATGACTCATACTGACTCCCTCATAAAACAGGCTTAAAGATAACGATATTGAATGTCCACACTCTGATAGTTGCCATTTTCATCACAAATATTGGCCCGCCCGGTAAAACGTAACAGTGTCTTGTTGCTCGGATCGTACGCCACCACAATAGGATCAACGGCCATTTTCACCAACCAAGAAACAGGGGTCAGCGCGAAACAGAACGCATCCGACCGCGTATTTTCAACACACGTGGTTTTGCCGACACGAAAAGAAAATGTCCTTTGTTGACTAGGCACCAGATATTCAATGTCCATTTTTTTGCCGGCCAATGCGTCCCAATATTGCTTAACAAAGGCATCAAAACCCGCATCGACGACCATTCCCGACACCAGGGGTACCGACTCTTCTTCCCGCTCAGACGCGCTGTTTTCCAAGTAGTTAACCTGTAATCTATCCTCAACCTGCTTGACGTCTATTGTCTCCCCATTGCGCTCATTGAGTTGAGAAAAGCTTGGGGCAATCTGTGACTGAGAAAAATCGAGGGTTTTGCGGGCAAAAATACGCCCATTGGGTTCTGAATAGTCCACTTTATGAGTATTGTCATCGAGCCGTTGGTGGGTTTCTCGATACAACAAGGCACCGGTTTTTAAACTGTAAGCACTGCCGATAATTTTTTCTGGCGCCGCATGTGCCACATTAACTAAGCTCAACACAGCACCACAAACCGCCACAACAATGGCGCGCTTTGGCGTAGTAAACCTCGCGGATCTGATCATTTTATTTGCCCTTGGTTTTCAAACAGTGACCACTTATCGGCCAACCACACCCCTAGTGTTAATACCAGAGCCCAGATAATGGCCACCATCAGCAAGGTTAACCAGATAGGGTCGGCTAAATGAATACCCGCTAGTTTGGCGCCAGCAAAATAGCTAAATGTGGGGCCGATAGCGCCCATTAATGCGCTCAATGCATAACGAAAACGCAACAACGCCAAACTATGAGCAAACAAGGTAGCCACGCATACCCAAAGGCAAAGTAACCAAATGGGCGGTAGGCTGTTCATGACAGAGGCGCCGCCTGCACTGGATGAAAAAACACCTAATTGAAACAAGGTGCCGTCTACAACCACCCCCAGCATGAGAAAGACAAGCAGCAAACGCCACTCTCTTCGCGTACGCATAAAATAGCGATCATGCAAAAACAAATACAAAACGGTGACGGCGAGAGCCCATACATTTCCGGCCAGTAAGCAAACAAACCAAACAATTTGAAACAAAATGGCATTCAGTAAGGGTTTCATGCCACCTTCTCCTATTATTTCGAATCAATCGACAAACGGTGATCAGGTTTGGCAAACACGAATTGCCCGGTGCTAATAGCACGCTCTTTAAAACCACCTTCACAATAGGCGAGATAAAAATCCCACATACGGCAAAACACGTCATCAAAGCCCATATTGGTTACTTCATGGCGAGCCGCGTGAAAGCGCATGCGCCAGTCGGCTAAGGTTTTAGCATAATGTTCGGTAATGTCTTCTAAACCGACAATTTGCATGTCTGTTTTTGAGGCAATTTTATGCGCAATCACTTGGTTAGATGGCAAACAACCACCCGGAAAAATATAACGCTGGATAAAATCGACCGAGCGGCGCGCATAATCATAACGCTGATCTGCAATGGTAATGGCCTGAATCACCATCACACCATGGGGTTTCAATAGTTCGCTGCACTTAGAGAAATAACTATCGTAGTATTCATGACCAACGGCTTCTATCATCTCGATCGACACCAGCTTGTCATATTGACCTTGCAAATCTCGGTAGTCTTCTAGCAACAAGGTCACCTTGTCTTGCAAACCTTCGGCTGCTACCCGAGCTTTGGCAAACTCGTACTGTTCCTTAGAAATAGTAGTGGTGGTTACTTGGCAGCCATAATGTTTGGCCGCATGAATCGCCATGCCGCCCCATCCCGTGCCTATCTCTAATAAATGATCGTCTTTACTTAATTGCAGTTTTTGACAAATCCGATCCAGTTTATTCACCGACGCTTCTTCCAAAGAAGAATCTAACTGTGGATAAACCGCCGAGGAATACATCATGGTTGGGTCTAAAAACAAAGAAAAAAAGTCATTACCCAAATCGTAATGGGCAGAAATATTATCCTTTGACCCCTTCTTGGTGTTGGCGTTTAGCTTGTGTACGATCTTGGCGCCGATACGGCTCCAGATGGGACGTTTGGCGTCCATTTTATTGATCAAGTTTAAATTGGCCACCATCAAACGAATCACCGCGACCACATCAGACGACGACCACCAGCCTTTCATATAGGCTTCGCCAGCACCAATACTGCTGTTTAAAAACACATCGCGATAGGCATGAATATCATGGACTTGAATATGAGCAAGGTAACGAGTGCTGTCTTTCGCCTCACCAAATGCATAGGTTTTGCCATTTTCTTCAAGCGTAAGATGGCCTATTTCCAATTTCCCCAGCATAGCAAACACCATTTTGCGGGCTAGCGTATCAAACCATGTTGTTGTGTTATTTTTGCTCACTTTCTGATTATCCATACTGACGGAGTTCATAGTTAGTAGTCTCCTAATGCGTTTTGCTACTGATTACTTTTTTTAGTAGAGGTAGACGATGAGTTTGGATGCGAATAAATAGGCACCTTTTTAATCCATAATTTTAGCGCTTGCCAATAAATACCAAAGGCCACTTGCATGGTCATGACCGGATAGCGAAACAGCACCCTCGCCATAGCAGAAGACGTTAACGGCATACGAGTCAGCGACAAGGTGGCATCGAACACACATTGCTCTCCCACTAACGCTTTATTTTGCATGTGGACCGCTAATTTATGGTGCGGAACATTGCTGCGCCAATCATAAAAATGTTCCATTGGATGAAAAGGCGACACATGCATTGCCTTATTGAATTGGATACGCTGCATTGGCTGATTTGGATCACATTTTAAAACGTAAGGGATTTTTTCTCGCCAAGGCGTATTGGTGACTTCAAGCAACATGGCCTGTAGTTGCTCATTTTCATCAAAGCAGTAATAGAGAGTAATGGGGTTAATAATAAAGCCGAAATAGCGGCAATTAGTCAGCATCCTAACGGCACCCGATAAGTTCAAATCAAGACGCGTGTTGACTTCATTCAGCACCGCTTGTTTGATCGACACACTTGGGTCGCCAAAATAATCCTTGCGCGAAAATCGAGCGAGCGACCAAGATTTCATTGACCACCAAGGGCTCATCGCCAGCACATCGTCTAACTCATCTAAATCGAAATACATCATAAAAACGCCATAGCGAAACGCATGAGCGCGCGGCGTAAAACGGCGATGACGCACCGTACCCTGATAAATAGCACTGTGCTGAGGCACAAAATCTACCATATGACACCCAATCCATTGGCGACACGAACGCCGCTCCAACAGCCATCTTCGTGGAAACCATTGCGCCAATAAGCGCCACAGAACCAGGTTTTATTGACGCCATTAATCTCTTGCCAGCGGTCCTGTGCTTTGATGCCATCCAAGGTAAACGTCGGGTGGGAGTACTGAAAGCGCCCGACTATTTTGTCTTCGTCTATCATCTCGGTCTGGTTCAAGGTCACCACATAAGTGGTATCGCTGGAAAAATGCTGCAAGATATTCATGTTATAGCTCAGCGTAGCGGGTTTGGTGCTATCTTCGCCTAAATGGTAATTCCAGCTCGACCAAGCGAGTTTTTTCTTCGGTAGCAAGCGGCTATCGGTATGCAATACCACATCGTTATTGCGGTATGGAATCGCCGACAAAATTGCTTTTTCATCGGCAGAAGGATCCGCCAGCAAAGCCAAGGCTTCGTCGCTGTGACAGGCAAACACCACTTGATCAAAGGTCTGTTCAGAGCCATCGGCAAAGTGAATCACCACCTTGTCATCAAAGCGATGCACTTTGCTGATGTTGGCGCTAAGTTGGATTCTGTCTTGGAACTTAGCCACCAGCGGCGCTAGATACGCCGATGAGCCACCTTCAATCACGCGCCACTGAGGACGATCATTAACACTCAACAAGCCATGATTCTTAAAGAAACGCACAAAAAACACCAAGGGGAAATCCATCATTTCATCCAGTGTGGACGACCAAATCGCACTGCCCATCGGAATCAAATAATGGCTGGCAAAACGCGGACCATAGCCTTTTTCTTGCAGGTATTCGCCCAGTGTGACGCCTTCTTTCAATTGGCCGCTGTCTAGGTCTTGGATGGCTTCTTTATTGAAACGCACGATGTCTTTTAACATGCCCATAAAGGCAAAATTTAACAGATTACGACGCTGTGCAAACAAGGTATTAAGGTTGTTGCCGCCGTATTCTAACCCCGTGCGCTGACAGCTCACACTAAAGCTCATTTCTGTCGCCTTAGACGCCACTCCCAGTTCATCCATTAAGCGAATGAAGTTGGGGTAAGTCCAATCATTAAACACAATAAAACCGGTATCAATCGACCGCGTACGCCCGCCTTCGGCCACATCGACCGTTGCGGTATGACCACCAATGCGCTCAGCAGATTCGAATACCATCACCTCATGTTGTTGCTGTAAAAGATAGGCGCTGGTTAAACCGGAAATCCCTGACCCAATTATGGCAATTTTCACTCATTGTCCCCTTAAACATAGGTTTCTTCATCCGCCAAGTTAGGCCGATATTTTTATTCCGTTTGATTTGCTGTTTTTTAGACGCTAATGACTTTGCTTAGGCACTAACGATTTTTCTAGACACTAACGCTCTTTTTTAGGTGCCAACATAGTCAGCCATAATTTCGGAAAGTGCCGCCCTGCCCACAACATGGCCGATAAACGCTTAGGAAAGGCAAACTCAAAAGGGCGTGATTCTAAGGCGCTGAACATTCTTTTAGCGGCGTCATCGGCAGACATCAAAAAAGGCATCGAAAAGCTGTTTTTCTGCGTTAATGGTGTATCAACAAAGCCTGGTAACAAGCAGGTCACATCAATATTGAATGGCTTTAAATCCATGCGCAAAGAAGAGAGGAAATAACGCACAGCGGCTTTACTCGCGCCATAGGCTTCGGCCTGAGGAAAGGCCGCTTGCACGGCTTGAGAACTGACCCCAACTAGATGCGGGCGCGAAGATTTTTTCAGCAAAGGCAGACACACATCCACACTGTTGACCAGGCCGAAAAAATTCACTGACATGATTCGATCCATCATTTTCCAATCTGGGTCGATATCGCTCATATCGAGGTATTCACAGGTGCCTGCGTTTAAAACCGCACAATCTAAGCAGTCTGAGTGAGCCGCCAATGCAGCCCGTACCGAATCAATTTGACTGTCGTCGGCAATATCAAACTCAATAAAGGCTAAGTGCTCATGCTTGTCTAATAAAGGCGTTAACTCACCCGGCTTTCTTGCACTTGCCAAGACTCGCCAGCCTGCTTCTAAATAGCGTTTTGTGAGCGCCAAGCCAATCCCAGAGCTGGCACCGGTTACCCAAACCACTTTTTTTGCCGTCTTTTGATTCATCGAATATCCCTCTACTTACTTTGCCAAGCGCTTTTTTAAGCCTTTAACCGCTGCGCCCAATAAGGGTACATGCTCATAAATCAGCTGACCAAGGTCGTACACATCCTCATGGAAATAAATGCGCTCATTAAATTGCACCTGACTCATACCCCGTACCGTAATAATTTGATTGCCTAATTTAGGGTGTTTAAAATGCATATTCCATTTAATGTAAGCCGTATTCTCAGACACCAGCTGGTCTAGGTATTCAAAACGACCGCTGTGCACATTGGCACACATTTCCGACAGGTAAGCGTGCAAGGTTGCCACGCCACGTATTTCATGGATAGGATCCTTGAAAAACACATCATCAGCGTAAACATCGTCGATCTTATCTAATCGTGGGTGCTTCACATCTTGATAAAACGCCTTAAAGCGTTCTATTAATAAAGAATTGGGGGGCACTTTTGAGTCCGTCATACTCATCATTTACCTTAGCTATTTGCCTTGATGGAGGGGCTTTTTGTCTCACCCTAGTGGTTAAACGCATTTCAGCGCATTTTGGATCACCCTCGAATGAAAAATTAAACGCCCAGAATGAAAAATTAAACACAGGACAAATTAAACTATTTAAATAAACAAAAGTGATCCACCGCCACAAATCCAACGTATATTTGATACAGCGCACACTGGCGTATGACAGTTTTGCTTTTTTTGGAGCGATAAATGGAACGCGCAACACCATTACCCATTGACGAAAAACGGCTAGCAGACCTTTTTGCCGTTGCCGAACATAGAGACCAAGCCGCCTTAGGGCGTTTGTTTGATCACTATGTTCCGAAAGTAAGATCTTTCTGCCTTGCCGCCCAGCCGGGGGCCAATTTAATGGCCGATGATATTGCCCAAGAGGTGATGATACGTATTTGGAATAAAGCACACACTTACAAACCTGAATCGGCGTCGCTTAATACCTGGGTTTTTACCCTAGCAAGAAACGCACGTATTGATTATTTGCGCAAAAACAGTCGACATCAGTCGGATATTGATCCGGAATATCTTTGGCAAAATGTGATCGACGAAAACGCCGATCCATTTAAAGACGCACAGCAAAAAAGAGATCAAGAACGCATTCAGCAAGGCTTAGACAAGTTACCACCAGATCAAAAACAGGTGCTGTCAAAAGTCTATTTAGAAGGCAAAACACATAAGGAAGCCGCGGAAGAATTATCTCTCCCTCTTGGAACGATAAAATCTCGGGTTCGCCTTGCTTTGCACAAACTCACTATTTACGTTAAGAGGTAATATCGATGACCCACTACCATCCATCGATTGAAATACTCACCGACTACGCTGCGGGTTCATTGCCTCTAGCGCATTCCTTGTGCGTGTCGACACATTTGGAGCATTGCCCTGAATGCCAACAGCAAATCCGAAAATTAGAAATGCTTGGCTCACACCTTTTTGATCAGGCGCAAACGGAAAACCGTCCACTGAGTAATTTAAAAGACAGTTTTTTCAAAAACTTAGCCCAGCAGCCAGCACAAGAAAGCGTTAAAAGCACACAGCAAGATAAAGATAAAGACACCCAATGGGATGATTACGCCATTCCTCGCAGCCTGCGCCAGTTTATTAGCAAAAGCTACGATGAGCTGTCTTGGATGCGTTTGTCTCCGTCCTTTAAGATCGCCACACTTTACAACGAAGAAGGCGGTGCACAAGTTGCTCTTACGCGAGTCAAAGCCGGTGCCCACATGCCGACTCACACTCATACAGGGGATGAAATAACCTTGGTATTAGAAGGGGCGTTTTCCGATGACAGTGGCGTTTATAGACAGGGAGATTTCATTTGCCGTGATGCCAGCCACAAACACAAGCCGATGGTCACTGAAGACGCCGAATGCATTTGTTTAACGGTATTAGATGCACCGATTGAGTTTACGGGGTGGTTTACACGTTTACTCAATCCGATTATTCGTCGTTATCATCCACATTCGCACACTTAATACAATTGTTACGACATACGAAAATTAAGCGCACGATAGCAGACGTTAGTGAATAACAAGCAATGTTTCTAAGATTCTGGTATAGTCCTTATTCAATCTAATAACAAGGACTATTTATTATGGCAACGAAGAAAAAGCAGCCAGCCGCTTCGGAAACCTCAGAATCCATCGAAAAGCAGATGCAAGAGTTTCTTGCTCGTGGTGGTCAAATAGATAAGATTGATTCAGGGGTTAGTGGACAATCGCAATTAACAGGATCGCGCCATATTTCTTTGGGAAATAGCAAAACCAAAGCACAATAAGCGCTAAAGACAGTTCGTTTATCGCAAACGTTTTTGTTATTTTTATCCGTTAGAAGCTCTATTATCGCGCGCTTGGGTATACGTTAGTTTAAGTATATTAAAAGCCCAAAGCGCGAGATTAATCCTACCTCAAATCACTCTTATTCTACGCCTACCTAATTGACCTCCGACTTATTAGACAACGCCTTAGACAACCACGTTTGTCCGCAAACAGAATAGCAACAGGTCATTTTTTCGACACACAAACGTCACGTTCTTGTCATATTGACGCTCTACTCTCATCAATAAGACATCTTATTAGAGCGGAGTACGACTGTGATACAAGTTGAGCAAATGATTGCCAGTAAATCGCCTCAGTTTTTCGACAAGAGCCCACTCATCACTCGCCCGACGTTAAGCCTATTAAAGCGCTTATTCCACGAAAGTGAAGTAAACCATTTCCTGGAAAAAAACCACGGCTGTGTCGGCTTCGAATTTATTGATCGCGTACTGGATCACTTCAACTTTAGTTATCAAGTCAGCCAAGTTGACCGACGCAACATTCCCGCCAGCGGACGCGTGATGATCATCGCCAATCACCCCCTTGGAGCACTAGATGGCTTGGCGCTATTACGCTTAATAGGCGAAATTCGTCCCGACGTAAAAATCGTCGCCAATGATTTATTAATGGGGTTTGATGGTTTAAAGAGGCTGGTGCTACCAGTGGATAATCTAGGCGGAAAAACCGCGCGCCAGCAACTTAAAGCCATTATGAGTTGCCTGCACAATGAAGAAGCGGTGATTATTTTCCCCGCTGGCGAAGTCTCTCGTATGTCGCCAAGTGGCGTCAAAGACCAGCAATGGAATCAGAACTATCTCAAATTGGCGCAAAAAACCAACAGTCCATTATTGCCAGTTCATATTGGCGGACGCAATTCCATGCTGTTTTACACCAGCTCACTTTTGTATCGTCCGCTGTCTACGATTCAACTTGCCAATGAAATGTTTCGTCAGAAAAATCGCAAAATTCCCATGCAAGTGGGTCAAGCCATTCCCATTCAAGAATTGGCAAAGCTGCCTTTGAGCGACAAAGAGAAAAACAAACTGGTAAAACGCCATTTGTACCGCATCGCTAAAGGCAAAAAACCGCTGCTTAAAACCGAAAAAACCGTTGAACACCCGCAAAATAGACAGATGATCAAACAAGAACTCAAACTGGCAGAGCATCTTGGCAACACCAAAGACAACAAACAAATTTACCTATTCGATTACGATCCTATGTCAATCACCATGAAAGAAATTGGCCGCTTACGCGAGATTGCCTTCCGCAAAGTGGGTGAAGGCACAGGCGAACGCTCTGACCTAGATAAGTTCGACCAGTACTATCGCCATTTGATTCTGTGGGACGAAGAAGAGCTGGAAATCGTTGGCGCTTACCGTATTGGCGAAGTGGCTCGATATATGAAATCAGACACACCAAATCGTATCTACAGTGCCGAGCTGTTCCAATACTCTTGCGATATGGAACCCTATTTCGAGCAAGGCATCGAGCTAGGACGCAGCTTTATCCAGCCCAAATACTGGGGCAAGCGTAGTCTGGATTATTTGTGGTACGGCATTGGTGCTTACCTCGATAAACACCCTGACATTCGCTACATGTTTGGCCCGGTAAGCCTAAGCAACAGCTACCCACAAGTGGCAAAAGACTTTATCGTCTCTTTCTACAAACTGTATTTTGCCGACAAAGAACACTTAGCGCGCGCTTTCACGCCCTATCAAGTTAATGCCGAACACAATGACATCATTTCGACTATCTTCAGTGGTGACGATTACGAAGAAGATTTTAGACTATTAAAAGAGCAACTCAGCCACTTTGGTGCCAGTGTGCCAACGCTGTTCAAACAATACAGTGAATTGTGTGAGCCCGGTGGGGTTCGCTTCTTAGACTTTGGTGTCGATGCCGACTTTGGCTACTGTGTGGACGGATTGGTCCTAGTAGACCTAAATACAGTCAAAGAAGCGAAAAACAAACGCTACCGAGGTCATAACCAAGTGAGTCATTAATTTACGATCTTGGATCGTGATGATGACCATGCGAATGATGGCGATGAGTATGATGAGCTGCTTGTTCAGGACGTTTAAAGAAAACCAAATAAACAATCTTGATAACCAGCATCACACTAAGCGCAATAAGAACGATCATTTGAATATCCATGAATCACCTCGTTATTTTTATTGGTGCACTTTGAGTATAGGACAGAAAACCGTCTCAAATGTGAATTTACGTCTTTATTTTGGACCGATGAAACAAGCCCCACAAGAGTGCAATATGCTCAAATATAAAACAAATACAGCGAGATAAAGCGCTAAAACATTTGATATAAAGCCACAAGAAAGACGGCGTACGAGTTTTTTTATTGATCAATGAATGAGTTAAGAAATATGGCGCAAGCCTTGCTTAGCTTTCACAACGTAAGCATAAAATTCATCCACACTCAGGCTTTTTCAGTAGCCTTAACTTTTTGTTTATCACTAGATAGACCTTGGAGCCGGAAATGATTGAAAAAACCTACCTAAAAACCAAACCTGAATGCAAAGTGAAATTTGCCCTACCTGCTGAAATCGTCGGTGACGCCAAAAACGTCGCTCTGGTTGGCGACTTTAATAACTGGGATGGCACCGCCAACCCAATGAAAAAACAAAAGTCTGGCGTGTTTGCCTCAACGCTAAATTTAGAGGTTGATCATAGCTATCAACTTCGCTATTTAATCGACGAGCAAAACTGGCTCAACGACGACATGGCCGACGCCTATGTTCCAAGCCCGGTAAGCTTCGACACAAACGGCGTCATCAGCCTGTAATACCCCTTTTAAACCTTCATACAGCGACTAATAGCACGTCTCGATCTCGAAATTCAGATCGGGACGTTCGTCTCTCAATACCGTCCTTTGTCCATCCTTTGACGCTTAATTACCCTAAACCGCTTTCACTCTATAACGTCATTTTTTTGCCCCAAAACCACTATTTCATGGATTCAGGCTGCAATTTATAGTCAAAATATGTACAATTGTTTTTATTAAACGCGCGTTTAATAAAAAATTCATTGGTCGGTGATCCCTGTAAGAACACCGAAACAGACGACAAGAGGCACATCATGGCACATCAGCAGCAATACATTCATGGCCGCTACCATGCATCTACCAGCGGTGAACACTTTGAGACAATCAACCCAGCCACAGGTGAGGTGATTGCGACAATCGAGCACGCAGGACAAGCCGAGCTAGATGCTGCCGTTGAGTCTGCAAAGCAAGGTCAAAAAGTCTGGGCGGCAATGAGCCCAGTGGAACGTGGCCGCATTCTTAAAAAAGCCGCTGACTTACTGCGTGAAAACAACGAAGCACTTGCCCGTCTGGAAGTATTAGACACTGGTAAGCCACTGCAAGAAGCCATTTGCGTGGACATTCAAACTGGCGCAGACGTGATCGAATATTACGCAGGCCTAACCGACAAGATCCAAGGTGATTACCAAGACCTTGGCAAGGGCAACTTCTTCTACACTCGCCGCGAACCACTCGGCATTTGTGCTGGTATCGGCGCATGGAACTATCCCATTCAAATCGCCATGTGGAAAGCTGGCCCTGCGCTCGCCGCTGGTAACGCAATGATCTTCAAGCCATCCGAAGAAACGCCACTGACCGCTCTTAAACTGGCGGAAATTTTCACTCAAGCTGGCTTGCCTGATGGTGTTTTCAACGTCATTCAGGGTGACGGTCGCACAGGCCAAATGATCACCGCACACCCAGGCATCGACAAAGTCTCTTTCACCGGCGAAGTCGGCACAGGCAAAAAAGTCATGGCCGCTTCGGCGCAATCGTTGAAACAAGTGACGATGGAATTGGGTGGCAAATCCCCCATGATTATCTTCCCTGATATGCCAGTGGATCAGGCGGTTTCTGCGGCAATGTTGGCGAACTTCTACACCCAAGGCGAAGTGTGCACCAACGGCACCCGTGTTTTCGTCCATGCCGACATGCTGGACGCCTTCACCAAAGAACTAAAAACGCGCACTGAGGCGATGATCATTGGCGATCCAATGGACATGAACACGCAAGTCGGCGCCTTGATTTCAAAAGATCACATGCAAAAAGTTTTAGGTTATATTCAAGCCGCCAAAGACGCCGGTGCAACCTTGTTGTGCGGTGGTTACCAAGTCACTGAAAACGGCTTAGACAAAGGCGCTTTTGTGGCGCCAACTGTCTTCACTGATTGCACCGACGACATGCCACAAGTGCGCGATGAAATCTTCGGCCCTGTCATGTCAGTGCTTAGCTTCACCGACGAAGACGAAGTGATTGCCCGTGCTAACGACACCAAGCTAGGACTGGCTGCAGGCGTTTTCACCAAAGACTTCGCGCGCGCTCATCGTGTAATTAATCAATTGCAAGCCGGTATTTGTTGGATCAACGCTTGGGGTGCTTCTCCTGCTGAAATGCCAGTGGGTGGTTACAAAGAATCTGGTATTGGTCGTGAAAACGGCATCGAAACCTTGTACCACTACACACAAAACAAGAGCGTCTTTGTCGATCTAAACGACATCGAAAGTCCTTACTAAGCGACTCTTACTCAATTAAGCGAGACTCTTATTAAAACGAGATAAGCATGACAAACGAAACGTACGATTACATTATAGTCGGCGCTGGCTCCGCGGGCTGCGTGTTAGCAGACCGACTGACAGAAAGTGGCGAACACAAGGTATTGCTATTGGAAATGGGCGGCTCAGATAAGAGCGTCTTTATCCAAATGCCAACCGCCCTGTCTTACCCAATGAACACAGAAAAATACGCTTGGCAGTTCCACACCGACAAAGAGCCGGGCCTTGATGGTCGTGAAATGCATTGCCCACGCGGCAAAGTATTAGGCGGTTCGTCGTCTATCAATGGCATGGTCTATGTTCGTGGCCACGCCTGTGATTTCGACCAATGGGAAGTAAACGGTGCCAAAGGTTGGAACTACCAAGCCTGTCTGCCCTATTTCAAAAAAGCTGAAACATGGAAAGGCGGCGCAGATTTGTACCGTGGCGGCAATGGCCCATTATCGACCAACAACGGCAACGACATGACTTATAACCCGCTTTACCAAGCCTTTATCGACGCGGGTGAAGACGCTGGCTACGGCAAAACCGACGACTACAACGGGTTTCGCCAAGAAGGTTTTGGCGCGATGCACATGACGGTGAAAAACGGCGTGCGTGCCTCTACGTCTAACGCCTATTTACGCCGAGCGATGCAACGCCCTAACCTGACGCTAAAAACCGGCGTTTTAAGCCATAAAGTGCTCTTTGATGATAAAAAAGCCATCGGTATTGAGTTCAGCAAAAACGGCCAAGTTCAACAAGTCACCGCCAACAAAGAAGTTATCTTGTCGGCAGGCTCCGTTGGCTCTCCGCAGTTATTACAACTGTCTGGTGTCGGGCCAAAAGACGTATTAGAAAAAGCCGGCGTCCCAGTGGTTCACGAACTGCCGGGCGTGGGTGAAAACCTACAAGACCATTTGGAAGTCTACTTTCAATACTACTGCAAACAACCGGTGACGCTAAACAGCAAGCTGGGCTTGATCAGTAAAGGCTTGATCGGCACACGCTGGATGCTGTTTAAAACCGGCTTAGGCGCGACCAACCACTTTGAATCTTGTGGTTTTATTCGCTCCCGCGCAGGTCTTAAATGGCCCAACATTCAATATCACTTCTTACCTGCTGCCATGCGTTACGATGGTCAAGCCGCCGTAGAAGGCCATGGCTTCCAAGTCCATGTCGGCCCAAACAAGCCAGAGAGTCGAGGTAAGTTATGGATCGAATCTGCTAATCCAGCGGCCAAACCGCGCATCTTGTTTAACTATCTTTCGACCGAGCAAGACAAACAGGATTGGCGCGATACCATTCGCCTAACGCGCGAAGTGCTGCAACAATCAGCTCTAGACCAATACCGTGGCGATGAAATCCAGCCGGGCATAAATATCCAGAGCGATGCAGACATCGACCAATGGGTAAAACAGAATGTGGAAAGTGCCTATCATCCATCTTGTACCTGTAAGATGGGCGACGACAACGACCCAATGGCGGTGTTGAACGAGCAATGCCAAGTGCGCGGCGTCGAAAGCTTGCGCGTGGTGGATTCGTCTATCTTCCCCACCATCACCAACGGCAACTTGAATGCGCCGACCATCATGGTGGCAGAAAAAGCCGCCGATATGATTCTTGGTAAAACCGCCTTGCCGAGCCTAAACGCTCCGGTTTGGATTCACCCTGAGTTTGAAAGTAAACAGCGGTAACTGCTCACTTTTTCTTTTAAAGCAATCAATTAGCGCATAAAAACGCCCGTATAACGTGAGTCATACGGGCGTTTTTATGCCTACAGCATTTAACGTTATTTTAGCCTAAATATCGCAAAGCCATTTTCATCCAAAGACTGATACGTCATGTTTTTACTAGCGGCCTCTTTTGCTTTTGGCGTCGTGGTAAACAAGACATTTGCCTTACCAAACCCAGTAAACGACCAGTTCCCATCGGCCGCTGGATTAATGGTTTTCTGACTCAGTAGATAATTCGCGACCACATCACGGTTCTTATCTGGCGCATCAATAACGATTGTCTCGCCATTGAGGTTTGGAAAATGACCGCCACCACCCGCACGGTAATTATTCGTCGCCACCAAGAACTCACCGCCCATGTTCAAAGGTTCGCCATTAAACATCACCTGAGTAATTCGATGTGCATCGTTATTCACTACTTCGCCATCGCCGTTGTAACGAGCAGGTTGTGTCACATCGATACGATACGAAATACCGTCGATCACATCGAAGTTATAGGTTGGGAACGACTGATTCACCAATTCTTGGGGCTGAGCAGACGTCGCATCGATTTGGTTAAACTGCCCAGCGGCAACTTCTAACCACGCTACTACTTGCGCGCCCGTTAACTTCACGACTTTTAAATCATTTGGGTAAATGTACAAATCGCTGACGTTTTTCAAGGCAATATCGCCTTTTGGCACATCCGTGTAGTACTCTGGGCCACCACGACCACCGGCTTTAAAGGGTGCCGCCGCAGACAAGATTGGCAAACCTTCATAAGACGTACCACGAACGATATTTTCCACATACCAAATCTGCGCGTTATTGACGATTTGAATAGAAGGGTCGTCTTGCACAAGAGCGAAGAAGCTATTGATATCGGCCGTGGATTCGCCCACTTTGCGGCGCATGTAAGCCAAGGTGCCTTCGTGCTCAGTTTCTACCGCTTCGTTAATACTTGCATCCGCTTCCACCAAAGCCACTGTATTACGGCCTTCGCGACGTGCAATCGCACGCACTTCAGCTTTGCCATCGGCCACTTTCCAACCATTGCCAGCTGGCTCAAGTTTTAAATCAATCACCCCAAGGTGAGAGCCCCAAAAACCCGGCATGGTAGCAGGCTTGCCAAATACCGTGCCTTTTTCGCTATCCACACCATCGAAGGCATCAAAGGCTTTATCGCCTGGAAAAATACGATGAGAGTGACCAAACAAAATCGCATCGATACCATCAACCTTCGCCAGATGATAAGAAGCGTTTTCCTCGCCTTTTAAATAAGGCGAATTCATCATGCCACTGTGCGGAATCGCGATAACCACATCCGCACCCTTGGCTTTCATTTCAGGCACGTACTTGTTGGCCGTTTCAATAATGTCTTTAGCAATAACTTTATGGGTCAAATTGTCTTTATCCCACGTCATAATTTGTGGCGGAACAAAACCAATGTAGCCTATTTTGACCGTTTGTTTATTACCGTCAGAATCGACAAAGGTTTTGTCTTTAATGAGATATGGCTGGAAATATGGCTGATCATTTGACGCATCATTGTCGCCATCATCCACATACACATTCGAATTAACATAAGGGAAATTAGCGCCACTTAAACTCTTCATCAAAAAGTCTAAACCGTAGTTAAACTCATGGTTACCGACATTACCCACATCGTAATCCAACAAATTCATCGCTTTATAAGCAGGGTGTGTCTCACCAAAGCGCAGCACACGACCTTTTGCCACATAATCACCCAACGGCGTGCCCTGTAATAAGTCACCATTATCCACCAATACAGAGTTCGTCACCTCAGCGCGGGCCGCTTTAATCAAAGTCGCCACACGAGACAAACCAACCGCATCGCTTTGCTTATCACCGTAGTAATCGTAATCCACCAAATTCATATGAATATCAGTGGTTTCCATGACTCGCAGGTCAATGGTAGAAGCCTGCGCCATCGTAGCAAGCAGCAAAGAAGAGGCAAACAGCGTCGCGCCCTTATGCACAAAAAACGTCATGACATTACTCCATTTATTCAAACATCGTTCTTATTGAAAAAATACTAACCAAAAAGTCAGCTTTAATGGTATGACGAATTTAAGCGAAATTCATGCCTTTTTGATGACATTAAAAAAACAGTACCCAAGGCATTGGCTTACGTCGAAAAAGCCGAGCCATGACAAGGAAGTAGATAAGTGCCTAAGTTATTAACATTAAAGCCCGCGGGGTTTTCCCATGGCAGTGAATAAATAAAAAACAGCCTTAACCAGCTACACGCGGTTAAGGCTATTTTTATGATTGCAGGTCTTGGTGTTGGATTTCCGCCTTCAAGGGTGTCGCTAAACGACTTCCGCAAACGACTTCCGCCGATCTTGTAGGTCGCGATTCATCCTGAAAAAATAGCATGCCGACAAAAACTCACCTCGACAAATTACGCCTTGTCGGGCTAAAGCCACGACCTACAAAAAAACAATATAAATCAATCAATTGCAGGATGAATAACGTCACACGTCTGATAACGGTCGTCCCTCCCTCATCAGGCCTACAAAACCTATCCAACCTTCGCAAAAGCTCGTCTTGGTGTTGGATTCGCGCTGACGCGTTGAGCCCGCGAAACAGGCGCAAGCGAATGAAATACCAAGACGAGTGTATTTCTGATTTTTCTACAGACAAAAAACTCACCTCGACAAATTACGCCTTGTCGGGCTAAAGCCACGACCTACAAAAACAATATAAATCAATCAATTGCAGGATGAATAGAGTCACACGCCTGATAACGGTCGTGCCTCCCTCATCAGGCCTACAAAACCTATCCAACCTTCGCAAAAGCTCGTCTTGGTGTTGGATTCGCGCTGACGCGTTGAGCCCGCGAAACAGGCGCAAGCGAATCGAACATCAAGGCGAGTGTGTTTCTGATTTTTCTACAGACGAAAAAAAGCCCTGACAGCGTTAGCTATCAGGGCTTTCTTAATGTAAAGCTTGACGACGACCTACTCTCACATGGGATCTCCCACACTACCATCGGCGATGGCGCTTTTCACTTCTGAGTTCGGGATGGGATCAGGTGGTTCAACGCCTCTATGATCGTCAAGCAATTCTGTTGCGTTCGTTCTGGCTGGACTTTTCGTCTCACCAAAACACGCGAAGACGTGCTTGGATCTTTAACAATTCTGTTTTGAAATAACAATAATCAAGTATTAAACCGATGCTCATCATGACTGATGCGTTATCGTAATCTGTGTCTCTATGTGTTTACTGTTCAACTTTCGTCTAGTCAGCAAAACCACTTTGGTGTTATATGGTCAAGCCTCACGAGCAATTAGTATTGGTTAGCTCAATGCCTCACAGCACTTACACACCCAACCTATCAACGTCCTAGTCTCGAACGGCTCTTTAGGGGACTTATGTCCCAGTGAGATCTTATCTTAAGGGAGGCTTCCCGCTTAGATGCTTTCAGCGGTTATCCCGTCCGAACATAGCTACCCGGCAATGCCACTGGCGTGACAACCGGAACACCAGAGGTTCGTCCACTCCGGTCCTCTCGTACTAGGAGCAGCTCCTCTCAAATCTCAAACGTCCACGGCAGATAGGGACCGAACTGTCTCACGACGTTCTAAACCCAGCTCGCGTACCACTTTAAATGGCGAACAGCCATACCCTTGGGACCGGCTTCAGCCCCAGGATGTGATGAGCCGACATCGAGGTGCCAAACACCGCCGTCGATGTGAACTCTTGGGCGGTATCAGCCTGTTATCCCCGGAGTACCTTTTATCCGTTGAGCGATGGCCCTTCCATACAGAACCACCGGATCACTAAGACCTACTTTCGTACCTGCTCGACGTGTCTGTCTCGCAGTTAAGCGTGCTTTTGCCTTTACACTCTATGCATGATTTCCGACCATGCTGAGCACACCTTCGTGCTCCTCCGTTACTCTTTGGGAGGAGACCGCCCCAGTCAAACTACCCACCACACAGTGTCCTCGATCCGGATAACGGACCTGAGTTAGAACCTCAAACATACCAGGGTGGTATTTCAAGAGTGGCTCCACGGTAACTGGCGTCACCGCTTCAAAGCCTCCCACCTATCCTACACAAGTAGGTTCAAAGTTCACTGTGAAGCTATAGTAAAGGTTCACGGGGTCTTTCCGTCTAGCCGCGGATACACAGCATCTTCACTGCGATTTCAATTTCACTGAGTCTCGGGTGGAGACAGTGTGGCCATCGTTACGCCATTCGTGCAGGTCGGAACTTACCCGACAAGGAATTTCGCTACCTTAGGACCGTTATAGTTACGGCCGCCGTTTACTTGGGCTTCGATCAAGAGCTTCGCTTGCGCTAACCCCATCAATTAACCTTCAAGCACCGGGCAGGCGTCACACCCTATACGTCCACTTTCGTGTTTGCAGAGTGCTGTGTTTTTAATAAACAGTCGCAGCCACCTGGTATCTTCGACCGACTGGTGCTTACGGGGCAAGCCCTTCACACTGGCCGGCGTACCTTCTCCCGAAGTTACGGTACCATTTTGCCTAGTTCCTTCACCCGAGTTCTCTCAAGCGCCTTGGTATTCTCTACCTGACCACCTGTGTCGGTTTGGGGTACGGTCAATGTATATCTGACGCTTAGAAGTTTTTCCTGGAAGCATGGCATCAACCACTTCGCCCAAAAGAGGGCTCGTCATCAGTTCTCGACATCCTCTCTTAAAGAGTGACCCGGATTTGCCTAAGTCACTTGCCTACCGCCTTAAACACAGACAACCATCGCTGTGCTGGCCTAGCCTTCTCCGTCTCTCCATCGCAATATACATCGGTACAGGAATATTAACCTGTTTTCCATCGACTACGCATTTCTGCCTCGCCTTAGGGGCCGACTCACCCTGCCCTGATTAACATGGGACAGGAAACCTTGGTCTTCCGGCGGGGGAGTTTTTCACTCCCCTTATCGTTACTCATGTCAACATTCGCACTTCTGATACCTCCAGCCTGCCTTACAGCTTGACCTTCAACGGCTTACAGAACGCTCCTCTACCATGCCTAGTAAACTAAGCATCCGTAGCTTCGGTGGCCAGTTTGAGCCCCGTTATATCTTCCGCGCAGGCCGACTCGACTAGTGAGCTATTACGCTTTCTTTAAAGGATGGCTGCTTCTAAGCCAACCTCCTAGCTGTCTAAGCCTTCCCACATCGTTTCCCACTTAACTGGCACTTGGGGACCTTAGCTGACGGTCTGGGTTGTTTCCCTTTCCACGACGGACGTTAGCACCCGCCGTGTGTCTCCCGTAATTGCACTCATTGGTATTCGGAGTTTGCATGGGGTTGGTAAGTCGGGATGACCCCCTAGCCCAAACAGTGCTCTACCCCCAATGGTGAGATACGAGGCGCTACCTAAATAGCTTTCGAGGAGAACCAGCTATCTCCGAGCTTGATTAGCCTTTCACTCCTATCCACAAGTCATCCCCAGCCTTTTCAACGGATGTGGGTTCGGTCCTCCAGTTGATGTTACTCAACCTTCAACCTGCTCATGGATAGATCGCCCGGTTTCGGGTCTATTCCCAGCAACTAAACGCCCTATTAAGACTCGGTTTCCCTACGGCTCCACTAATCGCTTAACCTTGCTACTGAAAATAAGTCGTTGACCCATTATACAAAAGGTACGCAGTCACGGAACAAGTCCGCTCCCACTGCTTGTACGTACACGGTTTCAGGATCTATTTCACTCCCCTCACAGGGGTTCTTTTCGCCTTTCCCTCACGGTACTGGTTCACTATCGGTCAGTCAGGAGTATTTAGCCTTGGAGGATGGTCCCCCCATATTCAGACAGGATAACACGTGTCCCGTCCTACTCGTTTTCATCATTAAGGTGTTTTCGTATACGGGGCTATCACCCTCTATCGCGGCACTTTCCAGAGCCTTCTACTAACACCAAAATCACTTAAGGGCTAATCCCCTTTCGCTCGCCGCTACTTAGGGAATCTCGGTTGATTTCTTTTCCTCCGGGTACTTAGATGTTTCAGTTCCCCGGGTTCGCCTCCTCACAGCTATGTATTCACTGTGGGATACTCTACAAGTAGAGTGGGTTTCCCCATTCGGACATGTTCGGATCACAGCCTGTTTATCGACTCCCCGAACCTTTTCGCAGATTACCACGTCCTTCATCGCCTCTGACTGCCAAGGCATCCACCGTGCACGCTTGGTCACTTGACCATATAACCCAAAGTAGTTTTTACGATTCAATAAAAAGCCATAAATGACTCAGTATAAAAAGTAGAAACAACCATCAGATCACATACCAAAGAGCTTTTGTGTCTCTCTGGATTTACGATAATAGAAGTCACTAAGCTGTTATCCTTAAAGAATAAGAGCAAGTGAACTTCCACCGGTTTAACACTTGATTTATCGTTATTTCAAAATTCGAATTGTTAAAGAGCAAGTTTAGTGCAAAGCACTAAGTCAGAGACTAAAAATCATCAATCACAGTCGTGTTTGATGCTTAGCGTCTTGCTTAATACTTTGTGCTAATGCTTTTAAGATAGGTATCAGATAATTTGTGTGAACGCTCACCAGAGCCTTCTATCGTTTAAGGAGGTGATCCAGCCCCAGGTTCCCCTAGGGCTACCTTGTTACGACTTCACCCCAGTCATTGACCACTCCGTGGTAAGCGTCCCCCTTGCGGTTAGACTACCTACTTCTGGAGCAATCAACTCCCATGGTGTGACGGGCGGTGTGTACAAGGCCCGGGAACGTATTCACCGTGACATTCTGATTCACGATTACTAGCGATTCCGACTTCATGGAGTCGAGTTGCAGACTCCAATCCGGACTACGACGTACTTTCTGGGATTCGCTCACTATCGCTAGCTCGCTGCCCTCTGTATACGCCATTGTAGCACGTGTGTAGCCCTACTCGTAAGGGCCATGATGACTTGACGTCGTCCCCACCTTCCTCCGGTTTGTCACCGGCAGTCTCCTTAAAGTTCCCACCCGAAGTGCTGGCAAATAAGGATAAGGGTTGCGCTCGTTACGGGACTTAACCCAACATTTCACAACACGAGCTGACGACAGCCATGCAGCACCTGTCTCACAGTTCCCGAAGGCACCATCTGATCTCTCAAATGTTCTGTGGATGTCAAGAGTAGGTAAGGTTCTTCGCGTTGCGTCGAATTAAACCACATGCTCCACCGCTTGTGCGGGCCCCCGTCAATTCATTTGAGTTTTAACCTTGCGGCCGTACTCCCCAGGCGGTCTACTTATTGCGTTAGCTGCGCCACTAAGTCATTACAACCCAACGGCTAGTAGACATCGTTTACGGCGTGGACTACCAGGGTATCTAATCCTGTTTGCTCCCCACGCTTTCGCACCTCAGTGTCAGTATTAGTCCAGGGTGTCGCCTTCGCCACTGATGTTCCTTCCTATATCTACGCATTTCACCGCTACACAGGAAATTCCACACCCCTCTACCATACTCTAGCTAGCCAGTATCGGGTGCCATTCCAAGGTTGAGCCCTGGGATTTCACATCCGACTTAACAAACCACCTACGCGCGCTTTACGCCCAGTAATTCCGATTAACGCTTGCACCCTCTGTATTACCGCGGCTGCTGGCACAGAGTTAGCCGGTGCTTCTTCTGGGGCTAACGTCAAAACATTTGGATATTAGCCAAACGCCCTTCCTCACCCCTGAAAGTGCTTTACAACCCTAAGGCCTTCTTCACACACGCGGCATGGCTGGATCAGGCTTGCGCCCATTGTCCAATATTCCCCACTGCTGCCTCCCGTAGGAGTCTGGGCCGTGTCTCAGTCCCAGTGTGACTGGCCATCCTCTCAGACCAGTTAAAGATCGTCGCCTTGGTAGGCCTTTACCCTACCAACTAGCTAATCTTACGCAGGCTCATCTAATAGCGGAAGGTCACAAGTGATCCCCTCCTTTCCCCCTCAGGGTGTATGCGGTATTAGCATGCGTTTCCACATGTTGTCCCCCTCTACTAGGCAGATTCCTACGCGTTACTCACCCGTCCGCCGCTCGTCAGCAGGAGCAAGCTCCCCTGTTACCGCTCGACTTGCATGTGTTAAGCCTGCCGCCAGCGTTCAATCTGAGCCATGATCAAACTCTTCAGTTAAAAAAGCTTGCTTACTCAAAATTTATTACACTAACTATAACTTAATCGACTCACTGCTTCGAAAAACAACAAGCCAACATAAAGCGAATTACTGTATAAACACTCGTAAGACTTCAATTTTTTTGATCAACTACATCTCGGTAAAACCGGTCTGCGATGATCTTCTGAAGCCTCCAGCGAGCGCCCACACAAATTATCTGATTATCTATTTTAAAGAGCGGGCTGACTTGAATTCTTTACCAGAATCTTAATCTGGTAAAGTTGAACTTGGTCTTCGTTGCTCTGAAGCCTTGTCCGTGTCAGCGAGGGCGTATATTAAGGATCTACAGATTTTGTGCAACCTCTTTTTGTAAATTCTTTTAATTAATTGAATCTTTTATATTTTTAGTTCAAAAAACACTCAAAAACCGTCTAAATCGTTTATTTTCCAATCAAAAGAAAAACCATCATATAAAAAAAGGCCCCTAATCTTTCGATTAGAGACCTTTTAAGGCAATTGAAGCTAATAAATTAACCCAACCATTTTCTCGCGTTTTGGAACAAACGTAACCACGGCGCTTGCTCTTGCCATTCACTTGGGTGCCAGCTGTGCTGAAGCGTACGATAAACACGCTCTGGGTGAGGCATCATGATAGTCACACGACCATCTTCAGACGTTAAACCCGTTACCCCTTGCGCAGAACCATTCGGGTTGAATGGATAGCGTTCGGTCGCTTGGCCGTAGTTGTCCACATAACGAAGTGCGATTTGAGCAGAGGAAGCCAACTCGGCCATGTCTTGATCATCACGGTATTCCGTTAACCCTTCACCATGCGCTACAACAATAGGCAGACGAGAACCTTCCATGCCAGCCAGCAAGATAGAGTTGGATTTTTGAACTTCTACCTGAACAAGACGCGCTTCGAATTGTGCGGATTGGTTACGCACAAACTTCGGCCAATGCCCTGCCCCTGGAATCAATTCATGAAGGTTCGACAACATCTGACAACCATTACACACACCGAGCGTGAAAGTATCAGGACGATTGAAAAAAGCTTCGAACTGTTGACGAGCGACTGGGTTGAAAAGGATGGATTTCGCCCAACCTTCACCCGCTCCCAATACGTCACCGTATGAGAAACCACCACAAGCCACCAAACCGCTAAATTGATCAAGCGTAGTACGACCAGACAAGATATCACTCATGTGAACATCCACTGGAGTGAAGCCTGCTTTATGAAAAGCCGCCGCCATTTCGACTTGGCCGTTTACGCCTTGCTCACGCAGGACGGCGACCTTAGGTTTAACACCAGAAGCAATAAAGGCAGCAACAATGTCTTCATTTTGGTCGAAACGCACGTCAGCCGACAAACCTGGGTCTTTCGCATCCAACAAATTATCAAACTCTTGCTGTGCAGACTCTGGGTTGTCACGTAAAGCTTGAATACGGTAACTGGTTTCAGACCAAACACGCTGCCAATTAACACGAGATTCTTCAAGCAGCGTTTCGCCTGAAAAACGCACACGAATTGTATCGTCATCAGACAAGGTAGCAATCGGCGTTACCGTCACGCCTGCGCTAGCATAAGCTGAAATAACCTCAGTCACATCGGATTCAGCGACCTGAATCACCGCGCCCAATTCTTCACTAAATAAAGCGGGCGCCACTTGCATGCGATTGGTAATGGTTTCATCCAAGTCGATAGTCAAACCTAGATGGCTAGCGAATGACATTTCAACCAAGGTTGCAAACACACCACCGTCTGAACGGTCATGGTAGGCCAACAATTTACCTTCAGCATTAAGCGCTTGCGTGGTATCAAAGAAGCCAGCCAACGCGCTTGCATCGTCGACGTCTGGCGCTTGCTGGCCCAGTTTATTGTAAACCTGAGCAATCACAGAACCGCCTAGACGATTTTTACCGGCACCCAAATCAATCAACAACAAACGCGTATCGGCTTTATTTTGTAGCTCAGGCGTCAATGTCTTGCGAACATCGGTGACGGGTGCAAACGCCGAAATAACCAAAGACAATGGCGAGGTTACGGCTTTTTCTTGGCCATCTTCTTTCCATACGGTTTTCATCGACATCGAGTCTTTACCAACCGGAATGGCAATATCCAAGGCGGGACACAACTCCATACCCACGGCTTTCACCGTTTGATAAAGTTTTTCATCTTCACCTTCATGACCGGCTGCGGCCATCCAGTTCGCAGATAACTTAATGCTGCTACGTTTAGTAATCTGTGCTGCCGCCAAATTTGTTAAGGCTTCACCCACCGCCATGCGGCCAGACGCAGGCGCATCCAGCAAAGCAATAGGAGTGCGCTCACCCATGGTCATGGCTTCGCCAGTGTAGCTTTCTAGAGAGGAGGTTGTTACCGCCACATCGGCGACTGGCACCTGCCATGGACCCACCATTTGATCACGAGCCACCATGCCGGTAATCGAGCGGTCACCAATGGTGATCAAGAAATTTTTGCTGGCGACTGTTGGCAAACTTAATACACGGTTTGCCGCCTCGGCCAAATCAACATCAATTGCCGTGAAATCATCACCCGAGATAACGGCTTTAGTAGCTTCGCGGTGCATTTTAGGCGGCTTGCCAAACAGAATCGACATGGGCAAATCGACAGGATTATTATCAAAATGCTCATCCGCTACTTGCAAATGCATTTCTTCTTTCGCTTCACCCACGATGGCAAAAGGACAACGCTCACGCTCACAAATCGCGGTAAACTCTTCAATACGATCTGGAGAAACCGCCATCACATAACGCTCTTGTGATTCGTTACACCAGATTTCCAGTGGAGACATGCCAGGCTCATCATTAAGCACTTTACGCAAATCAAAGTTACCACCGCGCTCGCCGTCTTTTACCAATTCAGGCAAGGCGTTAGACAAACCACCCGCGCCCACATCATGGATAAAACTGATTGGGTTTTTATCACCAAGTTGCCAGCAACGGTCGATCACTTCCTGACAACGACGTTCCATTTCTGGATTGCCACGTTGTACCGAAGCAAAATCCAGATCTTCATTGCCATCAGCAGACGCCATAGAAGACGCCGCACCGCCGCCAAGACCGATCAACATAGCCGGGCCACCAAGCACAATTAGCTTAGCGCCAACTTTAATTTCTTTTTTCTCAACGTGCTCACGACGAATGTTACCGATACCGCCCGCCAACATGATTGGCTTGTGGTAACCACGCACTTCTTCTTGCGACGCACCTTGGATGGTTTGTTCATAAGTACGGAAGTAACCCAATAAGTTTGGACGACCAAACTCATTGTTAAATGCAGCACCGCCAATAGGACCTTCAATCATAATGTCCAACGGCGTAACGATACGAGACGGCTTTCCGTAATAGCTTTCCCATGGCTGTTCAAAGCCTGGAATTTTAAGGTCGGATACTGTGTAACCGCTCAAACCTGCTTTTGGTTTTGAGCCAATACCCGTGGCGCCTTCGTCACGAATCTCACCACCGGAACCCGTTGCCGCACCCGAGAATGGTGAAATGGCCGTTGGGTGGTTGTGCGTTTCCACCTTCATCAAGATGTCGATGTGTTCGTGACTAAAGTCGTATTCGCGTGTCTCAGCAGACGGGAAGAAGCGCCCGCCAAAGTGACCTTCCATCACCGCGGCGTTGTCTTTGTAAGCAGACAAGGTGCCATGCGGGTTATGCTCGTGCGTATTCTTGATCATTTTAAACAAAGAGCGCTCTTGCTCTTCGCCATCAATCGTCCAAGAGGCGTTAAAAATTTTATGGCGACAATGTTCAGAGTTTGCTTGGGCAAACATCATCAATTCCACATCGATTGGATTACGACCCAATTCAACGAAAGACGCCACAAGGTAATCAATTTCGTCATCGGCAAGAGCAAGGCCGAGCGTTTGGTTTGCCTCAACCAACGCGGCGCGGCCACCGCCCAATACATCCACACTGGTCATGGGAGCGGGTTCTGCATGAGAGAACATGTCAGCTGCGTCGCTCAATGCCGGAAGCACGCTTTCTGTCATGCGGTCATGCAACATGGCAGACAACAAATCTAGCGCTTCAAGCGTTAAGGCTTCCGAGCTATGAATAAAGTATTCCACGCCACGTTCAACGCGGGATACGGCCGCAAGGCCACAGTTATGAAGGATATCGGTTGCTTTCGAGGACCAAGGTGAAATAGTGCCTAAACGCGGCACCACTAAAACGCTTTGATCAGATGAACAGACTTGGGAGGGTTTAGGACCGTAGGCCAAAGCGCGCTGCAAAACAGTTTCCTGTTCAGCCGTCAGCGTTTGAGTATCAGCCAACTCCACAAAATGGAGAAATTGAGCATCAACATCTGTGACAGACGGGATAGATGCTTGCATATTGGCTAATAACTTTGCCTTGCGAAACGCTGAAAGCGCTGCGGAACCATGCAGGATTAGCATGTTGAGTATTGCCTCACTTGGTAGTTTTGGGGAAATGGTGCGGGTATTTTAAATCAATGAGGCAAATAGAGGCCAGCAGAGTATGAAATTTCTACACCAAATGACGGAATTAATCGCCTAAATCGCCTTTTTTGCCTGTTCCTTGAGCCGCTTTTTTTGCTCACGACGATATTGGAAGAACTGAGTCAGCTGCAGAGACGCCTTTTCGGCCAAGACTCCAGACTCAACTTTCACTTTATGATTAAGAAATGGCGCGTCAAAAAACCGCCCTTGGCTTTCAATAATGCCACTTTTTGGCTCCGTGGCGGCATACACCACTCTATCAATACGCGAATGCACCATGGCGCCAGCGCACATGGAACAAGGTTCTAATGTCACGTACAAAGTCGCACCGGGAAGCCGATAGTTATTCATGGTTTTACAGGCCATGCGAATGGCTTGTATTTCGGCATGGGCTGTTGGGTCGCAATTCGAAATAGGCGAATTATAGCCTTCACCAATCATCTCATTATTAAGTACAACAATCGCCCCCACAGGAATTTCACTCTCTGATGCCGCCTTATCCGCCAGCGCGATCGCGCGTTCCATCCATTCTTGATCTGTCATGCTTGATCTACCTCAAGGAACTATATTGTCTTAAATACAGGATTGCCTTTCATACTTAATACGCTCTACACTGGATCTTACTGTCAAAATAAACACGCTGAAACAGACACAAGGAGACTCATTCATGCGCACCGTGGCCGACCTGATGGTTACTGATTTAATTACTTTAAGAGAAAACGACTCTTTAGCGAAAGCCAAAGCATTAATGCAGGAAAAAAACATTAGGAACATCCCCATCGTAAACGACCAAGGAGAATGCGTTGGTATGCTCACGCAGCGTGAATATCTGCGCCATGCCTTTCATCTGGTGAGTCAGTTTGGCACTCAGCAAATGTCCAAAAAAGAGCAGCAAACACCCATTGCCAACGCCATGAACAAGGACATATTAACGGTTAGCCCTGAGACAGACTTAGACATGGCGGCCGAGTTTTTCATTGAAAACAAATACGGCTGCCTGCCAGTTACTCAGAATGACAAACTCGTCGGCATTCTTACCCCTGTCGACTTCGTCAAACTGGCACATAAAATGCTAAAAAAACCAGCTTAAACTAAGCGTTTTCGAGAGGTTGACTAGAGCCAGAGGATGCACGTTGCGCCTCTTTCTCTAAGCGCACATCGATCGCCTGTACACCAAAGTCCGTGCTTGATAACTCAAAATGAACCGACTGGCCTTTTCTAAGGGTTTTATGACCCTCGCAAGCAATCGACTTGTAATGAACAAATACATCACCGTCTTCTTCTCGCTTGATAAAACCTACGCCTTTGGCGTCGTTAAACCACTTCACTTTTCCCGTTAACCTTTCCATCTCTATCTCGCCTCTTTGTTATTTTTATTAAGTAAGCGCAAGATCAGAAGCCAACACGGACTTCTGATCTCTATGTACTTCTGATATCTATGTACTTCTGATATCTATGTACTTCTGATATCTATGCACTACTAAGCGTATTTACAACGACTCAATACTGATCTTTTGCTCTTCCAACTTGGTCACAGCAAGCTGTAAGTCATCACACTTAGCGCGCTCTTTTTCTACCACGGCAACTGGCGCCTTCGCCACAAAGCTGTCGTTAGAAAGCTTACCTTGAATGCGCTCGAGCTCTTTCGTCGCTTTGTCGATTTCTTTTTGCAAACGGGCGATTTCAGCGTTTTTATCGATCAAACCAGCCATAGGCACAAGCACTTCCATGTCGCCGACTAATGCCGTCGCAGACATGGGCGCTTCATCACCAACATTTAACCAAGTAACCGACCCTAACTTAGCCAAGGTTTGCAAGAAGGTTAAATTCGCCTCTAAACGCGCTTTATCTTGCTCAGAACCATTGCGGAGCAAAATAGTCAGTGGTTTAGAAGGGGAAATATTCATTTCACCACGGATATTACGAATACCTTCGATAACCCCTTTTAGCCACTCCACATCCGCTTCGGCTTGCGCGTCTTTTTTATCTTCATCCGCTTGTGGATAGTGACCCAACATAACGGTCTCGCCTTCGACGCCAGCTAGCGGCGCAACGCGCTGCCAAATTTCTTCGGTCAAGAATGGCATCATGGGATGAGCAAGGCGAAGGAAAGCTTCCAATACGCGAACCAAGGTACGACGAGTACCAGTCAATTGTGCAACCGTGGCATTTTCGTCCCAAAGCACAGGCTTAGACAGCTCCAAATACCAATCACAGTATTCGTGCCACATGAATTCATAAAGCGCTTGAGCCGCCAAATCAAAACGATGAGTATCAAAGGCGCGATTTACCGCCTCTTCTGCGTGTTGTAAGCGAGAGATAATCCACTTATCCGCCAAAGACAACTCAACCTCAGCGCCATTTTGACCACAATCTTGATCCTCTGTGTTCATCAACACATAACGAGTGGCGTTCCAGATTTTGTTACAGAAATTGCGGTAACCTTCAAGACGATTAAGGTCAAACTTAATGTCTCGACCACCAGACGCCAATGAACAAAGCGTAAAACGCAGTGCATCGGTGCCGTAAGGCTGAATCCCTTCTGGGTAGGTTTCGCGAGTATTCTTTTCGACTTTTTCTGCCAAACGTGGCTGCATCATGCCGTAAGTACGCTTCGCGACCAAAGACTCGATATCAATACCATTAATCAAATCCAATGGATCAATAACATTGCCTTTGGATTTGGACATTTTGTCGCCGCGTTCGTCACGAATGAGCCCCGTGATGTAAACTGTTTTGAAAGGCACCTTATCGGTGAACTTCAACGTCATCATAATCATTCTGGCAACCCAGAAGAAAATAATATCAAAGCCCGTGACCAACACATCCGACTCACTGAACTCGGCAAAGTCTTGCGTTTCTTCCGGCCAGCCTTGCGTTGCAAACGTCCAAAGGGCAGAAGAGAACCAAGTGTCTAATACGTCTTCATCTTGAGTCAATTCAACATCAGCCGCTAGACTGTATTTTGCACGAACTTCTTCTTCACTCTTACCAACATAGTGTTTGCCGTCCGCATCATACCAAGCAGGAATCTGGTGTCCCCACCAAAGCTGGCGAGAAATACACCAATCTTGCAAATCACGCATCCAAGCAAAGTAAGTGTTTTCCCACTGTTTAGGCACAAATTGAATGTCGCCGTTTTCAACCGCTTCGATCGCAGGCTTAGCAAGAGACTCAACCGCCACATACCATTGTTGCGTCAAATAGGGTTCAATCACCGTATTACCACGTTCACCGCGTGGCACTTTTAACTTGTGATCAACCACTTTTTCAAGCAAGCCAAGCGCATCAAAATCCGCCACTACGGCTTTACGGGCGTCAAAACGGTCCATGCCATGGTATTTTTCTGGTGCAACGTCATTGATCGCAGCATCGTCGGTCAAGATATTGATCAATGGCATGTCATGGCGTTTACCCACTTCATAGTCATTAAAATCATGAGCTGGGGTAATTTTTACGCAACCCGTACCAAATTCTTTATCAACATAGTCGTCAGCAACAATGGGGATACGACGACCCACCAATGGCAAGTCAACAAATTTACCGATAAGATCCGTGAAGCGCTCGTCATCTGGCGCAACGGCCACTGCCGCATCACCAAACATAGTCTCTGGACGCGTCGTGGCGACAACAATGTAATCCTTACCATCGGCGGTTTTAACGCCATCCGCCAGCGGGTAACGGAAGTACCACATGAAGCCATTTTCTTCTTCGGAAACCACTTCTAAATCTGAAATAGCCGTGTGTAAAACCGGGTCCCAATTTACCAAACGTTGCCCACGGTAAATGATGCCTTCGTCAAATAACCGCACAAAGACTTCTTGAACCGCAGCAGACATGCCTGGGTCCATGGTGAAACGCTCTTTATCCCAAGCAACCGAATCGCCTAGCACACGCATTTGATCTGAAATCGTACCGCCAGATTGGTCTTTCCATTGCCAGACTTTTTCTAGGAATTTCTCACGACCAAGATCATGGCGAGTAATATTCTGAGCCGCTAATTGGCGTTCAACCACCATTTGCGTCGCGATGCCCGCATGGTCACAACCGGGCTGCCATAACGTACGACTGCCTTTCATTCGCTCGCGGCGAATCATGGCATCCATCAAGGTGTGCTGAAAAGCATGCCCCATGTGCAAGCTGCCAGTGACATTTGGCGGGGGAATCATGATAGAAAATGGAGAACCGTTGCCTTGAGGTGTGAAGTAACCACCCTCTTCCCAACGTTGATAAATAGGCTGTTCAATACTCTGAGGTTGGTAAGTCTTTTCCATTATGGTGTCTTAAGGCTCTTATGTAGCGGTAAATTGTAAGTTGAGGAATTATAACGCGTCATAGCAATATAAAGAATAACACGCATACAATTAAGGCATTTATCAGACAACAGTCTGTCTAACCAAGGTGCTTTTGCTATTCGTTTTCGTCTGATTTTTGTTTGGCGGACACAGTCTGTAATGTCTGCATCACCTCTTCAACCAATGCTGGCAAACGTTTTGCCAGCACATCAGTTATGGTCTTTGCGATGAGTTCTTTCGAAAGTGCCCCTGCATTACTTTCCTCTTTTGCTCTTTTTTCTTCAGCAGGCTCAACTCGCACCTCTGACTGCAATGACCCGTCGTTTGGACCATCTAAGGACTGAGAGAGGTGGATTTCTTGACTGATCGAAGCACTCACATGCTCCTCAACAACATCCATCAAAATAGGAATGTCATCTTGATTTCGTAAAGCCGATATCAAGGTTTCTTCATCTGGTTCGAAAACACCATCATCATGCTGAGTCGCTAAATCTGACATAGGAAAAACCAACGGTAAAAACACAACATATGACAAATCAAACGGATTAAGCCGATTAACCTATCGCTCTTAATAGCCGTTAACTTTCGCACTGACAAAAGCAAAAGTCCACCCTCAGACACCATGGGCTTTGTTCTATTCTTGTAAGAAGGAAAATAACACCTTGATCAGATTAATCTTTCTGAGAAAAAGACAATAAAAAAAGCAGTGACAAATAATTGTCACTGCTTTTAGAAAGCTCACTCTAGCGTTTAAAGAACGCGAATCAAGACGTTTTATTCAATAGGTATCGAGTCAATAAGGCAACAGGACGACCACTGGCGCCTTTGGTTGCGCCACCAGCCCACGCCGTACCCGCAATGTCCAAATGCGCCCAAGGGTAAGCGCCCGTAAAGCGAGACAAGAAACACGCCGCCGTAACCGAACCCGCCTCTGGGCCACCAATGTTCGCAATGTCAGCAAAATTACTATCTAACTGCTGCTGATATTCTTCATCGAGTGGCATTTGCCAAATTTTGTCGGCTGCGACTTGGCTGGCTGCTTTCAACTCTACTGCTAGATCCTCGTTGTTCGCGTACATGCCTGAGTTAACGCTACCCAAGGCAACCACACAAGCACCGGTAAGAGTGGCAATATCCACAACCGATTTAGGCTTAAAGCGTTCGATATAAGTTAATGCATCACAAAGCACCAAACGACCTTCCGCATCGGTATTCAAAATCTCTACCGTTTGGCCAGACATGGTTTTCACAATATCACCCGGCTTCGTTGCGCGTGCGCTTGGCATATTTTCAGCGGCGGCAATCACCGCGGTAAAGTTAAGCTTTGGCTTTAGCTCACAAATCGCTTTCATGGTGCCAAAAACGCTAGCAGCGCCACACATGTCGTACTTCATTTCGTCCATTTTTGGACCCGGTTTCAAAGAAATACCACCCGTATCAAAGGTGATCCCTTTACCGAGCAGGACATGAGGTGCTTCACTCGCTTCGCCGCCACGATAGTTCATCACGATCAAGTAGCTTGGCTGATCGCTGCCATGACCCACGGACAATAGGCAATGCATGCCTAATTCATCCATTTTACTTTCATCAAGCAACTCAACACTAATGCTGTATTCTTCGCCTAGCTGCTGAGCTTTAGATGCCAAGTAACTTGGCGTACATACGTTACCAGGCAGGTTTCCTAGCTGACGTGCAAAGGCAGAACCTTTCGCCGTGGCCGTACCAATGGCTAAAGCCGCTTCATCTGTACCCTCTAACAACAAGGATTTAACTTTTGTCGTTTTCTCAGCATCGTCTTTTTTAAAGCCAAGGAAGTTATAAAAACCTTCATTTAGCCATTGCGCAACCAACGCAAGCACATCGGCTTGAGAGCGATTTTTCAATACCAGTCCGGCACTTGCAACCGCAACCGAGGCAAAGGGCAAACCTTTAATTTGAGCGGCTACGGCCGCGATTATTTTACGCGCCTGCATATCACTCAATTGGGCTTCTTTACCAATCCCAACTAACAGAACCGCTTGCGCAAAATCTTGCGACACGCCTGGCAACAACAGTGTTTGTGCTACGCCACCTTTAAAGACGCCGGTTTCGCGTAGTTGAGAGATTTGCCCATTGGCATTCTCATCAACCCACGCGGTGGACTCGGCGAAGTCGCCCTCGCTCGGGACAAATACCACAAGCAAATCCGCTTGCGCTGTAGATATACGATCAAATAACGCCATATTCATGAAAGAACCTCAAACGATAACTTTAAAAAAAACTGGATAATATCCTTCTTACCACGAGATAATGGGGGCTTTAGATGTGTAAACAACTCTACGCTTAAAAAAGCAGAATCCATCCAGAGGTGACTTTGAGACTATTCAGATACTTAGCGAAAGAAGTGCTTGTGTCAACCGTTGGCGTGACGCTTATTTTACTACTTGTCATACTAAGTGGCCGCATTTCCTCCTATTTAGGCCGTATCGCCGAAGGAAAAATGACCTTCGAATTTCTATTCGTTATTCTGGGCTACCATATTCCTAGCTTCGTCCAAATGATCTTACCCTTGGCATTTTTTCTCTCACTGCTGATGGCATTTGGACGTTTGTACATAGAAAACGAAATGTCGGTGCTTTTTTCCAGCGGCATTAGCAAAGTCAAACTCGCAGGTTACACCCTTGGCATCGCCTGCATGGTGGGCACAGTGAGCGCCGCCATTAACTTCTGGATAGCGCCAGCCAGCGAATATCGCGCAGCAGAGGCATCGCAAGCGCAAAGCCAACTGTCTGCTTTTGACTTCTTAATACCCGGCCGCTTTGAAGGCAGCGGACAACGCACCACCTATGTTGACAGCTTCACCCCAAACGAAGGCTGGATGGAACAAATCTTTATTTCAGACGTGGTGCGTAAAAAAGACCAAAATATTCCCACACAAACCTTGGCCGCCTATGCAGAGCAAATACGCATCAGCTCCGAAGGCAACCAAAACTACTTGGTGTTTAAAGATGGCACTCGATACGAAGGCAAACCCGGCACAGCCAGCTACCGCATCACAAATTTTGATACCTATGCAGTTCGCATGGCAAGCCAAGACAGCAGCCCGATAGACGAGCCCTATACACTAAGCACACTCGACCTAATAAAAAGCCCCCAGCTGAAAGACAAAGTCGAGCTGCAATGGCGTATTTCATTAGTCGTTATGGTGCCAATTCTGGCCATTATTGGTTTATCACTGAGCCAAGTAAACCCAAGACAAGGGCGTTTTTTTAAGATGCTTCCTGCTATTTTATTAATGATTGTATACATTGCTCTGCTCATCTGGGGGCGAACTGGCTTGGAAAAAGGCAAACTGCCCATTCAGCTTGGTTTGTGGTGGATACACGGTATTTTTATCATTATTGCCGCGCTGCTGTTTGCCCAATACAACCAAATATTTGAACGTCGCAAAGCCAACATTTCCAACACAGCAGACCGCACTCCCAAGGCAACAGACACGGATGGACGTTCGATATGAACAAAATAGACAAATACATCGCAAGCAGCGTCTTATGGGCTTTTTTGATTGTCGTGGTCGTGTTGCTGGGGCTGGATTTCGCGCTAACCTTTATTGAGCAAATTAAAAAGGTCAACGATGACTACACCATTCAATCCTTATTACAGGTCATCTTATATCGTCTGCCCGGAAAATTGGCAGAGTACATTCCCGTCGCATCATTAATCGGGACATTAATGGGGCTTGGCACTCTCGCGGCGACCTCAGAGCTGACCGTTATGCGCGCCGCAGGCATGCCAATCTGGCGCATTGGTTTTGCCGCCTGCCAACCCATATTACTGGTTTCCTTGCTAGGAATGGCCATTTCAGAATTCGTTGCGCCTACCGCAGAACAAAAAGCCAACTTAATTGAAAAATTCCAACAACAAGAAAACGATACTTTTTCATTAACCGGCGGCGTTTGGCTCAAAGCCGACAACAATTTTGTTTACATCGATGCGGCTGACAACACCGGAAAGCTCTATGGAATAGACATCTACGCGCCAGAACAACAACAATTAAAGTACACCAAAAGTGCCGAGAGTGCTCAACACATCCAAGGCACCCAATGGCAACTAAACAAGGTCACAGAGACCTACTTCTTTGCGGATCGCATTGAAACCAAGCGCCATGAACATGAAGATTGGAACGTCAGCATTAAGCCTGAGTATTTGTTTTTGGCCTCTCAAGAGCCTAGCGCACTCTCCCTTAGCCAATTACTGGATTATCACCGTTACTTGCACCAACAAAAGCTTGATGGCTCTCAATATGAGTTGGAGTTTTGGATCACCGCCCTACGACCAATCGCCTCACTCGCCTTGGTACTAGTCGCACTATCAAGTGTGTTTGGTCCTCTTCGATCCTCTACCATGGGCGGGCGAATATTTTCTGGCGTTATCATCGGATTGGCCTTTCAAAACGCGCTCAACTTATTTGGTCGAATGAGCATAGCCGTCAGCTTTCCGCCCATTATCGGCGTGAGCATTCCGATTATCATCTGCTTATTGGCGGGCATCCTCTTAATACGACGCAGAGGCTGACCCTGCGCCAGCAAAGCCACCTAGATGATGACTAGGAACTCAGCGCTATAAAACGCGCAATTCTCGCCAACGCCTCTTTTAAGCGAGCTTCATCGCAGGTGTAAGCAAAACGCACATACTTATGTGCGTCTTTAACACCAAAATCCGCGCCGGGAGTAAGCGCCACTTTCTCTTTTTCAAGCAATGCCAAGCACCAAGCCATAGCATCTTGCGTTACACTCGACACATCCACGTAAACATAAAACGCGCCGTGTGCTGGGGCAACCACGGGTAAGCCAATCGCGTTTAATTGTTCGAGTAAAACCAAACGACGCGCATTTAAGGTTTGTCTGCGTAACTCACACTCGGCCAACACATCGGGCGAAAAGGCACGTACTGCGGCATATTGAGACACACTTGGCGCGGCAATAAAGACATTTTGCGCCAGCTTTGTCGCGCCATCAATCGCCCACTCTGGCACCACCAGCCAGCCCAATCGCCACCCCGTCATGGCGAAGTATTTTGAAAAACTATTAATGACAAAAATATCATCAGAAATAGACAGCGCCGAAAAATCCTCACCGTCGTAAACCAAGCCTTGGTAAATCTCGTCTACCAATAAATGACCGCCCAATTCAGACACCTTTTGCCAAGCTTCTGAAACATATTGCTTGCTTAACACCGCTCCAGTTGGGTTCGACGGCGACGCCAACCAAAGCCCCGAGGTGTTATCTTGCCAATGCTCAGACAAAGCACTCAGATCCATTTCAAAACCGTCTTCTGCCTTGGTTTCGACTAATTTCGCCTTTGCCCCTGCCTGAATCAAAAAATGCCGATTACAAGGGTAGCAAGGGTCCGGCATGATCACCTCCTCACCCGCGTTCACCATGAGTGACGCCATCAGCAACAAAGCCCCAGACGCCCCCGGTGTGACAATAATACGTTCCGGCGACACACTGGCGTGATAACGAGAGTGATAATACTCACTAATAGCTTGCTTCAATTCTGGCAAACCCGTCGCTGACGTGTAGCCTGTCTTACCTTGCTGAATCGCCAAAACACCCGCTTCGGCAACCGCGTCGACAGCAACAAAATCTGGCTCGCCAATTTCCAGATGAATAACATCCTCACCGGCTAAGGCTAACTTTTTTGCGCGCGCCAAAATCGCCATCACTTGAAACGGAGCGATTTGTTCAACTCTTGTTGCCAACTTATGCTTTTTCATCCCGCGATCTCTGCCTATTTTAAAATTTTCGTGACATTTTGCATAAAAAATCTGGTTAACTTTCACGTTATCTGGTAAGTTTCCGGCCGAAAATAAACCCCCAATTTTATCGTTTACAGGTTACCACAATGGAAACCTGCGAAGTGAGGCAATGCGTATGCCAAAAATGAACCCTGATTCATTAATGAAAGACTTCACTCCTTATGTAGCTAAGGAAGGCGAAGAGTACATGAACGAGAAGCAGTTGGCGCACTTTAAAAGCATCCTGCTCAACTGGAAGCAAAACCTTATGGAAGAGGTTGATCGTACGGTTCACCACCTGAAAGAAGAAGCGGTGAACTACGCGGATCCCAACGACCGCGCGAGCCAAGAGGAAGAATTCAGCCTAGAACTTCGTGCACGTGATCGTGAACGCAAACTGGTGAAGAAAATCTCTCAAACGGTCGAATTGATTGATGCAGACGACTATGGCTATTGCGAAGAGTGCGGTATCGAAATTGGCATCCGCCGATTAGAAGCGCGCCCTACTGCCACCATGTGCATTGATTGCAAAACATTGGCAGAAATCAAAGAGAGACAAATCGGCGGCTAGCCTTTAGTACTGTGCCTAAACACACTAATACCGTTTCGACACACTATCGTGGCCGTTTTGCACCTTCGCCAACCGGCCCACTCCATTTTGGCTCGCTAGTCAGCGCATTAGCGAGCTATTTGGACGCCAAACAACACCATGGCACTTGGATCATTCGCATTGAAGATGTGGACGGTACGCGCTGCAAACCATTATATTCTGAACAAATTCTCGACACCTTAAATAGCTACCAACTTTTTTCTGATGAAAACCTTCGAATACAAAGCCAACACAGCGACATTTACGAACAACATTTGCTGATCTTAAAACAGCAACAAACTGTCTTCCCATGCAATTGCACACGCCAGTCCCTCAGCCAACAACTGGGCAACCACCCATCAATCTGCAAAAGCACTCCCGATAAACCGCATTCATGGCGACTCAAAGCCAGCTCGACGATTTATCAGTGCCAAGATCGTATTCAAGGCAAATTAGTCTTTACCGATGACTTAAAAAACAGCCCTGTGCTGAAACGAAAAGACGGCTTTTTTTCCTACCAACTGGCCGTCGTCGTAGACGATCACCTACAAAACATCACGCATTTAGTAAGAGGCGCCGACTTAATCGACACCACGGCGCAGCAGCTCTATCTGTATGATTTATTTGACTGGACACCTCCTAGCGTTTGCCACATCCCTCTTATCACCAATCCAGCCGGAGATAAAATAAGCAAACAAAATCATGCCAAGCCCATTCAGAACGGCCACCTGGCGACCTTATTACGCGCCCTGCATTATTTGAAAATTGATCTAACAACCCCCACCTCCATCGCCGAAGCCTTATCATTAGCAATCGACGCTTGGAACCCAGATAAACTGAAAAACATCCAACAGTTACCACTCGAAGCAGAAGATCGTCACTTTCTTTAACAACGTCCTTTAAGAGGCTTCCTTTAAAAATCACCCAATACCCAAGATCAGCTGATCAATTTGCGCTAAGCTCACCTCGACCCACACGCCCCTATGTGTATAATCGTTACACTAGTTACAAGAGGTGACACTTCATGCACAGTATTATGATTATTTGCCCCGACCACTCACCACTCAAAGAGTCCGAAAAGTGGCTGTCTCGCTATGGTTTTCAGGTCAACACCAGCAACAGCCTAGAACAAGCCAACAAATATTATGAACTAACAGAATTTCATCTACTGCTTATCGACCAAGAAGCCATTGAGCACCTCAACAGCACTCAACTGTCCAATACTCAATCGTCCAACACTCAACTGCCTAGCACACCGCGCCGCATTGTGCTCGATACCAAGCCAAGCCTAAGCACAGGCGTCAACTGCATGGCTCAAGGAGCGGTTTACTACCTGCCCTTACCAACCGATTCGGAAACGCTACTCAAACACGTCGTAAACGTGCTGGAGCAAAACAACGAGCCCAGCTCAACCACCACCTCCCAGCCATCTTCAACCAACACCACAAAAGAAGAAACCCTGACCTTAGGCGCTCAGGGCAGCGGCATCATTGGCCAATCGCCTTTAATGCAAGACTTGTTTAGCGACATGCGAAAAATTGCCGGCACCGATGTCACCGTGCTGATACGGGGAGAATCAGGAACAGGTAAAGAATTAGTCGCCAAAGCACTGCACAACTTAAGCCAGCGCCACCACCACCCCATCATTAGCGTAAACTGTGCCGCCATCCCAGAAAACCTAATAGAATCAGAGCTCTTCGGCCATGAAAAAGGTGCCTTCACTGGCGCAAACACCTCCCATGACGGTCTAATTTATGCCGCCGACAAAGGCACGTTGTTTTTAGACGAAATAGGCGAACTGCCACTAGAAGCCCAAGCAAGACTGCTGCGCGTACTCCAAGAAGGGGAAATTCGCAGAGTAGGCGCCACCCACTCAACCAAGGTTAATATCCGATTAATTACCGCCACTCATCGAGATTTGATCGCCATGGTCAAACAAGGGCTGTTTCGAGAGGATTTATACTATCGCCTCTATGTCATGGAACTCCTACTGCCCCCATTGAGAGACAGAGGCGATGACATTTCCATGCTGGCGCAGATTTTATTGGAAAAAGCCTGTCAGAAGCACAACAAGTCCATTTATCGATACAACCGCGCGTTCGACAAAGCCATTCGCTCACATCACTGGCCAGGGAACGTAAGGGAACTAGAAAACGCCATCGAAAGGGCCGTCATTCTTAGTCCACCGGAGAGAGTCGAGGCAGCCAACCTAAAGCTTGCCAGCCAACAAGGCATGAGCAATACAATAAAGGACTCACTCACCTCCGAGGCCAACACTTTCGCAGGATCCACCCTAGACGATTACTTCAAACACTTTGTCCTCACGCACCAACACAAGATGACAGAGACACAACTTGCACATTCTTTGGGCATATCAAGAAAAAGCCTATGGGAAAGACGACAGAAGTTGGCGATACCCAAAAAAGTAACAACCGAAAAGTAACACTTGATACCAAAATACCCAAAAAATAAGTACAAATATGTAAAGAAAGTGTACAAAAATACATTAAACCTTAATGAAATCAGCATCTTATTATTTTTGGCACAACTAATGCCTTATATATGGCACAACGATAAGAAGATTGACCAAGAATAAAAATAAGTTAATCGTCGTATGTAGGTTCTTAACAATAAAAATAACAACTAGGAACACCGTGACCTCTTCAAACAAAAATAAAAATTTGAGGTCATGGATGGAAAATCGCTTTGGATAATTGATTTTTTTAGATATATAAGCCTTCGGGCAATGAAAACAATGCAATAATAAAAATAAAACCTGAGTAGAACTGCAGAAGCAGCACCCACTTTGTTTTCGGAACTAGTATCTTCATGTATCCAAAGCGATTATTTTATTTACTCAATTGTAAATAATCAATCGCTCTATCGAATACCCCCCCTAATTATAGACTTACCAAAATCACCCAGATAAGACCTTTATTCGTGTAACTTTCGCTTATCACGTGTAGAATGCCCTTTTCGTTAACTTTAAAATTTGTTGTCTAATGCTTACAGGATTAAAATCTCTGGTACGTAAAGCTACCTCTCTGTTTGCCTCTCCAAAGGTACAGACTTACCCTATTATCATCCCCCGCAGCGATCACAGCTTGTCTCGCCAAGATTTGAGCCCGAATGCTGTCAAAGTATTGTATCGTCTCAATAAAGCAGGCTATGACGCATACTTAGTCGGAGGCTGCGTTCGAGATCATCTTATTGGTATTGAACCAAAAGACTTTGATGTCGTAACCAATGCCACGCCAGAAGAAGTTCACACCATTTTTTCTAACTCAAGACTCATTGGACGACGCTTTAAATTAGTCCACGTGACGTTTGGACGCGAAATTATTGAAGTCTCAACCTTTAGAGCACCCTCCGCTCAAGACGATAATGACGATGACGACACACCAACCACCTCGTTAAAAGGCAAAGACTCAGCACGATCAGCCCATGGTATTGTGTTACGCGACAATGTGTATGGCAATATTGAAGAAGATGCCGAGCGTCGAGACTTCACTTTTAACGCCTTGTATTACAATGTTCAAGACTTCAGCATTCACGATTTCTGTGGCGGCCTAAAAGACATTGAAAACAAACAAATTAGAATGATCGGCGACGCACGTCAGCGCTATCAAGAAGACCCAGTGCGCATGCTGCGTGCGATTCGATTTGCTGGAAAGCTAGGATTCGAAATAGAAGCCGACACGGCCGCCCCCATTAAAGAAATGGCGCACCTGCTAGATCACATTCCACCCGCACGCTTATTTGAAGAAGTCTTAAAACTTCTTGGTAGCGGCAACGGCATTGAGACCTTCGCTTTACTACGTCAATACGGTTTATTTCGCTACTTATTTCCAGACACTGACGCCTTGTTACAAAGCGGCTGGAAACGTGATGACATCGATCCGGAAGCCTTCATACTTCAAGGCCTGAAAAACACTGACGATCGTATCCAAAGCGGCAAAACCACCGCTCCGTATTTCTTGTACGCGGTATTACTTTGGCCGAGTGTGGCACTTCGTCATGAAGAATTCCAAGCGCAAGGCATGCCAGCGACTCCGGCGTTGCATCAAGCCGCCAATATGGTCTTAGATAACCAAGTCGCTTCCACCGCTATTCCGCGTCGATTTTCTACACCAATGCGCGAAATCTGGGACATGCAGTATCGCTTACCCAAACGCTATGGCAAACGCGCCTTTCTATTGCTTGAACACCCACGCTTTCGTGCCGGTTTTGATTTCTTGTTAATACGCGAGTTAAGCGGAACAGAATTAGATGGATTGGGCGATTGGTGGGAAAAATTCCAACACGCGACAGAAAGCCAACAAAGAGATCTGATTAAAAGCATTGATAAGTTCGCTAACGACAAAGAAGGCCCTAAAAAACGCCGTCCTCGTCGTCGCCGAAAAAATAATAGCAGCGCCCCACAAAGAGAAACTTCCGACGAATAAGAGGATGTGTCGTGATACAAGCTTATATTGGCCTCGGCAGCAATCTTGACAATCCAATGGCGCAGCTAGATCGCGCCATTGACGCCCTAAAGAAACACGACGATTTAAACCATCTTCGTGTTTCTTCGGTTTATGGCAGCAAACCGGTTGGTCCTCAGGATCAACCAGACTATGTTAATGCCGTCGCTTCATTTGAAACCGACCTCTCCCCTATCGACTTACTCGACTTATTACAAAGCATTGAACAATCGCAACGCCGAGTACGAGAACGGCATTGGGGACCGCGCACCTTAGACCTAGATCTGTTATTGTATGGACAGGAAAAAATACAGCAGCCGCGACTCACCGTGCCACATCCCTTCATGCTAGAGCGAGGGTTTGTAATAAAGCCGCTTAGTGACTTAGCGCCGGATATGCGCTTAGCCAATGGCAACACCGTTACCGAGCAGTTACAGCAACTTGACACCAGTGATTTGGTCTTTATCAAAGAAGAATAAACTATGTATTCAGATAACTCACAAAGAAAACTCACCAAACCAGTCACCTTATCGACGCTCAAAAAAATGAAAGCGGATAAAGAAAAAATCACCTGCCTAACCAGCTATGACGCTTCTTTTACCCATGTGATGAACGTGGCTGGGGTGGAAACCATCCTAGTTGGGGATTCTCTTGGCATGGTCATACAAGGCCAAGACAGCACCCTGCCCGTCACCATCGAAGACATGTGCTACCACACCGCCGCCGTCAAACGTGGCAACAGCAACGCCTTTATTCTCGCGGACATGTCTTTTATGAGTTATAGCAAGCCTGAGCAAGCGCTCGATAACGCAGCAAAACTCATGCAAGCGGGCGCCAACATGGTCAAACTAGAAGGTGGCAGCTGGCTGGCAGACACGGTTAAATTACTCAGCCAACGGGGCATTCCTGTTTGCGCACATTTAGGCCTGACGCCACAGTCTGTGCATAAATTTGGTGGTTACAAAGTGCAAGGCAAAAGCCAAGACGCCGCCGACTTACTATTGCAAGAATCGCTAGACCTTGTGGCCGCCGGCGCCGACATTCTTCTATACGAATGTATTCCAACTGAGTTGGGCAAAACCTTGACCGACGCCGTTCCGGTGCCTACCATCGGCATCGGTGCGGGACATCATACCGATGGACAAGTACTGGTGATGCACGACATGCTTGGCATCAACCTAGGCCACACACCAAAATTCGTTAAAAACTTCCTCACCAACGGCCGTAATGTCACACAAGCCTTTGAAGCTTACGTGAAAGAAGTAAAAGACATGACCTTCCCTGGACCAGAGCACGGATTCAAATAATGAAAACATTCCACACCATCGCTGAACTTCGTGCCGCGCTAAAAATCGAGCGCTTACAAGATAAAAGCATTACCTTTGTCCCCACCATGGGCAACTTACACGATGGCCACATGTCATTGATTCGCCGAGCCACAGAAGAAGGCGACGTCGTTGTCTCCTCAATTTTTGTCAACCCAATGCAGTTCTCAGCCAACGAAGATTTAGAACGCTATCCAAAAACACTGGAAGAAGACAAAAGAGTGCTTGAAGCCAATGGCTGTCATTACTTATTCGCCCCAGACGCCTTAGCAATGTACCCAGATGGCAAACGCAGCCAAACCCAAATCGAAGTGATGGGCTTATCGGACATCCTGTGCGGCGCATCACGCCCAGGTCACTTTGTTGGCGTTGCCACCGTAGTGACCAAATTGTTTAATATTGTGCAGCCAGACTGTGCGATATTCGGCAACAAAGATTTCCAGCAACTTAAAGTCATTGAAGACATGGTACGCGACCTCAGTTCTAACGTCCGAGTTATCGGCATAGACACGGCTCGCAACGACGACGGGCTCGCCATGAGCTCGCGCAACGGCTACCTAACAGAAGAAGAAAGACGCATTGCACCAGCAATGTACCAAACCCTGCTCTGGGCGAAAGAGGCGCTCTTAGCAAACCGTGCGAGTCACGAGGACATTCGCGAACAAGCTCAACAGAAGCTTGAAGCGGCTGGTTTCCGTCGAGATTATTTCGAAATCCGCGCACAAGATAATTTACAAACACCGTCAGAGGAAGAGAAACGCCTGGTCATTTTGGCTGCGGCATACTTAGGCAGTGCACGCTTGATTGATAATTTGCGTGTCGAGCTATAACTTTGATTTCTAGGGAGATTGTAATGGGCTCACCCACAAAACTAACTACTTGGCAAAAATTAACAGAGCACAAACAAGAAATGGCGTCTGTTAACATGACATCCCTGTTTGACGCAGACCCAAAACGTGCCGAGAAATACACCGCACAAGCGGCCGGCTGGACATTGGATTACGCAAAAAACCGCGCCAGTGAAAAAACCCTTGCACTGCTCACAGAATTGGCCAAAGAAGCCGGCCTAGAAACCGCCATCAAAGGCATGTTCAGCGGTGCGCACATCAACAACACCGAAGACCGCTCTGTGCTGCACATCGCTCTACGTGCGAGCCAAGCCCAAGACACATTAATGGTCGATGGCGTTAACGTCTTAGCAGAAGTGCGCGCGACCCTAAAACAAATGGAAACATTTGTCGCGCAACTACACAGCGGTGAATGGAAAGGCCACACCGGCAAAACCATTACTGACGTGGTCTCTATCGGCATTGGTGGCTCTTACCTTGGCCCAAAAGTCGTCGCAGAAGCACTCACACCTTATAAGAAAGACGGCATCAAGGTGCACTTTGTTGCCAACATCGATGGTTCAGACATCACCGGTAAGTTAAAACAACTTAACCCAGAAACCACGCTATTTGTCATCTCGTCTAAAACCTTCGGCACCTTAGAAACCTTATCTAACGCCAATGCCGCGCGCGATTGGTTCCTCAGTAACGGTGGCTCACAAGAGAACGTCAGCAAGCATTTTGCAGCGGTTAGCTCAAACGTGAAAAAAGCCGTCGACTTCGGTATGGCAAAAGAAAACATCTTCCCAATGTGGGACTGGGTTGGCGGACGCTACTCACTTTGGTCAGCGATTGGTTTGCCAGTTGCGATTGCCGTTGGCATGGACAACTTCTACGCCTTACTCGACGGCGCTCACCAAATGGACGAGCACTTTCGCACCACCCCGTTTGAAGAAAACCTACCGGTTATCATGGGCACACTTGGCGTGTGGTACATCAACTTCCACAACGCCCAAACCCACGCACTGATTCCTTACGACCATTACCTACGCGCCATGCCAGCTCACATTCAGCAGCTCGACATGGAAAGCAACGGCAAAGCGAATCTATTGAATGGCGACGGCGTAGCAACCGACACAGGCCCCATCATCTGGGGCGGCGCGGGCACCAACGGCCAACACGCTTACCACCAATTATTACATCAAGGCACACGTCTTGTGCCGGTCGACTTTATCGCACCATTGGCGTCGCACAACCCCATTGGCGAACACCACACGCAATTGTTTGCCAACTGCCTAAGCCAATCGCAAGCCTTGATGGTCGGTAAAAGCCTTGAGCAAGCCAAGCAAGAACTGCGTGATGCTGGTGCAACACCAGAACAAGTCGACGCTATTGCGCCGCACAAAGTGATCAAGGGCAACCGCCCTAGCAACACCCTACTGACCGACAAAATGACACCTGCCACCGTGGGTGCCTTGATCGCCCTCTACGAGCACCGTACTTTTGTACAAGGTACCATCTGGGGCATCAACTCATTCGACCAATGGGGCGTAGAACTAGGCAAAGTACTGGGCACCGACATTTACAACCGCCTTGTTAGCGACAGCGACAACAGCGCACTGGATGCCTCCACCCAAGCACTGATCAAAGCGTTCAAAAAAGCTCAATCTTAACCGTTTAGCTTTTTTTACTGCGTCAACAAAAACACCAGCCTCGGCTGGTGTTTTTGTTTGAGCAACTAACCTTCTCCCTCAAAGACTCTTAACACGCCATTAATTAGTGCTTGGTCGAGCCAGGATTCGGGATAAAGTTAATCACCATTTCGTCTGCTTGTGGCGCACTGCTGTGCGGCGTATTAACGCGCGTGGGGATTTCAGTTGGCTGCGCCTGCACAACAGTCGATTGCTCATCCGTGTAACCACACACAACGCATTCGCGATATTGCTTTTCAGCATCATCGTCACGCCATGCACGAATCTTATCCATCTCACTACAACGAGGGCACACCGCCCCTGCGATAAAGCGTTTTACTGTCATAACCCAAATTACCTTTAAAAAGTAACGCCTTGAACGACGTCATAAAAAAGCAGCGCCTTGTTCGATAATCATCAAACTAAACACTGCTTCCTTGCAAAACGAAAATTTACGCCGCGATGCCGCTGTGTCTCAACAAGGCATCGGTGCTTGGCTCACGGCCACGGAATTCAGCGAATAATTCCGCTGCTGGACGAGAACCGCCATTGGCCAATATGGTATCACGGAAGCGTGCGCCGGTATCTTTATTGAAAATGCCATCTTCTTCGAATTTCGAGAACGCATCTGCTGACAAGACTTCCGCCCATTTATAGCTGTAGTAACCTGCCGCGTAACCACCGGCAAAAATGTGCGAAAAGCTGGTTTGGAAGCGGTTAAATTCAGGCGGCGTAATCACCGCGACTTTGCTGCGCACATCGTCGATAACCGATTGAACAGAAACGCCTTTTTGGTATTCCATGTGCAAACGGAAGTCGAACAAAGAAAACTCCAGCTGGCGCATCATCTGCATGCCCGATTGGAAGTTCTTCGCAGCCAGCATCTTATCTAACAAATCTTGTGGCAGCGGTGCGCCCGTTTCGTAATGACCCGCAATATGCGCCAGCGCTTCTGGCTCATAACACCAGTTTTCCATAAATTGACTGGGTAATTCAACGGCATCCCAAGCCACACCGTTAATACCGGATACGGATGAAACGTCCACTTGGGTCAACATATGGTGCAAACCGTGACCAAATTCATGGAACAAGGTGGTGACTTCATCGTGCGTCAACAGCGCTGGCTTGTCACCAATCGGTGGCGTGAAGTTACACACCAGATAGGCAATCGGTAGCTGTAAGCGGTTATCACTCAAACGACGACGAGTACGGCAAGAATCCATCCACGCGCCACCACGTTTTGCTTCACGAGCATAAGGATCTAGATAGAAGCGAGAAATGTCTTCGCCGTCTTTACTGATAGTAAATAACTGCAAGTTCTTGTTATAACTATCAAATTCTTTTTCTTCACGAATATCGACGCCAAATAAAGTTTGTGCCACGTGAAACAATCCAGACAAAACCTTGTTCATGGGGAAATAAGGACGCAGTTCTTCTTGGGAAATACTGTACTTATGCTGACGTAATTTCTCCGCGTAGTAAGTCATGTCCCACGCGTTCAATTTTTCCACACCATTTTCGTCTTTCGCAAACGCGGTTAATTGCGCAAGATCTTGTTCTGCCGAGCTTTTTGATTTTTTAGCAAGGTCTTCCAGGAAGTCGATAACCTGCTGTCCGTTGTCGGCCATTTTAGTGGCAACAGACAGTTCTGCATAATTATCAAAACCAAGAATCTGTGCCATTTCATGACGCAACGCCAAAATCTCATCAATCAAAGGGGCGTTATTGAATTTGATGTCGCCACCTTGATCAGACGCGCGCGTCGCAAAAGCCCGATACATTTCTTCGCGCAGCTCAGCATTGTCGGCGTAACTCATCACTGGCATATAAGAGGGGAAATCTAAAGTAAACAACCAACCGTCTTTTTCTTTGGCGTCGGCCATTTGCTTCGCTTGGGCGAGAGCCGATTCAGGCAATCCTAACAACTCACTTTCGTCGGTGATGAGTTTGCTCCAAGCCTGTGTGGCGTCTAGAACATTTTCACCAAACTGGCTACCCAGCTCGGACAAACGTTGGCTTATCTCGCCGTAACGTTTTTTCGCATCACCTTCTAAACCCACACCCGATAATTCAAAGTCACGAATAGTTTGGCTTAGGGCTTCGGTTTGCGCTGGCGTTAGATTCTTTGTAGCGTCGCTTTCGGCAAGGGTTTTGTACGCTTGATACAAGGCTTTGTTTTGCCCAAGGTCGGTGTAGTACTGGGTGAGCTTTGGCAAACAAGCATTGTACGCCGCCCGTAGCTCTGGGGTATTTTTAACAGAATTCAAATGACCAATCGGTGACCAAAAATTATTGAGATCATCGTGCAGTTGATCCAATGGTAAAATAAGACTTTGCCACGTTGGATTGGTGTTCTCGCTGACACAGGCGTCGATGGCTACTTGGTGGTGCTTTAGCAGGCTTTCTAGATCCGCTTCAATGTTCGCAACATCAACATTGGTAAAATTCGGTAAGCTGGTCGCGTCCCATACAGACTGTGACATATCATGGTATCCTTTTATATAAATTGAACGCTGTATTGCACTAATTAATACAATACTATGCTTACTAAGATAGGTTGTCTTAACACTTTTTCAATGCATAAAACCCTATTGCGTTAATAGTTCCTTCATTTTGTAGTAAAAACCCTTATAGAGAGGATTTATGGTGATGAAATCTTTCCGTGGTAAAACACCACAACTCGGTGACCGTGTTTGGGTCGATGACAGTGCGGTGGTTATTGGCGATGTCACTATAGGCGAAGACAGCTCAGTGTGGCCTTTGGTGGCCATACGCGGCGACATGCACCGTATTCGCATTGGCGCTCGCACCAGTATCCAAGACAACTCCTGTTTGCACATTACTCATGCCAGTGCTTACAAGCCAGAAGGCCATCCTTTAGAGATTGGCGACGACGTAACAGTCGGCCACATGGCCATGTTACATGGCTGCACGATTGGCAATAAAGTATTGGTCGGCATGGGAACCACCATTCTTGATGGCGCAGTGATTGAAGACAAAGTCATCATAGGCGCAGGCTCTTTAGTCCCACCCGGCAAACGTTTAGAAACAGGCTTTATGTACATGGGTTCCCCGGTGAAACAGATACGCCCATTGAGTGAAAAAGAAATCGAATACTTCCAGTATGCAGGGCTCAACTACGTCAAACTAAAAGATGAGTACTTGGCAGAAGCAAAGGCAGAAGTTGGCAAATAACATAAACAACCCGCTTCGCCGCCCTTGGCTTAGCGGGTATGACATTGGTTATTGTTCTATTCTGATGCTGACCCACGCTAACGCTATGGTCAGCCAAATCGCTTCATTTTTTGAAACGGCAAGGTATAAGCAATCAAGAACAATAAAGCGGCGCACACCACAACACTAGGGCCGGTTGGCGTGTCCCAGCGATAAGACGCCCACAAGCCGCCACATACCGCCAAACAACCTATCAGGCTAGCGATGGACGCCATCTGCACCGGCGTCTTGGAGAGTTTGCGTGCGGTCGCGGCGGGAATAATCATCAAGGAGGTAATCAGCAACACGCCAACGATTTTCATCGCCACGGCAATCACCAGTGCCACCAGCAACATCAATAATAGACGGATCGCTTCTACCGGATAACCTTCTACTTTTGCCAATTCTTCGTTGACGGTGACGGCCAAAAGCGGCTTCCAAAAGACAACTAATAAGCTGATAACCGCCAAGCCACCGCCGTAAATCCAATACACATCGGCTTGGTTAATGGCTAATAAATCGCCAAATAAATACGCCATCAAATCGATGCGGATATTGTCCAGAAAACTCACCGCCACCAAACCAAGTGACAAGGCCGAATGGGCTAAAATCCCTAACAAGGTATCGGTGGCGATAATGTGTTTTTTCTGCAAGGTCACTAATACCAAGGCCAAGCCAACACATAAGACGACAATGGCAAGATTCAAATTGATGTCTAACAAAAAGCCTAACGCCACACCCAACAAAGCCGAATGCGCCAAGGTATCGCCAAAATACGCCATGCGTCGCCACACCACAAACGCCCCTAACGGCCCGGCCACCGCCGCTACCCCCAAACCGCCTAACAAGGCTCTGAGCAAAAGATCTAACATGGTATTCCTGACTCCAAAATCGACTAACTAGGTAACTGGGAGATATTAATGGTGCTCACAATGGGCGTGAGCCTTATTATCGTCAGATAAAATGCTGCCATGTTCGTCATGCACATGATCGTGCTGATGAGCGTAAATAGCGATGGACTCATCCGCGCCAGGTACGCCAAACAACGCCTGATACGCCGGATGCCCAGTCACATGCTGAGGGCTACCAGAACAACAAACATGCTGGTTAATGCACACGACCGTATCGGTTTTCGCCATCACCAAATGCAAATCATGGGACACCATCAACACACCGCAGTTAAGCTCATTACGAATGCTTTCAATCAGGTTATAAAGTTCCACCTGACCGTTCACATCCACGCCTTGCACTGGCTCATCTAACACCAATAGATTGGGTCGATTCAACAAAGCCCGCGCCAACAGCACGCGCTGTGTTTCACCGCCAGACAAGACATGCACTTGGGAATGCAGCAAATGCGCAATGCCGAGCTTTTCCAGCGTGGGAAGAATCTGCTGTTTATCAACACCTCGCACCAAGGCCAAAAAATGCTTTACGGTTAAAGGCAGCGTCGGATCAATGTGCAGTTTTTGCGGCATATAACCAATGCGCAAGGTTTTGTGTCGCACTACCTCACCAGAGGTTGCCTCTTGCAGACCTAGTAAGGTGCGAATAAGCGTGCTTTTTCCGCTGCCATTGGGGCCAATCAAGGTGACAATCTCGCCTTCACTGACGCTCATATCGATATTATCCAGCAAAATACGACCATCAAATGCAATACCAATTTTTTCAAAAGCGACCAATCGCTTACTCATGGGTTGGCTCCTGCAGAGTTCGCCTTGCACTTGGCACACAAGCCCGTTAACTCAATGGTTTCAGCGCGCAATTCAAAGCCTTGCTGAGCCGCTTTAGCAATCAACGCCGCATGGATGTCTTGGTAATCAAACTCCATCACATTGTGGCATTCGTCGCAAATTAAAAAATACCCCTTATGCGCCTTATCAGCATGAGAACAACCAAGATACGCGTTCATTGATTCGACTTTATGAATCAAGCCTGCACCCAATAAAAAGTCCAAAGCACGATAAACCGTTGGCGGCGCAGAGTTGAAGCCTTCTTCCGCCAACTTAGCCAATAACTGATACGCACCCAGTGGACGATGACTTTCCCAAATCAACTCCAATGCGCGACGGCGTACTTTCGTCAAACGCTGACCTTGCTGAACACACAAGGTTTCTGCAGTAGCAAGCGCCGTATCAATACAATGATCGTGATTATGGCGCGCGCCATATTGATGAGACTGTAAATCTTGTTTTGTCATTAAAACGTCCTTCCTGCATTGCTCAAGTAGCTCCAAATCATGGAACCACTAATGATGATCAAGGCAAAAGCCGCCATAAACCCAAAAATGCGCGACACCCGTTGTCGCCAAACACGATGTTCACTGCTTAACGCCAACCCAGTATCACGTACCAACACACTCACCCCAGCCAACACCGCCACCGTAATCGCAGTGCCCAGTGCCATGGCAAAGGTCGCAACGATGCCCCACAAAAAGATGCCCGTACTCAAAGAAAACAACAAGACTAAAATCGCCCCCGTACAAGGTCGAATCCCCACGGCGGCGACCATCGCCCAAATACTACGACGAGCGGTTTTAGCTTCATCGGCATGATGTGCGCAGCAGGCATGGTTATCAGAGTGTTCATGTGAATGGCCCCGATCTGCATCAGAATGATGATGTTCGGTTAAATGATCTGGTGAATGGCTTTCTTCTGAGTGATCATGGCCGCAACCGGACTGACCACGCAGTAAACGCAGCAGAATCCACACACCTATCAAGCCCACTGCCGCAAAGCTGGCAATCTCAAAAAAGCGACTGATTTGCATGGCTTTTCCGGCCAAAGAAAACACCTGACTCAACACAAGAATAACCAATATCGCCATGACGGCTTGAACGCCAGCGCACAAAAACGCCAGACTCACACCGCGGCGTAACGGCGCTTTACTCGCTAGCATGTAGGCTGAAATAACCGCCTTGCCATGACCTGGGCCAGCCGCATGAAACACGCCATAAAAGAAGCTAGTGGATATTAAACCCCACAATAAAACCGGACTGCCGCCCTTGCTGATAGAGCGAACCAAAGACACCAATTCACGATGAAAAGTCGCCTGTTGAGAAAGGGTCCACTGAATAAAGTCTTGATACACCGAAAATTCCACCGCAGCGTACAGCGGTGGACTCAGCAATAAAAAAGATAACAGAAAAAAAGCGACGTTCTTCGCCATAATTGGCTCTCACCTGAGGTTGAATACGATTTTGTTATGATATAACAAGTAAAACCCAAGGAGAAGCCAAAGCCCAGAAACGTCACATTTTGTACCAACGTCAATTAATAAGCGTTAGCTAATGGCAGGAACCACTGGCTGTAAAAACCCCATCACACCGCTCATAAAGATTTGCGCCGCCATGGCAGCCAGAATCAAACCGGTAATTTTAGACAAGACATTTAACCCCGTACGGCCGAGCATTTTTTCGATCAAAGAACCAGAGTACAAAATAATGGTCAAGGTACCCAACGCCAACAGCAAACCACACAAGCCGAGGAATAAGTCCCAGCCTTGCAGCTCGGCACCGTAGACTAGAATCGTACCAATGGTCGCCGGCCCGATAATCGTCGGCACCGCCAGCGGCACCACAGACACATCATCACGCTCTTCGCTGGGCATGCCAACCGCATGATTCCGCGTACCATCCCGAACCAAACTCAACGCCGACATAAACAACAAGATGCCAGAGCCAATACGGAACGAATCCAAGGTAATGCCCAACACCGCAAACAAACTGCCGCCAAAAAACAGCAACACAATAGAAATTGCGACTGAAGCAATAATGGCCTTATTTGCGACCTGTCGGCGCGAGGCCGATGATTCACCGCGCGTTAACGCGAGAAACATAGACAACACAAAAAACGGCGCAAACAGGAAAAAGAACTTAATCCAAGTCGAGATCAATAAACTCATGTAAACATTCACCAGAAAAGTATTGAGCAAAGCCAAATACTTAATTATCAAAAATCCGACGTTATATCGTCAGAACTCCCCCAATTTACCGCGCTTGTGGCACAACAAATAGCCACCTGAACGCCATCTATTTAAAGACCGTCTCTAAGAGAGCGCAGATGAAAGAATTCTAGCAAAAAATCAGCAAAGGTGAGGAATAAATAACCGTGAATTGAAAAAAGAAAAGCCGCTACAAAGTCACACTTTGCAACGGCTTAGTTGTTTTGATAAGCAAAAATTTAGTCGGTGTTAGGTGTTTTTTTGACGCGCCCCAGTACCCATGTAAAGAACACAGGTACGAACAACACCCCCAACACAGTTGCCGAAATCATCCCGCCAATAACACTCACACCCAAGGAATGCTGACTCGCTGCACCGGCACCCGTCGCCAGAGTTAACGGAACAACCCCTAGAATAAACGCCATTGACGTCATAATAATAGGGCGAAAACGCAACTTAGCCGCTTGAATTGCCGCGTTTTTTAGAGAATAACCTTGCTGATAAAGGTCTTTGGCAAATTCCACAATTAAGATCGCATTTTTCGCTGACAAACCAATAATCGTGATTAAGCCAACTTTGAAATACACATCATTCGACATGCCTGTCAAAAAGACCGCCGCGACCGCACCCAAGGCGCCAATCGGTATGATCAAAATAACCGACAAGGGAATCGCCCAGCTTTCATACAGCGCCACCAGCAACAAGAAAACCACCATAATAGAAATGGTCAGCAGCATAGGCGCTTGTGAACCAGCGGCTTTTTCTTGATAAGACAACCCCGTCCACTCATAACCAATGCCTTTTGGCAGCGTATTAATAATGCGCTCAATTTCCGCCATGGCCTCACCTGAACTGTATCCCGGCATAGGGCTGCCTGAAATTTTATAGGCAGGATAACCATTGTAGCGGGAGACTTGAACAGGGCCTATTTCCCATGAACTGCTCGCAAAAGAGCGCATCGGGACAAGATTGCCTTCGTCATTAAGAACTTGCAGTTCCAATACGCGTTCTGGCGTCATTCGATCGGCCACATCAGCCTGCACGACAACGCGCTGCAAACGACCCGCATTGGCAAAATCATTCACAGTGGCAGAACCATAAGCTGTTGATACGGCATTATTGATCGACTCAAAGCCCACGCCCAATGCCGTCGCTTTTTTACGATCTATATTGATTCTCAACTGCGGCGCATCTTCCAAGCCCTCCATCATGGCGTAAGCAATAATAGGCGACGCATTCGCTTGACCAAGCAGTGTATTACGGGCGTTTGTTAACGCTTCTCGCCCTAGGTTACTACGATCCTGTAAACGCACCGAGAAACCACCCGAGTTACCCATACCTTCAATAGGTGGCGGCGTAACAGCCATAGAACGGCCGTCTGATATGCTGCCTGCGAATTGATTGTAAGCCACGGTTTCATCCAATACAGACTGCTCGCGCTCTGACCAATCAGTAAAGGTTGGAAATAACAGACCCGCATTCGCGCCCATACCAGAGAAACTAAAGCCCATTATGGTAATGACATTTTCAACCGCATCCCGTTGACCCAAAAATTGCTCAGCGCCTTTCATGGTTTCGTTGGTTCGGGAAAACGTCGCACCCGCCGGAAGCTGCATATCAACAATCATGTAACCTTGATCTTCCGTAGGCACAAAAGATTCAGGCAAGCGCACATAGGCATAACCTAGGCCGATAACCAGCACAAGATACACCAGCATAAAGCGCCCTGAACGGTTTACCAGCTTGCCATTTAATACTGTATAGCGACTCGTCAGACCTGCAAATATCCGATTAAACCAGCCAAAGAATCCGCTTTTTTCATGATGCTCTTCTTGGTTGATCGGTTTCAGCAAAGTCGCACACAAGGCTGGCGTAAAAGTCAGCGCCAAGATCCCAGACAACATAATTGACACCGCCAGAGACATGGAAAACTGCTGATAAATAATCCCCACCGAGCCGCTCATAAAGGCAAGCGGTACAAACACCGCAGACAACACCAAGGTAATACCCACAATCGCACCAGACACTTGGCCCATGGCTTTAATCGTGGCAGCTGGTGGCGAAAGCCCTTCTTCCACCATAATACGCTCGACATTCTCGACCACAACAATGGCATCATCCACCAAAATACCAATGGCGAGCACCATACCAAACATGGTCATCATGTTCACCGAAAAGCCCATCAAAGACATCACCGCAAAGGTGCCTGAAATACAAACCGGCACCACAATGGTAGGAATCAGGGTGTAACGAAAATTCTGTAAAAACAGCAGCATCACCAAAAACACTAAGACAATGGCTTCAACTAAGGTGTAAATAACCTTTTCAATCGCGGCACTGACGAATGTAGAGGTGTCATAAGGAAAACTAATCTGAATATCGTCTGGAAAATTCTCTTCCAATTCAGCGGCACGCGCTTTAACCGCTTTTACCGTCTCGATCGCATTCGCACCAGGCGATAACTGAACCGCTCCCATGATGGCTTTTTTACCATTTAGGCGGGTTTCAAAGTTATAGTCTTGCTTGCCCAACTCGATTCGGGCTACATCTCTTAAATAAACCGCCGCGCCGTCCGCGTTACTGCGCAACACAATATCGCCAAACTCTTCAGGGTCTTCCAAAAAGCCTTTGACGACCAGACTGGCCGTTAGTTCTTGTGCATCATCGGCTGGACGACCGCCAAAGCTGCCTGCTGGGACTTGCACGTTTTGGTTTCTAATGGCGGTATTAATATCGCCAATGGATAAACCGTAGCTCAACAATTTTTCTGGCGACACCCAGACACGCATCGCGGCTTCTGTACCGAAGTACTGCAGTTTACCCACACCCTCTACACGACGAATATTGTTGTTCATATTGCGGGCGCCAAAATCAGCCAAACGCACAATACTCTTAGAAGAATCGTCGCCTTTAAATGTCAAAGCATACATCATCAAGAAACCAGAACTGGCTTGGTCTACTTGCACACCTTGAGTAATAACACTGCTGGGTAAACGCGCCTCGGCTTTTTTAAGTCGGTTTTGAATATCAACCTGAGCCAAATCAGGGTCCGTACCCGGTTCAAAAGACGCCGTAATCTGGGAAATACCGTTTGAGTTACTGGAGGAATCAAAATAGAGCAAACCTTTCGCGCCATTTAACTCTTCCTCAATAACGCTGGTTACCGAGTCAACTAATACTTGAGCAGACGCACCGGGATACGTTGCTGTAATCGCAATTTGCGGTGGTGCAACCACTGGGAATTGCGACACAGGTAAAGTGGGCAACGCCAACAAACCCGCGCAAAAAATAAAGATTGCCATGACCCAAGCAAAATTGGGTCGAGCAATGAAAAAATTAGACATGCATTCAGCCTCTAAGGAAACGTCTTAACAGTTAAGATAAAATAAGAAAAACTACGAATTTGAGGCCAATTTAACGGATGTTGTTACCTTTTCGCCCGCTTGATACATAGCAGCGTTGTCTATAATTACCTTTTCTTCGGCTTGCAAACCTTCCGTAATACGCCACAAGTTTTGCGCCATTGAACCCGTTTCTACAGGGCGAGATTCCACGGTATTTTGATCATTAACAACATACACAAATGCTCGGCCGTCGTGACCGCGCATAACAGCACGCTGAGGAATCAAAATTGCTTGAGCAGAGTGAGATTGCACCGCTTTAACGCGCACATACATACCTGGCAACAGTACTGCATTCGGATTAGGGAACAGACCACGTAACACGACGTTACCGGTTTTTTCATCAACCTGACTGTCAGAGAATAATAATTCACCTTCAAAAAACGTATTATAACCATCCAACTTAGCCATTAATATCGTGCTGTTAGTGGCAGCGCGCTCTTCTACAGATTGTTGATATTTCAAGCTATCGGTCACGGACTGAGTGAAATCGATGTACACAGGATCAAGCTGCTGAATCGTGGCTAACAAGGTGGTGTCGCCTTGACCCACCAACATACCTTCACTGACATTTGCTCGCCCAATTCGCCCAGAAATAGGGGCGCGAACCGTTGCATAATCAAGGTTCAGTTCTGCATTGTCCACGTCCGCTTTCGCCGAAATAACCGCTGCGTTTGCACTCAGATAAGCCGCTTGCGCCGCATCAAATACTTGCTTACTCACCGCTTGAGACTCTAATAAAGGGGCATAACGATCCACCAATACTTTTGCATCAAATACGGTTGCTTCTGCTCGGGCTAGCTCACCTTTCGCACGCGCAAGGGCGATTTTTAAGGACGCTGGATCAATTTCAAACAACACATCGCCTGCCTTAACATCAGACCCTTCGACAAACTTTCTGTGCAGTACAATACCAGGAACACGAGCGCGCACTTCCGCCTCACGGATCGGTTCAACTCGACCCGGCAAAATCGCATTTTCTTCATATTCAACCGGTTGCACAGCCATCACGGTAGCGGCTCTTGCACTGGCAGGAGAACTAACTTGGGCCTCTGGCTCACTTGGGGTACAGCCAGACACTATCAATAACACCACCAAAGCCGGTAGCAACGTTCGTCCATTCTTGAGAATTCGTATCATTGGTTAATACCTTATATTTTTGCCAGAGATAAAACAGTTTCTAATAGTATTAAAATGACCCAAATGAATCTATAATGATTCATTTGATTCCAATAAAGTTCTTTTTATTTCTGCTTTTTACTGGCATATAAGATTTCATATAAAAGATATTCTGCGTAAAATCACTAAGGCACAAAAAACGAGTAACATAATAAACCATCATGAAATATGGTTATTCAAACGTAAACTGGATACTGATATGGCTGAGCACGAAACAAACGAGGCATTACAGAACGCACTGGCGCTTGCATTAGTGGAACATCCACGAGCGTCACTACAAGAACTTGCCTGTGCCGTCGGGGTGAGTAAAGCCACCTTGTATCGTTTTTGCCCCACTAGAGAAAGCCTGCTAGAAAGACTACAGAGCAGCAGTATGAACGCCTATAAACTGGCGATAGAAGACGCTAATTTAGACACGGCACAGCCAAGAGAAGGGGTACGAAAACTGCTGGAAAACTGCTATAAAAATAAAGAGTTAACGCTCTTTACCATTCAACACTGGCAACCAGAGCTATTAGAAAACTGCGAGTGCACAAAAGCACAAGAAAAACTCGATGCCTTCTTCTTAAAGGGCCAACAAAGTGGTCACTTCCGAGTAGACGTTAGTGCGGCGGTAATTACAGAATGCTTCCATGGTTTATTCTTCACCATGATAGAAGCAGAGCGTCTAGGACGAGTGCCCAGAACAAGAGTATTAACCATAATAGAATTAGTGTTAATGGAAGGCGTCTGCACCACGTCAAACTCGCCTTCCTAAAATGGCCTAATCAGTAGACAATAACCAGTAAACGATAAACCAGTGAACGATTAACGTTGGCTCAAGGCCAGCTTTACACCGAAGCCCAACAGCAAGACGCCCGTTAAACCATCTAACACCTGCGCCACTTTGGGTCGCGCCAGCCAGACTCGCGCTTTATGCACCATAAGCGCCAGAAACGTTTGCCACAGCATCGCGATGATAAAGTGAAGAGACGCCATAAAAAGCGATTGCGCCAACGCCGAATGACTCGGATCAATAAACTGCGGCAAGAACGCCATGTAGAAAATAATCGGCTTAGGGTTCAACACATTCGACAAAATCCCCTGACGAAAGCTGCCCCACGCCGTCAATGCCTTTGCACTCTTAGCGTCTTTAAACGTCATTCCCACCGGCTTCATCGCACTGCGAACAGCTTGTACCCCCAAATACACCAGATACGCCGCGCCCACCAACTTGAACGCGGTAAACAACCCAGCCGAGCCCAGTAGAATCACCGACAAACCTAACGCCGACACAGTCGCATGAGCAAACAGGCCCATGCAAATCCCCAAACTGGTCAAAAAGCCCAATCGCCAACCACCCGCTGCAGCGTTACGCATGACGATAATCGTGTCTACACCGGGGCTCATCGTCAACAAAGTAATGGTCGCTAAAAACGGCAACCATTGAAAATGCTCTAACATGTGCTTCTACCTTAAAGGCGCTAAAATAAGAGGAATAGCGTTAGGGTTTGCAGGTCAAATCCACCCATAGCGCTACCGAGGTTTCTTCCGCTTCACGCTCAATGGGGGTGCAGGTTTCAGACAAAGTACCAGACAAACGCACCAAACCTTCTTCTAAAGGCTCCATGGCAAAATACAACTCATCGTCGCCAAACGCGAAGCTCAAGGTCGAGGTTTCAAGGTTAACTGGCGTTGGCAGCGCAATACCGAGGCGAATCCATAGCATCTGATCGCGAACGCGAACATCCAATACCTGTACCTCATTGGGTACAATATCGGCGCCATCTTGCTTCATTTTGATAAAAAAGCCGTATTGATCAAAGCTCTTCAACACCTCGATCATATCGAGCTTTTCTTGCCCCGTTAATTCACCATCACCGTCAACATCGTATTCGACAATTAAACTGGTCGAGGTAAAAAGATCTAAACCCCAGGTCGCCTCAAGCGTTTCAATGGTTGCTTGATCGACATTAACGCGATATTGAGAATCGACCCAAACGTGTGGGTGCGCCATCGCTGAAACAGCAAACAACGCACTGAAAAAAACACTCAAATAACGCACCGCTTGTCTCATAGAGAGTCCACCAACGCCGGAGCATATCGTACCCGAGCTTCTAAAATACGCTGAAACTCACGAGGATCATGCTGCTGCGCCAAACGCTCAGGATCATGTTTCGCGCCATGCCAAGCTTCCAAGCGAGACAACCAAAAACGCAATGCCGCAATACGCAACATATAAGGCCACGCTAGAACTTCCTCAGAGCTGACTTCTCGCTCGTGCAAATAGGCTTTTATCAACGCCTTGTATTTGGCTTTATCTAATTCGCCTGTTGCCATATCAGAACACCAATCGTTCACCACAATGGCTAAGTCATACATCACCCAAGAATGACACGCGTTGTAGAAATCGATAATGGCCGAGAGTTTATGACCTTCAAACAAGGTGTTGTTATAAAACAAATCCCCATGAATGGTGGTTTTAGGCAGATCAGGATGCTCTGCAATAAAGGCATCGAATTCAGCGATTTGCGCGAACAACAATTGCGCTTGTTCGGGTTCCAACTGTAACTCAATCGCGGCGCTCGTTTTATGCCACCACGCCATGCCTCGATGACTGTCACGATGAACAGGGAAATCTTCACCCGCAATGTGTAACTTCGCCAAGGCTTCCCCCATCAAACGACAAGCAACCTCATCGGTGCTTTTTAACTCGCTGCCGGGGAAACAATCGACAATAATGGTTGGTCGGCCATTTACTTCGCGTAGTCGCTCACCATGAATGTCGATCAAAGCAGCAGGAACATTAAAACCTTTGTGTTTCAAATGCGCGACCACATCTAAAAAGTAAGGCACCTCTTCTAACTGAAATTCTTCAAACAAGGTCACCACGTATTTGCCCGTTGTCGTGGTCAAAAAATAATTGGTGTTTTCGACACCGCCGGAAATACCTTGGAACGAAACCAGTTCACCTAAATAATAATCGGCCACTAAGGCCCGCATGTCAGAGTCAGAAAGGGAAGTGTAAACAGCCAAGTTTTTACCTATTGTTGTCTAAAAAAAGATGGAATGAAAAAAGAAGCGCCTATGCTCCACAATAAGCATCAAAAGGTCAATTAACCAAGTATAAATTCATCTTTAACACTGAAAAATTCATCATAAACACATAGAATAGAGCCCATAACCGCCGATTAAAAAGAGGTTCTATTTTGGCTACGGATTCAAAAACACAAACATCCCCTATGGTTCTGGTAGACGGTTCGTCTTACCTTTACCGAGCATTCCACGCGATTCCACCGATGCACACCCGCGACGGCCACCCGACCAACGCCACACGCGGTGTGATCAGCATGATCCGCAGCCTCATCAAAACCTACCCAGATTCGCCGATGGTGATCATCTTCGACGCCAAGGGCAAAACCTTCCGCGACGAGATCTACAGCGAATACAAAGCCCACCGCCCGCCCATGCCGGACGATCTTCGTCCACAAATCGAGCCGATTCACCGCATGGTGGAAGCCATGGGCTTGCCACTGGTGATCATCGATAACGTAGAAGCCGACGACGTGATCGGCACCATCGCCAAACAAGTGGGTGAAGCGGGCCGCGAGGTCGTTGTTTCCACGGGCGATAAAGACATGGCACAGCTGGTCAACGAAAAAGTCACCCTAGTGAACACCATGAACAACACCGTCATGGACATCCAAGGCGTGAAAGATAAATTCGGCATCCCACCCGAACTTATCATCGATTACTTAGCCTTAATGGGCGACAAGGTCGATAACATCCCCGGCGTACCCGGCGTGGGTGAAAAAACCGCCCTTGCCTTGCTGCAAGGGTTGGGCAGCATCAAAGACATTTACAATCGCCTAGACGAGATCGCCGATTTGGGCTTTCGTGGTTCCAAAACCATGAAGCAAAAAATGGTCGACAACAAAGAAATGGCCGAGCTGTCTTACACCTTAGCCACCATCAAATGCGACGTGGAACTGCCCTTCAACTCCCTCGAATTGAAAAACGGCGAAGCCGACAAAGACACCCTACGTGAATGGTATGCCAAACTAGAATTTAAAACTTGGCTGACCGACCTAGACAAAGCCCCAAACGTCGAATCCGCCAGCGACACCATGGGCAATATTTCCTCTGAACAAAACGGCCAAGTCGACACACCGGTTAAATCTGATCTAGAAGCCAACTACACCACGGTATTGGATAAAGAAACCTTTGGCGTTTGGCTAGAGAAAATCCAAGCGGCTGAGCTGGTCGCCTTCGATACCGAAACCACCTCGCTGAACTACATGGCAGCGGAACTGGTTGGCCTGTCCTTCTCCATCAAAGCGGGCGAAGCCGCCTATATTCCGGTAGCGCACGATTATGAAGGCGCGCCAGAACAACTAGACCGCGCTTGGGTGCTCGAACAGCTGAAACCTTGGTTAGAAGACGACAGCCAAGCGAAAGTCGGCCAACACCTAAAATACGACGCCAACGTACTCAACAACTACGGCATTACCTTACGCGGCATCGCTTACGACACCATGTTGGAATCGTACGTGTACAATTCCGTAAGCTCCCGTCACGATATGGACACCCTTGCCAGCAAGTTCCTCGGCCACACCAACGTGAGCTTTGAAGACATCGCCGGCAAAGGTGCCAAGCAAAAAACCTTTAACCAAATCGACCTAGAAGTGGCGGCGTTTTACGCCGCCGAAGACGCCGACATCACCTTGCGTTTGCATGAAGCGATTTGGCCGAAAATCGAAGCGACGCCAGAATTGGTCAGTATTTTTAAAGACATCGAATGCCCATTGATTCCGGTCTTGGCGAAAATGGAACAAACCGGCGCCTTGATCGACCCAGAACTCTTACATATTCAAAGCAGTGAAATCGCTGGCAAGCTACAAGAACTGGAAATCAAAGCCCACGAAGAAGCGGGTGAAAGCTTCAACCTAAGCTCGCCCAAGCAACTGCAAGTGATCTTGTTTGAAAAACAAGGCTTGCCAGTGATCAAGAAAACCCCCAAAGGTCAGCCCTCCACGGCCGAACCTATCTTGCAAGAACTGGCGCAAGACCATGAACTGCCACGCTTGATCATGGAACACCGCACACTGTCTAAGCTGAAATCCACTTACACAGACAAACTGCCAGAAATGATCCAAAAAACCGGCCGCATTCATACCTCTTACCACCAAGCCATCACCGCGACTGGTCGTTTGTCGTCGACGGATCCGAACTTGCAAAACATCCCCATCCGTTCTGCGGAAGGTCGTCGTATTCGCCAAGCTTTTATCGCACCAGCGGGCTACAAGCTAGTCGCGGCCGATTACTCGCAAGTGGAATTACGCATCATGGCGCACTTGTCACAAGATCCGGGCTTATTAGACGCCTTCACCAAAGACGCCGACGTGCACAAAGCCACCGCCGCGGAAGTCTTCGAAGTCAGCCTAGACGAGGTCACCACAGAACAACGCCGCCGCGCCAAAGCCATCAACTTCGGCTTGATCTACGGCATGTCGGCCTTTGGTCTAGCGAAACAACTGGGCATTGGTCGTCCAGAAGCAGGCAAGTACATCAAACGCTACTTCGAACGTTACCCCGGCGTACAGCAATACATGGAAAACACCCGCGAAAGCGCGAAAGAAAAAGGCTATGTCGAAACCATCTACGGCCGCCGCTTGTACCTACCAGACATCAAAGCGAAAAACGCCATGATGCGCCAAGCCGCCGAACGCACCGCCATCAACGCCCCGATGCAAGGCTCCGCCGCCGACATCATCAAACGCGCCATGATCAAAATGCACGACTGGCTGCAGAGCACCGACCTAGATGTAAAAATGATCATGCAAGTACACGATGAACTCATCTTCGAAGTGGCTGAAAAAGACATCGACGCTGCCAAAGAAAAAATCGTCGACATCATGCAGAATAGTAGTCAGATTGACGTGCCTTTGCTGGTTGAAGCGGGGGTTGGAGACAACTGGGACGAGGCGCATTAAGGCTCTAAAATAACAAATGAATACGAGCAAGGCTCAAGGAAGAGCCTACTTTAAACTTAAGGGATTAAATGGAAACCACCATTCTACATGGCGACCTTTCAGTCGAATGGATGTCGCACAAACGAAGTAAAAACGCCTTTGTTACGACAACGAACGGTTCACTTTCATTTGGCACCTTTCCTAAAAACAACGCTCACTGGCCAGAACTAGAAATTCGATTGAAAGTCGGCTTTGCAGGTTTTGGAAGAACAAGATCGGGAGCATTTGGTGTTAGACATATCTATGAAAAACATAGCCAAGAAATTGGCATTACCTGCCCAAGCCAAGTATCGGGCTATATAGAATCTATCATCACTGACGGAGCAACCGTCATTGTTGACACGGTGAAAGACGAAAACGCCGCGCTGGTTATTGAGTCCAAGACGGGGCTGGTCATTTTAAGATTATCCAAAGACAAAACCTATTACGACATTATCAGTGCCTACGATAGAAAATCCCACCCAGGGACAGTTATCGCAATGATATAAAACAGGCATAAAAAAAGAGCGTGACAAATGCTCTTTTTTAAAATAAAAAATGATAGTTCGTGGCAGCCCTTTAGCTCTTTAGCTCTTTGGGGTCAGGGTGACTAAACAATGTTTAGTCTAACCATCAACAATGATGTCACTGGCGAATCATTGGTAGCGTGAGAACATATGGACAATCCAGTAATGAGTCATATGTTAAGCCCTTCTACATGATCAATTTTAGTACTGACACCAACGTATTGCAACCGACAACAAACAGTCAATGATAAAGAACCTTCAGGCAGAATGTAAAATAACCAAGATAGTCTGATCTAAAGCTTTTTTACCCGCAGCCCCTAGCGGCTTCTGACTTTCTTTGAGCACAAAAAAACTCCTAAGCAAATCAGCTACATCAAGTAGCCTCATTGAAAGGAGCCGTGTTATTACAAAGTATATAACTGACCGTTATGAAATTCTACCTTCCTAACGGTTGCTTCAAGTTCGGCAGAACCCTCTAAGTGACACTCAAAAGCAGTAAAGCGTAACAATTTTCTTAGCTAAACGGCCAAACTGAACAAAAATCTTAGCTACTGAACGATTTTCTTAGGAAGTAACCCGCTCTGATCCGAACCACAAGAAGACGTTTTAGATGTGCTACAAAAAAGCGGGTTGGCTCTAATGTTGGAAGCGACAAAAGGAAGTGATGCTTATAGTGAAGGCTGTGGTGATTTATTCTCGTAATGAGAAATACATTACTTTAGAATAAAAAAAACCACGCAGATGCATGGCTTTTTTTATATTTCGTTTGTCTTTGGTGGGCTGCAAAAGCAGGGATATCCAAAGCACTCGTGAATAATGCTATGCAAAATTGACAGGCTCGTCAAGACGACTTAAGGATCAAGGATGTCACATACAGCCCATAGAGCAAACACTTTAAATGAAGCGCTTTTCCACTTACCGCCACAGCAATAATTGCTGCGGATGGTAAAAATTGCAGTGTTAAGGCGTTACAACTATATTAATGGAACATTAAACAGGCTACCGTTGCAATGATTGACTCATTTAATTTCCTAGAGACCTTTTGACGTTTGTACGCTTGAAAAGCGGAATGAGAGGCTAACAAGGAATAGTTAAATAACTAGAAACGATTCAATCAATGAAATAAATTTACTCAATTGCAGGAATGTTTTTGTTACCTATCAAAAATAGAATGGTGAATGTAATGGTTCGGGTATTTGAAAAGATCTATCAGATACATAATATCATAGGATCCGAAACAGATATTGCTTTTCTAACCTGTAAAAAACGACCAACTCAATTAATGTAAAAACACAAATGACAGGACTGCGTGATCGTTCATTGTGCCCACAATTTCAAAATGAGCAAGTATACTAGACTTGAAAATAGACCGAAGATTAGATACCAATGACATAGCACCAAAAGAGCTGGTAACCTCTACAATTAATAAAAAATACATTTTTGTAAATTAACTATGGTCAAATATAGTTTGAACCGATAGAAGATAGATCTAAAAGAAAAGATCTATAAAATTCAAAAAATTAAAAATACAGCCTAATTCAAAAAAGCTAGTATCAGGAAAGGATAATGCCTGCTCAAGATAAAAAAACATTTTCTCAGTATTATACACAAGAAGATATTGCAAAATTCATGGCCTCTATAATATCGGGAGAGGTTGATTCGTGCATAGATATCGGAGCAGGTGAAGGAGCTCTAATTAAAGCAGTAAAAAAAATAAAAAAATTAAAAAGTTGTGTTGCTATAGATTTAGACCCGAAAAATGTAAAATACATATCCAATAATATTGACAGTTGCACTGCAATTTTAAAGGACAGTACAAGAAAAACGACAATAAAAGAAATAATTTCATACTATGGACGTTTTGATTTAGTAATCGGCAACCCACCATATGGAAAATCATCATTAATCGATGAGTTAAGAGAAACACTTGAAGCAACAAACTTAAAATATCTACTAAATTCAAAGTTTATACCTACAGAATTAATATTTATAGTTCATGGCCTATTGCTTTTAAAAAATGATGCTCAATTTATTTATGTGATACCAGATGGAATATTAACTAATATAAGGCTAAAAAAGTTTAGAGAAGAATTATTTAAAAAATACACAATTAAAAGAATCATAGAAATCCCACCAAAATCTTTTGTAGGAACAGAAGCTAAAACCCATATAATCCAAATAGTAAACAAAAAACCTAAACACTCAAACATTATCCTTTCGAAGTTAGGTTCTACAAAGAAAATAACTATCCAAAAAAATGACTTCATTAATAGAGGTGATTATAATTTTTATAACAAACCCATTTCAATATCGAAGACTACTTTAAGAGAGTTGGAAACAAAAATAATTAGAGGAAAACATTCAGGGAAATATTTAAAAAATTTAAATATAGACTATATACATACAAATAATATCGAAAACTGTAACATAGAAAAAAAACACAAAGAAGCTCCTAAAGATTTCATATATTCTATACCAGGTGATATCTTAGTTGCCAGAGTAGGTAGTAGATCTATTGGAAAAGTGAACATTTCTAATATAGGAGGAAAAGCAATTTCTGACTGTATTATTGTAATAAGAATAAAAGATGAATCTATAAGATATAAAGTTTATCAAAGTTTAAAGTCGAGTTTTGGAGTTTCTTGGTTAAAATCCGTATCAAAAGGAGTCGGAGCCAAGCATATAACTATTTCAGAAATATACAGGTTCCCAATGATATTATGAAAGATTTATTACCTGAAAACCACGAAGAAATCTGTGACAGAATAATTGAAAAATGCAAGCATTTGATAGACTTAAATTATTGGGATGCAATTGGAAAAGTTTCACTCTTAAATTGGTACAATAATTTCAATGATGGTGCTGAAAAATACCTAGCTTGTGCTATTCTTGAAAGTATAATATATCGAAGTCAAGATGCAGAAAAAGCTTTTTTCACACACCTTCTTCAGGTTCATTTACCACAAATACTAGAAGATAACTCAATTTATGAAATAAAGGATATTTCAACCTGGATGAATGATATATCGTCATCTGACGCCAGATCGAACATTCCAATAAGATTTACTACTATTGAGAGTGTTGACCACCAAACAGCCAAAAGCGGGCAGACTCTTCTACGAAACTTACAACGCAATTATTTCGATAAAAGCCTTATACTATCGATAGATCGAATTAATAGTTCAGACTTTCAAAAAACGGCTAAAACAATTGTAAAAGCCATTATAATTATTGATGATATGCTATGTACAGGCGAACAACTAGAAACTTTCATAAAAAAGTTTAACATCGAAAGTTCTCCTTTTTTCTTCATATATTGTCCATTAAGCGCGATAGAAAACTCCTACTTATACCTTAACAATAAATATGAAAATATAAAAATACATCCAATTGAAATAATAAATAACGGTTCTAATTTTTTCAATGAAAATAATGAAATGTTGACGGTAAAATCTAAAGATGGCCATTTGAAATTCAAAAAAATATATCTTGAATTGTGTAAAACAATCAATAAAAAAATCAATAATCCTTTAGGATTTGGGGAAGAGGAGCTCACTTACCTATTTAATAACTCCACCCCAAATAATAATTTAACATTGCTTACATATAAAGATGAGCATTGGAAAAACTTAGCTGTGAGATAAATAATGAGTAGGATTAGATCTTTATCTGAAATATTTGCAAAAAATCGTACAGAGGAATTACCAGATGACCTTTGGAAGATGTTTGTTCACCCAAGAAATGAAGGACGTTTTGATTTAAAAAAATGGACAAAACCTACAGTTTTAGTTGGAGGTAGAGGTTCAGGTAAAACCATGTTTTTAAAATATCACTGCCATCCAACTACATTTAGCCCTAAAAAAGATATTATTAGAAATGAAGATTTTGAATTCATAGGTTTCCATTGGAGACCAGATACTTTCTTCACACAAAATATAAATGAAAAGTTACTAGGAGAAAAATGGGAACGATCATTTAATAGCCTAATGACATTAACACTTTTGATTGATTTTGCAAAAATGCTTGAAAACATTTTACGATCTAAATTCAACTCTAAAGATGAAATAGAAAAAATAGCCTCTTTTGAATTACCAAAGCCAATAAGACAAAAACTAGGCATAAAAAAAGAAAAATTTATCGATTGCAAAGAAGAGCTTGAAGATATAAATTTCGACCTATGCAACTGGATAAACTCACCAGACTCTAGCATCCCCCCTAGCTTCATAGATCTTGTGTCTAGTTTAAAGCTCATAACAGAAAGACTATCAATTAATATCTCCGTATTTCAGAAATCAATCTTCACTATATTTGTAGATGAGTTTGAAAACTTAACAAATCAGCAACAAAAAATAATTAACACTTGGCTTAAACACAGCTCTCAAAACTTAATATTTTCAATAGCCCATAAAAAACATTCCGAGGTTAGTAGAGAAACAAAAAGCCAAGAGAAAATTGTCGGGAGAAATGATTTTAGACTTATTGATTTAGACGAAATTTATTCAAAAGACTTTGAAAACTTAGCGGCTGAAGTGTTTGTTCTTAAATGGATACAAGATAATCATATAACAGAATTAGAAGAATTTATTGATATTTGCTCGGATCCAGAGTTAATAAGTACAAGAAGATCAGATAAATATTTAAAGAACATCAAATTTATTGTACAAAAAATACTCCCGAAAACAACTATGTCAGAAATTTCTGAGGATATACTAAAAAACAACGCCTTAAACAACAAACTTAAAAACTTAATTGACTCAGGTCTAAAACTTCATAATTCTGACTATCTCATAAGTGACTTTCTAGACCCTAATTATAAACAAGCTAGTATTGTAAATGGTGCACTATTAAATAGAAAATCTAAATCTATGTTTCCGGAAATATTACATAAGGAATTTTTATAATATAAAAATGGAGAAATCTCAAAATATGATAACTGGATTCCAAACAACCTAAAAGGCGTTATTATTTATATATATAACGCCACACCTAATAGAATATGTCCAATTTATTCTGGTTTTGATCAATTTACTTTGATGTCCCGAGGAAATTTACGTCACTTTATAGAGCTCTGTCATCAGGCAATTGTTAAAGCCGAAGATTCATTAGATGATTTTTCTCCAGCAGATCCGATTCCTATCGATATTCAGGCAAAAGCGACAAAATATACAAGCAAGCTAGAATTAGATAAAATTGCAGATCTCGGAGCTCATGGAAATCTATTAAAACGAATTGCATTACGTTTTGGTATTTTATTCCTTAATAGCCAAGCACGAAAATCTCAAAGTGAACCTGAAGTAAATCATTTTAGCATTCCTATTTCAGGATTAGCCTCATTAGATAAAGAGTCAAGAAAGCTATTAAATGAGTGCCTTGTTTGGTCAGTTTTATTCGAAGAAGCAAGTACAAAAGTAAAATCTGACACTAACATTGAATCATATGATTATATTTTGCATCCTGTATTATCATCTCACTTTGGAATAAGCCCAACAAAACGTCGAAAATTAAGTCTTTCTTCTACAGATTTCTCTACCATTATCAAAGGAAGCGATGAAGACTTCAAAAAATTACTTAACAACTTTCAAAAAAAATGGAAAGTAAATGAAGACCCTTACAACTCAGAAGAAAAAAACGGAATACAGTTGAGTTTTTATGATTGAAATCAAAAGAGTAAAAATACTACCTTCTTTGAACAATATTAATTTTAAAAATTACACCCATATTTTTTATGGGGTTGAAATTGATGATAGAACTAGGAAAATAATTTCAGAAATCAAAAAAAATGAAGGTGTGGTAAAAACAAAAATAAGATGGATAAATTCAAAAAAAGAAATTGAAATAAATGAAAAAAAATAAACCCAAACAAAATAAATTCTTTTTTCCCTAAGGTAGGGGATAAAGTATTAATAGAATCCACTTCTCTAGATTTTCCAGAATTAACTTATATTCTAAGAGAGCTTAGCTTTAAAGAAATCGAAATAGATATTATCTACTTAGAGCCAAGGGAATATAAAAAGAAAGAATCTACTACACCAGAAGAAATAGATTTTGATTTAAGTTTAAATCAAAATATTTTTTCTCACCTCCCAAATTTTGGAGTGATGAATTTAGATGAAAAGGCAGCTATAGTAGCACCTCTTGGTTTTGAACCAATGAGATTAGGGCAATTGTTAAATTCAGATGATGGAAGAGAATACAGCTCTATTACTGGTCTAATTGCTATTCCAGCGTATAAAGTAGGGTGGGAGAATAGATCCATCAAGTCAAATTTAAGACACTTTAAAAAAACTCATCAATGCTCTTTATCTTTATGCTCAAGTTTAAACCCATATGCTTTATATCAAAAAATTGATGAACTATGGGATGCTTATGAAAAAATCATACTAGCTCCATTAGGAACTAAGCCCTCGACCATAGCAATTTCTTTGTTTTTAATAAACAATTTCAAGAAAAACACTCGTAAAAAAAATATAAGTGCAGTTTATGACTTTCCAGTCAAAAGTATCGATAGATCACTAGGAATAGGAAAAATACATTTATATAGTATGTACTCTACTATCTAAAAATAGTTATTAACGAACAATTGGAGTCAGATGAGCAATTGGGGTCAGATGCTGAGGTATCCCCACGAATTTGATATAAATAACAATTAGTTAACGTAAGAAGGGAACGTTCATGGCCCTTGGTGATCAATAATTTCGCCAAAAACAACCAAACACGAGAGCCATGAACGCGACCACTATTCTGAACAAAATCCTTCCTCTTGTCAGCCCAAATATGCATAAAACTCGACGCAAGGCGCTATCCGCTTGTGTACTCAGCTTAGCACAAGGTAATCTTTGCACCGTGACGAGTATCGGTCGAGGTATCCAATCAAAAGCGTACGAAAAGCACCGCATTAAACAATCAGACCGATTGCTCTCCAACCCGAATTTACGCCGCGAAGCATTATCGATTTACGCTTATATCTGCCGGCTCTTTCTGATTCAAACGCGTCCAATCATTAGTGTGGATTGGTCTGATTTGGATGCTCGTGGACAACACTTTCTAATTCGCGCCAGCATGGCTTTTGAGGGGCGATCTATTACGCTTTATGAAGAAGTCCATGACAAGCTCACAAAAGAAAAGCCTAAAACACATCGACAGTTTTTAAGCGTTTTAAAAGCACTGCTGCCAAGTAAAGCAAAGCCCATCATTGTAACGGACGCTGGATTTAAGACACCTTGGCTAGAGGAAGTGGTGAAGCAAGGTTGGGATTATGTCGGGCGAGTCAGAAGGCCGCGTAAGTACTATGATAACTCGCTTCAAGCTTGGCGTTGTATATCCACTTTATTCTCAAACGCCAATCAAAAACCTCAGCATCTAGAGCTTAAACATCGCCAGTCGAGTCCGGTCACCAACCAGTTTGTTCTCTACAAAAGCTGCCCTAAGGGACGTCATTCTATAAATCAGAAAGGAAACAGACGAGCTTCCTTGTCTTCACTCACCGCAGCAAGAGGAGCAAAAGAGCCTTGGTTATTAGTGTCTTCTCTTCCAGTGAACCGTCTTTTTGCGAAACGTTGCGTCAGGGCATATGAAACGAGAATGCAAATTGAAGAAGGGTTTCGCGATATAAAAAGCAGCCGATTCGGCTTGGGATTTGAGCTAAGTTATACATTCAAAATACAGCGGTTGAGCAACTTAATGCTGCTAACAACTCTTACTGCGCTGTTGCTTGTTTTAGTCGGTAAAGTTATAGAGTTGGCAGGATATGCGAACCGCTTCCAAGCCAATACACTACGCAAGCGAAGAGTTCTATCACACTTTTACCTTGGGAAACGAGCTGTTATGACACGTTTCCAAATATCAAAACAGGATTGGAGGAATGGAATCAGACAACTCGTCCAACAGTTATCGAAGGGGTCTAAGCATGCGTAATTTTGTGGGGATACCTCAGGGTCAGATGAAAATTTAATCCATCTGACTTGGTTTTCTACCGCGTTTTCTTGGCGTCACTCGCCTACCCGTTAGCTTCTCGATCTCCTCTTTGAAACGTTCGTTTCCCAGTGCCATATCTGAATGCGTAGCGGATCGAATCCGTCCGAGTTCTTCTTCTGGGATGTGGTATTTGAATAAAGCTTGATAACGCTTCGCTCGCGTTTCCTGCTGACGGCTAAGTTTGAGATAAAGTTCATGTGGTTGCCAAAGTTCACTTTGTAGATCCAGTGACTCCTGAGCATGAAAGCGATAACTCGACCATTTGTAGTCTGCTGGATGAGCGACCATATTTGCTCTAACGGGATTTAGTTCGATATATCGCTGGCAGATAAAAAAGTATTCCTCAGCACTGATGACACAAGATTTAAACCGCCCTTCCCACAATGTGCCGGTTCTTTGGTAGGTGTAGTTGAAGTAACGGACATAGCGGCGTCCCAGTGCTTGCATCATTTTCGATATACCGCCCTCGGTCATCGGCGTTGCAAGTAAATGTACATGATTGGTCATAAAGACCCATGCATGGACTTTTACCTGATACTGCTGGGCGTACTCTGTTAACCAGTGTGCATAAGCGATGAAGTCATCTTCACTGGCAAAACACACTTGGCGGTTATTACCACGTTGAATAATATGTTGCGGGATACCAATCGGACAAAGTCGGGGAAGCCTCGCCATATTTCACTCCTTTGAAATAAGCTTTACTGAAAAGACTCTGATACGAACATCCTGTTCATAAATATCAGGCTAGCTAATATCTTAGGGCAAACACTTATTGAGTCAAGCTAGCGACCAGTGTTCTATTTTCATCTGACCCCAATTTCAAGTGATATGGATTTTGAACGCATCACGCCTCAGTTAGAGGCAGCGATTTATTCTATCCATTTACCTTACGCAGGTTTGCTGGTCGATATTAGCGAATTCGAAGGTTGGAGCATGAAAAGCGCTTGGTCGGAGTTTTTATTAAGCCAACGACTTGGTGGTGAGTTTAATCGCATTGCCATCTATGGGAAGAGTCGTTGGCAGAATAGACTAATTCGTGTAATTAGCTGGTTTATCTCTGCAGACATTAAGGTGTTCAAGCGTAAGAAAGAAGCCACAGACTGGGTTATGTCTTCATAAGCCAGTCTGACAGGGTTGCACGACTTAACCTGTTTCATGTCATAAAAAATGAGCAATATTATGCTCAAACATAACTTTTACCGATATTTTTGAGCAATTTGTTTCTCAAAATCTACTTTAAATGACTATAATGAGCAAAACTATGCACATATAGGCATTCAATGAAAACACTCACTATTCAAGCTCTGATTCAACAACAACGCTTGAAAGCGAGAGGTGTTCCCGAACGAATATTAGATGTTATCCAGGTTAAATGGCTAGAAACAAAACTCAAACGTTGGGGGCTTTTATGAGCATGACAGCAGAACAGCGCCAAGCTTTATTAGTAGAGCTGCTACAGAAGCATATATTAGGTGAACTCACTCAAGGGCAAATGTTAAAACACCTGCGTAAGGAGGTACTTGGCTTTTCTCAAACTCGCTACGCTGAGTTAGTGGGAGTCAGTCGTCGCACCTTGACAGATATCGAACAAGACAAAGGCAACCAAGTACAGAGCATTATCGACAAGGTTTTCAAGCCTCTGGGAATAAAATCTGGGCTATCGCCAATTCATCCTCATGTAGCGAAGTATATGATGGCTGGCGCTCAACTTGATGGTGACTTAAAGGTGAAACCGTAATGTTATGAGCTCTAGCTCCACAAGTGATTAAACTCATCCAGTCCCTGCTTTATCCACTCAGCCAAACGTTCTGGCTCCAGCCACCAACTTGGGCTTAACCAATAACCCAAAGCGCAGCAGAGCACCAACACCAGCGACGCCAACGGCTCCCCCCAATCGGTGAGCTTCATCGCGGTGCCAAATGAGCGTTTGATGCGCATTCCTGATAGTTCAATACTGTATAACTCGTCAAGTATCAGGTGAATGGTCGCGCCAAGAAAGATGAAGCCACCAATGCCCCAAGCGGTTTTCGCTTCAAGGGCAAACAAATGATAAACGAAGGGTGAAAATTGGGTGGGCGAATGCTACCGCAATCGAGATCTAGAATCTGCGCACTCACCATTAAAGATTCATTAAAGATTGCCTCTTTTATTGGTTATACTTGTGCGCGTAATGGGCTAAAAAGCCTCGTTAAACCAATTAAGAGACCATCAATGGCAAAGCGTAAACGCGGTATTTTTAGAAAAGTTTGGACGATCATTTGGCGCGCTTTGCTCTTGCTGATGCTTGTTTTACTGGTGTTTCGCTTTGTGCCGCCACCAACGACAGCGTTTATGCTGCAAAGCAATTATCCGGTGAAACAGACTTGGATCAGCATTGATAAGCTGCCGTCTTATATGCCGCTGGCGGTGGTCGCTGCTGAAGATCAGCGTTTTCCTGAGCACTTTGGTGTCGACTTTACGGCAATCAGTAAAGCGCTCACTCAATACGATGAAGGCGACGGTCTTCGTGGTGCCAGTACCATCACACAGCAAACCGCGAAAAACCTCTTTCTCTGGTCGGGTCGAAGCTTTATTCGCAAAGGTTTGGAAGCGGGATTGGCGGTGAGCCTTGAAGCACTTTGGGGTAAAAAACGTATTCTCGAAGTGTATTTAAACGTCGCAGAATTTGGCAAAGGCATTTACGGCGTCGAAGCCGCAAGCCAGCATTATTTTGGTCGATCCGCCAGCAAACTCACCATGAACCAAGCCGCACGGCTGGCCATTTTATTACCCAGCCCACGTACTCGAAACCCCAACGATTTGACTTTTTACCTTCGTCAAAGAGTGAACTGGGTTGAACAACAAATGCAGCAACTGGGCCCTGACTATCTAACGCCTGTTTTTGAGTAAAGTGAGCAAAACTATGCTCACTATAGATATTCCATGAAAACACCCACTAAAATGACAGCCTCTGAACGCCAAGCCTTGTTGGTCGCGCTTTTACAACAGCATATGTTAGGCGAAGTCACCCAAGGGCAAATATTAAAACGTCTTCGTAAGGAGTAGTAATTCTTTCAGCAGGTATGACTAGGCTTAGTAATCGAGAAAATGTTCGCCGTATTATTCATTGGCATTAATACAGCCCTATTCAAACTTACGTTTTTTATCGTGTCGGAAATCTTTACTTATCGCTTGTACACTCATGCCAACCGCTACCGATTTTTCAATGGAGTCTTTCAAACCTGTCAGCAAAGCAACTTCATTAGAGCCTGCTAGAGACTCTAAAATACCTTGAGCCGTACTATCAATAATGTCTTTAGCATCACGAATTCGAAACAAAGCAGAATCCGCCAACCCAAGCAAAGTTTTATAATCGGGAAAAGCATGACTCTTTGCCAACTTTAACGCCATTTTATCGTCAATCGTCTGGTAAATAACCGTATGCGTTATATCAAAAGGTGGCGCGACAAAAATACGTGTCATATCCGGCGTGTATTGCAAGGCAAAATTTTTCAGATGCGCATCACCGTTGCCAATAAGGCAGTTAAATACAATATACCGATACATTTTACGCACTTCGTCAAGACTATTGGTGTACATAAAAGTCGCTTTCAACAAGGCCTCATAGCTGCCACTGTATTTTGCATCTGGTGTATTGGGCTTTTTCAGCAAGGTAGTAAAATCTTCATAACCTAAGCTCTCGCCATTTGGTTTATCAAAGCGCTCTACAACAAAGGTATCTAAGTTTTCGGACAAATAGGTTTTAGGCGGCTCTAAACCACAAAATCTTGCCGCTTCCATACAAACAAATTCGTTCACGGTCAGCAAGGTAAACTCAGCATCAAATGATTTAACGATCAGATCTTTCTGCTGCAAGCTTCGCCCCGTCGACAAACTGGCATTCGGAATACTCACCTTAGGCTGCACACCGGCTAAACTATTGCGCAGATAATATTTTTCCAGTAACTGTGGAAACAAAGGCTGCTTCCCCTGATACCGCAAAATATCATCCAAGCCAACAGGCTCTAACTCGGGTAAAGCCAACTCGCCACGATAAGACAAGCGACCAATGCCATGTTCTCCTTGCAGCGCCAACAAATACATATCATCAACCCGAGCATAACGCGCCAGTTTCTCAGCAATAAAACGACGATTAAAACCTTCGGGAAGATTCTGAGAAAAAATAGGATGCAGGGCACCAGAAGAATAACCGTCTAAATCTGGCTTAGTCATGGTCAGAGAAACAAAACGCTCTGTTTGGCTAGGCTGATAATGATGCCTAGAAGCATTGGTTAACAAGCCAAGTTCATAACCTTCTGCACAAACCGTGAGCTTATCTATTTTATTCGGGAATAAAATAGAGGAGATTTCAGCAGACATCAGTCATCCTCCGCAAATAGGGCTTCTATTTCATCCCATTGGGGTAATCGATGCTTTTTAGGAGCGACTTCTAGTGTTAAACCAACAGCGTCTAAGTAGCGTTCTAGGATATCCAACGAGCCAGTAAAACGGCCGTTTTCAATCAACGACAAGGTCGATTTATGAATACCTGTCTGTTCTGCCATTTGCTTTTGCGTTTTCTTCAGCGCCTTACGTGCTGCGCAAATTTTCTCGCCGATTTCTTCTCGATTGGCCATTTCGCCACCCACACCTGTATTTAAAGGCTTATAAGTTTGCTATATAACAAATAAAATAACGTATTTATAAAAAGTTTGCCATATAACAAACAAATCTACCCATAATTCAAAAGGTTAACCCATACCTTTCTATCTTTTTGATCAACCCCTGCCGTGAAATGCCCAGTTGCTTGGCCGCTTGAGTGCGGTTGCCTTGTTGTTTTTCTAGGGCTTGGTTAATCAGTCGAATTTCAAGGTCTCGAACTTGTTCGTCTAACGAGGCGTCGCTGGTCGGCAAGGTTGCCGCGGTGTGACGAGTACGTTCGCCCGTGGGATAGAGTAGCTGAATATCGTCTATGGTAATGCGCCCTTGCGGACAAATAGACGCCACGCTTTCCAAAGCATTTTTCAATTCACGTACATTGCCCGGCCACGATTGATCGCGAAACCATTGCACGGCTTCTGGGCTGAGTTGCAGTTGTTTCGCTTGCTGACGTTGCAAACGCTGTAAGAAAGATTGCAAGAGTACAGGAACATCTTCTAGCCGCTGTGCAAGCGCTTGAGTTTCAATATTGACGCCTTTGATGCGGTAATATAGATCTTCTCGAAAACTGCCTTCGCGGACTTTTTCGAGTAAGTCGGCATTGGTTGCGGAAATCACCCGAATGTCGATGTATTTCTGTTCTCGCCCACCGACAGGGAAAAAAGTGCCTTCTTGCAGTACTCGCAGTAATTTCACCTGCATCGCCAAGGGCATTTCGCCAATTTCATCCAAGAACAAGGTGCCACTATCGGCCAAACTCAACAAACCCACCTTGTCTTTTTCCGCCCCAGTAAACGCGCCTTTCACATAGCCAAACAACTCGCTTTCCAATAAATCCGCCGGAATCGCGCCGCAATGCACTGAAACAAAGGGCTTGGCAGCGCGGTGACTTAAATCATGTAAGGTACGTGAAATCACTTCTTTGCCCGTTCCCGATGGCCCCGTGACCAAGACGCGCACATCGGTCGGCGCGATTCGTTCCACCAGCGCCCTAACCTTTTGCGAACTCATCGAATGACCGATGTAAGCCGACGCCCCTTGAGGAGAATGACTGGCTTGCTTTAACTGGGTCAGCTCTCGTTCCAAGGTGGTTTTAGTGATGGCTCGACGCACCACCACCGCCAACATATCGGGGTCAATTGGCTTGGCAATAAAATCCCAAGCGCCCAATTCAATGGCTTTAAGCGCCAAATCTCGATCCGCATGGCCAGTAATAATAATCACCGGACGACCAGCAAACTCGTCCATCGCGTCCAAGGTCACTTGCGGGTCAAAATGCGGCGGCATAGACAAGTCTAATAACACCAAATCCGCATCAAACGACGTCAAAGCGCTTCGAGCTTCGTCTAAACTACCGGCGGTTTTTACATGATAATCTTGCTTCGCCAACCAACGGCTAGCCAGCTCACGAAAGGCTGGCTCGTCATCGACCAGTAATATTTTATTTTGTGTCATGGAATTCTCTGTTTGAAATCGCAGCGCCAGAAAAATGGCGAGGTAAAATAAGCTCGAAAGTCACCGGCCAAGAAGAATCAACGCTGTGTCTGATTTTGCCACCATGGGCGTCAATAATACGGCGCACAATCGCCAAGCCGAGACCACTACCGCCCGCTCGCTTGGTCACAAAGGGTTGAAACAGCGCCTCGCCATGCAGACTTGGGTCAATTGCCGGTCCGTTGTTATGCACATAAACCACTATCTGCTGCTCTTGTTCTTTGGCTTCAATCAATAATTTGCCATCTGGCGTGTTACGCAAAAAAGACATCGCGTTATCGATGAGGTTAATAAACACCTGTTGCAGGCGTTGCGGGTCGGCCTCCAGCTCAATCGTTTCATCAATATCCAACTCAAACGCCACGCCTTCTGGTTGCGTCTGCGCCAAAATACTGGCCACTAAAGAACGTAATGGCGTGGCGGCCACTTGTAACGTCAAGCCACCGGAATACACTAACATATCGCTCACCAAACGATCGGCGCGCTTGAGTTGAGTTTGAATATGCTGACGCGTCTCGGCTGGCGCATCATAGGCCGCCATGGAAATAATATTCAGCGGATTACGCAGCTCGTGAGCCATCGCCGCAGACAAGCTTCCTAATTCAACAAGATGCTGCTCGTCCAGGCGTTTTCGCTCCGCCACGGCCAACGCCAGCGATCGTTCAAGCAAACCGCAACTGGTCGAAAACAAGGAAGCGAACACTTCTGCCGTCAGACGCATCCCAGGGCTGGCATCTTCCCAGCCGATCAAAACAAAGTGCCAGTCCGAATCTGATCGAGACACTCGTATTGCCAAGGCATCATTTTGCTCCCTTACTGGAAAAGCAGAACGTTGCAATTGAATCGCCACGTTACGTCTTATCTGCAGAGAGAGTAAACGCTCACCAATGGCAATCAGTTGTGGCCAGTCTTGGGCGTCTTTTAATTGCCTTGACCAAGTATCCAATACCGCTTCATTCAACGCAGCACCGGGATAAATAAGACGTGAAAACAAACGGTTCAACGGTTGATAAATCACCGCCGCAACCACCAAAATCAACAGGGAATACAACCACAACTGCCAGCTGGGAACATTCGCTAACGCCTGCAAACCGATGCGCCCAGACACCACACTGATCACCGCGATCACACACAGAATCACCAGCATCATGGCAAGCCAAAGCAAGGCACGATTGGCAAACGCGTTCACCGATAAAATCTGATAACGCACCACGGCATACACCAACAAGAGCAAATAGGTTGGCAGCAATAACATAGGGTAAGGAAACCAGCTAATACCAAAAGAAGGGAAAACAAAGCTCGTTGCTAGCAACAACCCCCAAGCGCCAACACCAAACATGGCAAGAATGGAACGCTTCTTGTTACCAGAATGCCGATACCAACCGAACAACAACACACCATGAGCCAACATACCGACCAAGACGGTATAGACGAGATTCCATGCCCCCGCTTCGGTAAAAATAAAAAAGGAGCGCGTATCCAAGGTACTAATGGCGTCGCCCGCGCCTATCCACCAGCTCTGTAAAACCACCGCGAAACTGGTGAGATAAAACCAAGGCACCGCCTGATATAAGCGCTCTAGCATCGGCTCTTTGACCGAGCCTGAGTTCACAAAACGAATGGCAAAATGTAAGAAAAAAGTCGGCATTAGCGGGTTGGCAAGAATGATGTGAATGCCCATTTCCTCATAGCCTTGAAACAACGCCACATGCCCAAAACACCAAATCGCCATCATGATGGCGAAACCGGCTAAGGCTTGCAGGTCGCTTTGCTTGCGCGCTCGCCACAATAGCCAAACCGCGACCAATACGCCGCACACACTGGTCACCAGCATGGCCACTTCAAACATCAAGGAAAGCGTCAAAATCGTAAACCTCGTTTACACCTAAAAGTGAGAAAATCGTAAACCTTTTTTACACCACAAGCAAAGCTATAATTTTTCCCTTTTAAATCAAATAGATAAATTTCATTAATAGTTGGCCTGTCCTTTGCTCTACTCCCCACCATAACGACAGAAATTTTTGATCTATATCAAACTAACATCAAATTCTAGGAGCGATATTATGAATACTGGCTTTTTAATGACCGAGATCATCACCCTTTTTAGCATGGTAGGTTTGGCGCTATTGCCTCTGCTGGTACAACAAATACGTACGCGCAGCGTTAAGAAACACGCCTAACGCTTTCCCTATTTCTTAACGCTTATTCATTCCTAAGGGAGCCATTATGGACCTCGATGTCGCCATTTTATCTCGCATACAGTTCGCCTTCACGGTGAGCTTTCATATTATTTTCCCCAGCATCACTATTGGTCTGGCGACGCTGATTGCTATTTGGGAAGGCTTATGGCTTAAAACACACAATCCGTATTACTTACAGCTTGCCAAGTTTTGGATCAAACCGTTTGCCATTACATTCGGCATGGGCGTGGTTTCTGGCATCGTCTTGTCCTATGAATTTGGCACCAACTTTTCCAAGTTCTCGGAAATAACCGGCGCCGTTATTGGGCCATTAATGGCCTACGAAGTGCTGACCGCTTTTTTCTTGGAAGCCGGTTTCCTTGGCGTCATGCTATTCGGTTGGCAGCGTGTCGGTCGCAAGCTGCATTTCTTCTCCACCCTGGTTGTCATGATAGGCACTTGGATTTCCGCGTTTTGGATCATAGCGGCCAACTCTTGGATGCAAACCCCAACGGGCCACAAAATTGTTAATGGTAAGTTTGAAGTCGAAAGCTGGATGGAAGTGATCTTCAATCCATCTATGCCCTATCGCTTCACTCACATGGTGGTGGCGTCGTTTATCACCGCGACTTTCGTGGTGGCTGGCATCTGCGCGTATTATTTGTTGAAAAAGAAAAACCTGCCTTTTGCGAAAAAAGGCCTGTCTATGTGCATGTGGTTTGCCTTGGTGCTAACACCACTACAAGCATGGATCGGTGATATGCACGGATTGAACGTTCGTGAACATCAACCAACCAAATTAGCGGCAATGGAAGGCATTTGGCCTGCGCAAGAAGCAAACGTTCCTCTGCTGTTGTTCGCTATGCCGAATATGAAAACCGAGTCGAACGATTATGAAGTCGGTATTCCCAACCTTGGTAGCTTGATTTTAACTCACTCTTGGGATGGCGCTGTGCAAGGCTTAAAAGCCGTACCACCAGAAGACAGACCCAATGTGCCGTTAGTGTTTTGGTCTTTCCGTGTCATGGTGGGTATTGGCTTTGGCATGATGGGCATTGCGGCGCTCGCGCTGTTGCTACGTCGTAAAGATCGCTTATATGAAAACAAAGCCTTTCTGGCTTTGGTGACATTATTTACTCCTATGGGTGTCATTGCGGTACTGGCAGGCTGGTATGTGGTCGAAATCGGTCGTCAGCCCTGGATTGTCTATAACTTGGTGAGAACCTCCGAGATCGTATCACCGCTCCCCCCAGAACGCGTGCTGTTTACCTTGACCCTGTTTGTGATCATTTACAGTCTACTGATTGGTGTTTATCTCTATTTCATGCGTAAGCTGATCAAAAAAGGCCCGCCGTCAATGGAAGCCTTAGAACAACAATTGATTGGTATGAAAGCACCTGGCTATGCATTGGCTTGGGTAAAAACGCTACAAACGAAAGAAACACAATCGACAGAGCAAAAAACAACAGACCATGCAATCAACACACAAGGAGATAAATAATGGACTTGGCGCTTTTTTACTTTCTTGTCTTAGGCTTTGCCATCTTTATGTACGTGTTACTCGATGGCTTCGACCTAGGCATTGGCATTCTCTATCCTTGGTTTAACCAAGAAGGCGAGCGCGATCATCTAATGCGTTCTATCTCACACGTTTGGGATGGCAATGAGACTTGGTTGGTGTTTGGCGGTGTGGTGTTGTTTGCCGCGTTTCCTGCCGCCTATGCGGGCATTGCTTCGACCTTTTATTTGCCCATTATGCTGATGCTGTTTGCCTTGATCTTTCGTGGTGTAGCGTTCGAGTATCGGTTTAAGTCCGATACGTCTCGACCTTATTGGGATTTTGCCTTTAGCGCGGGGTCTTCCATCGCGGCATTTTGCCAAGGCCTGTTACTAGGCTCAATCGTTCAAGGCGTGCCAGTCGGTGTAGACAGTTTGTCCAGCCTACATTGGTTAACGCCCTTTTCTATCCTCACAGGGTTTTCGGTGATGGCAGGGTATGCTCTATTAGCCGCGTGTTATTTGTTTATGAAAAGTCGCGGACGCATTCAAAAACACGCCGCGACACTCGGCAAACGACTTTTGCTGATCACTATTTTTGCCATGGTCATCGTCAGTTTGTGGACAGTGGCGAGCCAAGTAGACATTCGTCAGCGTTGGTTCTCTGGTTTGAATTTCCTCTGGCTATCCCCCTTGCCCATCGTCACCTTGGTGGTCGCAGTTTTAGCGTGGAAAGATTTAAACAATCATTCGGCTGGCGTTGTTCATAATGAAAGTCGACCATTTTGGTACGCTGCAACGCTATTTCTACTGGCCTTTGCCGGCCTTGTCGTGGGGTTATTTCCGTATCTGATTCCAAGACAGCTCACCTTTATGGACGCAGCCTCACCAGACAGCAGCTTGCTCTTTTTACTACCAGGGATCTGCATCTTCGTCCCCTTAATTTGTGCCTATACCTTATGGGGCTATCGTGTCTTTGCTGGCAAGGTGGAAGATTATCAGGAGGGTTACTAATGTCATTTAAAAGCCTAAAAGAAAAAACCGCCAAACTTAAACCATGGCAATGGTTTGGATTGCTTTACATCATTGGCTTTATTGCCATTATTTGTCTTTCCTATGGCATCAAGTTAATGATAACGGGCTTGCCCTAGACGATTTTCATTCCATAAAAAAGCCCCGCATTTTTCAAGTGCAGGGCTTTTTAACAATTGTAGTGAAGAGTAATGAAGCGCTAAGGCTTAGACTTTCGCTGTGTTTAGGGTGTCAGCTCTAGTGCTGTCCATGCTTGCTTTTACCAGCAATGCCGCAAACACCAGCACGCCCAACACACGCGCACTCACCACAAACAAAGACGTATCCGTTGCCGCTGCAGGCCAAGCAATCAGCACCGCGGCAACCACGTACAAGGCACGAGTAAGCCAAGACAAAGGTTCACGCAACCAACCAGAAAAGCCGATACTCATCGATGCTGTTGCCAAGGTCGCAAAAGTAATCGCGGCAATCACGCTGGTCGTCGTGCCAATCAACAAAACGCCCGGCATAGTGACAAACAAGAACGGCACCAAGAGTTTCACAAAGCCTAAGCGCATGGATTCAACAGCGGTCTCATTAGGATCGGCGCCAGAAATAGTGGACGCAGCATAAGCCGCCAAAGCCACTGGAGGTGTGATCGCAGACACCAAACCAAAGTAGAAAATAAACATATGCGCCGATAACGCTTCCATGCCAAGTTGTGTCATCGCAGGGGCAACCAGAACCGCCAGCAACAAATACGCCGCCGAAGTAGGTAAACCCATGCCCAACACAAAAGACGCCAACGCGGTCAGTAATAACACCGCCCATAAGTTGCCATCGCCCAGTTCAATGATCAAACCCGACAGCATTAAGCCCATACCAGTGAGATTCAACACGCCAATGATCACGCCAGCCGCCGCCACGGCTGCGACAATCGGCAAAGTGGAAGACAAGGTTTCCTTACAAGCGGAAATAAGATCGAACACATTAATACGTGTTTCTTTCTTCCAAGGGCAAACCACTAAACCCGCCAGAATCCCCATCACCGCCGCTTGCGTGGGTGACTTGCCCGAAATCATCAAACCAATCAACACCACTAATGGCAGCAAAAGATAACTCTTGGTTCTCAGGGTTCTTAATAACAACTGTAAGCCGGCATCGGTGTCTCTTGCTAAATTAAGACGCCCCGCCTCAAGACGCACCGAGATCATCAGAGCAAAGATGTACAAGAGCGCTGGCACCAAGGCCGCCAATGCCACTTCGGCATACGGAATCCCGATCATTTCCGCCATTAAAAACGCCGCCGCGCCCATTACCGGTGGCATGATTTGCCCAGCGGAAGACGCCGCAGCTTCAATCGCACCCGCCAATTTCGCGCTATAACCAACCCGCTTCATCAATGGAATAGTGAAGGTTCCTGTCGTCACCACGTTGGCCACCGCACTACCGTTAAGCGAACCAAGCAAGGCACTCGACAAGGCGGCAGATAAACCCGGCCCCCCTTGCACTCGCCCCGTCAACCCCCGCGCGATATCAACAAAGACTTCGCCCGTGCCAATCTTGGTTAAGATGGCACCAAACAAACCGAAGAGGAAAATATACTCAACAGCAACGCCCATGGGCACACCATAAACGCCTTCTGTGGAGAGCATCAAAGTAGACGTCAAACGGCTAAGATCATAGCCTCCATGGCCATATTTTCCAGGAATCACATCCCCAAAACAGGCATACAAAAAAGCCAGCGCCATTAAAATAATGAGGGCTCGACCCACCGCAATGCGCACAAAAACAAACACCACCACCATTAACGCCATAAAGATCCATCGGTCTTGCTCAACCGACATGGCGCCACGCATGACAATATCAATGTAGTGATGCCACAAATAAGGCCCCGGAATGAGCGCAATCAAAGCCAATAAATAAAACACAGCGCGGCCGATGACGCTTTTATATCTCAGTGCATAGAGCAACATGGCGGCCGCGGCGACCAAGGAGAAAAACGACGATCTCAATAGTAACGCCGTAATGCCGCCATAATAGGCACCGTAAAGTACAAGACCGGCGATTCCAGCGGCGATCACACTAAACAATAAAGAAAGGGCTAGACGTTCCTTGCGACCCGCGAATTTTGACTCAAGGAGCAAGCTTTGAAAGCCATTGCTGGAATCTAGGTTCAACATAATGACGCTCCTACTGACCGTTTACTTCGTCATAATATTTTTTCGCACCTGGGTGCAAAGCAACAGGCGTGTGTTTCGCAGTTTCTAACGCAATGGCTTTGGCTTGAGGGTGGATCTGGCCTAACTCATCAAGGTGAGAGAAAATCGCTTTAGTAATGTCATAAACCTTACTTTGATCTTCTTTGCCACTGGTAAACAGAATCGCCGGATCGTTAATCATCATCACTTGCTTAGCCTGATCTGGGTAGGTACCCGCTGGCAAAGAGAAGGCTTGGTAAAAAGGGTATTTTTGGATCAAGCTGTCCAGTTTTTCCACACTCGCAGACAGCAAAGCCATGTCTGTTTGAGAATCAAGATCGATCAAAGAGGAAGTCGGCGCACCGGCGAGCACCACCGCCGCGTCTACTTGGCCGTTTACCAATGCTTTTACGCCTTCAGTGTAAGAAAGAAAACGGGGCGTAACATCGTCAAAGACGCCGTATTCTTGCAGCAGGCGCGTCGCCAAAACAGCCGCATTACTGCCCGGAGGCCCCATGCTAACGCGCTTGCCTTTTAACTGCTCAAAAGAGTCCACACCATTGCCGGAAATCGTCGCCACTTGCAGTACCGCTGGATATAAATAGGCAATGCCCGCCACGTCTAATGGGCCGCTTACTTTAAATGGGCCCTCGCCATTTTTTGCTTCAAAAAGAGTAGAGGAAGAGGAAAGCCCCATTGTCATTTGACCCGCGGCTACGCGGTGATTGTTCTCAACGGACGCGCCCGTCACTTCGGCCCGTGCCGTGGTGTTTTCCATGTGTTTGTTAAGGGTTTCGGAAATGCCCGCACCAATCACATAAAACAAACCACCGGTTCCGCCAGTACCGATAGAAACCCGCTCTGCCGCTTGCAGAGGACTGTTTACCAGAGTCGCACACAGAGCGCTCGCTATAAGCATTTTTTTGAACATCATATTCTCCAATTTATTGTTGTTTTATTACTGCTTTAAAAAGGCACTTGTCTTATCACTTTTGAAAGTGCTGAAAACACTCTAGCTCAGCAACCTTTCATGAACCTTTCACCGCGAACAAACAGCAAAATTAAGGAGACGACAACATAGCATTGTCCCATTCAGTAAAAATAATCTGCTTCTGTGCTTCATCCGTTTGAATGAGCAACTCAAGCCCTAAAGGAATCGGGCGAAAAATCCCATGGGGCAATTTATTTAATTCATCGCGACTGTAAGGCCCTACGGCTTTCGGGCTTATTGGCGTAATGCCAGATTGATTCGCCAATAGCTGCTGACCTTGTGGCGATAAGAGCAGATCGATAAAACGCTGCGCCAGCTTAGGTTGTTGTGTGTCGCGAGCGATAAAGGCGGTACGCATAATGACCGAGGTATAATCGGTCGGCATGATGGTTTTAATCCATGGGTATTGCTGACTCCATTGGTAGGAATACGCTCCAACAAGGTTGTAGGCAATAAAAATCTGGCCTTTTAACAAGGCATTAAGCATCGCTGACGTATCCGTATAAAGTCTGGCTTGATGCGTTCCAAAGGCTTCTAACAAACGCCCATAGCTCCGCGCTTGCTGCCCGTCATAAGCCCACGCCAGATAACCTAGACCCGACTGCTGAATATCAAACAAACCAATTTTATCGTCGAGCAAATGGTTTTTGCTGCGGATCAAATTCAACAATTGCTCACGGCTTTGTGGCAAGGCCTCCCCGACTAAAATATCGCTATTAATGGCCGTCACAATCGGCTCATAGGTAAAGCCAAACAGTTCATTGCGCCAATGAGCATCGCGCGGAATATTAACCAGCTCGGGCGAATCATACGCCAGCGCATAACCATCGTTTGCCAATTTGAATTGCAAGTCCATCGCTGGGCTGATCATAATGTCTGGCCGAGAGCTCGGCTGTGAGAGGAATTGTTCGTATAACTGCCGTGTATTCGATTCAAAATACGCTACCGTCACCTGCGGGTATTTTTCTTGATACGCCTGAAATAAAGGCGCTATCGAATCGCGATTGAGCGCCCCATGAACCAATAACACATCGCTTTTAGTGCTGGCTTGATTGCCTTTCAGCTCATTCACGCTGGGAAAAACAACAGAGGCATTTTGTGCTGCCCCATTGGCATACGCCACGCTTAAAAACAGCATTAAACCTAAGCAAAACACATAACCAAGCTTCATAGCGCGCCTCCATTTTGCGCGGCAAAAATCACTTCAACAATGAGCCCCGTCGGCTGATTGTCTTTTAAATGAAACCTCGCTTGATGGTGTTCTGCCACTTCTTTTGCTATCGATAAACCAATACCAGAGCCGGAAGCAAAATTATCGGGACGGCGATAAAAATACTCAAAAATATGTTCTTTGTCCTGATCAGGAACGCCCACCCCTTGGTCACGAATTTGCAACACAATGGAGGCCTCAGACAACGCCTTCACCACCATGAGTTCTACTTCAACAGTACCGCCTTTGGGGCTGTATTTAATGGCATTTTCAATGATGTTTTGCAGCATTTGCTTGAGGGCAAATTCATCGCCATTAATGGTCGCGTGACTATCACCGACATAGGCAATTTCTACCTGTTGATCCAATGCCCACACCACCAATTCACGGCATGTATCTTTGGTTACTTGCTCCAACGACACCGGACTAAAGGGGTGACTCTGAAAGCGATGTGTCAAGGTCGCACGGTTCAATAGCTGATTGACGGTATTGGTAAGCACCTTACTGCTTTCTAAAATATGCTGCAGTTGCTTCTGGCGTAATGTGTCATCGCTTTCGTCAATGGCGTTTTGAGCCTGAGAATTTAACCCTGCTAATGGCGTGCGAATCTGGTGGGCGGCTTCTGCCGTAAAGCGCTTTAAACGACTCAAGGTGTTCTGCAATTGCGCCATAAAATAATTAATACTTTTCAGTAGCGGTGCGATTTCGCTCGGCACATTGGTTTCTAACGGTGATAACTCCAACGGAGAGCGCGCCATAATCGCTTGTTTAATGGCTTGTAGCGGACGCAACACTCGCCAAATAACAAAGAGCAACAAAGATAGGGTAATAAAAAAGAACACAGTGACAAATTGCAGCGCCATCTGGCTAATCTCAGCGGCCGCCGCACGTCTAGCACCCAATGTTTGCCCAACAATAATAAAAACGTCATTGACGTTATCGGCTTCTAGTAAACGTTTCCCCAAGGCGATAAAACGCACATTTTCACCACGATACGAGGTTTCATAATACATCGGCGTAAATTTTTCTTTCTCTGCGGATTGGCGCTGTAAGGGTGCAAAAGGAACGCTGGGCAGGTCTTTATAACCAGTTAATACGCGCGACTGACTGTCCATAATGGCATAAAATGCGCGGTCCGCCGTCGACAATGCCAAGGTCTCAAAAGCCGATACCGGCAAATCAATAAACACCTTAGCGTCCAGCAACGTAATGTTCTCCGCCATCTGTAAAGCAGAGCCATATAAAAGTCGATCATAGGATTCTTTGGCCGACCGATTCGCATAAATATGCACACTCCAAAGCGCCAACGCATTAATCACGATCAATACCGTGGCCACCATAAGAATCAATTGCCGACGAATCGAGGGAGTTGTCTTAGCCGTCTTAGCCATGATGTTTTTCCAATAAATAGCCCAGACCACGAATGGTACGAATATTGATATCGCTGTCTTGCAGAGATTTCCGCAACCGTGCGACATAGATTTCAATCACACTTGAGTTCGGATTTTCATTGAAATTGTAAATATGTTCGATCAAGGCTTCTTTGCTTAACACCCGCCCGGTATGACTAATAAACACCTCCAACAACCTAAACTCCCGCTGCTTTAGGTCGACAGGGTGGCCGCTCACAGTGACCGAACACGCTTGCAAATCCAAACAAACATTACCGTATTCAATGGTGTTTTGCGCTTGCCCTTGGCTACGACGCAGTAAAGCACGACAACGGGCTTCCAATTCCCCAAAATCCACCGGCTTGATCATATAATCGTCCGCCCCCAAATCCAAAAGCTCGATTCGATCTTTTATCTCATCTCGAGCCGTCAGCACAATCACCGGCGTACTGGCGTGTTTTTTACGCAACCCATGCAGAATTTGACTGCCGGTCATATCCGGCAAATTTAGATCCAATAAAATAAGATCGTATTCTTGCAACGCCAGCATTTGATTCGCTTGCAAGCCTGTCTGCGCCAGATCAAGACCATGCCCCATCCGACTGATTCGCTGGCTAATGGCTTCGCCTAAAATACGGTCATCTTCTACCACTAAAATACGCATGATAATGCTCTTATGTTTTCGTTATTGTTATAAAAAGACGTTGGCTCTCACCATTTGACTGAACAATTTAGCCTATATTCCAGCATGAAAGAATGGCCTATCTCTTCTATCAATAGATGCGATGGAAAATGAATACCCTGTGCTTTTCAATTGACCGGGGCATTTTTCAATCTGTGTCCTTGATTCTTTTACTATCTGTCCATGGGCAAGCCGCTCTAAAACACGTAAAGTGATTGGCTTATTTTTCGCCTCAAAATCGCACGGTTAAGGACTCACCATGATTCGCAAAGATATGTTTTTGGCGCTGATTATTATTGTCGCGTGGGGCTTTAACTTTATTGTCATGCGTTGGGGGCTGGATGAGTTAACCCCAATGATGCTGGGCGGGTTACGCTTTTTAGTTATTGGTATGCTTGGCTGTTTCTTTTTCTCTCGACCTAATACACCGCTGCTTTGGTGTATTGGCTATGCCTTGTCGTTGAATTTTGGACAGTTTGCGTTTTTATTCAGCGCCATGTCGTTTGGCATGCCAGCAGGGCTTGCCTCTTTGGTGCTGCAATCTCAGGCGATTTTCACGCTCGTGTTCGCTATTTTATTGTTAAAAGAAACCGTGCGACCTTATCAAGTGCTCGCTATCGGCATCGCCATTGGCGGCTTAGCCGTAATCGGATTGGACAATGAAGACACCACCATGACAGCGCTGGGATTTGGCTTAACCTTAGCCGCAGGATCAAGCTGGGCGTTGGGCAATATTTTCACCAAGATCATCAGTAAAAAAGGCTACGACGCCAACCTCAACCTGATCGTTTGGTCGAGCTGGGTGCCGCCTGTGCCCTTCTTTCTTTGCGCTTACTTCATCGATGGCGGCGACGTCATGTGGAGCAACATCGTCAATCTGAATCTAAAAACCCTCGCCACATTGGCCTATTTATCACTGTTTGCAACGCTAGCCGGATACGGTTTATGGAGCTATTTGCTGTCTCGCTACCCTGCCGCAACCGTCGCCCCACTAACATTAGGCGTGCCCGTTGTCGGGCTAACCTCAGCAGAGATATTTCTATCTGAAACGGTAAGCGCCATGCAATGGGTAGGGATTTTCATCGTTTTACTTGGCTTGATACTGAATACCTTCGGCGGACGCTGGCTAAAAAAAGCGAGCCAGCGTGCCGTTTAGATCAGTAAAAACTTAACTAATCCTTTCGATCTTGCTGTGCGTCTATCTTATCGGCAAGACGCGCCACTTGGGCTTGTAACGCTGAAATTTGCGTTACTAGGGCTTGGTGATGGTTTCGTACATGGCATGGAGCTTATCTACCCATACTCTGTAAACATTAGTGTTAAAAAATGGGTGAAAAACTCAAGGTTAAGCATTTTTACAAACCGATAAAAAATTTTAGCGTTATTAACAGAAGCCCTGTTAATAACGCTAGGTTAATAATCTGTCTGGTACCAGTTTATAGATAAGTCTTTTACTGTCATAGACAAACTCTTTAGCCCTGTACTCTTAATACCATCCATATTATTGCGTATTACATTACCATCCTCATTAGTAACATATCGTCCAATGACTTTTAAAGTAACGACACCATCTTTATCCTCAAGAACCTCTGCACAATAGTTATTCCATGATACGACTCGATCACCAACTTCTTTCATTTGGTTTAAGGAAGACGTTTTGAATGCCTCGTAAATGGTCTTGTCATCTGGCCTCTTAGATCTAAAACTAGACAAGCCAGTTTTAAGCATGTCAGAAATAGTGTTGTCTAATATGCCACGATCATCTACAGTCTGTCTTCGATGAAAGTCGTTCGACATAGTACAGATCGACCCTGCTTTGTTTACGATTCTAATTGTTTCGCCCTTATCTAATTTCTTTAATAGCTTTCTAATGCCCCAGCCACCCTTTCCAGTATGTATTGTCTGGCTAATTTTTTCCGGTGCAATAAAGCTATGTAGCCCATTCAGTGAACATAAAGATCGAAAGCGTAAGTCGCTTTCATGCTTTATGAAACCATCCAAACGCTCAATACTCATCCAGCGAATTAACTCTAAAATGCCTTCATAGTGTTTAAGCAAAAGACTACAACTAGCATTGCTTCCATAAACAGGATTTGAATAGTCTGGTTTACCTTTAAGATCATCGTAGAAAAATTTCCATATGGCTTCATGATGAGTGAGCCTGTTTCGAAGCTCTCTAACCTTTATAAATTCATTTTCAATATCTTCTCGACTTGTTCCACTAGGCGCATTAGGGAATATCTGTGCTAATTGATTAGGCCATAACAATGAAAATGCCTTAGCATCCTCATACTTACTTGATAGAAGATTTGTCCAAAAGCCAAAGTCCATGACAGATATAACAGCGTCAGGAGTTGGGCTTTTACCTGCTTTCTTAAGCTTAGAAGTAGCATCTAAGACTTTCTTTTCTTCCCAAATTCGTTTGACTATTTCCCTAGTTCCATTTTTGCTCAAGACATACCCAGATGAGTCAACTGTTTGATGTTTTCTAGGTGATTTTGAGTACCTGTCGTGATTCGAAATTTTTTTATTGCCCATATAGGTCGGCAGTGAAAGAATCCAATCAGTACGCGTACTGTATAAGCCTTTTGAGCCGCTTGGAGGGTTCTCTTGAATGGCCCGATCAATGGCATTTCTCAAGGTAATTTCAAGACACTGAATTGCAGGAAAAAGAGCACCGCAGAGAGCTTTGTTCCAATTGTAGGCTGCAAGTACTTCCTGTCTCTTTACCTTAAGGTGTTTTTCATAAATACTGAGTCGTTCAGTCGAAATATGCTTCACTTAAAATGCCTTTTAAAGAATTGACAATCCATTCTAGCACGACTAAGATGACAGACATCAATGCGGAGCAGGCTTAGATAATAAGCTCTCATGCGACAAAGTGTTCCGGAAAAGCCACCCTAGCGGTGGCTTTTCTCATTCCAGAACCAAGTGAAACGCTACTATTTGATTGAATCTCAGCCTAACTATTCTTCCTTTCTAACAAAAAAGATCATTTAATTCAGAACATCCAACCTAATCCGTCACCAATGTCATGCCCATGTGTAGCTCACGAAGCCTTTAAGTTTTCTTCTCTATACATCCTACTCAGACTGTTTTGAGAGTAGGACTATTTCCTTGTATAAGGTTATTTCTTAGTAGAACTTTGTTGTGCGTCTATCTTGTCGGCAAGCCGCGCAACTTGGGCTTGTAACGCTGAAATTTGCGTTACTAAAGCTTGGTGATGGTTTTCTTGATTCTCGTGCTCTTCTTCCGCCGTTTCCCGCGTCATCACGTCTAGCACCACACCCACCATCATGTTTAAAAACACAAACGCGGTTAAGAAAATGAAGATGATGTAGAAGATCCAGCTAAACGGATACACCTCCATGGTTTCGTACATCACGTCTGTCCAATCTTCAAACGTCGCCACACGAAATAGGGTCAGCATGGAGATAGCAATGTCGCCCCAAAGCGCTTCATTCACATGATGGAAAAAGATCGAACCCACGGCGGCGAAGATGTAAAAAATGATAAACATCAACAGGGCAATGTAGCCCATTTTCGGGATGGCTTTGAGCAAGGCATTAATCAAAAAACGCAGATCCGGAATAATCGACACCAGACGCAATACGCGGAAGACTCGCAGCAAACGTGCGACAAGAATCATTTCTGTCTCAGAAATTGGCACTAAGCTGCCCAGTACAATCACCGTATCAAACAAGTTCCAAGGGTCTTTAAGAAAGCGCCGTTTATCATCACAAGCAATAAAACGCAGGGAGAGCTCAACCAGAAAGAAGACGGTAATAAAATTGTCTAGGTAATTAATGGCAATATCAATGCCATAGGGTAAAGAGTAGGTTTTAGCGCCAACAGTTAAGGCCGCCACCACAATAATGCTGATGATAAAGCCTTGAAACCATGCGCTGCGCTCAATGCGCTTCATCACCGTAAACCAACTTCCAGAACGACTCGTTTCCATGCTTTTCTACACCTAATATGCAAAGATAAATACCCGAAACAAAGACAGGCGCTGCTATAGTAAGTTCCTCTCATCAAGAAGAAAAGCAGAAGTGAACTCAGCGTAAGTGTTTACTCATTAAGTACGTTTTACTCGCACCACTTTCATGATTTCAACTGGAATGCCAGCGACCATTTCTTGAGCAGGATAGTAGGTAAGGTTTACGCGCGCGCCGCGTAATGTGCGGTATTTGCCTTGGCGTTTGAACCGAAAAGGCACGTCGTAGCCTTCGATCATTAAGGTGTGTAATACCCAGTCTTCTTGCGGTCGTTGGGCGTGAGATTTTACTTTCAGCCCTTCCGAATGTATGAGCTTATCATTACTTTTTAACAAGGACTCTGGATCTGATTTCACAAGAGACTTCCTTTCTTAAAGATGAAAGCCTCCTAGTATGGCACAAAAGCCGATAATCTTAAAAAGTCTGCTTATTTTTTGTTCAAACCGGCGGCGGAAGGGGTTGTTCCACTGTCTGAACTGGCGGCTGAACTGACACCTTAGCAGCCGCAGCAAACTGACTCATTGCCTGAGCCGCTTCTCGGCTTTCAAAGCGTACCACCGCCTTTTGTAAGATCAAATTATTAGGATAAGTCACCACATCACCCGATAAACGTTGGATGATGACATGGAAGGTTGATATTTCTGTAATTTGACCCAAAATTTCATCGTCTTTGTCCACGACTTTAACCCAATCGCCCACCCGATAAGGGAAGCCAAAGAAAATAATCAAGCTCGCCGTGATGTTGCTCAAAATGGACCATTGAGCAAATAACGCCACACCGACCACTGCAAACACAGACGAGAAAAAAATCGCCAGCTGGCCATAACCAATGCCAAGCACCAAACACACCAGTAACACAAACATCGCGGTAAAACCGAGGTTGAGCATTTTCGACACATAAGTTATACGGACTTCATTCGCGTATTTTTTTTGCCCCAATAGCGTCACACTGGATTTTAATATACGAGAAACAATGACATACGCCACCACCAACAAAGCAATTAAGCCAATTTGCACCATCATGGGTTTTCTCCTTCCACGGATCTACAAAACATAAAACAGCACGCAAGGAATGATCCCCACACTCATTAAATTACCAATTAACACAATAGACGCGACTTTATGGGGCTCTTGTTGATACAACTCCGCCACCATGTAATTCAAAATGGCGGGCGGTAAGCAGGCAAAGATCAATAAATAGGCGAAATTTTCCGCCGACATACCAACGACATAATACCAAATAACCGCAATAATCAGACCACTCAAGGGACATAAGAAACCACTAATAACACCCAGCTTCCATTCACTGAAATCGACACTCGTCATGCGCACACCCAAGGCAAATAGCATCAGAGGAATGGCAATTTGCCCAAGCATGTCCACCGACACTTTTACCGCGGGCATTACCGTCCAGCCTTGCAAGCCCCAAACTAACCCCAGCATGGTGGCGATAATCATCGGCATTTTAAGCACATTAAGCGGATTGGATTTTGGGTTAAGCAAATACATTCCCACGGTAAAATGCAGTAGGTTTTCGGTTAAAAACAGCACCACCGCAATCGGCAACGCCGACTCACCAAATGCCAGCACAATCAGCGGGATCCCCAAGTTGCCGCTGTTGTTAAACATCATCGGCGGCACCAGTGTCTTGGGCGATATTTTTAGCCACTTACACAGCGGCCAAATCAGCAATCCAGAGCCTAAAACGACCACCGTTGCCGCTAGAATCAAGTCCACATATTGGGCAATATGAAAGTCTTTTGAAGCCATAACAGAGAAGATTAACGCCGGACAAAACACACTGATGTTTAAGCGGTTCGCCACCGTCATGTCGGTAGGCCGCACTCGCGCATAGAAAAACGCCACCAGCACAATACTGGCGAGAGGAAAAACGGTATTAAAAATTTGCGAGAATAGCGTCGATGTGTCCATGAATGGCCTCTATAACGAAGGCCAATAGCTTAACCTTGTTGTGAGCAAAGACCAAGAAGTCAACGGCGTTGTTAGGGAGAAATACTCGTGCTTTCGACCAATACCGAAGGAATCAAAATAAACCGCTGCGCAACGTCCTTGCCTTTTAGCAAGTCCATGCCTATTTCAACGGCTTTTTCCGCCATGGGAACAGGGCGTTGAACCGCGGTGGCGACCCAAGGCGTATTGGCTTGTTGGATAATATCCACGGCAAACGCCGCGCCATCCACAGAAGCCATCACAAACTCACGTCTATTGGCTTGTTGCGACGCCCGTAAAGCACCAAAGGCGGTCGGGTCATTAATGGTAAACACCGCATCAATATGATCGTACTCTTCCATCAAGTAAGTCATGGCTTCCATTCCGCCCTCTACGCTGCCGGTGCCATTCATGCGATCACTTAACAGGGTAATATTGGGGTATTTATTCAACGTCGATTTACAACCTACCACGCGCTCAATCACCGAAGAAACCAGCACGCCATTAATAATGACAAAGTTGCCTTGATAGCCTATTTTCTCGGCCAACTTTTCACAGGCGATGGCGCCGGCCTGTACATTGTCCGTGGTAATGGTCGCGTCTGCTCCTTGGGCATTCACATCCACAGCGATGACCTTAATACCCGCTCGTTGAGCCTTGGCCACCACGGCAGCAACCTTGTATTCGTCTGCTGCGGTTAACAGGATTAAATCGACTTTTTGCTCGATAAAATCATTGATCTGAGTGATTTGGCGTTGCCAATCATAAGCGTCTGAGCGAATCAGCATGTTAACGGGCTCACCCGCCAGCTCTTCCGCTTTTGAGGTGGCGGTATCGACCAACTGCACAAAATACGGATTACCCAAATCCGCCACACTAATGCCAATCGATTTAAGCGGTTGCGGTTCAGAAGATTGAGAAGACAATGGCGAAAACAAAACGGCGACAATAAAAACCGCCAACACGCTGGGTATAAGACGATCTGCCTTCCAGAACGATCGTGTTTGAAGACACGCTATGGTGGATTTCATTAGACTCATTTCACTTCCTCAAGATTGCCACATGCTCATGATGAAAAGCATAAAGAGCCGCTATTTTGCCTTACTCATCCGTAGAAGCAAAATAACGGCTGCCTTTTTTCTTATGCGGCTTCTTCCTTTTAAGCGGCTTCGGTTGAGCCCTTCACGTCCATGGCGCCAGTCATGATCGCCACCGCATCGGACATGGAATGGGATTGAGGCGTGACAATCGCTGCCCGCTTACCCAAACGATGAATATGGATACGATCCGCCACTTCGAACACATGGGGCATATTGTGGCTGATCAAGATAATCGGCAAGCCACGATCGCGTACTTCTTTGATCAAGTTCAATACACGACGCGACTCTTTTACCCCAAGCGCCGCCGTCGGCTCATCCATGATCACCACTTTACTGCCAAACAAGGCAGAACGAGCCACCGCAACCCCTTGACGCTGACCGCCAGATAGCGACTCAACCGCCTGACTGATATTCTGAATCGTCATCAAACCCAGCTCGGTCATTTTAGCTTGAGCACGGCGCTCCATTTCTTTCTTATCTAGCATGCGAAAAACGGAACCCAAAATACCCGGCTTGCGTAACTCGCGACCTAAAAATAAATTGTCCGCAATGTTCAACGCGGGCGACACCGCTAAGTTCTGATAAACCGTTTCAATGCCTAACGCACGAGCTTCCATTGGCGAGGAGAAATGTACCGGTTTGCCATCGAGTAAGATTTCTCCTTCGTCTGGAATTAAAGCGCCAGATAAGGCTTTAATTAACGACGATTTACCGGCACCGTTATCACCAATAATGGCTAATATCTCGCCTGGGTAAAGCTCTAAATCGGCATGATCAATGGCTGTTACACTGCCATAACGCTTTACTAAATTCTTGGTTTGCAACACGGGTGTTTTATCGTAATGTGCTGTCATTATGCTGTCCCTCTTCGAATCCACTGATCAATCCCAACGGCCGAAATAATCAATATACCCACGGTAAACTCTTGCCACAAAACATCCACACCAGCAAGCGCCAGACCATTTCGAAATACGCCAACCACTAACGCGCCGATCAGCGTCCCATAAATAGAGCCACGACCACCAAATAAACTACAGCCACCAATAACCACCGCCGTAATACTGTCTAAGTTGGTCATGGTACCCGCTTGCGGACTGACCGAACCGATACGACCAATCAACACCCACGCACCGATAGCACACACCACACCGGCCAACACATACACAGACATCAAAATACGATTGGTACGAATACCCGCTAGCTTAGCGGCCTCAGGATCATCCCCCGTGGCGTAAACATGACGTCCCCACGCGGTCCAATTCAAGGCGTACCAAATCAGGAAGAAAATCCCCAACATTAACAAGGAACCGTAAGTCAGCCTTGCCCCAAAAAAATCAATGGTATGCCCTGTCCATTGCAATAATGGCGCAATGTTACTGATGTCCTGTGAGCGAATGGTTTCGCTTTTTGAATACCAAAGGTTCAGCGCAAAAAACACATTCCAAGAACCCAAGGTCGCAATAAAAGGCGGGATTTTTAGGCGCGTAATCAATAAGCCATTGATAAAGCCAGCTAACGCGCCGACGCCAATACCGATCAAAATAGACAAACTAGGGTCGATACCATGGTTCACCGCCATCCGCCCCATGACCACGGAAGTCAATACCATGATGGCGCCAACGGATAAATCGATACCCGCGGTCAAGATGATCAAGGTCTGTGCCACACCAATCACACCGATAATAGTCACTTGTTGCAACACCAAGGATAAATTGAATGGGTGCAAAAAACGGTCGCCAACAATAAGGCTAAAACTGATCACCGCCAAACACAGCACAATCAAAGGCGCGGCGATGGGATAATGATGAAGAAACTTTTTAAAACGCTGTAACGGGGTTTCGTGGCGCTCAAATTGCGCCACATACGAACTGGCTTGATCGGCCACTTTGTCGTGATCAAGCACCGCCGTTGACGGCTTTGTGTCATTAGAACTCATAGATTACTCCAGACAAGAAAAGGGCCGTTAGCCCAACGTCTCGGCTAACGGCAAATCAGGGCACCTTCTCGCCCATCTATCACAAAAAATTAATTAACCCCAGCACATCGCCAAACCCGTTTTAGAGGTGACTGAATTCACCCCCTTGGCTGGCTCATCTGTGATCAACTGAACACCTGTGTCGAAGAAATCTAGGCCACTTGACGCCGAAGGACGTGAGCCAGACTGAGCAAACTCAACAATCGCGGTGACGCCTTCAGAGGCCATTTTTAGAGGGAATTGCATAGAGGTAGCGCCAATCACGCCGTCTTGGATATTACGCACACCGGGGCAACCGCCATCAACCGAAACAATCAAAACGTCTTTTTCAAGACCAAAGGATTTTAATGCTTCATAGGCACCCGCTGCAGCAGGCTCGTTAATGGTGTAGACCAAATTCACTTCGGGGTCTTTTTGCAATAAGTTCTCCATTGCACGACGACCGCCTTCTTCAGACCCTAATGTTACGTCGTTACCGACAATACGCGGATCTGTTTCATCGCTCATTTGATTCGGGTCTTTGATATCAATACCGAAGCCTTTTAAGAAGCCTTGGTTACGAGCCACGTCAACCGTAATCTGACTTGAACTCAAATCTAGCAAGGCAATTTTTGCGTCTTTGGCTTTGTCGCCCATTTTCGCTTTCGCCCACAAACCAATCATTTCACCGGCTTTAAAGTTATCCGTCGCGAAGGTCATGTCTGCCGCACTGGCTGGACTAAGAGCAGTATCTAACGCGATCACCAGCAAACCGGCATCGCGTGCTTTTTGAATGGTTGGCACAATCGCAGCGGTATCACTAGGCGTGATCAAAATGCCTTTGGCGCCTGCTGCAATAAGGTTTTCGATTGCTTGAACTTGCGTTTCGTTATCGCCATCGTAACGACCGGCGAAAGTACGCAACTCAACCCCCAGCTCATTCGCTTTTTCTTGAGCGCCGTCTTTCATTTTAACGAAGAAAGGGTTGGTATTGGTTTTGGTGATCAAACCAATGATTGGGGTTTCTGCCATCGCCACAGTAGAAAGTGTGCCAGCAGCGATTAGACAAGCTAATTTTTTATAGGGAATGAATTTCATTGTTTTATAACTCCAGTTTTTTGTTTTTATTATTGGCAGCAATGCCATGAAAACAGAACAAGCCCCGACTCTGTTTCTCAAAAAACACTATGAAGATAAAAAACTAATGAATAATTTCACTCTTTAATCTTTTTTTGTAATATTTGTAATAATTCAATATTCAATCTGAAATATTTTACTTAATGCCTTGATAGTAAAGGGTTTTGAAATAAATAAATCGTCATCACTTAATTGATACTTTTGCTTTAATTCGTCTTTTGGCAGACCAGACATCAATAAAACGGGGCAAACAAAGCCAGACGAGGAGGAACGAATATGGTGCGCTAACGCCACACCGTTCATCGCACCTGATAAATTCACATCAGACACAATGGCATCGGGCACCATGGCGTTACTGAGCCCATTAATGACCGCTTCTGCACCATCAAACGTTTGCACCATCAAGCCCATTTTCTCTAGCTGCTCACGCATCACACGACACACTTCTTCATCGTCTTCCACCAGCCAAACAAGACTGTGTTCAGGCAATAAAATGGTCTCTTGCTGAGAATCAGAGTCATGAGACACAAGCTCAACAGGGGATAATTGCTGTGGTAAGAACAGGCACACTCGGGTCCATTTGCCTTTTTCGGAAACGACCTTAATCTCCCCGCCACTTTGTTTGACAAAGCCGTAAATCATACTCAAGCCCAACCCACTGCCTTTACCGACAGGTTTGGTGGTAAAAAAGGGTTCAAAAATCCGCCCAATCACCTCTTCCGAAATGCCTTCACCCGAGTCTTCAACACGAATACGAATAGCCGGTACATCACTGTCAGGTAAGGTGCAAAGTTTGGTAGAAAAGGCCAAACGGCCGCCCTCAGGCATGGCGCTGGCGCTGTTTAAGGACAAGTTTAGTAAGGCGTTTTCCAGCTGCGAAGGGTCAATCAAACTCACCACACCAGAGCATTGCAAGTCACTTTCAACGACAATATGCGAACCAACACTGTATTCCACCAGATCCAACATGCCTTCGATTAAATCGTCTATGGCAATCGGCACCGGAAACAATTGCTGACGCCGACTAAAGGCCAATAAACGCTGCACCAGATTGCTGCTTTTTTCGGAAACAACCAGCGCACGCTCTATGTATCGGGCCTGATCCGAGGTTTGTGGACGCGAGTCAGACAACATTTGCAAATTGCCCATGATCGCCGCGAGAAGGTTATTAAAATCGTGAGCGACGCCCCCTGTCAGCTGCCCCAGCATTTCCATTTTTTGCGCTTGACGGAGCTGGCTTTCAACGCTTTTTCGCTCGGTTAAATCTGTATATAAGGTAACAAATCCCCCTTCTGGCATAGGTTTAGAACGAAATTCAACGATCTTGCCAGAATCAAAATGACGCTCAAAACTTTGAAAGCGCAAATGACGCGAGACATTCACTTCTTCCATATGAACTTGCTGATTCTCTAAATTAAGGTTTTTATGCTGGCCCTGATTGATTAGGTTTTGCACCTCATCAATCGACATGCCAGCGCGCAAATCGTCATCCGACAAATCAAACAGACTCTGATAACCCGAGTTCCAAGCCACCAAGGTACCTTTGGCCGAAAACACGCTCAGCCCATCGTTCATATTGTCAAAGATGGTTTCCAACAAACGCTTTTGTTCCGATAGCTCGGCCGTCACTTCCAAGCGCCTTAAGGCATCGCGACGAAACACTTCAAAGGTGTCCGCTAAAGTACCGATTTCATCATTGCGGCGTATGCCTGTGTGTTTTGAATCAACGCGCCCCAAGGAAAGCTGCTCCATATCGTTGGTCACCACGCCTAAATCTTTGGTCATGCGCTGGCTGTACCAATACAGGCGCGTCAGACCCAACAACAGAAACACAGAGATGCCGATAATCCAGTGTTGCCCCCGCGCCACAAAAGCAGACACAGCTTGACGCTGACGACTCACTTTCTTCTGCAATCCCCCCACAAAGTCACTGACTTGCTTGCTCAACTGTTCCGATTTGGCCCGAATGGAAATCAATAAATAATTTTTACGCTCTTGAATTTGGTTCAAACGTCGATGAGCCATTAAGAGATCGTCGGCAATACTCGCTACTTGGCCATTTTGCTCAGATAATCGCAGGCTTTTCAGTATACTTTCAGGCACTAAACTCGGCGCTTCTAATAATTGCAGCAACCAAGCCAAGCCCTGCTGACTGTTTACCCTAGCGGCGTCTTCGTCATTGAGTGGCAATTGACGAATACGAAACTGCTGCGCCAGACTGTCTTCGCGCAAATACAACTCTTCGCGCACCAAGGCAACCAACTCTTCTAATGTGGTTTGCAAATCATCTAAGCGCTGGTCGATATCACGCTGAAAAACAGAGTCCGTCAAGCCATCTGCCACCCCACGTAACTCAAGAATACGTCGATGGATACGCTCCGATTCACTCTGTAATTGAAAAGGTCTCCCTGAACCTGCGGTATAGGGCGCAATGGCCGCCAATTGCGCGACGCCTTCGGCTAAGGTTAAAGCAGTGCTGATTTCGGGTAAGGTTTCAGATTCAAATTCAGATAAAGACGCTTCACTGACACGCATCGATTGCCAGCCAATGCCGACCATGAAAAACGCCACCAAGCTGATGGCGAAAATAGACAATGACGCTTTTTGTCGAATGCTGGTAAAGCGCATTTATTGAATCCGTACCGGGCCTTGGAAAAAATAACCAAGCCCACGTTGAGTTTTAATAAATTCAGGCGTCTTAGGGTTGGCTTCTATTTTGCGGCGCAAACGAAGAATCAACACATCGACGGTTCGATCAAACACCTCTGTCTCTAATCCTCGACTCTGCTCTATTAATTGCTCACGGGAAAAAATACGATCGGGATGACGCACTAACACTTCTAATAACGAAAACTCCCCTAGCGTTAAGGTCACCAACTTGCCATCGGGATCATGCAACAGCCGCGCGGTGAGGTCCAACGCCCATTGGCCAAATCGCAAACATTCATGATCTTCGTTAATCATGCTTCCAGAAGTGGGCGGCACTTGATAGGAGCGACGTAATAACGCGTGAATTCGGGCGGTCAGCTCGCGCAAATTAAACGGCTTCATCATGTAGTCGTCAGCCGCCAGCTCCAGCCCTAAAATCCGGTCTGTTTCATCGCCTTTGCCGGTTAACATCATAATCGGCATAGCAAAACGCTCACGAATCTCACGCGCCAGATTCAAACCATCTTCTTCTCGAAGGTACAAATCCATCAACACCAAATCCACCGAATTAGCGTCTAAATGCAGCCTCATCTGGCGACCGTTTTCTGCGGCCAAGACGTGATACCCTTTTTGCGACAAGGCATCGCACAAAAGCTGGAGAATGTCCTGATCATCGTCTACTACCAATAACGTCTTTTTATTTTGTTCTGTCATTATCTGAATTGGAACCCATTGTCGTTATAATTCGGCCTGCGCGTGCGCACCAAGCAAGAATAAAAAATACCCGAGTCTTACAAGAAACCCATGCTAAAGTTAATAGACAATAAACGGAAGGAAAAGCTTCTCGTGCCGCCAAAACTCATACCGCAAAAGAAAAAGATTCACCTCACTTTTTTAGACCCTGAGCAATCCATTTCGATAGAGCAAGGTGAAACCATTCTGCACGCTTTGCTCTCGGCAAATATCGCAATCAAGCACGCCTGTACCAATGGCGTATGCGGTGTTTGCCTAACGCCTTTGCTATCCGGTGACATTGATTACGCCAACCGGCTGCCTCACGGATTGAACGACAAAGAAAAGCAACAGGGTTATTTTCTCCCCTGCATCGCCACCTGCAAAACCGACATATCCATAGCAAAACCAAAAGTACGACTGCGCTGATCGCCTAAAAACGGTATCCTATCGGCAGCCAATTAATGAGCCATCTTATGTCCAGCGAACTGCCCATTCATGCACTGATTCCCCAGCTAAAGCACCAACTCGAACATCATCACGAGGCGATATTAGAAGCCGCGCCCGGTGCGGGCAAAACCACGGTGGTACCGCTGGCGTTAATGGCGGAAGCTTGGCTCAAGGGGCGCAAAATCATCATGTTAGAGCCAAGACGTTTGGCCGCCAAGGCCGCGGCAAAACGCCTTGCCGACACCTTGCACGAACCGCTGGGGCAACGCATTGGTTATCGTATTCGCCATGAGGGAAAAGAAAGTCAGCAAACACAAGTCTTGGTGGTCACCGAAGGCGTGTTAACCCGCATGCTGCATGACGACCCAAGTCTGGACGATATTGCTTTGGTGATCTTCGATGAATTCCATGAACGCAACCTACACTCAGATTTGGCCTTTGCCTTGTGCCTACAAGCACGAGAACTGTATCGCGACGAAGACCCACTCAAACTCTTGGTAATGTCGGCCACATTAGACACAGAAGCGCTCGAAACACGACTCAATTGCCCGACACTCACCAGCCAAGGTAGAAGTTTTCCAATCACCACACACTACAGCAACCAATCCCTCAAAAGCGTTCAAGTCACCGACGAGGTGGTTCGGCTCACTTGCCAAGCCTTTTATGAGGAAACCGGCAGTGTATTAGTGTTTCTACCGGGCCAAAAAGAAATTCGTCAGGCAGCCAATCAGCTGCAACAACGCTTAGGTCATGAAACGCATTTAAGCATCTTGCCCTTGTATGGCGAATTAAGCCTAAAAGAGCAAGAAGCCGTTATTGCGCCAAGCCCAGCACCGGCGCGTAAAATTGTGCTGGCGACAGCCATTGCGCAAACCAGTTTGACCATTGAAGGTATTCGGGTGGTGGTCGACAGTGGCTTGAGTCGTGAAGCGCGCTTTGATGCCAATACCGCCACCACACGACTACACACGCGGCGTGCAACCCAAGCCGAAACCATTCAACGCATGGGTCGCGCTGGACGCACCGAACCTGGCGTTTGCTATCGTTGGTGGAGCGAAGGTCAACAACATCAGCTCGCACCACAGGCGCAACCGCAGATAGAGATAAGCGACCTCAGCAGCTTGGTGATGGATTTGGCCAAATGGGGCGTGCAAAAACGTTTAGAATTGGATTGGATTACGCCACCACCGAACAGTCATTGGCAACAAGCGGTCGATTTGCTAACAAACCTACAGGCGCTTGAACAGAGTGTAACCTCACCGCCTTCTTTAGCATTAAGCGAACTCGGTGAGCAAATGAGCCGCCTTGGCATAGAGCCTAGACTCGCTCGATTACTATTGGAGGGCAAACAAAATAACAACAGCGAAACAGCCTGCGCCATCTGCACTATTTTGTCGGAAGGCGACCCCTTTTCCAGTCATCACAGTGATTTGTCAGATCGGCTCAATTGGCTAGCTGGCCGCCATCAGACACAGAGCAAACGCCCAAGACAGAACTATTTAAAAGCCCAACAACAATGGCAAAAACGCAGCCTGCAGATCAACCTTCAACCCTCTTCAACTCATGGTAAGCAGGACATCGCCTTCTTGTTAATTCGTGCTTTTGCAGACCGTATTGCCCAACGTACCGGACAAGACCACGACAAGGCTCGTTACAAATTGGCCAACGGTCGTATGGCAAGTCTGTCGTCTCTCGACCCTTGCGCGCAAAGTGAATGGCTGATCGCGTTAGACATTGGCGGACACCACGGCCAAGAAGAAGATCGCATTTTTCTCGCGAATCCGATTCAACTGTCCACACTGACAGGGGATTTTGCGGATTTATTGAGCATAAAACAGCATCTTGCTTGGTCAAAAAAAGACGCCCGTTTAATCAGTGAAACACAACGTTGGATCGGCAAACTTTGTATCGATAAACGCAAGCTCAGCCAACCGTCAGAAGCCGATGTCTGCCAAGCGGTTTGTCGGTATATTCGACAAGAAGGCCTGTCTGTGTTGCCTTGGAATGACGCGAGCGAACAACTGCGAGCGCGCCTGCAATTCGCCTTCATGCACGATAAGCAAAATACTTGGCCGGATTGCTCTGACGACGCGTTATTAAAAGATCTGGAGACATGGCTTGGGCCCTATCTTGGCAAAACGACCAATCAACACGCCATGGGCAAGCTCCCATTAAACGATATTTTGTTAAGTCAATTAGACTGGAATCAGCAGCAATTTCTTCATCGAAATGTCCCTACGCGACTCACCGCGCCATCAGGGTCGAGCCATGCGATTGATTACTGTGAGCAGCAGCCAACATTGAGAGTCAAACTGCAAGAAATGTTTGGCTACACCCATAGCCCAAGCGTGCTCAATCAAACGATACGCATTGAGCTGCTGTCACCGGGGCAACGACCCCTTGCAGTGACACAGGATCTGGCTTTCTTTTGGCGTGAAGCCTACCCAGAAGTGCGCAAAGAAATGCGCGGTCGATATCCGAAACACCCTTGGCCAGAAGACCCACTAAACGCCCAAGCCACCGCGAAAACCAACCGGGCGCTGAGGTCTTCTTAACGATTTAAGAGCGCTTCTCTTGTAGGAACGACGAAAGCTCATCAACATGGGATTGAGTTTCATCAATTAACAAGCCTATTTGTACCGCGGCTTCATTTGAGGTCTTCGCCAAATTGCGCACTTCATCTGCCACCACCGCAAAACCTCTACCCGCTTCGCCCGCTCTTGCTGCTTCAATGGCGGCATTCAATGCCAATAAGTTCGTTTGATTGGCTACAGCATTAATGGTCGTAACCGTTGTTTGGATCTTACCAAGCACAGTCGACATAGAATGATGCGTTTCACTCACCAGTTTATTACGTGCCGTGACATTATTACCAAATACGATGTATTTAGAAATCTGCCCATTCAAATCGGCAACAGAAGAAATAATACAATCCAGTATGACTTCTACACCGGCATGATTTAACTTAATGATAACGGCCGTTGCTTTACCGTTTTCAATACTTTCTATTCTGGATGAATCTAAATAATCTTTCAGATTACCGACCACGGTTTGCATTTGGTCATCATTAATATCCAGTTGTTTTTTTGTGTATTCATTAGATAAAGTAAAATCACCATGTTTATTGAATTCTAATACCGCCGACTGGCTGCTAATCGCATCCCGTTGGTTAATCTGTGCCAACACTTCGCGCTTTATGTCACGGACATCGGAACTAACACCGACGAATCCGGTGTGCACTCCGTTTTTGTCAAAAATGGGATTGACCGATAAGACAATCCAGTAAGGAACGCCATTTTTGTCGAAGTTCAGTATTTCTTCATAAAATGCTTGTCGGGCTTTGAGTTTTTTGGAAATTCTCTTGATGGTTTCTTTGTTGGTCTGTTCACGTTGCAATAGCACCGCTGGTTTCTTGCCTTTAACCTCTTCTAATGTATAGCCGGTAAGCGCTTCGAAGCCGGGGTTTACATATTCAACAAAGCCATTTTTATCGGTGATCAATACGCTCGTGCTGGTGTTACTGACGACTTGCGAGAGCATTTCAAATTGCTTCATATCGGCATGCTGATACTGTCGAGTTAACGAAAACAAGGTTAACTTTGTGTTATTCAACTCAGTGACAGAGCGATTTACCTGTAAATACACATCGTCTTTATCAGACAGGCACAATAAAGCGTCTTTGTTTTTAAAAGCGCCTTGTAGAATTTGAAACAGGTTCAAATCCTTGTCATCTAAATAATGTTGATCGGCATTGATCGAATCAAAATTCGCGGCGAGCAAACCCTTGTTTTCGTCAAAAACCGCGTAAGAATGCTGACCAAGGGCAATTAGCTGCGGCCAAATATTATGCGGCAAGAGTTCGGTGGAAATAGGTTCAAATAAAAACAAACGACAAGCGTTAAGTAAATCACCGGTCAATGGGATAATTTGTTGTTTGAATATTGCGTCTTGGCTCAAAACAACCTGCTGCAGCTTCGCATCATAGCGATCAACCAAGGTAAGGAAAAAATCACCTTGATTCGGCTGCTTAAACGCCTTGCTTAGGGTGTCGAATTCTTCATTAAATGCAACGACTTGCTGGCGTTCATTGACCACTATTGCCGCACACTGATGCGTAGAAACCAATTGCTCAGCAAACTCTTTTTTACTTACTTTTGAATTAAACCACATATTACGCCACTACCAAAAAATGAGTCATCTATCTTAAACGCACTCTATGTATCAATGGATCACAAAAATTGTAATTTTTTATAAACGCCAATTTAACAACCAAAGTTGTAAATTGTGGCTAAAAAGTGCACTTTTTACATCTCGAATGCGAGGCGCAAGCTAAATCAAGCCACGGGGACAAATAAGGGTTTGCCGTTTAGCTCGGTCATGGCGAGTTTCTGGCGATAAAGCGGCTCTAGGTTTTGCTGCGTTAATAAGCGGGCGGATTCGCCCCAAATAGGCGGTCGATCAGGGTACAAAAGCAATACATGGGAACACCATTGCGCGGCGACGTTAACATCGTGTAGCGACATCACCACCGCTCGACCCTGACTGGCTTGTTCAGCAAGTAAGCCCATGGCCGCGACTTGATAATGTAAGTCCAGATGGTTGGTCGGTTCATCCACCAGCCAAACATCGGGCGCTTGCGCCATTAAGGCCGCCAATGCCGCACGCTGACGCTCTCCGCCCGACAAACTGCTTAACGGCCGGTGTGCAAAATCCATCAGATCCAAACGCGCTAATGCGGCATGAGCCAACGCCAAGTCCTGTTCGCTCTCCATTTCCCAAGGGGACAAATGCGGAAAACGCCCCAACAAAACGGTTTCTAATACGGTCGCGGGGAAGCCGTCTTGATGCTCTTGAAACATGATGCCGATTTGCTGTGCCAGCGTTAAGCGAGGCAGCTGAGTCATTGGTTGGCCATTTAGCTCAATCTTGCCCGATGTGGGGAATTTCAACGCCGCCAGCGTATGCAACAAGGTGGTTTTGCCCACGCCATTGGGCCCTAAAATGCCCCACATTTGCCCTGCGTGAAAACTCAGGGATAAAGCATTTTCAGGCTGTGGCGGCTTATTGGGGATCGCGGCCAACAGTTGAGTTAAAACAAGCTGGCTCATAAACGCCCCCGCTGCAACAAATACAAAAATGTCGGCACACCAAGCAAGGCGGTAATCACGCCGACAGGCAGTTGTTCTGGCGCAATCACGGTACGAGCCAAGGTATCGGCCAGCGTCACCAAGCAACCTCCCGCCAATGCACTGGCGGGTAAAATGAGCCGTTGATCATTGCCCAGCACCATACGCAGCATATGTGGAATCACCAAGCCAACAAACCCCACACTGCCAGCGGTGGTGACGGCAATGGCGGTGAGCAAGCTGGCCAGCAGAAACACCAAACGTTCCAAGCTTTTTACATTGACGCCAAGCGCCGCCGCTTGCAAAGGCCCACGGGCCAACACATTAAGGCTTCGCCCCAGCGGCATCAACACCAAACAGGTAGGAATCAGCACTAGCCACGCGATCCAAGGCGTGCTGGCATAAGATAAATCGCCCATTAGCCAATACAGCATGCCGGGGATTTTGTGCGGCGGTGCCAGCGCCAACATCAGAGTGATTAACGCGCCCCAACCGGCGGCAATCACCACGCCCGTCAATAATAAACGCATCGGCGCGGTACTGCCCAAACGGGTAGACAAGCCAAACACCAATAAGGTCGATAACACCGCGCCAATAAACGCCATACCCGACATCAGCACACCGCCGATGCCCAGCAAAATCGCCGCCAACGCCGCCACCGAGGCACCACCGGAAATCCCCAATACATACGGATCGGCCAACGGATTGCGCAGCAAAATTTGCATCAAGGCTCCGGCGACCGCCAACAAACCGCCCGTGGCAAATCCCGCCATCACGCGGGGCAAACGCAGCTCCAGCACCAAGGTTTGATTCAATCCCGAGCCTTGCCCTAAAAAAGCCTGCCAAACCGCGTGAGGCGATAAACTCACGCTGCCCTGTGTGACCGCAAAGACGATACTCAGCAACGACATGCTGGCCAATATCGCCAGCGGCAACAGCATGGTAGAGCGATTTATTAAAGTAGGGGTTTTAACGTCGAGCACGGGCGATATCCAGTTTTTCACAAAGGGTTTTGGCGCCTTCTAATAGCCGCGGCGTTGGCCGTTGAATCAGTGAAGGCGGCACAAAAAACAGGTTGTCTTGTTGGGTCGCGAGCAAATTAGGAAAGGTGCGCCACGGGTTTAACCAATCGGCATTACGCTCGCCCATGCCACCCGCAATAATGGCTTCTGGGTTCTCCAGCAAGACCGCTTCTTGACTCAGTCGAGGGATCAAACGCGGTGAATCGGCAAACACGTTGACGCCACCGCATAGACTCACCACCTTGCTGATGTAATGGCTCGCATTCATCGACATCAGCGGCTCCGCCCAGACTTGATAAAAAGTACGCACAGGTGACGCCTCTTTATAGCGCTCTCGCAAGGTGTGTATGCCAGTCCGAAAGCGCTTTGCTTGCGCATCGGCCGCTATTGAAGTGCCAGCCAATTTCCCCATGTTCTCAATAGTGTGCGCAATGTCTTCGAATTCATAAGGCTCAACGTAGTACACCGGCAACCCCAACCGCACTAGGGTATCAATCTGTTCTGAAGGATTGCCCGTGCCCCAAGCCAGTATTAAATCTGGCTGCAAGCTGAGCAAACGTTCCAAATCTAGGCGCGTATGACTGCCGACAGAAGTGACGCTTTTCGCCGCGGCGGGGTAATCGCTGTACGACACCACTGCCACCACATTATCGCCTGCCCCAGCAGCGTAAATCAGCTCGGTTGCCCCCGGCGACAAGGCCGCAATGCGCGTTGCCGCTTGATCAAGACAAAGCGTCTGCCCACGATCATCGACCACACAAACAGGGCCAGCAAAAGAGGCGGGTACGAATGCCCAGCCTCCTAGCCATAGCGCCAACACGGCGGCACATAAAACACGTCGAATCATCGTCATTAGAACGCCGTATAATTAAAGGTTAAGAACACACCACGCCCCGGATTCAGATAGCCTTTTGCGGTTTGGTATTCTTTATCAAGGGCATTTTTAACGCTCAGCTCGGCTTTCCAATCACGGGCAAAATCATAACTGGCGCGCAGGTTCAACACCCCATAACCTGATAATAAATCTTGGTTTTTACTGTCATCATATCGTTCACCATAGCTTGCTACTGTAAAACCAAGAGCAGTCTTTTCAAAGTGGCGATCGACATCGATACGAGCACTTTTATGTGCACGACGAGTTAATCGGTTACCCTTTTCAGCACCGTCGCTTAAGTTTTCCGTGTCCATCATCGTTGCCACTAATCCAAATGACCATTGATCAATGCTCAACCCTGTTGTGAGCTCAAGTCCGCGCACACGAGCCGATTCAATATTTCCCACTGTGGAAGCGCTCCATGCGATCAAATCCTGATAATCTGCTTGATAAATAGCCAGATCCCAATAGCCATCACCATAGTCTCCGCGCACGCCGACTTCGAATGACTTGGACGTCTCTGGACGAATCTCATTGCTCAGTGTGTAGCCCCACTCTTGCGCGTTCATAGAATTAAAGGTTGGGGCAGTAAAAGAAGTACGCCAGCTCGTTCTGACTGAGTGCACAGCGTCAACTTGATAGCCTAAAGCAACGCCGCCAGTAGTTTGTGTATCGTACTCGTCGTAATGGTCAGCACGAATATTCAACTGAGCACTGGCTTGGCCAAACTGAGACAATGACTGAGCGAATACACTCTTGCTGGTTCGTTCTTTTGTGTAAGATCCCTCGAAATCGTCTTGAGTATGCTCAGCCCCAAAAACCAGCTCATGACTGCCTTGCGATAGGGTATTGCTCCAACGCACACCTCGAGAGCGGCTGTAAAAATAACTGTTCGTCTTTATTCCCTTGTCATTCAGAACATCAGAGTCATCACGGGACTCTCGCAGTTGAATTTCAGACTGCCAATCCGCGGTCAAATCAATACCGCCCGTTAATGCGATAACCTGATTTACATAGTCATTACTGCGCAAACGACCAGCAGAGGTTGTGTAATCCGACTGACCTTCTGCACGCATAATAAGCGCTTTGGCATATGCCCCATTATCGAATTCATAACCAAGCCGAGACAAAATATTATCGTTTGAATAGCCCATATCGCCAGCGTTCTCTTTCACCTCGGTGCCGTCCGTATCAAACGTACCGACCGATAAGAGATAACTTGCATTGCCTGACGAACCAGATGCACTGGCATTCGCTTGTCTGGTATGAAAAGAACCACCGCCAAACGCAATGCTGGCTTGAGGTTCGTCTCCTGCCTCTGAATCTCCTGTCTCTGATAAAAATACCTGAATCACGCCGCCTGCCGCACTGGACCCATACAAAGAGGATTTAGGTCCACGCACAATCTCAATGCGCTCAACTTGAGACAGGGGCAAGTATTGCCAAGAAGAAGAGCCCGTTGAATGTGATTGAATTGGTACACCATCAATTAATAACTTTGTACCTGTACTGCTTGAACCACGGGTGTAAATGCTCGTGCTTTTGCCATATCCCCCATTCGTGACGATATCAATGCCTGGCTGACTAGCCAGTAGTTCACTGAGTTCCTGAGGTTGCTGTTTTTTCACTGAATCTGTGTCAATCACGGTTACCGAGACTAACGAGTCGGCTTGATTTTGTTCCGTCGACGTTGCCGTGACGACCAAAGGCGATAAGGTTAACGATGACGTGGATGCGCTATCCGCATGAGCTGAAATGGCGGACACGACACTACACGCCACGAGGGTTCTCGTGAACGCAGGGAAAGTAAATGGAATTTTCATAAATAGAGTCTACTGTTGCACTGAGCACGCCCGCACAGTGGTGACATTTGGTTCCAGCTTACGCAGAACCCCCTGTTACAGGCAGGTCTCCGGACTCAAAAGTAGCGAATGCTAGCTTTGCCGCCTTCCCATGGTGAACCACAGTGGCGTATTGGCAAAGTTTGACTTTTTTTACCGTTGCGGGGGCAGCGTCAGAATTGCACTGACTTCCCTATTATTGCTAACACTGGGTCAGCAACCTGTAACGGCGCGTACTCTAACACAGGTTTAAAGGGGCCAGAACCTTTAAACATCTAATAAGACTGTCTCTAACCTAGACATTATTTTTTAAGGGACCTGACCTCTTTAAACCGTTAAATGCTAGAATCCGCCTTATTCCGTTCAGGTTTTATTTTAAAGGCAAGCTATGACCGTTCTTCTGATGACCCCACCCATGACGCAACTGAATACGCCGTATCCCGCGACAGCGTATCTGACTGGTTTTTTGCGCTCTCGGGGTTATGAGGCGGTGCAGCGAGATCCGGCCATTGAGCTTTTCCTTGAGATGATGACAGCCCCAGCGCTGGATATTATCCGTCAGCATGTGGAAGACAACTTCGAATCCTTTGAAGACGATGAGCTGCCCGATGTGATCTTTACCTTTCTGGCGGAATTTGACCGTTATCGCCTCTGTGTCGAACCTGCGATTCGCTTTTTGCAGGGCAAAGATTCTAGCCTTGCGTTGCGTATTGTCTCTCGTCGTTTTTTGCCAGAAGGCCCAGCGTTCGATGCTATCGCGCAAATGGAAGCCGTGTCTGGCGATATTCTAAAAACCGCCTTTGGGAATCTCGGCGTACAGGACAAAGCCAAGTATTTAGCCACCTTGTTTATCAATGATCTGTCTGCAGTGATTACTCAGGGCGTTGACCCGTATTTTGAAGTCAGCCGTTATGGTGAGCGTTTAGCGGCGGCAAACCCAAGTTTTGACGATCTCTACAACACATTGATGGGCGAGCCGAGCTTTAGTTCGGAAATTCTAGAACAGTTGGTCGAGCAATACTTGGAAGAAACCCAACCTAGCGTGGTGGCGTTAACCGTGCCTTTCCCCGGCAATATGCTGGGCGCACTGCGTATCGCACAAACCTGTAAAGCCATTAATCCTGATCTGCCGATTGTATTGGGTGGCGGTTTTATCAATACCGAACTGCGCGCACTAAAAGACCCGCGCGTGTTTGAGTTTGTCGATTTTATTTGTTTGGATGATGGCGAACGGCCTTTTATGACCTTGCTAGAATTCTTCGACGGCAAGCGTGAAATTGATGAGTTAGTGCGTACTTACTTTCTTGCAGAAGACGAAAACGGCGAACCCTATGTTCACTACAATGAAAACGCCGAGCTGCATGATATTCCCCAAACCGATGTCGGTACGCCCATTTACGATGGCTTGCCGTTAACAGAATACTTGTCCTTGTGTGAAATGCTCAATCCTATGCACCGCATCTGGAGCGATGGCCGCTGGAACAAGCTGACCATTGCTCACGGTTGTTACTGGCGCAAATGCAGTTTTTGCGATGTGACACTGGATTACATCGACCGTTACGATGCCGCTGGTGCCGATATTCTGGTGGATCGTATTGAAGAGTTGATCGCCGAAACCGGACAAACCGGTTTCCACTTTGTCGACGAAGCCGCGCCGCCAAAAGCGTTATTTGCGCTGGCACGACGTTTAATCGAGCGCGGCGTGGTCATCAGCTGGTGGGGCAATATTCGTTTTGAAAAAACCTTTACGCCAGAGCGTTGTCAGCTATTGGCAGATTCTGGTTGTATCGCCGTCAGTGGTGGTCTTGAAGTCGCCTCGGATCGATTACTCAAACTGATGAAAAAAGGCGTCAGCGTTGAACAAGTAGCGCGCGTCACCAAAGCCTTCAGCGATGCCGATATTTTAGTGCATTCCTACCTGATGTACGGCTTTCCAACGCAAACCGAACAAGAAACCATTGATGCGCTAGAAATGGTACGGCAGATGATGGCGCAAGGCTGTTTTCAATCGGCTTTCTGGCACCGATTCGCCGCCACAGCGCACAGCCCCATTGGTATCAACCCCGCTGAATACGGCATCACCCTCGCGGAGCGCCCTGATATTTTATTCGCGGAAAACGATGTGGATTTCACCGATCCGACCGGCACCGATCATGACATGCTAGGCGACGGGTTGCGCAAAGCGCTCTACAACTACATGCACGGCATCGGTTTTGATCAGCCGATGGATTTTTGGTTTGATAAACCGGTGAAACGCACCTTGGTGAAAAGGGATCTGATTTCCAAAGCCGTTAACGACGTGATTGCCCATCACTAACATCTGCCTTTAAAGCCTATTTGATAAGCACACAAAAAAGCCAGCATTGACGGAATGATCAATGCTGGCTGTTGTTCTATTTTAAAGCGCTTTCTCGCTCTATTTAAATGCGCTTTTTCGCTCTATTTTTTCAATATCAATAACACGTTAAGAAACCGTATTCCAAGGTAATTGCCCAGGCGCTGTTTCAACAAAGTTAAAGTATTGTTCTAGCTGGTCAATCAAGTCTCGTATTACTTCATCACGGCTACAGCCATAGAGTTCATAACCCAGTGCACCATTGCGAATATACACATCCGCCTGCCAATGAGTATCGTATTTCGACTTCTCACTGTGTGCTTCGGGTATTTCGTGTTCCGTCGCAGCGACTTGGTAAAAGAAGTCCAACTTATCTTCACGTTCTAACTGAAACGTTACACCGCTTTCTTCTTCGGTGATGTTGGCTTTCCAACCATTAATCGCCAGCTCTGTTTGCACTTCCTCCATCGCCGGCACCACCACCTCTTTAATAAAGTGATTCACCTTGGCTTGCCCAGGAAACTTAAACAGCGAACTTAAGCGCTTACGCCAGTTTCCTTCCTGACTGTAGGCTCGCACGGGGGCCGCTGCGGCTTCTAACGTAGCGCCACGATGCCCTTCAATGACTAGCGCGCGCCATAAGCCAAGCGCCGCGATCAACATGATAATGGCAAAAGGCAGCGCCGCCAGAATACTCATGGCTTGCAACGCACCCAAACCGCCCGCCAGTAACAAGGTAGCGGCAATAACACCTTCAAGCGACGCCCAAAAAACACGCTGCCAAACAGGCGTTTCCAGTGCACCACCAGATGCCAAGGAATCGACAACTAACGAGCCAGAATCCGATGAGGTAACAAAGAAAGTGATGATCAAAAATACCGTGATCACAGACAAAAATGTCGACCAAGGTAATAAATCATAAAACTGAAACAGCGCCACGGCATGATCGGCTTGCACTTCGCCAATCAGCACGTCTTTGCCTTGTTCCATAATCAAATACAAAGCGGTATCACCAAAAATAGCAAACCACAAAAAAGTAAATAGGGTCGGAACAGCGAGCACACCAAAGATAAACTGGCGAATGGTACGGCCACGGCTAATTTTGGCGATAAACAAACCAACAAATGGCGCCCAAGCAATGGTCCACGCAAAAATAAACAGCGTCCAGTTACCAATCCAATCACTTTGCGTATAAGCCTGCAGATTGAATGTTCGCTCTACTATATTGCTCAGATAGGCCCCGGTGTTTTGCACAAAGGCATCCAAAATATGAATGCTTGGGCCAACCATGAAGACAATCGCCATGATCACGACAGCCAGAGCCATATTGAGAATCGATAAGTTCTTCACCCCCTTATCCATGCCCGCAACAACAGAACCAATCGCCGCGAGAGTGATCAACGCAATGGCGGTAATTTGCACCGTCGTATTAATCGGAATGTCTTCCCAGAGGTAATGCAAGCCGGCGTTAATCTGCGTCACCGACAACCCCAGCGTGGTCGCTAGGCCGAACATAGTCCCGAGAATAGCAAACACATCAACGGTGTGACCGATAGGCCCATAAATCCGATCGCCAATCAGCGGATAAAGCGCCGAGCGTACGGCAAGAGGCAAGCCATGACGAAATGCGAAATAGGCCAACACCAACCCCATCAGGCCATAAATACCCCAAATGTGTAATCCCCAATGGAAGTAGGCAATTTGCATCGCTTCTCGGGCCGCCGCCACGGTTTCAGGCGTCGCGTTAGGGGGCTGAGAAAAATGTAACACTGGTTCCGCAACACCAAAAAATAGCAAGGCGATACCGTAACCCGCGGAAAATAGCATCGCAAACCACGCGGGAAAACTGTATTGCGGGTCCCCATGATCAGGCCCTAAGCGAATATTCCCCCAGCTGCTAAACCCGATACAAATAATAAACACGAGGAAAATTGCTGTCGCCAGCATATAGAACCAACCAAAGGTCTCGGTGACCCATGCCAGCGCGTTTTTAAACGCCTCACCGGCCAGTTCTGGATTACTCAATGTTCCCACGATAAGCAGCAACATAACCACAACGGCCGGTATAAAGACGGGCAGTAGCACCGCGCCTGATGCCGTTTTCTGTGCATTCTCTGAATAAGCCATAATGCAGAATCTCCTTTTTTATACCCTGATAAAACCTTAAACGAATAGCAGCTTTTCCGAGCTGCACACCGACTTCCCTAATAACGTAAAACTAGAACGATCCTAATCAAACAAAACTAGGCCGAGATACTATAAAAAACCAGCCTTCAACAACAGTCAATCTGTCATTTAAAAAAAGGTGTGTTACTCTTTTAGTCTATGACTCGATGCTAGGAGCACCGTTTTGTTTAAACCCAATTACTATTTACTGATCTCAGCAGTCTTTATTTTCTTCGTCATTATCACCAGCAATGTGTATTTTCAACTTGCTTGGGCGTGGTTTGCTTTATCCTTTTTCAGCGTCAGCCTTGCTTACCTATTAAACAAACCGACGATTTTTCGCAAACGCTCTAATGGCACGGTGCCCGTTTATATTCGCTGGGTGTTTATGCCTTTTTTGTGGAGCACGCAACTGTATAACAGCTGGGCCAGAAGCAATGATACGGTGCCAGCATTACAGAAAATCGACGAGGGATTGTACCTGGCTAGGCGCTTATTCCCTTCGGATATTCATGACATTAAAAATGCCAATATCAGTGCGGTATTAGACGTAACAGCGGAGTTTAGCTCATTAAACTGGGTGTCTTTCCAAACCGATATCGATTATTTAAACATTCCCATCCTTGACCACTCAGTTCCTTCCGACACGCAAATACAGCGCGCGCTAAACTGGATCCACACACACAGAAAAACAGGCCGTTCGGTGGTGATTCATTGTGCCTTAGGACGCGGTCGTTCGGTGTTTATGATGGCGGCCTACTTACTGAGCCAACACCCAACGTCTTCACCAGACGAGATTATGAAAAAAGTGCGAGCAGCGCGTCAAACCGCACGCCTTAACAAACGCCAGTTTAAACGCCTAAAACGAGCCTTTAACAATACGCTATTAGTGGTTCACAACAGCGCTTGGTTGATCGCAAACCCAGTCTCGGGGTCCCACCAATGGGAAAAAGAAAAAGACATCATTTTAAGCTATTTGTCGGCGTATTTTAATGTCACCGTCAGAACCACCACGCCGCAACTCAACGGGACCGCGCTGGCCAAAGAAGCCGTCAAGACATCGCCAGATATGATCATCGCCTGCGGTGGCGATGGCACGGTCACCGAAGTGGCTGCGGCACTTGTTGATAGCGATATTAAACTGGGCATTATTCCCTTTGGCACCGCGAACGCCTTAAATCATGTTTTGTGTGGCACAATGTCTAAAGTCGCGTCACTGGAAACCATCTGTTTGAATTTAATTGATGGCTACGAACAGCGTATCGACACCGCAACCTGCAATGGCGAATTAATGCTGTTACTGGCAGGCGTTGGGTTTGAGCAACAAATGATTGAAAAAGCCGACCGCAGTAAAAAGGACAGCAGCGGTCAGCTCGCCTATCTACAAGGCTTATGGGAAGCCATTGGGCAAAATGAAGTCCATGAATTTACCGTGCAGCTGGACGACGGCGCGTCATTTACCATCAAAACCCCAAGCCTAACCATTGCTAATGCCGCCCCTGTCACCACTTTGTTGGCTCAAGGAAAAGGTGTGCCCGATATTATGGATGGCAAACTGGATTTAACTTGGCTGGACCCTGAGCGCATGCAGATTTTGAACCTAGCGGAGTTAGCCTTGCTCGGCATGGGCGACCGCAACCAAGACGAATCAGAAAATAACCAAGACGAAAACAACCACGCAGATTCACCCAGCCATATCGACTCGAAGGGCAATCACGACCTAGAAAGTGACGGCAATAATGGTATCTTCCATCGTTCCGCCCAACGCGTTACCGTAGACATCAGCCAAGTTGGCCACTATGTCATCGATGGCGAAACCCGCGAAGCCGACACGATAGAAGTCATCGTGAAGCCTAAATCCTTGAGCGTCATCGTGCCAGAATCTGTCAGGTAAAGAGATCAGATCTCTTTACCTGACAGTGTCTAGGCGGTTGGGTTCTTCTCTAGATGCAGATCAGACAAAGCATCTGCATTAGGGTCGTTGTAAACCTCTTGGTTTAATTGGCCTTCGCTTTTTGCGACCACCACAGAGACCACGGCATCGCCGGAGACGTTTACAGCGGTACGAACCATGTCTAACAAGCGGTCAACACCCAGAATCAAGCCGATGCCTTCAATCGGTAAACCCACTTGCGCAAACACCATAGACAACATGATAAGGCCAACGCCGGGCACACCTGCCGTACCGATAGACGCCAATACCGACATCAAGATCACGGTTAAATAGCCCGCCATGCCCAACTCTACGTTGTAAATATTGGCAATAAATACCGTCGCCACACCCTGCATGATGGCGGTGCCATCCATATTGATGGTCGCGCCAAACGGCACACTAAAAGAGGCAACGGAGTTTTTCACTCCCAAACGTTTAGTCACGGCCCGCAATGTCACTGGAATCGTGGCATTGGAGCTAGACGTACTAAACGCAAACACCTGAGTGTTACGCATTTTCTTCATGAAAATAATCGGGCTTAAACCAGATAATACTTTCAGTACCAGCTGCAAGGTAACAAATAGGTGGAAGAGCAACACACCAATCAACACCAACACATAACCCAGCAGTTGCGCCAATAAATCCATGCCAAGATCCGCAATGGCTTTTGCGATCAGACAGAACACAGCGTAAGGCGCAATCGCCATGATGACAGTGACCATTTTCATCATGATTTCATTGAGGGATTCAATAAAATCACTCACCACCAGCGCTTTTTTACCCACCATTAAAATACTTACCCCAAACATAATGGAGAAGAAGATCACTGGCAGCATGTCGCCTTGCGCCATGGCACTGATCGGATTCGACGGGATGATATTAATCAGAACCGTAGACAAAGGAGGAGAGGCTTTACCATCAAAACTGGCCGTGGATTCAGCATTCATGCCCTCGCCAATGCCAAGACCGGAGGCAATAATAAGCGCCGACGCAATAGCGATGGCGGTGGTAACAAGATACAGGAAGAAAGATTTAGTCCCGATTCTTCCCAGCATTTTAATGTCACCAATACCACATACGCCGGACACCAATGAGAAAAACACTAACGGCACCACCAGCATTTTTAGCGCATTAACAAACATGGTACCCACCACATAAAACACGCCATTGGTTAAGTAATGGTTTGCCCATGTTCCTTCTGCGTTTAGCCCGGTTAGGTTGATGATCAACCCCACAATGATGCCCAGCGCCATGCCCAGCAAAACCTTAAACGTTGTATTCATAACATTCTCTCTAGTGTTTATGTGAGACCCATGCACACTGTTACCAGTGTCGTCGAACCAGGTCTAATTAATGCATTCTCACTATTCCGTCATACAAAAGACGAATAAAGGTGCGGCATAATACAGGTCATTTATGTCGATAAAAACTTTTTTTGACTGTACCGCATCAGGCTCGTCTACTCATTAGGGTTTCAGCACGGTTGTTTGGCTATTTAAATAGCGCCGTTATGGCTTTGTAAATCACCGCTTAAGGTGCTTTAATTCTCGCACTATGCGCTGACACTTAATGGTTCGAGCAAGGTTTTACTCGAACAGCAGCGCCCTTAAAAACGCTAAGAGGAATCACTCATGGTAACCGCTATTATTTTGCTATCGATTGAGAAAAAACACATTAATCAAGTCGCCGAAAAGCTGGCGGCGATCGATGGTCTATCTGAGGTTTATTCCGTCAGTGGCTCTTACGATATCGCCGCTATCGCTCGTGTGCAGAGCAATGATCAGCTATCTGAGCTGGTGACTCAGCACCTTGCGCAAATCGATTACATTTTAAAAACCGAAACCATGCTGGCGTTTCGAGCCTATTCAAAACATGACTTAGAAGGCATGTTTTCAGTGGGCGTTTAAGCTTTTCATTTTTTATTGGAGTATTCGATTATGAGCCATCTTCACACTGGGTCTTGCCTATGTGGCGCGGTTAAATTTGAGTTGGAAGGCGAGTTTAAAACGTTCTTCCTTTGCCATTGCAGCCGTTGCCGTAAAACGTCTGGCACCGCCCATTGCGCCAATTTATTCGCTCCTGGCGCCAAGCTTAGCTGGTTAAGTGGCGAAGATAAGCTCAGTTTTTATCGTCTAGAAGGCTCGAAATTCGCCCGCACTTTTTGCTCTGTTTGTGGGTCAAATATGCCGACTGACGCTAAAAGTCGAGGCTTGGTTGTCATGCCTGCGGGCTGTTTAGACACAGACGTTACGATAACGCCACAAGCGCATATTTTTATGGACAGCAAAGGCAATTGGGATCAGCACTTAGGTGATATTCCTGCATTCGAAGCCATGCCAAACTAAAACCGAAAAAAGCCAAGATCCATTGATATTGGCTTTTTCATACCACTCATAACTGAGCTAATCGTCGAGCAGCCTCAAGCAAGGTACGTTCTTCTTTGGCAAAGCACAGACGAATAAGGCGCTGATCTTTTGGCGGTTGCTGATAAAACACGCTAACCGGAATGGCCGCCACGCCAACTTGATCAATTAACCATTCGCAAAACGCCACGTCATCTAAATCGCTGATCGCGCTGTAATCCAATAATTGAAAATAGGTGCCTTCACAGGGCAATAAGGTAAATCGACTAGCAACGAGGGCGTTTCTTAATACATCGCGTTTTTGCTGATAAAACGCCGCCAACCCCGCACTCGCGCCGGGCAAGGCCAGCAAATGTTCCGCCAAAGCTTGTTGCAAAGGCGTGGCGGTGCAGAAGGAAACAAACTGATGCACCTTACGCAGCTCCGCAGTTAAGGCTGTTGGCGCGACAATGTAACCGACTTTCCAACCGGTTAGATGAAAGCTTTTACCGAAAGAAGACACCACCAAGCTACGCTTTGCCAGTTCTGCATGTTGGTGAACACTCACTGCGGATTCGCCAAAGTGAATAAATTCATACACTTCGTCAGACAAAACATAAATGTCTCGGCTCGCAATCGCTTGCCATAAAGCGTCTACATCTTCTGCCAACCAACAGCTTCCAGTCGGATTATGGGGCGTATTGATTAACACCAAGCGGGTTTTATCATTCAACAATTCCGCAAACGCCTGCCAATCAGGACGAAAGTCAGGGGCCAACAAGGTGACTCGACGACAAATACCGCCCGCTAAGGTCACCGCTGGCTCATATAAATCATAGGCGGGATCGAACAACACCACTTCATCGCCTTGATGAACGAACGCTGCAATGGCATCAAAAATGGCTTCCGACGCGCCGCTGGTCACTGTAATCTCATCAAGCGCACTGACTCTTCGGCTGTAATGGCGCTCAATCACGCTGGCAATGGCTTCTCTTAACAGCGGCAGCCCCGTCATCGGCGCATATTGGTTATTGCCCGTCAAAATCGCCTGCGAGGCGCGTTCTAATAACCGCACATCGGGTGGAAAATCTGGAAAGCCTTGCGACAGATTAATCGCGCCTTTTTCAACCGCTAGCGCCGACATTTTGGTAAAAATAGTGGTGCCGACTGACGGCAGTTTTGACACGAGAGTAGAAGTGATGGCCACGATGATTTTGCCTTAAATAAGAGTGATTCGCTAAGGTAAAAGACGGGTGGGGAGTTCGTCAACAAAAACGCCAAGGCAAGTGCCTTGGCGTTGTCTGTTTGCTCTTGATGTTACTGGGGGTTATGCCGTCATAAACGGATAATCCGTATAACCTTCTGCGCCAGAGGTATAGAAAGTATTTGGGTTTGGCTCATTCAGCTCAGCGCCCGCTTTAACACGTTCAACAAAGTCCGGATTGGCCAGAATGCCCGTACCAAACGCCACGCTATCAGCGTCATCGTTGGCAATCACTTGGCTAGCTTCTTCCGCTGTGTAGCCCATGTTAACCATCAAATGACCTTTGTACGCTTTGCGCGCCACACTGACGACATCGGCTTGCTGCACGCCAAGGAAATCCGCACGCATTAAATGTACATAGGCTAAATCAAAACGGTTTAGCCGCTCTGCCAAGTAACCTGTCCACGCGATTGGATCGCTGTCTTTCATACTTTGGAAGCTGTTGAGTGGAGAAAGGCGTAAGCCAACTCGACCGCTGCCAAATACATCGGTCACCGCATCAAGCACTTCAAATAAGAAGCGCGAACGATTCTCCAAGGAGCCACCGTATTCATCGGTACGTTGATTGGCACTGTCACGCAAAAACTGGTCAATCAAATAACCATTAGCGCCGTGAATTTCCACGCCATCGAAGCCCGCTTCTTTGGCATTGATCGCCGCCTGACGGAAATCGCTCACTATGTCTTTGATCTCACTGACCGTCAATGCACGTGGCACGGTGTAAGGCTTTTTGCCTTCTGGGGTGTGCGTTTCACCTTCAATCGCAATGGCACTCGCAGATACCGCCTCTTTGCCGTCATTCAACAATGGATGCGCGGCACGGCCAGCGTGCCAAATTTGCATAAAGATACGACCGCCTTTTTCATGTACGGCCTTAGTCGTTAGCGTCCAGCCTTCGATCTGCTCAGCAGAATAGATACCTGGATCATCACCAAAGGCCGATGTACCTTCCGTTACCATGGTGCATTCTGAGATCAACAAGCCCGTGCTGGCACGTTGCGCATAATATTCTGCCATCAAGGCGTTGGGTTGATGGCCCGGCGCGCGGGTTCGCGTTAAGGGGGCCATGACGAAACGGTTTGGCAACTCTACGTCCCCAAGTACCACAGGGCTAAATAAAATATTTTGTGTTGTGCTCATCGTTAACTCCAAAAAAAGGCTGTTTCAGTAACAGGATAGTCTCTACATGCGGCAGTAATTTTAAAATACAATCGCTTGCACTTTTTTTACTAAATACCGCCCAAAAAATAAGCATTTTGAGTGCTTGCAGCTCCCCTTTTCAAGGACTATATTGCGAGCATCTGACGATGTTCATATCGTCTTTTTTAAGCCTAATAAAGCACATTTGTGTAAGGCAACTCAGCGACATGACATCCGATTCGACTAAGCCAATAGCCCCTTTTGGCACCTTGTTAGGCACAGCGCTGGGCAATGTCCCGGTTTACTCATCTGACTATGATTCCGCCAATGATGACGAATTGCCTAACCGCCATGCCTATCGCAGCTATGTGGATGGTATTTTCATGGGTTATAAGTGGCAATGCGTTGAATTTGCTCGCCGCTGGTTGTATCTCAATAAAGGCTACATTTTTGACGATGTCGCCATGGCTTACGACATCTTTCGTCTCACCTCAGCGCGCTTAATCGCCGACGAAAGTCGCTTGCCGTTAAAATCCTTTCGCAATGGCTCGTTGCGTCATCCAGAAGTGGGTGCCTTGCTTATTTGGAGCGAAGGTGGGGAATTTGAAATCACCGGACATGTCGCGATTGTCACCAAGGTCTTAGCGGATCGCTTGTATCTGGTTGAACAAAACGTCGGTCATCAGGTCTGGCCAGAAGGGCAAGATTATTCCCGTGTGCTAGACGCCAAAATCAGTGCTGACGGTGGCTATTGGTTACGTTGCTCCTACGGTGATGCCTCTATTTTAGGCTGGGTGATACAAACCGACGATGACCAACACGCCGAAAATATTGCACCCGACGATCCCGCCTTATTTGATTTGCAAATACGCCATGTACCCAACAAAGGCCAAGCCTCGCGTGCTTGGTTAAACATTGCGAATCCAGCGGAAGAAGCCTTTGTCGACATGATGGGCGGCCACAAACTCGCCAGCCGAGCGGAAGACGATTATAAATACATGGTCATCACTGAAACAGCCGAACGGGAGTTAAAACGCGCCACCAACGAATTGCATGCTTTGTTTATGCACGCCACAGACTATGTGTTGCAAAACGATGACTTGCTTTCCAGCTTTAATATCCCCCCCGCCTTATGGCCTAAGATCCATCAATCTTGGGACAATCGTCGCAATCAGATGATCACCGGACGTTTTGATTTCAGCCTGTCGGCAAAAGGCATTAAGGTCTACGAATACAACTGCGATTCTGCGTCTTGCTATATGGAAGCGGGCATTATTCAAGAAAAATGGGCCAAGCATTATGGCGCGACAGAAGGCGAAGGCTCCGCGACGGAACTCGTTGATGAACTGATCGAAGCTTGGACAAACAGTGCCGTTAAAGGCGTGATTCACATCATGCAAGACACAGATCTAGAGGAAAATTACCACGCCCTTTTCATGAAACGCGCCATAGAAAAAGCCGGACTAGCATGCAAAGTCATCAAAGGGGTAGGCAGTCTGCGTTGGGACGAAGACGGTGACGTGGTGGACGCGGATGGCGTCAAAATCCGTTGGGTGTGGAAAACATGGGCATGGGAAACCGCCCTCGATCAGATCCGCGCCGAATGCGATGACGATGAGCAGCGTTTACGCGACTACCAAACCGATATACCACGCAGTGAAGCACCGCGTTTAGTGGATGTATTATTACGCAAAGACGTGATGGTGTATGAGCCTCTTTGGACACTCATTCCCAGCAATAAGGCGATTTTACCCGTTTTATGGCTGCTTTTCCCCGATCATCCCTATTTATTAGAATCGTCTTTTGAATTAAGCGATTCCTTAAAAAATAACGGCTATGTGAGCAAACCCATTGCGGGCCGCTGCGGTTTTAACATCAGCCTATACGATGGCGAAGACGCCTTGATGGAAGAAACCGCTGGGCGTTTTTCTCACCAAGATCACATCTTCCAAGCGCTGTGGAAACTGCCAGACATTGAAGGCTATCGCTCACAAATTTGCACCTTCTCCGTGGCAGGGCATTACGCTGGCAGCTGCTTGCGTGTTGACCCAAGCTTAGTCATTACCAAAGACAGCGACTTAATGACCTTACGAGTGATTGAATAACATCACGATGCATGACGGTAAAGAGGGTAGGTTTTTCGTATGGTAACTATTGAGAGAGGATCACTAGAATAAAAAGGATTACAAACACACAGAAAGAACAATATCGCTAGAAAAGGGAGTAACCAGCGATATTGCTCTTCTCTTTAACTACCTGCTAGAAGCCGTAGTTAAAACGAACTCGTGCTGCTGTGACTTTATCATTATCACCCGCGGCAACGTCATCCGCTGTTGAGTAAGAACCCGCAAAAGTTACTGTGGCGTTTTCGATATCCAATACAGGAACCGTGTAAGCAACATAAGTGGTTAACAAAGATGGATCACTACCGGCTTTATTATCAACACTAGAAGCAATCACACCCAAGCCAAAGTTTCCGTACACCATGTTTGCAACAAATGACGTGGTCTTCTTATCTGAAATATCGTCTTTGCTGTGCGCTGCAGCAAGGTTCACGTTAGCCGCACCCATATCAAAGTTCGCAGTAACAGCATAACCTGTTAGATCCACTTTACCAGTAGTTGGAGTAGGTGTTGCACCGTCCGTTGTATCATATTTAACGCTTTCAAAACCTGCAGAAATAGTCGCGGCATCCGTCACAAAAGTCACCGAAGGACGGATGCCAGCAATTGCTGTGGTTTTATCACCATAAGATTTGCCGTCACCCTTATCCGCTTGACCATCACCGTAAAGCGTATCCACTTCAAACTTTAGCATTTCGCTGGCTTTGTAATGGAAAGCAATCTGTCCGCCATTATCGCCCACACGACCACGCACTTTATTGGCTTCATAAACACCGCCATCAATAGCATGAACAATTAAAGTATCTTTTGCTAACGGAAATAAGTTAATGCCTTCAAAGCGACCTAGTTGTAGGTCCCAAGTGTTATTGCCCAACTGAATAAAAGCGTCATCAACGACAGCTGTTCCATCTGTTGTTAAAAGCACCGAGCCCTTACCAGCAAAGAAGTTCTCACCTGATGTGTGTTTGCTGTAAGCGTTCAGCTCAACACGACCATTTTGGTCATAAGTCGTATCACCTACGGCTTTGTCAATTGCATCAGTATTTAACTCGAAGTTCGCATCGAATGAAGGCGCCGCGTGAATCGCACCAGCGGATAAAAGACCAGTGACAATAGCAGTGTAAAGAATCGATTTTTTCATAGTTTCAAACCCAAATGTTTGTTGTTTTTATAGTGATTAAATGCTTAAAAACGTATGTTTTCGGTATTAATAATACATTTCGGTAACTTTATTACAACAAGAAATCAGACTTGAATGGTCTTATTTTTTACTTAATTTTTTAAGAAGCAAGTATAAATTATTTAAGTAATTGTAATATATAGTTTTTTATGAAATACGACAGGCTAATAAAATGTCTCACCTTCAGGAAATAAGAAAGAAATGAAGATAAATTAAGATTTGCGTTCTTTAATTACCAAATGATGAAAATTAAAAACAAAAACGTGATCGCGAAAAAATCAAGCGAGAAGCAAGAGCAGCAGAAGAGAAGAATGCTAGGATGATGACTCACCCAATGGAGGAATCCCAAGATGCAAATATCAGCAGATACTTTACGTTCTCGCTTAACTTGGCCAAAAATTGTGGCAGCGCTGCGCGATATTTTCGTGACAGACGTACAGTCACCCGTGCGCCACCATCATTTTATTGATGTGCCGAACGCTCCTCAGGCGACATTATTACTGATGCCAGCTTGGATCGAAGGTCAATATTTAGGCGTTAAGCAAGTCAGCGTTTTTCCGGGCAATAACGCACAAGGCTTACCCGGTTTAACCAGTCTTTATACGTTAAGTTGCGGTAAAACGGGGCAAACCTTGGCGCAAATGGATGGCAACGTCATCACAGCGATACGCACCGCCGCAGCATCGGCTTTGGCGTCTTCGTACCTATCTCGCCCAGATTCTCGCGCTATGTTAATGCTGGGCGCTGGGCGGATGGGCCGTCATCTTGTTCCAGCACATTGCAGTGTTCGCCCCATTGAAATCGTATGGATCTGGAATAGAAACCATGTCACTGCGTCTGAGTTTGTCGCAGAACTACAAGCGCAAGGCATTGATGCCCGAATCTGCAAAACCGAACAACTTGCCGACATAGCAGGCAAGGTAGACATTATTAGCTGCGCCACACTCGCCAATGAACCCATCATTTTAGGCGAATGGCTCAAACCTGGCGTGCATATGGACCTAGTCGGCAGCTTTACCCCAATGATGCGCGAAGTGGACAATCTCGCCATGCAAAAAGCAGAGATTTTTGTCGACACGCGCGCAGGTGCATTAGCGGAAACCGGCGATTTAATCATCCCAATAAGAGAAGGGGCGATAGTAGCGGAGGACATTCAAGCCGAATTAACCGAGCTTTGCAGCGGCAAGCACTTAGGCAGACAAGCGCTTAATCAGCCCGATCAAGCCATTACCTTGTTTAAGTCCGTCGGCGATTCTCGTGAAGACTTAGCAGCGGCGATGCTGGCGTATCAGGATTCATAACCCCCTTTTAACCTAAACTCACTTAATCTCATTCCTCTAAACTTGGTCTGTACACACGCCACTATCTATATAGTGGCGTGATGAAAGTGACACGATGCATTAACGGCTTCCGAGTTAAAGCGCCTGTCGCGTTTTATCTCAGCTACCTACTCGGCGACTTCGTTCTCAAGCCGCTGCTCGCTATGCTTTAATTGCAACACGATCGGTACAAAAACCGCCTGTTATACCGGCATAATGCTACACTAGCGCCTTCTATTTATAGCTTTCAACCTTAGCGGGAGCGCCATGAGCTTTGCATCATTAGGGCTTGATCAAAACATTCTTGATCAGGTAAAAAAACTAGATTACTCAACCCCTACACCGATCCAACTTGCCGCGATTCCGGCGGTTTTATCCAATCAAGACATTATGGCTGGCGCGCAGACAGGCACCGGAAAAACCGCCGCCTTCGCGTTACCGCTATTGCACCGAATTTTACAAACCAAAGCGTCGCACCACACCGATAACATCCAGGTTCTGGTCCTGACGCCGACCCGAGAATTAGCGCAACAAGTTCATGCCAGTTTCATAAAATACAGCGCTAATCTCCCCATCCAATCTGTGGTGGCGTATGGCGGAGCCAGTATCAATGTGCAATTGGATGCGCTCAAGCAAGGCTGTGATGTCTTAGTTGCCACGCCGGGGCGTTTGCTTGAGTTGATGATGAAAAACCTGATTGATCTAAACCATCTGCAAACTCTCGTATTGGATGAAGCCGACCGTATGCTCGACATGGGCTTTATCATTGATATTCAAAGAATATTAAAAAAACTCCCCGAAACGCGACAAACGCTATTTTTTTCTGCCACCTTTAACGATGAGATCTTTGCTCTCAGTAAAGCCCTACTAAAAGACCCGCAATTAATAGAAGTTAACCACCGCAACACCGCCGCCGCACAGGTTGAACAAATCGTCTATGCCGTTGACCAACAACAAAAACGGGCGCTTTTATCCTTTCTTATTGGTTCTAAAAACTGGCAACAAGTGCTTATTTTCACTCGTACCAAACAAGGCGCTGACGAACTCGCAAAAGAAATGGCAAAAGACGGCATCGCCACTCAAGCCATCCATGGCGACAAATCCCAAGGCGCACGTGATAGGGTATTAGCCGATTTTAAAGCCGGCAAAGTACGCGCCCTTGTCGCCACAGACGTTGCCGCAAGAGGCATCGACATTGAACAATTGCACTATGTGGTAAATCACGAATTACCCTACAACGCAGAAGACTACATTCACCGCATTGGTAGAACGGGCCGCGCTGGCACGAGCGGACTGGCCGTCAGCCTAGTGGCGGAAAAAGAGCAATATTTGTTAGCGGAGATAGAAAAGCTCGTCGGTGAGCAATTTGTACCTCAGTGGCTACCAGGCTTCGAACCAAACATTAATCACGCTCCTTCACAGCAAAAGCGCGAACCCTCAAAAAAGGCATTAAGAGCGAAAGCGCTTGGGCTTTCTTCACCTAAAAAAGGGCATCGCAGAAGGTAGTCAGCGAAGGTTGGGGGAGTTTTGTAGGCCTGATATCAGGCGTGCGAGGCTATTGAACCTGCAATTGGTTGATTTATATTGGTTAAAAGCTTTGCCGTTTACTAACGGCAAAGCTTAACAAGTTCTAAAAGCCACCTATTCACACGGAACCACCTATTCACACGGAATCACTTATTCAGCACGAAACCAAGAGCGCGCTACTCTGTTTAGCACAGCCTTCGCTCACATCCCCCCTAATATCGTCCTTTTCACCCCAGCCTCATCCTTCTTACCTATATCTCATCTCAATATCAGCTTTTTTATCAGCATTTCACTCTAGCGGCTGAATTTTAGCCTGCTGATGCACGAAATCGCATCTGGCACGTCATTCGAGTGCATTTTAAAGATCAATAAATATACTGTAAAATTATTGTAAGGTTATTAAAATACACGTAACATTTACGAAACATCTACAGCGTAGTTTTTATGGGTTTTTAAGCGTCAAGGGAATAATAAGAATGATAAAAAGCAACAGCGATTTTTTGGAGGCAGTATCAGAAAGGGAATACACTTTTTATGCAGAGTATTTGCTCAAGCACATTCGCTCCGCCTCTTTAAAAAACTTACGTAGCGATACGCTGGTTGAGCGTGTAAAAAAGCTAAACGATGAACTGGATAATTTAATCCAAAAAAGTCGAGCTCCGCAGAATTTCGCCAGTCAAATGCGCACGGCGTTTAAAGCCACCCAATTACCCTTTAGCCACTTCCGCTGGCTCGATAAAAAAGACCAACGTTTGTGTAATTGGGCTTGGTGCTATTTAAAAGAACATTCGCAAACTCAAAAAAACCTTTCTGGCGAAGAACAAACGCCACCACAAGAAACGCGCTTCTTACGCCTTGCTGAAAAAGCCTTCAGCACAGAAAGAGACAATACCGCGGACAGACACAACGACATTATTAACGCCTTCTTCGACAGCGAAGCCGATTTGCAGCAGCAACAAGCGATGCTGGAATGCTTAAAAAACATCTGGCAAACTATTCGCTCACAAGACGCAGTGGTCAACTGGCTGGAAGCGTCAGACTCTGTTCAGTGGACTTGGGCATATTCGTATCTACAAAACATCACGCAACGCCCGCTTCCCCCTGTTTGGCTCGCCACAGACGCCGCAGAAAAAAAAGCAGCGGTTATTGCTACTCTAGATTTATCTGATAACGTAGACCGTAAAGCGCTCATTATTGATAAAATGAAAAAAGCGTGGAGCCAAAAAAAGTTTCGTGAGAAATCAACAGGCAAAAAGCCTTACAGCATCAGCATGACGCTTAACACGAAGCAAAAATTAAACGCCTTAGCGGAGGAAAAAGGCATGAAGATCAATGATATGATTGAGTATTTAGTCAACAATGAATATAAAAATCGGGACATCAGCGAATAATGCAAATCAACATGAGATAAAAATCATTTGCCCAGCCTACCAATAAGCCCTATTTTCGATGGATTGGTAGTGTCATTTGTCCTCTAATCACTGTATAACGAGCCGCATGAAAATTCCTAAAAGATTACAACCCCTAATAGAAGATGGCTTAATAGACGACGTTCTTCGACAATTGATGAGCGGAAAAGAAGCCACCGTTTACGTGGTTCGTTGCGGATCTGAGATCCGTTGCGCAAAAGTCTACAAAGAAGCCAGCAAACGCAGTTTCAAACAAGCTGTGCAATACCGAGAAGGCCGAAAAGTACGCAACAGTCGCCGCTCAAGAGCCATGGAGAAAGGCTCTAAATTTGGTCGCGATGAACAAGAAAACCTCTGGCAAAGCGCAGAAGTCGACGCCTTGTATCGTTTGGCCGAAGCCGGTGTTCGTGTGCCTGTGCCTTATGGCTGCATTGATGGCGTCTTATTAATGGAGCTGGTCACCGACGATAACGGCGAAGTCGCACCACGCCTAAGCGATGTGGTGCTGACAGCCGAACAAGCCAAAAATGACCATGACGCCATCATTAAAGATGTGGTTCGCATGTTATGCGCTGGCTTAGTACACGGGGATTTATCTGAATTCAATGTGTTAGTGGATTCACACGGCCCGGTTGTTATCGACTTACCACAAGCGGTCGATGCCGCCGCCAATAATAACGCCGAGTGGATGTTAGAGCGCGACGTCAACAACATGCGTAATTATTACGGCTTGTTTGCCCCAGAGCTGCTCGAAACAAAATATGCGAAGGAAATTTGGGCGTTATTTGAAGCCGGTAAATTAACACCCAACACGGAGCTGACCGGCTTATTTGAAGAACCAACAGACGCCGCTGACGTTGACTCCGTACTGCAAGAAATACAAGAAGCCTTTGAAGAAGAGCAAGACAGGCTCGCACGCATCAACAGCAGCAATGACGACGATTAATCAGATATTTTAGATACAGATCCTCCCAATCAACCCAAGAGAGCAACAGCCATCGCTTTTGCTCTCTTGGCAGCATCGCGATCATCAGCAACATAGGCTTGTGCAATCGCCCCTTCTTTCAGCACACTAATGCTTTGCGCTAACTCTGCCGCCGTCGATTCAGACTGGTAACCAACAAGATTCGCTTGAATAAAAGACGTAATATTGTGTTTATGACGCTGACACAAAGCGTTTATGGCATGATCCGAAAACTCGCCATTGGCTTTAACAAAAAAACAGCCTTTAAATGGCAATAGAACCTCAACCCTATCGTGGAACCAATCATCTAACGCATCAAATAGCGCTAACAATGAGCCCCTTGTCGCGATAAATCACGACCTACAAAACCATCACGACGGACAAGTTTTACGTAAACCAAAAATGTAAGTCGGCATTTATGCCGTCAAAAACCATCGTTAACAATGAATCCCTTGTCGCGATAAATTACGACCTACAAAACAATCACGACGGACAAGTTTTACGTAAACCAAAAATGTAAGTCGGCCTTTAGGCCGTCAAAAACCATCGTTAACAATGAGCCTCTTGTCGCGATAAATCACGACCTACAAAAACCAATATAAATCAACCAATTGTAGGATGAATAGTGTCACACGCCTGATCACAGTCGTGCCTCCTTCATCAGGCCTACAAAACCTATCCAACCTTCGCTGAATACCTTTAGCGACACCCTCCTTCGTCGGAAAAGCACATTGACAAAGGTAGACAGAATTGTTCATTATCGTCGAGACCAACCTGTCTACCCGCAACTACAACTTATCTCTGTTATCTTTTTGGCAATTGACGCTTTTTTAACCAGTATTTTCATGTATAATCTCGCTCCGCATTTGACCGATAGGTCAGGTGCGAAGCGTCATCAAATTTTAAATTTGGGTTCCCTCACCCCAATCAAACGAAAAAGGCCACAATATGAGCACATTTACCACGGCACAACAAAGCAAAGCGTTGGGCTACCTCGCCCTGTTCCACTTACTGATCATTGCCTCTAGCAATTACTTGGTACAAATTCCTTTTACCGTAGTGGGGTTTCACACCACTTGGGGCGCCTTCACCTTCCCCTTTATTTTCTTAGCCACTGACCTTACGGTGCGAATTTTTGGCGCACCATTGGCGCGTAAAATTATCTTTTTGGTGATGATCCCGTCTTTAATCGTTTCTTATGTCTTATCGGTTTTATTCGCTCAAGGCGAGTTTCAAGGGTTTGCCGCCTTGGCCACGTACAACAGCTTTGTTGGACGTATTGCGATTGCCAGCCTGATGGCTTACTTGCTGGGTCAAGCACTGGATATCCAAGTCTTTAATCGACTTCGCCAACTTAAAGCCTGGTGGATTGCACCAGCCGCTTCCACCCTATTTGGCAACGGTTTGGATACATTAGCTTTCTTCGGCATTGCCTTCTATCAAAGCCCAGATCCATTTATGGCGCAGCATTGGCAAGAAATCGCACTGGCTGATTTTGCTTTTAAACTCATCATCAGCTTAGGGTTATTTATTCCTATGTATGGGGTTTTGTTGACTTACCTAAGCAAGAAAATCACCGCCATAAAACCCGATTTCCAGCTATCAAACGTAAACGTTTAGGCTTACCAAAGCTCACCAAAGCGGTCTCGATGGCTAAGATACAAGCGCAGGTCAAATTCTAGCTGATGATAATCGGGCTCCATATAACAGCAGAGCTTGTAAAAGGCTTTGCTGTGATCTTTTTCTTTAAGGTGCGCTAATTCATGCACCAGTATCATTCTGAGTAAGGGCTCAGGGACTTGACGAAACAAAGAGGATATTCGAATTTCATTTTTGGCTTTAAGCTTATTGCCCTGCATTCTCGACACATAAGTATGCAGGCCAAGCGCATTATTAATCACGTGTATTTTATCGTCGTAAATCACCTTACTAATGGGCGGCGAACTGCGCATAAAGGTATTTTTTATCTCTAAAGCGTATTCATACAAACCACTGGCACCGCCCAGTCCATGGACAACAGGATACTTATTTAACAACCATTGAGCGGATTTTTCCGTCTCTAACAATGCTTGCGCCTGCTGCTGTACCTGAGCACTGTAAGCACCAAGATAGTTTTTTACACTCGTCGTTTGACCCATATTCACCCATCACTATTCTTTATTGTCTAAAACCAAACACCACCGTTTCCAGAAGCCATGCGATCACCCAGCAAGATGACTAGACATGTAAAACCCTCAGAAAAATGCTCTCGTAACGGCCCCTAAACAAGCGTGACGAGATAAGTATCACGAAAACAAAAACAACTTAATTGCCGCAATCATCGACATAATGCGGATCATCCATTTGAACTGAATGGGGTTCACTTTTTTCAAAAAATGATAGCCAATAAATGAACCGACCAACAGCCCTGGCACGGCGTATAAACTGGCTTGTGTGCTTTCAAGCGAGAGTAAACCTAGGCTGATGTAAAAGGGCAATTTCACCACGTTAATGATAAAAAACGCCCACGCTCGGGTGCTGACGTAAGTCTCTTTGTTCAGTTTTTGTTCCAACAAAAATAGACTAAAAATGGGCCCTGCTGCGTTAGCCATCATGGTCACTATGCCGCCCAAAAAGCCCATTGAATAGGCCGCCCACGGCTTTTGCATAAACGAGGCAGGACGAAAATCCAGATACAGGCCCAAGGCGATCATTAATAAGATCATCAAACCTAAAAAGCTCACAAACTGGTCCGCATCGATGTTGGCCAACAACTGACTGCCGACTATCACTCCCAAAAAAGCCAGGGGTAAAAAGCGCGCTAATACCGCCCAAGCAATTTTAGATCGATAGCTCCACACCGCCAAAATATCGGTGATAATATAGAGCGGCAAAATCATCCCCAACGCCTCAGGACCCGGAAAGGCAATCATCACAATAGGCAGCACCAACAAGCCCATACCACCGACCGAAAATTTAGAAAAACCGGTAATTAACCCCGCTAAAAATAGCACGACGAATGCTGAATCCACCTACTCTCTCCTTTGTGAAACAAACGCTACTGCGCGTCTAGTGGTTGTTATGATAAAAGATATAATGAACAATAAATAATCTCGTTTTGTTATTAAAACGATCAGAATTAATAATCATGTGGTGAACCTATGAAACTGGATCAGCTAAGAGCCTTTATTGCGGTGGTCGAAACAGGCAGTTTTCGCTCGGCGGCGGATTCTATCCATAAAACGCAGCCCGGAATCAGTGCGGCGGTGAAAGCCTTGGAAGAACAATATGGCATATTGCTATTTGATCGGAACAGCTATCGCCCAACACTCACCGCCGAAGGCCATGCATTTTTCCAGCAAAGCAAAAAACTCATGTCTCAGGTGCTGCAGTTAGAAAACTTAGGCCATGATCTCGCTCAAGGCACAGCCGCGCCGTTGCACATCAGCTTGAGCCAAATGGCGCTAGACGATGATTGCATGTCACGCATCAAAGCCTTTCAAACTCACCATCCTGAGATTGCTCTAGACATCACCACAGATCACCTTCATGGCGTGCAAGAAAAACTGGCAAAAAATAAATGCGAAATCGCCATTGGCCCAAGATACGGGCTTGATGACCGGCACGCCTTTATCGAGCTTAATAAAATCACCATGATGGCAGTGATCAGCCCGACCTTACTCGTCACACTCAACGCCAATGACGCTAAAATAAAACAGCAATCGCTTCATACAATTCCACAAATTTTAGTCTCCAACACCGCCGCCAACGCCTCGGAAAATGGACACCAGTATGTTTTGCCAACAGGAAAGCGCTGGTACGTGAATGACTTTCAAGCCAAAAAGACTCTGCTACTGCACGGACTTGGCTGGGCGAGAATGCCCAAACATTGCATTGAAGCAGAATTGGACAATGGCCACCTAGTGCCAATAGAAGTGGAAAACTTCACCTCACAAAATCAACTGCCAATTTTCATGATCCGCTTACGCCATCAAACTCAAAGCGTTCAGGCAAAACTTTTTTGGGAAAAGATGAAACGCTTTTCCCATCTCAACGACGGCTTTTCTTCCGATTAACCTCGACGCCAAGTATGGTATTTTTCTAACCAGCTCAAAACCCGCTGCGGTGCATGAGCGCGTTTCCATTCACCGGCGGCGTATTTGTTGGCTTCCGCCCAGGTTGGGTACGTATGAATGGTACCAAGCACCTTATTCAGACCCAGACCATGTTTCATCGCCAACACGAATTCGGCCAACAAATCCCCAGCGTGCTCGCCTACTATGATCACGCCTAATATCTTGTCTTTGCCCGGCACCGTCAGCACTTTGACAAAGCCTTTTGCGGCGCTGTCAGCAATGGCGCGATCCAAATCATCTAGTCCGTAACGCACCATTTCATAAGCAATACCTTGATCTTTGGCATCTTGCTCGCTCAAGCCGACGCGCGCTACTTCTGGGTCAACAAAAGTGGTCCAAGGAATCACCCGATAATCGACACGAAACTTCTTCAACGAGCCAAATAAAGCATTCACCGCCGCATACCAAGCTTGATGAGCCGCCACGTGAGTAAATTGATAAGGGCCCGCCACGTCGCCTGCCGCAAAAATATTCGGATACAGGGTTTCGAGATAATCGTTGGTGACAATCGTACCTTTGGTTTCGATGCCCAAATTTTCCAAACCGTAACCTTCAAGACGCGCTTCGCGGCCAACCGCACAAATCAGCACATCAAATTCAATCACCGACTCTTGACCATCGAGCTCCACAATCAAACGCTTGGTTTCACCTTCCTTTTCACAGCGTACCGCCTTATGCGAAGTCAGCATGATTACGCCATCTTGCGTTAAACTTTCTTGTACCAGCGCAGACACTTCTTCGTCTTCTCGACTCATAATGCGAGCCGAGCGCTCCACTTGCGTTACCTTCGACCCCAAGCGCGCAAAACTCTGCGCCAATTCACAACCAATCGGGCCGCCGCCCAATACCACCAGACGCTTCGGTGGCTCATCCAATGTAGCAAAAGCGTCCCACAGAGTATCGCTGGTGACATAACCCACCTCGTCTAAACCGAGTAGATCTGGCACAAAAGGACGAGCGCCAGTTGCTAATACAATACTGCGCGCCGTTAAGCGTTTCGTGCCGCCCTCATTTAATTGAATTTCCACCGTCCAAGGGTCGATCAATTTGGCATAGCCTTGCACCACATCGACGCCCATTTTGCTGTAACGCTCAACACTGTCGTGAGGTTCGATTTTTGCGATCACATCGTGAATACGTTGCATGACTTTTTTGAAAGAAAAACTCGGCTCGCTGCTGTTCAAACCATAGTTTTCAGCATGGCGCATTTGATGAGCCACTTTCGCGCTTTTGATTAATGCTTTACTCGGAATACAGCCGTAATTTAAGCAATCACCGCCCATTTTATGGGCTTCAATCAAGGTGACTTTGGCTTTCACTGTGGCTGCAATGTAAGCACTCACTAAGCCACCAGCCCCAGCACCAATAACAATCAAATTTCGATCAAAGGATTTTGGCTTGGTAAATCCAGCATAAACGCGACGCGCTTTCACTACATCAACTATTTTTTTCGCGATAAGAGGAAACACTCCCAACAACACAAAAGACAATAATAACGAAGGCGACAAAATGCCCGACAAACTCTCTAACTGACCCAATTGCGTGCCAGCATTCACGTAAACCAAAGTACCGACAAACATGCCCACTTGGCTGACCCAATAAAAAGTCAAAGCGCGAAGCGTGGTTAAGCCCATCAGCAAATTAATTAAGAAGAAAGGGAAAATCGGCACCAAACGCAGGGTAAATAAATAAAACGCGCCGTCCCTCGCAATGCCTTCGTTAAAGGCTTTTAAGCGATGACCAAAACGCGATTGCACCGTGTTTTGCAATAAATAGCGCGACACCAAAAATGCCAAGGTTGCGCCAATGCTACTGGCAAAAGACACAATCACCGTGCCCCACAGCAAGCCAAATAACGCCCCAGCGGCTAACGTCATGATCACCGCACCGGGCAAAGACAAAGCCGTCACGATGACGTATAAAAGTAAAAACGCACCGCCAACCAACAAAGGACTGTCACTGCGCCACGTCTCGAACTCGAGCAAACCGGATTTTAATCCTTCCAACGTCAGCAATTGATGCAAATCAAAATAGAAAAAGCCCACCGCCAATGCGACGATCAAAACCAGCAATCCGATTTTTTTCATGAGTAGAACCCCAAAAAAGCCTTTCGGCCCGACAGAAATGTGTCAAAACAAACAGAATCATTAGACGCCACACAGTCCCATATTATGACAATACTTGGCAGCTTTTTTTGAACAGAACGCGAGAATAGAGGCTGCACCCGCTAACGAGCACAACCCAAAAAGACCAGAAAAAAACTAAACGACCGCTTTAATACGCCCAGCCAAAAGGCTAAACAGCACACCAAAAGCACACACACACAATACCAACACCACCAAACCAGACAGACCATAAACCGCAATCGCCGTGGCAAAGGTTGGCGGCCCCACCGTTGCACCCAAATTACCAAACTGCGCCAGCAAGCCATAACCTTGCGCCTGCTCACTTGGGTTGCGAGCAAGGGTGGGAATCATCGCCAACGCCGAACCGGGCACCATCCCCAAAAACAACACCAGCACACCCACGACAAAACAGAACACCACAGCAGAGTCACCAACAAAAGACAACACAAGCGCACTGACCGCCACCCCCAAATAGGCCATTAATGCCACCCGTTGTGGCCGCATCAGATACTGCGCAATCGCACCCGCCAAAAAAGTCCCGCAGGTAGTGACCAAAGGCAGCAAGATTAGCATCCACTTTTGTAACGCCGCATCGTCAATTAAACCCGGCACATAGGTCAACACAGACACCAACGTACAGGTATAAAATACAAACACACAGCTGGGCAACAAAGCCCGAGGATTACGGTAAATCTTCATCATTTGGGCGAAAAAGCCGCCTTGCATTTCCGTGACTGGCACCAAATCCAACACTGGGTTTTTTCTTAAGATAAAAAACAACACCACACCGATAGTCGTGATAAAAACCCCATGGTTTAAAAACAACGCCTGCAAGCCGTATTGATCTAAAATACTTTTACCCGCCCAGCCACAAACCGCAAAGGCAATCCCAAAAAATGTGCCCCAAATCCCCATGGTCAAGGACTTATGCTGCGGCGCGCTTAACTTGGCAATCAAGGTCGGCGCCGCAACCACCACCCCTAATTGAGAAAAACCTTCCAACATTCGCGTCACAAACAACAGCTGAAAAGACGGCAAAGTAGACTGAATAAAAGACAGCACGCCGCCTAATAACAAGGCACCCACCAAGACCTTCAAATAGCCAACGCGACTCGCAATCATGCCCGCCGACACACCAAATACCAAACCGACCAAACCAACCGCCGACAGCGCCGCCCCCGTAGATGTCGCACCCGCTTGGTAATGCACCAACAAATCATCAAACGACACTGAAAACTTGGCAAACTGCATCGCCGCGGAAATACCCGCCACCCACAGCAAAATCACTTCCAGCCACTGGGTTTTAGGCTCAATAACGGGGGACTTAAACGAAGAACGTGACATCTGGCTTCCTTATTAGAATAAAAATTAAGCCCATCACAGAACAAACAGATGGACTTAAAACTGACCTTGCGGACAAATTATGGCCGCCATTGTAAAACAAAAAGCCCTAAAAATGAGCAGGTAGTTGCAGAAACAAAAGAGGAAAAACAAAAATGCTGACCGTTTATCCAGTATTAAGATACACTCTCTCCCTAAAAATCACTCTCATTGAATAGGATCACTTCAATGCAAACTTCTTCCAAAAGCGGCATTTTTTACGCGTTAACCGCGTTTACTCTTTGGGCCATTGCCCCTATTTACTTTAAAGAAATGTCGTTTGTTCCGGCGACGGAGATTCTTGCTCATCGCGTCATTTGGTCTTGCGTGATCGTGCTTGTCTTGATTCTTATACTGCGCTATACCGACGCGCTAAAGACGGTTCTGCAATCGCCTAAGACCTTATTGGCGATGGTGGTGTCGACGGTACTGATTGCCATCAATTGGGGGACGTTTATTTGGGCGATTCAAAACAATAAAATGCTCAGCGCCAGCCTGGGTTATTACATTAACCCGCTGATTAGTATTTTATTAGGGATGATTTTCTTTCAAGATAAGCTGGATAGAGTGCGCAAAGCCGCTGTGGTTTTATGCTTTTGTGCGGTGGCGTTTGAAGTGATTCAGTTTGGCTCTCTGCCTTGGATCGCGCTGGTGCTGGCGGTGACATTTGGTTTTTATGGTTTAGTTCGCAAAAAAGCCGCGGTCGATAGTTTTACAGGAATGGCCATTGAAACGGCTATTTTGCTGCCTTTCGCCTTGGTTTATTTAATGCTGGTCGACTCGCCCAGTGCCAACATGTTTGAAAACAGTGCCAGTGTCAATTGGTTACTGTTTGCCGCAGGGCCGGTCACCATGATCCCGCTAATGTGCTTCGCGGCGGCGGCCAACCGAGTCAGTATGGTGACTCTGGGGTTCTTCCAATATATCGGCCCAACCGGTATGTTTTTTCTGGCGGTGTTTTTATACGACGAGCCCCTCAGCCCAGAAAAACTCACGACCTTTGTACTGATTTGGTCCGCGCTTGCCATACTGATTTTTGACTCTATCCGCCGCTTGCGGAACACAAAGAAGCCACTAACCCACTAGTTTGCCGCGAGAAGCTGTGATGCTGTGCCATTGGCGACAACGCCACTCGGTAAGAGCATTGGTGGTATATTGGACGTTTTATAGTCTTTAGGTCTATATGAAGTGCTTTTAATCTTCTTTAAGTATATTAAAGGCGCTTTTCTTAGTTTCTTTTTGCCACGCTAAGCCCCACAATCGCGGCATCTTTGGCTACTGATTATACCTAATGAAGATCATCTCTTTTGACGCGCTAAGAACGCTGCATTTACCTCATGTGCGATACATCAAACCCGAGTCTATGTACGAACATTTAGACGAGATCAAAGAGGCTGACTGGCTACTTTTTCCACAATACTGGCAACTTACGGCCTTGGTTCATGGCTTAAAAAAGCGTATTTTTCCCAGTCTTGCTTCCTACATGATAGGACACGACAAAGTCGAGATGACGCGTACCTTTCGCACCGTTGCCCCTCATCAACACCCTTATACGATTATTTCTGCCAATACGCCTTATGAAGCGGAGAAAATTTGGGACGAAATGCCATCTCCTTTTGTGGCAAAAATCCCTCGTAGTAGCATGGGCAATGGCGTATTTTTAATAGAAACCGTCGGCCAATGGCGCGATTATGTCGCACAAACCGATATTTTGTACGCTCAGGAATATTTACCCATTGACCGAGACATGCGCATTATCTGGGTGGGTAATAAAATTGTCAGTGGCTATTGGCGCTTACAATCAGACAATGGTTTTCACAACAACATCAGCCAAGGCGGCCAAGTCGAAGAAGCGTTGCTCCCTAAAGAAGCCCAAGACTTGGTGACCTATTTGGCGCAATCCTTAGACATCAACCACGCAGGGTTTGATATCGCCATGGTAGGCTCAACACCTTACGTGATTGAAATCAATAGAATTTTTGGCAATCAAGGCATCCAAAATATTCAGCAAGAAGTGAATACAGAATTGCTCAATTATTTGAATGAGCAACATTTGCTGTCCATCGCTCATTTGATCGATCAACCCAGTGAGTTTGAGCCACTCGCGTCATAAACAAATACTTATAAAATGTTCGGAGCGGTTTTACTCAACCGCTTAGGATGCTTTTCCCAGCGCACCTTGACCTCAAACGGCTGGCCTTGCCTCGCCCCAGCAAGTGTATCGTCTCAATACCCATCTTCTCTCGCAAGGTCTGAACATAATCACGACGAGGACGAATACACGACAACAAAGTAACAGCAAAATGCCCGTTATGTGACAAGGCCAACATCACGCAATCCACTTTTTTACTTTTGAGCATTACAAAAGTAAACATTTCTGCCATATTTAATGCTCAATAGCCCCATCACAACGGAACTCTTTTAAGGATCACACATGTTTTTTTCCAGAGAAGGACGCAAGAGCAAAAGTCAGCCACAGCCATCAGAGCAAACAAGTAACCTAATGGACGGTGAAAATGAGCTAAGAGCCATCAAGAGAAACACCACCTGCATTAGCTTTACTCAAGAAGGCATTATTCTCGATGCGAATGAACCGTTCCTGCAAACAACGGGCTACTCGCTGGATCAAATTATCGGTAAGCACCACCGCATATTTTGTGATGAAGACTATGTAAAAACCACAGAATACAAACGTTTTTGGTCTGATCTGGCGGCGGGAAAACCCTCCAGTGGCACATTTTTACGCTTCAAAAACGACCAACAACCCATTTACCTAGAAGCCAGCTATTTCCCCGTGACCGACGAAAACGGCGAGGTCACAAAAATCCTCAAAATCGCCAATGACGTTACCCATAATCAAGTTGCCCTGAAAGACAAAAACGCCATCTTAACCGCCTTAGAGCTATCATTAGCCATGATCGAATTTGACCCCAAAGGCAATGTCCTCAATGCTAATGACAACTTTTTAGACGCGACGAAATACACTCTGGAAGAGATTAAAGGCAAACACCACAAAATGTTTTGTGATGATAGTTTTTATCAACAAAATCCACATTTTTGGGCTGAGCTTGCCCATGGCAAACACTTTTCTGGGCGCTTCCAACGTATTGACGGTGAAGGTAATGTTATCTGGCTAGAAGCCACCTACAACCCAATAGTGAACGAAAAAGGCCAGGTTTATAAAGTCATTAAATTTGCGGCCGACATCACCGAACGGGTAAACAATACCCTCATCGCCGTTGAACTTGCCGCCGCCACCTCAGAACAAACTAGCCAAGTCTCGTCTAACGCAGTCAATGTTCTTAATGCCTCAGTGCAAACATCAAAAGAGATAACCGATAAAATACAACAAGCGACCGACACCGGCGAACAGTTAAAAGCACAATCGAAAAGCATCTCCGACATTGTCGTCACCATCCGCGCCATTGCCGACCAAACCAACCTGCTCGCGCTAAATGCTGCCATAGAAGCCGCCCGAGCTGGCGACGCTGGGCGAGGTTTTTCTGTCGTTGCCGACGAAGTTCGTAAGCTGGCCAGCAACACCGCAGAAGCCACTGCGGAAATTAGCCAAGTCGTTGAAACAAACCATGACCTCATCAATCAAATGGACGACATGCTACACGCCGTGAATGGCATCGCACTACACGGCCAAGAAAGCATCGGAGAAGTCTCACGCGGCCTTACCGAAATATCATCCGGCGTCACCAGATTCGTGCAAATGATCGACAAAATGAAAGATTAAACACACAACTGAGTGAAATTCACCAACATCCGTACCTGACGTAAGCGGGTAATTAGCCCAACAACCTACGCTTGTTACATATTTAGTGGAGCTGCCCGAAAACTTTGCTTCAGCATATAACCAGAAATCGTAGATCGCTCCGATTTGCTATAAATAGTGAGCATCCAGATTTCGTGGTCAGATTTCTTCCAATAATAGATAGCTCGAACACCGCACTCTTTCCCCTTCCATCGGGAGCCCAGCAAACCTTCCTGACGCCTCCTGAGCCTCTGACGATATCACCTGCATCAGGCTTTTGCATAAGATATGCCTACAAGGCAGGCATATCTTCATCGGAAAGGTAATCTGGAAGGAGCGTTGTGAAAGCGCTGGTTTCGATGAATCTCATGCGAATCATGATACAGCATTGCCGTAGACCTGCTGCGGATATTCTGACCTATTGATACTAAAAGGCTTTCTAAGAGAAAAGCGTCACGCTTCATAAGTAGCAATACCCACGACTGAGTCAAAGCCTTGTGTTTAAGTCACTGATTTGTCATGTCAATTTGCTATTTTTCAAGCATTCAGCAAGATTGCATATAACAAACAAACCGCAAAATATCATTTTTCATTGAGGGGAAATATGTGAGAAAACGCATCGCAATTGATATGGACGAAACCATCTGTGACAGCCTGCAGCGTCATATTGAATGGTATAACCACGAATTTGACGCTAGGTTAACCAAAGAAGACACCACAGGAACGCGTATTTACCATGTGATTCCGCAGGAACATGTGGATCGGGTGAGGCAACACCCCAATCATCCCGATTTTTTCCGTGACCTAGCGGCATTTGACGGCGCAATTGACGCCATCAAAATATTGTCGACGCAATATGACATCTTTTTTGTCACTGCCGCCATGGAATACCCCGCGTCTTTTGCCGCCAAATACGATTGGTTAAAAACTCATTTCCCTTTCATTAACGAACTCAATTTTGTTTTTTGCGGTGACAAAAGCATCATCCACGCCGACTACCTGATCGATGACACACCAAAACACCTAGATACCTTTGTTGGTGAAGGGATACTATTTAACGCCTTGCACAACATCCATGCCCAAGGTTATCAACGTGTGCATAGCTGGCAAGACATCCTAGAAAAACTAGGATTGGACTAACGCGAAAAAATAACCTTTAGCAAAGTAGTTTCTAGAAAATAGCTTTTAGAAAGTAACTTCTAAAAAATAGCCTGCATTAGGGCTTTGTTATTAACAAAACCGCCAATTTCCATAGATATCACAGGCTTTTCTGACCGCCGCCGTTACCAGCCACGACGATCGGCAAAGTCGTGCCATTTCATGATCATCGGTAGGAACCAAGGTTTTCCGGTGTAAAACGGACGAGTATTGAACGGAAACTGGTCAAAAGACGTTTTGCCTTCCGCTTGGTTAAGCACTTGTTGGGCGATTTTGCGGCCAAAATAATTGGCGCGACCAACACCCGAGCCACAGTAGCCCATGGCGTAGTGCATCTCGTCCATTTTGCCAATGTGCGGCACATGGTCAAAGGTGTAGGCAACATAACCTGACCAAGCGTAATCTATCTTGGCGTCTTCTAGTTGCGGGAAGGTTCGGATCATAAAATCCTGTAGGTATTTTGAATACAGCTGTGGCTGATCGCCGCGACCAAAGGCGCGACCACCAAATAAGATGCGCTTACCATCTGGCGAAGGTCGATAATAAGCAACCAAACGCTCGGTGCCGCCGTGGGCGCGCAATTTCGGGCTCACGGAGCGAATCACAGATTCAGGTAATTCTTCGGTGGCAATCATCGCAGAGCGAATAGGAATGATACGACGTTTGAATTGTCCAAACTCGCCGCCCGTATAGCCATTGGTGGCGATAATCACCTGATCTGCGTCTATCGTGCCGCCATCGTATTGCACTTTATGACTATGTCCTTGTTTGCTAATACCGCGAACCATGGTGTGCTCTAGTATTAATACGCCCGCTTGCTGAGCAATTTGGCACAATCCACGGTGTAATTTGGCAGGCTGTAAGGTGCCATCGGTCGGGTAGATAACGCCGCCGTAATAGGCATTAGAGCCCACCTCTTCGAATTGGTCCTGACGACTTACCGCAATGGCGGGAAAGTCCACGACTTTCGCCAGTTCTTCCGCCTGTTCGATTAATCCTGCGTAATGACTAGGGTGGCTGGCACCACGAAAACGGCCACATAAAGACAAATCACAATCGATTTGCTCTTGCTGAATAAAGTCCACCAGCCAATTAAACGCGACCAAGCTTTCTCGAATTGTCGAATGCACCTGATCACGACCATATTGACGCTCCAGCCCATCGACGCCCAATTTGCTGAAGCTTGGGCCGAGCAGTCCGCCATTTCGACAACTTGCCCCTTCGCCTAAATGCCCCGCTTCCAGCAGAACCACTTTTAGTCCCGCCCGCGCCAAAGTAATGGCCGCAGAAACACCGGTAAAGCCACCACCGACAATCACAACGTCGGCTTTTTGTGGGATTTCAAAACGTGCGTTTGCGTGTATTTTGCTCGCCAAAGACGTATCTGCCAGCCAAAAAGGCATGTTGGTATACGTCGATAGATTTTTTGCCAACATATCGATTTCATTCCATAAAATAAGGGTAAATTTGTACTTCGAATAAAGTCTTAAAGTACGTGTTGTAAAAACTCTCTCGTCCTATCCCACTGGGGAGTCACTAACACCTGTTCTGGTGGCCCGACTTCGACGATTTCACCATCAGCCATGAACACCACTCGATCTGCCACTTGGCGAGCAAACTGCATTTCATGGGTGACGCACACCATGGTCATGCCGGTTTTGGCCAGATCGATCATCACGTCCAAGACTTCCTTCACCATTTCTGGGTCTAGGGCAGAGGTTGGCTCGTCGAACAACAGGATTTTGGGTTCCATCGCGAGGGATCGAGAAATCGCCACTCGCTGTTGTTGACCACCGGACAATTGCCCCGGATAACGAGTTGCTAACTGAGCAATGCCCACACGGTCCAACAAGCGCATCGCCATTTTATCGGCATCGCGTTCTGACATTTTGCGCAGCCAAGTCAGTCCCAAGGTGCAGTTTTGCAACACCGTCAGATGCGGAAAGAGATTAAAATTCTGGAACACCATGCCCATGGTTTGGTGAATAATTTTATGGCTTTGGCGATCCCGTGACAGTGGCTGACCAAACACCGACACCACGCCTTCTTGGTATTCTTCTAAATGGTTCAAACAACGAATCAAGGTGGATTTACCTGAGCCAGACGGCCCACACACCACCATGATTTCGCCTTCACAAATATCGAGCGAAATGTCTTTCAACACATGATGATCGCCATACCATTTATTCAGTTTTTGAATGTCTATCGCTGTGTTTACGGCGACTTTTTTCGCGCTATTTCCAGAGGATATCGTCATTAGCGATCCACCTTTAAACGTTTTTCAAGATTCAAGCTGTACTGAGACATGCCGTAGCACAATACGAAGAAGAGCACGGAAATCATCACCAAAGGCTCGGTGTGCATACCGACCCAATCCTTGTCATTGGCGATGTTACGCGCCATCAACATGATGTCGAACAAGCCAATGATGGACACCAAGGTGGTGTCTTTAAGTAAGCTGATAAATGACGTCATGATGTTTGGAATCATCATTCTTAACGCCTGCGGCAAAATCACCAGCACCATGGTATGCAGATAACCCAAGCCCAGTGTTGCGGCCGCTTCATATTGACCTTTTGGAATCGCTTGCAAGCCACCGCGAATATTCTCTGCCATGTAAGCTCCGGCAAATAGGCACACCGCCACCAGCACTTGCGTGAGCTTGTTAAACTCCATGTCGGCTGGCAAAAAGATCGGCAACAGGGTCACCGCCATAAACAAAACCGTAATCAAAGGCACCGAGCGCACCAGCTCAATCACCGCCATCGACAGCCAATGAATCACCGGCAATTTAGAACGACGACCCAGCGCCAGTACCACGCCAATGGGAATCGCCATGGTGATGGCAAAGCCCGCGATAATAAAGGTTAAGAACAAGCCGCCCCAACGATCAATCGGCACAGGCGTTAACGACATTTGACTCAGCCCAAACACCATCACCAGCGCAACAAGCAGCCATACGGCAACAAGGCTCAGCAACTGAAGACGACGTTGAACAAAGCGAGACAGCAAGGGCACAAACAGCTCGTTTAAACCTTTTTTACCCAGCGCCGACAAGACCCAGTTGGCATAGAGGATGCCCAGAAATGCCAAGGCAAGAGAAGCCATCGCGCCATGAATCAAGCCCAGCTCAGCGCCAAAGCGGCCACCTAAAAAAAGATACGCGCCGACAAAAGGGTATAAGCCAATCCAAGACAACAGGATGAAATTGCGCAAGGGTAAGCGCTTCGAGATCAGCGGCAATAACCACACCAAGCCCAGCAACACTCCCACATTGACACGCCATTGCTCTTCGAGCGGAAAACGGCCGTAAATCAAGCCATTAAACCAACTAATCACCCCAGCCCAGCACGCGCCTTCTGGGCTGACGTCCATACATTGGCGACGATTATCAGCGCTAAACACCGCATTAAACACCGCCCAATCCAACACATGTTTAACCAGATAAAACAGCACAGTCGCCACACACAGGGTCAGTAAGCCATTACCTACACTGTTAAAACAACGATGGCGAATCGTACCCAAAAAACCTCGTTCAGTTTTACGTGGCGGGCGCGGTGGTGTCGGCACAAATTGCTTTACAGCAGATTGGTTTTTCACGTTTAAATCGTCCATTTATCGCACCTTATACTGCACGCTGTCGTTGTACTTGTTGAGCAAGTAAGAGATCAGCAAACTGATGAAGATATAGAAGCCCATCACCATAAAGATGATTTCGATAGCACGTCCGGTTTGGTTCATCGAGGTTTGCATAAACACCGACACCAGTTCAGGAAAGCCAATCGCCACGGCGAGAGAAGAATCTTTTACACTGGTCAACCAAGAGTTGGTCATAGGCGGAATAATGGCGCGAATCGCCTGTGGAATTAAAATCAAGCGCAATGACTGAACACGCGAAAAGCCAATGGTAAAGGCCGCTTCGTGCTGGCCGCGATCAATCGACTGCATGCCCGCGCGAACCGTTTCTGCAATGGCAGCGGATCGATACACCGTCATGGCGACAAACGCCGCCCCAAATGACGCTGGCAAAAAAGCCCCGCCGCTGAAATTAAAACCTTGTAAACTCGGCACCGACAACGTCATGGCGTTGACCAAAAACCACAGCGCCCAACAAGCAAATAGCGCCCAGAAGAGTAAGCCAATATAGAATCCTGTGGAGCGGGAACCCGACAAGGTGTAGTAAGATTTAGACCAGCGAAACAGCCCATAAAGCGCGATGATTAATGCCGCGACCAGCAAGAGAACCCAGCCCCATGACACGGCACTTTGCAAGGTCGTCACATACAAGCCACGGTTATTCAAAAACAGCCATTCGCCAAGATGATAACTTTGACGCGGCGCAGGCAAGGTCGAAAACACCACGGTGAACCAAAAGATAATCTGGATTAACAAGGGCACGTTACGCACGATTTCCACATACCAACGGGCCAGTTGAGACACCAAAGGGTTATCGGATAATCTTAAAATCCCCACCACTGTACCAATGATGGTGCCAACAACAATCACGCAGAAAGACAACACCAGCGTATTGACGATACCAACAAAAAACACACGCCAATAACTCATGCTCGGATCGTAAGGGATCAGGCTCCAACTGATATTGAACCCCGCTGTCACCTGCAAAAAATCAAAACCAAAGGTCATACCCAAACGGTTTAAATTTTCGCTGGCATTGGCGAATAAAAACCACAAGCCAAACAAGGCAAGCAGCAACACAACGGCCTGTAATATCACCGCCCTGCTTGCATCATTATTTAACAAGCCCGTTCGATTAGACGACTTGCTCGTAGAGGACTGAATCATATCGATACACCAAACGAAGGAGAAAAACCAAAATGCTAATAAATAGGCCGAGAACCACAGGGCTATTTATTAGCAAGCATTGGTAAAAAGTCGTGTATTAGCGGAAAGACTTCGCGTACATCAAGCCGCCATGGGTCCACAAGGCGTTTAATGTGCCTTCACGATCCAAGCCCAACACGCTGTTTGGCCCGACGTTACGCTCGTACACTTCACCGTAGTTACCGACGTTTTTAATTACTTGATAAGCCCAATCCTGTGGCAGTCCTAGCCCATTATTCAAATCACCTTCAACCCCTAGCAAACGGCGAATCACTGGGCTTTGGCTGTCGGCACGCATTTTTTCCACGTTCTGAGAATTCACCCCAAATTCTTCCGCCGCAATCATAGCGGCAAAGGTCCACTTCACTACGTTCGCCCATTCACTGTCGTTTTGTTTTACCGCGAACGACAAGGCTTCTTTGGAAATGGTTTCAGGCAGAATCACGTAATCACTTGGGTTCGGTGCAGCAGAACGTTGAGCCGCCAAGCCGGATTTATCATTGGTTAACGCATCGCAGTTGTTATTGAAGAAGGCAGTGTTACGCACAGAAGAGTCATCAAACACTACGGTCCTGATGTCCAAATTATTGGCACGGCTGTAATCGGCAATATTCAATTCACTGGACGTACCGGTGAGAACACATACCGTTGCGCCTTTTAATTCTTTCACCGACTTCACGCCCAAGTCTTTACGCACCATAAAACCTTGGCCGTCATAAAAATAAGTATCCAAGAAATCCAAGCCTTGTTGCGTATCACGGGACAAAGTCCAGGTCATGCCTTTTGATAAAATGTCACCTTTACCACTCTTAATAGAAGTAAAACTTTGTGCCCACTGTACCGGTAAAAATTTCACCTTAGACGCATCACCAAACACCGCAGAAGCCACGCCTCGGCACATATCAATGTCCATGCCTTGCCATTCGCCTGCTTTGTTTAAGCTATAAAAACCTGGGAAAGAGTTACCGATCACACAACTCACATAACCGCGATCTTTTACCGCGCTCAAAGTTGAAACATTGTCATCGGCATAAGTGTTTGCCGCCAGCAGCGTTGTGGTTGCCGCTAACGCCATAGTAAATTTATTCATTGTTCGTTCCTTTTATGTGCTGTTGATTTTATGGTTTCTTTTTATTTAGTGCCCCGCCCCCCTCCCAACCTCCCCCTTGGCAGGGGGAGGAGCTAGAGCTCTTGTCCCCTCCCCTTGTGTCTTTAAAGGGGAGGGCTAGGGTGGGGTTGTGATACCTAGATTGCATTCTTTTATGAAATTTTTTAATGCAGATCAAACAACTAACCTTTAGGATCTTATGTGAAGACTTTCTATAATCACACTGAATATTTTTAATAGTCTGATAACTTTAGGTTATGCCAATGAACATCAATAAATTGCGTATTTTTCACGAGGTCTTTGTTACTGGCAGCATCACTCGTGCGGCAGAACGAAGCTATGTTAGCCAGCCTGCCGCCAGTAAAATGCTGACGAATTTTGAGGACGAAATTGGCTACAAACTCTTTGTGCGCAATAACGGCAAGCTTATCCCAACTGACGAAGCGCTCTATTTGCACGAAGAAGTGTATGGTTTATTACAGGGCGTGAACCACCTAGAAGACAGTATCAAAAGCGCGAAAAACAGCAAAACCGGCCGCTTGCGCATCGCCACCATTTTTGGCCCATCCTATCAATTTTTACCCGAACTGATAGCCGAATACATGAAAACACACCCCGGTGTAGACGTGAGCTTACACCTTTCTGGTTGCTCAGCGATTCGACAAGGCATCGCTTCAGGGCAATATCAAATTGGTTTGGTTGATAAAGCCCAAAGCTCTTCGAAACACGATTCCGTTGCCTTTGACCTGGCCTGTTATTGCGCGGTGCCAAAAGACCACCCAGCGGCCCAACTAGATATTATTCATCCCCATGATTTACACGGCATAAACTGGATTACGCTCGATTCCGAAAACGCCACCACCAAAGCATTGAAACGCCTTTACGTAGAAAACGGCTTGCCCTTTAATCGAAGCCTAGAAGTCCACACCACGATTCACGGACTCTCCTTTGTCAACTTGGGCATGGGCGCCACCTTGGTCGACATCCTCAACTTCCGCTACTTTGACAAAGTCTTCCAACTGCCTAATGTCGTCATCAAACCCTTCGCCCCCAACATTGTTGAACCATTAGAAGTACTGACCTCCAACTTAAGCCCACTGTCCGGCCTCGCCAAAGACTTTTACGACGCATTGATTGCAAAATTGGAGAGACAGACACAACTACCATCGGACGCAAACCATGCGTCACGACGATAAACCCCGCTGCGCGTGGGCCGATTCCGCGCCAGACTTTCCTCATTACCACGATACAGAATGGGGCTTTCCGGTCGATAACGACCAGCGTTTGTTTGAAAAACTCTGTTTAGAGACCTTTCAGTCTGGCTTGAGTTGGCGAACGATTTTGAGCAAGCGAGAGAACTTTCGTCTCGCCTTTCAGCAGTTTGATTTCAATAAAGTCGCGCAGTTTGGCGAAAAAGAAGTCGCAGACTTGCTCAATAATGGCGGCATCGTGCGTAATAAACGCAAAATCCTCGCGGTGATCAACAACGCCAAACGCGCTCAAGAAATGGTCGAACAAGAAGGTTCGTTAGCCGCCTTCATCTGGCGCTACGAACCCGACGAAAACAGCCTGCCACCGCCCGAAACGCAAACCACTAGCGAGGAATCTATCGCCCTCGCCAAAGCACTGAAAAAACGCGGCTGGCAGTTTGTCGGCCCAACCACCATCTACGCCTTCATGCAATCCATGGGACTGATCAACGACCACGCAAAAGACTGTTTTATGCGAAAGGAAATTGATCAGGCGCGAAGAGAGTTTATGAGGCCGTAAAAGCACATCCAATTGAATGTCGATACGCTTATTTTTGCGTATGAATCACGGCTTTCAAGTCAAAGTTAAGGGATTTAAGCACCTTTACTATAGTGTCAAATTGTGGCCGAGAGCCGGATCTAAGCGCTTTATAAAGGCTTTCACGCCCAAGCCCGCTGTCTTTGGCTATTTGTGTCATGCCTCGCGCTTTGGCAATGTGACCAAGCGCATGAATAAGTTCATCGGTATCACCATCCTCAAGCACCATAGAAAAGAAGAAGCATTGCAGCGCCTTAATAAATGTATTGACGAGGTTCAGGCAATGGCCATTGTGTGCAATCGAAACGACAAAAGAGTCGTGACTATAAGCGCGGGGGTCGCCTCTATGATTCCTAAAGAAGATTCTAATTTTGAATCTTTATTCGCTACAGCGGATGAAGCCTTATACCTTGCAAAGCACAAGGGTAAAAACCAAGTTAAATGGAAAAGCGTTCACAAAGACCTTTTATAACGTTCGAACATCGGCGAGCGTAGCTGCGTCCGAGCGCTTTGACTTGTTATGGCATTTGTACCAAAATACAATAAATATTGGTACTTTAGAGGTGATGTATGGCTAAAAACACAAGTATTAGCTTGGGTAATCATTTTGATCAATTTATTGCACGACAGGTAGCTGATGGGCGCTATGGTTCTGCTAGTGAAGTGATTCGTGCTGGGCTGCGTAAGCTTGAGGACGATACCCAAAAGCTTGAAACACTGCGCGCGCTTATACAGGAAGGTGTAGCCAGCGGTACTGCCGAATACAGTTATGACGGTTTGATGGCAGAGCTTGATGACGAGCTTGGCAAATGAGCTTATTTTTAATTTCAAGAGCTGCTCGTGGAGACTTGAAAAATATAGCGGCATATACCCAAAAGACATGGGGGACTGAGCAACGCAGATCCTACATAAAAGAACTAGATCGAACCTTCCTTTTTTTAGCAGAAAATCCAATGTCAGGCACGCCTTGTGACTACATAATCTCTGGTTTAAAAAAACACCGACATGAAAGTCATACCATCTTTTACGAAAATAAAGATAACTCAATTTTCATTGTTCGTGTTCTTCATAAAAGCATGGATACTGAATCACAGCTTGAAAAGCCATAACGCCACAAACAGCGTAGTGCGTGCTTTACAAACGACGCTATTCCAGCCCGAAATCTGATAAAGGGCGAATATCTTTATCAGCTCTGAACTTTGACATGGCAAATACACCGTACAAATAGAAGTACGTTTTATTGTACTTTTCGAGGATTTAGCATGCAATCACAGACAATACGGGAGGCACATAACGCCGCCAACACGCGTGGCTGGCATGGTTATGTTTGATGCTCGATCTCCACTGCCGACTCATCTCCACAATGAATGAAAAATATCCCTTTTGCTAAACGTGAAGATTGAATCTGAAACCACCCACGCCCGGAGTTCTCGCTGCCATCATCATTTCCAGCCCATGAAAACTCGACTCGTTCTCCATCAGCAGAAACACGGTAATCAATTTTCCCCTCAACTGCACCGAATACAAAAAAACCAAGGCCACCTTTATCAAACTGGAAGTATCCAGGCTCGACAAGATCAACAAAATCTTGATCCCACATTTCCATCCATTTAATGCGCCACCGTCCAACGACTGTACTCAAGCTACCTCCCAAAAACTTAACGCTTTGCTCACCGGAAAATTGGGAGCGTAGCGAGTAATTTTTCCGCGTGCAGCAACTTGTTAAGCCTCATTTTGCCCACGGCGCCATCTTCAGCAAAAAAGATGCATTATTGATAGAGTACTTTCTTTCGTACTTACTTGTCACTTTCTCAATTAATCGCAACGCTTTTTTATAATAATCCACCGCATCACTTACATTTGTTACAAGCTCGGCATACCTCAATTTAATAGCGTCTTTGTCACTTGGAAGCGACTGAATCACAGAAAAATCTAAGCTCGCATCATGATTATTAATCTTGCTGCTCAATTTGTTTAGGTCATGACCAAATACCCAAAAGCCGCAAATTTGTTTTAAATACACCTTTAATGTTTTTTCGATTGCCAAATGTAGTTCCCAGCAACCAATTGATGCTTGAGTATCTTGAAATGACAAGATATCAGCAATAGATTTTTCTATATGCCCCCATATACCGTCTGCCATGTTGGCAGCTTCTTTGTCAACACCACCCACCGAACCTACATTAAGATTAATTTTCCGAGTCATAGAAACCACTTCGCTAAACTCGGTTGACAACCTATCCATCTCTTCTGCAGGGAGCTTGCCTAAATCAATCGTAGTCTAAGCCATATCTCCTATGGATTCATTCTCGGTCAAGCAGTCAGGGAAAGTAAGCCATGCTGTTTCATTTGGCACTTCTACTCTACTTGTAGTTGCTGGAATCTTGACTAAAACAGGATGCCCATAAGGAGTAATAATTCCCGAGTAAGTTCTATTGACTGGGCTTTTAGCCAACTCTCCATATTTATCCCAATACCAGTCATTGACTAAGGGGACTATTCCTTCAATAAACGCTGCACTCTTTAAAAGCTCCTCTTTGCTTTCATAATTTGAATCAATTATGGCAAAATCCACAAACAAACATGCAGCACGCATAAATCGATCAAATATCGGTACGTTCAATTTTTGCAGATGCTCGTCAATAAATGGCATATGCTCATCAATTGCTTCTTTCAACCCATACTCGCTCATCTGCGGAACTCCATTGGGCATAACGTTTTATTAATGCGCATGCGTGTTTAAACAATTTAAAATCCCTCAAAATCCCATTATAACCAGATGAATAATAATGATTTCCTATGGATATTAACAAAAACCAAAACCGGGAAAACGAGCATGCGCGTTTGCACCTTTATTCACAGCCTGTTATTTCGGTTCTGTAAATTCTTATCCATTGATACTAAAAGACTTTCTGGCTTGCTGCCAGTACCAATGCGCTAAATCATGATTGCCTTTTAGACAAACCGAGTCAAAAATTGGCAGTCATAAAAATAAACGATATATTTACGGCTTTTGGGCAATTATCCACAAATGCCATGCCCATGATCATAGTAGATGAGACGTAGCACAAAAAATGAGAAAACTGAGGGAAGAACGTGACTGATCTGATTCGATATTTACAAGCCCTAACCTATGATGATTTAGAAACATGGGCTGGTAGCACTATTTTTGAGCGGGGTAAGGGGCTTACCCACAAGGTCATGCAACTTCATTTAGGGAATGACGACCAACTCAATGCACGGGTTCAAGGTAGTGAGCTGTACGATTGCCGAGTCTTTCTAGAGGGTTCTCTGGAATCCGATTGTTCTTGTCCTTATAGCTGGGGGCATTGCAAACATGCGGTGGCCCTGATTTTGGCAGCGGCAAAAGTGCTAACATCGGGTCAGAATATTCCCACACAAGCGCCAGAAGAAAACACTCTCATGCCTACCGAAATGGATCAAGAAAGACTAGATAAAGACGCCAGAATCAAGTCGATTAGGGAAAAACTCACCAACTCGGGCCTAAATACTGAGTCAGTATTGGCGTTACCAAGCCAACTCTACCGTCATCAAGACCTAGACGAGGATGAAGCAGACGAAGACATAGACTTTCATATGCAGCTTCGTCGTACTCTGAACGCTCTGACTAAAGGCAAACTTATTCAGTTACTAATGGAAATGGCAGAGGATGATCCTGATGATATTCTGTTTGATATAAGGGAGCGCGCTGACGCGTTATCGACGCTGGATCCTAAAAAACAAATTGCGAATCTACGCCACCAAATCAAGAAAATCACCGCGCAAGAAAGTTGGCAAAACCATTGGGATGGCACAGGTTTTACACCAAGCTATGGCCCCATTGAAAGAGGCTTAACAGCGTTACTGGAACAGGGGCAGTTTGATGAGGTAATCGCCCTAGGAAAAGAACTTTGGACAATGGGCATAATACAAGTTGGAAACTCGGGTGACGAAGGCGAAACCGCCGAACAGCTGTGCTCTGCCATGCAACCCGTATACACAGCACTTGCCAATAGTTCACTGTCGCCGGTTGATCAGCTACTTTGGCTAATCGATCATGAATTATCAGACGAGTATTGTATTTTGTATAACATTGACCTGCCCTATGAGCATGCCAGTTATCAAGAGACTGAATGGCGCTCTGTCGCCAGGATACTGGGTGAACGGTTGGACAATCAGAGAAAAGCACTAACTAATAGAGCGTTATCTTTTAGTGAGCGATACCAGTACAAAAATGTCTTACAACACCTGCTGTCCGCATTGGAAAAATTGCATGACCAAGCGGCGATATTAACGATAATGGAAAACAATATAGACATCACGGAAGACTATCGTGAATTAGTAACAAAGTATTTAACCATCAATGACGCGGAGAAAGCCAAAAAATGGATCACTATAGGCTTTAAAAACACGTCATCTGGCGCAGCCTCATCACTGAAAAAACTGTTAGTAGAACAATTGCAAAAAGAAGGCAAAAACCACGAGGTGGCGGCATTATTGGCCGATGATTACTTTACTCGCCCAGATCTTGACCGGTTTAAACAACAAGAAGAGCTTTGTCAGTCTCTGTCTATTTGGCAGCCAGTACGCAACAAACTCATCGATTATTTAGATGACGGCACCCTGCCAGAACCGGATTGGGATGAAACGGTGTGGCCTTTGCCTGCGCCTTTACTAACGCGGTTTAACTACAACGCAAATCGACAATCTTCCCCAAGCAGTTTACCCAAGTCTTCTTCCTATGATTTGCTTAAGATTGACATTGCGCTACATGAAAAGCGCTTTGCAGCGGCCGCAGAGTTATTTGAGCAATTGCCAGCCAACGCCTATAAGTATCAATCAAGCACAGCGAAAATGTTGGCGAGAAAAGTCGCCGCTACCCATCCCGATCTTGCTATCACCATATGGCTTAATAAAGCTGAGGCTGAAATTGGCAAGGTGAACCCTAAGAACTACCCAACCGCTGGGGAACACCTCAAGCAGATCCATTTAATTTGCCAACAACAAAACACGCTGCCACGGTGGGAAAAAATCCTCAGTGATGTTCGCCAGCGCCATAAGGCAAAGAAACGTCTGCAAGAAGTATTGAACCGTTTTGCGGCTCCGGGGAAAAAACTGGTCGAGTAACAGCGAATTACGTAACCTTTTCTCTGAAAATGAATAACCCCGCCCCAAGGGGCGAGATATCAGTTTAATCACTCAACAGCGCGGCGGCACTGCCACATACCGTCATCACAAAAAGGAACCATTTAAGCTGGCCGGGGTTGGCTTTGATGGCCATTTTTACCGCGAGGAAAGAGCCAAGTATGGTGCCAGAGGCAAGGATTAATCCAGGAATCCACAGGATCTGATCATTCCAAATAAACACCCCTAGCGCCAAGGCGGTAAAGCCCAGCGTACAGACCATTTTCAGCGCATTTGTGCGTACCAAGTCGTAACGCAAGGTGCCCGCCAACGCCGCAATAAGAATAAAGCCCACACCTGCTTGCACAAAACCACCGTACACGCCAGCAATAAACAAGGCAATCCACGCACTGGGCTTTTCTGAGACTTTAAAAGGCACCGTGCCTTCGGGTGGCGCTATCATGGTAGGGCGAACAATCATGATGATGGTCATGCCGATCATCGCACTAAGCAATAGCGGCTTGAGCCAAGTTTCTGGTGCGTAGCTGGCGGCAAAAGCCCCTACTACGCCGCCCAGTAGAGACGGTATCATCACCGGTAAAATATCGGCATTATCGAGCTTTTTCGCTTTACGAAAGCCAAAAGTCGCCGCCACATTTTGCAAAAACACCCCCACTCGATTGGTCGCATTGGCAATGTCCGCTGGCATGCCCATCACCATCAAGGCGGGCAAGGTAAGATTAGAGCCACCACCCGCTAAAGTATTAATAATGCCAGCAAGAAAACCCGTCCCGATCAAAAGCGACACGGTGAATAAACTGTAATCCATAAAATCGTCCTTACATGACTCTTGAGCGAATCGGAAAAGAATAAAAAGAAGGGACGAATGATAAGGATAAAATGTAGGATGAACAAAAGATTTTTTGCTTTCTTTTATCAACTGAACAGAGACGAATTAATACTGACAGATGGCTAAAAATGGCCTAGATTCATTGCAGTGACCATAAAAGTGACAATGAAAATTGCATTAGAGAACCCTGCCACCCAGCGCCCTTTTTTAATTCGTTATAGGTCTTATATTCTATTCGGTACTTAAGTGAGGTATTCATGACAGTTAGATCTAAAATCATTGCTCTAATGGCCGCAGGCGTCATCTTGGGAAACTGCGATTAAGTCCCCAATATGAGACAATGCCGATCTGACCATTACCTCAAGACCGAATGACATGAATCAGCTTTCCTTCGCCGATACCGAATTTACCAGCAAACGCCGCAAGACTCGCAAAGAGCTCTTCCTTGGTCGGATGAATGAGCTGATTCCATGGCTACAGCTCGAAGCTCAGATTGAGCCGTTTTACCCAAAAGCTGGCAATGGTCGGCGTCCATACCCTCTCGCTACCATGCTGCGCATTCACTTTATGCAGAACTGGTACAACATGAGTGATCCAGCGATGGAAGATGCCCTTTACGAGATCACCTCTATGCGGCTGTTTGCTGGCCTATCATTAGAAGGTGCGATCCCAGACCACACGACCATCATGAATTTCCGTCACCTGCTTGAGAAGCATAAGCTGGGTCGTAAACTCTTCAAAGAAGTAAACAAATGGCTGTCTGATTCTGGCACCTACTTTAAAGAAGGGACAATCGTTGATGCGACGATTATTGAGGCAGCAAGTTCCACCAAAAATAAATCTAATGCACGCGATCCCGAAATGCACCAAACGCAAAAGGGAAAACAATGGTTCTTTGGCATGAAAGCTCACATCGGTGTTGATGCAAAGCGTGGGTTAGTTCACAGCTTCACCACGACGCCTGCCAATGATCACGATTTAAACCAGTTGACGGAACTTCTTCATGGCAATGAGTCATTTGTATCGGCGGACTCTGGCTACCGTGGCGTAGAAAAGCGCACAGAAACAAAAGATAAGAATGTCGATTGGTTAGTAGCTGAGATGCCCAGCAAGATACGTGCTTGGAAAAAGCACCCCCGCCTCAACAAGCAGCTGATCCGAACGGAATACTTAAAGGCGAGTATCCGAGCGAAAGTCGAGCACCCGTTTAGAATACTGAAATGCCAGTTTGGGTTCCGCAAAGTCGTCTACAAAGGCCTGTCTAAAAATGACAACAAACTCGCCGTGCTGTTTGCACTTGGAAATTTGTTACGAGTAGATCAGATGATACGTTCTGCACGGGGTTAATCCGTCCAAATAACGGTTGTAAGGTGCTTGAAGTACCTTACAAGTGGGTTAAGTGGTGATTAAATGTCGCTTCTGAGGAAATACTGTCACAAGCTGAAAGTCAGCTAAAAATTGTCTTACTTGTTCGTATGTTCCCTTGCCTGTTTTTATTGTATCTGCTGTCATCATTAGCGAAGTGCGTAAAAATGCGATAAAGAATTTTGAATCCCAAAGTCAGACAGAGATTGGGCACGTCGATAGTATTTTCTCAATGTATTTAAATAACCTTGCCGAAAATGTCGCGTTTTTCGCAAGATCTGGTGCACTAAACGAACTGACGCCTAACAGCATCACGAGTTACGCAAACAAAACCACCCAAGAAATGATGACCCCAGAGCAAAACTCTCCTCAAGAGCAAAAAGCGTTCGCGCTTATGGATGATTTTGGTAAATCACACCCAGATCTAGCGTATATTTGGCTTGGAACCAACGATTCAGGTTACCTGCAGTGGCCAAAAGGTAAAAATGGCATCAACTATGACGCTACAACTCATAATTGGTACAAGCAATCGATTGATAGCAAAACACCTATCCGCATTCCATCCTATAAAGACTCTTTTACCGGAGCGCCTTTAGTCGATTACTTACAACGCTTTGAAGGCCAAAACGGTCTGTATGGAACCGTTGGTGTTGATGTAACCTTGAAAAAGCTGACGGAATTATTGGCCAAAGTAAAGTTTGGTGGTGAAGGCTATGTGGTCATGGTGGAAGATACCAATACCATCTTAGCCGACCCTGTTGATCCAGAGAACAACTTCAAACCGATTAAAGATGCCTCGCGGCCTTATTCTACACTCAAGGATAGCGATGCCCTTCAAGAGCTAACCATTGATGGAGAAACATGGTTCGCGATGGTTTATACATCACCCGCTCTTGGCTGGAAGTTTATCGGGCTGGTTCCAAGCAAGGTTATTTACGCACAAGCAAACAGTCTGATCACCACCACCGTTATTATTGCGCTCGTCATGATCGCAATATTTATGACAATTGGCGCCATTTTGTCTGGCATTGTGATTCGCCCCGTCAAAGTTATGGCCGATCGCTTGACCGATATTAGTCAAGGCGAAGGGGATTTAACACAGCGCTTAGAAGTAAAAGACAAAGACGAATCAGGCCAAATGGCGTCAGCGTTTAATCAGTTTGTCACATCGATAGACAGTATCGTCGGCCATGCAAAATCGTCTTGTGAGCAGATCAGCCAAGTTGCTAACAAGTCGGAAGGGCTATCATCAGAGCTCAGCAACATTGCGTCACATCAAGTGAACTCTGTTGATCATGTCTCAACCGCCTTTAATGAAATGGTCGCTACCGCGAATGAAGTGGCGTCAAACTGCAGTAGCGCCGCGGCAGCAGCGGAAAACAGTGAAGCACAGGTACAAGAAGGCAATAAACTTATCCAGCAAACGATGAGTTCTTTGAATAATCTAGAAAAAGAAATTTTCAGCTCAAATGAAAGCATGATCGAGTTAACAAAAGATTCTGAGAGTATCGTTAGTATTCTAGACACCATTAAAGCCATCGCTGAACAAACCAACTTGCTCGCGTTGAACGCGGCAATTGAAGCGGCTAGTGCTGGTGAGCAAGGGCGTGGATTTGCGGTTGTTGCCGATGAGGTGCGCACACTAGCAGGCAGAACGGCAGAATCAACGACCGAAATTGACAACATGCTCACTAAGTTAAAACAACAAACAGGCGCTGTGGCGAATAAGATGAATAACAGCGTTACGGTGACAAAAGAGTCGGTTGTATTGGCGTCTCAAACGTACCAAGTTTTTGAAAAAATCCTTCATTCCGTTTTGGAGATTAAGGACATGATGATTCAAATCAGCGCCTCCGCCGAGGAGCAACATTTGGTGGCGGAAGAAATTAACACCAATGTGATCGTGATTCATGATGGCACGATAAAAACCAGCGATCTTTCTCAGCAAGTTTCACAAACAGCCACCGCACTCAATACGCTGTCGGCGGAACTGCAAAGCATGGTGGCGCGCTTCAAGTCTAGTTAGTCTGCATCGTTAAAGCGCTTCAAAATCTCTCCCCTAGCCCTAACACCAGAACACTGGCGTTAGGGCTTTTTCATTGTCCATAAATGCTCTATAAATGCCCTAACAAACGATCCAAAACAGCCTGATTCACCGTATGAGCCAGACCTGGAATAAGATCATAAGTCGCCTTTGCACCATAACCTATCAAAGCGTCATACGCTGATTTAGACAGACGATAGTCAATCACCTTGTCCTGATCACCATGGATAAAATGTATTTGCGTATTCACGGGCTCTCTCTTTGGCAATAAAGCAAATCGCCCAGACAAAGACACTATTTTTTCGGCTAGCTTTTCATCGACCATTTGTGTCGAAGACAAGGCCATAATTGCCCCTTGAGAAAAACCGAGCAAGGTTGTTTTAGCCGCGCTTAAAGCGGTTTTTTGTTGCCAATATTTTACGCTATCGACAAAAGCTGGCATCGCCGCTTCGATACGTTCAATGCGATTTTCTTCCGTCACACCTTGTACCGAAAACCATTGGTAACCTTGTCCAAAATCGGAAGCATCTGGTGCTTGTACCGACACAATAGTGGCGCTGGGGAAAGACGTCGCCAAAACACCTCCCAAAAAAGCCAGGCTCTGTGGCGTAGCACCAACACCATGAAATAATAAAAACAAATGCGTGGGCGAATGCGGCGCTTGTATCAAAAGAGTAGTAGACATGCAGAATCCTTATAAAGAGTCACTCGAATGATAAACACTCTATTCTTTTACAAAATTAAGATATATAGGCTATTTATTAAGTTTCTATTTCGTATTTAGAAATAATCTATCGCCCCATTAAAAAATAAAAAAATGCTCGTCCAGTTTTCGGTTGTGGCTTGATTGCTAAGCAAGCTAACCTAACTCAGTAAACTCGACTCAACTACACACAACTCAACTACACACGACTTCATCCATTATTCAAACAACGGACAAGCGCATGTTAATAACAGATGAAAAACAAGCCGATGGTTATTATCAAGCCTTACTCAACCGTGAACCAAGCTATGTTGGGGTGTTTTTTGTTGGCGTGAAAACCACGGCTATTTTTTGCATTGCGAGCTGTCGGGCGCGCAAGCCAAAGCGCGAAAACGTGGTGTTTTACACGCATTTTAAAGACGCTATGGACGCGGGTTTTCGTCCTTGTAAAGTCTGTCGACCCACTGAAAACGCCCACGAAGCACCCGATGAAGTGCAAGCCGCGATGAACCTAGTGCGCGATTGCACTAAGGCCAAAATCACCGACCAGCAGTTAAGAGAATCCGGCATCCGGCCCATTTTTGTCCGTCGTTGGTTTAATCAACATTACGGCATGACGTTTCAAACGTTTCAGCGCATGTACCGTATCAATTATGCCTTTCAAGAATTAAAGACCGGCAAAACCGCCACTCATACTGCGTTGGATTCGGGCTACGACTCGTTAAGTGGTTTCGGTTACACTTTTAAAAAATTACTTGGCCATGCGCCAACCTTGAATTTGGAGAATACTGTGATTCTAATCGATAGGTTAACCACGCCGATTGGGCCGATGTTTGTTTGCGCGACGGATGACGGCATTTGTCTACTAGAATTCGTTGATCGACGCATGTTAGAAACCGAATTTGAAGACTTACAACGGCGTTTAAAAGCACCGATCATAACGGGGGAAAACGCCCATATGACACAGCTTAAAACAGAGCTGGAGGAATATTTTGCAGGCCAACGGAAAACCTTCTCGGTACCGCTCCACACGCCGGGCACCGATTTTCAAAACGCCGTCTGGCAAGCCTTGGGTTCCATTCCTTTTGGTGACACCGCCAGCTATCAAGAACAAGCCATTCGCTTGAACAACCCCAACGCCGTCAGAGCCGTCGCCCGCGCCAATGGTATGAACCGCATTGCCATTGTTATTCCTTGCCATCGAGTGATAGGCAAAGATGGCAGCTTAACCGGCTATTCTGGAGGACTAGAACGCAAACGCTGGTTATTGGATCATGAAAAGACACACCGCTAAAAAACCTAAAAGACCGCAAAAATTCATCGCCCTGTGACGCTAACCTCATGAATACATCAAGGTTGTGTCATGGCAATGTAATTTCCCGATAGCCCTCTTGAAATGCCTGCTGGGTCAGTCCATCTTGTGCACTTTGATCGTGACTGGATGGAATTTAACATGCCGACAAACATTGTTGCTGTATATGGAACGCTTCGTGAAGGACTTAATAATCACCAACTTCTAGCCGAATGCAAGCGCATCGGCCTCGGCTGGTTAACAGGCTTTCGCATGCACAATCTAGGAGACTTCCCAGGGATTGTATCAACCCATGAAAACGGCGGTCGGATACGCGTCGAATGGTATGACGTATCAGACGAAATACTCGCGTCTTTGGATCAACTCGAAGGTTACGACCCAAAGACACCAGAAAGCTCTTTGTACATTAGAAAGCGCGTTTTCTCGCCCTATGGACGAGGCTGGATTTACGTGTACAACAAATCCCTAGACCACGCGCCGTACATGGAAGCAGGCGATTGGGAGCGATACTCCCGAACCGTTATGCCTCGCCAAGACATAACTCGCCAAAGTATGTCTAGCCAAAGTATGTCTAACCAAGACGCACAATCGGCGTAGACAAGACTTGCGCGGTTTGACTGTTTTGTAATTGGGCAATATTCGCCACACTGGCGTTGACTTGCTCTGCTTGCGTTAACAAGCCAAAACGCACCACAAAGTGTTTCGACTCACCCGCCGCAATGGTCGGCACCAAGCCTAAATCTCGCTGATAAGCACGGTTATAAGCGAAGCTGGTGCCCGGTTCGATGCCCACCACATAACCTTGCTCCAGTGTGTCGGTATTTTTCCATACGGTCAGCACGGGCAAGGTATCGGTGTGATAACTCACCTCTATGCCACAGCTGGCGTTGGCATTGTGCAATAAGGCATGAGAAAAGCCGTTTTCGTCACTAATAGGGCGAATGTTAAACACCATTTCGTCAAACGCTTTGGTTGGCGCTGGCATCTGATTCCAATCGCTCAAACCACCCGCCGCATAATCATTGAAGGGCGATAACTCCGCCATGGGAACATGCAGTTGCGCGCCGCTTTCCAGAATTGGCTGAGCAAAGTTATTGTGATAAATCGCCTGATATTCACGCGGATAACTGCCTTTATTGGTCAAGGTGTCTTCCAGCAGCAAATACGGCTCATCGGGCGTTAATGACAAGGCGGTTTGCAACTCAAAGTTAGTGGATTTGAAACGTTTTTCATCGACTCGGCCACGCAAGGTCACACGATAAGGCGGCACTTGCTCAACCTCTAAAACCACCTCGTCGGCGGGCGTATTTTGAATACGACCATGCAGCGTTAAAAACTCATCGCCATCTTGACCGGGATGCCCCGCCCACTGGTAACCACAGCGCACGACCATCTCGTTAAAACCATCTAACCAGCCCAAACCACCAGAGGCTTCTTGGTTAATAAAGCTGGGATGCACAACGTCTTTAACGGGCGAGTCCCAACCAAAGCGCACGTCTTTTCTCGCTGCATCTTTCCTAACGACATCCAGCACCGCCATGCCACGAGTCGGCACAACACGCACCACAGAATCACCCACGGTTAAGGTGATCAAACGCGAACCCGCTTGCTTGCCGCCCATCAGGCAAGTCTGCTGTACACTGATCGGAATGGCTTTCGGCAACCCCATTAACTCAGCAGACAGCGATAAATTACCCACATCAATCTGTTGTTGATGACTAAGAAGAACAAGTTGAAACATACGTTAGACTCCCAAAAAATCCCCCTATGCTAGCGCGCTCACTGGTTGATGGCTACTGGCAATCCCTCTGAATACGAGCTTGTTACAAATTGTGTAAAAAATGCGCTTGATCTCAGTCTTTATATACGACTATTGTTTTAAATATCCCCCATGTTGCATTGATAGAGTGAGGTTATTATGAAGTCTCCAATTCGAATTCGTCAGCAGATTAACATTGGCTTAGTGGTCATTTTTCTGCTCGCGCTTGCCAGTATTTTTCTCGTTGTCGAACTCAAAGTAAAACCCGATCTAACCGCTGAGCGACAAAGACAAATTACGGTCAATCAAAACGATTTAAGTGATTTACTCAGTGCCAAGCTGGAGAAAATTCAGTTATTAACCAGTACATTGGCTCTAGCAGGATCTCAGCTTCCAAAAGAGGAAGCCTTATTTAAAAAGGTCTTTCCCAGTATTATCAATAACCATGGCGACAAAAGCATTGCCGGCGGAGGGATTTGGCCAGAACCTTCTGTCTTCACCAAAGGCACCGAGCGGCGCAGCTTTTTCTGGGGACGTGATGGCGCCAATATGAGCTATCTGGACGATTACAATGACCCATCAAGCTCGGGTTATCATAACGAAAGCTGGTACACAGTTGGCAAAACAGGCACCACCAAGCTTTGTTCTTGGTCAGAGGCCTACATTGACCCTATCACCAATATTCCTATGGTGACCTGTACTATCCCCATGAAAGAGAGCAATACATTTACCGGTGTCACCACCGTCGACATGATGCTCGATGGCATCACAGCAACATTGGAACAATACGGCAAAGAGAATCAAGGCTATGTGTTTGCCATTGACCAGACAGGCCAAGTGTTAAGCTTCCCAAAAGATAAGGCAGACCTTGTTAAAAACGATGGCAGCATGCTGACATCAACAGAGCTGGGCAACCAACTGCCTTGGCTAAAACCCGCCTTGGTCAAGGCCGGGCGATCAGGGCAAATCGTTTCTCTGGATCATGACAACATTCTGGGCGGTGAAGCCTACGTTAATCTGTTTGAACATCCCCAAACAGGCTGGACCATTGGCTTAGTCGTCTCCAAAGCACGGATGACAGAAATAGCCCAAAGTATGGGTTTGTTTCTAGTATTAACCATTGGGGCCTTGCTGATTATTGTCGGTATTATCGCCGCCACCTTCTTCCGTAGCTTGTTGAATAAGGTCAATCAAACCACACAACAAATCCAAGAACTTGCCGATGGCGGCAGCAGCCAAGAGCTTGACGTGGGCAAATTAAATGAGCTGGGCGACTTGCGTCAGGCGGTCAATGCCTATGGCGATAAATTGAAAAAACTACTGGAACACATTCACATAGAATCAGCCAACTTGGTAAAAGACGCTGGTCGTCTTAGCACCTTTAGTAACGATTTTTTAAGCAAGGCGAATAGCCTAAGTGACGAGAACACCACGCTGGCCGCCGCCACAGAAGAGCTTGGCGCGACCTCTCACGATGTCGCCATGTATGCGAACGAAACCAAAGAAACCGTAGAGCGTATTCACCAAGACGTGCGTAATAGCGGCAAAGAAATGAACACGGTGATTGAAACCATGCGTTCTTTAACCCATGCCATGACGCAGGCACAAACCAACATTCTGCAATTGGACGAAGACAGCCGCCGCGCAAACGGCATGTTGGGAGTGATTAGAGACATTGCCGAGCAAACGAACCTACTGGCATTAAACGCCGCTATTGAGGCCGCAAGAGCCGGAGAAACAGGCCGCGGCTTTGCGGTGGTGGCCGACGAAGTGCGTAACCTAGCCGCGAAGAGCGAAAGCTCTGCGGTGGAGATAGAACAAGTGCTAGGGCGCTTACAGGTAGCGTCTAAAGAGTCGGTGAGCTCCATGGAGCTGGGACACAGTGAAACCCAACGGGCCGTGACCACAGCGGAATCCACCGCCGCCCATTTGCAACACGTGGTTGACGCGTTTTCACAAATCACCGATCAAGCCACGCAAATCTCTGTTGCCGCTGGCGAACAACAGAAAGTGTCGCAGGACTTGAGCATGTTTGTGTCTCGGCTACAGGAACTCACCGGCAGTAATGCCAGTGACTCAAACCAACTGAGCCGTATGAGCCAAGAAATAGACGCCATCGCAAAACGTCTAAACGCGCTGAAATAACCCCTAAACCAGCATTTTCTTTAACGACTAAAAAGCCATGATGACTCGATCATCATGGCTTTTTTTCGTTTTATTAGGCCCTGTCAGCTTATTTCACCAGCAAGGATTAACAGGATATTTTGCTCTAAGCATCGCCAAAGTAGCTACACTATTTAATGAGCAAAGCACTATTTAGTAGTAAGCAAGTAGTAGCAAGCAAATAGCTGCAAGCAACCGGCAAGGGGAACATGATGACGACAATTCTTTGTTATGGCGATTCACTCACTTGGGGCAGCGTACCGAATGGCGGACGTTACCCAAAACATCTACGCTGGCCAAGCCAACTCAATGAGCGATTAGGTAAGCACCATCAGGTCATTAATTTGGGCTTGCCTGGTCGCACGACGTTATGGAACGATCCTTTTTTAGAAGGTCGAAATGGCCTTGCGTATCTGCAAGCGGCGCTGGAAACCTTTGGCCCAGTTGATATTTTAATCATCATGTTAGGCACCAATGATTTGAAGCGGCATTTTAATGTGGGGGCTTACGAGGCAGCAAAAGGAATAGAAAAACTGATCGAAAAGTCAAAAATGCCAAACACTCATGGCTTTCCTAGCCCAATCTTGCTGATCATTGCACCGCCAAATATTTTATCCCCAAACGGGGCGGTGGCCGAAAGTTTTGATGGAGCCGTTGAAAAGTCTCAACATTTTCATCAATACTACCAAGATGTTGCGGTTCACAATAAATGCCTCTTCCTCAATTCTGCAGGCATCCTACAACCCAGTGAGATTGATGGTGTGCATCTGGATGCCCAAGCAAACGAGCAACTGGCTGAGGCAGTGTTTTCTCTTCTAAAAGGCAAGGTTTGATCATAACAATATGTTTTAAATAGATTTTTTGTTTTTATTGGAAGAGTCAAAACGACCAAAGCAAACCGCCGAGAAACCCGCTTAGAGCCATAAAAAATGCGATAAAATTCAACCATGTTAACGAACAAGCGCTTTCAGCTATTGACAAAGGAAGGAAGATCTAGCAGCCCAAAAGGAAAGCATGAAAATTGTATGAAATATGCACGATTATTTGAACGTCGTCGCATTTTCACGAAATAATCGCTCATTAATATTTTCTTGCACAAAGTTATCCACAGGGTATCGCGCCCACACCCAGGTCACAATATTTGCTAGTGAACACCCGTATTTACTTCTGTATGCCTGATTTTATGGCTTTTTGTGCCTCGTAATTCATCAGCAAATCCGTATTATTTAAGCCATCTCGAACCTAGGCAGTAAAGGAAAAAGCAATGAAAGTAAGCTTCATCGGACTGGGTACAATGGGTTACCCAATGGCAGGACATGTCAGCAAAGCGGGCCACAGCCTTGTGGTCTATAACCGATCCACAGCAAAAGCCCAAAAATGGTGTGAGGAATACCGCGGCACGTTTGCCACCACGCCGGCCCTTGCGGCACAAGATGCCGACATCGTTTTGACCTGTGTTGGCAATGACGACGACTTGCGCTCGGTGTATTTGGGCCCAGCAGGCGCGTTTCAACATGCCAAGGCCGGTACACTGTTTATTGACCACACCACCGCGTCTGCCGAAGTGGCAAAAGAGCTTCATCAAGCCGCGCGAGAGCGTGGGTTCTTGTTCATGGATGCACCGGTATCTGGCGGTCAAGCTGGCGCGATTAACGGCGTCTTAACCGTGATGATAGGCGGTTCTCAACGTGATCTAGACAAAGCGCAAGCCGTGTTGGATTGCTATGCCAAAGCCACCAGCCTAATGGGGCCTGTCGGCAACGGCCAAATGGCAAAAATGGTCAATCAAATCCTGATCGCAGGCGTACTCTCTGGCTTATCCGAAGGCATTCGTTTTGCCCAAAAAGCGAATCTACACATTGCCACATTAGTCGATACGCTCAAACATGGCGCGGCGGGATCTTGGCAATTAGAGAACCGCGGCCCCAGCATGGCAAAAGACGAATTTGATTTCGGCTTCGCTATTGAATGGATGCATAAAGACTTAGGCTTATGCCTTGCTCAAGCGGAAAAAATGGGCTTAACACTGCCACTCACCCAAACCGTCGACCAAGACTATCAAGATTTAATCGCAGAAGGCCGTGGCCGCCAAGACACATCGGTCTTAATTAAGGCATTGGATAAGAAATAACCTCCTCCTAAAGTGACCCCATCCCAGCCTCCCCCTTCAAGACACAAGGGGGAGGAGCAGACCCGAATTGTCACTGTCCCCCTTATCTAAATAGGGGGAGGTGCGAAATCCTTGCCATCCCTTATGTCTTTCAAGAAAAGGGCTAGGGAGGGGTTATTTTCTTTTTCTCAACTTTTTATGACAATGTCGTCTCTTTTTTTTCACTTTTATTACGCCAGGCATTTCCCTTCAATGCCTTTGTTTTCAAGGCCTCCCACCCTTTATAGCCATTCTGTATTCATTCCACGTATAGGCCATATCGTTATTTCGATTGGTTATTTAAATAGGCTTGAGTAATCTTCAGAGACGCTGTTCTTGATGCTTCTGTGTATTCAGGTGCATCTTTTATAGCTAAAGGGGGCTCAGGGACGAGGCAGAACAACCCCATTCGAACTAGGAGTTTGGATGGGGTTTGTTTTATTAACGGTCATGACAGCAACGCTAAAAGCCGCTTTTCACCCTCAAAAAAACACAAAAGTAACGAACACCTTGATTCGACTTCCCACGTGCTTAGCACGACAATAATTATGTTAATGGAGAGTGACAATGAAAACAGGGCTAGCAAAAATAACGCTTGCACTTATGGCCGCCGGAGCAATCAGTACCTCTGCTCACGCTGCAACCACACTGGTTTATTGCTCAGAAGGCAGCCCAGAAGGCTTTAACCCAGCGTTTTACACCGCGGGTACCACTTTTGATGCAACCTCGAAAAACATGTTCAACCGTTTAATCGAGTTCAAACTGGGTACCACTGAAACAGAGCCAGGATTAGCAGAAAGCTATGACGTATCCAGCGATGGCCTTGAATACACTTTCCATTTACGCAAAGGCGTGAAGTTTCATTCGGCAAAAGATTTCAAACCGACCCGTGATTTTAACGCTGACGATGTGATTTTTACCTTTGACCGTCAGGGTAACAAAAACAACCCTTACCACACTGTGTCTGGCGGCTCTTACGAGTACTTCACCGGCATGGGCATGGACACCTTGATTAAAGAGATGGTGAAAGTCGACGACTACACGGTCAAATTCATTTTAAGCAAGCCTGAAGCGCCTTTCATCGCCAACCTTGCGATGGACTTTGCGTCGATCTTTTCCAAAGAACAAGCCGATGCTTATATGAAAGCCGGCACGCCAGAGAAGTTAGACCTTGATCCAGTGGGCACCGGTCCTTTCCAAAAAGTTCAGTACCAGAAAGACTCTTTGATCCGCTACACCGCTTTCCAAGACTACTGGAAAGGCAAAGCAAAAATCGATCGTCTGGTTTTCTCTATCACACCAGACGCTTCAGTGCGTTACGCAAAGCTAAAAGCGGGTGAGTGCGACATCATGCCTTATCCGAATCCTGCGGATCTTAAGCAGATGGAAGCGGATCCAAATATCAACCTAATGAGCCAAGAAGGCTTGAACGTAGGTTATTTGGCGTTTAACACACAAAAAGCCCCTTTCACTGATGTTCGTGTTCGCCAAGCCCTAAGCTTAGCCACCGACAAGAGCGCCATCATTGACGCCGTGTTCCAAGGCGCAGGCAAAGACGCTAAAAACCCTATTCCACCCACTATGTGGTCGTACAACAAGAACATTGTTGATTATCCATACGATCCTGTAAAAGCGAAAAAATTGCTGGCTGAAGCGGGTTATCCTGATGGTTTCTCTACCAATATCTGGGCTATGCCAGTACAACGTCCATACAACCCAAATGCCCGCCGTATGGCCGAAATCATGCAAGAAGACTGGTCTAAAATCGGTGTGAAAGCAGAAATCGTTTCTTACGAATGGGGTGAATACCTAAACCGTTCTAAAAATGGTGAACACGATACCGTATTGCTAGGTTGGACCGGTGATAACGGTGACCCAGATAACTTCCTATATGTTTTGTTAGGCTGTGACGCTGTTGGTGGCGCGAACCGTGCCCAGTGGTGTAACGAAGAGTTCAATAACTTGCTTCTAAAAGCCAAACAAACGTCTGACAAAGCCGAACGTACCAAAGACTACGAAAAAGCTCAGGAAGTCTTCAAACGTGAAGCACCTTGGATCACCCTCGCCCACTCAGTGGTTTACGAGCCGATCCGTAAAGAAGTAAAAGGCTACAAAATTGACCCATTGGGTGGTCACTACTTCTATAACGTCAGCAAATAATCGACGTTTCGAAGTAAGCCCTTAGGGCTAAAAAGTCTTCGGACTAACAAAAGTCTTCGGACTAACAAAAGTCTTCGGACTACAAGACATCTGCTCGCTGGGACGCGAGCAGATGTCTTGCTGACCGAGCAACTTGCTCGATCACATAATATCTCAAGAGAGCCTGTCCTTTATGTTCCAGTTTATTTTCCGTCGCTTAAGCCTCGTCATTCCGACTTTTATCGGAATCACCTTGCTGACTTTTACCCTTATTCGCTTAATTCCCGGTGACCCTATTGAAGTGATGGCCGGCGAACGCGGTGTGAGCGCAGAACGCCACGCCGAATTAAGTGCGCAACTGGGCTTTGATAAGCCCTTGTATGAGCAGTATTTCCATTATGTCACTGGTGTATTGCAAGGCGACTTGGGTAACTCCTTGATCACCCGCGAACCGGTGATGAAAGAATTTCTCACGCTCTTTCCCGCCACAATAGAGCTGGCGGTATGTGCGGCTATTTTTGCCATTTTTATTGGTTTACCCGCGGGTATTTTTGCCGCGGTAAAGCGCGGCACCTTTATTGATCACTCGGTAATGACCTTCTCTCTCACCGGCTATTCGATGCCCATCTTCTGGTGGGCGCTGTTATTGATGTTGGTGTTTTCCGTTAATCTGGGTTGGACGCCTGTCTCGGGGCGGATCGACGTCGTCTACTGGATTGAGGATGTGACCGGCTTCATGCTAATAGACTCGCTCTTATCTGACGAGGCGGGTGCGTTTACGTCTGCGGTTTCGCATCTGGTGTTGCCCAGTATTGTGCTTGGTACCATTCCTATGGCGGTGATCGCCCGTATGACGCGCTCTTCTATGCTGGAAGTATTAAGCGAAGATTACATTCGTACCGCCCGCGCCAAAGGCATCGCTCCTTGGCGCGTTATCGTGATTCATGCGTTGCGTAACGCCTTGATTCCGGTGATTACCGTGATCGGCTTGCAAGTGGGTATTTTGCTTTCTGGGGCGATTTTGACCGAGACAGTATTTGCTTGGCCGGGCATTGGTAAATGGCTGATCGAATCCATCGGACGCCGTGATTATCCCGTTGTACAAGGCGGTATTTTGATTGTCGCTTGTATCATCATTGTGGTGAATCTCTTGGTAGATATCACTTACGGCATCGTTAACCCACGTATTCGACACAGCCGCTAAGGAGGCGTTTATGACGACATCTACTAAAACGTCCACGACGAGCATGCCATTGACCGCCCCCGCGCCAATGACGCCATTGCAAGAATTTTGGCACTATTTCAGCAGCAACAAAGGCGCGGTAGCGGGTCTGATTGTTATTTTAATTATTTGCTTTATGGCGGTGTTTGCTAACTTTGTCGCGCCACATTCGCCATCGGATCAATACCGTGATGCGCTGTTATTGCCTCCGGCTTGGTTAGAAGGCGGTAACTGGTCATTTGTCTTAGGCACAGACGATGTAGGCCGCGATATTTTGTCACGTTTGATCTATGGCTCACGCCTGTCGATTGCCGTTGGCATCGTCGCGGTGACCGCGTCTTTGATCATGGGCATTTTACTTGGCCTAGTGGCCGGTTATTTTAAAGGCATGATAGACACCGCCATCATGCGCATTGTCGACATTATGTTGGCAATGCCAAGCTTGTTGTTGGCGATTGCGATTGTGGCAATCTTGGGGCCAAGCATTGTCAACGCCGCGTTGGCGATTTCCATTGTCTCGCTGCCGCATTATGTGCGCTTAACCCGTGCCGCGACCATGGCGGAAATGTCCCGCGATTACGTCACCTCGTCCAAGGTGCTTGGCGCGAGTCCACTGCGTTTGATGTTTGTGTGCATTTTGCCAAACTGCTTGGCGCCGTTAATCGTACAGGCCACATTAGGCTTTTCTAGCGCCATTCTCGACATGGCGGCCCTTGGCTTTTTGGGCCTTGGCGCGCAACCACCGACCCCAGAATGGGGCTCTATGTTGGCCGATGCCTTGCAATTTGTGCAGCGCGCTTGGTGGGTGGTGACTTTCCCCGGTTTGATGATTTTGATCACAGTACTGGCGTTTAACCTCATGGGCGATGGCTTACGTGATGCCCTTGATCCCAAGTTGAAACAGTAAGAGAGGTTGTTATGTCACTGTTACAGTTGGAAAATTTAAGCGTTACCTTCGGCAATTTTCGCGCCGTGGATAACATCAGTTACAAGGTCGAAGAAGGGGAAGTTCTCGGCATCGTGGGGGAATCTGGCTCAGGCAAAAGTGTCAGTTCATTGTCTATTATGGGCTTGATCGATTTTCCCGGCAAAGTCAGTGCAGACCAGTTGACCTTCGACGGTCAGGATCTGCAAGCCATGCCAGAAAAGCAACGTCGTAAGCTAACAGGTTCCGACATTGCGATGATCTTCCAAGATCCGATGACCAGCCTGAATCCATGCTTTACCGTCGGTTATCAGATCATTGAAGCGTTAAAAACGCACCAAGGCGGCAGCAAAAAAGAGCTCAAAGCGCGCGCCCTTGAACTGTTAAAGCAAGTGGGCATTCCGGCGCCGGAATCGCGTTTGGACAATTACCCTCATCAGCTCTCAGGCGGTATGAGCCAGCGGGTGATGATCGCCATGTCGATTGCTTGTGATCCGCGTTTATTGATCGCCGACGAGCCAACCACGGCGCTAGACGTGACCATTCAAGCGCAGATCATTGATCTATTGATCGAACTGCAGCGCAAAAAACAAATGGGCTTGGTGTTGATCACCCATGACTTGGCCTTAGTCGCCGAAGTCGCCCATCGCGTTATTGTGATGTACGCCGGTCAAATCGTCGAATCTGGCCCCGCAGCGGAAGTCTTCAGTACACCAAGACATCCGTATACGCAGGCATTGCTGGCTTCTTTGCCAGAGTCCGCCGCCGGTAAAGCACGACTAGAAGCCTTGCCGGGCGTGGTTCCGGGTCAATATGATCGACCTTTGGGTTGTTTGCTCAGCCCGCGCTGCCCTTATGCGACCGATCATTGTCGTAAGGTGGAACCTGCCAACCAAGGCGATCTTGACCGCCAAGTAAAATGCCATACGCCATTGGACAGCGAAGGGAGACCCGCCGCATGAATCAATTTAATAATTCATCCGACAATACATCCGACAATACATTAGATAGCCAATTAATTTTAAAGGCTGAAAATCTAAAGCAGCATTACCACGTCAGACAAGGTTTCTTTAAACCGGACGTGGTGGTGAAAGCCGTCGATGGCATTAGCTTCAATCTAGAAAAGGGCAAAACCCTTGCGGTGGTAGGTGAATCAGGTTGCGGTAAATCCACCCTTGGTCGCATGCTCACCATGATTGAAACGCCCACTGAGGGTAGCTTGTCGCACCTAGGGGAAGACTTACTCACCTTAAGTTCTGACGCGCAAGCAAAGCTACGTCAGAAGATCCAAATCATCTTCCAAAACCCTTATGGCTCGCTGAATCCGCGCAAGAAAATCGGTGCCATTTTGGAAGAGCCTTTGGTGATTAACACCAAGCTTTCCAAAGCCGAACGCAAAGCAAAGGCCCTCGCTATCATGGCGAAAGTTGGCTTGAAAACCGAACATTACGAGCGTTACCCGCACATGTTTTCCGGTGGTCAGCGCCAGCGTATTGCCATCGCTCGCGGCTTGATGCTCGACCCTAACGTCATTGTTGCTGACGAACCTGTATCGGCACTAGATGTCTCGGTTCAGGCACAAGTATTGAACCTGATGATGGATTTGCAGCAAGAGTTTGGCTTGAGCTATGTGTTTATCTCGCACGATTTGTCTGTGGTAGAACACATCGCCGACGACGTGATGGTGATGTACTTGGGCAAAGTGGTGGAACAAGGCACGCGTGAGCAACTATTCGAGAACCCTAAACACCCTTACACCTTGGCTTTGCTGTCTAGTACGCCGCAGCTTTCGCCCGATAAACGTCGGGTGCGTATTAAGCTGCAAGGCGAATTGCCTTCACCGCTGAATCCGCCTTCTGGTTGCGCTTTCCACGGACGTTGCAGCTACGCCAACGAGCGCTGCAAAAGCGAAACGCCATTGCTGAGATTAGACGATCAGGCAGCGCAAGAACAAGGCCACATGATCGCCTGTCACGCGGTGGAAGAAAAGCGCATCGACGCCATCAGCATCGACGCCGCGTAACCCGTCGCGCTGCCTAGCAAACAGATCATACCCGACTCACTGAAAAGTGAGCTTTTGAACGCCCGCAAGGGCGTTTTTTTTATGGCGTTTTTTTATGGACGGCTTTTATGACTGTTTACTATACCAATAATTGATGTGTTGACCTAAAAAATGGATGACTAATTAAAAGCCTCACGCACTACACTCACTAGGCACGTTAATAGCAATTTAGGCATTACCTAAACTTGCTGGCTTATAAAAACAATTAATGCATTGGTGTGTTGTTATGAGATTTGATTTTTCAACTTACGATCTTCAACTTGTAGACGCCTCTACTCAAGCGCTTGCTGGTATTTTATTAGACAAGGGCTTCGGGGAGCATCATTTTATTGAAAGTACAGCGCAACAAAAGCTCGCAACGCTGAAGTTTAAAGCGTTCGGCCCTCTTACTATTTTAGAGTATGGCGTTGGGGCATCAGTACAGGTGCACGCTCCCAAGGTGTCAAACGCGTATTTTTTACAGGTGATTCTGACTGGCCGCAGTGTTGTACAAGGCCAAGGCACAGAGCGCCTATTAACCGCCGGCGATTCGCTGATGATTATGCCTAATACGCATTTTGAATCCGATGACTCGGCAGACTGTAAAAAGCTCATGGTGAAAATCCCCACGGATTTTTTACACCAAACGCTGCTTGAGTTTGGTTATTTATCACCCGCTGGAGCGATTCAGTTTGATTCGGCCGCCCATCGTTTTCCCATGGCGGGGCCGTTATTTAATCTGCTAAATGACATGCTGCAGCAAGATAAATCGACCCTTAACGAACGGGCGCTGGTGTATTACTGCAAGCTACTCAATAGCGCCATTCTCAATATCTTCAACAGTAATGTCCGTTCAGATTCCGTGTCTAACGCCTCATTACATCGCTATATTGCGCGCATTCGTCATTACGTATTAGACAATATTACCACTGACATCACGATCGACGAATTGGCCAGTCTATGCCAGATTAGCCGTAAATCACTTTACAATTTGTTTGAGCGTGAAACAGGGCTAACCCCCTCAACCTATGTTCGTCGTCTGAAACTAGAAAGTGTGCATGCGGAATTAAAAAACAATGAGCGGATTAAGAATGTGACTCAGGTGGCATTGAAGTATGGCTTTACCAATTTAGGGCGATTCTCGGCGCAATACCGTGAGCAAATAGGGGAATTACCCTCAAAAACATTGCGTGATTTTTCTTATTAATCAAATCAAAAAAAAACAGACTGGGCAAAAGGGGAAAGCCCAGTCTGTTCTTGCTTACTCTTTATAAAGGCGTATCAGGCTTATTAAAACGAATACATCGCCATTACTTCCACTTGTTGTCCCGCTGGGCGGGTAGTCGTGTCTGAAGAGGCTGGGCGGTTAGCGATATTTTGATCGCGTAGCTCTACACCAATATCAAGTCCAGGAAGGTAGGTATAAATAATATTCGCTGTTGTCAGTTTAAGTGTATCGTCAGCGACTGCTGATGAAACTTCATCTGACGTCACTTGACCATAACGTAAGTTCATACGCAGCTTGTCACTTAACTTGTGACCCACCCCTGCAGAGAAGCCCGTCAGAGTAATCAAATCCCCTTGAGCATCGACTTCAGACGTAGCTGCCCCAGCAGAGCCATTATAGCCCCAACCTGCGTATACTGCGGCGCCTTTACCAGAGAAACCGCTCAGCGATACACTGGTATCGCCAAATTTAAGTTTCGCCGCCAAAGACAAGGCCGCTCCAAACTCAGAATCACCATTGCCCAAGTCAACATCACGACCCGTAACCGCCACGTTGAATGCGTGACCGTCAGCGGTGCGGTGAGTATAACCTGCCACCATATCTGGGTGATGGGCTTCATTGTAAATGGGGTCTTGTAGGGTTAAACGCACACCGTCTTTGGCATAGTGAGCAACCAATCCCGGTCTAACAACCGCGCCGTTACCCGAAACGGTACCAATGCCTGTTCCATAAAAGTTAATCATTTCGGTATCAAACGGCGCATTGGCAAAAAACTGCCCTGTCCATGTTTGACCAACCGTTAGGTTATCGACCGTAATCGTGGCATGGCGCAAACGAAATACATCTTTGTCCCCTCTAAAATCACCTTCAACAAAACCTGTTAGATTATGGTCGCCTTCTTTACGGCTGGTGGTGACGTTTAAACGCGACTGGCTCGCACTTCCTTCAAAAGTGCTGTTGCTTGTGTCTGGGTTGTTAAACACACCTTCTGCTTTAAGGTAGCCGCCGATTTTAAATTGAGTGCCATTAAACTCACCCAAATCCAGCGCAAACCCTTGAGAAGAAAGGCTTGCAATAATAACCGCTTGTGCAACTTTATTTTTCATTAGCATATTGATACCACCTGCTTATTGACCGTTATATTTATAATTAGAGGATCAATATCGCAAAGCACAGCGCTATAAAATAGCCGTATACTGCAATCTTTGTACACTGTGTGCAAAGAATGAGAAAAAGGTAGGGGAATAGAAAAGGGAACGTAAAGGGGTCAGATCTTTTGACCGACCCCTTTAGCTTAAACGCTAAGCCCGAAACTGCTTTTGCAGTCCCATCAGAAAGTTACGCAGAATCTGGTCTTTGCATTCGCAGTAGTGACGGTTGTCTGGTTTGCGGAAGAAGGAGCTTAGTTCATGCTTGCTTAGGTTAAATTCTGCAAGCGACATGATGTCTAGAATGGCGTCGGCTTGTAGGTTCAAGGCAATACGCAACTTCATGAAGACAATATTGTTTGTCAGGCGCTTTTCTGGCTCAGGTTGTGGGCCTTCGCGTTTGCCGCGTTTGGTGTTGATAAAGCCATTCAGAAACGTCGCCATTTCCACATCGGTTATTTCAACATAACCCGCATCGTCTTCTTTTTTAAGCCAGCTGGTAACTTGTTCTTGTGCTACCACACCGTCTGCGGCAGCAAAAATATCCACTACGGTGAGCTCTTTTAAATCAAAGGTATAGCGAAGGCGGCGTAAAATATCGTTGTTGTTCAAAATATGTTCCTAGTGTTAGGTTAAGGCAGTGCTATGAATGACAATGTGGCGGACTTTATCAGATTGGCTAACATGAAAAAAGTACACGGCAAAAGAGTGCGCTAATTTTCTTGATCGTTTTGCTCCGACGACCTATCAACTCGGCTAACTTTCCCTGTTACAAACACGGTAACCAGAGCAATGACCGTCGATCCACCAATAACACCCCCCAAAACATCATGATCATTCAAACCCAAGTAAACACCGGCGCTCACTCCCAGCACCCCAAGAACTAAACCACAGACCTGCCCAAACATACGCTCTTTAAAAACGTATTCCATGCCTTTATTGGACATCTTATTGTTGTTTTCCAATGCATTTTTATGCATATCCATAAGATGGGAAATATAGCCAGGATGGATAGTCTCGACTTTAATCATTTCGTCTGCAGGAGGGTAATGACTGGAACGGATCTCGGTGTGCGAAGTTCTACTGAGCACCAAAAGTCTCTGAAGCACTTCAGGATCTTTTAGTAAATCCCCTTCTAAAGCAGGGTTTTTGTCCAAGGTTTCTTTTAATGCAGGCGATTCTCGGCCGATCTCGTCAAGCACATCTTGAGGGTTAATTGATACGTCGACATCTTGTTCCTTCAAAGTATCCTTTTACTTTTACACCTTTACTTTTCTGATATGGAGCATATCCGTATTGCTGGGAGAGGTCATTATAGGCCTTTGTCATTGATCGACTGACATCGCGAGCCGATTTTTCAAGCATTTCACCTTCTTTCGGGACCATGGCCATATAATCTGTTGCAGGAAACAAATTAAATACCCTAGCCATTCCTCTGAGAAAATTACTCATACATTATTACCTCATATCAGTATCTTTGACCTTTCAAACTTACCTAACCGAGCGGGGCTGACTTGCCTAACCGAGCGGGGCTGACTTGCCTAACCGAGCGGGGCTGATTATGCGTTTCTACTATTCATCTTCCACTATCTGACACAGTCGTCAATATATATTAACTTCCATGCCGTACATTTCTGATTGCCTGTAAAAGCAAAGCGCTGACGAACAAACTATTTTTCAGCCCCCAGTAACCAAAGGGGTGCTTATAACCCACTACCTAGCCGTTGAGCGACTATTTTTTCTTCGGCTGACGACCATGATAAATGGCGAAGCCTTTGTCTCGGTACAAGCGAGTATGCGACCCCAGCGCGGCGTCTAAAATCGGTGGATAGCGGAGGAAGTCGTTGGCGACAACAAACAGTTCACCATTTAAGGTAAGGTGTTGTTTTACCGTCATAAAAAAGCTTTCCGCTATGCTGTAGTCAGTATTGACACCGGTATGGAAGGGTGGATTGGTGACAACGTAGTTAAAACGGCCTTTGACGTCTGCCAAACCATTGGACGCGACTAAGGTAAGCGCGTCGCTGGCTTGGTTAGCAGCAAAGGTTAATTCCGTTGCTTTGAGCGCCAATACACTGTCATCGAGCGCCGTCATTTTCGCGCCGGTTTTGTTGTGCAACCAAAGTGCAATAATGCCATCGCCACAGCCAAAGTCGAGTATTCGAGCACTGGCAACGTCACTCATAAAGCGATGCTCGTTTAGCTGGTTCAGCAAGATGTTGGTGCCTTTGTCTAATTTACCGTGGCCAAAAACCCCCGGCAAGCTGCACAGTGTTAAGGTTTGTCCGGCGACTTCTTGTTGCCAAGTGACAAGCCAATCCTCGAACACAAATGGCTTAGCAGGACGACGTTTGTAACCCGCGTAAAGCAAGCAGTGTTTCGCACCATCTACCTTGCCGACATCGTCTAAACCCGCTTCTAGGCGCTTCATAGAGGATTTAACGCCGCTTTTATTGTCGCCCACCAGCCAAATTTGACCACCGTCTTTTAACAGCGGCAAAACAGACGCCAATAAATAATCCAACAGCTCCTTGGCTTTAGGCTGGTAGATTACAACATGGTCAAAATCATCACCATTTTCAATCGCCCATTGCGCGGATAAAAACAGTTTTTCGTCGGCAAAACCCACTCGCAACAAAGCATCATAAGCGGTTTTAGATTGGCACCAAGCATAAACGTCCGCTTGTCGGCTGACGTCCTGCGGGTAGGTGTCTTCTGGATTAGCAAATAAAATTTTGCCCGCTAATTCGGTATTATTGCGTACCAATAGTTGGCTGGTCGAATTAAGATTCATAAGTAACAGATAGCTCTTTTATAGAAAGGGTGGTGACTGGCGCCAATAACGTATTTAAGCGCTCAGTAGAAAGTTCAGGTTGCGCTCTGGGGTAACGCGGCGTTTGTCGATCGTTCAGCAAAGGCGAAGACCAGCCTTTGGTGAGGGCTAAAAAGTCTTGCGCAAAAGCGTCGCCATGCTCCAAACAGCCCGATAAGATCACATCAAGATAACTCAGCGCGATAGGGCATTCATCATGAGGCTCAACGACATTATGAGTATGATAAACCCAATAAGTCCCTTGCGGCAGGGTCTTTTTATGATAAGGCGTTAATTGCTCGGGCTTGATTCTAGCACGCCGATAACCACGCTCTCGCTCATCAAATAACGGAAACTGGTCATGGGGGACTTCAACCAATACGCCATTACAGGCTTTTTCAGGCGTCTGCACCACTGCCACGGAACTCATGCCATATTCGACAGACATTACCGACCAATGACGTTCAAAGCCGTGCAGTTTGACAGGCCAAACGTCACCTGTCTCACCCGTCTTCGCACGACTTTCACCGTTCATTAGGCTGCCATAGCCCAAAATAAAATGTCGATCTACTACGCTCATATCGCCTCCAAACAAACCCCAATGCATCGCCGTACCGCCATGATAGCCTGAGCCCGTAGACAGTACTAGCTTACGCTTGATGTTGCTTAGGATTTGGCTTTTTTCGCTGAGCCTTTTAACAGCAGTACTAAGGGCAGAGCCGCAATCGTTACCCACATCATTAAGCGAAAATCTTGCAAATACGCCAAGGTCGCTGCTTGCCCATTGACCACGGCGTTCATTGCGGCCAGCCCTGCGGTGGTGGTTATATTGTAGCTGCCCTGCTCCTGAGCCATCTGCAAAGGTACACTGAAAGGCGTAATATAGTCGGCAAATGCCGCATGATTAATTTGCGTTCGCTGCGCCAAATACGTGGTTACCACCGAAATCCCAATACTGCTACCGATGTTTCTCAATAAACTAAACATCGCTGTGCCTTCATTGCGGTATTTCGGATCCAGTGTCGCAAAACTAATAGTCGACAAAGGCACAAAGATAAAACCCAGCCCCATACCTTGAACCATGCCCGTACGAATAATGTCCCATGCCGTCACCTCGGTGGTAAACAAGGTCATTTCCCACATAGAAAACGTAATCAGCACTAAACCTAAGGTGATGAAATAACGTGCATCGACTTTATTCGCAAAGCGTCCAACGATGATCATCGCTGCCATGGTGCCAAAACCACGAGGGGCGAGAATCGCGCCAATATCAACAACGGGATACCCCATAAGGGAGCTCATAAACGGTGGCAATAACGCCATGGACGACAGCAAGATAATGCCAACAATGAAGATAAACACCATACCAATACTGAAGTTTCGGTCACGGAACATTTTAGGCTCAATGAAAGGCTGGTCATGGGTAAAAATATGCACAAGAAACATATAACCACAAACAAGGGCCAATAAGCCTTCAATCGTCACTTCTAAACTATCAAACCAGCTTTGCGATTCGCCTCGGTCAAGCATCATCTGCAAGCTGCCAATCGCCACGCCCAACAGCACAAAGCCATATAGGTCAAAGCGGCGTTTTTTATCGAGCTTTGATTCGTCTAAAAAACCCGCCAAACCAAGCCACGCGATAATGCCAAACGGTACGTTGATGTAAAACACCCAACGCCAGCTGTAATACTCGGTCAATAATCCGCCCAGATAAGGTCCGAGAATCGGTCCAACCATGACGCCAACACCCCACATAGCCATCGCGGAACCATGCTTTTCTTTCGGGTAGGTGTCTAGCAACACAGACTGCGACAAAGGTACTAGACTCGCGCCAAACACACCCTGCAGTAGGCGGAAAAATACGATTTGGTCCAAAGATTGCGCTGCGCCACACAAAATAGAAGAAACGGTAAAGCCCACGATAGACCACATAAATAGACGCTTGCGGCCAATTTTTGCAGCTAATACACCGGTGAGAGGCATACAAATCGCCGCCGCCACAATGTAAGACGTTAGCACCCAAGAAATTTGATCTTGAGTGGTTCCCATGGCGCCTCTCATATGAGGCAACGCCACGTTGGCAATGGTGGTGTCTAATGCCTGCATGATGGTCGCTAACATAACAGAGATGGTAATCATGATCCGTGTTGTGCTGGCGTCCTTGGGTTGCACGCTTTGCGTAACAGCCATACCTATTGCCTCACAATGCCAAACCGAACAAACGACGCTGATGTTCTGTGTCTATCGTCACCGTGGTACTGAAACCTGAACGCAATACCGGCGTGCTTTGATTTGTCTCGACTAAAATTTTAACCGCTAAGCGCTGAGTAATTTTCACCCAGTTACCCGTTGCGTTTTCGGCTGGAATCACTGAGAACTCAGACCCCGTCGCAGGGCTAATACTCTCTACCTTGCCATGCAGCCTCCTATCTGGATAAGCGTCTATTTCGATATCAACGTCTTGGCCAGGCAAAACATAGGCGAGGTCTTTTTCGGTGAAATTCGCTTCAATCCAAGGTTGTTCAGTGGACACCAACACCATGGCGGTTGATCCTGCCTGCACATACTCTCCGTTATGTGGGACTTTCGCCACCACCCCAGAAGTCGGCGCACGCACATTAACATGGCTAAGGTCTAAACGAGCTTGATCTAATGCCGCTTGAGCGGATTGGTAACTAGGATGACGTTCCAATGCGGCATCTGGATCACCACCCAAGGCTTGTTTTAGGCGAAATAAATCTTTCTCCAAGGTGGCAATAGTTAGCTCGCTGGTACGTGTTGCCTGACGCGCTTGATCGTATTGGGTGTCGGAAATATATTTTTGCTTCAACAAGTTAGCTTGGCGCTTTTCCTCACGCAAGTTGTAGTCATAAAGGTTGTTAGCTTGTGCAATTTCCGCTTTCTTCTCTTCGTAAGCGGCTTTTTGCTCCAAAATATTCAATCGAACTTGCTGGCGTTGCGCCTGTGCTTTCGCCTCAGCGACCCGAAAGGAAGCATCATCGATACGAAACAGTAACTGGCCTTGTTTGACCGTATTATTGTCTTTCACAGCAATGGACTTAATCACTCCTGATACTTCAGCATTAATGGTCGTCATCTCAGACTGAATATACGCATTGTCCGTTTCAACATAACGTCCGCCTTGCATATAAACAACAACCGAGGCCAATACCACGACCAATGGCAAGGCCAATAATAAAACACGCCGCGTTCTGCGCCTCTCAACATGCTTTGGTAATGACGGGGGCGTTTCATGTTCTCTCGTTTCATGTTCACTCATAAAGGGGTGTCTCCAGATAAAGTCTACAGTGACGAATCAGTTGATAAATTGGCGTGCAACGTCAGTAAGGCATCCAACATGACCTCTACTTGTGCGTCGGTTAAGCCCTGCAATGCTTTTTCACGCACTCGCTTAACCTCAATCTCAATTTTTTCTAATAACGGAGCCGCGTCCTTGGTCAGATACAAACCATAGGCACGGCGGTCTGTTGGGTCTGATCGACGCTCAACCAAATTGTCCAACGCCAATTGATCGATCAAACGCGCCAGTGTGATGGGCTGTATGTCGAGCATTTCCGCCAATGTGACCTGCCGAATACCTTCACTATGGGAAACATACACCAGCGCCCGTGCTTGCATTGGCGTCATGTCTAAATCGCTTTTGGTATACTCCCGACGCATCAGTCGAAGAATGTCGGTTAAGAGAAAGCCAATATTTTTTGTCTGCATTTAAATCACCCTATTTAATACGCTATGATTATTATATATGTTACTTACTATATTCAATATGAACGTATAAAGATGCCTAATACTTCCTTAATCGGCCGTTCAGTCAGCCACTATCTGTCCGTCATTCAACTGGTTTTGCTTGATCGAGCAGGTTATCGTTGTCAAACAATGATGAACAACACTGAGACTCACGACACGGTGACTCACAACACAATCAGGAGAATAAGATGAAAGCACCGCTTATGTTGATCACAGGCGGAGGCCGAGGCATTGGTGCGGCCACGGCGAAACTCGCAGCGCAGCAGGGCTACCAGGTTATTATTAATTACAAAAAGGATCGGGCATCGGCCGAAAAAGTGGTCGCCGATATTACCGCATTTGGCGGCTTGGTCCATTGCGTACAAGCTGACATCAGCGATACTCAACAAGTCTCCGAGATGTTTGCAAGGATTAGACGTGAATGGGGAGCGATTAAAGCCTTAGTCAATAATGCCGGTGTCTTGGATCAACAAGCACATTTTGTTGATACCACGCCAGAACGCTGGCAACGCATCTTTCAAACCAATGTCTTTGGCACCATGCAGTGCTGCCAAGAAGCCTTCCAAGACATGGCGCTGAGTCGTGGAGGCCAAGGCGGAACCATCGTCAACGTATCTTCTCTCGCCTCGGTTTATGGTTCGCCAAATGAATATGTGGATTACGCCGCCAGTAAAGGCGCTGTCGATTCTTTTTCCAAAGGCTTTGCTTTGGAAGTGGCGGGCGATGGCATTCGCGTCAATGTGGTGAGACCAGGGTTAATATATACCGACATGCACGCCGATGGCGGCGAAGCTGGCCGAGTGGATCGCATTGGACCCAATTTACCATTGCAGCGTGGTGGACAACCAGAAGAAGTCGCGGAAGCTATCCTCTGGTTACTCAGCGACAAATCCAGCTATTCAACAGGCGGTTTTATTGATGTGGGCGGCGGTCGTTAACCGCGCCGCTTGACGCTATTTAGCAACCACACATTGAAAGGAACTCGCGGTCAGAAAGTCGCCTTTATGGTACTTAGCGTACGCTGGGTAAGGACACAAAGGGCGCGTCATACCCACCATACGAGGCGTAATTTCTGGGTTGTCGGCTCGTGTCGCTGCCACGATTTCTTGCGGCGCTTGGTTTCTTTCGACCCAGGATATTAAGGGCTGAAGCATGTCAAACTGATCCGCCGATGGCCCGCCAGCACCATGCGACATACCCGGCACGCGATACAAACGCACGAACTGATGGGCGCGACCCACTAAACCAAAGTCGAGAAAATCATACCAACGCATGGTGTCTTTGACAGAAAACACCGGATCACTGTTGCCATGGAAAATAATCATCTTGCCGCCATTTTGTTTAAACTCAGTAAGCTTCGGCTTGGCCGCATCCGGTGGGGTCATTATCGCCATGGCGGATGCTTTAAATTGCTGATTCGTGCTGTAGATTTTTGGCGCGTCTTTATCAAAATCAAACTTGAGCAGGTAATTCTCTAATGAATAAATATCGCCAGCCACATTGGTAAAAGGCGTGGTGAACACATGCGCTAAAGAAGCCGCCCCCATCACGCCAATGATAGGTTTATTATTCCACGCGGATACTGGGCTTGCTACTTTCCACATGCGCCAGTTATTCGAACGAATGCCAGCGTCATATACCCAATCCGAGTAGAGGGCTTGGTTTTTCGAGTTATGCGGACCTCTGTGCATCTTGATTAACGCGGCGACCTTTAGCAATGGCAAACAGTCTCGATCAAACTCATTTTTGCAAACTAACGCCTTAGGTTCGAACACCTTTTGACAGGCGTCAGCAGCGAAGATCATATCGTCACTGATACCGTCCAGTGTGTCGCACTGCTCAAGCAGTTTATTCGAAAAAAAGGTCACGTCCCTTTGAGTTAAGGATTGGCTAATGTCGGCGTTTACCCGATGCAACGCTTGAATATCCCAAGCATGCTGTAAAGCGGCTTTGGGCAAATTAAACCCGGGATAACCCACTAACAGTCCGTCAAAACTATCCGGAAAACGCGTCGCCGCGACCATCGCCATGCGCCCGCCATTCGACTGACCCAAGCCATAAGAATAGCGGATAGGCGACTCGTAATAACTTTCCACCAGAAATCGAGCGACTGGGTTTAATTTTTCTACCGCGGCGTAACCGTAATCACGGCGCGCTTCTGGGTCATGTCCAAATACCGCTCCGCCAACCAGGCCCCGTTCAGGGTTCGCGTTTGCGTCATGACCACCATTACTCGAGACCACCGCAAAGCCTTGGTTAATCGCATACTGATAACCTTTAAGCCCTGTCACCTTGCCTAAAGCGGGTTTAACTTCGCCGTCGTTACCGCCATTAAACTGATAGGCAAAACGTCCTTGCCAAAAATGCGGTAAACGCAGTTCAAATTGAATCGAATAAGCTTTATCGTCCACTCCCATGCGTTGCGCCATGACACCAGACACCAAACAATAAGCGCTTCTCACGTCCTTATCTGGCGCCATCATAGTGGTTTTTATACTGACATTATCCGGTGCTTGCGTGGGTAAAGCTTGGCAACTCGCCCCATTCGCCAGAGTGGAATGACTCGTTAGCATAGAAAGCACAATAACGGGGGCCAATACGATAAACAGCGTTCTCATACACATCGTCCTTTTTGATTTTTAATGTCAGAGCAAAGAAATTATTCCCAGTATTATAAGAAAGGCTTTTTTAAGCATGGGATTTAACAGGCAAGCCTTCAAAATAACGAATAATGGGGCAAATAGAAAGTTATCAGAAGAAAGTATTGGCGTCAGAAGAGACAAATAAAAAAACGGGCTGAAAAGCCCGTTTTGCAACGCTTGAATTAATGGGCGCTAAACACCAGCAAATTGGGTGACACCTCATTAAAGTCCAACGCCATGGTCACGCTAAGCGCCGTTACTGTGATAATAGAAAAGAAGAACACTTGTCGTGCCCACTTATTCACATCAATACCTAAACGGTAACCTCGCAACGCCATGGCTAACCACCAAAGGCTAGTCGCCAGAGCAACAACCATAAAGCCAATTCCAACATAGCCAGTCAGTGGTAAAAGTGCTGCAACCACTGCAAAAGCAGCAATGTGGAGGACTATATGGCGCTTGGCTTTTGCAATACCTTGTGACACAGGCAAAACAGGAATACCTGCCGCTTCGTAATCTTTATAGCGAAAAATAGCAATCGCATAAGAATGTGGCATCTGCCAAATACAAAACATCGTCAGAAGAATAGCAGCACCAGCGTCAAACTGACCTGCAGCGGCACAATATCCTACCACTGGAGGAACCGCACCCGATAAACTACCAACAAAGGTTCCATAAACGGAATTGCGCTTGAAATACATGGTATACAAGCCAACGTAGACAACATAACCAAAGGCAGCAAAAGCAACCGCTACCCAGTTAGTAAAATACGCCAATAAAGCAAAACCAATAACACCTAACACAACACCATGAAAAAACGCCGCTTTACCGGACATTTCACCATTGACCGTAACGCGGTTACGTGTACGTTGCATTTTTGCATCAATATCTCTATCGACATAGTTGTTAATGGCACAGCCAGAAGCAACCACTAACGACAAGCCAATAACCGTCGCTAGCATAAGAATCCAATCAATCTCGCCACGGGAGGCTAGAAAGAAGCCCCCCGCAACAGAGATGAGGTTGCCCATAATGATGCCAGGCTTAGTCACCTGAAGATAACGCTTAAACATCTTTATAGGCTCCCACCGGACAGGTATCACATAACATGAAAAAAGTCCGCATAATCATCAAATTACTCTGCTTACATCATCATCGCGTTGGAAGCGTAGATAATCCATACGGACAATCCCACCACCATAACAATGATAACAACAGAAAAAATAAATGAATAAGTATCCAACTTACCTTGTTGAGAAAAGTTCAAATGAAGGAAGTACTTCAAATGTACAAAAATCTGAACAATGGCCAACACAACGATTGTTATGTAAGTTGGTCCTTTATCAAACGCTTCCGTCATAACCATCCAAAATGGGATAGCGGTCAGAATAACCGACCAAATAAAGCCCACTACGTATGATTTAACGCTACCGTGTGAATGCGCTTCAGAAGAATGATCGCTCATTAGATCGCCCCCATCAGATAAACAACGGTGAAAACACAGATCCAGATAATATCCAAAAAGTGCCAGAACAAGCTTAGGCAAGCCAGACGAGTCAATGATCGACCAGTCAGCCCTGTCATAATGATTTCAACAGCTAAAATAACCATCCAAATCAAACCTGCTGTAACGTGCAATCCATGCAAGCCAACAAGGCTAAAAAATGCTGACAAAAATGCGCTGGCTTGAGGGCCGTTGCCATTATGGATCAAATGCTGAAATTCATATATTTCTAGTGCTATAAACACACCACCAAAAATAAAGGTCGCCAGCAACCACATTAACGTGCCAGAACGATTTTTGTTATGAGCACTGATCATAGCGAAGCCGAATGTGATACTTGAAATAAGTAACGCAGACGTTCCCACCAAAATCAGGCTCAACGTAGGCTCAAACACTTCTTTGGCTGTAACACCACCTGCTGAGTTCATAAAGAGCACAGCATAGGTAGCGAAGACTGATGCAAAAAGCAAACAGTCTGTCATCAAGTATAACCAGAACCCGAATACGGTGTTGCCACCAGTATCGTGATGCTCGTCATGAGCGGCGTCGTGAGCGCCGTGTGTACTCATATGTGTTGTGCTCATGATTACCCCTTAGCCACGTTATCTAAATGTGCATTCTCAATGCGAGCCACTTCATCTGGCTGAACATAGTAATCCACATCTTTGGTATAAGCGCGAACCACAAAGGCCACGATAGAGCCTACCAAGCCAACGATTGCTAACCACCAAATATGCCAAATCATAGCGAAACCAAAGGCTGTGATAAGAGCACCGATGATAATTCCAGCATTCGTATTCTTAGGCATGTGGATAGGTGCGTAACTTGCTTTACGAACGTACGCTGTGCCTTTTTCTTTCATATCAGTAAACGCATCGATATCAGAAACAACAGGAATCTCGGCAAAGTTATAAAACTGTGGTGGAGACGAGGTAGCCCACTCAAGCGTATGAGCGTTCCATGGATCACCCGTTGTGTCTAAGTTCTGCTTGCGATCACGGAAGCTGACGTACAGTTGTAGGAACTGACAGATGATACCCGCAAGGATAACAAACGCACCCACAACCGCTATGTACAGCCAGATATTCCAGTCTGGGTTATCCGTGTGGTTAAGACGACGAGTCATACCCAAGAAGCCCAATACGTAAAGAGGCATAAAGGCTAAGAAGAAACCGACCAACCAGCACCAGAAAGCCGCTTTACCCAACTTCACGTTGAGGTGGAAGCCCATCACTTTCGGGAACCAGAAAACAAAACCAGCTAGATAACCAAATACCGCACCACCAATGATGGTGTTGTGGAAGTGAGCAATCAAGAATAGGCTGTTATGCAATACATAGTTAGCGCCAGGCAATGCTAGAAGTACACCAGTCATACCACCGATAGTGAAGGTCACCATAAAACCAAGCGTCCATAGAACCGGAACAGTCACACGAAGACGACCGCGGTACATAGTGAACAACCAGTTAAACAATTTCACACCCGTTGGGACCGCGATAATCATTGTCATGATACCAAAGAAGGCATTGACGTTTGCGCTGGAGCCCATGGTAAAGAAGTGATGCAACCACACGATGAAGCCAAGAATGGAAATTGCACCACTTGCCCAAATCATAGATTTATGGCCAAACAAACGCTTACCTGTAAAGGTAGATACAACTTCAGAGAAGATACCAAACGCTGGAAGTACAAGGATGTACACCTCAGGGTGACCCCATGCCCAGAACAAGTTGATATACATCATTGAGTTACCGCCGCCATCAGTCGTAAAGAAATGGAAGTCTAGGTAACGGTCAAGCGTTAACATAGCCAGTAAAGCAGTCAAAATCGGGAATGATGCTGCGATCAAAATATTGGCCCAAGTACAGGTCCAAGTAAAGATCGGCATATCCATCAATTTCATGCCAGGAGCACGCATTTTAAACACAGTTGCCAAGAAGTTAACCGCAGTTAAAGTGGTACCGATACCCGATATCTGCAATGCCCAGATATAATAGTCTACCCCAACGCCTGGACTGTATTCCAAACCAGACAATGGTGGATACGCTACCCAACCCGTCATAGCAAATTCACCAAGGCCTAAGGAAATGTTGACTAATACCGCACCAGAAACAGCAAGCCAGAAGCTTAAGTTGTTCAAGAACGGGAATGCAACGTCACGAGCACCAATCTGTAAAGGCACCACGATATTCATCAAACCAATCATAAATGGCATAGCCATGAAGATGATCATGATCACACCGTGAGCGGTAAAGATTTGGTCGTAGTGACTTGGAGGCAAATAGCCAGGATCACCGTTCGTGGCGAGTGCAAGTTGCAAACGCATCATGATGGCATCAGCGAAGCCACGAATAAGCATTACGAGTGCCAGTACGATGTACATTACACCCAGACGTTTGTGGTCAACGGACGTTAACCAGTCATTCCAGAGTACACCAAGTAAGTTGTTTTTTATCACTAGGAAGGCAACAACAAACGCCGCAACCGCTACCACGCACAAAGTCGTGATAACAATCGGGTCGTATGGAAGCGCGTCCCAAGATAATTTGCCTAAGAGTGCAGACATTATTTTTCAGCCTCCGTATGCATATCATGCGATGAGTGTTGAGACTCCTCATGAATCATTTTAGAATCAAAAACAGTTCCTTTAAGCAACTCAACCTTGCCGTGATCTTTCATAAACTTCATAACATTGTCCATGAAAATGCTTGATTTAATAGAGTTGTAGTATTGAACTGGCGTAGGTTCAATGTGATGAGCATCTAGATCAAATTCAGCAAGCGCCTCATAGGAAGCCTGATCCAGTACGCCATTGTTAATGGCGCCCTCTATGGATTGTGCTTTCACACCTTCAACCCAAGCTTCAAAATCTGCTTCTGTTTCTGTCGCAATGGCTTTGAACTTCATACCAGTGAAACCAGCACCACTGTAGTTTGCCGAAATACCATCAAATGTGCCTGGTTCATTCGCAATCAAATGTAGCTTGGTCACCATGCCTGCCATTGAGTAAATTTGACTACCCAATTGAGGTATGAAGAACGAATTCATTGTGCCTTCAGATGAAATCTGGAAAGCAACAGGAACGTTTGCTGGGAATCTCAGCTCGTTCACAGAAGCAATACCAAGATCCGGATAGATAAATAACCACTTCCAGTTCATTGAAATGACCTGAACGTTGATATGATCTTTATCCGATTTCAACGGCTTATAAGGATCTAGTGCATGAGTGGATTTCCATGTAATCACACCAAGAATGATGACGATGACAATTGGAATAGCCCATACTATGATTTCAATTTTTGTGGAGTGGGACCACTTCGGTTCGTAGATTTCGTCACGACCTTCACGGTATTTCCAAGCGAAATACAGTGTCATGAAAATGACAGGAATCACAACAAGCAGCATCAGCAAAGTCGCAACAATAATTAGTTGCTTCTCTTCAATACCAATTTGCCCTTTAGGATCGAGCACACCACCCTGACAACCGGCGAGCAAGCCCACCATTAGCGCCAAAGCGACTTTACTTAGGATACGAGTTAACAAGAGAATCATCCTCTAACCCTTATGTTCACAAAACTGCTACCTAAGATCAGGTAACAGAACGAAAATCCGGCTAATGCCGGGTATTTCAGTAAAGATCACCATACTGAGAACAGCACAAAAACCATTACTAAGTTAATACTATTAACGCAGTAATGATTTTTTTGGATCACCTAATCTGAAAAAGGGAGCTCTACATCTCAACATGCGTCGGGCCTCAGCACGACTAGATTGCTCATTAGGAGCAAACACATGAACTAAAGAGAAGGCCAATATCTGGCGAGCAGGGTTGATATTGGTCATAACGGACCAATAACTAACCAATAATAGGGTGGTAAAAACGAGGCTAAGAGGTAGCCCCGTCTTAATAATAGGGTCGACACTGATAACGCCTAGGCTATCAACAGAGGAAGGAGCGGCAGTAAATACAAAGAAACATAGGCAAAGGCAAGACACAGCAATCACAGGGCGTAAGGAATCCGCCAAGACGCTGGATACTGAATGCATACAATGATGCAAAATGTCTTGAAAATTGTTCAATTTATCCATCCAATCCATAAAAACAAAAGTGTAGATGCCGTTTTTACTCGCTTCATACGAATTTACGTAGGCGAAATATAGCAAAATTTAAGCAACCACACAAAGCGTAGTTTAGCCTTTGTTCTTCTTTGCTTCACTGTCTTTTTATAAAAATTCACATTCTAAGCATAAGGAAATCCCTGATTTTTACTCTCATCCCAAAGAGTAACGCCCTTATAAGACGGTTTCCTTACAATGTGTAGATTGTACCTTACCCCAGTTTTTTCTCAAACCAATGTTCCAATGCGACAACAATGTGCACCATAGTTTCTTCTTTAGCACCACTAAAGCCCAATAAGAACCCCATGTGTGTAGCACAAGAAGCGTCATTATAATGTGCAGACAGAGGCGAAAGCTCAATACCTATTTGCGCGAGATCTAACGCTATGCGTTGATCCAATGCCATATCAGACGACAGCGCCAACACAATGGACGGTTTAAGCGTTATTAATATATGCATCCCCCCTCGCGGCTTTCTCCATTCAAACCAAGAGGTGAATCGTCTATCTAATTGCAAGATTAAGAAATCCCGCTTCAATCGATAATGTCGACGCATCTTATTTACATGACGGTCAAAGTTCCCTTGTTGCATAAAATCAGCCACCGCAGGCTGTATTGGCAAAGACGCAGATGTCCCCAGAACGCTCTGACTTTTATGCAATGTCACAACATGCCTTGTCGGTGCGACAATAAAACCAAGTCGCAAGCCACGAAACAACACTTTAGAAAAACTCCCCACAAAGAACACACGATCACGAGCCTGTTCATGCACGCTCGCCGTTTGCATAAAAGGCACATTGCTGCGACCTTGATAAACAAACTCATTGTCATAATCGTCTTCTACCAACCACCAGCTTGGCGAATCATGCTGTAAGGCTTGCAACCATTGCTGCCGTCGAACCGCACTCATGCTTGCCCCAAGAGGGTATTGCCGATTCGGTGTAACAATCGCCACATTCGAAATGTGTGCACTATCAGGCAAACACGGCCCATCTTCATCAATTAAAAGTGTACCGACTTTTTTTGTGCGGGAAGAAATCGTCTCACGGATAGGCGGATATGTCGGCTCCTCTAACCACCACTTCATTGCCGAATCTCCAGAATCACCCAATGACGTAATCGCATGTTGTAATAAAAGCAACGAATCCCGACTACCAGCCGTGACAATAATTTGCTCTGCAGAGCATTCAAGGCCACGCACGCGATACAAATAGTCGACTATCGCTGCTTTTAAATCCGGGTAACCTGTTGCATAACCGCCTTCCAACACAGTCATGTCAGGATTAAGCCAGCTACGTCGCATACTTGCCGCCCATTCCTTGGTAGGAAAAACAGACACATCCACGCCTGCGTCAAATGCCAAGGGCATCTGCTTTATATCACTCACTGAAGTGGAAGGGTGTTTCGTTGAACGATGACTCACCATGGGCAAGGCTGCAACAAACACACCGCGTTTTTCTTCACTGGTTAAAATGCCTTCGGCAATTAACTGATCATAAGCCCGCGACGTAGTACTTCGTGAAACGCCTAGTGATCCCGCCAGAAAACGCGAGGAGGGAAGTTTGTCACCAACAAACAATTCACCCGACACTATGCCTTGCTGTATCTGTTCCACCAATTGTTGGTAATAAGGCGCCCCGTCCTCTAAAGAGAAACGTAAACTGGCGATGGCATGCTTCATATCTGGCCTGCTAATTTATCCTAATTCTGGCTATTTTTATAAAAGCCAGATTCTTCTAAAGTCTTGTTATAGCCAATCACTTATTAAGACACAAGGAGATAATTCGTGAGCCAGTCACTAGAAGAAACGGCATTAAGCAAGGTCAAGCGTGGGCCAAATCGTGCCTCTTACGACAAAGACATCGCGCTCCATATTATTGATTCATCGCTGATGTGCCATGTAGGACAAACTAAAGATGGTCAAGTCTTTGTTACTCCCACTTGCCACTGGCGCGATGGTGACTATTTGTATTGGCACGGCCACTCGAAGGCTCGAAATGTCAAAGGGCCCATTGATGCACAGGAGAAAGTCTGTATCAATATCTCCCAGCTCGATGGTTTGGTGATGGCGCGCTCAGCATTCCACCATTCTGTGAACTATCGCTCAGTGACGTTATTTGGTGTGCCTGAACGGGTCGAAGAGAAAGAAGAGAAAGTCCGTCAATTTAAGATTTTCTTAGAAAAAGTCAGCCCAGGTCGCTGGGACGAACTACGTCCAGTCAACGATCAAGAAATCAAAGCCACCGGCTTAGTTCGCATTAAAATCGAAGAAGCCTCGGTAAAAATGCGTGCCGAACCACCTATTGATGATCCAGCCGATAAAGACTGGCCCGTATGGGCGGGCGTTATTCCTTTAGAAAAACAGTGGGGTGAGGTGGAGCAGGATCCAATTCAAACAGCGATTTTACCTTTCCCAACCAGCCCAAGTGCGTTCTAAACATAAACACATTTATTCACCAGCGAGATAAAGTCTTTTTCCAGATCTTTGTCTCGCATTCCCTCCAAGAGCCACAAATCACCTTTTATGCACTTTTTATGTGCGTGGAAATGGTTTTTTTCTTGCGGTTTTCCATAAAATCGCTACCCTTGCACACTTTTTTAAGCTTCTGCGCGTTTCTTAGAGTGCCTTTTTTACCCAAAAATACATCTCTAACATTCAACCCACGAACAATAAAGCGATAATCCTATCGAATAAAGGGAGTGCCCTACATGGCAGCCATCATAGATTTTTTAAATACTATTTTCTGGAATTACATCCTCATCTACGGACTACTAGCCGTAGGCGTATATTTCACCTTACGCCTAGGTTTTATTCAGATCCATCGTTTTCCGGAATTCATTCGAACGGTTCTTAAAGCTCCACAATCCGATCGTGGCGGTATTTCTCCTTTCCAAGCACTTTGTACTAGCCTCGCTTCTCGTGTCGGAACCGGCAACATGACAGGTGTGGCTGTCGCATTATATTTGGGTGGCCCAGGCGCTATTTTTTGGATGTGGATCGTCGCTATTATTGGTATGGCCACCGCTTACGCGGAAAGCACTTTAGCGCAACTCTATAAAGTACGTGATCAGAATGGTCAATTGCGTGGTGGTCCGGCGTTTTACATCAGTAAAGGTTTAAAAGCACCTTGGGCTGGCGCAGTATTTTCTCTAGCACTGATATTAGCGTTTGGTTTGGTTTTCAACGCGGTGCAAGCAAACTCAATTGCTGGCGCAATGGAAGGTGCGTTTGGTATCGACACTAGTATCACTGGCATCATTATCATGCTGTTGGCGGCGATTGTCATCTTCGGCGGTATCAAAAAAATCGCACGCTTTGCTGAAATTGTTGTGCCATTCATGGCAGCTTTGTATCTACTATTAGCTTTATACGTTATTTTCACCAACATCTCCGATGTACCAGCAGCCTTCGCGTTAATTTTCAAAAGCGCATTTGGTATTGAGCAAGCCGCTGGCGGCGTTTTGGGTGCCATGCTAAACGGTATAAAACGTGGTTTATTTTCTAACGAAGCGGGTATGGGCTCTGCGCCCAATATCGCTGCAGTGGCGACACCAAACCCTCATCATCCTGCGTCTCAAGGTATGGTTCAGTCCCTTGGTGTCTTCATTGATACTTTGCTAATTTGTACAGCAACCGCCTTAATGATCCTACTGTCAGGTGCCTTGGGTAACGGCCAAACCGGTATCGCTTTGACGCAAACAGCTCTTACAACTCACATCGGTAGCGCGGGTCAATACTTTGTGGCGATTGCGATCTTCTTCTTTGCGTTTACGTCCATCATTGGTAACTACAGTTACGCTGAAAATGCACTGACTTACCTAAAATGGGCAAATAAGCCTGGTATTTTCATTCTTCGCATCTTAGCACTGGGCATGATTCCTTGGGGCGCCTATGAAAGTGTGGCTATGGTCTTTAATGCCGCAGACGCAGCGATGGGACTAATGGCGACAATCAACCTGATTGCCATCATGATGTTATCTGGTTTGGTGGTGAAATTAACCAAAGACTATTTCACGCAATTGAAAACTCACACTCCAGTCTTCAACTCCGAAGACTTCCCAGAAGTTCGTGACGATATCGATCTAACCGTATGGGATGAAAAACCAAGCAAATAAGCCGTTATTGCCAGCTCATAACACGTTTTCCAAAAAACCCGCTGCACATCAGCGGGTTCTCTTTTGGCAATCAAGACTCTTTCAAGCTCTTCGCAAAAACTAAAATTTCACTGCCAATTTATGCGCTAAGCCATGTAAGAATGGGCCAGCGATAAAAGAAATAAGGCCAGCAGCTGGCCATGCCAATACCCAAGCATGCATCCAAAAGGACACAAAATCTGGGTGCAGTCCAATGTTCACGTAAGTAATCCACGCAGACATCATCAACGACAAGGTAAACGACATTAATACCGCAAAAATAATTCTGTGTTTCATTTTTCTCTCCTGATGAACTTATGTGTTCATGCTAGCAAACATCTTTATTTGTAAATATACTGATTTTTTAAAATCAAATTTACAAAAATGCAAAATGATTGATGATCTAAAGATTTTTATCACCGCGGCCAATAAAAATAGCCTGACCGCTGCGGCTCAGCATCTCGATATGACCATCGCTACTGTGTCGCGTCGTATCAGTGCGCTTGAGCAAAAACTCGGCTGCGAGCTATTACATCGCTCAACAAAAGGTCTAACGCTGACGCCAATAGGGGAAAGCTACTATCAAGAATGCGCCGAATTTATCGATGCGCTAGACCAACGCATATCCAATCTCGATCAAACCTTGAACAGCCTAAAAGGCGAGTTAAAAATATTGGCACCTGTCAATTTAGGCAGTGGGCCTCTAGATGGATTTTGGCGCGACTTTGTTCAACAATACCCAGAGATTGAATTAAATATCGAACTGAGCAACACAGTGCAAGACATAAGAGATACTCGCGCCGACATTGCTTTGCGCTCAGGAACGCTGCCGAGTTCATCACTTATTCAAAAAAAACTGGGGCACATTGAGCCCATTTTAGTGGCATCACCCAACATAACGTTTCCGCTGCCAGAATCGATAGACGACTTACAGCAAGCTCCAAGTATCGCGTCTAATATGTTTGCCGATTGGTTATTAATGAATAGCCAAAGTGAGCTTCATCCACTAAACAAAGAACACAGGCATATTAGCAACGACATGAATGTCACCCTCAACCTAGCCAAAGCAGGCGCAGGCATTGCTTTAATGCCCATGAGCATGGTTATACACGCCCTTGAAGCAGGCGAACTAGTTCGAGTATTGCCAGAGTGGCGCGGACAAAATAGAGAAATTTTCTTAGTCTGGCCTTACAGACGCAGCTTATCAGCCAGAGCAAAATTATTGCGTGATGAACTCACTAAATTCCTCCAGCAACAGACTTGGTTCCACCCAAGCCCTTAGTTTAAAAAGGGAAATTTAGTTATACTAGCGCACAGCATTTATTTTTATACCGATTAAAGGATACTCATGGAAAACTTATTCTGGTGGCAATACGCCTTAATCGGCGCCATTTTTATATGGAGCGGCTTTGTTCGCAGCGGCCTAGGGTTTGGCGGCGCGGTACTGGCTTTGCCTTTCCTATTATTGGTGAAAAACGATCCGCTGTTATTTTTGCCGATTATTTCCATTCACCTTTTGGTATTTTCCAGCTGGATTGCTTGGCAAGGTGCGAGAACGAGCAAGAAACAAGCTCAACTCGCCGCAGAGCGAGGCGAAGCACCGCAAGAAGCCCAGGGCAACATCGCCTGGGGTTATTTAAAGAAAGCACTCGGTATCATGATAGTGCCGAAATTGATCGGCGTATTTGGTTTATTAACCTTACCGGGCAACATAGTCACTGGGGTGATTTTCGTCATCGTCGCGGTATTTGCCGTGTCTTACATTCTGAATAAACCTTTTTATACCAACAACAAATTCCTCGATACGGTTTTCCTCATGCTCGGCGGTTACGTCAGCGGCACCTCCTTAATCGGCGCACCGCTTATCGTCTCCGTCTTCGCCACCAAAGTACCGCGCCACCAACTGCGCGACACCTTGTTCGTACTTTGGTTTATCTTAGTGATGATCAAAATGGCGTCCTTCCTCATCGCCGGCATCGACCTACAACTCATTCACCAACTTTGGTTACTGCCTTGCGCCTTGCTTGGACACGTCTTTGGGCAAAAGCTCCACAACCGAATTCAAAAAGCTGAAACACCCGTCTTCTTCCAATTCGTCGGCTGGGCACTACTCATCGTCTGCGGATTTGGCTTGTACTCGACGTTCATGCTTTGAGGTTTTTAATTCGTCTTTAACGCAGCCACTCACGGTTAGCTCAGTCACTAGATCAACCCTCGCTTCGGCGCTAAAGCGAGAACGTCCGCTCGGTGTTGATCTAGTGACATTCGCTAAATGAGCAATAGTATCGACATAACAGGTTCAAGCGGTTCAAGAGGGCGTTTTGCGGTGACGACGTCAGTGACGCAAGCAAAACGTCCTCTTGAACCGCGATTAGGAAGTTGAGGATTCAGACAATTGATCAACCAGATAGACGATGGATTGATACTCGATGCCGCTGTGTTCCGATAAGCCAATCTCGCAGGTGCGGCTGTTGGAGTAACCTGCTTCGCAGCCTTCTACGGCTTTGGCTAGGGTTTTCAAGGCGCTGGCGTTGAGTTCGGGTGTCGAGAAGCCTTTGTCGCCAGCAAAGCCACAGCAAGTAATGTCTGGCGGAATCACCACTTCATCGGCGAGTTGGTGAGCCAGTTGCACGAAGCTGTCGGCGAGCCCCATGCGGGTGGTGCTGCAAGTGACATGCAGCGCGATTTTGCCAAGCTTCTCTTTTACCATTAGGTTTGGCATCACATAAGTCGAGACAAAGCCTACTTGCTCATGCAGTTCCAAACAAGGATCAAGGCTTTCCTGCATTCGTAGCAAGCAAGGGCTGACATCGCAGACGATAGGGATTCGGCCATTATCGCTGGCTTCGAGTAGTAAATTATTGAGATCATTTGCTTTTTTGTTCGCTGCGTCGAATTGCCCTTTGGACTGAAACGCCATACCGCAGCATTGACTGTCGATATTATTAGGTACAGTGACTTTATAGCCTGCTTTTTGCAATACAGAGAACATCACCTCCATGACAGAACGTTTATCTTCTGCATTTGGTCCTGCGCCCATCACGCGAGTGGCGCAACTGGGGAAGTAAATGACTTCTTTCTGCCTGTCATCCGCTTGCATCTCATTACTTTGAATATCATTACATTGAATGACAGGAATAGACTTCAAAGACGCCGCAGCGCTGGGCATTTGCTTATGCCACTTCGGCACTGCGCCGTGAGATACCTTGTTCATCATTGAGCTAACAGCAGACATGCCAGAATCGCCAATAATTCGACGCGTACCGCCAGCAAGGCCAAGCCCCATTCTTGCGGTTTTGGTTACACCTGCAAAATGATCGGCAATCCAATAACCGACTTTACTACCTGGATGGCGATCATGTCGTAATTCGCGGGTTAAATCGCCCGTATTGATGCCGACTGGACATTGCATCGAGCACAAACCACAACCAGCACAGGTATCAACACCTTGATAATCATAATCTTTTTTCAGTTCAACAAGACGCAGCGGATCTGTACCCATTGCGGTCAACCGCTGAATCTCGCGCCAAATCACGATCCGCTGGCGCGGCGTTAAGGTAATGGATTTTGATGGACAAGAGGATTCACAAAAGCCGCATTCGATACAGGTATCGACCTTGTCATTGGCTTTGGGCAAAGGCTTGAGATTCTGTACATGCAAGTTGGCATTGTGCGACAAGATCACATCTGGGTTGAGCAAGCCTTGCGGGTCAAACGCGCGTTTGATTTGCCACATAATGTCATAGGCTTCTTTGCCCCATTCCAGTTCCACATACGGCGCCATGTTGCGGCCTGTACCGTGTTCCGCTTTCAACGAACCCTGGTATTTCACCGCTACCAGTTGCGCCACTTCGTCCATCAATTGCTCGTAGCGTTTTACCTCGTTCGGATCATCAAAGCCTTGGGTAAAAACAAAGTGCAAATTGCCTTCTAAGGCGTGACCGAACAAAATTGCTTCACGATAGCCATGTTTTTGAAACACACCTTGCAGCTCTAAAACCCCTTCTGCCAGTTGTTCGACAGGGAAGGCCACGTCTTCGATGATCACAGTGGTACCAACAGGACGCACCGCGCCGACCGCAGGGAACAAGCCTTTGCGAATCTTCCAGTAGGAATCATAAATGGCTTTGTCTTGAGTAAATTCAATCTCATTGAGTGTTGCTTGACCGCGTAATGCCTGTTTCACCAAGAGCAAATTCGCAGCTAATTCCTCTGCATCGGCGGCGCGCACATCGACCAATAACCCCGCCACTTGCGAACCAAGGGACGACAAGATGTCCGGCATGCCCGGTTTGCCTTCCACAGCACGCAGGCCTGCGCGGTCAATCAATTCTACCGCAGAGACTGGCGAGCTTTTTAACGCGGTGACGGCTTGGCAGGTGGTTTTCATATCCTCAAAGAAGATCATCGCCGCTGCTTTAATCGGATGATCGACCACGGTTGCGTAGGTGATTTCGCTGATAAAGCCCAAGGTGCCTTCGGAGCCGATCATCAAATGCAGCAAGATATCAAACGGGTCTTCAAAGTCGACTAGGCTGTTTAAACTGTATCCTGTGGTGTTTTTTAAACGATATTTGTGTCTAATTCTTTCGGCTAGCTCGCTGTTAGCTTGCACGCTTTTAGACAAACGACTGAGTGTATCAAGTAGATCGGCATGGCGGTTACCAAACGCCAAACGACTGGCTTCGTCAGCGGTGTCCAATACCGAACCATCGGCGAAAATCAGCCGAGCACTTTGGATGGTGTGATAGCTGTTTTGCGCCGTGCCACAGCACATGCCGCTGGCGTTGTTGGCGGCGATACCGCCAATCATACAGGCATTAATAGACGCGGGATCTGGGCCGATTTTTCGTTGAAAAGGCGCCAGCAGTTGGTTGGCTCGCGCGCCGATAATGCCAGGTTGCAGCGAAATACGATGGCCATGCTCATGCACTCGGTGACCTTTCCAGTTATCGGACAACTGCATCAAGATGGAATCGGTTACCGCCTGCCCAGACAAACTCGTGCCCGCCGCGCGGAACGTCACCGGCAAATGACGCTTTCGGGCTTCTTTTAGTACCAATTGCACCTCAGCTTCGTTATCGACTCGCACCACCAACTGCGGAATCAGGCGATAAAAACTCGCGTCCGTACCATAAGCTAAGGTACGCAGTGGATCGCGGATTAATCGAGCCTCATCAATCGCGCCGTTTTTCGCGTCTTTCAGGGCAAGGTATAAATCACGGTATTGAGCTGTTTTGTGTGCGAGTGAGTCGATAGCAGTTGAGGCAGTGTTCATCAAAAATTCCACGGCAGAAGCCTATTTTTATTATGTGTACTAAAAATGAATGCTAGACAAATTGGTAAGACCAATTTACCTTTTAAATATAAGGCACATTAAGAAGCTTAATAAACTTTGTCAACCGATAGTTTAGTCGATATTTCGTGAATTTTAACGACAATATTAATTGGTTTTACCACTTTTTAGCTTATGCACAGCCTTCACGAAAGAAATAGCTAAAAAACCATTTTTTAGGAAACGTCATGGATTCCAATCACTTTGCTCGCGTTAAACAGCCCAAAATCTCCGACATCATCATGAAAGAACTCGAAAGCATGATTGTAGAAGGCAGTTTTACCGCTGGGCAAAAACTACCACCAGAAAGGGAATTGGCGGCGCGTTTTGAAGTGTCTCGACCTTCGCTGCGGGAAGCCATTCAAAAGCTGATCGCCCGCGGTGTGTTATTCAGTCGTCATGGCGGCGGAACCTATGTGTCGGAACAACTCGGCAGCTCCTTTGCCGACCCGCTACAAGATTTGCTCAGCTCGCACGATGAGTTTTTATACGATCAATTGGAATTTCGCGATGCGTTAGAAAGTCTCGCCGCTTATTACGCCGCGTTACGTAGTACAGACGCCGACAAAACCAAACTCACGCACTGCTTTAATCAGCTAGTAGAAGCCAACCAAAATAAAGCTTTCGCCTTAGAAGCCAAGCTCGATGTGGAGTTTCATATGACCATCGCGGAAGCAGCGCACAATGTGGTCTTGCTACACACACTCCGCAGCCTGCACGCCATGTTGGCAAAAAGTATTTCAAGCAACCTTAGGAACCTATTTGAGAAACACGCCGCCCGACAGCGCGTGATGGAACAACACACGACTCTTTATCAAGCCATCATGGCGGGCAATGCGGACGCGGCTCGAACAGCAGCACATATGCATTTGGTGTTTGTAGAAGACAACTTATTGAAAATGCGCCAAGAGGAAACACGAATCCAGCGCTCGCTACGCAGAAACGAGCACCAGAATCCGTTTTGAACGATCTTTGGAAAATTACTTTTCTGTACTCTTCAGGTCAGTGATATCCAAAGCATCACTCAATGCGGCTTTCATTACATCGATAGAAGGCGTTTTACCTGTCCAATATTCGAAGGCGATCACGCCTTGCTGGACGAGCATACCCAAGCCATTTACCGTCGTGCAGCCCTTAGATTTCGCAGTTTGGATCAGTCGAGTTTCAGGTGGATTAAAAATCCCATCTGCAACTACCATGCTTGATTTAATCGATTCTGTGTCTATATCTAGCTCTGCATCCACGTTAGGAAACAAGCCAATAGAGGTCACATTGATCACTAAATCTGCCTCTGCGGGAATCTGATATTGCTGTGTCCAAGCATGGTATTCCGCATCAGCAGGCGTGTTCTCGGCAACTAAGCTAGCAAGCTCTTGACCACGTTCTTGGTTACGATTCACTATGATTATGTGCGCGACGCCGGCTAAGGCAAGCTCCACTGCCACCGCTCGTGCCGCGCCACCCGCACCGAACAAGACCACACGTTTATTGGCCAGTGCTAAGCTGGATTTAACCGATTCGACAAAGCCACGACCATCGGTATTTTCACCAATCAACTTGCCATCACGGTTCACCACGGTATTCACCGCACCAATGATGCGAGCCGACTCGCCTAAGTCATCAAGGTGAGCAATAACGGACACTTTATGAGGAATAGAGCAGTTAAAGCCGCGCCAGTTCATGGCTTTCGCCCCTAATACGGCGTTTTTTAGATCATCTGGCTGGATCTCACAGTTAATATAACGCCAATCCAGACCCAAATTCTGGTACGCAGCTTCCATCATCACGCCAGTCGGGTTCTCTAACGCTGGCGTGGCAAAAGAACCGGTTAACTCGCTTAAAAAATGCTTCGACATATTGAATTCTCTCCATGTTTGGTGGCTTTAAAAAAGAACACGTCATGCATGGTAACAAACCCAGTCACCAAAAAAATTTCAATTGTTAACAGAAGCCTTTACACGAGGTAATAGTCTTTAAGCATTCGCGAACCACACGCCTTTTTTCATGTTTTGCAGGTAACACCAATAAAGGGTAATGGCTCTGGCGATAAACAGCATGGCTTGGCTAAACCATAAACCATGGTTACCAAGGTCTTGGGTGATAAACCATACAGGGAAGAACACACCAACCACACAAATAATCATGGTGTTTTGCATTTGTTTTACGCTGGTAGTGCCGATGAAAATGCCATCCAGCATAAAAGACCAAATACCCAACAAAGGAAAGAAAATAAGCCAAGGTAGGTACAGAGCAGCATCGTCTCGAACGCTTTGCACGCTGGTCAGTAAGGCAATGATTTGATTACCAAAAAGCCAAAATATCAGCATCAAAACAACCGCAGCGAGCAGCGCCCAATAGGTCGATAGCTGAATCACTTTTTTAAAATTGGCTTTGTCTTTACGACCATAATATTCGCCACACAAGGCTTCTACCGAAAAAGCAAAGCCATCCAAGGCGTTAGATATAATCATCAAAAACGTCAGCAAAACCGCGTTGGCGGCCAGAATCGAATCCCCTTGGCGCGCGCCTTGAGCAGTAAAAAACAACATCACCAACAACAAGAGAATCGTGCGCACAAACAGATAGCGGTTTACTTTGACCAAGGCCGTGTATTCGCGCCATTTTGCCAACACACTGAATGGCACATGGCCCGAAAAGCCTTTTAGCTTATGCCAAGCCAACACAGCCGCTACCGTCACGCCGATATAATGCGCCGCCACCGTTGCCCACGCCACGCCGTCACTCGCCATGCCCAAGCCATATACCGCGAAATAATCGAGAATCATGTTGGCGACATTGATCACCAACAACATCCACAACGGCCCTTTGGAATATTGCACGCCAAAGAACCACCCCATTAAGGCGTAACCCGCCAACACAGCTGGCGCGCTGAAAATCCGCGCTTCACAATACAATCGCGCCCAAGGCTCCACTTCAGCGCTGGGCGCCATCAGGGTAATCGCCAAATCAATTAAGGGCGCTCGAAATAGAATCAGCATCAAGCCGATAAACACGCCCATCAAAATCGATTGCAGCAGCAATTCACGCACGCGTCTGTCATCGCCTTGTCCAAGCGCTTGCGCGGTTAATCCGGTTGAACCCATGCGCAAAAAACCAAACGCCCAAAATAGAAAACTAAAAATACTCGCGCCAATCGCCACCGCAGCCAAATGCGTTGCCGTTCCCAAATGCCCAACCACCGCCGTATCGACCAAGCCAAGCAGCGGCGTGGTGATATTCGACACCATCGGCGGCCACGCCATACGCCAAATTTTTTGATTTAATACCGCATTAGCACGATACGAGTGAAAAATAGCACTGGGGGATAACTTTGACACACGAGTCTCACTTGTGGATATTTCAAAATCTGTGGATAAAAAATAATCAAAATTGGAAAACCGGAACGCGCCGATCTGTGGAAAATAATAACATTTATTCACATTTAGAGGCGGTTTTTACTGATTTTGTGCATTAACGGATCAAAAACTGGCTACTATCAGGTATGGTTCTCGTTTAGCGCGGACTTACCCACAAAAATAGACACCATCAATCCGATCAAATTCACTGTTTCTAATATGGGATAAGTGGTGCTTTTTTCCACAATCAGGCGCACATCGTCGTAAAACTTTGCTAAACTCGCGTTTATTTTTATCTCTCGGAGAAGCCCAATGCCAAAGCAATTTAAACCCTATCTGGAAGGTTTAGCCGTCGGCTGCGTCTTTATCAGCATCACGATGTTATTTGAAATTCCGCTGTATATGAGTTTCATCATTGGCGCTTTAGCGGCGCTTGGCGGTTATCGCAACTCGATCAAAATGGATCAAGAAAAAGCCGCGAAAAAAGCACAAAATCAACCAAACGAAAACAAACAAGACGCCAAATAAAATGACTCACTCTCACCCACCTGTTTATGGCGAAGGCGACGCGACATTACAAGCTGTTGGCGGTTTAACTGGCTTGCAAACCTTGGTCGAAACCTTTTACCGAATCATGCAAAACACAGCAGAGTTTCGCCCCTTGTTTGATATGCACCCAAACAATATTGAGCTAACCATTGATAAACTGGTGTCGTTTTTATCCGGCTGGATGGGGGGTGAAAAACTGTTCTCGCAAAAATATGGCCCAATCAGCTTACCGCAAGCTCATGCCCACTTAATCGTCACCGAAAAAGAAAAAGCCATGTGGCTAAACTGCATGGCAGCGGCACTGGACGAACTAAATTATCCTGAAGAGTTGAAAGCCTATTTGCTACCTCAACTTGCCTTTCCTGCCGAGCGAATTCGACAGGTGAGCGCGGCGAGACACCAATAAATTATTCCCAACGCGACTTGTAATCAAAGCAAATGACATTCTTCCTCGAAACTATCGCCTACCTCGTATGAATGTCATTTTGCTTTGCTTTAAATAATGTCATTCTGGTGTCTTTAAATGCGTACTTCCTTGGCGACGACAATTCCCAAGCGTTTTGCCAAGCGCGCTAGGTTGGCGCGGTCCATAGACAACTGCTGCGCGGCTTTGGTCCAGTTACCTTGATTGGTTTCCAATGCTTTACGGATTAAGTCTCGTTGGTAAGCTTCTGTTTCTAAACGCAAATCGATTGATTTTTGATTATCCAAGGCTAACGGCGATGTGTCGTGTTTCTGTTTCTTTTCTTGAACACTACTGTCTATCTGTAATCCAGTTAAGTGTGCCGATGAAATAACGGTAATCCCTGTTGCATTATCCGCTTTAGCGCTTTCTGCCTTAGAACTCTCGGCTTTTGAGCTCTCGGCCTTAGAAAATAGTGCCGCACGGGAAATAACGTGCTCTAGCTCGCGCACATTGCCAGGCCAATGATAAGCCTCTAATAAGTTGATAGCTGACGCAGACAAGGTCAGTTGCTGAAGTCCCAATTTACGGCAAAAGCGTTCAGCAAAAAAACCTGCCAAGAGCGGAATATCGCCTTGTCGGTCTCGTAGCGGCGGTACATGAATAGGGAAAACGCTGAGGCGATGGAAGAGGTCAGCACGAAAACGATTTTCGGCGACTTCGGTTTCTAAATGTCGGTTGGTGGCGGCTATGATACGCACGTTTACCTTGCGAATTTGATCTTTGCCGACGGCTTGAATTTCTTGGTTCTGAATCGCCCTTAACAAGGTACCTTGTACTTCTAACGGCAGCTCACCAATTTCATCGAGCAGCAAGGTTCCACCATCGGCCAATAAAAACTTGCCGTCTCTGTCTCGATTCGCGCCAGTAAAGGCGCCTTTGACGTGTCCAAAAAGCTCACTTTCAATCAGATGATAAGGAATGGCTGCGCAGTTCACATACACCATAGGCGCATCAGAACGAGAAGAGTGCTCGTGCAGCGCTCGAGCCACCAATTCTTTGCCCACGCCGGTTTCGCCTTCGATCAAGATGGCAAAGTCCGATGGCGCCACCAGATTGATCGATTGTTTGAGATCTTGCATGGCCTTACTTTGGCCGATCATTTCATGACTTTGCTCACTTATGACCTTTAAAACATGCTGTGCATGTTGCGACTTGCTTTCTAATTGCTCCATCAAAATCGCGGTATTTAGCGTCATGGCGGCCATGGTGCCGATGATTTCCAACGCGCGCGCGTCAATATCGTCAAACACACCCGGCATGATGCTGTCGAGCGTGACAATGCCAATCAATTTGCCTTCCAAATACAGTGGTACGCCCATACAGGAATGCACCGGTAGATTTTCGTCATGGCCTAACACCATGCCATCGTAAGGGTCAGGGAGATCGGAATCAGCAGGAAAGCGCACCGGATAATGACCGCTACTGATGGCTTTCAAACGCGGGTGTTCATCAATAATAAATCGCCGTCCCATCAGGTCTTCCGTTAAGCCACGTTGAGCCATGGGGATTAACACACCATCATGATTGACCAACAAAACAACCGCATCGCAGTTAATCGTTGCGCGCACGGCATACACTAATTGTTCGAAGCGATTGGGTTGCGTCACCGCACTGGCAAGGTCGAGGGCAAAGCTCAGCAAGGCATTATTAGAAACCTGATTCATGGTAATCGGCTCATAGGGAGAGATTTGTTTTATGTCAATTTGACTCAAAGATACCATATAGACTTTTTTATTAGCGAGTCTTATCGACTCTTTTATTTGAAGAAAAACCTTAAAACATTGATTTTATTAATTATTTTAAGTTGGCACGCGTTTCGCTATAGAAGAGACAATAAGACTTTATTCACTCGCTTAAAAAGGAAACAAACATGTTATCTCAACAACATATAGACACAGTGAAAGCAACTATTCCTCTGCTTGCGTCTGCTGGCACCGCCATTACCGAGCATTTTTACCAGCGCATGTTTTCTCATAATCCAGAACTAAAAGACGTGTTCAACATGACGCACCAAAGAACAGGTGGTCAACCTGCCGCCTTGTTCAACGCCATCGCTGCCTACGCCACGCACATCGATAACCTAGAAGTGCTGACCAGTGCGGTGATGCGTATTGCTCATAAGCACACCAGCTTTAATATCCAACCAAATCAATACGATATCGTTGGCCATCACCTGATTGAAACCTTACGCGAACTGGCACCAGACGCTTTTACCCAAGACGTAGAAGAAGCATGGGGAGCCGCTTATGGCCAATTAGCAGGCATCTTCATCAAGGTCGAAGGCGATCTTTATGCAGAACGCGCCGCGCAACTGGGTGGCTGGAAAGATTTCCGTCGCTTCCGTGTGGCGTCTAAAACACCAGAGTCCGATTTAGTGACCAGCTTTGTGTTTGAACCAGTCGATGGCGGCGCGGTAATCGACTACCAACCCGGCCAATATTTGGGCGTTAAGTTACACCCAAAAGGCAATGAGTTCGATGAGATACGTCAATACTCTCTATCAACCACGCCAAATGGCAAAAACTACCGCATCAGCGTAAAACGCGAAGGCGCGGGCGACATTGCAGGCGTTATGTCGAATTACCTACATGATCACTTAAACGTGGGCGATGAAGTTGACGCTATGCCACCCGCAGGCGACTTCGTTTTCCAAGACAAGCAAACGCCCGTGGTACTGATTTCTGGCGGTGTTGGCTTAACGCCCATGCAAGCCATATTAAATACCCTTGCTAAGCAGCAATATCGCCAACCAGTAAGCTATTTGCACGCTTGTGCCCAGCCAAGTCAGCATTCGTTCAAAGACCACGTAAACAGCCTAAAAGACCAATTGAATTTGTCTGTCCACACTTGGTACGAGCAAGCAGACAGCGCAGAAGAGGGCGTATCAAACGGCATGATGCAGCTAGAAGCCATCAAAGACAGCTTACCGCTGACCAATGGTGAGTTTTATCTATGCGGCCCCGTTGGCTTCATGATGTTCGTTAAACAGCAATTGTTAACCCTTGGCGTAGAAGCCGACCGCATTCACTACGAACTATTCGGCCCACATCAAGACGTGTGATAGTTAACCCCTCCCTAACCCCGCTGAGCTGGGCTTAGTACCTTCCCCTTGTGTCTTCCAAGGGGAAGGTGGAGGATGGGGTTACCCCCCGTAGGTCAGATGAGACGAGGCACAAGACACATATAAAAATCTGATAAATATCGCCTAACAACATATCAGTCATTACCCTAACAATGTAAAAATGACAGGGCAACTAACAATAGATCAATGCAGGAGCCCAAAATGGTTAGCACGGTTACTGGAATGCATCCGCCCGCACAAGAAATAGCTCGGCTACAAGATCTTTTCGCCAAACAACAATCGGCCTTTCATTGCCATTCTATGCCAAGCGCCGCTTCTCGAATTGACCAACTGCGTGCACTAAAAGTCGCGTTAATCCACCATCAAGACGCCATTATTCATGCTGTAAACGAAGACTTTAGCTGTCGAGCCAAAGACGAAACCCTGATCACTGAAATCATGATGACGGTTCAATCACTGAACTATATGATCAAAAATATACACCGATGGATGCGTCCGTCACGCCGTCGTGTCAGTCTGTTGTTTACCCCATCATCTAACCAAGTCATCTACCAACCGCTAGGTGTCGTTGGCATTATGGTGCCATGGAATTACCCCATTCAGCTCGCCATTGTTCCCTTAGCAACCGCTATTGCTGCGGGCAATCGCGCCATGATCAAAATGTCGGAATTTACCCCCGCGACAAACTCGGTAATCAAAAAATTGCTTGCGGACGTGTTCGACGAAGAATCCGTTGCCGTTATAGAGGGTGAAGTTGAAGTATCGAGCGCGTTTTCAGAAACCCCGTGGAATCATTTGATCTTCACCGGATCGACCGCTGTCGGTAAACACGTCATGTCTGCAGCGGCAAAAAACCTTACCCCCGTCACGCTTGAACTCGGCGGCAAATCGCCCGCTATTATCGCACCGGGAGCGGATCTACATGATGCGGTTGACCGCATCTGCTTTGGTAAATCAGTCAACGCAGGGCAAACCTGTATTTCACCTGATTATGTTTTACTACCGAAAGGAGCCGAAAAAGAGTTTATTGATAAATACCGCCAAGCTTTCACTCAGATGTACCCTTCTTTGCGCGACAACAGCAGCTATACGGCGATCATTAATGACCGCCAATACGAACGCTTAGCGGGCTGGCTACTAGAGGCAGAAGACAAAGGCGCGAAAATCACCCAGATCAACCCTGCACATGAAGATTTTGCCGGAACACGCAAAATGCCGCCACATATTATCGAAGAGGGAACCGACAGCATGACAATCATGCAAGAAGAATTGTTTGGTCCGATTTTGCCAATCGTGCCTTACCAGTCCCTTGATGATGCCATCCACTACATTAATAATAGGGAACGCCCCCTCGCGTTATACCTGTTTAGCGGAGATAAAGTGCAACAAGAGCATGTGTTAAAACAGACTCATTCAGGAGGAGTCTCCATCAACGACACACTGATGCACATTGCTCAAGATGATATGCCATTTGGCGGTATCGGCCCTTCTGGCATGGGACATTACCATGGTAAAGAAGGGTTCTTAACATTATCAAAAGCAAAATCAGTACACCGTAAAGGGCGCTTTAATATCGGTAAAATTATTTATCCGCCCTATGGCACAGCATGGCACAAACTGATTTACAAAATTTTTATCCGTTAATTGTATCCTGATGACTTGCCTCACCATTTACACAGGCCAATCACATCGACTAGATCGCTTATCATTGAGGGCAAAACCAAATGACATTTGATTACATTATCGTTGGTGCAGGTGCGGCCGGTTGTGTATTAGCCAATCGTCTATCGGAAGACCCAAACAATAAAGTCTGCCTGATTGAAGCGGGCCCAACCGACAACAGCCTTTTTATTAAAGTGCCCGCCGGTATTATTGTCATGATGCGTTCGCTTAGCCGTAATTGGCGCTATTGGACTGAACCACAAAAAGCGCTTAACAACCGCAAAGTTTACATCCCACGTGGACGAACGTTAGGCGGCTCATCGGCGGTCAATGCCATGTGTTATACCCGCGGCCATCAATGGGATTTTGATCATTGGGAATCGTTAGGCAATAAAGGTTGGGGCTACCATGACGTATTGCCTATTTTTAAGCGTAGCGAGCACTACGAAGCCGGCGAGAATGAATTTCATGGCGTCGGTGGTCCGTTAAACATTGCCGATTTGCAATCGCCATTAGACGTTAGCAAAGCGTTTGTCGACGCGGGCATTGAAGCCGGTTACTCAGCAACTGACGATTTAAACACCGCCACCCCAGAAGGCGTCAGTTTATTCAAAGTATTCCAGAAAAATGGCGAACGCTTTAGTGCCGCTCGTGGCTATCTTCATCCCATCGTAAACCGTCCCAATCTCACGGTTATGACCGGCGTCACCGTTAATAAGGTTGTGTTTGCTGGCAAACGTGCGACCGGTGTTGAAATCGCTAAGACGCGCAAGACGAAAGAAACACTCGAAGGTACCGAAATTATTTTATCGGGTGGCGCAATTAACTCACCGAAACTCCTAAAATTATCAGGTGTTGGCCCGAGAGATGAGTTAGAAAAACATGGCATTGCTGTGCTACATGAACTACCTGGCGTTGGCGAGAATCTACAAGATCACCCCGATGTTTTAATTGTGCACAAAAGTAAGCGCCGGGACACCATAGCCATCACACCAAAAATGATCTGCATAAATGGCCCTGCTGCCTTATATCATTATATTTTTAAACGAACGGGGATTTTAACGTCTAACGTCGCAGAATCCGGCGGATTTATTAAATCACGCCCGGAAGAAAACATCCCCGATATTCAGTTGCACATGAGTTGCGTACGTTTGGATAATCATGGCCTTAATTTAGCCTTCACTCTTGGCTATGGTTACTCGGGCCATGCCTGTGTGCTACGGCCTAAAAGTCGGGGTACCCTAACGTTACGAGATGCCAATCCAAACAGCCCCCCACTGATTGACCCCAATTTACTAAGCCATCCTGATGATTTAGAGCGCATGGTTCGTGGCGTGAAAGCAGTCCGTACTATATTTGCTCAAAAAGCATTGGAATCATGGCGCGGCGATGAAATATTCCCAAGGGAAAGCGTGCAAAGCGACGAAGAAATCAGAGCCTTTATTCGTCAAAAAGCGGACAACATTTACCACCCCGTAGGCACCTGTAAAATGGGCCATGATGATATGGCAGTGGTTGACGACACACTTAAAGTACACGGCCTTGAAGGGCTGCGCGTTGTCGATGCGTCTATCATGCCAACCTTGATCGGGGGGAATACAACCGCGGTCACCATCATGATCGCCGAAAAAGGCGCAGATATGATGCTAATGCAGTCATAAACACCATGCTGATAACCCGACTTCAATTTTAATCACTGTTTGGCATTATTCAGCACGCTAATAACCGCCAAGTGTGCCTGTCAAAAATTGCTTTGGAGCCGATAAAAGGGCCATAAGACAAGATTAAAAGATTAATGCGAAAAGTAACTCAAGGCACTAAGTTTGCTTAAACGGCAACAACGCATGGGTGTCTTCTTGATGTACTCACACTCTATTTTGAGATTCAACTTTAGAGGTTTTCGCCATGATATGAAAACTTCAAACATCAGTTAAATAATAGGTCTAGCCCCATGCGGCCGATTAAAAAAACCAGCAATATTAAGAACAAAATTCGAATGAATCCGCTACCAAAACGTAGAGCAAGGAAAACGCCAACAAATGCACCGAGAATATTGCAGACAGCAATAATAGCGCCCACCTGCCACAGCACATTTCCAGTGGGTATGAAAAACAACAGTGCTGCGGTGAATGTTCCCATGTTAATAAGCTTGGCTGAGGCTGATGCATTCAAAAAATCAAAGCCAAAGCCTCTTACAAATAAAAATATTAAGAAACTTCCGCTTAAAAATTTCCAGCCCCATTATTTGCCTAATGAACAATGGTACAAACCATCTGCAACAGCTAACAACAAGCTACCAGACTCCAAACTAACCCAGCATGGTCAACCAAACCATCGAACACGTAAAAAACGCCACAGGCCGTCACTTAGGAGAAGGGTAGAACAGAGAAGGAACAAGGGACGAAATGCCCCTAGTGTTTGCTATAGAGTTTGACTAGTTGTTTTTCTTCTTGATCCATCATTTGCTGACGCATTGTGTAGAGCTCTTCCATGTTAGGTCTATTTTGTAGTTTCATTTTATTTGCCATATTTAAGACTTGAAGCCCATGTTTTTCATCAGCACCATATGCAGTTATTAGCTTTAAATATTTTTGCTGAAATACGTCATAGGCATTATCGAGTTTTTGGTATATTACTACTTCATCAACATTGTCTTTGTTATCTAAATACTCAGTACTGGCTAGCTCTACCATAATCTTAGTTAGTTGACGCCTAGCTTCAAAATACTCTTCTATAGTGCGTGTTCTATCTTGTTCTTTAAGCTGTTTTTTCCATGAGCTTGCTGTCTTGAGTGCCACAACCAAAAGCCCCATTGTGCCAACACCAGCCAGCATTCCACCTATGTCAGCAAAAGTGAGTTTGGTTTGATAGATAGGTATGAAGTACAAAGCAGCTGCTAATAAGCCAATTGCAAAACCAGTAATAATTAGCAATAAAGCCATTACAGAGTAAGTTAGAAGTGCTTCAATTTTTTTGAGCATGGTGTCGTCCATGAATAAATGATTGATCTCGCTACTTTACCCTAGAGTTCGTCATTCTTGAAATCCCGCCTCATTTCTGGTTGCAAAACTGGAGATTAATATCCTAAAAAAAATAAATGAAATATCTGAATTTTCAGTTGTTTTTTTCAGTTGTTTCACTTATTATCTGTGTTACTGGTGTCGAATCCAGTAACACAATTTGCAGCATCGTTGGATGCCTCTAGAACCAAGATAATTGGTAATTAAAGCTCTATCTAAGGGCGAAACTTAGCCAGCTAAAACCTATGTTGGTATAAAATAGTGGATCTTTGTTATTAGTTATCAAAGATTTAGTAAAAATTATAACCCTCTAAGACGTTTGAGAATTCCTAGCTTCGGCTTGCTTCGATAATGCTAAGAGGAAGGAGTTATTAATGAATAAGACACGTTTACATGTTGAACCGGATGTTAGCGCAATAATGAGAGCGCAACAGTATCTAACACAGCACCAAGCGGATCTAGACAAGTTAAAAATTGATGTGCTTCTAAAAAATGGCCAAAAAGCCGAATTTGAAGTGCCAACACTAACCCTTGAAGTACTTGTTCAGGCGTTAAGTCAATTGGCTAAAAATGGGGAAAGTGAAAACTTTGAAGTGCAACAGGTTGATCCAAATAAAATGGTTAGTCCGGCTATTGCAGCGAAATACCTTGGAATGTCACGACCAAAAGTAACCGGTTATATTTTGGCTGGGCAAATTCCATCTATGAAGGTAGGCACTCATCACCGTGTAAAAATGGCGGATGTGATGTTATTCAGAGAAAAGCTTTCTAACGCGAAAATGTCGCGTGATGAAACCCTTAGTTTAATTGCTAACTTTGAACAGGAGTCAGATTTTATGTAAGGAAATACCATGAGTGATAAAGTTTTATTGGATGCGAATGTCTTGTATTCACAGCCATTGAGAATGATGCTTCTCAATTTAGCCAATTTAGATGAGTGTTCAGTTCAATTGTTTTGGACAGATAAGATAGATGCGGAATGGACTGGTGCTTTAAATCGCAATCACCCTGAAGGCAAAGAAAGCGTTATCAGCCAAGTTAAATCTATTAAGACGTCCTTTTTTGACTGTTATGTCTTAGATTACGAGCCATTAATAGAGCTGCTTGAGCTTCCTGATCCAAATGATCGCCATGTACTCGCCGCTGCTATAAAGACGGGTTGTAACATTATTGCGACAGATAACATTAAACATTTTCCAGCAAAATTATTGGCTGAGTATGGCATTAGAACGATGACAAGAGACGAATTGATGTGTTTCTTGTTCACTAATGAGAAAGATAATGTCATGCAAGCTTTAGATAATTTTGCTCGTGTACACAAAGATCCAAAGCTTACAGTCGAAGACTTACTAATAAAGCTTGAACGTTCAGTTCCAAGTTTTACTCACTTAGTAAGGGAGTCGTGACTTAAATAAAATCCTGTATTGCTTAAAAAATACCACCTTCGGGTGGTTTTTTTGTGCCTGAACAAAACATTTTTCACACATCAAGACGTGTGATCTTTAACTCTTCCCCTTGGAAGACAAAAGGGGAGGGGGTTACTAAGTTTCTTGCTTAAACGGCAACAACGCATGGGTGTCTTGATGGTACTCACGCACGGCTTGGGCTTCTTCTTCGCAGAAGTTGCCAATGGCGTCGCGGAAGCCGTCATGGGCGATGTAGTGGACGCTGTGGCTGAATACCGGTTCAAATCCACGGGCGATTTTGTGTTCCCCTTGGGTGCCAGGGTCAAAGTGCTGTAAGCCTTTTTCGAGGCAAAATTCGATGCCTTGGTAATAGCAGACTTCGAAGTGCAGGCAATCCACTTCTTCCATACAGCCCCAATAACGGCCATACAAGGAATGATGGTCAAAGAAACACCAAGACGCGGCAATAGGCTCGTCGTCCCGAAAGGCTTGTACCAAGAGGATTTGATCGCCCATGGTCTCGGCCAGTTGCCTAAAGAACTCTCGGGTTAAATAGCCTTGTTGTCCGCGTTTGGCGTAGGTGGATTGGTAACACAGATAAAAGAAATCGATGTCGGCCGAGGTCAAATCGCTACCTAGGGTTCGAGTCAGTTTGATGCCTTCTTTGGCAACCTTTTCTCGTTCCTTACGGGCGGTTTTGCGTTTGCGGCTAGAGAAGTGTGAGAAGTAATCGTCCATGTCTTTGTAGCCACGGTTGAACCAATGGAACTGACAGGAGATTCGCTGTAGCAGATCTTTGCTTGGCGCGAATAGTGCGACATGTTCTGGCTTGGCAAATAACAGATGCCAGCTTGAAAAGCCTCGCTCTTGGTTGGCTTGGGTCATGATGTCGGCAAGCGCTGGGTACAGATGCGAGAACGCTACGTCATCGCCGTTTGGATCAAGATGAGAAAAAAGCCGCACACCGGTTACAGGCGAAAAGGGAATCGCCCAAATGCGCTTAGGAAAGTAACGCATACCGTAACGCTGATAGGCATCGGCCCACGACCAATCAAAGACAAATTCGCCTTGGGAATGGGTTTTCAAATAGGTTGGGGCGATGGCCAGTGGACTGTCATCATCGTCCATCACCAATAAGTATTCAGGGTACCAACCCGTGCCATCACCAATACTGTGGCTTTGCTCTAACGCCTGATGAAAAGCAAATTGCGCGAAGGGATAACGGGTCTCGCCAATAGCCGCTTGCCATTTGGCTTCGCCTATTTGATCAACTGAGTTGAACCACTGCGCTTTCATACCACTTTCCTTTCTATTGCTTATTGCAAAGACTGTTTGGCTTACATCTGTTGGCGCATGTCATCCACTAGGCTGGCGGTTTCGGGTCGTACTTGTCGCCATAAATAAAATGCCTCGGCCGCTTGGCCGACCAACATACCAAGGCCATCCGCGCCATCGGCACCGCGTTCATGGGCCCACTGTAAAAATACCGTGCGGTCTTTGCCGTACATCATGTCGTAGCACCATGTTTCAGCATTCACTAAGGCGTCTTTTAAGGGTGGCAAGCTGCCCGACAAGCTCGCCGACGTGCCGTTGATGATAATATCAAACGGGCCTTCTAAGTCTTCGAAAGACGAAGCGAGGCAATCAAATTGGTCCGCCAAGGCGTGTGCTTTTTCAAGAGTACGATTAGCGATGGTAACAGATTCTGGATTCTCGGCTAAAATAGGTTCAAGCACACCACGCACCGCGCCACCCGCCCCTAAAATAAGAATGCTTTTAGCGGTTAAGCTCTGGCCATGGTTTTTAATAATGTCACGAACCATGCCGACGCCGTCGGTATTATCGCCGAACAGGTCGCCATTTTTGCCCATCATCAAGGTATTTACCGCCCCCGCTTGCTTGGCGCGTTGGCTGAGAATATCGCACATGGCAAACGCGCGCTCTTTGAAAGGCACGGTTATATTTAAACCTTTTCCATCTTTTTCAAAAAAGTCTCGCACTTGGTTTTCAAATTCGACCTCATCTCCGAGTAAGGTCGAATAAACCAAATCCTGCCCCGTTTGCTGAGCAAAATAGGCATGAATACTGGGGGATTTGCTGTGAGCAATCGGGTTTCCAACAACGGCGTATTGATCCAAAATATGTCCTTTCATGTTAAACAACTAAACCCAAAGCCAATCTTTTGACGTGAGATAATACTCGGTTAACTTGGCCTCTTCACTGTCGGCATCAACCTGATATTCATAGGTCCAGCGCACTTCTGGTGGTAACGACATCAAGATAGATTCCGTACGGCCCAAACCACTTTGTAGACCAAAATGCGTGCCTCGGTCGAACACCAAGTTAAACTCCACGTAGCGGCCACGACGGTGCAATTGGAAGTCCCGTTGTTGCTCATTGAACTCATGGTCTTTACGACGCTCTAGAATCGGCAAATAGGCTTTTGTGTAAGCATCACCAACCGCTCGCATCATGGCAAAACAATGCTCGAAGCTGCCTTCGTTGAAATCATCAAAAAACAAACCACCAATACCGCGAGGCTCACCACGGTGTTTTAAATAGAAATATTCGTCACACCATTTTTTGAAACGAGCGTAATAACCTTCGCCAAACGGCTCCACCGCATCGTACGCGGTTTGATGCCAATGGATACAGTCTTGATCAAAACCGTAATAAGGTGTCAGATCAAAACCGCCACCAAACCACCAAACAGGCTCCATGCCATCTTTATAAACGATAAACAAACGCACATTGGCATGAGAGGTTGGAGCAAAAGGGTTATTTGGGTGAATCACCAAGGACACGCCCATGGCTTCAAAACGACCACCCGCCAGCTCTGGACGGTCGACCGTTGCGGAAGGCGGGAGCTTGTCGCCCATCACATGAGAGAAGTTCACGCCGCCTTTTTCAATCACCTCACCAGCCGCGATAACACGCGAACGTCCACCGCCGCCATTGGGTCTATCCCAAGCGTCTTCTTTGAAACGAGCGCTTGGTTCGACGCTTTCTAATGTAGAGCAAATATGGTCTTGAAGGGACAGGAGATAATCTTTAACCGCCTGAACATCAAGACGGGTGACCGTGGCCGGTGCGCTTACTGACATGAAATGCTCCATCGTGTCTTTTATTAAAAAATCAGCTTAAAAAATCGTAAAAAAAACAGTTTTATAAAAAACGTAAAAAATGGCTAAAGAAGAGCCTAGCTAAATAGTTACCCAAGTTTAGCACTGAAAAGAGCCCCATCGCGACGCAACTTGTTCATTACGGTTATCGTTAATAAAGACGCGAACCATCGGGACGGGTGCGAAGCAAATTCAGTACCCACATATATTGCTCAGGATGTTTGGCAATCATCGCCTCAAGAGCTTGGTTCATCATCAGCGCGTCGGTCTCTTCATTACCGCTTGGGAAGTTTTCTAAAGGCGGAGAAATAAACAACTCATATCGGCCCAATTCAGCATTATAGGCAGGCAACATGGGCACTACTTTCGCGTCGGCCAAGCAGGCCAAGCGCCCCAAGCCTTTCATGGTGGCTTTGTTAGAGGCAAAAAAAGGCGTAAAAACAGAATGCTGAGCACCCAAGTCTTCGTCCGGCAAGTAATACCCTAAATAACCTTCTTTGATTGACGTCATAAAAGGCTTAATACCGGCGCTACGCAAATACACGCGAGCGCCATAACGCACTCGTTGGCAATGAATCAACCAATTAAAGATAGGATTTTTCTGGATACGGATCATGGCCACGGTTTTATGACCTTTTGCCGTCAACATCACCCCAGCGTAATCAATCGCCCAACAATGCGGCACCAAGGCAATCACATTCTGATCGCTTTCTAGCAAGGGAAATAAATGCTCTTCGCCAAAAATCACACAGCGATTTTCACAATGACGTTTACTACGCACAATCAACTCACCATAGGCAATAAAGTACTGCGCGGCGGTCTGAAAGCTTTGTTTGAGCAGCGCTTCGCGTTCTTGCGACGACTTTTCAGGAAAGCATTGCGCCAAATTAATCCGTGCTCTTTTTAAGGCACCACTTTTGGTATGCAACAAACGACAAGCTATCCAACTTGCTAACTTATCGCGCCAACGCAACGGGAAAAAGGCAATCGCCAGCACCCCCGCAACACCCAACCAAGTTAACCAAAACCGAGGATGAAGAAATCGCCATTGAAAAGTAGGATTGTATAAATGCTTATCAGCAGATCTCATTTGGCAACATTTCGCATAAATTGTGGATGTTTGATGATACAGCAATCCTCCAACAGCTGAAAATACAATTGTGTTGCTTTATTTCAACCACTTAGCTGACGCCATGTAGACAAAGCACGATCAAAAAAGTCGGGCTGATTCGTACCTTGTACTAGAATCGATGCACCATGTAGGCAAGCGAGTAACTGGCTGGCCTGCACCAAGGCAGACTCGCCCTCAGTGTAACCTAGGCGCACAAAGATCTGAGCGAGCCAATTTAGCTTTAACTGATAAAACCCCGCAAGTTCTCTGCCAACCGACTCAGGCAATAGCCTTTTATCGGATGCCAGTACAGTACATATACTCATATTTTTCTGATCGACGATCTTGGCTTTAAAACCATCGATAAAGCCCTTTAATAAGCGTTTAGGGTCCAGCACGTTATCATTGGGATCAGGCAATAATTGCGAAAATAATTCGGTATAACGCGCCATGACCGCTGCGACTAAGTCTTCTTTGGTCGGATAGTGATAGTGAACACTTGCACTCTTAATACCAACCGCTTCAGCAAGATCACGAAAACTGAACGCATTGTAGCCGCCTTGCACAATAAAGCCTTCGGCAGCGTCTAAGAGTTTGGTTTTAGTATCGTTTTTATCAGCCATCTTTGATCTATCTCATCATTTCATCTATCTAGTGATAGGTATTCTATTGACCAAGCTTAAATACTCAAGCTATATTGCACCTATCTAGTGATAGGTAGAAATACTTATTCATTCACTAAACAGTCTGAGGAGAACAATGATATGTACGATCTAGTGGTGTTAGGCAGTGGCCCTGGCGGATATGCGGCGGCATTTCGAGCGGCAGATTTGGGTTTAAAGGTGGCCATGATAGAACGTCATAATACATTGGGTGGTGTTTGTCTTAATGTTGGCTGCATTCCGTCCAAAGCGTTATTGCATGTGGCGGGGAAAATATTGATGGCAGAAGAGCCCGCTCATGGCGTGCAATTTGCCAAGCCAACCATCGACCTTGAAGCCATCCGCCATCACAGACAATCCACTGTCGACACATTAACTGGCGGCCTTACCATGATGGCCAAGGGGCGAAAAGTCACCGTGCTGCATGGGGAAGGGAAGTTTGACTCAGTCAATTCAATAACTGTCTCAAAAGCAGGTTCAGAAGAAAAAGTAGCATTCAAAAACGCCATTATTGCCGTCGGTTCACGCGCCATTAAATTGCCGTTTGTGCCTTATGACGATCCGCGCATTTTAGACTCCACCAGCGCCTTGCAACTCGAACGTATTCCAGAACATTTATTGGTGCTTGGCGGTGGCATCATTGGTCTTGAAATGGCCACCGTTTACCAGTCGCTAGGCGCAAAAATTACCGTGGCGGAATTGGGCGAGCAAATCATGACCGGCGCAGACAAAGACCTTGTTAGTGTCTTCGAGCAAGTAAACAAAGACCGCATGAGCTTTTTAATCAAAACCCAAGTCACCAACATAGAAGCCACACCAGAAGCGCTAAATGTCACCCTAAAAGACAAAGACGGCGAACGCCAGCTCGCGGTGGATGCCGTACTGGTTGCGGTAGGCCGCTCGCCGAATGGCAAAACCGCTGGTATTGCCAACATTGGCGTCACATTAGACGAACGTGGTTTTGTATTGACCAATGAACAATGCAGAACATCTGTACCCAATATATATGCCATTGGCGACGTCACTCACGGCCCCATGCTGGCACACAAAGCATCCCATCAAGGCCATACCGCCGCTGAAGTCATTGCTGGTCACAAAGTCGATTTTCAGCCCCTTGCCATTCCATCGATTGCTTACACTTATCCAGAAGTCGCTTGGGTGGGCTTAACCGAAACCGAAGCGAAAAAGCAGGGCATCCCTGTTAAAACCGCTGTTTTTCCATGGACTGCAAGCGGACGCGCCATTGCTTCTGGTGTCACCCAAGGCAAAACCAAACTCATCTATGATGAAGCCACAGAACGCGTCTTGGGTGCTGGCATCGTTGGTTCTCATGCAGGAGAATTACTCGGTGAACTAACCCTAGCCATCGAGTTCGGTGCTACATTGGAAGACATCGCCTTAACCATCCACGCCCACCCAAGCCTACACGAATCCGTCGGCTTAGCGGCGGAACTCGGTGCAGGAACGATCACCGACTTGCCGAACAAGAAAGCAAAGAAAGCTTAATGATTACAGAGCTCTTTACGTGAGCAACCTATGGTTGTTCACGTACAATTTATTGATTTATATTGTTTTTTGTAGGTCGTGGCTTTAGCCCGACAAGACGGAATGTGTTATGAGGAGTTTTTTGTCGGCATAAATGCGCGACGACCTACAAGATCAACGGAAGTGGTTTAGCAACACCCGCCTTCTCGGGAATGCGAGAACATTTTCTTATGATGAAAAACAATAACCAGGAAGCCCGAGATCAACTTACATAAACAATATGCTGTTCGTCATCATAACTAAAATTCAGGTCAATCTGGATTTGGCTTGCTTCAATATGCAGCTTCGAAACCAGATCAAAAGTACCTTTTTCGGCTTTTTCCGCTAAGATTTTTAACTGCTTTTCCAACATGACCCACGCCACGCCATCCCTTGCTTCATCGATTCCAACAAGTTCGATGGAATGCGTCCTCAACCAAGCAAAATACGCCAATGAATTCGTTTTAATATCCACTACATCACCAGCGTCTGAGACTTCATAACGTAGCCCGCATTGGGAAAGCTGCTGCGTTAAATAGGCTTTCCACTGCTGCATAAACTGATCGAAATAGGGCAAACACATTCTCTCCAACCGAACCACGTTAATCCTTTCTAACTTATAAAATCATTTTGCAGCTTGATTAAAGGCATTATGGCTGTATGAAATACTCTAACCGCTCTTTCATATCCTCAGTAAACCAATCTCGATCTCGCGGAGGAATTATAGAGGATGATATTTGAGTTTCTTGTAATAAATCATTCTCAGTTCCGTACACACGGTTTTCTCTTACCAACGCATCTCTAGCAGTAGATTTGTTTTTAATAACTTTTTCCAGTAAACCATCATTCAAGTTGTGCATAGTTGGAAAACTTTTTGACTTAATACTATTTATCTTTGTATCCCTAAAACTCATTTTTTCAGTATTTTCGCGAATAAAAAAGCAATACCTACGGATATACCAAACTAGCTCATCCAACTTTTCTAAATCTTCATATGTAGTATCTGACCATTGTGAAAGATAACGATTAGCGCCACCAAACTTAGCTAGTTTGTTTAAATATAATTCCCCCCACTCAGGAAGAGAGTATTCTAAGTAACCAATTTCTTTGACTTTACTATTTAATGCAATCAAGTCATGCCCAAAAGTCTTACCTCCATTTCCATTTGAGTTTGGTTCTTTTTTCCAACGAGCGGTATTGCCATTATAAAGCAGTATTGCCTTCAAGTATTTTTCAACTGCCTGTTGAGCTGACCATAAAAACTGTTGCTGAAACCCCATAAAATAACTAGATCTAGCTGAAATATAATCTTGATCCGCCTGTGACCTAAAAATATCTTGAGCGCAAGCATTCAATGCTATCTGAAAATTAAACTCATCATTCATGCTAAGTCCTTAATGGTTTTTCGATGCCTTTCAACGTCTATACATTAACATTATTATTTTCAATGCATAAAACACGCTTCTATCGTACTGCTACTTACCTACTCAAGTCTTCATAATTTAACTTTACACCATTGACTACTTTTTGCTCTAGGTATATTTTGGATACAAAATACATTTTAACCAATGGTTAGCAAGTTCCTTCAACTTCTTAAAAAAGGTATCGAATGATGAGCAATGACGTTTTTGATGTAAGTGTTTTTAACGGCATCATGCCGGCGTTGATGACGCCTTGTAAGGCGGATCGCACGCCAGATTTTGATAACTTGGTGAAGAAGGGCAAGGAAATGATGGCGGCAGGGATGTCGGCGGTGGTGTATTGCGGTTCCATGGGAGATTGGCCTTTGTTGACGGATGCGGAACGCATGGAAGGCGTGGAGCGTTTGGTTAACGCAGGCATTCCTGTGGTGGTCGGCACTGGGGCGATTAATACCAAATCGGCGGTGGCGTTGGCAGCACACGCCGAAAAAATCGGTGCAGCGGGTTTGATGGTGATTCCTCGCGTACTGTCTCGTGGCTCGGTAATCGCGGCGCAGAAGCATCATTTCAAGGCGATTTTAGCCGCGGCGCCTTCCACTCCAGCGATTATCTACAACAGCCCTGTGTATGGTTTTGAAACCCGTGCGGATTTATTTTTTGCATTGCGAGCGGAGCACAAAAATCTGGTGGGGTTTAAAGAGTTTGGTAGCAAAGAAGCCTTGCGCTATGCCGCGGAAAATATCACCTCCCAAGACGATGATGTGTTGCTGATGGTGGGTGTGGATACAGCGGTCTACCACGGTTTTGTCAAATGCGGCGCAGTGGGTGCCATCACGGGTATTGGCACAGCATTGCCGAAAGAAGTTTTGTTGCTCGCCAATCTCTGTCGATTGGCTGCGAAGGGCAACGCCGAAGCACGCGTTCGCGCGCAAGAGTTAGAAGAAGCCTTTTCTGTCTTAGCGAGCTTCGACGAAGGGCCTGATCTGGTATTGTTCTTCAAATATTTGCTTGTTTTAAACGGCGAAGAAGCGTATCGATTACACTTTAACGAAACAGACGAGCTAAATGCCGCGCAACGTCATTATTGTGAAGAGCAATATGCACTTTTCAAAGACTGGTTCGCGGATTGGAAAAAGCAAGGTGGAGTAATAGATTCGTGCAAGTAATCGACAGTCATACGGAAGGTGAACCCACTCGCGTTATTGTGTCTGGCGGGCCAGATTTGGGTTCTGGTTCGTTAGCGGAACGCGCCAAGATATTAGCCACAGAGCACCAGGATTTTTATCGTTCTGTGGTGTCCGAGCCTTACGGGCAAGAAGCCATGGTCGGCGTGATGCTGGTCGAACCGGTCGATCCAACCTGCGTCGCTGGGGTGATTTATTTTGACGCGGCGGCGGTTATTGGTATGTGTGGTCATGGCACGATTGGCGTCGCGGCCACGCTGGCTCACATGGGTAAAATTGATATTGGTACGCACAAAATCGAAACGCCCGTCGGTGTGGTTGAAGTCACCTTGTCTGATGCGAATACTGTGACGGTGAAAAACGTTGCCAGCCGCCGTTTACAGAAAGACGTTCGCCTTGAAATCGATGGTGTGGGTACAGTTTTTGGTGATGTGGCTTATGGTGGAAATTGGTTCTTTATCGTCGATAAAAGCCCTGTTCCTGTGATTCCCAGCAACATTCGCACTCTAACGGAAGTCGCTATCAAGTTACGCGATGCCATTGAAGAGAAAAAATTAACAGGGTCAGAGGGCGGCATCATTGATCACGTTGTTTTGTATGGGCCAGCTTTGAACAAAAACGGCCACAGCCGCAACTTCGTTTTATGCCCTGACAATGCTTATGATCGCTCACCTTGCGGTACGGGAAGCTCGGCTCGCTTGGCTTGCCTCGCGGCGGATAATCGTCTTGCGCCGGGCGAAGAGATCATTCAAGAAAGCACCATTGGCAGCCACTATCGTTTGAGCTATCAGCCTGCGACAGGCGATACGATTATCCCTAACATTACCGGACAGGCGTTTGTTACTAAGGAAGCTACTTTAATCATGAACCCTAACGACCCATTAAAAAACGGCATTAGGCTCTCTTAATAGGGACAAAAAATGGACACGGCAACAAATCAGGATGTAATTGTCATTGGCGCTGGGATTATCGGCATAAGCATTGCGCTCAAGCTGCAATCTCAAGGCCGTCAGGTCTTAGTGTTGGATCGAAAAGGCGTGGCGGCCGAAACCTCCGCTGGCAACGCAGGCGCCTTTGCCTTTGCCGATGTGATTCCACTCGCCACCCCCGGAATTATGCGCAAGGCACCAAAGTGGTTAATCGACCCGCTCGGCCCCTTGTCCTTGCGTCCTGCTTACGCGCTGAAAATCTTACCTTGGATGTTGCGTTTCTGGCGGGCCAGCTGGCAAGACAAATACCAAGCTGCCTTGGCCGCACAAGCCAGTTTAATGGATTTGTCGAAAGCGGCGCTAGAACGTCAAATTAACGCCGTTAATGGCGAGGCCATGATTCGACGCGAAGGGCAGTTGCAACTTTATGAAGGCGAAGCCGAGTTCAGTGCCAGTCTTGCTGGTTGGCAAACACGTCAAAAACACGGTGTGCGCTATGAGCTGTTGCTCACACCTGATGCCATTGCCAAAAGACAGCCCGGCATTCACCCTAGATTCACCCACGCGGTGTTCACCCCAGAATGGAAGAATGTCTGTGATCCTGCCGAATGGACTCAGCACCTAGCCAACGAATTTGAAAAGCTCGGTGGTAAAATTGCCATTGCGTCGATTCATTCTATGACGATAAACAAGGATTCAGTGACATTAAAAAGCGACTCGGCCGATTATGAAGCCCATCAAGTGGTGCTGGCAGCAGGGGCTTGGTCGAAAACCCTAGCGCAATCCATTGGTGACAGTTTGCCATTGGACACCGAGCGCGGGTACAACACGACCTTACCAGCTGGCGCATTTAACTTAAAAACCCATATCACCTTTAGTAATCACGGTTTTGTGGTGACAAAAATAGGCGAGGGTGTACGAGTTGGCGGCGCAGTGGAGCTGGGTGGTTTGAACCTAGAACCCAATTACAAGCGTGCGGACGTTTTGCTCAACAAAGCGGCGGAATTCTTACCCGGGTTAAAAACCGAGGGCGGAAAGCAATGGATGGGCTTTCGTCCTTCCATGCCAGACAGCCTACCGGTAATCGGCTATTCAAACCGATCTAAACGAGTGATTTACGCCTTCGGACATGGACATTTAGGATTAACACAATCCGCAGGGACGGCAGAGTTAGTCGCGGCACTTGCTAACAACGAAACGCCAGAAATCGACCTCACGCCGTTTTCAGCCGCCCGTTTTTAACCTCTTCTAACCTGTGCAAAAGCAGATTAAACGAGTGGCGTTTTTCTTCGAAACTATCGCCTACCTCATCAAAAACGCCACTCTTATTAATCGGCAATAAAGGCAACGTTAAGAACCTGAATAAAAATCAGCGGCGAGCGGCGGTAATCCATTCCAGCACTTGGAACTTGGTGTTGTCTATATGAGAACGCAGTTTGTCTGCCGCGCCTTGTACGTTACCTTGTCTTGCCAAGACCAATAAATCGCTGTGATCTTGCTGGGCGCTTTGGGATTTATTCAACTGGTCGATGTGCATACTCACATATCGATTGGATTGTAAGCTGGCGCGTTCTAATAAATTACTGGTTAACTTTCGGTCTGCTGCGGCATACAGCGCACCATGAAATCTCGCGTTTAACGGCCCCCAAGCCGCCACATCACCACGTTGATAAGAGATTTCCATCTCTTCCAGAATGCTCTCGCATTCCGCAAAGTGTGCTGCTTGCATGAGAGGAATGGCGCGGGTGAACAGATCCACTTCTAGCATCATGCGCACATCAAAGATTTCGGCAATTTCATCTAACGAGTGTTTGGTCACAGTGGCACCACGATTATTGGTAAACACCACCAGCCCTTCCGCATCAAGACGCTTTAACGCTTCACGAATGGGCATGCGTGACACAGCATATTCTTCCGCTAAAAGTTCCTGACGAATCAATTCCCCTTCAACCAAATCGCCAGACAAAATACGCTGACGCAAATCGGCCGCAATGACATCGGGTAAACTCTGACGAACAACGGCTCTTTTTGGCACCAAGCTATGACTCCTTCATCAACTAAAATACAGGAAGATCAAGCTATTATACGCAAAAGCGCCGCTAACGTGAGGTTAACAGCGCTTTTTTAGAGTGTTATTCGCGATTAACGTTTCTAAAAACATAGATCAATGTTTGAAATACATCAAACATTGAATTGATAGCTTCTCATTTTTCAAACTTCCGCCATTGCCTACTATCGATGGGTATTAAAAGTGCTACGTTATATGACGAGCAGCACTTATTAACCATTCTCCGTAGCCAAGCCTGGAGTGTTTTATGACAGCAATACTATCTCAGCCCTCTCTACTCAAAAGTCACTCATACATTGGGGGTGAGTGGGTAGAAGCCAAATCTGGCAAGACCTTCGCGATTACCAACCCGGCGAATGGCGAACACATTATCGATGTTGCGGATTTAGGCGCAGAAGAGACAACGCTTGCCGTTGAAGCCGCTGAAAAAGCCCAAAAAGAATGGCAAGGCCGCACCGCAAAAGAGCGTGCGACCCTATTGCGTCGTTGGAATCAGCTTATTCTGGATAATCAAAACGATTTAGCGACCTTGATGACCTTGGAACAAGGCAAACCCTTTGCCGAAGCCAAAGGCGAAGTGGCTTATGGCGCGTCTTTTATTGATTGGTTTGCTGACGAAGCGCGTCGTTTAAATGGCGATGTGATTCCGACTTTTGCGAAAGACAAACGTGTATTGACCATCAAGCAGCCTATTGGTGTGGTGGCAGCCATTACACCATGGAACTTCCCGATCGCCATGATCACTCGTAAAGCTGGCCCAGCATTGGCGGCGGGTTGTGCGATTGTGATCAAACCATCTGATGAAACGCCGTTGTGTGCCTTGGCGCTGGCAGAGCTTGCCCATCAAGCAGGTATTCCAGCTGGCGTGTTGAACGTGGTGGTCGGCAAAGACGCAAAAGCCATTGGTGGTGTATTAACGGGCCATCCGACAGTGCGTAAATTGTCTTTCACGGGATCGACGCCAGTGGGCAAATTATTACTTTCTCAGTGCGCACAAACGGTGAAACGCACGTCAATGGAATTGGGCGGCAACGCACCTTTCATCGTGTTTGATGATGCTGATTTAGACGCCGCTGTAGAAGGCGCGATTGCGTCTAAATACCGTAACGCTGGTCAAACCTGTGTCTGTGCGAACCGAATCTTGGTACAAGAAGGCGTGTACGATGCGTTCGCCGAGAAGCTTGCGAAGCGTGTTGCGACCTTTAAAACCGGCGATGGTTTTGCCGAAGGCGTCAATATTGGTCCATTGATCAATCCTGCGGCGATCAGCAAAGTTGAGCAACTTGTTGGCGATGCGCTGGCAAAAGGCGCAAAGGCTTTGATTGGCGGATCAAAAGCCACAGCGGCTGGCGCGCAGTTCTTCGAGCCAACGATTTTGACTGGCGTCACCGAAGACATGGATATTTTCTCTAATGAAATTTTTGGCCCTGTTGCGCCCTTGTTTAAATTTAAAACCGAAGACCAAGCCGTTGCCATGGCAAACAATACCCCATTTGGCTTGGCGTCTTATTTCTATTCCCAAAATATTGCGCGTATTTGGCGTGTTTCTGAAGCCTTGGAATACGGCATGGTTGGCATCAACGAAGGCATTATTTCCAGTGAAGTGGCGCCGTTTGGTGGTGTAAAAGAGTCTGGCAGTGGCCGTGAAGGTTCTCAGTACGGCATTGATGAATACGTTGAAATTAAATACTTGTGCATGGGCGGCTTGGCGTAAGGTTTTTACCTCACACAACCTCTCTTATTTTCATTAACAAGCGGAGCAAAATGCTGCTTCATGTGCATAGAGCTTGCTCTTAAGGTAAAAGACAAAATGAACAACGCAGATCTACAAAAACGCAAAGAAAGTGCGATTGCTCGCGGCCAAGGAAACATGGCACCCGTTTATGTTGACCGTGCTTTAAACGCCGAAATTTGGGACGTTGAAGGCAAACGCCACATTGATTTTGGTGCGGGTATCGCCGTGGTCAACACGGGCCATAACCACCCAAAAGTAAAAGCCGCAGTGCAAGCCCAACTTGAACGCTTCACTCACACTTGCGTGATGGTTAGCCCATACGAATCCGCTGTGGCGTTGGCAGAGAAGCTAAACGCGGCGGCACCAGGTAGCACTCCGAAGAAGTCTATCTTTGTTACCACAGGCGCTGAAGCAGTGGAAAACTGTGTAAAAATTGCTCGTGCTTACACTGGTCGTCCTGGCATTATCGCCTTCAATGGTGGCTTCCATGGCCGTACTAATATGACCATGGGTCTAACGGGGAAGGTGAATCCTTACAAGATTGGTTTCGGCCCTTTCCCAAGCGATATTTTCCATGTTCCTTACCCAAATGACTACCTAGGTATTACCGAAGAGCAAGCACTTGCTGACCTGCAATTGCGCTTCACATGTGACATTGAGCCATCACGCGTTGCGGCCATCATCATCGAGCCAGTACAAGGTGAGGGCGGTTTCTACAAAGCGTCCGCAAGCTTCCTACAGAAACTTCGTAAGCTATGTGACGAGCACGGCATTTTATTGATTCTTGATGAAATTCAAACAGGCTTTGCCCGTACTGGCACCCTGTTCTGTCACGAGCAAGCGGGCATTGAAGCCGATCTTATGACGGCGGCAAAAGGCATCGCTGGTGGCTTCCCCATCGCGGCAGTAGTCGGTAAAGCAGACATTATGGATGCGCCCATTCCTGGCGGCCTAGGCGGCACTTACGGCGGTTCTCCTGTTGGTTGTGCAGCAGGTCTTGCCGTCTTTGAAGTAATCGAAGAAGAGAAACTATGTGATCGTGCCACGCAGATTGGCACATACTTTGTTGAGCATTTAAAAGCGCTTCAGGCTGATTACCCGCAAGTGATTGGTGATGTGCGTAACGCGGGCGCGATGATCGCGGTGGAGTTCGTGCACGATGGTGACGTCAACAAACCTTATCCAGAGCTTGCTAAAAAACTGTCAGCAAAAGCCTCTGAAAATGGTTTAGTGCTTCTGTCTTGTGGTATTCGCGGCAACGTTATTCGCTTCTTGCCTGCTTTGACCATTGAAATGGCACTGATCGACGAAGGTATGGAGATCTTCAAACGCTGCTTTAAAGAACTGGTTTAATACCAACATTGCACCAGCTAAAACACGGCCTTGATGTATCAAGGCCGTGTTTTTTATTTCAGCAAATTGTTTAAATGACCTATTTAAAGACAGAACTAATAAGGCGCCACGACAAGCTCTTCAACGGTCTGATGAAGCACTTTTAAGAACAATTCACGAGGCTTGTTGGGCTGGGTGGTTTTCTTGCAAATCACTGCCACACCGAGAGTATAAGAGCGATCGTGCGGTGAGACTTTAACGATGTCGCCTTTTTCAACGTAAGGCAGGGCGTATTGCTCTGGCAAAAATCCGATATATTTACCCGATAAAATAAGCGCGAGGCGACTGTCATAAAAATACGAAATGGCGGTGAGGTTCATATGAGAAATTTGCTCGCTGACCGCTTCATGTGGCTTTAAGCCTGCGTGGGTGGCGGGGTATTTATCCGCTTGCGCTTCTTGCTCTGCAAACGACATGGTTGCCAATGGATGCTGTTTCCCGCAGTAAAGATAACAATCGTCGCTGTACAAATGCACATAACTTAGGCCATCCAGTTTGCGGTGATAAGGAATGAAGCCAATGTCTGCCTCATCATTCAGAATCATCCGTTCGATGTTCGACATCGACGCCACGTTAGTGGTGATAGACACTTCAGGCGCTTCGGTCGAAAAGCGCTGGATAAGTTCAGGAAAATGACTGCGAGGATCCAAGCTGACTTTATCGGAAAGGGCGAGGCGAAGCTGTCCAGTTAAGCTGGCGTTTAGATTATTGACCGTGGTTCGAAAGGCATCGAGTGATTCGAGTAGGTTCTCGGTCATTTTATAGATAATGACGCCTTCTTCGGTCAGCGAAAATCCACCACGCCCACGCTTACAGAGCACTAAATTGAGGCGCGCTTCTAAATTGGAGATATGCAAGCTGATGGTGGAACGACCAATATTAAGAGAGGTTTCCGCTGCTGAAAAGCCACCGCAATCCACCACGGTTTTAAACACTTTTAGCTGCTTGATCTCGTAATCACCAACTTGCCCCAGTGAGTAGTTTTTTGCACTCATCGCCTCTCCCAGTTTGATCTTATCGTGGTTATCAGTTCGCTGATTTTCTAACTTTACATTGATTTATATCGCTTTCATCCTTCTTTCTGCATCTTTAAGGTAGAAAATAGCTTATCAATCAAACACCACGACCTCCGCTATCCGTAACGCCACGACAAATGTCTGTTGCCTTTATCCATCAAGGTAACGTTTTAAGATAATCGCTGCGTTTACGCCGCCAAAGCCAAAGCCATTGCACAGCACATACTCAACACTTTTTTCACGTGAAACCAAGGGGATAAGATCCAAATCCGCCATGCAGTCTTCTGGGTTTTCAAGGTTCAGTGTTGGCGGCAAAATGCCAGTGATAAGCGCTTGAACACTGAAAATGGTTTCTACGCCACCAGCGGCACCCAACAAATGACCTGTCGCCGATTTTGTCGACGAAATCGCCACCTCTGTCACTTTTTCACCAAATACACGACGCAAGGCGTTAATTTCACCGCGATCACCCACTGGCGTCGATGTAGCATGGGCGTTTACATAACCAATCTGATCCGCAGTAATGCCCGCCATGTTGAGCGCGGTTTGCATCGCACGAGCGGCGCCTTCGCCATTTTCTGGGCCAGACGTCAGATGATAAGCATCGGCACTAGTGCCGTAACCGACGATTTCAGCCAGAGGTGTCGCACCACGAGCCAAGGCATGCTCAAGAGTTTCTAGCACTACTAAGCCAGCACCTTCGCCCATCACAAAGCCTTCACGGTCTTTATCAAAAGGGCGCGACGCTTTTGCTGGGTCGTCGTTTCTCGTAGACAGCGCCTTCAAGTCCCCATGCTAGAGTGAGCCTATATATGATCAAGATAATATTTAGAATTCGTTTTATCATGGGATATAAAGGAGGTTAACCATGTCTTACACCCCAAAACACAAAGAGCAAACTCGACAACGCATTTTGCAAGCCGCGGCAAAACTCTTCTGTTCGCATGGTTTTGATCGCGTCACGCTGACCCAAATCATGAAACAAGCCAACATGACGCACGGTGCGTTTTACGCGCATTTTTCAGGTAAAAGCAGCCTATATGAAGCGGCCATGCAATTCGCCACGTCCCATGGTTTTTGGGCGCGTAACGACAAAAAAACCGAAAGCAATGAGACGCACTTGAAAGCCCTGGTGACCCGTTACCTAAGCTGGAGTCGCAGTGACAAAGAGCACCCATCACCATTGGAGTTTTTGGTCACTGACGCTGCGCACAACGAAGAAAAAGTTCGCCAAGCTTACCAAGCATGTTTTGATAGCCTAGTTGAACGTCTTGCCGGGATTTTGAAAAAACGCGGTAGCCACGAAGCCGAAGCCCTCGCCGAAGAAACGGTCGTCTCGCTAGTTGGAACCGTCGCCATCGCACGCTCCTTTGATCAACCGCTGCAAAGCGACTTTTTAAAACGCGCCCAAGAACGCATCGTCAACCGACTCAACAGCGGGTTAGAAAATACGGCTTAGCCTTTTTCGGCAGGAGCGATATTGTTTATTCCCGTATGCCTATTCAACCTCACGCCAGTTACCTTGATCATGAGACTGTAAGCAGGCTTCAACAAACGCCATGTCTTTCACCGCCTGATCGATATTTGAGTAGTGCAAAGTATCCTTTTCCAATAAAGCCAGACGGATATTTTGATACACATTGGCAAAAGCTTCTAAGTAACCTTCAGGGTGACCTGCCGGAACACGACACCAGGCGTTTAAGCTCTCAGGATAATCAGGGCCATTACGGGTGAGGCGCTGGGCTGGTGCGCCAAGTGGCCTAAACCACAACACATTAGGGTCTTCTTGGCGCCACTCAAGCGTTGCTTTACGGCCAGTCAAGCGAAAGCCGAGATCATTTTCATGCCCCGTCATCACCTGAGAAGCCAGCACTCGACCTTGCAAAAGACGATCTGAGTAACTTAATTGAATATCCGCATGGTCATCCACTTTTCTTCCCTCAACAAAAGACGTTAAGCGTGCATTCACGGATGTGGCCGAATAACCAACCAAATAACTGAGCAAATTATAAGCATGTATCGCTATATCGCCTAAACAGCCAGCACGTCCTGCCTTCGCGGGGTCCGTACGCCAAGCGGCTTGTTTTTGACCAGAATGCTCAATGTCTACAGCCAACCAATCTTGTAAATAGTAGGCGTCTATCATTAACAATTCGCCCAATTCACCGTTTTTGACCCGTTCTCGTGCCACCTTAACCATAGGGTTTTCAATATAGTTATAGGTCACTCCGAGAAACGTGTTTCGCTCCTTTGCCAACGTCTGTAACGCTTGAGCCTGAGCCAACGAAACGGTAAGGGGCTTTTCACAGATAACCGCGATACCGGCGTTTAAAAAAGCCGCTACATTGTCATAATGCAAAAAGTTGGGGGTGACAATACTCACTACCTCAATGCCATCTTTTCGTTGGCTTTCCGTCTCAGCCATAGTGTGAAAATCAGCGTAAGCTCGATCTTCCGCCACACCTAGTACTATTGCGGACGTTTTTGTTTTTTCGAGGTTAGAGGAAAAGCAACCAGCGACAAGCTGGTAGCCTCCATCTAAGCGGGCCGCCATGCGGTGAACATCGCCAATAAAAGCGTCTTCTCCACCGCCGACCATTCCCCAACGTAATATCGTCATCCAATACGCTCCTAAAGTTGTACCGCCTGACCTAGCTGGTCAGATTGCTCACAGGCATCCAGCACCCGCTGCACCTGCAGCCCGGCATTAAAATCGGGTTGCTCTTGTTTACCCGACAAGATACTACTGACAAAGCGTTGATAGATATTGGGCGTGCTTTCGCACTTTACGGTTTTCCAGACGCCGTCAATCACATCGTCATCCAAGCATACTTCCAGTTGATTCCATTCCTGATCCAGCTTTAATGACACTTTCACTGCGCCTTTATCGCCATGCACAACCAAACGCAAATCATTGAGATTTCCCGTGGCCCAACGAGAAGCATGAATAGACGCCATAGCACCATTTTGCATTCGAGCGGTAATTAAGGCGCTGTCGTTTGCATCAAGATGATAGTCACCAATTTGGTTATTATCCGCCTTATCAAAGGTCGCTAGGGTACAGTTTACACTCGCAAACTCGCCAACCGGAAAGCGCACAAAGTCGAGGATATGAACCCCCACGTCGCCCAAGACGCCTTTACTGCCGTGTGCACTGGAAAGCCGCCACAACCAAGTATCTTCAGTCTTCCAATCCCCCCATTTAGGCGATACTAACCAACTCTGCAAATAGCTGGCTTCTATATGACGAATATTGCCGATTCGACCAGCAGCAATCAGCTCTCGAGCTTTTTGCAATGAATGCGCATTGCGGTAGCTCAAATTAACCATGTTAATGCGTTTTGCTTTTAACGCGGCATCTGCCATCTCTTTGGCGTCCAATGCATTGAGTGCTAAAGGCTTTTCACATAACACATGCAAACCCGCTTCAAGCGCTTGAAGCGCTAGTTTTTTGTGAAAAGGATCCGGTGTCACAATGGATACCGCATCCACATATCCACTGGTGATTAAGTCCTCTATGGATTCAAAAGCGTGGGGGATATTATGCGCCTTAGCAAAACTCTCAACACGCGCCGCGTTAAGATCGCATGCCGCAACAAGCTCACAATTAGCAATGTTAGCAAACGCCTCTGCATGAGATCGGGCCATTCCGCCCGTTCCAATAATGCCAATGCGAATCATTATTTGAAGCCCTCTTCACCAGCTTGATGCAAACCTTCACCTTTAACCTCGATAGGGTTCGGCGCTTGATCCGCCGGTACACAAGGACAAGAGTCAATCCAACGGCTGCCTTCGGGCTGAGACCATTTCACCGCATTTTTTAGAACACGTTTGACCTTGTCATCATAGTAAATTGGATAAGTTTCATGACCAGGACGAAAGTAGAAAATCTTGCCATTGCCGCGACGATAGACAAGACCTGAACGGAATACTTCTCCGCCTTCAAAAGCGCTGATAAAGATCACCTCATCAGGATTGGGGACCGCAAAGGGTTCGCCATACATTTCAGTATGGGGTAACTCAATATAATCGCCCACACCTTGAACAATAGGGTGGCCCGGATTGACGACCCAGAGGCGCTCACGTTCGCCGGCTTCACGCCATTTAAGAGAGCAGGTCGTGCCCATTAAACGCTTAAATATTTTGGCATAATGTCCAGAGTGCAAAACCAATAAGCCCATACCTTCCAGTACACGTTGTTGTACGCGGTCTACAATTTCATCAGACACATCACCATGAGCAGCATGTCCCCACCAAATTAAAACATCGGTATTTTCTAATTTTTCTTCGGTAAGGCCGTGCTCTTTATCCTGCAAGGTAACACTGGTTGCGGTGATCGCTTTATCTTCATTTAACCCCTCCGCAATGCAGTTGTGCATACCATCAGGATAAATGCGGGCGACCACTTTATTGGTTTTTTCATGGACGTTTTCGCCCCATACCGTCACTTTTATTGTCATTCTGTTCTCCAAGATGTTGTTTTTTTGATAATGGAAAATAAACGTGAGTAAACGTTTACGTTATTAACTTAAACGTTTACTCAAAATAATAAAAGCCTTTTTGATAAAATAAATTACAAAGCTTGTAATGCTGGTAGTGGTAGCCAGAGGAGAAGTGGAGAGAGCACGAAGGACTTAAGCGCTCTCTCGGCTAACCAGCCGCGTCATCACTTCGACAACGCGCGGAGGGAGTCCATCTAACTGCTCTGATAGCAAACTGACAGCGGCCTCAGCAATTTTGGGGATATCTTGATGGATTGTTGTAATCTTATTCGAAAACCGTGGTAAATCATCGAATCCGGTTACCGAAATATCTTCAGGCACTTGATAACCCGCATCTTCTGCCGCTTGAATCACCCCAACGGCCAATTCATCATTGACGCAAATAACCGCATCGTAAGGAAAGGATTCAGGTGACTGAAAGTGCACCATCATTCGTCGATAAGCACTTAACGAGGCACTTATATGGCGAGACACATTATCAAAATATTCCGGCAACTCAAGCTCCGCCATGGCTTTTCGATAGCCTCGAAGCCGCCCTTGGCTGGTCGAAATATCAATATTTTCGCCTAAAAAAAGCATCTTTTTACGGCCTTTTTGAGCAAGGTAATGGGTGAGCTTGTACACACCGTTTGACTCATCAATCACCACCGATGCACCCACACCCGTCTCTAACGTGACGTAAGGAAACGCCTGCCGATCAAATATTTCAGGCCTGTCATCTTCCGTTGCCCCTAACAAAATAGCCGAGCTTGCTTGAGAGAACACCTGATCAATATTTTCATAGGCGAATAACACTGGAACCAAGCCTTTGCGATGTAAATACAAGGTTAGTGCTTGGTAAAGATGAACGAAATACGGTCTATCAGAAAACTCATAAGGAGAAGGCGGCATGCACAGAGCCACTACCGGCGTTTTTCCTGAAATAAGCTGACGGGCCATGACATTAGGTTGGTAATTAATTTCCTCACTTAACGACAAAATACGGGCGCGCAAGGCGTCGCTAATACCGGGTTTGCCATTTAATGCTCGACTGACCGACGCAATAGACACGCCTGCTAAATTGGCCAATTCGTGAATCGTAACCGACTTATTACTCATGCAGTGATGATCGCTTTTTTAGAATATGGGATAAGACTTTTAAGAATATCGCAAATGTACCACACAAGCGACTGACCGCGGAAAAACCTTCATGTCGTTTTATCCTCACTGTCTTTTTTTGAAAGCATGCTAATTATTTCCATATTTCATTGACTGACGTAAAGGTTTACGTTAATTTCAAAAGCATGAGTAAACGTTTACGTTCTCATATTTAAAATAAACTCAACAAAAACAAGAACAGGAGTGAGTGCAATGAAAAAACCGTGGAAATATATCAATGCGCCTTTTCTATCCATCTCAATCGCCGCCTCAGTTATTAATGTGGCACAGGCCGAAGAAGTCGTATTAGTTTCTGGAGCAGTGGGTAAAGACATCGAAATACTAAAAGAAATAGTAAAACCGTGGGAACAAAAAACGGGGCATACGCTGACCGTATTTCCCATGCCAGCGTCAACGACCGATCAGTTCGCTCAGTATCGCTTATGGCTCGCGGCGGGGAATGCCGACATAGACGTTTTTCAAACCGACGTAATTTGGGCCCCACAACTCGCTAATAATTTTGTGGACCTTACTCCCTACACCAAAGACATCATAAACCAACACTTTCCTTCCATTATTGAGTCACAAACAAGCAACGGGAAGCTGGTTGCGCTGCCTTTTTTTACTGATGCTCCCGCACTTTATTACCGTAAAGACCTATTGGAAAAATACCAAAAAGCAGCACCAACCACTTGGCAAGAACTCACCGCTACCGCAAAAGAAATTCAAACCAAAGAGCGTCAAGCAGGCAATGACAATATGTGGGGATTTGTCTGGCAAGGCAATTCTTATGAAGGCCTGACTTGTAACGCGCTTGAATGGGTAAAATCTTTTGGCGGCGGCCAAATAGTAGAAGCTGACGGTTCAATTTCGATCAACAACGAAAAAGCCATAGAGGCGTTAAAACTGGCGAAATCTTGGGTCGGTAACATTTCTCCTGCTGGGGTATTGGCTTATCAAGAAGAAGATGCTCGCGGCGTGTGGCAAACAGGCAACGCGGTTTTCATGCGAAATTGGCCTTATGCCTATGCGCTTGGCAACATGGAAACCAGTACGATTAAAGACCAGTTTGCTGTTATGCCATTACCCAGTGGCACTGAAAATGGCCCATCCGCAGCCACATTAGGTGGCTGGAATTTAGCGGTTTCAAGCTACTCAACCAAAAAAGACGCGTCTATTTCATTAATAAAATTCCTCGCGTCCGAAGAAGTACAAAAGTACCAAGCCCTTCAATCATCTCGGTTACCGACCATCATGTCCTTGTACGATGATCCAGACATCAAACAGCAACAACCTATGATCGCACAATGGAAAGACGTGTTTTTACAGGCGGTACCACGGCCTTCTGCGCCGACCAAAATCAAATACAACGAAGTGTCTTCTAAATTTTTCTCTGCGGTACACGCCACGCTGTTAGGCAGCGGCTCCGCAGAAGAGAACCTTGAAGTACTCGAATATGAATTGGAAGAACTAAAAGGCAGCCGCTGGTAATTCCAGCGCTAGATAAGGCTCAAAAGAACCTCTTTTGAGCCCCTTCCTTTTTCGATAGGACACGCTTGTATGTTTAATAAACACACCTTAACCAATCCGCCCATCTCCAGTTTGCAAAAACAAAAACAGCGAGCGGCATTTTGGTTCCTAGCGCCAATGCTATTGGTATTGATTTGTGTCGCCGCCTGGCCACTCTTACGCTCTATTTACTTCTCATTCACCGACACCTCGTTAACCGATTTGTATGGCGGAGAGTGGGTTGGGTTCAAAAATTACTTGAGCTGGAAAACACTGTCTTCTGGACGCATCATTTACTCCGGCACCTTGGTTGATCCCGCGTGGTGGAATGCCGTTTGGAATACCGTAAAATTTGCCGTTGTTTCTGTCACCCTCGAAACCATTATCGGCTTAATGGTTGCGCTGGTCTTAAACGCTGAGTTCAAAGGCCGAGCGTTGGTACGGGCGGCGATTTTAATCCCCTGGGCGATCCCAACCATTGTCTCAGCAAAAATGTGGGCATGGATGTTCAATGACCAATTCGGCATCATTAATGACATGCTGTTAACCGTGGGGTTAATCGATCATAAAATCGCTTGGACAGCGAATCTTGATACCGCCATGCTGTCGGTATTAATCGTCGATATTTGGAAAACCACGCCCTTTATGGCGCTGCTCTGTTTGGCGGGGCTGCAAATGATCCCCAGAGATATGTACGAATCGGCGAAAATCGACGGCATTCACCCCATCAAAGTCTTCTTTCAGGTGACGCTTCCTTTAGTAAAACCAGCACTCATGGTAGCGGTCATCTTTCGAACACTTGATGCATTACGCATGTTTGATTTGGTCTATGTGCTCACGCCAAACTCCACCGCCACCAAAACCATGTCGATTATTTCCAGAGAGAACCTCATTGAATTTGACAAGTTTGCCTATGGCTCCGCCCAGTCGACATTACTGTTTGCCATTATCGCGATATTCGTCGCGCTTTATATTTGGCTTGGCAAGCTCGACCTGAATGGAGATAAATCATGACTCTCAAGACATTACGCAACAAATTCGCTTTCTACACCGTCGTGGTGGTTATTGTCCTTATTTCAGTGTTCCCATTTTACTATGCGATCTTAACCAGCTTTAAAACTGGGACAGATTTGTTCAAGGTGAATTATTTCCCTTCGTCGTTCGATTTTCGCAACTACATCGAGATTCTGAATAATGGCAAATTTATACGCAGCACTTTAAATTCCGTATTTATTGCCAGCACCACGGTCATATTCGCTCTGTTTATTGCCGTTACGGCATCCTACGCATTAGCGAGAGTCCGATTTAGGGGGCGAGGGTTGTTGCTGATGACTATTTTAGCCGTCTCTATGTTTCCTCAGATTGCCGTGCTAGCAGGGCTATTCGAACTGATTCGCTTTATTGGGATATACAACACCCCTTGGGCGATGATTTTGTCTTACACCATTTTTACACTGCCGTTCACCGTTTGGGTTTTGACCACCTTTATGCGTGATTTGCCCGTCGAAATTGAAGAAGCAGCGATTGTCGATGGTGCCACACCTTGGGTCATTATCACGCAAATTTTTATGCCCTTACTGTGGCCAGCCTTGGTCACAACCGGCTTGCTCGCCTTCATCGGTGCTTGGAATGAGTTCTTATTTGCTCTGACCTTTACCGCATCGGAAACCATGCGCACCGTGCCGCTAGCCATCGCTATGTTGTCAGGCTCATCACAATATGAAACACCCTGGGGGCTGATTATGGCGGCCTCTGTTTTGGTCACCATTCCGTTAGTGATCTTGGTGCTTATATTTCAACGAAAAATCGTATCTGGTCTGACCGCTGGTGGCGTGAAAGGCTAAGGAGTACTTTGTTATGGCAAAAATCGAACTAAAAAAATTGAGTAAAACCTTCGGTGATGTAGACGTTATTAGAGCAGTTGACCTCACCATTAACGCTGGCGAATTTATGGTCTTTGTGGGGCCTTCCGGCTGCGGAAAATCCACGTTATTACGGCTTATATGTGGATTAGAAGACATCACCTCAGGAGAGTTACTCTTCGATGATGTCTCGATGAATGACAAGGTGCCGTCTGAACGTGGCATCGCCATGGTGTTTCAGTCCTACGCCCTGTACCCGCACATGTCAGTGTATAAAAATATGGCGTTTGGTCTCAAATTAGCCAATTTCTCAAATAAAGAAATGCAAGCTCGCGTCCTTGAAGCCGCTAAAATGCTGCAAATAGACCATTTACTTGATCGCTTACCTAAACAACTTTCCGGCGGCCAACGCCAACGGGTTGCCATTGGCCGCGCGATTGTCAGGGATCCGAGAGTGTTTCTTTTTGACGAACCGCTCTCGAATTTAGATGCGTCGTTACGGGTGGATACTCGACTAGAAATAGCCAAGCTGCATCACAAAATGAAAGACGCCACCATGGTTTATGTCACCCACGATCAAGTAGAAGCCATGACCTTGGCGGACCGCATTTGTGTGTTAAGAGATGGCAACATTGAACAGGTTGGCACCCCTGAAGAGCTCTATCATTCTCCCAAATCGCTATTTGTTGCAGGCTTTATTGGCTCCCCAAAAATGAACTTCATTACCGGAGACATTGCTGACCAGCATCAATGCCACACGCTTGGTATCCGTCCGGAACACCTTCTGATCGATGCAGAAAAAGGTGTCTGGAAAGGTAAGGTAATACACACGGAAAATTTGGGCTCAGATTTTTTTGTTTACTTGGATATGGGCACAGGTGAACCGCTGGTCGTCCGTTTAGATGGGCAAGAACGTATTCCATTAGATACGCAAGTGCATGTTCGTCCGCTACCTGCGCGTCTGCACCGCTTTGACGTCAATGGTTTGCCCATTACTCCAACAATAAATCAAACAGGAGAAAATTTATGAGTGGATCGATTTCACCAGAATGGTGGCGCGGCAGTGTTACTTATCAAATATACCCACGATCTTTTATGGACAGCAATAACGATGGTATAGGGGATATCTCTGGTATCACCAGCCGTTTAGAGTATTTGGCTGATTTGGGTGTCGATGCGATTTGGTTGTCGCCAATTTTTACGTCTCCCATGAAAGACATGGGTTACGATGTTTCAAATTATATTGACATAGATCCGTCTTTTGGGACGCTGTCAGATTTTGATGAAATGATAGCCAAGGCGCATCAATTGGGCCTTAAAGTCATTATTGATCAAGTGCTGTCACACACCAGCGACCAACACCCTTATTTCTTAGAAAGCCGCCAAGACCAAACGAATGATAAAGCCGATTGGTATGTGTGGGCCGATGCGAAACCCGATGGCTCACCACCGAATAACTGGCTATCCATTTTTGGTGGCATCGGCTGGCAATGGGAACCGCGTCGCAAGCAGTATTATTTGCATAATTTTTTACGCCAACAGCCGGATTTGAACTTTCATAATCCAGCGGTGCAAGAGTGGATTCTCAGCACGGTACGCTTTTGGCTAGAGCGTGGCGTCGATGGCTTCCGTTTAGACACGGTCAATTTTTACTTTCATGATGCATTGTTACGTGACGACGCCGCGGATTTTCGTCAGAAATCGGTAGTAGACTGGAATCCCTACCACATGCAATATCATTTGTTTTCAAAAAACCAGCCAGAAAATTTAGCCTTCCTTAAAAAATTTAGGGCGCTATTAGATGAATATGAAGCCACCACATCGGTTGGAGAAGTAGGAGAAAGCCACCATCCGATAGAGATGATGGGCGAATATACCACTAACAAACGATTGCATATGGCTTACTCATTTGAAATGTTAGGGCATTCCTTTTCCCCAAAACACTTTTCAAAACAAGTCACTGAATTCTTCCGGCTCGCACCAAACGGCTGGCCATGTTGGGCATTTTCCAACCACGATGTGGTGCGACACGTTAGTCGTTGGCAGCACCATACACAGGACTCAGCCGTGTTAGCCAAACAAGCCTGTGCTTTATTATTAAGTTTAGAAGGCTCTGTTTGTCTGTATCAAGGCGAAGAGCTAGGCCAACAAGAAACGGATTTAAACTACGACGAACTGGTTGATCCACAAGGCATTGAATTTTGGCCGGAAGACAAGGGAAGAGACGGCTGTCGCACGCCAATGAGTTGGGATAATACTCCGTTTTCCGGGTTTTCTTCCACCACCCCATGGCTTCCAGTCAAAGACAATCAGCGTCAACGAAATGTCGCCGACCAAGACAATGATCCAGAATCTGTGCTTAATTTTTATCGCGACATGCTGACGTTTCGTAAGCAAAACCCTGTTCTACGGAGCGGAAATTCGTGTTTTCTCAGTGCAGAAAACTCACTTTTAGCCTATGTCCGAGGCGATGCCCTATTATGCGTGTTTAACCTCAGCCATCAGCCGGTGACTTACCAAAACACCAGTGAGTTTACGCAGTGTGTCAAACATCAGCACGCCACCGTAGAGGCACAAAACATACTATTGAAGGCCAACGGTTTTGCTTTTTTAATAAGGTAGCGATTTAAATTTCATTAGAGAGCAATGTAAGAGAGCAATGTAAACAAGGCTGCCAACTAGCCTTTGCGTTTTACCACGCAAAGGCTTTTTTGTTTTTACATTTTTTCACGTGAAACAATTAGATAAAGCAGTCACCCCTTAGAAGAAAGAACAACCCTTAAAAAAAAGAACAACTCTTAGGAGAAAGAACAAGAAGAGTAGGCTTTACTCTTCTTCGTCATTTTCGAGATACCAGTTCATCACGTAGGGGGCGAGTTCCGCACCGGACACAAAGAAGTGGCCGTTGAGTAGGGTTTCTCTTTGGTTGTAGCGAAAGGGTTTGCCATCCGGGGTGACGAGCATGCCGCCAGCGGCTTCGATGATGGCTTGCTGGGCGGCGGTGTCCCATTCACTGGTTGGTCCTCGGCGCAGATGTAAGTCCGCGATGCCTTCGGCAATTCGACAGCCTTTTATTGAACTGCCTTTAGGCAATTCTCGTACTTGCTCGTAGGTTTGCTTTAGCTTATTTTTTAGTGACGCCGGAAGAGCAGGGCCGTGGCTTCGGCTAGTCATCGCAATAATCGGCTCACGCGGTTCACGCACGTTAATGCTTTCATAGTCAATTTTTTCGTCTTCTCGGCCTTGCCATTTCACCGCGCCAATGGGTAGGTCTTGCCAGGCTTTGGTGACACCAAAATAGCCTTCCGTGGTGGTCGGTAAGTACACCACGCCCAAAATGGGCGCGCCGTTTTCGACTAGGGCAATATTGATGCTAAATTCGCCATTGCGCTTGATAAACTCTTTGGTGCCATCCAGCGGATCGACGATCCACAACATCGGCCATTTAGAGCGCTCTTCGAAGGTCACCACGCCTTCTTCAGACAAAACGGGGATATCGGGTGTAAGTGCTTGCAAACCTGCTAGAATCACGTTGTGAGCAGCAAGGTCAGCGGCCGTCACTGGGCTATCGTCCAGTTTTTGTTCGATGCCCAAGTCGGCACCTTGATAAATTTCCATGATCGCATCGGCCGCATCGTGTATTATTTTTTGCAGAGCTTGGAAAGTGGGATGTCTACTAATGTCCTGCATAACAGCCTCAAATATGACAACAGAATAGGATCAACGCATTCCTTATGAGTAAAACAGAAAAGCAGTCAACTCCACAAGCCGTTCGTTTAGATAAGTGGCTTTGGGCCGCGCGTTTTTTTAAAACCCGTTCACTTTGTAAAGACGCCATCGAGGGTGGCAAGGTGTCTTATAACGGCAGCAAGGGCAAAGCCAGTCGCAATGTCGAAATCGGCGCCTTGATCGGCATACGAGCCGGTTGGGATGAAAAAGTGGTGAAGATAAAAGCCATTAGCGAACAACGCCGTGGTGCCCCTGAAGCACAGTTGCTTTATGAGGAAACACCTGAGTCGATAGAAAAGCGTGAAAAACGCGTCTTGGAAAATAAGTCTTATGGTGGCCGTATCATGTCCGACCATAAGCCAAACAAAAAAGAGCGCCGCGATATTAAGCAGCTCAAGCAAGACATCTTCGGTGGCATGGAGTAAACGCAGGTCAGCAACGGCTATGAAGGTTAATGGCTATGAAGGTTAATGGCTATGTATAAAGGTTAACCGCTAAAAAGTTAACAACGACCATAAAGACCTTCTCGGTTTTCCACGCAGCCGTACAGTTCCAGCTCTATTAACACCTGCATCATCAGTCCTGCGTCCATTTTGCTATGGCGAATCAAGGCGTCAAAGTCCATCGGTTGCGCTTCTTGTTCCATAATGGCGACCACGGCTTTGGCATTGTCTGATGTCGATTCAGGCAAGCTATGAGAGCGTCCTGAAGTGAGAGCCGGGGCGTTTTGCGTCGAGTGGCTACGACTGTCTGGCGCGGTTTTTTTAGTCGTTTGATGTCCAGCGGGGCGTGCGCTTGTCTTGCCTGTGGTAGGCAGCTCTGGGCACTCCGCCAAGATATCGTCCACCTGTCTCACTAAGGTCGCACCCTGTCGAAGCAACTGATGGCAACCTGCGGACTGCAGGTCGGTTAAACGTCCCGGTAAAGCAAACACCTCTCGATTCTGCTGCACAGCATAATTCGCACTTATTAATGAGCCGCTTTTGAGTGACGCCTCCGCCACAAGCACCCCCATACTTAGGCCGCTGATAATACGGTTTCGGGGTGGGAAAAGGTGAGGGCGCGGACTGGTTGATAGTGGGTACTCACTTATTAGTGCGCCGCCGCGCTCTAGGATGTCGTCAAACAGCGCTCGGTTCTGATTAGGATAACGGTGTAATAACCCCGTTCCCATCACCACAATGGTGGGCGTCGTTTTACTCTGCAATGCGCCTTGATGTGCCGCGGTATCGATCCCCAGCGCGCCGCCACTGACCACACAAATACCACAAGAGGCTAATTGCTCAGCCAACAAAAAGGTGGTTTCTCGGCCATAGCGCGTGCATTTTCGCGCGCCAACAATACCAATTTTGGGCAAAGCCAACGCATCACGATTGCCTTCTACATAAAGAAAAGCCGGCGCCACGCTGATCTCTCTTAGTGCAAGGGGGTAATACTCGTCTTCGCGCAACAACAAATGGTGATCGTCTTCCTCTAACCAAGCGAGCGATTCATCACGCTTAGTGGCTTGTTCTTTTGTTAATGTGCCATGGGATAGGTAATCCACCGCCTGACGCGCGGTAATATCAGGCCACTTTAGCGCTCTTAGCAAATCATACGAAATCGTTTTGGGCGTATCGGCGTGATGAAACAGCGACAGATTATCGTCTTGGTCGCTCGTTACATGTTGGTGCAGTTGACTGAGATAAGTATAGAGGCGCGAGAGTCGGGCTGGGCCAATGCTCGATAAGAAGCTCAAGCATAGCCAATCGCTCTGAGATAATCCGGTGCTATTACTGGCACAATGACGATCGGCATCATTGACGGCACGACTATCAGTGTCATTAGAAATAGAAGATGCGGGCATAAACAAAGCCTCCTTGCGTAACCCCATGACAGTCTTTCAACCGTCGATCAATACATTAGACATTCCCTGCCCAATCCGAGTTAAAACCATCACCAAACACACATAGCCTTTGGCAATGAAAGCTATTCAACCATATTGACCAAAAAACCGCCATGAGAAGACTGCCCAAAAGTCAGACTTGCGTTACAATAGACAGAATGAAACGAGTAAGAGAACCCATAGCGACCCTCTACTCATTAATAAAGACACATCGTTGGAAAAGATCATGGCTGTTTTGACTGTACTTGAATACCCAGATAAACGCTTACGCACCATTGCGAAGCCCATTACCGAATTCACTGACGAGCTGCAAACTCAAATCGACGACATGCTTGATACCATGTATGACGAAAATGGTTTGGGCTTAGCGGCGACGCAAGTGGATTATCATTATCGCCTTGTGGTGATGGATTTCTCTGAAGAACGTAACGAGCCCATCGTTTTTATTAACCCTGAATTTGTCGTCCTAGACGACGAGCCAAACGAATGCCAAGAAGGCTGTTTGTCGGTTCCGGGTTTTTACGAGCACATTTATCGTGCGGCCAAAGTACGCGTCAAAGCACTCGACCGTCATGGCAAGCCCTTTGAACTGGAAGTGGACGAGCTGATGGCGGTGTGCGTACAACACGAAGTGGATCACCTTGACGGCAAGTTGATGGTGGATTATTTGTCGCCATTAAAACGTAACCGCATCAAGAGCAAGCTTGAAAAAGCCCACAAGCTAGCGCAGAAACAAGGTTAGAAAGCGGCTTCGTGTTGCGTCTTTGGATCATTAAGAACCTATTACAAAATCAGGCTTTGGCCTGATTTTTTGTTAAGGAAACCCTATGTCAACCTCACCACTTCGTATTGTTTTTGCTGGCACACCCGAATTCGCAGCGGCCAGCCTGCAGGCACTCTTAATAAACATGAAAGATTCAAACGCTGAAAACCAGTATCACATCGTCGGCGTTTACACCCAGCCAGACCGTCCTGCGGGACGTGGTCAAAAGCTGGTACAAAGCCCCGTGAAGCAACTTGCTATTGCCAATGATATTCCGGTTTATCAGCCGCTGAATTTCAAGCTAGAGGAAGACAAGGCGCAACTTACGGCATTGAAAGCGGACCTAATGATAGTCGCGGCGTACGGCATCATTTTGCCAAAAGACGTACTGGAGGCGCCTAAGTTTGGTTGCCTCAATGTGCATGCGTCTTTGCTGCCTCGCTGGCGTGGTGCGGCGCCGATTCATCGCGCCTTAATCGCTGGCGACAGAGAAACCGGCATCACCATTATGCAAATGGATGTTGGCTTGGACACGGGCGACATGTTGCTCAAAGCGCATTGTGATATCAAACCAACAGACACCTCTGAAACGCTCCATGATCGCTTGGCGACGCTTGGCGGTAGCACGCTGATTGAAGCCCTAGAGAAGTTCCAAGCGGGCACGCTGGGAGCGGAGCAACAAGACGACAGCCTCACTTGCTACGCAACCAAACTCACCAAGCAAGAAGGTGACGTAAACTGGATGCTGTCTGCAGAGCTAATCGAACGTCAAATCCGCGGCCTATCGCATTGGCCTGTGGCTTATACCAACAGCCTTGCTGGGGTAATGAAAATCCATGCGGCACAGATTGCCAGCGTCAGTGATGAAGCCTCAACACCGGGTGATATTTTGGTCGTGAGCAAAGAGGGCATTATCGTTGCGACTGGGCAAGGTTCTCTCCTTATTACTGAGATCCAATTTGCTGGCGGTAAACGCATGAAGGTGCAAGACGCACTCAACGGCAAACACAAAGCCGCCTTAGAAATTGGTCAACGCCTTGGCCTTAGCGAGCAAGCAGCATGAATCAACACGACAATACCTTCTCATCTAACACAAGCCTGTCCGACACAAGCTTTCAGTCTGACATGAGTACAAGCCAGCAGAGCGCTCGACAAGTCGCGGTCAAGGTCATCAGCAATATTTTGCTTCAGCAAGGCTCGCTTAGTACGCAACTGGCGCGCCACCAAACGGAAGTGGCCAGTGACCACATTCCTATGTTAAAGGAATTATGCTTCGGTGTTTGTCGGCAGTACCCAAGACTAAACAGCATCGCATTGCACTTGTTGGCACATCCTTTTGAAGAAAAGGACACAGATTTATACGCTGTGCTGCTTTTAGGTTTATACCAATTAACCTACATGAACACCCCAGATCATGCGGCGGTCAATGAAACAGTAGAAGCCTGTCGACTGCTGAAAAAGGACTGGGCCACCAAGTTAATGAATGCCGTACTGCGTCGTTACCAAAGAGAAGCGGACGAAATCGTCGCACTGCTAGAAGCGCAACCTTCCGTGGAATTCAACATGCCAAAGTGGCTGGTGAAGCGTTTTAACAAACATTGGCCTGAACACTTTGAGCAAATCATTGAAGCCAGTAACACCCATCCGCCTATGTGCATTCGTGTCAACGAGGCTCGAGTTTCACGTGAAACATACCAAGCACAGCTTGTAGAATTGGGTATAAATTCAGAAGAAGGGCCGTTTTCAGGCTCAGCACTGTACCTAAGAAATGCCGTTCGAGTGGGAGAGCTACCTGATTTTGAAGAAGGTTTTGTGAGCGTTCAAGATGAAGCCGCTCAACTTTCCGCTCAGCTATTGTCCCCAAAAGCTGGAGAGAAAGTATTGGACGCTTGCGCAGCGCCCGGTGGCAAAACAGGTCACCTGTTAGAAAAGTCCAACCACATTGAACTGACGGCCGTCGAGCTAGAACCTTGGCGCATGGAAAAAATCGAGTCTAATTTGCATCGACTCGGTTATTCGGCGCAATTAATCTGTGCCGATGCGAGCGATCTGGACGCCTGGTGGAATGGCGAGCACTTCGACAAAATCCTCCTCGATGTGCCATGTACCGCGACTGGGGTCATTCGTCGTAATCCAGACATTAAGATCAATCGAAAACCCGCCGACATTGATGACCTCGTTATCATCCAGCGAGCGATCCTTAACAAGGTTTGGACGACACTGAAGCCGGGCGGGTTCATGTTGTACGCTACCTGCTCTTTAATGCCGGAAGAAAATGAGCAACAGATTCAGCATTTTCTGGCACACCAAGAAGACGCCCAAGAAGTGGCGTTGAATTCATTAGCACCAGACAAGCAAATAGAGTGGGGGATTCCCGTTAGTCATGGTCGTCAGTTGTTTCCTAACCTAGAAGGGCACGATGGTTTCTATTATTGCTTGCTGCAAAAACTAGCCTAGAAACCTAAAGTCGTGTTTCACATGAAACATCGAAAGCAACCACGCACAACCAACCGTAGGCCGGATGAATCGAGGCACGAAGATGTAATCCGGCGAATGCGTAGACAGCCAGAAAAAATTACGGCTATTTTGCAAGTTCAAGTTAAATATCGCCCCTTATATGAGTACACTTACCTAACTTGATTCAAGCAACAATTAATACACTAAAAGAGCCAAACAACAAACCGCGCTCTAAGGCAGATTATGAAGATCATCATTATAGGTGCAGGCCAAGTTGGCGCCACACTGGCGGAAAACTTAGCGAGTGAAGATAACGATATTACCGTTATCGATACCGACTCAAACCGCCTTAGAGAGCTGCAAGACAGGCTTGATATTCAGACCGTTGAGGGCAGCGGTTCGCACCCAGATGTGTTGAACCAAGCAGGGTGTAATGATGCCGATATGTTGATTGCCGTCAGCAGCCAAGATGAAACCAATATGATCGCCTGTCAGATTGCGCATACCTTGTTTAAAACCCCCACTAAAATAGGTCGGGTTCGATCAAGCGCTTACGCGAATTACCCCGAGCTTTTTGCGGATCAGGCTATTCCGATGGATGTGCGCATTAGCCCTGAAAAAGAAGTAACAAAACATTTAAGCCGTTTGATTCGTTATCCTGGCGCCTTGCAAGTCATGGAGTTTGCCGATGGCAAAGTACAGCTAGTGGTAGTGAAAGCCGAAAAGGGCGGGCCGCTTATTGATCAGCCAATCAGCTTCCTAAAAGAGCACATGCCATCAATCCTAACGCGCATCGCGGCGATTTATCGTGACGGTAAATCCATATCGCCAGACGGCAATACACACATTCACGCGAATGACGAAGTCTTTTTCCTTACCGCGCAGCGCGATGTATTGGATGTCATGAGTGAATTACGCCCGTTAGATACGCCTTATCGCCGCATTATTATTGCCGGTGGCGGTAACATAGGGGAGCGTTTGGCGCAGAGTCTAGAAAAAGAATACCGTGTCAAAATCATTGAACGAGATCCAGAGCGCTGCCGGTATTTATCCGAAACCTTAAACAACACCATAGTGCTCCATGGCGACGCGTCAAAACAAGAGTTGCTACTGGAAGAGAATATCGAATCCACCGATGTTTTTTGCGCTCTCACCAACAACGACGAAGCCAATATCATGTCGTCCATGTTGGCCAAGGTATTGGGCGTGCGCACGGTTATGACCATTATTAATAACCCAGCCTATGTCGACATCGTGCAGGAAGGCATGATCGACATTGCGATTTCACCTCAACAAACCACCATCAGTTCGCTATTAAGTTATATCCGACGCGGCGACGTGGTCAACGTTCACTCTATGCGCAAAGGCGCGGCAGAAGCACTGGAAGCGGTTGCCCATGGGGATTATCGCTCTTCTAAAGTCGTTGGGCGCAGCATTGCTAATTTGAACCTTCCAGAAGGCGCCACCATAGGTGCCATCGTACGTGAAGACAATATGCTGGTCGCCACGGGCGATTTGGTGATTCAAGCAGAAGATCATGTCATCATTTTTGTCACCAACAAAAAACAAATTCCCGCGGTGGAGCAACTGTTCCAAGTAGGTTTAAGCTTTTTTTAATCACAAGTAGGTTTACGCTTTTTTTAATATAAGCGGCTTTGAGTAAAACAACGAATGAAGCAACGACAGGGTCTGGGAAACACATATGCATTTTAGCGTCATTTTACGCGTGATTGGCTTATTGGTGATGGTGTTCAGTGTGACACTGATTCCACCGATTATCGTCTCTCTTATTTATTCCGACGGCACAGTTCAAGCGTTTTTATACGCCTTCGCCATCAATTTAGTCTGTGGATTTTTGCTTTGGTTTCCCGTTCGTAATGAACGTGGCGAGTTGAAAATTCGCGATGGCTTTTTAGTCACTGTGCTGTTCTGGTCCGTGTTGGGTTTGTTCGGTTCGGTGCCGTTTTTCTTGGCGGAAACCCCCAACCTCAGTTTCACTGATGCTTTGTTTGAATCCATATCCGGGCTGACGACCACAGGGGCCACCATACTCACGGGTATCGATGATTTACCTAAATCGATTTTGTTTTATCGCCAGTTGCTCACCTGGCTTGGCGGTATGGGTATCATTGTACTGGCGGTCGCCATCATGCCGATGTTGGGCATTGGTGGGATGCAGCTGTATCGGGCGGAAACCCCAGGACCGGTAAAAGACACCAAGTTAACCCCTCGTATTGCCGAAACCGCCAAAGCACTTTGGTACATCTACGCAACACTCACCAGTGTCTGTGCCTTAGGTTATTGGATCGCGGGGATGAGCTTGTTTGATGCCATTTGCCATAGCTTTTCAACCGTGGCGATTGGGGGCTTCTCGACTCATGACGCCAGCATTGGTTACTTTGACAGTGTGGCGATAGAGATGATTTGTACCTTCTTTATGATTGTCTCTGCTTGCAACTTTGCTTTGCATTTTTACGCTTGGCGTCACAAAAGTGTCTGGCATTATTTTAAAGACCCAGAAGCCCGTTTCTTCTTATTTATATTATTAAGTACTTGTGCGCTTTCGACCTTAGTGCTGGCAATGACTGCGACTTATGACTGGAGTTCGTCTTTACGTTATGCGGTGTTTGAAAGTGTCTCGATTGCCACGACATCAGGCTTTGGCACGACAGACTTTTCAAGCTGGCCACACTTTTTGCCCTTCTTACTCATAGTGACCTCCTTCGTGGGTGGCTGTGCCAGTTCAACAGGTGGCGGTATGAAGGTCATTCGTATTTTATTAATCCTCAAGCAAGGCATGCGAGAAATTAAACGCTTGATTCACCCCAATGCGGTTATTCCCGTTAAGGTGGGCGGCAAAGCGGTCAATGAAAGAGTCGTGTCCGCGGTTTGGGGGTTTTTCTCAGCCTATCTGTTGGTCTACGTGGTGCTGATGATTGGCCTGATGGCGACGGGTTTGGATCAAGTCACCGCATGGTCGGCTGTTGCCGCCACGCTCAATAACCTTGGCCCAGGCTTAGGTGAAGTCGCATCGAGTTTCACCAACGTCAGTGATCCGGCCAAATGGATGCTGTGTTTTTCTATGTTGTTAGGGCGTTTGGAAGTCTTTACCTTGTTGGTATTGTTCACGCCTATGTTCTGGCAAAAATAGCACCCAGTGGCCGTTAGAAAACAGAGGGATGAAAACCATGACACCAGCCATCAACCAGCTGAAGCAACTCAAGATTGGGTTTAGCCTCCACGAATATGAGCATGATCCGCACTGCTCTCATTTTGGCGAGGAGGCCGCCGAGAAGCTAAATCTCGACCCCGCGTGTGTGTTCAAGACACTGCTGGTCACCGACGACAAAAACACCTTCGTTACCATAGTGCCCGTCACGGGCACGTTAAATTTAAAACGCGCCGCCAGCGCCTTGAAGGTAAAAAAATTGCGCATGGCGGACGCGAAGGATGCCCAACGGCTCACGGGCTATTTGGTTGGCGGCATCAGTCCAATAGGGCAAAAGAAAAGCCTCGTCACCTGTATTGACCAGAGTGCGCAGGCGTTTGAAAAAATCTATGTGAGCGGTGGGCAGCGAGGTCTGGATATTGGCCTAACGCCAAACGATCTGAGTCTGGCGTGTCGTGGCGCTATCTTTGCCGCCATTGGCGAAACCAAATAGCCGTACGACAAGTGTGTTCAAAGCCGCACAACCAGCATTTCAACTTGATTCACAAATAAGGCGATTCTCTATGACGCAAACCAAACCCATTATTTTATTAGACCGCGACGGCGTCATTAATCAAGACTCAGACGCCTATGTTAAATCCGTCGACGAATGGCAACCTATTTCGGGCAGTATAAAATCCATCGCTGCTCTGTCGAAAGCCGGCTTTCAGGTGTTCGTTGTCACCAATCAATCAGGCATTGCCCGCGGTTATTATGACGACTCCACGCTGCACGCCATGCACGACAAAATGACCGCACTGGTTGAGGCAGAAGGTGGCAAAATTGCGGGCATTCACTATTGTCCTCATGGCCCTGATGATGACTGCCACTGTCGCAAACCCAAAAGCGGCATGATCGAAGCCATTGAAGCAGAACTAGGACTATCGTTCGAAGACCACCCAGCGATCATGGTCGGAGACTCTCTACGCGACCTTCAGGCGGGAAATGCCCGTGGTTGCTCGCCAGTATTAGTGTTGACGGGAAAAGGCCGTGAGACGCAATACAAGGCAATAGACTTTCCATTCGCTGTCTATACCGACTTGGCCGCGTTCACCATTGCCACGCTGCATAAATACAGTTGATTGGTAAGCTTATGCTGGTTGCGTATCAAGCCGTCATTTAACTGACCATCGATCTTTAACTGACAGTGAGCACTAATATGGTAGGCGCTCAGGTAGAAGTAAGTACTTACTTACTGTCAGTCAGTCAGTTTAACCGTAAACAATACTATTTACTTCGGGTCATGGCTGACAGTCGTAACCAACTTAACCCCATTAATAACGCCAGTCCCAGTAACAAGTACGGGAAGGTCGCCACACCAAACACCTCAATAATAGGCCCGGTTAGGGATGGCGCCACCAGCGCGCCCAGTCCGCAACACACAAACACAAACCCTGTGCGCTTACCATTCAGCGACATAATGCTATTGGCAAAGGAAAACAGCATAGGGAAAAACGCCGAGCATCCCAGCCCTAACCACAAGGCGATCACGATCAACGAGGCATCAGACAACATCATCAAACTGCCCGTAATGCTGATCAACAAAAGTCCGAAAATCCCTTGCTGAGGGCTGATCCAACGCAATAACGCCACGGAAAACAAACGCCCAAGCGACAAGCTCACAAAAAACCACGTCACCAAAATCGCTGCGCTATTTTGATCTTCGCCCGACAACACAGCATACGTACTGATCCAGCCTGCAATAGTGATCTCAAACCCCACATACAAAAAAATCACCGTCAAAAAGGCAATAAAGGTGGCTTTCTGTTTGGTGGCTGGCACCACCTCATTGGGCCTTGCCTCAAAAGTCGGACTCGGTTGGCGCCAGAGCAAAAACGGCAACACAAGAGCGTACAACGCCACCAGCCAATAACCCGCACCGTAACCCTGCCCAGTCCACTCGGCAAACACCAAGATCAATGGTGCCAACATACAGCCCGCGCTGTAGCATAAATGCAAAATCGTCACGTAAGAGCCGACTTTTTCCTTATGCAGCCACAGCATCATCATATTGCCTCCGGCATTGACCGAAACCTCTGTCGCCCCCAGCAAAAAGAATAACCCCACTAACATCGGCAAACTGAACGAAAAGGGCACCAACACCAAGCTGATAATCACACACAGCAACATAACGATAAGATAGTGATGGCCTTGCCAACGATCAAACATGCGCCCAGCCAACAAAGCACCGAGGATATTGCCGATGGCTCGCGCCGTAAATACGACCGAAATCTCAGCAACCGATGCCTCAATTAACCCCGCCAAATAAATCAGACTTGGGCCAAGCAACCCAGAGGCAGCACCAGCCGCCAGAAACATCGCGCAATACAGCGCCGTTCGTGGGAATTCCTTCATAGCAAGCGTTATCCATTTTTATTGTTGTTGGCTTTTTCAAGTAAACCGATTAGAAAAGCGTTTGAATTTGAATTTAATCACGCAACTTGATTAATTAATAGAGCGCAAAGAAAATCCTCTGCCACACAAAACAGATTGGCATAGCAGGGCGTTTAGATGATAATGGTTATTATTTTAACAAAAATACCCCTATGACACTTCAAAGCAGACTAACCCGTATCGAAAGGGTCTTAGAATACATTCATCAGCACTTAGATGAGCCTATTCATGTGGCCAACCTGGCTGAAAAAAGCTGTTGGTCACGTTGGCAATTCCAACGTGTCTTTGGCGAAGCTACGGGGCTGACCGTCGCCCAATACATTAGAGAATTGCGTTTAAGCAAGGCCGCTGAACTGTTACTGTCCAGTAAAAACAAACACCTAGATATTGCCATTTCATGTGGCTTTGACTCCGAAATAAGCTTCTGTCGAGCGTTTAAGCACATGTTCAACTGTACCCCTCGGGATTATCGACAACGAGGAAAGCGCTATGGCTTGCGCACACCGTTACGCTATAGAAGCCCACAGTACGCGTCCAATGAAGCGCCAACCGTCTTCACTCAAATCCGCATCGAAAGCGTCGACGCGTTTCAAATACAAGGTAAGCACGACTGGATTTACGGACCTTTTTCTTCATCGCCTAATTTTCTGCAGCGAGTACCGCAAATTTGGGCGGACCTTATACAGACTAAAAGAACACAGACTAAAAAAACGCACGCAAGCGACGCTCAAGCCATTGGGGTTATCGATACCCGCGACCATCCCGAACAGCCCGACGCAATCTGTTATTGGGCTGGGTATCAGGACCAAAACCATGCGCCAGAACACGCCGAGACCATCCATGTACCGCGACAAGAATACGCCGTTATTCCCGTGCATGGAAAAGTACACGCGATCGAGCTGGCGGTAAGATGGTTTCTTCATCAATGGCTACCCGATTCGAATTACAACGGCGTATCTGGCTTTGAACTAGAAAAATATGCAGCAGACTACGACCCGAACAGCCCGTTGAGCTACATGGAATATTGGCTGCCAATCGAGCCAAGGTGATTTTCAGCACCTCTTGCTCTGGCCTGAAAGCGCTCAAGCGGTAGTTCAAGACAAGGGCTATGATGCACCAAAAGGTTAAGTTTTATTTATCACCATCTATAGAATGATATTCATTATCAATATTGATTCGTTCTATATTCGGAGTTATCATGAAACCAGTTGCACATTTCTAACGCTCTTTGCTTGCCATCGCAATGGCCTCAGTGTCGTCTTATTCCCTCGCCACGGAAACGGCAGAAAGCGTCAACAACACAGGCACGGTCATCGACGGTTCGCTAACCACATTGGAAGTTAAGGGGCAGACCTACCGCAACACAGCAACAAAAACGCAATTAGACCCAGAAGAAACGCCGCAAGCCATCTCCGTGGTAACGCAGGATGAGCTGCAACAACGAGGCATAGAAAGCGTTGCCGAAGCGGTTCGCTATACCGCTGGGATTAATACAGAGCTGCGCGGAGGTGCCGTCACACGATTGGATTTCTTCAATATTCGAGGGTTTGAAAATGACAAAGCCTATTACGACGGGTTGCAGTTGCTTTATAACGATTGGAACCTACAGCCACAAATTGACATGGCAGCCGTAGAGCAAGTGGAAGTATTCAAAGGCCCAACTTCGACGCTTTATGGTGCTATGCCACCGGGTGGCATGGTGAATCTCATCGGTAAAGCGCCGCAAGCCGACAGCGAACACAGTATTGACGTCGCCCTTGGCAGTGACAATAAACGCGAAACACAAATCGATAGCACAGGCGCGATCAAGCATAATCTGAACTATCGTGTCGTCGGGCTGCTTCGCCAGAAAGACGGACAAGCTGTCACCTCAGAAGAAGAGCGCATCATGATAGCGCCCTCTATTGATTGGAAAATCAGCGATGACACCATGCTTAACCTAAACCTGTATTACCAAAAAGACCCCAGCATGGGCGTCTATTCCTCTTTACCGTCAAAAGGCACCGTCTACGACAATATCAATGGCACCTTGTCGTCCGATAGCTACGCTGGCGACAGTAATTGGGAAACCTATGATCGAGACGTGCTTTTGCTTGGTTATAAACTCGACCACAACCTAAACAACACGTGGCGCTTTTTACAGAATGCTCGTTTCACCACCGCCAAAGCGTACCAAGAAAACACCTATTCCACCTCGTTAGACAATGATGAAAGAACCCTAAATCGCCGCGCTTATCTCACTGACGAAAAATCCGAAGGCATCAATATAGACAACCAATTTTCGGGCGTATTTGATATTGGGGATGCCGAGCACAATGTCTTGGTCGGTGTGGATTACTTAAAACTAAAATCAGACATTCTTTATGAAGACGCGGCGGCGCCGAGTATCGACCTTTATAATCCAGACCATCAGCAAATCATCAGTAGCAGCCTAGATTTTGCCGCCTCAGGTTACAGCAGCGATTTCACCATCAACAAAGAGCAAACCGGTGTGTATCTGCAAGATCAAATACGCCTAGACCAGTGGGTGCTGATTGCGGGCGGCCGCTATGATCAGTTTAAAGCGACTGAAAAAGGCCGAAAATACGGCGCGGCCACCAACACGGAAGTCGATCAGAGCCAGTTTAGCGGCCGAGTCGGTGCGTTGTATGAATTTGATAATGGCTTAGCGCCGTTTGTGAGTTACGCGCAAAGTTTCGAACCCATCACAGGCTCGGACCGAAATGGCAATACCTTTGATACATCCACCGCCGATCAGAGAGAAGCAGGCCTAAAATACACAAGACGAAATATGACCGCCAGTGCAACCGCCTTCGAGATCATTAAAAGCAAAGTGTTAACACGCGATCCAAACGGTTCCGCTTACGACAAAATCCAAGTGGGCAAAGTTCGCTCTCGTGGTATCGAGCTGGAGTTACAACAAGCCATTACAGCTGACGTAACAGTCAAAGCCGCTTACACCTTGCAAGATGTTGAAGTCACCAAAGACAACAGCGGCATAGAAGGCAATACGCCTATCTGGGTACCTGAAAAGCAATTTAATGCTTGGCTAAGCTATGTGCCGACAGAAGGGAATTTAACCGGGGCGTCCTTTGGAGCGGGCGTACGTTATGTCGGTCAAATGCAGCTCGATGCCGCAAATTCTAATACGGTGCCGTCTTTCACCTTGGTCGATTTGTCCATAGGTTATGACTTATCTAAGCTGTCGGCACAATGGCAAGGCGCCAGTGTCAAGTTCTCCATGAGCAACGCGTTTAATGACACCTATTACAGCTGCTACGACGCCTCCAATTGCTGGTTCGGCGATGAGCGGTCTTTTGAAATCAGCGGTCGTTATGAGTTTTAGCCGACTTATGATCGACAATCAGAGGTAAAGATACATGGTGGAAAGGCTTTTAGATCGTCTTTTCAGGACGGCGAAGTCGTATATAGCGGCCTTAGATGGACAAGAAAGCGTTTCTGCTGAGTCAAAAATAGACACAGTTTTTTTGTCTTCAGAAAAACCAGCACAGGCGCTTCAGGCTTTGCATCAAACACTACGCGAGGCGCACCCGGAAACGGGTGCGCCTTATTGGCGTGTGCGTTGCTGGGGCTTGGTGTGTTGGCAGCCTATCTATCTTGCCATGATCTCGGTTTATCAGCTCAAGGCGGTGCCCTTGAGCTTGCACGAAATAGAACAAAAACAACAGGGTGAAATGATCGCGGGTTATGTCTTAGCCGATGGCGAGTGGCAAGAGGGCTGCCATGAGGCGCTTATTAAGGCTGCCAGCGAACAGCTCAATAGGATTTTTATGCCCTTTGAAACCGCCCATGTTGAGGCCTTTGGCGGACGACCCGCGCTTTATAAAGGCTTGCTCGCCGACCAATTAATGAGCGCCTTAATTGCCGTCAGGAACGTCTTGCCAGACGAGCAAAAACACACCCTAGAAAAAGATTTTTGCCGTTGGGCGCACGCGATGAACTTGCCATTGAAACCACTCGCAGGGCTCGCCCCACAAACTGCCGCCGCGCCTGTTTTTGTGCGCCATACCTGCTGCTTACACTTTCGTCGTGATCAGGGTGAGTTGTGTGCCAATTGCCCAAGGCTGCATAAACGCAGTGCGAAAATGGCGTGCTGAGTGTTTTCAGACGCCTTCATGCAGACCAAAAGAATGCTCAAGGGCAAGGCAGCGCTAGGCGTTAGCCTTGCAAAAACGCGCCAATCCAAGCCATCAGCTGTTGGCTATCAATGTTTTCTTGCTGGACGCTGTGGCGTGCTTTTTGGGCCTCCTCTGGCGTGAGAGTGACCCCATCGTATAGATCGATCAATGCCATTTCATAGGCCTTAGAAAACTCTGGGTGACCTTGGAACGTCAAGATGCGGTCTTTGTAGATCAAACCTGCGTGCTGGCAGAAATCATTGCTCAAAAAGCTCGTCATCTTGGCCGGCTTTTCCACCACTTGGTCTTGGTGGAATGCGCAAAAGGCGAGGTTTTTAAGCCCTAATGGCGTCGCCATATTATCCGCCACTTGGTAATTATGCACGCCCACGCCCCAGCCACCGTCAAATTTAGCCACGCGACCACCCAAGGCGCGAGCAATGATCTGATGGCCAAAGCAAATCCCCACCAGCACTTGGCCTTTACCGTCCACCTCTCGAATAAGTTCGCACAACCGCGTAATCCATGGCTCATCACCGTAGGCGTCAGATTTAGAGCCTGTGATCAACCAGCCGTCGCAGTCGTCCGCGTCGCTAGGGAACTGATCCAAACGCACATCAAATATTTCAAACGACAAGCTCGGCGCCAAGGCTGAAATCTGTTGTGCAAACATTTGCGCATACGTCGGATACTGAGAGCGTAACGCATCCGGCGTAATACCCGCCGCAAGAATGCCTATTTTCATGAACAATTTACCTCGAAAAACACTCTATTTATGGTTCTTGGATTCGACTTTGACGACGCATAATAACAATTGCAGCAATCACCGCAATGGCCACCACGAGTATCATTAAGGTTGCTAGGGCGTTAATCTCTGGCGTAACACCAAGGCGTACTTTGGAGAAAATCACCATAGGCAATGTCGAGTTACCCGGCCCAGACACAAAGCTGGCAATCACCAAATCATCAAGCGATAAGGTAAACGCCAGCAACCAACCCGATAATATCGCTGGCGCAATCAATGGCAAGGTGATTAAGAAAAACAGTGACACCGGTTTCGCCCCAAGATCCATCGCCGCCTCTTCCAAAGTTTCATCCATTGACGCCAGACGAGACTGCACCACCACCGCGACAAACGCCAAACAAAAGGTGGTGTGAGCGATAATAACGGTCGTCAAACCGCGCCCCGCGGGCCAACCAAATAGGTTTTCCATCGCCACAAACAGCAGTAGCAAAGATAACCCCGTAATCACTTCTGGCATGACCAAAGGGGCAGTGACCCAACCGGCCATCATGGTTTTACCGCGAAACTTGCCCATACGACTCAGCACAAAGCCGGCCAATGTCCCCAATACCGAGGCCAACGTCGCACTGATAAAGGCTATTTTTAAGCTCACCCACGCCGCGTCCATAATCTGCTTGTTTTGGAACAGCTCGACGTACCATTTAAGTGACCAACCGCCCCATACCGTTACCAATTTGGATTCGTTAAAGCTGTAAACCATCAGGGCAACAATCGGCGCGTATAAAAACAAGAAACCAAAGCCCGCACTGAGTCTTAACGCTAAGGAATGATTTTTCATTACATCGCCTCCTTATTGCCGTTGCGCATAAACATAATCGGGCCCACCAAAACAATTAGCATGATGATCGCCACCGCAGACGCCAATGGCCAATCCCGGTTAAGGAAGAACTCATCCCACAAGACACGACCAATCATTAGGGTGTCAGACCCCCCCAGCAATGCTGGGATGACAAACTCGCCCACGGCGGGAATAAACACCAGCAAACACCCTGCGATAATGCCGGGCTTGGCCAATGGTAACGTCACCAGACAAAAAGCGCGCCAAGGCTTCGCGCCCAAATCTTTCGCGGCCTCGATCAGGCTGATGTCCATTTTTTCCAAAGAGGTATACAAGGGCAAAATCATAAAAGGCAAATAGGTATAAACAATGCCGATATACACAGCCACATCGGTCTGTAAAATTTGCAATGGCTGATCAATCAATCCCAGAGACAACAGGGTTTCGTTAACCAAACCGTTCTTTTTCAGCAAGGACATCCAAGCGTAAACCCGCAGCAAGAAAGACGTCCAAAATGGCAAAATAACCAAGGACAGCAACACGGTGCGCATGGTTGGGCCACTTTTGGCGATCAAGTAGGCAACAGGGAAACCAATAATCAAGGTGAAAAAGGTAGACACCGCCGCGATGCGTAAAGAGCTTAGGTAAGCATCCAAATAAAAGCGCGACTCGAACAAGAATAAGTAATTACCAAAGGTAATTTTGAGTGTGGCATAGGCGCGGCTCGGGTCCCACTCCAACAAAGGCGAATAGGGCGGCACCGCGATCATGGCTTCCGACAGCGAAATCTTAAACACCACCAAAAAAGGAATGAAGAAAAACGCGGCCAACCACAGCATAGGCACCAAAATCACCAACCAGCGCCCCAACCGAATGCCTTGTAGTCGCTGCCATAGCGTCAGACGTGTCGTATTGGTCGTGGTGGTTATCATGATGTCAGTACCACGCTGCTGTCCGCGTCCCAAGACAAGTACACCACGTCATCCCAGGTTAACCGCTCTCCCGTGTCGCGCTGAGTATTGGGTTGGGTAATACGAACCTCTTTACCTGACGCCAAGCGCACCTTGTAGATTGACTGGCTGCCCATGTACGCCACTTCGGTGATAATGCCATTCGCGGTATTATGTTGCGCCGTGGGTGCGTCGCGGGTAATGCGCATTTTTTCTGGTCGAAGCGCCACACAGACAGACTGATTAGGCGCGCAGCTGATGCCATGGTCGAGGTAAATCAAGCCGTTGGTGTCGGCGCAATGAATGGTCGCACTGTCTCGCTCATCCGACACCACAGTGCCGTCAAATAAATTCACGTTGCCAACAAATTCCGCCACAAAACGATTACTCGGATATTCGTAAACTTCATGTGGTTCAGCGGTTTGCACAATCACGCCGTTGTTCATCACCCCAATGCGCGTGGCCAGCGTCATGGCTTCTTCTTGATCGTGCGTCACCACCACAAAGGTAATGCCCAGCTCATCTTGCAAACGCACCAACTCGAATTGTGTTTCTTCTCGTAGCTTTTTGTCTAACGCGCCAAGCGGCTCATCCAGCAATAGCAGCTTAGGTCGTTTCACTAAAGACCGCGCCAACGCCACACGCTGACGCTGACCGCCAGATAGCAGATGAGGTTTACGACGTGCAAGATGCCCCAACTGAACCATATCAAGAATGTCTGCGACACGCTTTTTCACCTCAGCACTGGGCAAGCCTTCGCGCTTTAAACCAAACGCCACGTTGCCTTCCACCGTCAAGTGCGGAAACAAGGCGTAAGACTGGAACATCATGTTAACGGGGCGTTCCCACGGTGGCACATTGGACATGTCCACACCATCGATGATAATACGACCTGATGTTGGGGTCTCAAACCCCGCTAACATACGCAACAAGGTACTTTTGCCCGAGCCAGAGCCGCCCAATAAACAAAACAACTCATTTTTATAAATGTCCAACGAGACATTATTCACCGCGGCAAAGTCGCCAAAATTCTTGTGTATTTGCTCAATGCGAACAAAGGGTTCTGCCTCTTTTTGACGCCAAGCAGGCATCGTTTGAGACGTCACGATAGGAGAGGGAGAAACAGAAGACACAGACATAATACCCACCTGTCAGCGTGTTAATATTCAACAAGGACGGCACTCAAGCGTGCCGTCCACGCACAGCAGACGATTTAACGCCCTGTCTTAATATTTGTCCACGCCCGCGTCAGCAAGCGATCGAAGCGCGCGGTGTGAGCCACTTGTACGAACAGTTTTTCTTTTACGGCTTGTGTTGGGTACACGCCTTTATTGTTCGCTACTTCGTCGTCTAACAGTGGTTCCGCGGCGGTATTTGGCACCGCATAGAAGACGTAGTTCGAAATCGCGGCGGCAATGTCCTTTTTGAGAATAAAGTCGATAAATTGATGCGCCGCTTCAGGGTGCGGAGCATCGGCCGGAATCGCCATCAAATCAAACCACACTAAGGTGCCTTCTTGTGGAATCACAAAGTTGATATCAACCCCTTGATTGGCTTCTTCTGCTCGGCTTTGCGACTGTAAAATGTCACCGTTGTAACCAATCGCCACGCACACTTCACCATTGGCTAAGTCAGAAATGTATTTGCTTGAATGGAAATATTTAATGTTGTCTTGCGCCGTTGCCATCAATTTTACCGACTCATCGAGCACATTTTTATCTTCTGAATTAGGGTCTTCGCCACGATAATTATTCACCACCGACATGATTTCGGCGGGTGAATCCAATACGGCGATACCACAGTCTTCTAACTTGGCGGCGATGCTTGAGTCAAACAAGATATCCCAAGAATCAATTTGTGTCGTGCCCAAGCGCTGCTCTATCATTTTGGTGTTGTAGCCTATGCCTATCGTGCCCCACGCATAAGGGATATTGTGCACATTGCCAGCATCGTGTTTTTCAATTTGCTTGGCCAACGTTTGATCTAGGTTGGCGTAATTGCTCAATTTGCTTTTATCGATGGCTTGGTACACACCGGCTTGAACTTGGCGTTCAAAAAATGAGTTTGATGGCATGACCACATCGTAACCAGAACCGCCCGCCATCAACTTGGCTTCCAGTACTTCGTTGCTGTCGTAGACATCGTAATTGACTTTAATGCCGGTCTCTTGGCTAAACTGTTCCAACGCACCTGGCGCCATATAATCCGACCAGTTATAGATATTCAAGACGTCTTCAGCTTGGCTGTTTAACGCAAAAGTAGAGGCGGCGCCTGCCACTAATAAACTTAATACATTCGGTTTCATGTGGGTTCTCCCATTATCAGCCAACCTTGTTGGACTGGTTCCAGTTGTGATGGTATTCGCTATTTTTGTGACGCCTTGGTTGGGCTTCTTGTCACCTTTCATAGCGTTTTTTGTTTTGTTTTTTTTCAGTGCTTTCTTGTTGTTCTGCTATTTTTATTGCGGCTCGACCCTGTCTTGAACTTATAAAGCAGGCCTTGAACTTATCAAGCAGTGCAGGGCACTTATCAAGCAGTGCAGGGCACTTATCAAGCAGTGCAGGGCACTTATCAAGCAGTGCAGGGCACTTATAAAGCAGAGCCAGCACTTATAAAGCAGAGCCAGCACTTATAAATAAGCCTCATATTCCACATTGGAAATACGTCCGTGTATTTTTAGTTGCTCTTGCTCTTTTGCGGCCGCGTAGACACGCACAAACTCTTCCCCTAAATACTCTTGTAAGAAGGCACTGTCCGCAAACGATTCACTGGCCAGCTCCCAACGGTTAGGCAAAGGTTCAAACCGCTCTGACAAGGCGTAAGCATCGCCTTCAATGGGTTGTGGCGGCGACATTTTGGTTTCTATGCCATGCAATGCGGCGCCTAAAACCGCCGCCAACACCAAATAAGGGTTGGCGTCTGCCCCCGCGACACGGTGTTCAATACGACGGGCCACATCGTCGCTTTCCGGAATTCGCACCGCAACCGTGCGGTTCTCATAGCCCCAGCTGGCAAAGGTCGGTGCATGGGCGCCTGTTTGGAAACGACGGTAAGAATTCATATGTGGCGCAAACACCAACATGCAATCCGCCATGTGATTTAACAACCCCGCGACCGCTTGTTGCATCAAGCTAGAACCTTCCTCGGTGCCATTATTGAAGACATTGTTTCCTTGCTCATCCAATAAACTAAAGTGCACATGAAAGCCATTGCCGCTTTTATCCGCGTAAGGTTTCGCCATGAAGGTGGCACCAAAGTCATGCTGGCGAGCGACCCCTTTGATCAGCCGTTTAAACATAATCGCATGATCACCGGCCTGAACCGCGTCGTTGCTGTGTTTCATGTTGATTTCAAATTGGCCTGGGCCTAATTCCGAAATAATCGTGTCTGCAGGAATGCCTTGAATCTCACAAGCTCGGCGAACTTCGGCAAAAAAACCCTCTAAGCCATCCATTTCTTCAATCGAATAACAGTCGGTTTTATTCAACCGCACGCCATTGCCTTCGACTATAATCGGCGGCGAAGGTCGGCGTTTTGCTTCCGAATCGCCATCTAATAAATAGAACTCCAGCTCCGTTGCCACCACAGGGGTATACCCTAGGTCTTTGTAACGCTGAACAATTCGGGTCAGTATTTGGCGTGGATCAGGGTAAAAAGGCGTGCCGTCTGCGTTGTACATCATGGCTAAAATTTGATCGCGGGCAGATTCAGCCCATGGCACAGAAATTGGCTTAGGGTGCACGGCCAAGCACAACCCGTCGCTGTCGCCCGTTTCGAACACCATGCCGTTATCAAGAACATCGTCGCCCCAGTGATCAAAGCCAATCACCGAGTGAGGCAGTTTTACCCCTTGTGTCATCACATATTTTAAACCACTGGCTGGCATACGCTTACCACGTAAGTTGCCGTTTAGGTCTGTAATGAACAGATCAAATTCGTTGTTCCCTTCGTACATATCCGACATAAAATATACTCTTATGAAATTAGTCTTACCGCGAAAGAAGGTGTTTGTGCTAACGGATAATCGAATTTTAATTCGTTTATTTCATTGCTGACGCATAATTCAAGCCAAATTCTTTCGATACAAATTACCTTAACCTGAGCAAATGATACGAGTAACTATCTCCGAGTAGGTATATGAAAACCTAGATTCATTTGTCTATAAATCACCTTACAATAGGTGTAACCTTTTCATCTTGACTGTCTATTTTATTGATATTTATTAATAAAAAATATTTAGGACGCTGACTTAAACGCACTTTCGATCGGCCTAAGTCGACAATTCATCCGCGTTAAGTCCATATTTCTACTACAGAAAGAATAAAGAAGTCGATAGAAATTTTGCGCCAAGCAATCTCTTTTAAAGAAATACCAAAACCGAGTAAAAGATCGGCTTGATAGATGCAGCGCAGATTGCTTGAAGCGTCTGCTGCTTTTGATGGCAAAATCTGTATCTGTGATGCTCAGTGCACCAAAATGGCGCTGTTTATGAGCTCAAACAGCCTATCATAGAGGGCAAAAAAGAGGACTAAAATGATGCCGAAAAACACCTTGGGAGGGCAGTTAGTATTACCTGAACTGATGAAAGACCTGGCGTCTCTCACCCATCACATTCGCGTTCCTAGCTTCCCCATCGCGTTAGAAAGCACGCTTAAAAACCTGTGCTATTTCGATACCATTATCATGGTGACGTACAAAAAAGCGTTAAAGCCGCTGCTCATTCACCCCAGCGACCCTAGCGAGCAAAGCCATACGTTGCGCCTGTATTTAAACCAAGCTTACTTGCTCGACCCCTTGTTCAATGCCATTCAGCACGGTATTACGCCTGGGGTGTATCGCTTGGTCGACATGGCGCCAGACTCTTTTGAAGAGACCGAATACTATCAAACATGCTATCGCAACTTTGATCTCGTCGATGAAATCAATATTTTGGTCGAGCTCGATAACACGACAACTTGCACTGTGTCATTGGGTCGTCAGAAAGTGGTGGGCTCGATACGCCGTACTGAATTGAATAACTTAAAAGCCGTCTTCCCGATGCTGGAAGCTTTGATTCGGCAATTTTGGCTCGCCCAAGCAGGGGAGTTTGTCGACAGAGCGTCTAGCTCAGGCCCTCTTAAATACGCGCTTAAAAGCTTTGCTCATGGGGTGTTGACGCTTCGTGAACAAGAGATTCTCGGGCTGCTGCTCAAAGGCCATTCCTCAAAATCCATCGCCAACGAACTGGGTATCAGTGCCGGTACGGTGAAGGTTCACCGCAAAAATATCCACGCCAAACTAGACACTTCAACTCAGTCTGAGATTTTTACCTTGTTTTTAAGTCATTTGGACGCCTTGGATCGAGCAAAAAACGAATGAAAACAGCGTCTTAAAGCAGGTCATTCGAAACGCTCTGTACTATTCTGGCTCATTGAGATGGTGTTCAAGCACAGACGCTAGCATCAGTTTAAGGTCTGCTAATGTACGCGCTGCACGCCGTTCGTTTTGATTGACCACCACCAGATACGTACTGTGGGTAACCTCTAAATACAAACGCGCAATTCGCTCCCGTTCACGAACATGTTTTTTCAGCCCAATGCGTTTAAACACCTTGGCCATTTGCGAGATCACCATGTCATCATGGCGCTCATCCAATTCCCGTAATTCCTGCACCGAAAACATCGCCTGTACCAAACGCAATACCGCACGCTGTTGTCGATACGTACGCAGATTTGTGTCGACCACCTGATCAATGAAACGCGACAAGGTCATGTCTTCAAGGTGCCACTCTTGAATCTCTTTAAGCACCTCTTCAATGCTGTCCAACCATGACTTTCCCATGGCATACAAGATGGCGTGTTTATTGGGAAAATAATGGTACAAGGAACCCACCGAAATACCGACTTCCTTGGCGATAATGGCGGTGTTGAGATCGTTCAATCCGACACTTTCCAGCAACTCACTGGTGACGTCTAAGATTTGCTGCGCACGCTTGATGGAACGTGACTGTACTGGCTCGCTACGGGGCGAGACAGATTGCATGGTTTTCATTGTCGTGGGAGGGGTAGCCATGATCGGGACTGATTTCCTTAATACAAAATACGACGAATAAACGAGTGTTTAAATTATACACACAGCCACCAATACTGGACACGCCAATGGCGCGACTTCAGTAAAATTATGGCAAGCGATCGAGCATAGAGTAATACAGCATGCCAGCCACCAACCCTGGCCAACGCAGTAAGGTGCCACCGGGGAAATCTCGACAAGGCAACGCCTCAAACGCATCCACTGTTTCTAATGAGCCTTGCACGGCTTTGGCAAAAATGGCCCCCGCATAGGTTGCCATGGCCACCCCATGGCCAGAATAACCATGGGCAACAAAAATATTCTCCTGTTGACGGGCAATCTGCGGCATTCGATTCAGCGTAATGGCCAGCGTACCGCCCCAAGCGTAGTCAATTCGATAGCGCGCAAGCTCTGGATACGTTTCCAGCATGTGCTTTTTAACGAACCCGGCAATGTCTTTCGGGAAGTGTTGACTGTAATTTTCGCCACCGCCCCACAACATACGTTTATCGCTGGATAGACGATAATAATTGACGACAAATTTTGAGTCAGCAACCGCAATACGGTCAGGGTTAATCCGTTCAACCACCTCATCCGGCAAGGGCTCAGTCGCGATAATAAAGTTATTAATCGGCATAATTTTGCGCGCCGCCGGGCCGTTTAGATGCCCAAGATAGCCATTGCAGGCGAACAACAAATAGCGACAAGTAACACGACCTTTGGCGGTAATCACCTCAGGATGCTGCCCATCGGTGTATTCCAATACCGCCGAATGTTCATATAACTTGGCACCGTGAGCCTCGGCCGCTGCGGCCAGCCCAAGCGAAAAATTCAACGGCTGAATGTGCGCCCCGTCTTGGTACCACTCGCCACCATGATAACGATCGGTGCCAAGCTTATCGGCGACCGTCTTGCGGTCATAAAATGCGACGCCGTCATAACCCAATACATGGCGTTTATAGTCGACGGCTTTTTTAATTTCCTCGGCATGGCGCGGTTTAGAGGCTACATGCAATACCCCCGGCGTTAAATCGCAATCAATTTGGTATCTCGCGATCAGAGCTTTGACCATGGCGACAGAGTCGACTGACGTTTGCCACAAAGCATCCGCGGTGTCTTTGCCCACCTTAGCGAGCATTTCTTCATGGCTCATATTGTGGCCTTGGCAAATTTGGCCGCCATTGCGTCCTGACGCACCCCAGCCGATCTCATTCGCTTCCAATAAGGTAACTTGATAACCCGCCTCCGCCAGATGCAGCGCCGCAGAGGTACCCGTCAAACCACCGCCGATGATACAGATGTCGACATTATGTTCACCGATCAATTGAGGGCGATTTTTTGCCCCCTTTGCCGTGGCCTCATAGTAAGACAATTGATGTTTGCTCAAAGGCGACTCCTCTTATCATTCAAACCTATTAACCGAATGATTGATCGATTTTAAAGGCGATGTCAATTGTACTGTAAACTTATTTTTCGACCAAGTGTTGATTTAATGATCAAACTAAAATATGGTTTAAACCGAACTATCATTCGGATTAGTGCAATAGAATCCCAATAACAAAAAGCCGTAATAGACTCTTTTACGGCTCAGAAATATTCGTTAAGCAGCCAACGTAAAGGTGAGTTATGACAGAGTTTGAGGCTTTTTTAAAAGACAATGGCATTACAGAGGTCGAGTCTACATTAGCTGATATGACAGGCAATGCGCGGGGGAAATTTTACCCCACCTTCAAGTTCCTCGCAGAAAAGACAGGTCGCATTCCAGAAACCGTCCTAGTGCAAAGTGTGACGGGGGATTGGGCCGATAATCACTACGATATTATCGACGCCAGTGACCGCGATATGGTGCTTAAACCGGACCCCAACACCTTACGTATGGTGCCTTGGGCCGACGAGCCCACCGCGCAGGTGATCAATGATTGCTATACCACCGACGGCAATCTTCACCCGCTGGCCAGCCGCACCATTTTGCGCCATATTTTGGCTTTATACGAAAAAGAAGGCTTACAGCCGGTCATCGCGCCAGAAGTCGAATTCTATCTGATCCAACCCAATACCGACCCCGATTATGAACTAAAACCTGCCGTAGGGCGCTCGGGCAAGCGTGAAACCTCACGCCGCTCCTACAGCATTGACGCGGTAAATGAGTTCAATACCATCATTGATACTCTCTACAGTTATTGTGAAGCACAAAACTTGGATGTAGACACCTTGATCCATGAATCCGGTGCCGCCCAAATGGAAATTAACTTTATTCACGGAGACCCATTAGAGTTAGCGGATCAGGTTTTTGTCTTCAAGCGTACCCTACGTGAAGCCGCGCTGAAACATGGTGTGTATGCCACCTTTATGGCAAAACCAATGAAAGATGAACCCGGCAGCTCGATGCACATTCACCAGAGTCTAGTCGATGCAAAAACCGGTAAAAATGTCTTTGATGACAACGGCAAACCCAGTGAATTGTTCTATCATTATTTAGGTGGGCTGCAAAAATTCACGCCGAATGCGATTTCATTCTTTGCGCCAAATGTGAATTCTTACCGTCGTTTTTCACCCGAAATGGCCGCTCCCATCAACATGAATTGGGGCTTTGATAACCGTACCGCTGGCTTGCGTATTCCTTTTGCACCGCCACAAGCAACGCGGATAGAAAACCGTTTCCCCGGGGCAGACAGCAACCCTTATCTTGCCATCGCCGCAACACTGGCATGTGGCTACTTAGGCATGAAACAAAAGCTGCATCCTACTGAACCGGTCAAAACCAACCAAGCACCATCCGACAATCCAGACGTGGAAATCGCTCGAACATTAGAAGAAGGCTTACGCCTATTGGAAGAATGTGAACCCTTATGTGACATCTTAGGTCAAGACTTCGTCACCGCTTATATGGGCGTGAAACGCAGTGAGTTCGAGACCTTTAACCGAGTCATCAGCTCTTGGGAGCGCGAGCATTTATTGCTCAATGTGTAATCATCTTAACCCGCGATACGCCATGACTGGGATATAAAAGCCCGGCATGGTTTTCATGGCTTCATCATAAAAGGAACCAAATCATGACATACAAATATCGTCCAATGCGTCACCTATTACCTATTGCAGGTCTGGTCTGTACTTTAGGCACCATGGCAACGCCCGCCACCGCGGAAACACTGAAACTGTTCAACTGGTCGGACTATATAGCCGAAGATACAGTTGATCGATTTACCAACGAAACAGGCATAGAGGTCATAGAAGACGTTTTTGATAGCAACGAAGTATTAGAAGCAAAACTGCTGGCGGGTCGTTCCGGCTATGACCTAGTGGTGCCCACCGCGTCTTTTATGGGGCGTCAAATTCAAGCAGGGGTGTTTGATAAACTGGACAAACAGCAGCTAACCAATCTTCACCATCTCGATCCCGACTTATTGTCCTTCCTTGAAGCCGTCGACCCAGGCAACCAATACGGCGTGCCGTACTTATGGGGCACCACAGGCATTGGTTATAATGTCGACAAAGTAAAAGAAGTGCTGGGAGAAGACGCACCGGTCAACAGCTGGGATCTGGTGTTTAAGCCTGAAAACATGGCCAAACTACAAGAATGCGGCGTTATGTTTTTAGACTCACCCGATGAACTGTACCCATTAACGCTCAATTACTTGGGCAAAAACCCCAATAGTCGCAATCCTCAAGACTATGCCTTGGACAGTGAAGCGGTGACGCTGCTCAAAAACGTGCGCCCCTACATCGGCCAATTCCATTCGTCGCAATACATCAGCGCCCTCGCCAATGGCGAAATTTGTGTGGCCATTGGTTGGTCTGGCGATGTCATTCAAGCCCAAGATCGCGCCATTGAAGCGGACAATGGCGTCAACATCGAGTACAGCATTCCCAACGAAGGCACGCAGATCTGGTTTGACATGTTAGCGATACCAAAAGACGCCGAAAACAAAGCCGCCGCGCATGCCTTTATTAATTTCTTACTGCGCCCAGAGATCATTGCGGATGTCTCAAACTACGTCGCCTACGCTAACCCAAACCTAGACGCCATGGATCTACAAGACCCAGACATTGCGAATAACAAAGGCATCTACCCAAGCGACGACGTGAAAAAGAAATTGTTCGCTCAAAAAGTACGAGGGCTGAAAATCGAACGTTTGATGGTGCGTTTATGGACGGATATTAAAACCGGACGCTAACATAGCATCGAGCATGTTGAGTCGTCGCTGTCAGTCACTAATCAATAAAAAATGCCTAGCACTGTATGCTAGGCATTTTTTGTTTTACGCTCAGTTTTTATGTCGTGCTAAGGGAAAAAGGTTTTTAGCCCATGGCACACTCTTAGCCTCCAGAAAATAACCATATACCCCCACGGGGATATGGTGTGATGTGGCCGTACTCAGTTAGTTTATTGTCATGGCCACACATTTTGCGCTCTGCTTGAACGCCAAAGAAAGGAATTACGTATGAGAACCTACCAAGAATGGCAAGCCCTTCGCGACACCATTAGCCTGCCTTTTGACGCTTACATTAATGGCGCTTTCACGCCCGCTCAAAGCGGTGAAACGTTTGCTTGCATCAATCCTAGCGATGAATCGTTACTGGCTAACGTCGCCAGCTGTGATGAAGCCGATGTAAACCTCGCCACCGCAGCGGCCAAAGACGCCTTTAAACGTGGCGTCTGGTCAGACATGGCCCCCGGTAAGCGTAAACGTATCCTGCAAAAATGGGCTGATTTACTCGAAGAAAACCAAGATGAATTGGCATTGATTGATACCTTAGACATGGGTAAATCAATCTCTGAAATGGTCAATATCGACGTGCCCGATTCCATCGACTGCCTACGCTGGTCTGCCGAGTGCATTGATAAACTATACGGCGAAATCGCGCCCACCCATTCCAGCAACCTTGCGCTTATCAGTCGCGAGCCGTTAGGCGTTGTGGCGATCATCACTCCGTGGAATTACCCATTAATGATGGTGATGTGGAAAATCGCCCCCGCGCTGGCGGCGGGCAACAGTATTATTTTAAAACCGTCCGAAAAATCCCCATTAAGCGCCTTAAGAATTGCCCAATTAGCCACGCAAGCGGGCGTCCCAGATGGCGTATTCAACGTCCTTCCAGGCTTTGGTCATACCGCAGGAAAGGCGCTAGCCTTACATCACGACATTGGCACCCTAGCGTTTACCGGCTCCAGTCGTGTGGCTGGCATGCTGATGCAATACGCCGGACAGTCCAACATGAAACGCGTCTGGCTCGAAGCGGGCGGTAAATCGCCGTGTTTGGTATTTGAGGATTGCAAAGACATCAAAGCGGCCGCCAAAGGCGCAGCGGCGGCCATCTTTACCAACCAAGGGGAGGTCTGTATCGCCTGCTCGCGTCTCTACATACAAAACACCATCAAAGACGAATTCATGGCAGCGCTGCTTGAAGCGGCCAAAGTCTATGTACCAGGAGACCCACTGGATCCCGCCACCAAAATGGGCCCCATGGTCGACAAAGCCCAACTGGATACGGTGACGCGCTTTATCGAAAGCGCCCTAAACGATGGCGCCCACCTCGCCTTGGGTGGCGTACGTGACTATCAAGCAGGGCAGGGGTATTACGCTCAACCAACCATTTTCACCGACGCAAACCATGAGATGGAATTTGTCCGGGAAGAAATTTTTGGCCCCGTGCTCGCGGTGATGACATTCGACACAGAAGAAGAAGCCATCGCCTTAGCAAACGACTCTAAATACGGCCTTGGCGCAGCACTTTGGACCAACGACTTGTCTCGCGCCCACCGCGTCAGCCGACAACTAGAATCTGGCATGGTCTGGGTCAATACCTGGGGCGATGGCGATACCACGGTGCCATTTGGTGGGGTGAAAGCCTCCGGCAACGGTCGAGATAAATCTTGGCACGCGCTTGAAAAATACACGGAAATTAAAAACACCTGGATCAGCTTAAAATAGGAGAGGTCCGATATGTCAGCCCCTACTCATGCAAACTCTTACTACGCAGCGTCCGCCAACGACAAGGTTATCCGCCCACAACTAACAGGTGAACAGCGCTGCGATGTGTGCGTTGTTGGTGCTGGATTTACCGGTATTTCGACCGCTTTAAGCCTGGCAGAAAAGGGCAAACGCGTCATCGTGGTAGAAAGCGCCCGCATTGGCTTTGGCGCCTCAGGTCGTAACGGCGGTCAAATCGTCAACAGTTTTAACCGTGACATCGACTATATTTTCAACACCTACGGTGAAGACATTGGCCACAAAATGGCAAAAATGGCCTTTGCGGGATCGGAACTGATTCGTCATCGTATCGAAAAATACAACATCGACTGCGACCTCAAACATGGCAACCTCTTTGCGGCCTGCAATAAAAAGCAATTTGAAGACCTCAAAGCCAAAAAAGCCTTATGGGAAAAGCACGGTCATAACGAGCTAGAACTATTGAGCGCCTCGTCCATCCAAGACCATATCGGCACAGACCGCTACGCAGGCGGCTTGCTAGATCGAAAAGGCGGGCACATTCAGCCATTAAATCTGGTACTGGGCCAAGCCAACGCCTTTGAAAAGCTGGGCGGGCAAATCTTCGAAGACTCTCAAGTCATTCGCCTTGAGCAAGGCAAACCCGGCAAAGTGATCACCCAACAAGGCAGTGTTATCGCCGATACAATTGTCGTCGCTGGCAACGCCTACCTGTTTGGTTTGCTGCCAGAAATAGAAAAAAAAGCCATGCCCTGTGGCACACAAGTAATCGCGACAGCGCCATTGCCTGAAGCAATCCAAAAACAACTGTTACCAACCGATCACTGTGTCGAAGACTGTAACTATTTATTGGATTATTACCGCTTATCCGGCGATGGTCGTTTGATCTATGGCGGCGGCACCACTTATGGCGCCCGCGATCCGGGCAAAATTGAATCCATTATCGTGCCCAAAATGCTGAAAACCTACCCCATGCTAAAAGACACAAAAATTGACTTTGCTTGGACGGGAAACTTTCTCCTCACCATGATGCGCATGCCACAGGTGGGCAAGATTGGCGACAACCTCTACTATGCACAAGGCTACTCAGGCCATGGCGTGACCAACTCACACTTAATGGGTGAAATATTATCCGACGCGATTCACGGTGACACCGAACGTTTCGACGTATTCGCCAGCATGCCCCAATATCCATTCCCCGGCGGCCGCCTGCTGCGCATACCTTACACCGCCGTCGGCGCGGCCTACTACAACATACGCGATAAACTCGGTATTTGAAAAGCGTACACCGTTTGGTCCATGTACCAGCAATGGGCCAAACAAAGCGCGTTACTCTGGCGTGTCTTGGCTTTCTTCATAGGCATAGAAAAAGTGCCAGAGGCAATACAACGTAATACCCGCGGCCATAACGCCCCAAAAAGGTTCTCCAGAAAACCACTCAACCACCGTCCAGCCAGCACAAAATAGTGTGGCCACGACACGACGCCATTTGGGGCGAAAAAATTTACGATCTGCTTCGTTCAAAATCATGGTCCTATTTTTATTGTCTTTCCCCTTTATCCTTGTTGAATAAAGGGGCTTTTTCAAATAAGTGTCTTTTTAGAATATGTATCTTTGTCTGATCGTTTCGATACTCGACACGTTAGTAACCGCTAAGTTAGAATTTTTGCTCTAAAATTGCAATCAAACATCAGACTGGCTTATCAACTGAAACAAAGCTAACACAACAAAAGCCAACGGCTATTCACTCAGCGTTATGATGCACGCCTCAAAATATCAGCCATATTGTCTTCAATCCAATCTGCTAAACTGGCCACTCGAACCGCTACCTCGGCCCCCAATGCGGTCAAACTGTACTCCACATGCGGCGGCACAACGGGGTAAGCCGTACGCAAAACAAAACGATCTTGTTCTAGCGCTTGCAAGGTTTGTGCGAGCATTTTTTCACTGACGCCATTAATCGTTCGTCTCAGTTCACTAAAACGGTGTGTTTGACCATCTCTTAAGGCCAGTAAAACCAAAACCCCCCAACGACTGGTAACGTGATTCAACACATTACGAGAAGGGCACTTATCCGAGAAGACATTACCGCGATGTATTTGAGCCGATAAACCGGACTGTTTGATCTCGTCATAGGCTTGATTATTTTTCTTCATACTTACCTTTTTGTATGTACTTACTAAAAGTTTGTTAGTGATATATTCTACTTCCATCAACGTAAAATTCAAAGGAGAATAGTATGATTTTAGTAACTGGTGCATCGGGTCAACTTGGCCGTCTTGTTATTGATTCCCTCTTAGCAAAAACAGCGGCAAGCAACATCATCGCCGCCGTTCGTAACCCAGACAGCGTAAAAGATCTCGCTGAAAAAGGCGTACAAGTAAGACAAGCAGACTATTCGCAACCCGATAGCCTAGTGGCTGCATTTGCCGGCGTAGAAAAAGTATTGCTTATTTCTTCCAGTGAAGTCGGTCAACGTACTGCTCAGCACAGCAATGTCATCAACGCCGCCAAACAAGCGGGTGTTTCTTTGATTGCTTACACCAGCATTTTAAAGGCCGACACATCCCCCCTTATCTTGGCAGAAGAGCACCTAGCGACAGAGAAACTATTAGCGGAGTCTGGCGTGCCTCATGTACTGCTGCGCAATGGCTGGTACTCAGAAAACTACACAATGAGCCTAGTCACCGCGTTAGAACACGGCGTGGTGGGTTGTACTGAAGAGGGCAAACTCGCTACGGCAACGCGTGAAGATTATGCAGCCGCCGCAGCCGTCGTTCTGTTAAAAGACGGACAAGCTGGCAAAGTATACGAACTGGCTGGCGACAAGGCTTTCACACTAAGCGAATACGCCGCCACCATCAGCAAGGTGTCAGGCAAAACCGTGGCCTACCACAATGTTCCAGAAGCGGAATTCACCAAGATTTTGGTTGGCGCAGGCTTACCAGAAGGCTTTGCCGCTATCCTTGCAAACGCTGAAGTCGGCGCCTCCAAAGGCGGCTTATTCAGCGCCAGCAAAGACTTATCGACTCTGATTGGCCGTCCAACCACGTCCATTGAAGACAGCATCAAAGCCGCGTTGTAAGTTGACGCAGTGACAGACTAAGGCAAAGTCATTCACCTTATTCTGTCACCTACATTTTTATAAAAGGTACATTTGTTTAAGAAAGATGTGCTTGTCGCTCTAGCCATTCAAAAAACTGCATGGCTTCCACAGAGATTTCTGGACCAGATTTACGCACCAAATAGAAGGATTCACTCGCGGGAATACGCAGGTTAAAAGGTTCTACCAGACGGCCATCAACCAGCATATCTTCCACCATGGAAGATCTTGCTAAAGCCACACCAATCCCCAGCTCTGCCAAACGTAACGACGCCAATAGGGTATCTACTTGCATTCCTCTTGATGGATCTACGTCAGCTTCATTGACCATAGACAACCAATAACCCCAACCCTCCTCGTAACCTAATACATGCAATAAAGTATGGTCGACAAGATCAGCAGTGGTATTAAGCGGTAAGCGCTCTAGCAGCTCGGGTGAACAGACGGGAAATAAACTGTCCCAACTTAAACGCTGAGATACATAACCTAGCCATTGACCATTCCCCCAGCGAATTTCAAAGTCATCATCGGCTTCTGAGTCTTTCACCCACAGGGAGCTGATATATCGAATATCGATATTGGGGTACAGACGATGAAATTTCGTTAATCTTGGTGCCAGCCAATGAACGAAAAAAGACAAGCTACCGCGAATTTTAACCGGGGTTCGCTGATCTTGGTTAAACAGCTCATTAGTCGCTGCCGCCAAGCGGGAAATAGAATCCTGTACTACCGGAAGATAAGACATACCTTCGTCGGTAAGCGCGAGCCCTCTAGGCAGGCGAGTAAATAAGGATACGCCTAGGTGGCCTTCGAGCAAGCGTATTTGTTGACTAACAGCTCCTTGGGTTAAGTGCAGCTCTTGTGCCGCCTTGGTAAAATTCAGGCTGCGCGCAGAGACCTCAAAGGTTCTTAACCAATTTAACGGAGGAAGTGACTTTTGGTTCATTTAGTACTTTAACCATCGTTCAAAAAAAGCGAAGCGTTAGAGTACCTGACCTAAAAAGCGTTGCAAGCGCGGATGATCAGAATGAAAGAAACGCTCTGGGGATTCTTCTAAAACAAGCTCTCCATCTTCCATAAACACTACGCGGTCTGCGACTTCACGAGCAAAGCCCATTTCGTGCGTTACTACCACCATAGTCATTCCCGCACGGGCGAGTTCTTTCATCACGTCCAACACTTCGCCAACCATTTCAGGGTCAAGCGCACTGGTCGGCTCATCAAATAAAAGCACTTTGGGCTTCATTGCTAACGAACGAGCAATCGCTACGCGCTGTTGCTGGCCACCAGACAAACGTGACGGAAAATTCCCCATGCGATCAGCAAGCCCAACTCGCTCTAGCAAATCAACGGCCGTTCGTCGTGCCTCCGACTTGCTTTGCTTAAGCACTTGCATTGGTGCCAACATTACATTGCCTAGCGCGGTTTTATGGGGAAACAAGTTAAACGCTTGAAATACCATGCCCACTTCTTCGCGTACCTTATTGATGTTGGTGCGCTTATCAGTAAGGTCCACTTGATCTAACAAAATACGGCCAGATGTGATGCTTTCTAATTGATTAATGGTACGTAAAAAGGTCGATTTACCCGAACCACTTGGCCCAATAATAACCACCACTTCACCTGGCTGAACATCTAAGGAAACGTCCTTAAGAGCGTGGCAACCATTAGGGAAAACCTTGTTTACCTTACGCGCTTTAATAAGTGCGCGCAGGTTAGATTGCTCTGTCATTGGATCAATCACTGACCGATAACCTCTTTTCTAAACACTGAATAAGCAAAGATAAGCCGCCTGTCACCACCAAATATAAAACGGCGACCGTAAACCAGACTTCAAATGGCGCAAAACTGCCGCTGACGACTTCGCGACCCGCCTTGGTTAAATCGGTAATAGAAATAACCGACACCAGCGAAGAGTCTTTGATCAGATTAATAAACTGCCCAGCGAGCGGTGGTAAGGTACGTTTAATCGCCTGTGGCATGATGACGTACACCATGGCTTGCACATAATTCATCCCAAGAGAGCGCGCCGCCTCCATTTGCCCTGCAGGAACAGACTGAATTCCAGCTCTTACTATCTCGGCAACATAGGCACCAGTAAAAATAGACAAGGCTGCGACACCAGAAGTGAAACGGTCTAAATCAAATACGGTACCAATAAAGAAATACACGATGAATATCTGTACGAGCAGGGGCGTACCACGGATGACTTCCACATAAGTCACCGCCAAATTTCGCCATACTTGACCCTGCGCCACACGCATCAAGCCAAACATTACCCCCAATAACACGGCAAATATCAGCGAGACGAATGAGATTTTAATGGTAACCCATAATCCTTCTGCAATAGGGCCAAAGCGCCAGCCATCAATGCGTGCAATGGTGTCCCCTTGGAAAATCAAATCACCATCTCGAGCCACTAGAGTGTCGTAGGCATTAACCATCTGGGAGTCATCACCATAATCGGGTTCAATAGATAAACGGCCTGCTTTATTAACCACAGCGGTGCCATCCGTTATCGCCACAATGTCTTGGGATTCGGTGTTAATGATGTAGGGCCACAGGCGTTCCCAATGCCAAGAGTAATTGATCTTCTGACCTGCGAAGTACACACCAGAAACCAGTAAAGCCATGATCACTAGGTATAAACCGTGTCCAAGCCAACGTGAAGATTGTGTTTGCATGAGCTCTCTTAAATATAAAAAGAGCCTATATAATATAGACTCTTTGAAACGCGATAATTAACATCTATGTTTACTGAATGCTATCGACCCAAGCATCAGATTTAAACCACTTGTCGTAAATACGATCGTAAGAACCGTCTTTTTTGATCTGCACAAGATAGTTATTTAAGAAGTTTAGGAAATTCGGGTCATTTTGACGAATCGCCCAACCTAACGGCTCATAGGTGAATGACTGGTCCAAGTGTACGACTGTGTCTTTATGCTGAGATGCATACAGCGCATTGTATGGCAGGTCATAAACAAATCCATCCGCTTTTCCATTTGCGACTTGAAGCACGGCGTCTGCAGAGGTTTCAAATAGGTTTAACGTTGCTTTTGGAAAGTATTTTTTCGCTGCTTGCGCGCCAGTGGTACCAATTTGAGACGACAAGGTGTATTTCGCATCGTTCAGATCACGGTAAGACGTCACTTTGCCTTGTAAGTCAGGCTTGATAAGAACGGTTTGGCCGATTTCGATGTAAGTATCTGCAAACATAACTTTCAAGTTACGCTGCGGTGTAATCGCCATGCCACCAATAATAATGTCGCACTTGCCCGTTTGTAGAGCAGGAATGATACCGTCCCAAGCCGTATTGACTGGCACAAACTTCACATCCATCGAACGTGCCATATGCTTAGCCAGATCGATATCAAAGCCGATAAAACGGCCATCTTTACTCTTCATTTCGAAAGGAATGTAACCCGCCTCAAAGCACACCTTAAGCTCACTGCTGGTCAAAATGCTATCAATAGCAGAATCGGCAGCGTAACTGTTAGCAGAGAACAAAGCTCCAACCAATGCTAAGCCGGACAGGGCTTCTTTAAGACTAACTTTCATATTATTCCTCTCGCTGTTCATCCAATATGCGATAAAACGCATGAATCTCGACATTATAGGGGGGTATTTGGCGGACAATATAACGGAAATGGGAACGTAAGAATAACTATTGAATTCGCCCCTAAGACCAATGTTTTTTAATTGATAGAGGATGATTTTTAATGGATAAGGCCATTATAGACATAAAAACCTGAAATTGACCCAAATTTTATAATAAAACTAATTTCTATCTGTAGAGCTCATGGTTAAAATGCCCAGTATTAAAAATACTGGGGACGGTAATGCAATCAATCACTATTCTAGATGGCGGCATGGGTCGCGAATTAGAGCGTCGCGGCGCTCCCTTTAAACAACCTGAATGGTCCGCTTTGGCCATGATGGAAGCACCAGAAATAGTTAAAGAGGTCCATAAAGCCTTTATTGCAGCAGGTTCTCGCGTTATCACCACTAATAGCTACGCATTGGTGCCTTTCCACATTGGTGAAGACGTGTTCCAGCAACGCGTGACGGAACTGGTGATTGAATCGGCCCGCGTTGCTCGTGAAGCAGCACAAGAAGCCGATGCTGAAGTGAAAATCGCTGGCTCTTTAGCTCCCTTATTTGGTTCATACCGTGCTGATTTGTATGAAGCAGATCGTGCCGAGCAAATTGCTCGTCCAATCATTGAAGCCTTAGCACCACGAGTCGATCTATGGCTCAACGAAACTCAAAGTTTGCTCGCTGAAACCCTGCAAATGAAAGCGTTAGTGGATGAGATCGACGACCAAAGCAAGCCTTACTGGGTTTCCTTTACTCTTGAAGACTCTGAGCCAACAGATCAACCACGCTTACGCTCTGGCGAAACCGTCAAAGAAGCCGTTGCCGCCATGGCCAAAGCCGGAGTGGATGGCATTCTGTTTAACTGCTGCCAGCCTGAAATTATTGCCGATGCGATCCAAATCTCAAAAACCGTACTGTCCGATATCAATGACAAAGTACAACTAGGCGCATACGCCAATGCGTTTCCTCCTCAACCCAAAAATGCGACGGCAAATGATGGTTTGGACGAACTACGTAAAGACCTATCACCTAGCTCTTATCTTGTTTGGGCACAACGCTGGAAAGAGCAGGGTGCTACCTTGATTGGCGGCTGCTGCGGTATTGGGCCAGAACACATTAAAGCGCTATCCGAACAGCTTTAAGATACAAAAAGGGAAAGCGCCCCTCGCTAATTACTCCATATACTAAAAAGCCCCAGCTTCTTCAAACTGGGGCTTTTTTATTGATCAATCAAACACTTATACGTCTAGGTTGGCGACGTTTAAGGCGTTGTCTTGGATGAAGTTACGACGTGGTTCGACTTCGTCACCCATTAAGGTGGTGAACATTTGGTCGGCGGCGACGGCGTCGTCGATGGTCACGCGGAGCATGCGGCGAGCTTCTGGGTCCATGGTGGTTTCCCAAAGTTGTTCTGGGTTCATCTCTCCCAGCCCTTTATAGCGCTGGATGGTCATGCCACGGGAGGCTTCTTTCATTAGCCAGGCTTTCATCTCGCTGATGGTTTTCACGCTTTCACGACGTTCGCCACGCTGAATATAAGACTCTTCGCCAAACAATTCACCGACGGTTTCCGCCATAGCAACGATACGTTTGTACTCGGGCGAATTAAAGAAAGCGCCTTCAAAACGGTAACGGTTAGAGACGCCGTGAGACATGATGTCGACGATTGGCAAGTAGATATTGCGCTCGTCGTCTTTTTCTACCGAGAAGTCGAAACGGAAACCCGTGCGTGCATCTTGTGGCATTTGACTGCGAATGGCGTCAACCCATTCCAAGACAATAGATTCATCGGTTAAGTTTTCTTGCGTAAGCGCTTTGCAGTACAGAAGTTTTCCCATAACATCTTTTGGGTACACTCGAGACAAACGATCAATGTCGGCTTCGATTTGAATGTAATCACGGACTAATTTCGCTAAATGCTCGCCTTGGATGCCTGGTGCTTCTTCGTTAACGTGCATGTGAGCGCCGTCCAGCGCCACTTCGATCAAGTGTTGATTCAATGCCGCTTCGTCTTTGATGTACTGTTCTTGCTTGCCACGTTTGATTTTGAACAACGGCGGTTGGGCAATAAAGATATGACCACGTTCGATGATTTCTGGCATTTGACGGAAGAAGAAGGTCAACAGCAGGGTACGAATGTGCGATCCATCCACGTCGGCATCGGTCATGATGACGATGCTGTGGTAACGCAATTTGTCGGCGTTAAATTCGTCACGACCGATACCACAACCGAGTGCGGTAATCAGGGTGCCGACTTCAACCGACGCTAGCATTTTGTCAAAACGGGCTTTTTCGACGTTTAGAATTTTACCTTTCAACGGCAAAATCGCTTGGGTACGACGATCACGACCTTGTTTTGCCGAGCCACCTGCAGAGTCACCCTCCACTAGGTAGATTTCAGAAAGCGCGGGGTCTTTTTCCTGACAATCGGCCAATTTACCCGGTAAACCGGCGATGTCTAACGCGCCTTTACGACGTGTCATGTCACGAGCACGACGCGCCGCTTCACGGGCACGAGCGGCATCGATCATCTTATTAACGATAATTTTCGCTTCGCCAGGTTTCTCAAGTAAATACTCAGAGAAACGTTTGGTCATTTCTTGCTCTACGGCGGTTTTTACTTCAGACGACACCAACTTGTCTTTGGTCTGAGAAGAGAATTTTGGATCCGGTACTTTTACCGAGACGATGGCGGTCAAACCTTCGCGGCAGTCATCGCCCGTGGTGGCGACTTTTTGCTTTTTCGCTAAGCCTTCTTTCTCGATGAAGGTGTTTAGGGTACGCGTCAAGGCACCACGGAAACCGGCAAGGTGGGCACCACCGTCGCGTTGTGGAATGTTGTTGGTGTAACAGTAGATGTTTTCTTGAAAGCCTTCGTTCCACTGCAATGCCACTTCTACGGCGATGCCATCTTCTAGGTCATCACGCTGGCAAATGAAGTGAAAAATATCGTTGATTGGCGTTTTGTTGGTATTCAAATGCTCAACAAAAGAGCGCAAACCCCCACTGTAGTTAAAGAAGTCTTCTTTGCCAGTGCGCTCGTCTTTCAATTTGATGGCAACACCCGAGTTCAAGAACGACAATTCACGTAGTCGCTTCGCCAAGATGTCATACACAAACAAGATATTGTTAAAGGTCGCTGGAGAAGGTTTGAAGTGCACTGTTGTGCCTGCGCCATCAGAGTCACCGACGATAGACAATGGTGCTTGTGGCACGCCATGCGCATAAAATTGTTCGTATACTTTACCGTTTTTGCGGATGGTCAAAGTAAGTGCTTCAGAGAGGGCGTTTACTACCGAAACCCCCACGCCGTGAAGACCACCAGACACCTTGTATGAGTTATCGTCAAACTTACCACCAGCGTGAAGGACTGTCATGATCACTTCCGCTGCAGAAACGCCTTCTTCTTCGTGTATATCGACCGGAATACCACGGCCATTGTCCGAAACAGAAATCGATTCATCTGGGTGAATCAGTACGGTAATGGTGTCACAGTGACCTGCAAGGGCTTCATCGATGGAGTTATCCACGACTTCAAACACCATGTGATGCAAACCTGTGCCATCATCCGTATCGCCAATGTACATGCCGGGGCGTTTACGTACGGCATCTAGCCCTTTGAGCACCTTGATACTGGACGAATCGTAATTATTTTCACTCATTTAACTCTCCTGCAAACCTTTGCTCAATAAAGACAGCTCGCCATGGTTCATGGAAAACTGACGAACGTCTGTGGTGTCGGCCCACGTAAAATCCGTGGTATCAGGCTCGACACTGGTAATAAAAATTTGGCTGTTTAATGACTCCAACAACTGACAAAGCTTCTGTCTGTGGTTGGCGTCCAACTCGGCTGGTAAATCATCCACTAAAAATACCAGCGGGCGACCCATATCGATCAGCAATTGCCCTTGGGCAATCTTCAGCGCAGAAACCACCAATTTTTGTTGGCCGCGAGACAGGGTATCAAGCGCATCTCCCGTCGCGGTTTTCACACGTAAATCGGCTCTTTGAGGGCCGGTGTGCGTGTAACCGAGTTCGATATCTCGCTCACGTCCCGCTTCAACGGCCACTTGCAAGCTTTTCTGTGCATCCCAGCCTTGGAAGAACTGTAGACTCACCGAAAGCTCTGTGGTTAATAGCGATAAAACCTTCACAAAATGCGGGGTTAATTGCTCCACGTAGGCTTTGCGAGATTGATTCACTTGCTCACCCAGTCGGATCAATTCCTGATCAAATGCCGCCAATAAACTGTGGGATATTTTACCACGTCTGAGCAAGGTATTCCGCTGTTTTAATGCTTTTTGCCAGCCTCGCCACGCCTGAATGAAGTCTTTATCAAAATGGAACGCGCCCCAGTCAATAAATTGGCGTCGAATGCTCGGGGAACCTTCTAATAATCGAAACGCATCGGGGTTAATCAGCTGCACGGGGAGGCGTTCGGCCAGCTCGACAACCGATTGCGCTCGCTGTCCTTGAATACGCACGTCAATGTGACCATCACGATAGCGCTGCAAGCCGACACGAATCGGGCCGCCTTGTGGTTGATGAAGTTGCGCAAAGACAACGCAGGCATCATTTTCGTGCTGAATATAGGTTTTATGCTTGTGACTGCGAAAGGAACGACCAAACGACAACAGATGAATGGCTTCCAAAATGGAGGTTTTACCACTGCCATTTTTGCCAACGATCACATTTACTTGGGGCGAAGGTTCAAAGCGCACACTAGAAAGGTTGCGAACATGAGAGATGTCCAAACGCACCAGCGGCATAACACTAAAACCTTAATTAGGGGAGAGAAGACAACCCGCTTGGCATGTTAACGAACTAAATCGCCAAGCGGGTGATAGGTCTATCATCTAACAAATGACTAAAGACGCATCGGCATCACAACGTATTGTGCGGCGTGGCTTTGCGCTTCTTCGATCAAGGCGCTGCTGTTGGAGTCGTTCAATGACAAACGCACTTCTTGCGCGTCGACGACACCCAGCACATCTAACAAGTAACCCACGTTGAAACCGACTTCTATATTATCGCCTTGGTATTGCACCAACACGGATTCTTCGGCTTCTTCTTGCTCTGGGTTATTGGCAAACACTTGCAACATGCCGTTAGACAAAATCAAACGCACACCACGGTATTTCTCGTTAGATAGAATCGAGGCACGTAGGAAGACTTGGCGTAATTCCAAACGATCGGCAATGACGATTTTTTCATTATTACGCGGAATAACACGATGATAATCTGGAAACTTACCGTCGACCAATTTCGAGGTAAACACATAGTCAGCGACTTTAGCGCGAATATGATTTGTCCCTATGGTTAACTCAACCACTTCTTCTGTGTCGTTTAGCAAACGGTTTAGTTCCAACACCCCTTTGCGAGGTACGATCACTTGGGTCAAATCGCCGCTGACTTGCGCGTCTTCAACCGCTGTCGCTAAACGGTGTCCATCGGTTGCAACCACACGTAGCTGACCATCGGCGACTTCTAACAACATGCCGTTAAGGTAATAGCGCACATCTTGGTTCGCCATGGCAAAGCCCGTGCGGTCGATCAAACGACGGACACTGTTTTGCGCGATAGAAACCGTTAAATCGCCTTGCATGTCTTGGATATTAGGAAATTCATCCGCAGGCAAGGTAGACAAGCTAAAACGTGAACGGCCAGAGCGAATCACCGCTTTTTGGTCATCCAAGGTGAATTCAATCACCGCGCTGTCTGGTAAGCTTTTGCAAATGTCCATTAATTTACGAGCGGGTACCGTAATTCGGCCTTCCTCGCATTCATCTAATGGCACATGGCCAATCAGTTCGACTTCTAAGTCAGAACCGGTAAGCGTTAATACTTGGTCTTTCACTTCCACCAACACATTGGCCAAGACCGGCATGGTTTGTTTGCGCTCTACAACGCCAGCCACTAATTGAAGGGGCTTAAGAAGCGTCTCGCGGACGACTGAAAATTTCATTATTTTCCTCGTAAACTCAAAGTCTTAGACCATCAGGTGGTCAGAATTCGCATCAATTGTTTGTAGTCTTCACGAATATCGGAATCCGTGTCTTGCAGTTCTTTAATCTTGCGAATCGCATGCAAGGCCGTGGTATGGTCGCGGCCACCAAAGGCATCACCAATCTCCGGCAAACTGTGATTCGTTAACTCTTTTGCCAACGACATCGCCACTTGGCGAGGACGCGCCACCGAGCGGCTACGGCGCTTCGATAACAAATCACTGATCTTAATCTTGTAGTATTCCGCCACAATGCGCTGGATATTATCGATGTTTACCAGCTTATCTTGCAAGGCCAAAAGGTCTTTTAACGACTCACGCACAAAATCTGGCGTAATGGCTCGTCCAGTAAAATGCGAGTTGGCAATAACCCGTTTAAGCGCGCCTTCTAATTCTCGGACGTTTGAACGTATTTTCTGCGCAATAAAAAAAGCCGAATCATAAGACAGCTTGATGCCACTTTCATCCGCTTTACGCATCAAAATCGCCACTCGTGTTTCCAGTTCCGGTGGCTCAACGGCGACCGTTAACCCCCAACCAAAACGCGATTTAAGACGATCTTCCAAGCCTTGAATCTCTTTAGGATAGCGGTCACAGGTCAAAATCATCTGCTGACCACCTTCTAATAAAGCGTTAAAGGTGTGGAAAAATTCTTCTTGCGTACGGTCTTTGCCAGCAAAGAACTGAATATCGTCGATTAATAACGCATCCACAGAACGATAATAACGCTTGAAATCGTTAATCGCATTCAGCTGTAATGCTTTTACCATGTCGGCCACAAAGCGCTCAGAATGCAGGTAAACCACCTTGGCATTCGGATTATGGCGCATCATTTCAGTGCCGACGGCTTGCATTAAGTGAGTTTTACCCAGACCAACGCCACCGTAGATAAACAGCGGGTTGTAAGCGCCGCCGGGGTTCTCCGCCACTTGCAAGGCCGCGGCGTGAGCGAGCTGGTTGGATTTGCCTTCGATGAAGTTATCAAAGGTAAATGAATTGTTCAGATTCGCGCCGTGATTAATACCGCCTTCTACCTGCACTTTACGTTTGGGTGCCGTTAATGGCAGTTGACCCTGTTCGTAAGGTTCAAGTTCGCCGCGCAAGCCTGCGCCAGACAAGGTTAATGGTGCTTCAAATTCAAGGTCAGCATTGGCGCTGCCTTCTTCATCATCCATTAAGCCAAACCCTGGGCGATAACCAGACTCTCTTGCCACTTCATTATTCAACGGGTTGATAGCCGGTTCACTGGAGACCGGAGGCGGTGGCGACGTTCGATTTGCTTGAGCAAAGTTTTGAGTCTTTACTTCTAACGTTAAAGCCGGGGCAAGATCGTCGCCCGCAAACTCAGACAACAACTCTTTTATGCGCGTTTGATATTTGTTACTCACCCAATCCAACACAAAACGGTTTGGTGCACTTAGGCACAATTCGCCATTCGGCATCATTTCAGCCTGTAATGGACGAATCCAGGTGTTGAATTGAGATGTGGAAAACTCACCCTGCAAGCGCTGCAGACAAAGATTCCAATGCTCCAAAGACACTGTAGACGTACTCCCTGGTTGAGTGACAGACAAGGAGCGGATTTTACATCGGGCTTTTAAAGTTATCCACACATAAATAGAAAAAAACCGAATTCGACGCTAAATCTAAAAATGTTAATAACAATCAAGGTTATGCACAGCGGGTGATAAAAGATCAATCATGTGCATAAAAGGGTAAGTTATACACATAATAAGCGACCTTTATTTTTACCTTGTGCACAATTTAAAAAGGTTTCATCTATTTGATTTTTATACACATAAAATAAAAAAACAGCACACCTGTGGATAATAAATTTTTCAGCGAGTTTTTTTATCCACCAACAGAGTAAAACTCTGTGGGTAAGTATTTAATAGATTGTATCGCTATTTTTTTCATAATTAAGCGGTGTAAGCATTGAATTTACTGGGGAAAGGCTCTAAAATCCGCGCCCTGATTTGACCAATCAAATGTAGAGGCTTGGCGATCGCTAACCCTCAAAACTCAAACACTGCATTCAGTGAGAGAATTAAGATGAAAAGAACTTTCCAACCTAGCGTTCTAAAACGCAAACGTAACCACGGTTTCCGTGCTCGTATGGCTACTAAAGGCGGACGTCAAGTTATCGCTCGTCGTCGTGCTCGCGGCCGCAAGGTTCTAAGCGCATAAAACCGCTGATGACCGAATATTGTTTTCCTCGGCATGTCAGACTTCTGAATGCCGGGGATTATCAATCCGTCTTTAACGACACCACCTCCAAAGTCTTCGCTGGCGAATTTCTTTTATTGGCACGAAAACGAGATGACAACCAAACTCGGTTGGGTCTTATTGTGTCGAAAAAAACAGATAAGCGTGCCGTAGGCCGGAATCGTATCAAACGCTTGGTGCGTGATTCCTTTCGCCATCACAAAATTCCACTGTCCGGCTTGGATATTATTTTCTTAGCACGACAAGGCATTAAAGAGCTAGACAACGCCACTTTGCACAGCCGACTCGAAAAAGCATGGGATCAGTTAGCAAAAAAAGCCCTAAAACCCGCCCAAAATAAAAAACGCGACCAAGATAAGCAGAAATAGGCTGAAAAAACTGCCAAAGGCTGGTTTAATAGCGCGTGATTTTTATAAGGGTTCAATGAACCTACTTGTCCAACCAAATAAATTAGTTGAATACCATGGATTTCAGACGTTACTTTTTATGGGGTGCGCTTTTTATCAGTGGCTACCTACTGTTTTTACAGTGGAGCCAAGATTATGGTCCTCAGTCCACTCAAAGCGTAGCTCAAAGCACTCAGAATCAATCTGAGGCGAACCCTCAAATGAGCGATGATTTGCCTTTGGCAACTCAAAGTACTAGCGATGCTAATGCCGAAATTCCACAAAGTGCGACAAAACTCGCACCTGGAAAATTGATTGAAGTGACAACCGATACCCTACGTGTTGCCATTAACCCAGTCGGCGGTGACCTAGTTGAAGCGGCGCTTTTGGATTACAAAAAAACATTGGATAAACCCGATTCTTTTGTCATCTTAGAAAACGGCGACGAACGCACTTATGTGACACAAAGTGGCCTAATCGGTCAAAATGGTCCTGATGCGTCACCACAAGGTCGTCCAGTTTACCAATCAGAGCAAACGTCTTACTCCTTGGCAGAAGGTGACGATTCGCTTGATGTAAACCTCTACTACACTGACGCGAAAGGCGTGAAATACACCAAAACCTTCCGTTTCACTAAAGGCAAATACCGTATTCGTCAGCTAATCACGATAGACAATACGTCTGCGGATACGTGGCGCGGTAATTTATTCGCTCAAATAAAGCGTGATAACTCAGAAGATCCAAGCAGCGCGACAAGTATGGGCCTACAGCCTTATCTGGGTGGTGCCGTTTCAGATGAGCAGAATAAATACAAAAAGATTTCTTTTTCAGACATGGAAGAGGAACCGCTTAAAACCACCACCACTCAAGGCTGGGTTGCGGTACTGCAACACTATTTTGTTTCTGCCTGGATCCCTGAACAAGGCCAAAAAGTCACCTTGCAAGCGCGAACCAATGGCGACTTTAACATCATAGGTTTCACCGGCTCTCCGGTTGAAATAGCCTCTGGCAAACAAGGCACGTTGAGCTCAACCTTTTATGTTGGTCCAAAACTTCAAGACCAGCTGGAAGAAACCGCAGAGAATCTAGATCTCACTGTCGATTACGGCTGGTTGTGGTGGTTAGCGAAACCGCTATTTTGGTTGCTTACCCTGATCCAATCTTTCGTGATCAACTGGGGTATCGCGATTATCTTGATCGTAGTGTGCGTAAAAGCCGTCTTCTTCAAGTTGTCTGCTGCTAGCTACCGTTCAATGGCAAAAATGCGCAAATTCGGCCCAGAAATCGCCAAGCTGAAAGATCAGTACGGTGACGATCGCCAGAAAATGTCGCAAGAAATGATGGCATTGTACAAAAAAGAGAAAATTAACCCGCTAGGGGGCTGTTTACCTATCTTGGTACAAATGCCGGTTTTCCTTTCTTTGTACTGGGTATTGATGGAGTCGGTTGAATTACGTCACGCACCCTTCTTCCTATGGATACATGACTTAGCGTCTATGGACCCTTATTTCGTACTGCCTATCTTGATGGGCTTAAGTATGATGGGCCAGCAAATGCTTAACCCAACACCACCCGATCCAATGCAAGCTCGAATCATGAAGATAATGCCCATCGCATTTACCTTCTTCTTCTTGTGGTTCCCAAGTGGTTTGGTGTTGTACTGGGTGGTTAACAACACCTTATCTATCGTACAGCAGTACATCATTACTAAGCGCATCGAAAAAGAAGCCTGATACTCAACAGGCTCAGGTTTCGATTAAAAGGCTTCCCAGTGGGAGGCCTTTTTTACGTTTAGATTGCCATGTCAGCTAGGCTAATAGACAATTGCCCGATTGCTAGCCATTCTTTTTTACCGTACCACAGCACAGAGTTTGATTATGACCGATTTCCAATACGCCACAGACCAAGACACCATCGCCGCACAAGCCACGGCTCCCGGCCGAGGTGGCGTAGGGATTATTCGTTTATCAGGGCCAAAAAGCCTTGCCATCGCCAAGCAGATTATCGGCTTCGAACCCACGCCACGTTACGCGCATTATGTGCCCTTCAAAGGCGCGCAAGACGAACAACTCGACATGGGCTTGGCGCTGTATTTCCCAGGGCCCAACTCCTTCACTGGCGAAGATGTTTTTGAACTGCAAGGCCATGGCGGCCCCGTCATTATGGACATGCTACTGAGCCATTGTGTGACGCTTGGCGCGCGTTTAGCCCGTCCCGGTGAATTCTCCGAACGGGCTTTTATGAACGACAAAATGGACTTAACCCAAGCGGAAGCCATTGCCGATTTGATCGACAGTACCTCGGAGCAAGCCGCCAAATGCGCGTTGCGCTCCTTACAAGGGGCGTTTTCAAAACGCGTAGACGAACTGGTTGAAGCCTTAATCCACCTGCGTATTTATGTCGAAGCTGCGATTGATTTTCCGGAAGAAGAAATCGATTTTATTGGGGATGGCAAAGTCGCCGCAGAACTGACCGGCATTCAAAGCAAACTGGCCGAGGTACTCAAAGAAGCAAGCCAAGGCGCCTTGATTCGCGAAGGCATGAACGTGGTCATCGCAGGCCGCCCCAATGCCGGTAAATCCAGCTTATTGAATGCCTTATCTGGTAAAGAATCCGCCATCGTCACCAACATCGCAGGCACCACGCGTGACGTCTTGCGCGAACACATTCATCTTGATGGCATGCCGCTGCACATTATCGACACTGCCGGTTTACGTGACAGCCCAGACGAAGTCGAGCGCATCGGTATTCAGCGCGCATGGGACGAAATCAGCAAAGCGGATCGCATCTTAATGATGGTCGACAGCCAATCCATTGATTCAAAAGACCCAAACGAAATCTGGCCTGAATTCATCGAAAAACTGGGCAACACCAAACACCTTACCTTGGTACGCAACAAAGTCGACTTGACCAAAGAAAGCACGGGGCTAGAAATGATCTCAGGTGTCTCTGTTGTCTCTCTATCGGCCAAAACAGGCGAGGGCGTTAGTGATTTGACGGAACACCTAAAAGCCGTCATGGGCTTCGACAGCACCACAGAAGGCGGTTTTATCGCGCGTCGTCGTCATATTGAAGCACTCAACAAAGCCAAGCGCTTTTTAGACGCCGGCAACGAACAACTGCACGGCTACGGCGCAGGGGAATTACTCGCAGAAGACCTAAAAGAAGCCCAACAAGCCCTCAGTGAAATCACCGGCGCCTTCACCAGCGATGACCTACTTGGCCGCATCTTTGGCTCGTTTTGTATCGGGAAATAGAAATACGTTAATGAACAAATGAAAAAAATTCCGTGCTCTAAGCCATAAGGTTTAGAGCACGGAAAGTCTCTAACCCACGGTCATTTTGACTTTCGGGTAGCGGACTTTTTTGCTTCTTGGGCTGGCGAGGAAGTAGGCGAGTGTGAGTGGCCCAAGGCGGCCAATAAACATCAAGAAGATGATGATGCCTTCCCCCGTGTTACTCAAGGAACCGGTTAAGCCACGAGAAAGGCCAACCGTACCCAATGCCGATACGGCTTCGAACACCACGTCGATCATTTGCGCGTGTTTTTCACTTATCAATAGCACAAATATGGCCAACCAAGTCACACCAATAGAAATCATGCTCAAAGCCAGCGCTTTGCTGATCACTTCCTTAGGAATCTCGCGTTTAAATACGTTCACTTCGTCATCACGACGCAGGTAAGCGTAAGTTGCTAGCACCAGCAGCATAAAAGTCACCACCTTTATGCCGCTGGCGGTACTCAAAGACCCACCACCAATGAACATCAGCACCAACATCAGCGCGGTCGTGGCATCTCTTAGTTCTTCAATGGCGAGCGTGTTAAACCCTGCCGTACGTGGTGTCACCGCTTGGAACCAAGACGCCAGCCATTTGCCTGTTTCGCTCAGTGGGCCAAGGGTTTTCGGGTTGCTGTATTCGATAAAATAGATGGCCAGCAAGGCAACAAGATTAATAATAATGGTGCCGGTAATCATCATTTTACTGTAGGGCGAAAGCCTCGCCCAACGACGATTTTTTATGAGGTCAATCCATACGGAAAAACCCAAACCACCGATAATAAACAGTCCGCTGATGGTCAAATTCACCACAGGATCCGCCACGTAGGGCATTAAGCTTGCAGAGGACAAGGCAAATCCCGCGTTATTAAAAGCGCTAATGGTGTAGAAAAAACCATGAAATAAGCTGGTTTTCCAACCTAATGTATCACTCCAATGTACTGCAAGAATCAACATGCCGATCACTTCGACAATCAAGGAGAACAGCAACACAGACTTCGCCGTAGAAACGATGGTAGAGGCGTCAGTTTGATTAAAGGCTTCAATGGCGACGGTACGCTGAAGAAAACCAATACGACCACCCAGCGCGACGAGAGTGACGATAGCGAAGGTCATTAACCCCAGGCCACCGCACTGAATCAGTAGCGCAATCACCACTTGCCCAAAGGTAGTAAATACCGTGCCCGTGTCTTGAACTACCAAGCCTGTTACCGTGACTGCTGAGGTCGCAGTAAAAACACTGTGTAACCAAGAGATAGGTTGTGTGGTCGCCATCGGCAATTTAAGCAACAAGGTACCAATTAGAATTAATAATAAGAAGCCACCACACAAGATTAAGGGTGGCGCCGCCATGATTTTTTTCGCCGCTTTGGGATGACGCTCTATGGCGATTACGGCGGGGTCCCAGTTCATCATCTCAAGCCAGCCTTGGTGCGATGTGTTTTAGTTCGCTACGCAGACCGCACAGTAACAAGATATCTTTTTCTTTCAACACAAACGCTTTATCCAATTGCAAAAACGTCTCTTGCTCTCGTTTGATCATCACCGCGTCGACTTTTCCTTTTGCTGGGTCTAAAACATCGCCAAGAGGACGTCCGTCTAGCTGTGGTTTGATGTGAATCTCCACCACATATAAACCGTGGCCAATAGACAAATAATCGTTCACCATCGGGTAATTCAGCGCCTGAGCAACACGCATGCCCATTTCTTCTTCAGGGTGAATAATACGCGCCACGCCAAGTTTGGAAACAATCGTGTGATGAGCGCGGCTACTGGCCTTGACCCAGATTTCTTTCACACCAAGCTTTTTCAGTGCCAGAATACACAACAGGCTGGATTCCATGTCTTCACCAATGGCCACCAGCACCGCATCGCTATTAATCAGATCAAGCTCTTTTAACGCATTTTCATCGGTGGAATCACAAATCATCACTTGAGTGAAATCATCGACATATTTCTCCGCAATTTTGGCGTCTCGATCCACGCCGGTGACGGTATGACCCAGATAAATCAGCTCCATACTGGCGGCAACCCCGAAACGCCCCAAACCAATCACCGTAAAATGCGCCATATTAATTACCTTTTATTCATGTCTTTTGAGAGTTTTTTAAAAGTTTTCTGATGAGTTAACTGTCTGATAACAAGCGATAACCTAGACCGGGCTCTGTTTTGATAACACGCTGCTCATTGGCATTATCTTGGAGTTTTTTACGCAGCTGACTGACTAAAATCCGCAAGTAATGCGAATCTCGGGTGTGAGTAACGCCCCAAATATTGGCCAGTAACACTTCTTGCATCACCAGCTTATCTGGCGTGGTGATCAGCATGCGTAGAAAGGCGAATTCTTTTTTGGTTAACGCCAAAGGTGCGCCTTGAAACCACGCCTGATTGGTGCTGATTTCCAGCTTAATATCTCTTGTTTCTAGGATATCAGCAGGTAAGTGGGTATTTACTAAGTCCCGCAGCAAAACCTTCACTCGGGCGATCAACTCTCGAATGCCGAATGGCTTACTAAGATAATCATTCGCGCCTGCCTCAAGTAGACGAATTTTTTCCTCTTCCTCATCACGCGCGGTTAAAATCAGAATTGGTGTATGACTGGTGGCGCGCACGAAGTTGAGCAAATCCATACCATCGCCATCAGGCAACCCCAGATCCAATATCAACAAGTGCGGTGGGTTCTGCTCCATAATTTGCTTAGCTGACTGAATAGAGTCCGCACCAAGATATTCAAAACCTTCCGCCACCAATGAGATTCGCATAAAGGTGTGGATTTGTGGTTCGTCGTCGATCACCAGTATTTTATAAGAAGTCATGATGCACTCCCTTTGCCATGCCGTGATGGCTCAATGCTCGCGGGCAGACAGATGCGAATCAGACAACCTTGCGCAACGGGAATGGATTGAATCGTACCTTGATGGGCGGCAATAATGCCTTTTGATACCGCTAAACCTAACCCCGTACCACTGTCGCTACGCTTAAAAGAATCAACCGAATAAAACAGCTCAAAGATACTGTTTGACTGATCCGATCGAATACCAACACCTTGATCTTGCACGTCAATCACAATCTGAGGATGCTTATTATCTGTATCTAACGTACTTACAGAAATGATCACAGATTTATCGATTGGCGAATAGCGCAAGGCATTGTCGACAACGTTAAAAATCGCTTGTTGGATAAGCGACGCACTCACCGAAATCAGCGGCAGCTTGTCGTCTATTTGTAGTGTTAAACGTGATTTTTGCTCGCTAAAACGCGCCATAACAAGATCAATAATGGCAACAGCAGACTGTTCAGATTGTTTCGGAACCACCACACCATGCTGCAGTTTGGTCGCTTGCAACAGATTTTCGATGTATTGATGCAGTCGGTGACTTTCGCTGGTGGCACTGCCTAATAGCTCGGTTTTTTCCTTTTCAGTCAGCTTATTCGTGTACTCTTTAAGCGTACTCAAAGTACCAATAATCGTCGCCAAAGGCGTGCGTAAATCATGAGAAACGGACAATAAAATACGACTGCGTAACTGTTCTTGTTTTAATTGATTTTGTTGATGCTGATACAGCTCAGCTAGCCTACTGGTGATCACGGCCACCAGCAAAAACACCAGCAAATTCAACATGTCATCGCGGTTAAACATTTCAAAAGAATAACGCGGAACGGTGAAGAAAAAGTTGAAACACAAAGCCTCAAACAGAGCGACAACATAGACCCAACGAGGACGACACAAAAGCGCCACTACCACCACCGCCAATTGTAAAATCAGCAACACCGCAATATTTGACCCAAGCCAAGTATCCAACCCATAACTGATTAGCAGAGCCGCAACAACAGCACACACGGCTAGATAGTGAGAGGAGATGCTTGGCCAATTCTGTTTCATAGGGTCGCTTGTTATGGGCAATTAAATAGGGAAGAGCACAAGCAAGACTCTAACAAAGGCGATAAGCATTAGCGCGTAAAAAAAGCGTAATTTTTCATTACACCATCAAATTCACTCGCCTAGAAAACGACCTAATTTCATCGCGGCGGCGATGTTGCGTGAGGTGGTGATGAGGTTCTTTTCAGCCTGAGCCAGCACATTATCCAAGCTATCCAGCGCGGGAATAATCGGGAAAATAGCCAACATGCCGTGCGCCAAAATAGCCTCGGCGTCTTGTCCCAAACTACCAGCAATACCAATGGTTGGAACCTTATTTGCGTTGGCTTGTTTCAGCACGCCCATGGGCGTTTTGCCAAACACAGTTTGGCCATCAATTCGGCCTTCACCGGTGATGACCAAATCGGCATTTTGCAGTTTTTCAGCCAGACCAACGGTTTCCATCACAATCTCGATACCGGGTTTTAGCGTCGCATTAAGAAAGACTTTCGCCCCTAATCCCATGCCGCCAGCGGCACCAACGCCTGGCTCTAATCTGTGGTCCGCAAAGCCACTTTGCACTAACACATCCGCAAAATGACCAAGGGTTTTATCTAACAAGGCCACCATGTCTGGGGTGGCACCTTTTTGTGGCCCAAAGATAGCGGAAGCGCCATGTTCACCACATAACGGATTATCAACATCACAGGCGACATCGAAACGGCATTCGGCTAACAAAGGGTGCACCTGGCTCAAATCCACACGGCTTAATTGCGCCAGCGCCATGCCCCCAAACGGCAGTTCTTGATTGGTTTCATCTTGGAATTGAATGCCCAATGCTTGTGCCAAACCGACACCGGCATCATTGGTTGCACTGCCACCTAGTCCTAACACAATGTGTTTAATGCCTCGATCCAAGGCATCTTTGATGAGTTCGCCTGCGCCGAAGCTGGTGGTATAAAGCGGATCACGCTGATCCCGTGGCACCAAATGCAACCCTGAAGCCGACGCCATTTCAATCACTGCCGAGGTCGATGTTTGGCCCTCTACCGCGCCTAAAATACCGTATTGCGCCATCACTTTATTGCCCAGCGGCCCAGTCACTTCAAGATCCACCAAATACCCTTGCGTCGCTTCAACCATGGATTGCACCGTGCCTTCACCGCCATCGGCCATCGGCACTTTTACGTATTCCCCCGCCGGAAATACCTGACGAAAACCCGCTTCAATCGCATTGGCGACGTCAAAAGCGGTTAAGCTTTCTTTAAAGGAATCGGGTGCAATCACAATCTTCATAGTGGTTCCTTTCAACAATCCGTTACAGTAAGAATAAGCTCAAAATATACACAAGGCACATTGCGGTAACGCCTTGAATCAAGGTTGCCATGGTTTGCGCTTTATAAGCTTGAGAGACGCTCATGCGGCTAAATTGAGCCACTACCCAGAAGAAGCTATCGTTAGCATGAGATACCGTCATGGCGCCCGCACCAATTGCCATGACCGTTAATACTCGACCCATCTCACTGGCTAAGCCAATATCACCTAACATAGGCGCAACCAAAGCCGATGTTGCCACCAAAGCAACGGTAGAAGAGCCTTGTGCCGATTTTAATGCCGCCGACACAATAAACGGCATAAAAATACCAATCCCCAGCGCAGACAGTGACGTACCCAGAAAATCGCCAATCGGGGTGGCTTTCAGAACCGCACCAAAGGCACCACCGGCCCCCGTAATTAGCAAAATAGGGGCAGCAACCACCAAACCTTGGCTAATTCGCTCACTAAACTCTGCTATTTTTTTATCACTTTTTAGCAACAACAAAGATAAAAACAGACCAATTAGCAAGGCATTAACGGGTTGTCCTAAAAAGACCAATACATCATATAACGTCTCTTTCCCTAAAGGAGCAGAAGGAAAGCCGGCGATAGAACCAAAACAGATTAATAAAATAGGCACAAAAATCGGCGCAAAAGCTTTGAATGGGCTTGGCAGCTCACCGTAACTTTGCTTTAACGCTTCGTAGTCTGCATTTTGCGTTTTTAGTTCATCCGCGCCTTCACCATCAGGCTCGACATTCGCAAAGCGATTTGCCCACAACATGCCCGCCAAAGCGGCCACAGCAGCAACAAAAACCCCTACTAAGATAACCAAACCTAAATTTGACTCTAAGCCTAAGTTACCGGCAGCAGCAATAGGACCTGGCGTTGGCGGAACAAAAGTATGAGTAGCATAAAGCCCTGTTGCCAATGCCACACTCATGGACACACTGGAAACCTTCATACGATTTGCCATCGACTGCTTCAATGAGTTCAAAATGACAAAACCAGAATCACAAAACACAGGAATGGAGACAAGATAACCAATCAAAGACATGGTTAACGTAGGGAAGCGCTTACCTAAAAGCCTAATAACACAATCCGCCATGGTAATGGCGGCACCACTTTTTTCTAAAATGGCACCAATAATCGTGCCCAAAACGATCACTAAGCCTATGTACCCAAGAATGCCGCCAAAGCCCGATGTGATGGTTTTTGCGATATCACTACTTGGTAAACCGTAAGCAAAAGCCGCGATAAACGCCGCTAATATCAAGGTTAAGAAGGGATGAAGTTTAAATCTAGAGGTTGCGAGTACGATAAAGGCAATAACCCCTATCAAGATCAGTACTAAGTTCATCGAATAATGTCCTTTTTAATTTTAATTATTGGAGCCAATGACACCAGCGTTTAAGACTTTTCATTATTCAACAAATGCGCATCAGAAGCTTTAGCCACTTAGCTGGATATTGGGAGGATTTTTCTTTATTTTTTAGTCATTTGCACAAAAAAATGCATTTTTATGGGATAAGTCCTCCCTTTTCCAGTCATTGATCTGTTATCAACTGCCCCAAATACAGACTGAAAAGGCCATCTAAGGTATGAATATCAACATGGGTGATCGCTTGGATTTTGTCTAATCGGTAACGCAGCGTATTACGGTGAATGTGTAGCGCATTGGCACAGTGTTGTAAATCACCAAAATGAGTGGTGTAAGCTGCCAAGGTTTTTCTTAAAACACCTTTTTTATCAACGGATTGAAGCTGCTTATAATGACTGGAAAGAACCTCACCCCGCCAGTTATGCTTGAGGCCTGACAGCAAAACCTGCAAAGAGTAATCCTCAAAAAGATATTTTCTCTCTTCGCTGTTCATCTGCTTACCAATGCTTAAAGTCTCTTGTGCCGTTTGATAGGAGTGAGCAATGCCTTCAATGCTCGGAAAATAATGCCCTAAGGCAATTTTAATACGGTCTTTTAGATGCGCAGGCAAACGCTTTAGCAAGGAATCAATGCGTGTGCTTTCTAAAATAGGATCCCATTGTTTTCCATCAAGCAACGCGGGTTTTAAGATAACCAGCTGATTCAGTGATGTCATGGCCACTAAATTATCGCGTTCTGGATGCTGTAAAAGGCGCGATATTTCTTTAAGGTTGTTGGCACCATGACCATCATGCTGCACGCTGGCGTTCAAATCACTGACTTCAATAATAGCCGCGACTCTAGGGGTTTCTAGAGAAACACCTAATTGCGCTGCCCATTCTGTCAGCTGCGCTTTATGTGGGAGTTCTCCCTTAACCAGCTGTAATATAAACGCTTCTTTCTGACGGTTTTCCCATTGCAGATTGTCTTGTAAGTTAGCTTGCTCAACGATCATCTCTGCGGTCATTTTGAGCAACTGGCCATAAGGGGTTATTTCTTTAAATTCACCGGTTATCCCAATAACACCAATGATTTCTCCTTGATAATGCAGAGGTAAATTAATCCCCGGTTTAACGCCAATAAGTCCAGAAGCCACTTCTGCGGTAATTTCTACCACTCTATTTTGAGTGATCGCCAGTAAAGCCCCTTCATGAACCGCGCCAATACGCAGATTATCACCCGAACCAAGAATCACCCCTCGGCTGTTCATCACATTCACATTGTGACCCAAAATGCTCATGGTACGACTAACAATTTGCATCGCAATAGCGGGGTCTAAGACATCCATTGGCGCTCCAATCTATAACAAAGTAGGTGTCATATTACTGAAAATCCACGAGGGAAAATAGCGAGGTAGACATAAGCCAGACACAGAGTACAAAAGTATTCTGCGTCTGTAATAATTCAGTGTCTGTAATAAATCCAGAGCGTTGTTTTATCTTACGATTTTAATGTCACAATCACTCGACCGCGAACTTTACCATCGAGCAATTTATGGGCCGTGTCGACTACGTCTTCCAAGCCGATTTCTTCACTGATGCTGTCATAGTCTTCTGGTTGTAGTAGTTCACTCAAGCGCTGCCACGCTTCTATTCTGTCCGCTAAGGGCCGCATAACGCTGTCGATGCCGATCAATTTGATGCCTCGTAAGATGAAGGGAGCGACGGAAACGGGGAAGTCCATGCCTTGAGCCAAGCCGCAAGCGGTAACGACGCCGCCGTATTTGGTACTGGCGCACGCATTGGCTAAGGTGTGACTACCAACACAATCGATTACCCCTGCCCAATGCTCTTTCTGCAAAGGTTTACCAGGCTCAGACAAGGTATTTCGGTCGATAATGTCACGCGCTCCAAGGCTTTTTAGGTAATCGCTTTCTTCCATCCGCCCTGTGGAAGCAACCACATGATAACCAAGGCGGTTTAATAGACGAATCGCAAAGCTGCCCACACCACCGTTTGCACCGGTGACAAGAATATCGCCAGAATCCGGCGTAACACCTTGTTTTTCAAGGGCAAGAATCGACAACATTGCAGTATAGCCCGCGGTACCTATTGCCATAGATTGCTTTGGTTCTATACCTTTTGGTAGGGGAATAAGCCACTCACTTTTGAGTCGTGCTTTTTCGGCCAATCCACCCCAATGGACTTCCCCCACGCCAAAACCATTAAGCACAACGAAATTCCCCGGTGAGAAACGTTCAGAATCGCTTTGTAACACTTTGCCGACTAAATCGATGCCTGGCACCATAGGAAAAGAACGCACCACAGGCGCTTTGCCGGTGATGGCCAAACCATCTTTATAATTTAAAGTACTGTAATGTACCTCGATTAAGACATCGCCTTCAGGCAATTGATAGTCATGTAGTGTCGCCACGGATGCCGCACTTTTTTTATCTTCTTGCGTGATTAATATGGCTTTAAACATCATTTTCTCCCGTTTTGCTCTTTTAGTCTCATCTGATAACCATTAGATAACAATGATGAAAAAATCAACTCTAGTCCAGAAAAGCATCATATTAGTGTGTCTTCTCTTAGCAGGTCTTTTGTTGGCGGCAATCCAAAGTAGCGTTTATAGTCTCGGCTAAATTGATGGATACTGTTATAACCGACTTCTAATGAGACCTGACTGACATTCAAATAGCCTTGGTTCAATAGCATCTGTGCTTTAAGTAAACGTAGTCGCTTTAAATACTGCAAAGGGGAAGAGCCCGTGATGCTTTTAAAGTGATGATGGAAACTAGACACACTCATATGAGCATGTTCAGCAAGCTGCTCTACCCGAACCTCTTGGTCCAGCTGAAGATGTAATTGCTTAAGCGTATTTGCTATCAATGAAAAGCGGCCTTGATTCGTCACTAAGGCACGCAAAGCATCGCCTTGTGGACTTTGTAAGGCTTCAAAAATAACGTCTCGTACTCGACTTTGTCCCATGATTTTTGCCGTATAAGGGTCATGCAATGCTTTGATAAGACGCGCCACAGACTCCATCATATCCGCGCTCATCGGCACGGATGACATGGGAAAATGAGATACAGATGGCTTTAAATGCTCTTCAGAAGCAACAGACACCAACTCAGATAATAAAACAGGGTCAATCTCTATAGACACGCCAAGTAGCGGCTCTTCTTGACTGGCAAAGGTTTCGCATTCAAAAGGCAAAGGCAGGGTTTGGACCAAATAATGACCAGAATTATAGTGAATTTCACGGTCACCTAAGTAACCTATTTTTCGACCTTGCACAATAATCGTCAACCCAGGACGATAGATAAGGGGCATGCGAGGCAGAGACTTCGCACACTTCATCAGGCGAACATGAGTAATTAAGGTATCTGAAAAGCCATCGTCACTCACCAGAGGTTTGATCAAATTGACTAAATTGTTATCGCTCATGTTTGATCCATCTATAAAAAATCAATGCCGTTATTAGCGCTGAATTTAGGTCTTACGAGATTGTGTAGGAAAAGTAAAGTCTGCTCTATTTAGAGGAATAGGCAAAACTATAGCAAAAATGCACAACTTAATTGTGTTTGTTTTACTCTAAACTGAATACCACTAATGTTCTATTCAACCACTGGAGTAAAGGTTATGAGTCAAGCAAAAGCCTACGCAGCACAATCTGCCACCACCCCGTTAGCCCCGTTTTCATTTGAACGCCGCGCGCTTCGTGAAGATGATGTAAAGATCGATATTCTGTATTGTGGCGTCTGCCATTCCGACATTCATGTGGCTGAAAGTGATTGGGGGCCAAGTAACTATCCTATCGTTCCAGGCCATGAAATTGTGGGTAAAGTGACACAAGTTGGCAACAAGGTTTCTAAATACAAAATAGGCGATGTGGTCGGTGTTGGCTGTATGGTCGACTCTTGCCAGCATTGCTCGCACTGCGCCGCAGATCTAGAACAATATTGTGACAAGGGGTTTGTCGGAACTTACGGTTTCAACGACTTAATAGATGGCACCTTAACCTATGGCGGTTACTCAGATCACATAGTAGTAAGGGAAAAATTCGTTTTAGCCATTCCAGAAGCCCTTGATATAAGTAAAGCCGCACCATTATTGTGTGCTGGCATTACCACTTATTCTCCGCTTCGCCATCATGGTGTAAAAGCAGGCGATAAAGTCGGTGTTTTAGGCATGGGTGGCTTAGGTCACATGGGCGTCAAGTTCGCTAAAGCGCTCGGTGCAGAAGTGACTATCTTTACTCGTTCTGAAAGTAAAATTGCAGAAGCTAAAAAACAGGGCGCCGATCATGTCATTGTGTCGACCGATGACGCGCAAATGGCCGCTGCAACCATGCACTTTGACTATCTGTTAGACACTATTCCGGTACAACACGATTTGAACCCTTACCTAAATTGCTTAAAAGTCGATGGAACGCATATTTTAGTGGGATTAGTTGAACCAATGGAACCGGCGGTTCACTCTGCAAACTTGGTGTTGAAACGTCGCGTTCTGACCGGCTCTCTCATCGGCGGTATTGCAGAAACACAAGAGGTATTAGACTTCTGTGCACAGCACAATATCGAGTGTGATGCTGAGATGATCAATATCCAAGATATCAACCAAGCGTATCAACGCATGAAAAAAGGCGATGTGAAATATCGGTTTATCATTGATATGAAAAGCCTAAAAAACGACGAGTAAGCCAAGGTGTAAAACAACACCTAATCCATACAACGCCAGTGATGCCCTAACTTGCATCACTGGCGTTTTTTTTCGTCTGTCTAAAGCGGATATCCACACGGGGGCTTTTTAAGCCTATTTTTTTATACACAAGGCAATCGTTATCCCTGTCAAGGCGTTGACAGGGGATATTATGCACATTCTTAATTGTTCTGAAATATGAAGTTTTCAAAAAAATTAATTTTTTTGCCTGTGGACTCTTTTTTTAAAATAAGCGCTTTAAAAAAGCTATTTTTAAGGTAAAAGTCCAATAAAAACAAATAGATAATATTTATAAAATAACAAAAAAGTGCTGTTGATAAGTATGGTGATAGGTGGATAAGAAGTTTTGCACAGTTTTTAACAACTTAGAGGTAAAAAAACCACTCTGTATAAGTAGGGTATTTATACACAGGTTGAGGTTATCCACACCACAGGTAGTCATGCCCTCTCTTAACAAGATGTTATCTCTATAAGAATTTAATAAATAAGGATTTTTTATCGTTATACACAGATTTTCTCTTACTACATAAACATAACAAACATAAAAAGATCTATATACTTAATTAATTTATTAATATTGATGACCGGGGAATAGCCTCTAGCGTCTCTTTCTTTTTCAAAATTTGCCGATATACTAGGCCACCTTATCGAATCTGTTCGTTTTTTATTCATTCCATTCTATTGATTAGTAATACCGAGGTTGCTGTGGATTTCCCAAGTTGTTTTGATGTGATTGTGGTTGGTGGCGGACATGCTGGCACAGAAGCCGCTTTAGCCTCCGCTCGTATGGGTGTGAAAACACTTTTACTGTCCCATAACATTGAAACGTTAGGACAAATGTCTTGTAACCCTGCTATCGGTGGGATAGGGAAGTCACATTTGGTAAAAGAAATTGATGCTTTAGATGGCGCTATGGCATTAGCAACAGATCAAGCAGGCATTCAGTTTCGTACTTTGAACTCTCGTAAAGGGCCCGCTGTTCGAGCCACTCGTGCTCAAGCAGATCGTATCTTATACAAAGCCGCTATTCGTCATAAATTAGAAAACCAAGAAAATTTATGGCTTTTTCAACAGTCTGTAGAAGACCTAATTGTTGAAAATGGTGCTGCTCGTGGTGTCATTACCCAAACCGGTATACGGTTTAACAGTAAAACCGTGGTGCTAACGGCTGGGACTTTTCTAGGTGGCATTATCCATATTGGCTTACAAAATCATTCTGGTGGTCGAGCGGGTGATCCGCCATCCATTGGTTTAGCGCAAAAATTACGCGCCTTGCCTTTTCGTGTCGATCGTTTAAAAACCGGTACGCCACCTCGAATCGACGCTCGTTCGGTTGATTTCTCGCAAATGCAAGCGCAACCGGGCGATGATATTGATCCGGTCATGTCTTACATGGGGAATCGCGCCATGCACCCGCGTCAAATTGAGTGCTTTATTACCCATACCAACGAACGCACCCATGACATTATTCGTGCGGGAATGGACAGATCTCCTATGTACACTGGGGTTATTGAAGGAATTGGCCCACGTTATTGCCCTTCAATTGAAGATAAAATTGTCCGCTTTGCCGATAAAAACTCACACCAAATTTTTATCGAGCCTGAAGGGTTAACCACGCACGAATTGTACCCAAATGGTATTTCAACCTCGTTGCCATTTGATGTGCAAATTGAGTTGGTTCGTTCGATGAAAGGCATGGAAAACGCCCATATTACTCGCCCTGGCTACGCCATTGAGTACGATTATTTTAACCCGCAAGATCTAAAATATTCGTTAGAAACCAAACACATGCCAGGTTTGTTCTTTGCTGGACAAATCAATGGCACGACTGGCTACGAAGAAGCGGGTGCGCAAGGTTTATTGGCGGGCTTAAACGCAGCGTTATTAGCTCAAGATAAAGACGCTTGGACACCGCGCCGTGATGAAGCTTATCTTGGTGTATTGGTTGATGATTTGATTAGCATGGGAACGAAAGAACCCTACCGTATGTTCACCAGTCGTGCGGAATATCGTTTGATTTTACGTGAAGACAACGCCGACATGCGTCTCACCGAGAAAGGCCGTGAACTTGGCTTGGTCTCTGATGTGCGTTGGGCGGCGTTTTGTAAAAAGCGTGAAGCCATTGAATTGGAAACGCAACGTCTGAAATCCAGCTGGATTGTGCCTAATACACCAGAAGCCGACGCCATTAACCCCAAATTGGAAACGCCGATTACCCATGAATACAGTTTGTTAGATTTGCTTAAACGTCCGAATATTGTTTATTCCGATGTGGCGAATTTGAAAAATAGTCTTACTGAACCGGTTGATGAACAAGTTTCCGAGCAAGTGCAAATAGCGGTGAAATACGCAGGCTACATTACTCGTCAAGCTGACGATATTGAGCGTCTACGCCGCCAAGAAAATACTGCCTTGCCTGATGATTTGGATTATTTGAAGATGGAAGGTTTGTCGAATGAGATCAAACAAAAACTGACTCAGCTTCGTCCTGCGACACTTGCCTCGGCGTCTCGAATTCAAGGTGTCACGCCTGCTGCGGTGTCCTTACTGTTAATTCACTTGAAAAAACGTGCCATTGCGCGCAAAAGTGCCTAGAATCATCAGCCGATAATCCCTAATTGCTATTTATATAGAAATGGATCGACTGTGACACACTTTGACACTATTCAAAAAGGCGCCCAACAAATGGGCGCTGCTTTATCTGATGAAACGATTCAGACACTGGTAAAATACCTAGCCATGCTAGAAAAGTGGAACAAGGCTTATAACCTGACCGCGATTCGTGATGTGGAACAGATGATTTCTCTGCATTTATTTGATAGTTTGGCGACTTTACCCTTTATTACTGGCGCAAATATCATTGATGTGGGCACTGGTCCAGGTTTACCTGGTATGGTGCTTGCTATATGTTACCCAGAGAAACACGTCACGTTACTCGACAGTAATGGCAAAAAGACCCGTTTTTTGACGCAAGTTAAGATGGAATTGGGCATTCAAAATGTCACGGTCGCAAACGAGCGGGTTGAAAAACACCAGCATCAAGGTGAATACGATCATGTTATTTCACGAGCCTTTGCCTCTTTACAAGATATGATTAATTGGACATTACCGCTTCCTAAAGCGACGGGTAATTTTCTAGCCATGAAAGGGGTTTACCCTAGTGAAGAAATCGCGGCGCTACCGAAAGAGGTTGAATTAGTCTCAGTAGAACCTCTTAATGTGCCACATGTTCAGGCGGAGCGTCACATGGTCGTGATGACGCGTAAAGGATAAAGCATGGCAAGAATCATTGCAGTGACCAACCAAAAAGGTGGTGTGGGCAAAACCACCACCTGTGTTAATTTAGCGGCATCATTGGCAGCCATGAAGCGCCGAGTGCTGTTGATCGATTTAGACCCGCAGGGCAACGCGACGACAGGAAGTGGCTTGATTAAGGAAGAATTAGACACCAGTGTTTATGACGTTTTACTGGGGTCGCATGGCGTAAAAGACGTCATGGTAAAAAGCATGCCTGGTGAGTATTGGGTGTTGCCTGCGAATGGCGATTTGACTGGCGCAGAAGTGGCTTTATTGGATTTGCCCAGTAAAGAAACGCGTCTGCGTGCTGGTCTTTATGAAGTCGACAATGATTTCGATTTTATTTTGCTCGATTGCCCACCGTCTTTAAATATGTTGACAGTGAATGCATTGGCGGCGTCTCAAGGGGTGCTTATTCCGGTGCAATGTGAATATTATGCACTAGAAGGGTTAACCGCGTTATTGCAAACGATTAACCGTATTACCCAAGCATTAAACCCCGCATTAGAGGTCGAAGGAATTTTACGAACCATGTATGATCCACGTCCTAGCTTAACGCATGATGTTTCTAGCCAGCTTCATAAGCATTTTGGCGACAAGGTTTACGACACTGTGATCCCTCGAAATATCCGTTTGGCGGAGTCGCCAAGTTATGGCCTACCTGTCTTACATTACGAGAAACAATCTCGTGGCGCTATTGCTTACCTTGCTTTGGCGGGTGAGTTTATTCGAAAATCTGTAGTGTGATTACTGTTTTATAAGTGTGCTTTAATAGCCATTAGGGTTAATGAAATGACGATGAAAAAAAGAGGTCTAGGTCGTGGCTTAGATGCCTTATTGGCACCACAAACAACCTCAACCAAAGAGGTTAATGGCGGTGTTAATGATGAGCAGGTTAAAGGCTTGACCTATCTGCCTGTAGACTGGCTTTCAAAAGGCAAGTTTCAGCCTCGTCGTGACATGAATCCCGCTCACCTAGAAGATCTTGCTGCGTCCATTCGTAATCAAGGCATCATGCAGCCTATTGTGGTGCGACCCAGTGGCCATAATCAATATGAGATTATCGCTGGCGAACGTCGTTGGCGTGCGGCCAAACTGGCGGACCTAACGCAAGTTCCGGTTATTGTGCGCCATGTTGAAGACGCCGATGCGGTGGTGTTAGCTTTAATCGAAAACATTCAGCGTGAAGACCTGAACCCTGTTGAAGAAGCGTTAGCGTTACAGCGTTTGGTTGAAGACTTCCACCTCACCCAGCAAGAAGTAGCTGATACCGTTGGTAAATCTCGTTCTAGCGTGGCGAATTTGCTGCGCCTACTTGGATTGACGCCAGAAGTGCGACGTTTATTGGAACATGGCGATATTGAAATGGGTCACGCAAGGGCCTTACTTCCTCTAGAACATGACAAGCAAATTCAAGCCGCGTCACAAGTTGTCACCAAATCGCTGTCTGTACGTGAAACAGAAAGATTAGTGAAAACTTTCCAAGTGGAAAAAACGGCAGACAATAAACCTTCTCTGCCTGATTTAAGCGCAGAAGCGGAACGCATTAGCCAAAAAATCAATGCCGCGGTAAAAATACAGCCCTCTTCTAAAGGGAAGGGTAAGTTGGTTATTGAATATCGCAACCCTGAACATTTGGAGCGCTTGATTGGTGAGCTGCTAGAGGGGAAATGAAGCAATTTATGACAAGTGCTTTTTCCTATCTAGACAAGATACCTATAAAGTGATCCTGATAATCACTTTAAGTTGAACACGGCCGTCATTACCCCTATAATGCCTCGAATTTTGTAAATCATCGTATTGCTTGCACTTTTTTAGTGCGAAAAAGAGAGTTAGTAATGGAAGTGAATAAGCCGTTAAGTGCCAGTGCTATTATTAGCGCTAAAAAGAAGACGGTGTTTCGTTTCTTACGGTTACAAATATTTCTTACTATTTTCGTGTCGTTGGGAATTTTTTATGTTTCTGGCGGTCTGAGTGGGTACTCTTTTTTACTGGGTGCTTTTTGCAGTATTTTACCCAATATTTATATGGCTTGGCGTGTGTTTGGCCATAAAGGAATTTTGCCTGCAAAAGAAGTGGTTAAGTCCTTCTACAGGGGAGAAGCCGGAAAACTGGTGTTAACAGTATTACTGTTATCGCTGGTGTTTATCCTAGTGAAACCCTTGGCGGCAGGAAGCTTTTTTATAGGCTTCAGTTTAGCAATTTTGAGTCACTGGCTCAGTCCTGCGATTATTCGTTAAAAAAACGAATGGTAGGCGTGTGGTTTTATCATTGAAATAGCGTGGATATAAATATGGCAAGTGAAAATCCAACCGCTTCGGAATATATACAGCATCACCTTCAGAATTTGACTTATGGTCAGCACCCTGATGGTAGCTGGGGTATTGCGAAGACATCTCAAGAAGCATCGGACATGGGCTTTTGGGCGATACATTTAGACACAATGGGGTTCTCTATTGGTTTAGGTATTCTATTCCTATGGTTATTCCGTATTGCCGCGAAAAAAGCATCAGTAGAAACACCAAGAGGCCTACAGAATTTTGTAGAACTTATGGTCGAGTTTATTGATAACTCCGTTAAAGAAAGTTTTCATGGCAAAAGTAAAGTCATCGCCCCGTTGGCATTGACGGTTTTTGTCTGGATATTTTTGATGAACTTAATGGATTTGGTCCCTATTGATTTTATTCCAAGAATAGCGAGTGATGTTTTTGGTTTAGAGTACTTTAAAATAGTGCCAACAACCGATATTAACGCCACTATTGGTTTGTCTATATCTGTGTTCTTACTGATTATTTTCTACAGCATCAGCATCAAAGGGTTTGGTGGTTTTGCGAAAGAGCTGACATTACAACCTTTCAATACGCCGATCATGATTCCATTTAACTTTATATTGGAAATGGTTGGCTTGTTGGCGAAACCTGTGTCATTAGCATTGCGACTGTTCGGTAACCTGTATGCCGGCGAATTGATTTTTATCTTGATCGCCATTTTGCCATGGGGTGTTCAATGGGCTCTGTCTGTACCATGGGCAATTTTCCATATATTGATCATCACACTGCAAGCTTTTATCTTCATGATGTTGACCATTGTGTACTTGAGTATGGCTACTGAAAAGCACTAAAGTTTGTTACCTTTTAAAGTAATAATTTATAAACCTTGAATCTAAAACTGTAAAATCTAGGAGTTAAAATGGAAACTGTAGTTGGTTTAACTGTTATCTCTGTAGCAATCCTTATCGGCTTGGCTGCATTGGGCACAGCAATTGGCTTTGCTATCTTGGGTGGCAAATTTCTTGAAGCAAGTGCGCGTCAACCAGAACTTGCACCAATGCTACAAACCAAGATGTTCATCGTGGCAGGTCTTTTGGACGCTGTTTCTATGATCGGTGTTGGTATTGCATTGTTCTTCACTTTCGCAAACCCATTCGTTGCTTTGGTTGCAGGCTAATATCTCACTTTATTGTAAGTGACTTATTTTTTGAACGACTAAAGCGAGGGTATTAGCGTGAATTTGAATCTCACACTTATAGGCCAAGCTATTTCGTTTGCTATTTTTGTCTGGTTCTGCATGAAATTTGTGTGGCCACCAGTGATTGCTGCGCTCGAAGAGCGTAGCAAAAAAATAGCAGACGGTTTAGAAGCAGCGAACCGCGCTTCACGTGATCTTGAATTGGCACAAGAACAAGCCTCTCAGGTATTACGTGAAAGCAAAGACAACGCGGCCGAGATTATTGAACAAGCCAACAAACGTGCGAACCAAATGATCGACGAGGCAAAAGAGCAGGTGATTGCTGATGGCAAGCGTCTGCGCGAAGCAGCTCAAGCGGAAATAGAACAAGATGTTATGCGTGCTAAAGAAGCATTGCGTGCTCAAGTTGCTGTTTTAGCTTTTGCTGGAGCCGAGAAAATTTTGGGCGCCACCATTGACGAAAAAGCACATAGCGAGATCGTTGAACAGCTCGCCAAAGAGCTTTAAGCGAGGGTCTAATGGCTGAATTAAAAACAGTCGCGCGACCGTACGCTAAAGCGGTTTTTGAAGTCGCTAGAGAGCAAGGTCATATTTCAGAGTGGGCAGAAATGTTAAACACATTAGCCGCTGTGACAGTAGAACCTAAGCTTAAAAAAGCACTTGGAAATCCGGCTTTTAGTGCGGAAGAGAAGGCAAACGCTCTGGCAGATGTTTGTGCAGAAGTAACAACAGAACAAGGGAAAGCATTTTTACTGACCCTTGCTATGAATAAGCGTTTATCGCTTCTTCCTGCTATTTCTGAGTTATTTGTACAGTTTAAACTGAACTATGAAAAAGCGGTAAATGTTCAATTTACGTCCGCTTTTGCATTATCAGCTGAACAAACACAGGCATTGGCCGCATCATTGGCGAAAAAGTTGGACCGTACTGTCAACTTATCCAGTGACACAGACGCGAGCCTAATTGGTGGCGTGGTTATCCGTACCGGTGACTTAATCATCGACGGTTCAGTACGCGGTAAATTAGCGAAACTGGCCGAGGCGATAAACTCCTAGTGTTTCGTTAAGTCGAAACCAGGGTTGAGGAATTTAGCATGCAGCAACTGAATCCATCTGAGATCAGCGAGATTATCAAGAAGCGCATCGAGAACCTCGATGTATCTTCTGATGCCCAAAATGAGGGCACAATTGTCAGTGTGGCAGACGGTATCGTTCTGATCCACGGCTTGGCAGATGTTATGTACGGGGAAATGATTGAATTCCCTGGTGGTATTTACGGTATTGCCTTGAACCTAGAGCGTGACTCTGTGGGCGCGGTCGTATTGGGTCAATACCAAAGCCTTGTAGAAGGCCAAAAAGTGAAATGTACAGGTCGTATATTGGAAGTTCCAATTGGTCCTGAACTACTTGGTCGTGTTGTTGACGCATTGGGTAACCCAATCGACGGCAAAGGCGCTATCAATGCAAAACTAACCGATAAAGTTGAAAAAGTGGCGCCGGGCGTTATCGAACGTCAGTCCGTTGATCAACCGATTCAAACAGGTTATAAAGCCATTGATGCTATGGTGCCAATTGGCCGTGGTCAACGTGAGTTGATCATCGGTGACCGTCAGATTGGTAAGACTGCTCTAGCGATCGACACCATTATTGCTCAGAAAGATTCTGGCATTAAATGTGTGTACGTAGCGATTGGTCAAAAACAATCTACTATTGCCAACGTCGTGCGTAAGCTTGAAGAAGCGGGCGCGATGGCATACACCACAGTAGTAGCCGCTGGCGCATCTGATCCAGCAGCAATGCTTTACATAGCGCCATACACTGGCTGTACTATGGGTGAATATTTCCGTGACCGCGGTGAAGACGCGTTGATCGTATACGACGATTTGACCAAGCAAGCTTGGGCTTACCGTCAGATCTCTTTGCTACTTCGTCGTCCACCAGGTCGTGAAGCGTACCCTGGCGATGTTTTCTACCTTCACTCTCGTCTTCTTGAGCGTGCGTCTCGTGTAAACGTTGACTACGTAGAGAAATTCACCAATGGTGAAGTGAAAGGCAAAACCGGTTCTTTGACCGCATTGCCAATCATCGAGACACAAGGTGGTGACGTATCGGCTTTCGTACCAACCAACGTTATCTCCATCACTGATGGTCAGATATTCTTGGAAACGAGCTCGTTTAACGCGGGTATTCGTCCAGCGATGAACGCCGGTATTTCGGTGTCTCGTGTTGGTGGTGCCGCGCAAACTAAGATTGTCAAAAAACTTGGCGGTGGTATTCGTCTTGCATTGGCTCAGTATCGTGAATTGGCGGCATTCGCTCAGTTCGCATCTGACCTAGACGAAGCGACTCGTAAACAGCTTGAACATGGTAAACAGGTTACTGAACTGATGAAACAAAAGCAGTTCTCTCCTATGCCTGTGGCTGATATGGGCGTGGTTCTTTACGCTGCTAACGATGGCTACCTTGAAGATGTTGAAACAAGCAAAATTGGCAGTTTTGAAAATGCTTTGTTGAGCTACATGAACAGCGAATACGTTGATCTAATGGCCGACATTAACAAAACTGGCAACTTTAACGGCGAGATTGAAGCGACTTTGAAAGCGGCAATCGAGAAGTTTAAAGCGACGCAAACTTGGTAATGACTTTGGTGACAAGCGGATGTTTAGCTTGTCACCAGTTTCGAACAGTTTGTGAAATAACATTCTCACAAGGGTAGTTCATTATGGCAGTCGGAAAAGAGATACGTACTCAGATTTCGAGCATTAATAATACGCGTAAAATTACTCGTGCAATGGAAAAAGTTGCCGCAAGTAAAACGCGTAAAGCTCAGGATCGTATGGCCGCTTCTCGTCCGTATGCGGAACGAATTCGCCAAGTAGTTGGTCATTTGGCCAACGCGAATCCTGAGTACAAACACCGTTACCTTACCGATCGTGAGGCGAAGCGTGTTGGTTATATCGTAGTCTCTTCTGACCGTGGTTTATGTGGTGGTTTGAACGTTAACTTGTTTAAAGCCGCTATTAAAAGCATGAAACAGTTTGCTGAGACAGATGTGGAAGTTGACATCTGTGCTGTCGGTAGCAAAGCGGTTTCTTTCTTTCGTAACTACGGCGGAAACGTGACAGCAGCGATCACAGGTTTGGGTGATGCACCTAAAGTCGACGATTTAGTCGGCAGTGTGAAAGTCATGCTGGATGCGTTCGATGAAGGTCGTATTGATCGTCTTTATGTGGTTTCTAACGAGTTTATCAATACGATGACTCAGAAGCCGGCGGTTGAGCAGCTTTTGCCGTTGCAAGCGGAAGAGAATACAGAGTTACAGCACCACTGGGATTATATCTACGAACCGGATGCCGTTGAAATTTTAGACGAATTATTGGTTCGCTATATTGAATCTCAAGTATATCAGTCTGTGGTTGAAAACATTGCGTGTGAACAAGCAGCGCGTATGCTGGCAATGAAAAACGCAACCGACAACGCAGGCGATATCATTGATGAATTGCAGTTGGTGTACAACAAGGCTCGTCAAGCAGCGATTACTCAGGAGATTTCTGAGATAGTCAGCGGCGCGGCAGCGGTTTAAGGTATTTAGGTATTTAAGAGGATCCGAACATGAGTAGCGGACACATCGTACAGGTTATTGGCGCGGTTATGGACGTGGAATTCCCACGTGATAGCGTACCAAAAGTATATGATGCCCTGACCATTGAGGGTAAAGAGTTGGTGTTGGAAGTTCAACAACAACTAGGCGACGGTATTGTTCGTACCATCGCCATGGGTTCCACTGACGGTATTAAGCGTGGTTTGGTTGTTGAAAATACAAACAAGCCGGTTTCTGTCCCCGTTGGTATTAAAACACTAGGACGTATTATGGACGTTCTAGGTAATCCGATTGACGAAAAAGGCCCAATCGGCGAAGAAGAGCGTTGGTCTATTCACCGTTCCGCTCCTTCTTATGCAGAGCAGTCTTCTAGCAACGAATTGCTAGAAACAGGCATCAAGGTTATCGACCTTGTTTGTCCGTTCGCGAAAGGCGGTAAAGTCGGTCTGTTTGGTGGTGCCGGTGTTGGTAAAACCGTCAACATGATGGAACTTATCCGTAACATCGCCATCGAGCACAGCGGTTACTCTGTATTCGCTGGTGTGGGTGAGCGTACTCGTGAAGGTAACGACTTCTACCACGAGATGACTGACTCGAACGTAATCGACAAAGTATCTCTAGTATACGGCCAAATGAACGAGCCACCAGGTAACCGTCTACGTGTTGCTTTGACGGGTTTGACCATGGCGGAGAAGTTCCGTGACGAAGGTCGTGACGTACTTTTCTTCGTAGATAACATCTACCGTTACACGCTTGCGGGTACGGAAGTATCTGCATTGCTAGGTCGTATGCCATCTGCGGTAGGTTACCAGCCGACACTTGCTGAAGAGATGGGTGTTCTGCAAGAACGTATCACCTCGACTAAGACTGGTTCTATCACGTCTGTTCAAGCGGTATACGTACCAGCGGATGACTTGACTGACCCGTCTCCAGCAACGACTTTCTCTCACTTGGACGCAACCGTTGTATTGTCTCGTGACATCGCATCTTTGGGTATTTACCCAGCGATCGATCCTCTTGACTCTACTTCACGTCAGCTTGACCCATTGGTTATCGGTCAAGAGCATTACGACGTAGCACGTGGCGTTCAAATGGTATTGCAGCGTTACAAAGAATTGAAAGACATCATCGCGATCTTGGGTATGGACGAGTTATCTGAAGAAGATAAGCAAACGGTTAACCGTTCTCGTAAAATCCAGCGTTTCTTGTCTCAGCCTTTCTTCGTAGCAGAAGTCTTTACAGGTTCACCTGGTAAGTATGTTTCTTTGAAAGATACTATCCGTGGCTTTAAAGGCATCTTGGATGGTGAGTTTGATGACCTTCCAGAGCAAGCGTTTTACATGATTGGCAGCATCGACGAAGCCGTCGAAAAAGCTAAGAAACTTTAACCATCACACGCCGTAAAAGCGTCATCTGGCGCTTTTACTAAGTATGACTAAGAGAGGCAACTTATGGCTATCACAGTACACTGCGATATCGTAAGCGCTGAACAAGAAATTTTTTCCGGTTCGGTTCAATTTCTTGTGGCTTCAGGTTGTTATGGTGATCTAGGTATCATGCCAGGTCATGCTGCCTTATTAACAACGCTGGAAGCTGGTCCTGTCCGTGTGGTTAAAGAAAATGGTGATGAAGAGTTTATCTTCGTGTCGGGTGGCTTCCTAGAAGTTCAACCACACCGTGTCACCGTCTTGGCTAACACAGCCACTCGTGCAAGAGATCTAGACGAAGAGGCGGCCATAAAAGCGCAAGAACACGCAAAAGAGCTTTTAGCCAATCAACAAGCCGATGTCGACTACTCTCGTGCAACAGCGGAATTGGCAGAAGCCGTCGCCCGTTTACGTACTATTCAACAGTTCCGCCATCAAAGCTAAGCGGTCGTGTTGAAGATGAAAGTCAAAAAAAGCAGCCTTCGAGCTGCTTTTTTATTGGCTATTGTTTAGTGGTTATTCTTTAGTGCTTATTGTTCAGTGGAAAGTTTTTTTAATGGAAAACCGCCTTTTAAAGCATCTTCCACAGCGTATCAAAAATAATCTGCTGGGCTTTGGCGATGTCTTTCGATTCCAATACCACGGCAGAAGGGAAGTTGTTGCTCGCCAAGGAAATAATCGCACACTTGGGTGGGTAAATAGCGATATAGCTGGCGTCGACCGAACCTTCCGTTTTGATCCACTTTCGTTCCGACAATTCGGCTTCTTCACCCCCATCCCCAAGCGCGATGACTTTCACGTTAATGCCCAGCTTCACTCGTTGTTTGGTGTAGTTGGGAAAAGGGCGATACAAAAAAGGCCGAATTGGCTTGGAAGAAAACACACAATATTCTTTGTGGTCTTGTTGCGACACCACGTTTAAAATATCGCGCAATACCCACTCTATGCCATCGTCGCCTTCATAATAACGCACATGGGTTTGATGATAGTCTGGTTGCTGCTGGTGCAGATTAGGAATGATGGTGTTTTTTAGGTTTTCTATGGTTTTATTGAGCCGACTGCGCTTTTCTTCGGCTAGGTTCAATAAAATATCTGGATTCTCAGCGGTAAAAAAACGTCGCTTCCCCTTAGGGAAATAACTGACTATGCCTTTTGTTTGTAACTGCTTTAGAGACTCATAGGCCGTACCGCGATTGATGCCACTGTGTTCGGCAATGTCTCGTATGGAAGACGGGCCAAGTTTTAACAAGGTTTGGTAAAGCTGCGTTTCTTTTGGTGTTAAACCAAGCATTTCAAAAGCTTGCTGAATCATAGGGTGCTAATACCTGATCATAATTTATCGCGTTTTTAATGGCTTAAAAGCATACACTTATTGATACAAAAAGCGCAGGGCGATTTGCCTGCGAGGAGAGAAAAGTGACAAACGATCAACGATTTGGGGGCATTCGTCGTTTATATGGCGATGCTGTGTATGAGGTGTTTACTCAAGCTCACGTTTGTGTGATTGGCATTGGTGGCGTGGGTTCTTGGGCGGCCGAGGCCTTGGCTCGTTCGGCAATTGGTCACATCACACTGATCGATATGGACGATGTGTGCATCACCAATATTAATCGTCAAATTCACGCCTTAACGGATACCGTCGGTCAATCCAAAGTCGAAGTGATGGCAGAACGGATTAAGCTAATTAATCCTGATTGCCAAGTCACTTGCCTAGAAGACTTTATCACCCCTGATAACCTCCCTGAGCTGCTCTCTACACCGTTTGACTACATCATTGACTGCATAGACAGCATCAAACCCAAAGCCGCTCTTATGGCGTGGAGTAAGAGCAACAAACGCAAAGTCATCACCGTTGGCGGCGCAGGTGGGCAAATTGATCCGACGAAAATTCTCATCGGCGATCTTTCCAAAACCGAAAAAGATCCGTTAGCCGCCAAATTACGTAATTTTCTGCGACGTTATTACAACTTTACCCGCAATCCTAAACGCCGCTTTGACATCGAATGCGTGTATTCCACCGAGCAATTACGCTATCCGCAAGGGGACGGTACCGTGTCTCATCAGCGCTTAAAAGGCGATACGGAAACCAAAATGAACTGCGACACCGGCTTTGGAGCCAGCACCGCAGTGACCGCTTCCTTCGCCTTTGTCGCGGTATCGAGAGTATTGGAAAAACTGGCTCAAAAGGCGAATCCATGACACCAACTACTATGACCTTCTTTGAACGCTTTGAGGCCGATATTCTAGCGGGTAAAAAAACCATTACCTTGCGCGATGAAGCGGAAAAGTACTATGTTCCCGGCTCGGTTGTCACCGTGTCCACCTTCGAAGAGGGTCGTGAGTTTTGTCGCTTGGAAATACTTTCTGTCGAGCCTATCTTGTTTGACGCATTAACGGATTATCACGCCGAGCAAGAAAATATGACGCTGGATGAATTGAAGGAAGTGATTCAAGCCATTTACCCAGGGATTCAGCAGCTGTATCTGATTTCTTATCAGCTAAAAGGGTTATTAAAGGTTAATTAAAAATAAGTCAGCAATTTTTTACAAGAGTGGCAGCAGGGATGTTTATCAATGTTTAAAGATGAGTTTTGTTATATATCGACAAATGATGTCTTAGAGGGCCTTGAAGTCATCGATGCCCAATTTACTGATACTACCTTTGGTCGGCATGCTCATGCGGAATATGTTATTTCTGTTGTCGATCAAGGCGTTAAACAGTTTCATCACAAAGGCGTGACGCATAATGCACTTGCAGGCGATGTTTCTATCATCAGCCCAGATGAACTGCATACTGGCTCTAAAGGTAATGGTGAGGGGTGGCGATACCGAGCGATTTACCCTTCTGCAAGTCAAATTAGACGGATTTATCAGGAGGTTTTTGCCAAGGAAGGACTGCCGACTTTTAAGCAAAGCGTTATCAAGGATGAGCGTTTAACACGACAAATGCAGATGCTGTTGGCTAAGCTTGGGTCTGGGGCTGAGTCTCTTGATCTGGAGGTTCATTGGGAGCTTTTATTGGTAAAATTATTGCAAAAGTATGCTCATCAGCGAGGTCACTCAGAGCTTATTCTTAGTAAAGCCCAAGCGAATATTGCGTTGGCGCGGGATTATCTCGCGGATCATTTCCAGCAAAAAGTGTCTCTCGATGAAGTAGCACAGCAAGCGGGCATTAGTAAATTTCATCTGATTAAAGAATTTAAGCGGTGTTATCAGCTGACGCCTCATCAATATCAAATCCAACAACGCCTGAATTATGCTAGGGCTCAACTTAAAGCGGGGGCGAGTGCGATAGATGTGGCGAATTGTTGCGGCTTTCATGACCAAAGCCATTTCAGCAAGACTTTTGTGAATGCCATGGGGATTTCTCCCTCGGCATATCGACAGCAATTTTTTACAAGATAAAAGCGAATTGGCCGATTAGAGTGGTGACCTCAATAGCGAGTGAGTAGCGTGATGGAAAATCAACTAGCGTTTTTGGCCATTTGTCTGGCGTCGGCATTGTCGCCAGGGCCTGGTGGATTGGCTGTCGTCAGTAATAGTATTAATCAGAATTTGCGCGGCACCTTGCCGGTGATTTTTGGTATCGCCACAGGGTTAACCTTAGCTTCTGTATTGGCGAATACTTGGTTGTTGGCCGTGATTCATTCTAGTGAACAAGCGTTTCAAATCATGACGTGGTTATGCAGTGGCTATATCGCTTATTTGGGCTGCAAAGCCTTGTATTACGCCAACAGTGAGATGACCATCGCCGCGCAAGGGTACAGTTTTAAAAACGGTGTGTTGATCTCGTTATTGAACCCAAAAACGCTGGTGTTTTTTGGCGCTTTATTTCCGCTGTTTGTGCCGTCTAACGAGCATTTTGCGACCTACGCTATTTTGCTCACGGCGGAGTTAGTGGTGATCACCTTGATCATCCATGTGCTTATCTCTTCCGCTATAGATAAGGTGTCGCACTTATTAAAACACCATCTCGTGCTGATTAATCGCATTACAGGATTGTTGTTTATCAGTTTGGGCATCGCCGGTTTTATTGTTTAGGAACTTGTATCTTTGCCAAAATTGCCAACACGCCATTGGTTCTAGAGCTGGTGAGGTAACTTGATAAGTTGAGTTCGGCCAGTTCCTTTTTCAAATCCATTTGTTGGATCTCCGCCAACGTTTTCCCTTCTACCAAGCTCAATATAGCGACCAACACGCCACGCATGAGTTTGGCATCGCTGTCGGCTTTGAAGTGACGAAGCCCATCTATTTCTTGGTCTATCAGCCAAACGGCGCTTTCGCAGCCTTTTATTTTATTGTCTTCGGTTTTTTCTTCTGCAGACAGTCTTGGCAAGGTTTTGCTTAATGTTACCAATGTCTTGAAGGTTTCTTCTTTGCTGCGGCAAGCTTGTAGCTGGGCTTTTATGTTTGCTGGCTTTTGTTGTCCTAAAGAATCTGTCATCACTGGTTACTCATCGTTTAGTAAGTCTATGGCGTCGAGTAGCACATCACAGAAGCGGTTGGCTTCTGCCATGGTGTTGTAACAGGCGAAAGACGCGCGCAAGGTTCCCGCGACGCCAAGCTGGGCCATTAGCGGATGGGCACAGTGGCTACCGGCTCGAACCGCCACACCTTGGCTATCTAGGTAAGCGTTTAAATCCAAGAGGTGCATATGGGGCACACTTAGGGAAACCAAAGTGGTGTTTTTTTCGGGCGAATAGATGTCGATACCGCCGGCTTTATGCAGTCTGCTGTAAACATGTGAAGCGAGGGATTGTTCCCACGCTAATAAGGCCAGACGATCCTGAGAGCAGAGAAAGTCACAAGCCGCCGCTAGGCCAATAACGCCTTCGATATGTGGCGTTCCCGCTTCCAAACGATAAGGTAGGATATTGAATTCGGTGGCTTGATAGGACACATGGCGCACCATTTCACCGCCGGTTTGGTAAGGTAGTAAAACCTCCAATGCATGACTTTTGCCATACAAAACGCCAACACCTGTTGGCCCATACATTTTATGGCCGGAAAACACATAGAAGTCACAGTCTAACGCTTGTACATCAACAGGATAGTGCGCCACGGCTTGCGCGCCATCGACCAAGGTAAACGCGCCTTGTTGCTTGGCGTGGTCGAGCATGATTTGCAGTGGTGTACTGACGCCGATGGCATTGGAAATGTGAGTAGCGGCAAAAATACGTGTGCGATCGGTGAAGTAGTGGCGGAATTCTGGTTCCCATTCACCATTGGAGGTTAACGGCAAAATGCGTAGGCGCGCGCCAGTGCGAAACGCCAGCTGTTGCCAAGGCACCAAATTAGCGTGATGCTCTAAACTGGTGATAAGGATTTCATCGCCTTTTTCCAGCAGGTGTTCTAGGCCGTAAGCAAGGGTGTTGATGGATTCTGTGGTGCCTTTTGTCCAAATAACATGGCTTTGTTCGGGCGCATTGATAAAGCTTGCGACCGTGTCTCGGGCTTGCTCAAAACGGTTGGTGGCGCGATCACTCAGAAAATGCGCGCCGCGATGGACATTAGCATTGATATTGCGGTAATAATCTTGAATGGCATCCAATACTGGCAGAGGCTTTTGTGTCGTCGCGGCATTATCCAAATAGGTTAATGGATGGCCGTAGGCAGATTGCGCCAAAATAGGAAAAAGGGGACGAAGTAATAAAGGGTCAAAAGCCATGAATACTCTATGTTGAAATCAGCGCAAGATAGAAGAAATTGTACCTTAACTGCCATTAAAATCGGCAATTATTGGTGTTTTACTTGCGTTTTCTTAAGACAACTATAATGATCTGATAACAGATACTAGATAATAAACTAAAAAAGGTACAAAGCCGTGGCGGATTTTTTATACAAGGGTGTGGTGGATTGGTTCTTGGATCAAATGTCACAAGAGGCCATCGTGCCCGGTGATAAAATGCCGTCTTTACGAGTCTTATCAAAACAATTGGGTCTGAGTTTAAACACCGTTATTCACGGGTATGAATTGCTGAGTGAAGACGGTTGGATCGAGTCTCGCCCTAAATCGGGCTACTTTGTTTGTCACCGCAGTGAGACCAAAGCCGCCTTGTTATTGGCAGGTGATGAGTTGCGTGAATTAGCCAATGACGGCACGAAACCGGCTTGGTCATGCCTTGCTCACCGCGCGGCCTTGGTCGATCAAAGTGACACCTTTTTAAGTGCGGCAGTACGACAGGAAGACATTCACCTGCCGGTATTGGGCAAAGGTCATTTGGCGGTGCGCGAAGCCGTGAGTGACTATTTGAAAGGGCTGGGTATCAAGGCGCATGCTTCACAGCTTTGGCTTGGGTATTCGCCGTTAGCCATGTTCACCCAGACCGTGCAAACCCTGACTCAACGGGGCGATAGCGTATTAGTGCTCACGCCTTGCGATCCTAGGATCACCACCACATTGCAAAGCTTAGGGCGGCAAGTTATCGCGTTAACCGCGGGCGAACGCGGTGTTGATTTAGATTTAGCGATTCGTTGTTTGCGTGACAAACCCATTCGTCTGATTGTTTTACCGGGGCAATTTTCTTTTCCCGCAGGCCAGTTGGTGAGTAATTTAAGCTTGCGTCGCTGGTTGGCGATTATAGAAGAAGCCAAGCTGCCAGTGATCGAATGGGATCTGTGCTCACATTTAGCGTATCGTGCTGGCGCTATGATGACCTACAAGTCGCTGGATTCGTCGGATCATATTGTGTACATCGGTGGCGTGGAATCAAAAGGCGTAGACCGTTCCGCAAGCTGGTGTTTGCCGGGTAAGCATCAAGCCTTATTAGAAGGGGCGTTTTTAGGTGCTGACATGGCGTTAAGCGATGCGCAACAAATGGCGCTGAGCGATGCCTTACAGCCAACCAGTAAGCGCTCATTAATGAAACGTGCCCGAGAGATCTGGGCGAATTCGGAACGTATTAAAGCGCATTTGGAAGCACGACTTGGTGATCAAGTCAGCTTTGCCGCCAGCAAGGGTGGCATGTCACTTTGGATGCGTTTATCGAAACCATTAGAAGTAGCGAGCATGACTGCATTGCTAGCCAGTTTCCGCCATGCGATTGTGCCCGGCGCCTTGGTGAGTCATGAGGCCGACGCCAATCATTGGTTAGCGGTGAATGTGACCTTGGACGATGTGGAACCACTGGCAAACGCTTTAGCTGAGCATTTAGTGGTGGATCAAATTGAACCGGTTATCGAGCCTGTCGAAGCAAAAATTGAAGAGGCAATAGAGGCTCTTGATCCAGCAAAAGAGAACGAGCAAGCAGAAGAAATTGTCGACGCCATAGAAAGCGATTTACAGATGTTTGATGTTTTAGAAGTCAACAACGTTGGAGCGCCTGATAAAGAAACGAAAAAGTCTCGTAACGCCACAACGGAGCCGCTTTACAACCCAATGTTGGATCTCATCAATCACGATTTTGGCTAATGGTAGGAATTTGGATAGTGGCAGGAATGAGTGGCAGGGAATAGACAATCAATGAGAAGGCGCTAAGACAGCGCCTTTTTTATGGCATTTAACATGCTGGAATGGTCTTGGTAGTCGAGCGGAATGGGCGTGAGTGTATTGCCTATTAACAAGGCTAAAGAGGGAAAGGAGTTCAATCCTAGGTGTCGAGCCTGCTCTATTTCTTCTTCCAATAGCTGCTCGTTTTTAACGTGCTGCATGGTTTTTTGAAAACCTTCTGGGTTCATGCCGATGTGTTCGGCGCACTCCATGAGCGTATCGAGATCCGACGGATTTTTGGCGTGTAGGTAATACGCCTCTTGGATCGCGTGATACATCTCTTCTTCCAGTCCTGTGTCTCTGGCAACATAACAGGCTCTGCACGCAGGATAGGTTGAGCGCCGTGGTGCGGCCGTTTTCCAGAAGTCGAAATTAAACTCTGTGCCTAGCGAGCTTTGAATATTCTGCCAAGTGCCTTCCAGTTTGTGCTTCATGTCATCTGGCATGGCTACATCGGAATCGATAGCAAGACCGCCCAGCATGGGCTGAATGGTTAATTGGTCCGCATCGATCAAGTCTTGTAAGGCTTTTTGTAGCTTGATCCAAGTAGGACGAAATCCCCAACACCAGCTGCACATTGGGTCGTAGCAATAAATCAGTGTGGCGGCCATTGACGGCTCCTATTGAGATAAAAAAGCGAGCCCATAAGGTAACAGTCTCTTGAGCGATAAAACAACAAACATAAAACAATAGTGGGGGAAAAGAATAAATAAGCGTTAAAAAAACGGCGTTAACCTTCGTTAAAGCCGTTTTTATTGCATTACGTTGTGGCAACTAAATGTGAGCTTAGCCCTTTAAAATAGCGGCGATAGCATCACAAAGTGGGCCCATGTTGTCATGGGTCATGCCCGCGACGCTGATGCGTCCTGAGCCAACAATGTAGATGCCGTACTCTTTGCGCAACTGTGCCACTTGATCTGGTGTTAGACCTGAAAAAGAGAACATGCCTTGCTGATTAGAGATAAACGAAAAGTCTTGGCTGACGCCTTTGGCGCGTAGTGTGTTCACAAATAGGCTGCGCATTTCATGAATACGCGTACGCATGGCTTTTAATTCGCTTTCCCACAGGGCATAGAGCTCTGGGTCATTGAGAATTTCAGCCACCACGGCAGAGCCATGGGAAGGTGGGTTTGAATAATTGGTACGGATACAGCGTTTGATTTGTGTGAACACGGTTTCCGCTTGTTCGGTGGTTTCACAGACAATAGTCAAGGCGCCAACACGTTCGTTATAAAGGCCAAAGTTCTTGGAAAATGAACTGGCGATCAGCATTTCTGGAACGTATTCTAAGAATTTCCGTAAGCCTTTTGCGTCATCTTGCAAGCTCTGACCAAAGCCTTGATAGGCAAAGTCAAACAATGGCAAAAAGCCTTGTTTGCTGCATAGCTTGGCTAATTGATACCACTGCTCGGGTGTTGGGTCGATGCCGGTTGGATTGTGGCAACAGCCGTGAAATAACACCACATCGCCTTCTGGCACTTGCGACAAACTGGCCAGCATGGCTTCAAAATCCAACGATTTATTGTCGGCATTGTAGTAAGCGTAACTGCCGACTTCCAAACCTACGGATTGAAAAACAGATTGGTGATTTGCCCAAGTTGGGTTACTGACCCAAATCGTGGCTTCTGGTAAATGCTTTCTAATGAATTCTGCTGCTACGCGTAATGCGCCGGTGCCGCCAGGAGTGTGGGCTGTTTGGGCCAGCTGCTTGGTAATAATGGTGTGGTCTTTACCAAATAGAAGGGATTGCACGGCGGATCGATAAGCGGGCGCGCCTTCGATGCTCAGGTAGTTTTTGGTTGTTTCTTGGGCCAACAAACGCTCTTCTGCTTGTTTAACGGCTTTTAAAATAGGTGTATTGCCCTGTTCGTCTTTATAAACACCAACGCCTAGGTTGATTTTATTCGGATTAGGATCATTTCTGTAAGCGTCATTCAGGCCAAGAATTGGGTCTGCTGGTGCAGCTTGGATATGTTCAAACATGGTAACTCCCCAAGAGAGTGATTGTCTTTTTTATTATGGATTAGAAGATATAAAAATCAGCCGCTATGGTACTCCAAGACGTGAGTAACCGCTATAAGTTGAAGGAAAACGAAGTGGATAAGGCGTGATAAATGTCGCTCTTTGGCACGATTGAGCGGTTATTTAAGCAAGATAAAGCGATGACGGGATTAAATAACCAGACTATAAAAGAGCCACAAAAGAACGATGACCAGATTGAAGAATGGCCAAAAAATAGTCACGCAAAAATCATTTTGGCCTAATCAGAATATTAGGCCAAAGGTTGTTGCATGGCATTATTCCGTCAAGCGGTCAGTCGTCCCAACCGTTTGAGATGTCATGGTTTAAACGTTTTTGTTCTAAATGCTGTTCAATTGCTCGTCGGGCTTTTAACATACGGGCCGCATCTTCCTTTTGATTTCGTTCTTTTGCTTCATTATCCAAACTAATGGAAGCATGCATGATGTCGGTTTTTACTTCAGTCAGTGTTTCTGCAAAATTGCTCATCGCTATACCCTTTTTGGACGTTCGATGACATTGAAGTGTGTAGACCCCTGTCATCGACAGTTGAAAAAAGTCAAAATAGACAGACAACTCATTTTCACGTTAATAAAAAACGCAAATCGTTCGAAAATCAATCTATTTTTACGCGTTTTTTATGACAAATATATTAATCAATCATGGCGGAATGCAATGGACGTTTCTTTTATCCTCGACTCACTGAATGACAAGCAACGGGAAGCGGTCGCCGCGCCCTTGCAGAATAGCCTGGTGTTGGCTGGAGCAGGGTCGGGTAAAACCCGTGTTTTAGTGCATCGTATCGCTTGGTTGATGCACGCTTACGAGCTATCGCCTTATAGTCTAATGGCGGTAACGTTCACCAATAAAGCCGCCCGTGAAATGCAGGGACGTATTGAGCAATTGGTTGGCGTTCCTCCACAAGGCATGTGGGTAGGGACATTCCACGGCTTGGCGCATCGACTGTTGCGTGCTCATTGGCGTGATGCGGGATTAAAAGAAAACTTCCAGATTATGGACAGCGATGACCAGTTGCGGCTCATCAAACGTATCATGCGTGAGTTGAATATTGACGATACGCGCTGGCCGCCAAAGCAAGTGTCTTGGTTTATTAATGGGCAAAAAGACGAAGGCCGTCGCGCCGCGCATGTGCCCGACAGCCATGACCCTTTCTCTAAAGGCATGCGCGAGCTGTATTACCATTATGAAGAAGCCTGTGAACGTGGCGGATTATTGGACTTTGGCGAGTTGCTGCTACGCGCTCATGAATTGATGTTAAGCACGCCAGCCTTGTTGCGCCATTATCAAGAGCGTTTTCGTCATGTGCTGGTGGACGAGTTTCAAGACACCAACACCATCCAATACGCTTGGTTGCGTATTATGGTGGGCGATCACGGCACCATCACCGCCGTGGGCGACGATGATCAGTCGATTTACGGTTGGCGTGGTGCAAAAATTGAAAACATCCAAAATTTCACCAAAGATTTTAAAGACGTTGGCACCGTTCGTTTGGAGCAAAACTATCGCTCAACGGGCCATATCCTCAATGCCGCCAATGGCTTGATCAAACACAATGACGACCGTTTAGGCAAAGAGCTTTGGACCGACAGCGGAGAAGGCGATCCCATCTCGCTTTATGCGGGCTTTAACGAGCAAGACGAAGCGCGTTTTATCATGGGAATCGTCAAACAATGGCGCGACAAAGGTACCTCGCTGACGGACATGGCGATTCTGTATCGTTCGAACGCTCAGTCACGCGTTATCGAGGAATGCCTTGTTAGGGAGCAGATTGCTTATCGAATTTATGGTGGGCACAGATTCTACGATCGTCTTGAGATCAAAAACGCCTTGGCCTATGCGCGTTTGGCGTTGGATCCGAATGACGATGGCGCAATGGAGCGTGTTATCAACGTGCCGCCGCGCGGCATTGGTGAGCGCAGCATTGGCACCTTGCGAGAATTTGCCCGCGATCACGGTTGTTCCATGTGGCAGGCTGCGCAAGAAGTGGTACGCCAGTCTTTGATGACGGCGCGTGCGACGAATGCGATTAAAGCGTTTTTGCATCTGATTGAAGGCTTGAGCACCACGGTGCAGCAACCCGATTTGAACCTAAACGATATTTTTGAGCAAATCATTGAAGAGGCGGGTTTGATCCCGTTTCATGAAAAAGAAAAAGGCGAGAAGGGCGAAGCACGGATCGAAAACTTGAAAGAGTTGGTCGGCGCAGCGGGCGGCTTCAGTTGGAGCGATGAAGACGAAGAGTTTAGCTCACCGCTAATGGCGTTCTTGGATAAAGCCGTATTGGACGCAGGCGATGCGCAAGCCGATGAGTATCAGGATGCGGTGCAACTGATGACGTTGCATTCCGCGAAAGGTCTTGAGTTCCCCTTGGTGTTCTTAACCGGCGTGGAAGAAAACATTTTCCCCAGCAAGATGTCCTTTGAAGAACCGGGTCGACTCGAAGAAGAGCGTCGTCTTTGTTACGTGGGCATTACTCGTGCGATGGAAAAGCTGTACATCACCTACGCGGAATCCCGTCGTTTGTTTGGTAGCGAGTCGTTTAACAGCCCCTCACGTTTTATCAAAGAACTGCCGCCACAATGTTTGGAAGAAGTGCGTCTTCGCTCGCAAGTGAGCCGTCCTGTGTCGATGCAGCGCCCGGATTACAACTTTGAAAAGAACAAACTGCAAAACAGCAGCCTGTTGAACAGTTACAAAGCCCCAGAAATTACGGTGAATATGGGCGATCGAGTCAATCATCCGGTGTTTGGGGAAGGCTTGGTGATCAACTACGAAGGCCAAGGCCCACAGGCACGCGTACAGGTTAACTTCGATGATGAAGGCACCAAGTGGCTGGTGTTGTCGTTTGCTAAATTGGAAGTGCTTTAACTCTTCGGTAAAAAGGACGCTGATTCTTATTCCTTTGCGCCTGCTTCGCAGGCTCAGCGCGTCAGCAGGAATTAAGAATCAGCTTACCTTTATAACTTTTGCATTTGCCCTTCAAGCAAAGCGCGTCGGCAGGGATAAGGCGAAGCTGACTTATTTAATGCTCTGCTTATCGTTTTGGAGTTGTGATTGCTAACGTTCACCCTCAAGTCCATGCCAAATACGAAGTACCATGATTGTTTCGTTGTGAATGGAATAACGTACAATATAGTTGCCAAATACCATATCCCTGACGGTTTCTGGCGACGGTGCTAATTTAACGGTAGTCCCAACATGAGGAAAATCCACGAGTAGGTTTATTTTATTAATGAGCTCTTTTGCTATTCGTAACGCTGCATTTGGGTTGTGTTTGTCGATAAATTCTCGTAGCCGCTTTAAATCCTTGATGGCACCTTCCGTGTAGATCAGTTTCATTATTTTACCTTAGGAGCTTCCAGCTCGTTTTTGCTTCCCCAGCTGTTTAGCCATTCATGGACCTCTTCGCCCGCGACTACTCTTCCTTGTGCAGCGGATTCCATTGCTTCTAGAGTTTGTTGCCAGCGTTCTTGTTCTAATTGCTGTTTTTCAAGGTATTCAACTAGAGCCTGATTGATTATCCAGCCTTTGCTGCGTTGTAGTTTGTTGGCAATTATCTCTAAGCGCTGCTCAGTATCATTTTGTAGTCTTACTGTCGTGACACTCATATAATTTATACTCTCATTCAAAATTCACACTACAGAAAATACATTGTAATACAGTCTAGTTTAGATCGTATTTTTTTAATTGCAGCATTTTTTTTCAATTGCTTGTAAACTATTTAGAGTTGTAAGTATTTGGCTTGAAAGGAGTAAGAGTATGTCGATTCGTGTGGGTTTGATCGGTTTTGGTTTGTCTGGCCGGGTGTTTCACGCGCCGTTTGTGGTGAATGATCCAGGTATGACGATGGCGTATGTTTGCAGCTCAAAAGTGGATGAGGTGAGGGCGGTTTTACCCGATGTGTCGGTGGTGTCGTCTGCTGAATCTGTGTTTGCGGCGTCGGATGTGGATTTGGTGGTGATTACTACGCCGAATGCGTTGCATTTTGATCAGGCGAAGCAGGCGTTGGAAAACGGTAAGCATGTGTTGTTGGAAAAACCGTCTGTTACCAGTCTGACTCAGATAGAAGCCTTGTGTACTCTTGCGAAGCAAAAAGGTTTGGTGTTTTGTGTGTATCAGAATCGTCGTTTTGATGGCGATTTTTTGCGTCTTAAAGCCTTGGTTGAAAGTGGTGAGTTGGGCGAGTTGAAGCATTTAGATTCTCGTTTTGATCGCTTTCGTCCGACAGCGCAAGCGCGTTGGCGTGAAGAGCCGGGAGTCGGCACGGGGATTTTCTGGGATTTAGGGCCGCATATTTTGGATCAGGCGTTGTGTTTATTTGGCCCGCCAAAGTGGCTGCATGCCAGTATTGATAAGTTGCGTGACGGCAGTCAAACCCATGATTGGTTTGAGATGGAGTTGGGTTATGACGATAAGCGTATTCGCTTAGCGTCGACGCCGTTTGAAGCGGGCGATATGCGTCGTTTTAATGCTCGATTCACCCAAGGCAGTTGGCAATGTGTGGGGTTGGATCCGCAAGAGGAGGCGTTGCGTGCAGGACAAATGCCGTGGCAAGAGGGCTTTCCTTCTCAAGCGGTTCAGCAGCGTAATACGCGCTTTGTCGCCCATACTCAAGACAATATTGAAGCCATTCAAGAAGCGTCGACGCAAGGTGAATACGCGGCGTTTTATGGCCAATTACGCGATGCGATTTTGGGTAAAAGCGAGGCACCAGTACCGATGGAGCAAGCTTGTCAGTTAATTTATTTACTATGCTTGGCTGAGCAATCGGCCGAAAGTGGTCAACGTATGTCTTGGAGTTACTCGCCGCCACTGTCGCTAAGCAAGTAGATGACGCGAGATAACAAAAAATAAATTGCAAAAAAGGGTTGAGCAAAATTACGGCAATTCTTATTATCATTTGCCCTTTTTGATGTATTACGCATAAAAAAGGGCAATTTTTTATCTGATTATAATAAAAGCACAATGATAAGTGGCCTCCATGCTGCTTTTACCAAACTTAAGTAATGGGCTCTCTGAGGGAAAATAATGCGTAATTTAATGGTATTGGGCAAATTGGCGTTCGCTGGTTTGTTGGCGTTGTCTTTGGCGGCTTGTGGCGGTTCAGAGAAAGCAGAAGAAACCGCAGTCGTTGCCAAAAAAGCGGAGACAATTCAGTGGAAGATGGTCACCACTTGGCCAAAAAACTACCCTGGTTTAGGGACCAGCGCGGAGCAGTTAGCGAAAAATATCACCAAAATGTCTGATGGCCGATTGGAAGTCAAAGTCTACGCCGCAGGTGAATTGGTGCCGGCTTTAGAAGTGTTTGATGCGGTGTCTCGTGGTACGGCAGAAATGGGTCACAGCACGGCGTATTACTGGAAAGGTAAGGCTCCAGCGGTGCAGTTTTTTTCTTCTATTCCTTTTGGTATGACGGCGCAAGAATTCAATGCGTGGCTTGAATACGGTGGTGGCTTACAACTGTGGGAAGAAGTCTACGCGCCTTTTAATATTATCCCGATGGCAGCCGGTAACACTGGCGCGCAAATGGGTGGCTGGTTTAATAAAGAGATTAACTCTCTGGCCGATTTCCAAGGCCTTAAAATGCGCATGCCTGGCTTGGGTGGCGAAGTATTGAAAAAAGTCGGTGCGGTGACGGTCAATCTACCGGGTAGCGAGATTTTCACGGCTTTGCAAACCGGCACGATTGATGCCACGGAATGGGTCGGCCCTTATAACGATTTAGCGTTTGGCCTGTATAAAGCGGCGAAATACTATTATTACCCAGGTTGGCAAGAGCCGGGTTCTGGGGTTGAAGCACTGTACAACAAAGCCGCCTTCAATGCGCTTCCGGTTGATTTGCAAGAGATTGTACGTTCGGCGACACAACAGGCAAATTTGGCGATGTTAAGCGAATTTACCGCCCGTAATGATGCGGCTTTGACGACGTTAGTCAACGATCATAATGTTATTTTGAAAGAGTTTCCGAAAGACCTTTTAGAAGCGTTGAAAGTGGCTTCTTATGAAACGCTAGACGAAGTGGCGGCTAATGATCCTATGAGCCAGAAAGTCTATGACTCCTTTAAACGCTTTTTAGCGTCAGTGAGCCAATGGCATGATATTTCGGAACGAGCGTTTATTAACGCTCGAGCCAATGATTAATCTGCGTCTTTTAAGATAATTAAACAGCGACCTGTAAGCCCTATTATGTGTGGATAGTGGGGCTTATTTTATCGTCTTTAGGGAATCATAAATGACTTGTTTATTAAGGGATAAAACCAATGAATAAAATAAAAGCATCGGGCAAGTGGGCGCTTGTCAGCATGGCGACGGCTCTATTGGTTGCCTGTGGTGGTTCGGAAGAGCCAGAAAGCACAGCTAAAGTTGAGCAGAAGGTCGAAACCATTGAGTGGAAAATGGTCACTACTTGGCCGAAAAATGCGCCTGGAATGGGCACGGGTGCACAAGTCTTGGCTGACAATATTAAAGAAATGTCGAACGGTCGCTTGGACATTAAAGTCTATGCGGCAGGCGAATTAGTCCCTGCCTTGGAAGTGTTTGACGCGGTGTCTCGTGGTACGGCACAAATGGGCCATGGCACCGCTTATTACTGGAAAGGCAAAGTATCGGCGGCACAGTTTTTCTCTACCGTGCCTTTTGGTTTAAACGCGCAAGAGTTTAATGCTTGGATTGCAGAGGGCGGTGGTTTAGCCCTGTGGGAAGAAATTTACGCGCCGTTTAACTTAATCCCTATGGTGGCCGGCAATGCGGGTGTGCAAATGGGCGGCTGGTTTAATAAAGAGATTAACTCGCTGGCCGATTTCCAAGGCTTGAAAATTCGTATGCCAGGATTAGGCGGCGAAGTCTTAGAAAAAGTGGGTGCGTCATCAATAAACTTGCCCGTTAGCGAAGTGTTCACCGCATTACAAACGGGCACCATCGATGCCACAGAATGGGTTGGGCCGTACAACGACTTGGCGTTTGGTTTATACAAAGCCGCGAAATACTACTATTACCCAGGTTGGCATGAGCCAGGTTCAGCGGTCGAAGCGATTTTCAATAAAGACGCTTTTGACGCCTTACCAAAGGATCTAAAAGCCATTGTGCGTTCTGCGGTTCAACAAGCAAACTTGGCGATGCTGAACGAATTTACCGCGCGTAATAACGCAGCCCTGCAAACCCTAGTAAACGAGCATAACGTGATGCTGAAACCTTTCCCTCAGGATCTGCTAATCGCCTTGAAACAAGCCTCTTATGAAGTGCTAGAAGAAATCGCCGCCAACGACCCACAAAGTCGGAAAGTGTACGACTCTTTAAAAAGCTTCTTAGGCTCAGTCAGCGAATGGCATGACGTCTCAGAACGTGCGTTTATCAATGCCCGAGCGCTCGAGTAACGTTTAAAACGTTATTGTACGGAAATGAAAAAACCTCTTTGTGCATTGTTCACAAAGAGGTTTTTTATTTTTACGGATTGATTATGTGTGTTGAATTAGTCGTTCATGCTGCCCAATTCAAGTAGGGTTGCGTTGCCGCCGATGGCGGTGGTGTTGTTAGACACGGTGCGTTCAGTGACAAAACGAAGAACGTAGTGCGGTTTGGCAATCACACTTAACGTTTCTGCATCCGTTTCTTCAATCAATTGACAAATTAGACCGCTTTTCGCTGCAAGACGTTGGCTGAGCAATTGAGCTTGCATGGCGTCGCAAAGTGTTGCGATGCCCGCAAGGTGGTCAGCTTCGATCAACGAATCTTGTGCGGATTCAGCAATATTTTGAATAACGCCTTCGGCGACGAAGGGCGAAATCATGTCCATGATTTCTTGGCCTATTGGACCAACAGTAATCACTGGGTTACCCGCAATAAGCGCAGCAAATACTTGGCCGACTAAGCCGATGTTGGCTTTATCGCCTTCAACAAAAGACAGGCAAAGAAACACGCCACGACCTTGGTTCGATAGCTCGTTGCGTTCACCGGTTGGCCCAGGCATGACGCGGGTTTCGGCAATGGATTTTTTCGCGTTATCGATCTGCCAAGCGGCCATTTTTCCTTGTTCGTTAGGGAAAGCGTTAAGGGCTTTTTGCAGTTTTTCTGCACGACCATTCACTCCTAGCTTGTCCCATGCTTCGAAGATTTTTTGAGCGACCTGAATTTGGATAGGTTGTACGATTGTCATAATAATGTCTCCCCTTAAAGGTCTTGCTCAATGGCGAAGCGTTGAAGGTAATGTGGGCCGCCAGCTTTTGGTCCTGTGCCAGATAAACCTTGTCCACCGAAAGGCTGAACGCCAACCACAGCACCGACTTGGTCGCGGTTGATGTAAAGGTTACCCACGCGGGCACGACTCGCAATACGGGCGCAGGTGGTTTCGTTACGGCTGTGAACGCCCATGGTCAAACCAAAACCTGAGTGATTGATGGTGTCGATGATCTTATCCAAGTCGCGTGCTTTGTAACGTACAACGTGCAGGATAGGGCCAAATTTCTCATCGGTTAGCTGATCGATGCTGGCAATTTCAAACGCGGTAGGTGCCACGAAGGTGCCTTTTTCAGCAAAGTCAGGTAAAGCCGTTTGGGCGATCAGTTTGCCATTCGCTTTCATGTATTCGATGTGATCGAGCAGCATTTTCTGTGCTTTTTTATCGATCACTGGACCCACATCAGTGCTGTGCAGATAAGGCAAACCGACCGATTGTTCTTGCATGGCGCCTTTGATCATCGGAATAACACGATCGGCAATGTCGGCTTGCACAAATAGCACGCGTAAGGCAGAACAACGCTGTCCCGCTGAGGCAAAGGCGGAACGTACCGCATCACGTACTACTTGCTCTGGCAACGAGGTTGAATCCACTAACATGGCGTTTTGACCACCGGTTTCGGCAATCACTGGCACGGGGGCAACGCCGCGCGCTGCAAGCGTGCGGTTGATCAATTGTGCGGTACCAGTGGAGCCGGTGAAGGCAAGACCGGCAATGCGTTTGTCGCTCGTCAGCGGCGCGCCGACTGTTGCGCCATCACCTGGTAACAAGTGAAGTACATCGGTTGGAACACCGGCTTGGTGTAGCATTTCTACTGCGCGAAAAGCGATTAAGCTGGTTTGCTCAGCCGGTTTCGCCACCACGGTGTTGCCCACGACAAGTGCGGCAACCACTTGACCGGTAAAGATCGCCAAGGGGAAGTTCCATGGACTGATGCAGGTGAACACGCCACGGCCGTTTAGCTTGGCTTGTTTTTCTTCGCCTAGGAAATCGGTGTAGCGGGTTGGATTGGCAAAATGGCTACGGGCTTGTTGCGCGTAGTAACGACAGAAATCCACTGCTTCACGCACTTCGTCTATGCTGTCTTGGATGGTTTTACCCGCTTCACGGTGGCAAATCGCCATCAATTCTGCGTAGTTTTCTTCCATCAAGTCGGCCATTTTATCTAGGCAATCTGCCCGTTCCGTTGCTGGACGCGCTGACCATGCGGGGAAAGCGGCTTCGGCAAGGTCAATCGCCTTGGTAACGGTCGCGGCGTTTGCCCAGTCAATTTGGCCAGCGGTTTGGCTGTGATCGTATGGGCTTTCAATCGCATGTGTTTGGCCTGTTGCGACTTTTTCGCCGCCGACGATAGGGAAGGCTCGCCACTGGGTGTCTTGTCCCATGAAGACATCGATTTTCGCTTTGAAAGGCGTCCATTCAGAATGGATCTCGATGTTCGGACCAAAGGAGTTCTTACGGTCGTCAAACAACCCAGAAGGTAGATTGATGTGCGGATTCGCCAATGTTTTACGGTTTTCCAGCGTCGTCACTGGGTGACCAATCAACTCAGAAATCGGATAGCTGGCATCAATCAAACGGTGTACGAATGAGCTGTTGGCGCCGTTTTCTAGCAGACGACGTACCAAGTAAGGAAGCAAGTCTTTATGGCTGCCCACTGGCGCGTAAATGCGTACGCAGATGTCGCTGTCTTTGATCAAACGGTTGTACAGCGCATCGCCCATACCGTGCAGACGTTGGAATTCGAATTCTTCTGTGGTCGCGCCCAATTGTGTGGCGAGACAGCTGATGGTGGCGATAGTATGCGCGTTATGGCTGGCAAACTGCGGGAAGATATTCGCACGAGTGTGTTCGCTCAATAAGAAATGAGCGCAAGCCAAGTAGGAAACGTCGGTGGATTCTTTGCGAGTGTACACTGGGTAACCATTGATGCCGCGTTGTTGGCACAGCTTGATTTCCGAGTCCCAGTAAGCACCTTTTACAAGACGTACAGGGATGCGATCGCCTTGCTCTTTTGCTAGCGCCGCCAACCAAGCTAAAACCGGCAGGGCGCGTTTTGAATAAGCTTGAACCACAAGCCCAAATAAGCCCCAGCCTTTGCTGCATTCGTCGCGGTAAAGTTTTTCAAACAAATGCAAAGACAGCTCTAAACGATCCGCTTCTTCGGCGTCGATGGTGATACCGACGTTCAACGAACGGGCTTTTGTAATTAAGCCTTTTACGCTGTCGAACAATTCTGTCATTACGCGCTCTTCACAACCCACTTCGTAACGCGGGTGAAGGGCAGACAGCTTGATAGAAATCGTCGGGCGATGGACTTTTCCGCTCTTGCTTTCATGGTAAGTATCTTTACCGACAGACTCAACCGCTTGCAGGTAAGAGGTTAGGTACTTTTCAGCATCGGCGGCGGTTAGAGCGGCTTCCCCTAGCATGTCGAAAGAGTAGGTGTAACCTTTGTCACGGTAGCTTTTGCCACGCGACAAGGCTTCGGTGATGTTGCGGCCTAGTACGAACTGATGCCCCATGATTTTCATCGCTTGGTTCATCGCTTTGCGAATCACCGGCTCAGACACACGGTTGACCATGCGGTTAACCAAGTTGGCTGGCGTGCCGTCTTTGTTTTCGTCCATCGTGACGATTTTACCCGTCAACAATAAGCCCCAAGTGGAGGCGTTGACGAAGAAAGAGTCTGAATTTTTTGCGTGAGAAGCCCAATCGGCCACGCTTAAACGGTCTTTGATGAAAGCATCGGCGGTTTCTTTGTCTGGCACGCGCATCAAGGCTTCGGCCAAACACATTAGCAAAATGCCTTCTTTGGTGTCTAAGCTGTATTCCAATAGCAAGGCGTCAATCATCGACATGCTGTCGTCGTCTTTACGAACGTCGGCAATCAAGTTGGCAGCGGCATCGGTTTGGTTTTCTAGCTCGCCTTCGGTGGGTTTCGCCAAAGGTAATAACTCATTTAACCACTTCTCTTCGTCCATATTATAAAGAGGGGAAATGAGCTGCCACAATTCATTGAGTGGACGCTGAATGAAAGTAGGTTGTAACACCTCAATCGCTTTAAACATGGTTAGATTCTCCCGCGTTAAGATAAAAAATCGACGGATTTCTTAGTTAAGGCCGCATATTGTTATAGAGCATTAAGCGCTTTTTTGGTGCTTTTTTGCTCTGCATCATCAAAAAAAGGCATGTCTGGATAATGCTGACACTTTAGTGACAGAAGGGATAAATTGTCTTTCGAAAAAGTCGTTTTTTTTTATAAGAAAGTCCGACTGGTTCAGAAAAGCCCGACTGGTTCAGAAAAGCCCGACTGGTTCAGAAAAGCCCGACAGGTACAGAAAATCCCCGAGGGTTAAGGGTAAGTTTAGTCGTAATGTATGCTTATGCAAAAATCAGAGAAAAACGAGGAAAATGCGGACAAATAGCAGGGATGAACCAGCTTTTATGAATGAACCGGCCTAGATGAATCTGTGGGTTTAGCGGCCGCGGCCAAATTGCTTCTGGTATTTTAACGGCGTAATGCCAAGGGTTTGAGAAAAGACATTGGTCATGGCGCTTTGACTGGAGAAACCACACATTTCAGCCACTTGAATGGGCGTAACGCCTTCTGTTAGCAAGCTTTGAGCGCGTTCTAGGCGTTTGCGCATTAAGTACTGATGTGGCGTCATGCCGGTACGGTCTTTAAAGCGCTCGTGAAACTGACTGACACTTAAAAAACAGAAGTTAGCCAGCTGATCTATGTGCACACGACGGGATAAATTGAGCTCGATGAATTGGTCGAGTTTGTCGATATCAAGATGGTTGCCACGGGTGCGGACGTCTTTATTATTGATCTGATGGCGAATGGCGCTGAGCAGCGTATTACCGCAAGCGCGCGCCAAAATCATATCATTGGGGTATTGCTGTAATTCACCGGATAGCGCCGAGGCGAGTATTTGCAAACGCGGATTGAGCTGAAAATACGCGGCTTGATCAAACAAACGCGAGACGATTTCGTATTCTTCGTCAGTAATGCCTTTTTGCGGTGGAATAGGGAGGTTGACCACCATGATGCGATTTTCTCCCAGACCCGCAAACGCGTGGCTATTTTCTGACGGAAGAATACAACCTTCGCCAGTATGGAGTTGTTTGCCTTTGCCTTGGACGTCGAAATCAGTATTGCCATCTAACACGACTACCAACTGATGATAATCATGATCGTGGGTATCTGCTTCAGCTGGCAGGCTAAAAACATCGGAATCAGACTGAGTCAAAATGCGCTCTGTGAATAAACATAAGTGAGAAAGTATAGCGGCCTTAAGGCCGCTTTAGTAGCGTATTTTGCGAAGATAACCGACTTTACGGCTGATTAATGCGAATAACGAGATTGCCCAATGCACCAGATTTCAGCACGTCTTCGTGGGCTTGAGCCAACTCTGTTAGTGCGTAACGATGGCGAATCACAGGCTTCAGCACGCCTTTCTCAAACATCGGACGCAAGGATTTTGCGATCAACGCCAGCTCATTTGGCTTGGTATTGGCCAGCGCCACGCCAACCACAGAGGCGTCACGAGCCATTAAATCACGAGGGTTAATTTCCACCGTGCCGCGATTCCCGACGACCGCCACACAACCACCAAAGGCCAAGGCTTTTAAGTCTTGATCTAAATTATGGTTCGCCAGCATCTCGATAATAATATCAAAGCCTCTGTCTACGGATTGAGAAGCTAGAGATTGATAGGGCGCAAGGTGATCCGCTTCATTGTGCATAATGACATCTGTTACGCCTTGTTGACGTAATAAATCCGCGCCCGCGGCGGTGCCAGCACTGGCCACCACGTCCATCCCGGCGGCTAAGGCTAATTGCACCGTGGCAATACCCACCGCGCCTGTTGCGCCATGCACCAAGACCTTGTCACCCGCCTTGCCGTTAGCTCGGCCAAACAAAGCACGATGAGCCGTGGTGTAGGGAATGCCCACACAAGCACCTTCTTCGAAAGACAAGGCGTCCGCCAGCGGATAGGTGTGAGTCGCGGCACACGCGGCGAACTCAGCCGAAGAACCGCTTAGGTTACGGCTAAAATAAACCCGTTGACCAATCTCGAAGCCCGTTACGTTAGCGCCTAATTCAACAATCGTTCCCGCCCCGTCAGAGCCCGGTGTGTGCGGAAACGTAGTCGAATAATTATTGGTGCCAGAACGCAGGTAAGTGTCCACCGGATTAACCCCCGCGGCCCCGACTTGAACCAGTATTTGCTCTGCATTGATGCTTGGTTTTTGCGCCTCAACCAGTGCTAAATCACTGGCTGGGCCGTAGTTTTTCATTTGCATTGCTTTCATATTGAGATCCTCGATAGATTAGTCTGCATAGACTTGTTCAGGTAGCCAAGTCGCTAGATCTGGCCAGATCGACAACATTATTAACACAGAAACTTGGATAAGAATAAACGGCAGCACCCCTTTATAAATAGACTGGGTTTTCAGTTCAGGTGGTGCCACACCACGCAAATAGAACAGCGCAAAGCCAAAGGGCGGGGTAAGGAAAGACGTTTGTAGGTTAATCGCCATCATGATGCCCAACCACACAGGGTCTAGGCCCATGGCCAACAAGACTGGCGCAACGATCGGCACAACCACAAAGGTGATTTCAATGAAGTCTAGAATGAAGCCAAGGAAGAACATCAGCAACATAACGACGATCATCGCGCCCACCACGCCGCCAGGAAGCTGTGAGAAAAAGTCTTGAATCAACTCTTCGCCACCAAAGCCACGGAACACCAGCGAAAATAACGAAGCGCCGATCAGGATCATGAACACCATACTGGTGACTTTGGTGGTCGAATAGACGGCATCTTTTAGCGTGGCTAAGCTGAGCTTACCGCTTCCTAACGCCAGCAGAGCGGCACCTAGAGCCCCCACGCCAGCGGCTTCGGTGGGGGTCGCAATACCACCCAGAATCGAACCCAATACGGCGAAGATCAGCACCAAAGGTGGCACCAAGCCTTTTAATAGTAAAATCGCCAATGGCTCCGTCGAACCATTGCGTAACTCTTCACGAGGCACAGCAGGGGCTTTATGAGGTTGTAACCACGCCACCATGGCGACGTAAAAAATGTACAGACCAACCAGTATCAAGCCCGGAATTAACGCGCCGACAAACAAGTCGCCTACAGAAACGGTTTTAGGCGAGAAAATCCCCATGTCCAACTGCGCTTTTTGGTAAGCATTGGACATCACATCGCCCAATAACACCAAGGCAATAGAGGGTGGAATGATCTGCCCTAAGGTGCCCGTCGCGCAAATAGTGCCGGCCGCCAATGCAGGATCGTAGCCACGGCGCATCATAGTCGGTAAGGAAATCATCCCCATGGTGACGACCGTCGCGCCAACAATGCCGGTACTGGCGGCTAATAACATGCCGACCAAAATAACCGAAATGCCCAGACCTCCGCGCAAGGTACCAAACAGCATGGCCATCGAATCGAGCAGCTTTTCAGCCAGCTTGGATTTTTCGAGCAACACACCCATTAATACAAAAAGCGGCACGGCAATGAGGGTTTCGTTGCCCACAATACCGAATAAACGGTTGGGCAAAGCTTCTAAGAAAACACTGTCAAAAGTGCCGAACATCGCGCCAACAGCGGCAAAAATCAACGCTGTGCCGCCCAAAGAAAACGCCACAGGGTAACCAAATAGCAAGCAGACACAAACGCCAGCGAAGAGCCATAAAGGGATAAATTCAGCCATTAGTTTTGTCCTTTCGTACCGCATTAACGATAGCTATATTTTTAATAATATCCGCTGTTCCCTGAAGAATTAGACTGACCATCATGATGGGAATAAGGGTTTTTAGCAGGTAGACAAACGGTAAACCGCCGGGGGCTGGAGAGGTTTCTAATACCCGCCAAGAGGCACTGACATAGTCCCAACTTAAATACGTGGTATAAAGCGTGAAAGGCAATAGAAAGAAAAGCCCCCCAATGATATTTACCCACGCTTTTTTGGTGGCAGAGAAGCCACGGTAAAAAACATCGACACGCACATGCTCGTCATCTTTAAAGGTATAAGCCGCCCCTAACATAAAGACCATGGCGTGCAAATAAAGAACCGACTCCTGCAATGCGGTAGAACCAATGCCAAAACCATAGCGCAGAACCACGATGAGGCAGGTAAATAGCATCATCGCTAATGTAAACCAAGCCACGCATCGCCCCGTGTAATGGGAAACCGCCTCAGCCAAGCAGACCAATTTGTTGAACATGAAAATACCCACAGTGTTTAATCGTTATTATCTGGCTCCGTATAGCCAGAAAATCCGGACGGTTAGTTTATTGGATAACACCACGCTTGGGAATATTGCGAATGGTTCGAAACGGCAAGTTAGAGAACATTTGACGGAAATTAGCTTTTTTTGATGGCAAAATTGATAAAAAACACTGGGGCGAGGGTAGTTGATACTTATTAAAGCCAGCGCTGATTTTCTATTGATTCTGCAACCGCTCAGATTTTTTTTGAAATATTTCACGCTTTAACATTTTTGTCACATAACTTTTCTATAGTACAAAACATCGAACGAGCTATGGGCACTTGCTCATAAAAATTTGACTACAACCACTGAGGTTTATGTGATGAAAAAACTAGTTGCGAGTATGGCAATGGCAGCAGCAGTAGGTGTTTCTGCTAACGCGGTTGCGGATGTTGATCCAAATTTGATTTCTTACAGTAAAGCAAGTGGCGTTTCGGGCAATATTTCCAGTATCGGTTCGGACACTCTAGCGAACTTGATGACATTGTGGGCAGAAGAATTTAAGCGTTTATACCCAAATGTTAACATTCAAATTCAAGCGGCGGGTTCTTCTACTGCGCCACCAGCCTTGACTGAAGGCACGTCTAATTTTGGTCCTTCATCGCGTGCGTTTAAAGACAAAGAAATCGCGGATTTTGAGAAGAAATACGGCTACAAGCCAACGGCGATTCCCGTGGCGATTGATGCGCTAGCGGTTTTCGTACACAAAGATAACCCAGTAAAAGGTTTGTCTCTTCCAGAAGTGGATGCGATTTTCTCTTCTACTCGTAAAGGCGGCCACAGCGAAGACATCAACAACTGGGGCAAAGCGGGTCTAACGGGTGCGTGGGCAAGCCGCGACATTCAGATTTTTGGTCGTAACTCAGTGTCTGGTACTTACGGTTATTTTAAAGAGAACGCGCTTTATAAAGGTGACTTTAAGAACGGCGTGAACGAGCAGCCAGGTTCAGCGTCTGTGGTGCAGTCAGTATCGACGTCTCTAAACAGTATTGGTTATTCCGGTATTGGTTACACCACGTCTTCTGTCCGTGCTTTGCCTTTGTCGAAGAAAGAAGGTGATGCTTATGTTGCCGCGACACCAGAAAATGCGTCAACGGGTAAATACCCATTGTCTCGTTTCCTTTACGTTTACATCAACAAAGCGCCAAACAAGCCATTAGAACCAATGCAACGTGAGTTCGTTAAAATGGTCTTGTCTAAAACGGGTCAAGAGGTTGTCGTCAAAGACGGTTATGTTCCTCTACCAGCAAAAGTGGCTAATAAATACCTGAAAGATCTAGGTATTAACTAAGCAAGGTTGTAGCGGGCTTACGTTATAAGTTGATTAAAGTAGGAGGGCCGAAACGCTCTCCTACTTTCTCTGCTTCGTAGGTTGTCACACTACTGTCACATAAGAAACGTCACACAACAAAGATGAATGCGGATGACTAAATCAACTGACCATCAGATGCCGGAACTGGACTTTAATACGCCAGCTCTTAAGCGTCATCGTAAAATTCGCGCCCTGAAAGACCGTATGGCTAGCATGGGCATCGCAGTTGGCGGCAACAGTGTTATTTTGGCTGTGTTGCTGATCTGCTTTTATTTACTGTACGAGGTGATGCCGTTGTTCTCTGGCGCCACCATTGAACAGCAGGCCAGTTATGCCGTGCCAGCAGAAGAGAAAGGCGACAGCCTGTATTTATCGGCGGAAGAGCAATCTGAAGTCGGCATGCGGGTGACCAATCTTGGCAACATCGTGTTTTTTTCCATTGCCGATGGTCATGTTATCAGTACGGTCGATAACCTCCGCGCTGACGTTAAAGTGACCGCTTTTGCGGTGGAGTCTGACACCAGTCGTTTGATGGCGTTTGGTTATGAAGACGGCAAAGCGCTTATTGTAAAACACGATTACCGTATTTCTTATCCAGATGACAAACGCAAAATCACCCCTGTTGTCGAGTACCCTTACGGCGAAGAGCCTATTGATGTGGCGGACTTTGCCATCAATAAGATGAGTTTGCGCGACGGCTCTGACAGTTTAACCATGGTGGCGATTGGCGACGGTAAAAGCGCCATTACTAAAGTATCGAAAGACGTTAACTTTATCACTGAAGAAGTGGAGTTAAGCGAGCAGCGTCAGTCGTTGCCATTTGTAAACGAGGTCGAAAGTGTCTTAATCAGTGGTAATCAGCGTTATTTGTACGTGGCCACTCGTTCTGGTCAGTTGAGCGAGTTTGACTTGCGCGACTTTGATGACATTGAGCTCAAAGACAATATTTCCCTGTTAAAAGACGACGCTAAGCTGGTGTCCATGACGTATTTGTTGGGTCAGTCTTCTATCATGGTGGCGGATTCTTCTGGTCGTGTTAGTCAGTGGTTTAATGTGCGAGATAACGCAACCAATGAAGAGCATTTAACCTTTATTCGTGATGTAAAGCAGCCCGTTGGGTTAGTCAATGTCGCCATGGAGCAACGTCGTAAAGGCTTTGCGACCTTGGATGAGCGTGGCATCGTGGCGATTTATAATGCCACTTCTACTCGTCAAGTTGTCGACGAGAAATTAACCGATGGCACCGCTCGTCTGATGAGTTTTTCACCTCGCGCCAATGGGTTGTTACTGGAAGACGGCAAAGGGTTGCATTTTTTCTACGTCGACAATGAGCACCCAGAAGTGTCTTGGTCGTCTATTTGGGGCAAGGTCTGGTACGAAGGTTATCAAGAGCCGACGTTCACTTGGCAGTCTTCGGCAGCCAACAATGACTTCGAACCAAAGTACAGCTTAACGCCGTTGGCTTTTGGTACGCTTAAAGCGGCGTTTTATGCCATGTTAATGGCGGTGCCCTTGGCGATTTGTGGGGCGATTTACACGGCTTACTTTATGGCGCCCGCGTTGCGCCGCAAAATCAAGCCAGTGATTGAATTAATGGAAGCCTTGCCCACGGTGATTTTGGGGTTCTTAGCGGGGTTGTTTTTTGCGCCCTTCATGGAAGAAAACCTAGCAGCGACATTTAGTGTGTTGGTCGTTTTGCCGGTGGGGATCCTGTTGTTTGCTTATTTATGGTCTCGTTTACCGACGAGCATCAGTTGGTTGGTGCCGGATGGCTGGCAACCCTTGTTATTGATTCCGGTGATTGTGTTGCTTGTTTGGCTTTGTTTGGCGGTGAGTCCGGCGATCGAATTGAGCTTTTTTGATGGCAATATTCGTGGCTGGATTACCAATGATCTGGGCATTACCTTTGACCAGCGTAATGCTTTGGTGGTCGGTTTTGCCATGGGCTTTGCGGTGATTCCAACCATCTTCTCGATTACCGAAGACGCCATCTTTAGTGTGCCTAAGTCGCTGACTCAAGGCTCGCTGGCGTTGGGGGCAACTTATTGGCAAACCATGACCCGCGTGGTCTTACCGACTGCCAGCCCAGGGATTTTCTCCGCGGTGATGATCGGTATGGGGCGTGCTGTTGGGGAAACCATGATAGTACTGATGGCAACGGGTAACACGCCGATTATGGACTTCAATATCTTTGAAGGCATGCGTACTTTGGCGGCTAACTTGGCGGTGGAAGTACCAGAATCGGCCGTGGGCAGCTCGCACTATCGTGTCTTGTTCTTAGCGGCGTTTGTGCTCTTTATCTTTACTTTTGTGGTGAACACAATCGCTGAAACCGTGCGTCAGCACCTACGCAAAAAATACGGGTCGCTATAATGAGTATTGAAATAAAAATGAAGAAAAAGTCCGTATCCGAATGGGTCAAAGCGGGTGACCCATGGGTGTGGCTGAATGCGGGCGCGGTGGCGATTTCCGTCATCATGGTGGTTGGCTTGTTGTTATTGATCGCGGTGCGCGGCTTAGGACATTTCTGGCCTGCCGACGTGGTGGAAGCACATTATGCTTTGCCAGGCCAACCAGCCTACAACATAGTGGCTGAACGAGTGGAAAGCGTTGAGGTGCCAGCGACGCAATTGCGTGAAGCGGGCATCGCTATCCCAGATGAACATCAGTTGATGTTACGAACACTGATGAAAACCGGTAACCGTGACGTGTACGGTGCGGATTTTCGTTGGGTGGTTGACGAATATCTAACCGAGACTAAACGCCCAGAGATGTTGTTTACCGCGGAGCGTTATGAATGGGGTAACTTATACGGTTATCTGCAAGCGGTGAAAGAAAACGGACAAGTGGTTTCTGCGACGGCCGACCTTGATCCAACGGCGTCAGCATTAGCCACTTGGCAAGTGTTTGAGCAAAGTATTGAGCGCGCCGCTAGGATTCATGAAGAAATCAAAGTAATAGAAAAAAATGATATCGGAAAGATCAATTATGGCCTTGAGCGTATTCGTTTAAAGCAACGTAGTCTTGAGTTAAAAGGCGAGCTAACGCCAGCAGCGGAAGCGGATCTTGCGGTTGAACGCAGTCAGTACGATGAAGAATACCAAGGGCTTCAGCAAAGTTTGATTGACCTTTATGAGCAAATTAACCGTGACACCTTTACGGTTCAGGTGATGGATGGTTCTGTGCATGAAATCGCGGTGGCGAAAATTGTTCATGCGTATCGCGCCAATGCCATGGGTGTGCCTGAGAAGATTGGTTTTTACTTTGTTAAATTATGGGAATTCCTAACGGACGAACCCCGCGAAGCCAATACCGAAGGTGGGGTGTTTCCGGCGATTTTTGGTACGGTCATGATGGTGCTATTGATGACCGTCTTAGTGACGCCGTTTGGTGTAGTGGCCGCCGTGTATTTGCGTGAATACGCTTCTCAAGGTTGGTTGACGCGCATTATCCGTATTGCCGTAAACAATCTAGCGGGTGTGCCATCGATTGTTTACGGTGTGTTTGGTTTGGGCTTCTTTGTGTACTTCTTAGGGTCTGGTATTGACCAAGCGTTTTTCCCCGAAGCCTTGCCATCACCGACTTTTGGTACCGGTGGTTTGATGTGGGCGTCGGTGACGCTGGCGTTGCTAACCTTGCCGGTGGTGATTGTGGCAACCGAAGAAGGCTTGGCGCGTATTCCTCGTAATGTGCGTGAGGGCAGCTTGGCCTTGGGCGCAACCAAAGCCGAAACCTTATGGCGTGTTGTATTGCCGATGGCGAGTCCAGCGATTATGACTGGGGTGATTTTGGCGGTGGCTCGTGCGGCCGGTGAAGTGGCACCATTGATGCTGGTGGGCGTGGTGAAATTGGCGCCGTCGTTACCGTTAGATGGTAACTACCCATTTATCCATTTAGATCAAAAATTCATGCATTTAGGCTTCCATATCTACGATGTCGGTTTCCAAAGTCCGAATGTGGAAGCGGCGCGCCCACTGGTGTACGCGACGGCTCTATTGCTTGTGATTGTGATTGCCTTGCTGAATTTATCAGCGGTAACCATTCGAAACCACCTACGTGAAAAATACAAATCGCTGGAAATGTAAGCGGCTAAGAAGATCTTACTTTAAGAAGAGAACAGTATGAGCGACGTAAAAACACATTCTATTGATATTTCGGCCATGCAACGCAGCCAACAGGCGTTGCGTATTGAAGACGAAACGGTTTGCTTGTCGGTGAATGACTTGCATCTTTATTATGATGATAAAGAAGCCCTAAAAGGGATTAATATGGTTATCCCTGAGAAAAAGGTAACGGCTTTTATCGGGCCTTCTGGTTGTGGTAAGTCGACGCTATTGCGTTGTTTCAACCGTATGAATGATTTGGTGGATACTTGCCGAATTACCGGTGCGATTAATCTTCATAACGACAATATTTATGCCAAAGGCACGGATGTGGCTGAGTTGCGTCGTCGTATTGGTATGGTGTTTCAAAAACCTAATCCCTTCCCCAAAAGCATTTATGAAAATGTCGCGTACGGTCTGCGTATCCAAGGCATTAATAATAAGCGTTTGCTAGACGAAACCGTGGAATGGGCGTTGCGCTCTGCGGCGTTGTGGGATGAAGTAAAAGACCGTTTGCACGAAAGCGCCTTGGGCATGTCGGGTGGTCAGCAACAGCGTTTGGTGATTGCGCGTACGGTCGCGGTCAAGCCAGAAGTGCTTCTGTTGGATGAACCGGCTTCCGCATTGGACCCTATTTCAACGTTAAAAATCGAAGAGCTGATCCATGAGCTCAAGAACGAATTTACCATCGCCATCGTGACGCACAATATGCAACAAGCGGCGCGGGTGTCGGATTACACGGCGTTTATGTATTTAGGCGATTTGGTGGAATTTGGCGATACCAATACCTTGTTTACCAACCCTGAAAAACAACAAACAGAAGATTACATCACGGGCCGCTACGGCTAGGCGGAGGACGCATTATGAAAGAATTAATCACGGATCATATTTCTCAGCAGTTTAATAATGAGCTTGAAGCATTACGCCAACATTTTTTGACCATGGGTGGTGTGGTAGAAAATCAAGTACAAGACGCGGTGCAAGCCTTGCTCGATAGCAACGGAGATTTGGCGGAAGACGTTAAGAAGCAAGACGTCACCGTGAATCAGTTGGATGGTTTGATTGATGAAGAATGTCGACGAATTTTAGCCAAACGCCAACCAGCCGCCTCGGACTTACGTATGGTTTTGTCCATCAGTAAAGCGGTTAGTGAACTAGAGCGTATCGGCGATGAGGCGAAGAAAATCGCCAATTTGACGTTAAACCTAGTCAGTGAAGGCGAATCACCGCGGGGTTATGTTGAGATCAATCGCATCGGCCAAATGGTATCTCGCATGATTCATGACGCCTTGGACGCCTTCGCCCGTTTAGATATTGAGGCGGCGGTGAAAGTCGCCAAGCAAGATCGTGAGGTGGACCAAGAATACAACACTGCGATGCGTTCTTTAGTGACCTACATGATGGAAGATCCGCGCAGTATTTCCCGCGTCATTAACGTGATTTGGGTGCTTCGTTCACTCGAACGTATTGGCGATCACGCGCGTCATACTTGCCAGCATTTGATTTTCATGGTCAGAGGGGTGGACGTTCGTCATGTGAACGTGAACGATTTGACAGTGGACTACAAAGCCAAATAAGCGCTATGACCTTCTCTTGGTTGGCGGTAATGCGAACCAAGAGAAGGGTGTTTTTCCTCTCTCTCCTCATTTCTATCGTTGCCACTCTAGTCTGTCGAGAAAAATACCGGATTATGACTAGGCTCTCTGGCCGAGTTTGTTATCATCGGTTTTTCATTTTAATGGGGTAACAATCCGATGTTTACCATAGCAGCCGATTCGACGAATTCTATTGACGCGTTTTACCCAGATCTCAATGCCCAGCTAGCGGCGTTGCTGAGCGGGGAGCGTGATCTTATTTGTAACGCGGCTCAGCTTTCCGCTTTTGTGATGCAAACGATTCCGGATCTAAATTGGTCGGGATTTTATTTCGTGCGAGGCGATGAGCTGGTGTTGGGGCCTTATGTGGGCAAGGTGGCTTGTACACGAATCCCGTTTGGCCGCGGTGTGTGCGGCCATGCTGCGGCAACGCAACAAACGCAATGCATCGATGATGTTCATGCCTTTGATGGGCACATTGCCTGTGATGCGGCGTCGGCGTCTGAGTTGGTGATTCCGCTGGTTGTAGACGGTAAGTTGGTGGCGGTGTTTGATATCGACAGCCCTAAGGTGGGGCGTTTTTCTGCGCTTGATCAGCAAGGTCTGCAAGGGTTTATTGAGACCTTTGTGGAGGCGACGGATATCCGTTGGTCCTTGTAGCTTTTATGCCCTTATGGCGCCGGATGATTCTGTGGGGCAAAAATACGGCGAATGAAGGGCTCAAACTGACTTTGTGTCAACGGAAACTGCAAAGGAATCACCGCGAACTCTGTCAACAGGCTGGCTTGAGGATGGTAGCTAAGCACCGGGCATGACCGCTCTTGCCACTGTTCAAGGGCGTCAAGGCCTTCGCGTTTAAAGTGGTGGGTGTTGCCAAGAATGACCAGATCGACGTCTATCTCTGCTTGCAGGTCTCCTTCTTTTGAAAGGGTGACATCCATATTGAAGCTGGCCAATTGCAAGCCAATAATTTTTGCCAAATGAATGTCGGTTTCGACCACCAAGACTTGAGTGTTTGGCGGGCAGAGGAAAGGCGTAAACTTGTCTGACGCGGCATGGTTGGTCACATCAAACGGAATATCCACCCAGAATTCGCTGCCTTTTCCCGGCGCACAAGAAAAATGCATTTCGCCTTTCATTAAATACACCAGCTTATGGCATAAGGTTAGGCTTACCCCGACCTTGCTTAGCAAGGGGCCTTCTTGTTGCATCGGTAAAGAAGGGTTTACGCGTAAATTATGCTGCAGCTCCGTTGGCATACCAAGCCCAGTGTCGCGAATCGCAATTTGCATGACTCTGGTGTCGCCATTGGCCGACTGTAATACGGCGGCATTTGAGGTCGCGGGTCTAATTTGCAAGCTAATGCTGCCTGACGGAGTATAAGTAATGGCGTTTTGTAACAGGGTGATGAGAATCTCTTTTACTCGGGCAAAGTCGAGATGGACACGAGACGGAATTTGCGGATCTATATACAGAATACAAATGAGCCCTTTTCGAGTGAGCTGGGGTTCTAGCTCCGCAAGATAGCTTTCCAGCATGGCGGGCAGATTTTCAGTGGTGGGAGACAAGGTAAGCTGCTTGGCGTCAATCAGCGCTAAATCAGAAAACATGCCGATCGTTTGCAGTAATTGTTGCCCGGATTCTTCAATGTGCGTAGACAAAGACGTTGGAACATCAAGCGCTTTTTGGCCATGTAAGGTTTTGGCGATGCCTAAAATGGCGTTAATGGGAGAGCGGATCTCCTGATGAATAAACGCCAACATCTCGGCTCTGTCTTTGTAGACCGAGTTGATGCTCACTTCAAGGCGCGAATTACGTCTAAAGAGCTTATTTAATTCGGCTAGCCCTTTGACGATAAAAAAGCACAAACACAGCAAACCGATCAACAGCGCAATGGAAAGCAACTGAATATAGTCTAGGTTTCTTTGCAGCGTCCGGTGTTGATCGGTAATGTATTCGTTACTGCCCTTGTTGACCAAGGCAATAAACTCATTGGTCTGTACTTCGATTTGCTTGATACGCACGATTAACTCAGGCAGGTAACTGTGATCGCCCATTTCTATTTTCGATAAATTGAGGCTGAGCAATTCAAGTTCGCCATTAATAATATTAAGCAAACGGGTGGTTCGCCCTTCTTCAAAACCTTGGATAAGCGAACCGACTTGCCCTTCTCTGAGCAGGTCGATACGGCTCATCAATAAATCGTACTCAAAAAAAGCCCGTCCATTAAGTGGGTAGTCGCTTTCATCCAGCTCTATCAAGTAGTTAAGCAGGCGATACGATTGGACTTGCAACTGCAGGGCGTTCCACAATGAACTTTCAAATATACGCCGACTGTTGTCTTTGGAGCTGTCGCTGGTGCTGGTAATAATGCCGAAAACCGCCACGGTAATGGTGATAATGAGGGCGATAAAACCGTATAGCATCCGTTGCTTGAATTTGGATAACCAGATTTTTTCCTTAAAAAATTGCACCGTTTACTCCTTTAATATCACTGATTTTATTCGATAAATTTGCCAAATTGAGCGGCCATAAAACACCTCAGATTTTAGCTCCTCGTGCTGATCGAATGGGTAAATAACCATGATTGGGCCAAGATTCCTAAGACTCATTGGCTTACCGTCTTGGTGTGTCGCGAAAATAGCGCCTTGCTCCGTAAAATCCTCCAACGGGATTTCGGTCATATACTGATTGAGCGCGGTGACTTGCAGCCGCGTCCCTTGGCTTTCTAAGCGTGCTAATAAATCGACCGCAGAAAAACCACGATAAGTATGCAGCCCTTTTGCCCAAGGATTATGCGTGGTGACAGTATGTTGCGGCAAGGCTTGCAGCATGGCCATATCAAAATGCGCTTCTTCCCCCGCGTTGGTCTGCTGGATGGCCCCAGACACAGTGAGCAAAACACGGCCGCTTGGCGACGGGAGCGCTTCAGACGCCACGGCGCGCAAAGTACCGCACAACAAAGTACCGCACAACAAGACAGCCGCGACCACAAAAGATAAGCGCATAGGTGAACTCCTCGACACCACAATGGGAAATAGCGCCTATGATAGTCAAATAGGCCGCGTTGAGTCACCTTAAAGCGGCTTATTTATCCCTCTTTTGCCTTTAGCGGCGAGGCTTTTTGACTTAGGTGTCGAGATTAAGCGATTTCAGCAAGCCGTGAGCAGGCCGCTTGGTGTTCCCTAGACAACACTTGCAAGAGGGGTTTTTGTTGCGTGCAGCCTTCATTAGCATGAGGACAACGAGTACGGAAAACACAGCCAGAAGGTGGACTGATCGGCGACGGCAAATCCCCGGTTAATAGCTGGATTTTTTTCCCGCGCTCGATTCTTGGGTCCGGCACGGGAACGGCAGAGAGCAACGCCTTGGTGTAAGGGTGCTGAGGGTTATCATACAAGGCGCGCTTGCTGGCCAGTTCCACCGCATTGCCCAAATACATCACCAAAACGCGATCTGAAATGTGTTTTACCACACTCAAATCGTGAGCGATAAACACCAAAGACAAGCCCATTTCCGCTTGCAGCTCTTTCAATAAGTTAACCACTTGCGCTTGAATCGACACGTCTAACGCCGAAACCGGTTCGTCACAGACCACTAACTTGGGCTTGAGGATCAACGCGCGAGCAATACCAATACGCTGACATTGACCGCCTGAAAACTCATGCGGATAACGGTTAATCACATTCGGCAATAAGCCGACGCGATCCATGATGGCACGCACTTCGGCTTTGACCGCCGCTTTCGATAACTCTGGCCGAAAGGTTCTAAGGGGTTCGGCAATGATATCGCCGACCGTCATGCGAGGATCCAGCGACGCCAAAGGATCTTGAAAGATCATTTGCAGCTCTTGACGCTTGCTGCGCATTTGCTTTTTGTCCAGATCGGTCAGGTCTTGTCCCAGCCACACCACGTTGCCTTCGGTAATGGGCACAAGGCGCAATAAAGCGCGGGCAAGGGTGGATTTTCCACAACCAGATTCCCCCACGACCCCCAGGGTTTCCCCTTCATAGAGGGTTAAACTGACCCCGTCTACGGCTTTTAGCGTTTGGCCCTTTTGCCACGGCCAAGCCTTGTCTGATTTGATGTTGAAGTGGACTTTTAAATCATTGACTTCCATTAGTACGTTATTTTCAGTCTTCATTAGGCAACCCACCCATCAACAGATTTATGGCACGCGCGCAGTTGGCCCGGTGCAAACTCTTGCAGCGTTGGCATGCTTTCTAAGCAACGATCTTGAACAAATTCGCAACGCGCTTGAAACGGACAGCCAGAGGGCAAATTCAATAAATTTGGCGGGTTGCCGGCAATGGTCGAGAGCATTGCGTCGTTGGCATCCAGACGTGGAATGGCGTTGAGCAAACCTTGGGTATAAGGGTGTGTAGGACGATAAAACACGTCTTCTGCGCTGCCGTATTCCATGGTTTGTCCGGCGTACATTACTAGCACCTTGTCACATAAGCCCGCCACCACGCCCAAATCATGGGTGATCATGATGATGGCGGTATTGAAGTCGTCTTTTAGTTCGTTCAGCAAGGTTAAAATCTGTGCTTGTACGGTGACGTCTAACGCCGTGGTTGGCTCATCGGCGATCAACAGCTTGGGTTGGCACAATAACGCCATGGCGATCATCACGCGCTGTCTCATACCGCCAGAAAATTCGTGTGGATACATGTTCATGCGTTTACGCGCTTCGGGCATTTTTACCGCGTCGAGCATTTTTACCGAGGCTTCAAAGGCTTCGGCTTTGCTCATGCCTTTGTGCAGCATCAAGACTTCCATCAGCTGCTTACCGACTTTCATGTAAGGATTCAATGAGGTCATTGGGTCTTGGAAAATCATCGCCATTTCTTTAGAGCGAAGGCGGTTCATGGCTTTTTCATTTAGGGTCAGAATATTTTGCTCATTAAAGCGCGCTTCCCCTTCAATGACGCCGTTGCCCGCTAACAGCCCCATTAGGGCAAACGCAGTTTGGCTTTTGCCTGAGCCAGATTCGCCCACGATGCCAAGGGTTTCGCCTTGTGCCAAGGTGAAATTCAGATCATTTACGGCGGTCACAAAGCCATCGGGTGTTTTGAAGTTTACTTTTAGATTGGTAACGTCTAATAAATGCTTTTTACTGGATAAGCTCATAAAATCTCCTTAGCGGTCTTTTGGATCAAGCGCATCGCGTAAGCCATCGCCGAGGAAGTTAAAACAAAACAACGTCACCACTAGGAAGCCAAGCGGCCAAGCCAATTGCCAAATGGCAATCTCCATATTCTGAGCACCTTCAGAAATCAACGCGCCCCAGCTGGTCATGGGTTCTTGTACGCCCAGTCCCAAGAAACTGATAAAAGACTCTAATAAAATCATATTCGGCACCAACAAGGTGGCGTAAACGACCACTATGCCAAGCACGTTGGGCACAATGTGGCGCAAGATGATTTTCGGTGTCGACACACCACAGGCGTAGGCGGCTTCAATGTATTCTTTGTTTTTCAGGCTCAAGGTCTGACCGCGCACGATCCGCGCCATGTCGAGCCAAGAAATCGCGCCAATGGCGACGAAGATCAAGAAGATGTGACGGCCAAACAAGGTCATCAAAATGATCACAAAGAACATGAAGGGAAAGGAATTCAGAATTTCCAAAAAACGCATCATCACACTGTCGACACGTCCACCAATGTAACCGGAGGTTGCGCCGTAAAGCGTGCCAATCACAATCGCCACCACGCTGCCCATGATGCCAACCAACAAGGAGATTTGCCCGCCTTGCATGGTGCGTACAAAAATATCGCGGCCCAATGTGTCGGTGCCAAAATAGTGGCTGTTCTCAATGTTGGGACGACCTAAGGTCGAAATGTCAGACAAGGCTTCCCAGTCAATATCGTCGTAATTCCATGGGCTGAAAAACGGCCCCAGCAAAGCAATCGCGGTAATAATCAGCAGAATAATTAGGCTAGTCACCGCCGCATGGTTCGAAAAAAAGCGCCGGCGCGCGTCTTGCCATAAACTGCGACCTTCGACTTCCACCACTTTTTCGGCGAACTGTTCGACGGCCTGAATGTTGTCTTTTGTAGTCATCATAATGATAAGGCCTTAGTAGCGAATTTTCGGGTCAATGAGCGCGTATAAAATGTCGACAATGGCATTGAATAGAATCGTTAAGGTGCCGACCAAAATGGTCACGCCCATGACCATGGAGTAGTCTCGATTCAAGGCGCCATTGATAAAGTGTTGGCCAATCCCGCCGGTACCAAAATACACGTCAACAATCACCGAGCCGGTCACAATGCCGACAAAGGCCGGTCCAAGATAAGAAACAACGGGCAGCATGGCGGGGCGCAAGGCGTGTTGAAAAATAATGCGGTATTTTGGCAAGCCTTTGGCGCGCGCGGTACGGATAAAGTTGGAGTGCATGGTTTCAATCATGCTGCCACGCGTAATACGGGCGATTTGCGCAATATAGCTGGTGGACATGGCAATCACCGGCATCACCAAGTAAGGCCACGCGCCGCCATTCCAGCCACCGGGGGGGAGCCATTGGTTATAAATGGAGAAAAATAGGATGCACAACGGCGCCAAAACGAAATTCGGTAACACAATGCCGAGGTTGGCAACGCCCATGACGCTGTAATCTAACCATGAGTTTTGTCGCAAGGCGGCAATAATACCGCAGCCCACGCCAATAATAAGCGCGACCAGAAAAGACCAAATGCCGATTTCTGCCGAGACGGGAAAACTCTGCGCGATCAGTTCGTTAATGGTGAAATCTTTATAGCGAAACGACGGCCCTAAATCCCCTTGCAGCAAGCCTCCGAGATAATAAAAGTACTGATTAATAACCGGTTCATCTAGGTGGTATTTGGCGTTGATGTTCGCCAACACTTCGGGCGGCAAGGTACGTTCGCTGGAAAATGGGCTGCCTGGGGCAGAGTGCATCAAGAAGAAAGAAACCGTGATCAAAATCAACAAGGTTGGAATGGCTTCTAAAATGCGTTTTGAAATAAATGTCAGCATAAAAATTACCGGATTAGGCGCTATCAATGGCAGCTAATACTAGGAACCTGTAGGGCGTTCAAGAGGTCCCCAGCACCGAAGTGCTGGGGTGGTTTTCAACACAGAACCACAACGCCGAATTAGTGCTTGATGATGTACATATCACGCACGTAAACGTTGTCTTCTGGATTGGGCATGTAGCCACCTAGGTAGCTTTTTACCAAACGTTTTTCGGTGTATTGGTAGATGGGAGCGACCGCCATGTCTTGCTCGATGGCAATCTCTTCTGCTTGGTTGTAGTTCGCAGCGGGGTGCTGCATGGTACGAGCATCGTGCAATAGCTGGTCGTATTTGCTGTTGCTGTATTTGCCGTCGTTATTACCGTGCGTGGTGGTGAGCAGGTCTAACATGGTAGAGGCTTCATTGTAGTCGCCAATCCAGCCCGCACGGGCAATATCAAATTGCTGATGCTTTTTGCTTTCTAGGTAGGTTTTCCACTCTTGGTTCTCTAAGGTGACGTTAACGCCTAGGGTTTTTTTCCACATTGAGGCAATCGCAATGGCGATTTTCTTGTGATTTTCATTGGTGTTGTACAGCAAGCTAAAAGACAGCGGGTTACTTGAGCTGTAGCCGGCTTCGGCTAATAACGCTTTGGCTTTTTCGTTACGCTCTTTTTGTGTCCAAGTGGCGTATTCTGGCGTGGCGGGTGAGAAATCATTAACCACTTCTGGCGTAAAGGAATACGCAGGCAGCTCGCCTGTGCCGGTCACAAACTGGGTAATCACGTCGCGGTCGATGGCATAAGACAAGGCTTTGCGTACGCGAACGTCATTGTAGGGCGCTTTGGTGAGGTTGTATTGGTAGTAGTAAGTCCCCAATTTTGGTGTCACCACAACGTTATCAGGCATATCGCGCATCAACTGTTTGAAGTGGTCGTTTGGGATTTCATAACTCAAATCCATTTGACCCGCTTGAAAGCGTTTCAGCTCGGCGTTAGGCGATTCAATGGGCAAATAGGTAACCTGGTTGATGATGGTTTTGGCGTCATTCCAATAGTGTTTGTTACGCGTGAAAACCATCTTCTCGTTGACGATCCATTCGTCCATTTTATAGGCGCCGTTCGACACCATGTGTTCTGGTTTCGTCCAATCATCACCCCATTTCTCGACCACTTTTTTGGGGACGGGGAACATGGTTTGGTGCGAGGTCATTTTGACAAAGTAAGGCACAGGGCGCTCAAGGGTCACTTGGAAAGTGTAAGCGTCTAGGGCTTTTACGCCCAAGGTTGACGGCTCCGCTTCGCCAGCAATGATGCTAGTGGCGTTCACAATCGACGGGATTTCCATGAACCAAGCGTATGGCGAAGCAAGCGCCGGATCAACGGCACGGGTAAACGCGTAAACAAAGTCTTCCGCGGTTACTGGGTCGCCATTAGACCATTTGGCGTCTTTGCGTAGGTGGAAGGTGTATTGGGTGTTGTCGGCGTTTACATCAAAGCTTGTCGCAACGCCGGGTATTTGGTTGCCGTCGGCATCTTGGTTATATAACCCTTCGAACAGGTCTTTTGATCGAATCGAACCGGGCGTGCCTTCCATTTTTTGTGGGTCAAGGGTGGCGGGCTCGGCACCACCACCACGCACGAGTTCTTGTTTCGCAGCCAATTCGACCCCAGCCGGGACGTCAGCGGCGTGGGCGTGTAGAGCAAAAAGAGAGGTGGCCAGAATGGCGCTGGCGAGCAATGTTTTTTTCATTGTTATTCAGTTCCTTATGAGTGAAATTTGGTGCGTGCATTTTTTATTGTTAGGCGTGATATCTGCACTCTTGTATCCGCCTTGTGGTTTCATAGTTCATCAATTTGCCAAGGGTCACAATCGAAATTGCGTATCGGGTCATGCGTCTAGTAAATGTCAGTTTTGTCAAAACCTAATGGCAAGGGCTTGTTGCGCGCAGGCGTTGCATTCGCATAGACCGAGCGGGTCGCTACTTTGTCATTTGAAAGGCTTTGTTATTTGAAAGGCTTTGTGGAGCCGCGAAAGTCGTCATGATATTCTGTGGCGCTTACGGCGATTCTATTAAACGATTCACATTAAACGACTCACATTAAAAGGTGTTACAGACCGTGATTACTCAACCATTTAAAGCCGCAGGGGCTTTTCTGAAAGCGTTGCCTTTGGTTCTGTCAAAAGATTTAAGGGTGTTTATATTGATTCCGTTATTGGCCAACTTTGCCTTGATGGCGCTTATTTACATGCTGGCGTTTGGGTATTTCCAAGACTTATTAGGTTACGCCATGGGGTATGTGCCGGAGTGGGTGTCTTTTTTAAATTGGCTGTTTTATCTTATTTTTGGTGCCATTATTACGGTGCTTTTGTTTTATAGCTTTTCGGTGGGCGTGAATATTTTGGCGGCACCTTTTATGGCCTTTTTGGCGGAAAAAGTAGAGGAAAAAGAAACCGGTAGGGTGTTTGATGAACGTTTAACCATGGGCGTTATCATGGCGATGGTGGGGCGTAGTTTGCTGCGAGAGTGCCAAAAAATAGGTTATTTTCTGCCACGTTTTATATTACTGCTGCTGTTGTCTTTTATTCCACTTGTGAATGTGATCGCTCCTGTGTTGTTATTGTCTTTTTCTGCTTGGATGTTAGCGTTGCAGTATATGGATTACGCCTTTGATAATAACAAGGTGACATTCCATAATATGAGAATGGCATTACGCTCCAAGCCTTTGTTATGTTGGACATTTGGTGGAATGGTGATGGTCAGTTTGACTATTCCTTTTTTCAATTTATTTGTGATGCCGATCGCCGTTGTTGCGGCCACACTATTGTGGATTTCGGTATTTAGATCTGAGCAGGAGAAGGTTTCTACCTGGCTGGATCGCACTGATGGAACTTTGTGATGTCGTTAAAAATATTGGTCGTGGATGACGCCTCTTTTACCCGTGATTTGATTCGCAGAACGTTGCGTAAGCAGTTTCCTGCTTGTGTGATAGAAGATGCGGTAAATGGTCGAAAAGCACAGCAAATGATGACAAAACATCAATTTGATATGGTGTTGTGTGATTGGGAAATGCCTGAAATGACGGGTGTGGAATTGCTCAAATGGTGTCGAGAACAGCCCAAATATAAAAAAGAAAATGTGCCGTTTGTGATGATTACCAGCCGTGGCGATAAAAGCCATGTGGTGGAAGCAGTACAGGCTGGCGTGACGGATTATCTGGGCAAGCCTTTTTCCAGTGAGCAGCTTATCAATAAGGTCTTTTCGGCGGCCAAGAAACACAGCATAGAGAACAAACTGTCTTCTCAGCGGCCACGTGAGTCGAATACGCCGGGCGGTGTCAGCTCGGCGTCGTTGGATGTATTGATGGGGGCCGGAAAGTCAGCGGCTCCGGCTCAAAGCGCAAAAATCACCACGCCTGATGCGCCAGTCCCCACGGTAAAAGACGTCAAAATACCCACTATGGTGCGCTTTGAAGGCAAACAATTTCGCTGCATGATTATTCAATTCAGCAAAATGGAAGCGACCATGTTTATTAAAAGTGACGATGTGGTGCCGCAAGTACTGGGGCAAGCCGTATTGGATTTGGAGTTTGACAGCAAGGTCAACCGGCTCAACTACTATGTTCAATCAGTGGCTACGTCAGAGAAAAAACACGATTCCACCTTCTTGACCGTGATCTTGAGCCTGATTGACCAAGACAGCGAAAAAGAGACGTTTATTAGCCGGTTGTTTGATAGCTTATAAATCCCCATTATCAACCCCTCCCTAACCCTCCCCTTGAAGATAAGGGGGAGGGAATAGATCTTAATCTAACACCTTCCCTTGAAGATAAAAGTGGAGCGTCGATCTAGCTCCTCCCCCTTGCAAAGGGGGAGGCTGGGGTACACTTAATTACTTGGCGAACCTTAATTATTGTCTATAGGAGTTGGCAGCGCTGGAATCGTATCGATTCGGGTACGATTGGCGGGGAAGTAACAAGAAAAGGTACTGCCTACGCCGGGTTGGCTGCGAATGTGTAATTTGGCGTCATGGTGCAATAACACATGTTTGACGATGGCTAAGCCAAGCCCTGTGCCACCGGTTTTTGAACCTCGGCCTTTATCAACCCGAAAGAAGCGTTCTGTGAGTCTGGGGATGTATCTTGGTTCTATGCCCAATCCTGAATCTTTCACTGAAAACACGCCGTTAAACTCGCCGGATTCCCACTTTATTTGAATCGTTCCGCCATCGGGTGAATACTTAATGGCGTTGACGATCAGGTTCGAGAAGGCGCTGTATAAGTCTTTATAAGAGCCATAAATGCGCGCATCGTCAGGAATGTCTGCAGACAGTGTGTGTTTGTCTGTCAGCATAGGCGCGGTGACATTGCTGATTGCGTGCACCACATCGATCAGGTTAAACCATTGACTTTCCTCACGTTTGTCGTTGCCTTCTAAGCGCGACAGTAAGAGTAGATCTTCAATGAGTTGCTCCATTCGGTCTGATTGATCAGACATATTATCGATGCCTTTCTGCATGCTTTTTGGCAGGTTGTCTTTAAACAGGCTGAGGGTTTCTAAATAGCCTTTTATGACGGTAAGGGGGGTTTTTAGCTCATGGGAGGCGTTGGCGACAAAGTCTTTGCGCATTTGCTCTAGCAAGTGTAAGCGGGTCACGTCACGGACAAAAATCAGGTGGTCGTTTTTGTCGTACAGCGTGGTTTGAATTTCCAGATACACGCCATCTTTGGCGGGTGATTTGATAATTAATGGTTCGCCAAAGCGTTTTTGGCTGAAGTAACGGAAAAATTCTGGGTTACGCACAATATTGGTAATGGCTTGGCCACGGTCAATCGGGCGCTGTAAACCTAGAAAGTGCGCGGCGGAATTGTTCCACCATTCTAAATTGCCTTGATTGTCGGCCATGATGACGCCTTCTTTTAAGGCGGTGGTGGAGCTTTCGATGCGGGTTAGTGCTTGGCGCATGCGGCGCTTGGATTTGCGTTGTTTTTTTTGTAGCCGATAGACGGCATCAAACACTTCGCCCCAAATGCCACTGGCTTCTGGCGGTGCCGCTCGGCCAGCATAGCGTAACCAATTCTGAAATTGATACAGCTGATAAAGCTGCCAGTACAAAGAGCCTAAGACGTAGAGCAGCAAAACACCCAGTAATTGCCCGATAATCAGGCCAATGACAATGCAAGCGGCTAAACCGCTTAGCCAAGCAATAATGGTGTTTCGCCACATGGTTTTCATAAAGACCTTTTTGCTGAGAAGCGGTAGCCTGTTCCTCGTACGGTTTGTATCAAGAAATCATGGGAGCCACCGATGGCTTTGCGTAAACGACGTATATGAACGTCAACCGTGCGCTCTTCAACGTAGACATTGCCACCCCAGACTTGATCCAGTAGCTGCGCCCGTGAATAAGCACGTTCTTGGTGCGTCATCAGGAATTTGAGTAGACGGTATTCTGTCGGCCCCATGTCTAACGGGCGGCTGCCTATGGTGACGCGCTGACTAATGGGGTCGAGTAGCAAGCCTTCTATTTCTATCGGCTCGTCAACCCCTTGAGGGGTCGCTCGGCGTAGCACGGCTTTGAGTCGAGCGACCAGTTCACGCGGTGAGAAAGGTTTGGTGATGTAGTCATCCGCACCGACTTCTAAGCCTTGGATTTTATTGTCTTCTTCGCTTTTTGCGGTCAGCATGATGACCGGAATTTCGGCCGTGGTGCTGTCTTTCTTTAGGCGACGAGTCAATTCGATACCGCTACCACCGGGCATCATCCAATCGACCAAAATAAGGTCGGGCCTATGGTCCACGATGATTTCGTGGGCTTGTTGTATATTTTCGGCTTCCAAATATTCATAACCTGCCATTTCAAGTGCAATAGCAATCATTTCGCGTATGGAAGATTCGTCATCAATAATTAATACTTTTTTACCGGTCACAGGATATACCCTCATCTCAGGAACGGTTTTATTAAAGCGGTCAAATGTGACAATTCGATTACATTGTCACAACTTTGCCATATATTACATAAAATAGCTTACTGCTAAACCGATAAAGATACAGTAACCAACGCGATTGTTGTCTAAAAAGGAGCGAAAGCAGGCTTGGCGTTCACGCTCTTTTGCTTGTTTAAATTGCTGATAAAACAATCCGATACAGACGATCAGCGACACAAAATAGAGCCAATGCAGTTCCGCCAGCACACCAATCCATGTCATCAAAGACAAGGTCAGTCCTTGTAAGCAAACGATGACAAATAAGTCATATTGGCCAAATAAAATCGCCGTGGATTTGACGCCAATTTTTAAGTCGTCTGGGCGGTCTGTCATGGCGTAGTAAGTGTCGTAGGCAATGGTCCAAAAGCAATTGGCGACAAACAGCATCCACAGTTCAGGGTCTGCTAAATGGCCGCCTTGTGCACTGTATGCCATGGGGATCGCCCAAGAAAACGCTAACCCCAAAAAAAGCTGAGGCAGATGGGTATATCGTTTCATAAAGGGGTACAGTGCAGCAAGACCCAAACCAACGAACGACAGTAAAATCGTCCGCAGATCGGTAAACAGTACCAGGATAAAACTCAAAAGAGACAGTGCGGCAAACAGCATTAGGGCTTCTTTTTCCGATACTCGCCCCGCGGGCAGCGGGCGGTTTTTAGTACGATCAACAAAGCCATCGATTTTTCTATCGGCGTAGTCGTTAATGACACAACCGGCTGAACGCATGCTAAAAACGCCTATGACAAAAATTATCACCAGATGCCACTGAGGCAGGCCTTCGGCGGCTAACCATAATGCCCATAATGTCGGCCACAATAGCAGCAGAGAGCCAATAGGGCGGTTAAATCGGGTTAATTCTGCGTAATCTTTAAGTTTGTTCATAACAATCCAAACGGTGTTTTTAGTTGGTTTATTTCATCAAAAAAAGCCTCATTTACCAGTATTCCAGGGCCATATTGGTGGAACACAGAACGCCTTGCCCATAAGGCGGTGTGCTGATCGGGGAACATGCGTTTTGGTAATTGAGTGACTTCAATAGGGCTGCGAATGAGTGATCTGTGCTGGAACAAATAACCACCCAAGGGTTTGTTTTTTAAATGTTTTACCTGTCGCCAATGGCCTTGTAAAGACCTAGCGGGAATAATAGAGCGCGCATAAATGACAGCTTTACCGTCTACCTTGAGCAGCACAGTGCGGATTCTGGCGGCTTCTCTAGGGCGTAAGTTGAGGCGTTTTTTTTCTCGAGAGGTTGGCGTGCCCCAAGCGTCTTCAATCACCTCGACCGTGAGTTCTCCCAAGGATTGCAGCTTGGTCGTTAAAGAAGCGTGAGTGATCAGCCATGGCCATAACGTTTTGGGAGCCTTGGTTTTATTAACACGATGAATGGGCGCCCAGCGATAGTCAAATTGTTGGGCGGCTAGAGGATTCATGATTGTCATAAAACGTTAAGTGTTCATTTTATTGATCAAAGCGACCATTTTATGTAGCTCTGCTGACGATTGATAGACCTTTTCCCGACAGGCTTGCGCTTCTTCAAGCGTCAGCCCAATTTCTAATAACACCGAAGGGTCAATCTCCCCGTCATTGCGCAGCTGATGGGAGAGGTAAAGTAACTTGGCTAACAGGGCGTGTTCGCCATAATAATGGGGCTTTTTACTGTAACGAATGGCGGTCCAGATATTGTCAGGTAGGCTCCAATAACGTAATAACCACGACCCTAACTGCTCTTTGGTGAAGTGCAGTATTTGCATTTCAATCAGCTCTGAGGGCAAGTGAGCATTGGCTTCTTGATAACGCGATAGAATCGAAAAATGCGGTGGCAAAATAGTGCTTATCGCTAAGTAGCCAAAATTGTGCAGTAAACCCGCGAGATAAGCATGGCCAAGTTTAGGGCGCTGTTGTGCCGGCATGGCTTTTGCCAAGGATTCCATGAGTACCGCGTTGGAAACCGAGCCTAACCAAAAATCTTCATAGTGGCGCGGGCCGTCTTCTGGCGCTTGGAAGCCGTTTCCCATGGACAGTCCCAGTGCTAGGTTCATCACCATATCGAAGCCTAAAACGCGAATCACGGCATCTTCCACCGATTCTATGTTGCCCGGCGCGCCATAGTAAGGGGATGACGCCCAGCTGATGACTTGTGCCGCTAAGCTTGGATCGAGTGCGATGATATCGCATAGCTCATCGGTTCCGGCTGTCTTATCGGTTGAGAGACGGATGATGCGATGGGATGAGACCGGCAACGGCGGAATTTCTAATGTTTCTTCTAGGCGCTGCTTGAGTCGAATAGATTGGAATCGCCCTAATGCTTGCAGTATTTGCTCTTCATCATTCTCGTGGTTGTCTACCGGATGTTTGATGAGTTGAGTGGGCAGAGAAATCGGTTCGAAACGATTTAATGGCCCAGAGAATAAGGTCTGCAATTCTGCAGCACACAGATCTTTATATTGACCATCATGATGAGTCCGTATGGCGACGGAGGTTGCTTTTAATAAGCTGACTTCCAGTATCGTGGCGACGCTATTTGGCTTAATGAGAGGGTCGCCCATGCTATGGAAGCTCATGACGGGTTCAAAGCGACGTTTGGTAAGGCGTGAAACCGCCGCAATATCGAGCATGTTGCTTTCAGGAAAAATCACCTGTAGACGACCAGTATGATCCGCTAAATGTACAACACGCAATTTTTGACTGAGCGGACGGTCGGTTGGCGGTAGCATAAATATCTCGATTAAAATAAGTCTAAAGTGACTGACATGAAAAAGCCCCGTTAGGGGCTTTTGTCAATATAGCAGATTTTAAAACGAAGTAATTACTTAGTGATTTAGAATCTGACTTAAAAACATTTGCGTACGATCGTGTTGCGGATTGTCGAAGAATTCATGAGGCTCATTGGCCTCGACGATTTCACCGGCATCCATAAACACCACACGGTCAGCCACGGTTTTGGCAAAGCCCATTTCGTGCGTGACACACACCATGGTCATGCCTTCTTCCGCCAACTGAACCATGACGTCCAGTACTTCTTTGATCATCTCAGGATCAAGCGCTGACGTTGGCTCATCAAATAACATGATGCGCGGCTGCATACACAAACCACGAGCAATCGCCACGCGTTGCTGCTGACCACCAGAAAGCTGGCCTGGGAATTTCAATGCTTGGTTGGCGATTTTTACTCGCTCCAAGTAATGCATGGCCATTTCTTCTGCTTGTTTCTTTGGCGTCTTGCGTACCCAGATTGGTGCCAAGGTCAGGTTTTCTAAAATGCTCAAGTGTGGAAACAAGTTAAAGTGCTGAAACACCATTCCCACGTCCTTACGGATCGCTTCGATGTTCTTTAAGTTGTTGTTCATCTCCACGCCATCAACCAAAATAGCGCCTTTTTGATGTTCTTCAAGGCGGTTAATGCAACGTATCATGGTTGATTTGCCCGAGCCTGAAGGCCCACAGACAACAATGCGTTCGCCTTTTTTAATGCTAAAGTTGATATTTTTGAGTACGTGAAAATCACCGTACCACTTATTAACATCGTTAAACTCGATGATCGCTTCTTCGCCCTGCGCGAGTTGGGCACGAGCCATATTTGTATTTGTCATGATAAAGACCTCAAATTCCTAACTAATTTCGCTTGTGCCCAGTTTCTAATTTACGCTCAAGAGCCATACTGTAGCGTGACATACCAAAGCAGATAATAAAATAAATCAAGGCCGCGAAAGCGTAGCCTTCAATGGTCGTTCCTAACCAATTGGAGTCATGGTTAGCGGCTTGAATCCTCCCTAAAAAGTCAAACATACCCACGATATAGACCAAGGTAGTGTCTTTAAACAAACTGATAAAGGAATTAACAATGCCTGGAATGACCAGCTTTAAGGCTTGTGGCAACACCACTAGAATCATCGATTGCCAATAGGTTAACCCCATCGCATCGGCTGCTTCATATTGCCCTTTTGGAATAGCTTGTAAACCACCACGAACCACTTCTGCCATATAGGCTGAAGAGAATAAGATAATGCCGATCAACACGCGCAACAGCTTATTAAAATTTATGCCGTCTGGTAAAAACAGTGGGATCATCACCGACGCCATAAACAAGATGGTAATCAGTGGTACCGCCCGGATGGTTTCGATGAACACCACACAAACGGATTTGGCGATTGGCATATCAGAGCGTCGACCAAGGGCCAACAAAACCCCTAACGGGAAAGACGCCACAATACCGACCACCCCCAGCAGTACGGTAAGGAAAAGGCCGCCCCATAGAGATGTTTCGACGGCTTCTAGACCAAACACGCCCCCAGCAAACAAACAGTAAGCCACAATGGGATAGACAAAAATAATAGCGACAGAAAGGTATAATTTGTTAATCGTTTTGATCGCAAACGCACCGACCATTACGATTAATAAAATAACCGCCAAATTAATTCGCCATGTTTCTTTTTCTGGGTACAGACCATACATAAACTGGTCAAAGTAAACACTGACGAAAGCCCAGCAAGCTCCGCCTCCGGTACAGGCCGCCTTAGACGTGCCTTCCCATGTTGCATTAATAAATGCCCACGAAACGATCGGGGGAACAAGCAAATACAACAGGTAGGCGCTAAATAATGTGAGAAACACATTAAGTGGGGACGAAAATAAATTTTGACGTACCCAAGCGACGGCACCGACAGAGGTCGAAGGTGGCGGGAGGTCGGGTAATGGTTTAAATATGATAGCCATGATCTACCTCCTAACGTTCAATTAATGACATTTTGCTGTTGTACCAGTTCATAAAGATTGAAATAGACAAACTTAATGAGCCGTAAACCAACATACAAAGACCAATGGTTTCAATCGCCTGACCGGTTTGGTTCAGCGTTGTTCCCATGACGACGGCGACCAATTCTGGGTAAGCAATGGCGGCGCCTAGGGAGGAGTTTTTCGCCAGGTTCAGGTATTGGCTAGTCAGGGGGGGAATAATAACGCGTAGCGCTTGCGGCAAGACGATTAAGCGTTGCGTTAGGTTATCACGCAAGCCTAATGAACGAGCTGCTTCGGTTTGTCCCCAGTTAACCGACAAGATACCGGCACGAACAATCTCCGCAATAAACGCACCCGTATAAGTAGATAATGCGACTAAAACCGCCACGAACTCAGGCGGTAATACCATACCTCCGGTCACGTTAAAGCGACTTTTTTGTGGTAAATCAAACTCAATAGGAAAGCCTGCAACGGCTAAAAAGAGAAAGGTAATACCAATTATTAAGCCGAGAGACGACCAGTATGCGGGAAACCACAAGCCGGTTTTTGTTTGACGTTTTTTGGCCCAAATAACCAAGCCAATAGAGGCAACAATTGACAGGATAAAACCAAAAACCACCAAGCCAAAACCGTCTTGAATCATTGGGTTTGGCGAGTAAATACCACGTTTATTGAGTAGGAAATCCGCAAACTCGTAGCTCTGTGCGGGAGCAGGAAGTGCTGCAAGTACCGCAAAATACCAAAAAAACATTTGCAGTAAGAGCGGAATATTACGCATTACTTCAATGTATATCGTGGCTAAACGGGCAACTAACCAGTTTTTTGATAAACGAGCAAGGCCCATTATCACACCAATAATGGTGGCTAGTACGATGCCTAATAACGAAATAACGATGGTGTTGATCAACGCAACGAAAAACGCTCGTCCGTAAGTGTTGGCTTCGGTGTATTCGATTAGGTGGATAAGGATTGGAAAGCCAGCAGGCTCATTAAAAAATGAAAAACCCGTTGAAATTCCTCGATTGTCGAGGTTGGCTTGTAGATTGCTAAATAAGTAATAGCCTACAAAAACCACCACCGCGAGCAGCAAAACTTGAAAGATCATGGCGCGGTTGCCAGCATCGTGCAAGAAGCTGTTGTTGTTAGGAGTTGTATTATCGCTCATCTTGGTTCAGGCAATGAAATGCTCGTCAGATGTGTAAGAAAGGGGGAAGAAACTCAGCGGCGGTTGTTGCCGCTGAGTCAATACCCAAGCAGGTCGCTTTGGGGGAGATTAACGAACAGGTGGCGCGTACATGACACCGCCTTCAGTCCATAGCGCATTAAGGCCACGAGGAATATCTACAGGCGTAGATGGACCAACGTTACGCTCAAATATTTCACCATAGTTACCGACGTTCGCGATAATGTCATACGCCCAGCTAGCGGGTAGGCCAAGTTGAGCCCCCATATCGCCTTCAACACCTAGCATACGCTTGATACTAGGATCGTTTGTTTCGCTCTTGATCTTAGCGACGTTTTTAGACGAGATACCCATTTCTTCTGCGTTTACTTGAACATGCAAAGCCCAAGTTACGATGTCTTTCCACTGGTTGTCGCCATGACGAACAACGGGAGCGAGAGGTTCTTTAGAAATGGTTTCTGGAAGAATAAGGTGTGCTTTTGGATCGGCTAGTTTTGTACGGTGAGCCGCTAAACCGGACTTGTCTGTTGTGTATACGTCACAACGGCCAGAGTCATAAGCGGCTAGTGCTTCGTCTGCTTTTTGTACAACAACGGGTACATAAGACAGTTTGTTTTTACGGAAGAAATCCGCCATGTTTAATTCGGTTGTTGTACCTTGCTCAGTACAAACGGTAGCGCCATCTAGGTCCATTGCCGTGGTTACACCTAGGTCTTTACGTACCATGAAGCCTTGGCCGTCATAGAAGTTAACGGCGGTGAAATCTAAACCCAAAGAGGCATCACGGGTGTAGGTCCAAGTGGTGTTACGAGTCAATACGTCGATTTCACCAGACTGTAATGCGGTCAATCGTTCTTTAGCCGAAAGGGGAGTGAATTTTGCTTTTTGGCCATCGCCAAAAATTGCAGAAGCAACCGCGCGACAAGCATCAACATCGATACCAGACCAGTTACCTTTGTCATCGGCATTAGAAAATCCTGGAACACCTGAACTGACACCGCATTGAACGAAGCCTTTTGCCTTAACATCGTCAAGCGTTGCTGCCGTAGCACCTACACTGAAGGTTGCGGCGATTGCTGCTGTAGACAGTAGTTTACTCACATTCGATTTCATTGTATTGAGCCTCCCAGGCGTTTTTATTTATGTTGCTATCTAGCTTAAACAGTACGATTCAGGTTAAAACTTGTTAATTACCTGAATTTTAATAAAGCAAAGTTAGTGCCAACATTTAATTATTCTTGTTGTTTAGGATATGTAGACGATTCCTCTGAAAGATCATCACATACCCCTATAGAATTACTCTTTTGAGGCGTAGTCAAGGATAAAATGGTAACAACGAAGAGTCGAATGCTTATTTTTTGCACCTTTTCAGCAAAAAAAGACGAATACCTGAAGTGTTTAAAATAATGTAGCATCTTTTCTGAAGTCAGCAAAATCAATGCACTCAGCGTTTGCTGGCGCGTTTTTTGGCCGTCATAAAGGGGCAGAAAGGCAATATATTGATCCATTTTTATGCCAAATGAATTTTTTGCATCATTTTGGTGCTTTGTTGTGTGTTATTCGAATTGGCAGATTAAATATATTGAATAAAGCGCTTTCCATAGTTTATAAACAGCGTGGTAGACTTAGAGAAGGCCGTGTATTTCACACCTTTCGTTAATATCAATTCAAGTCATGTAAGGAGATCCACGTCAGATGGATAACTCAGCAAAACCGCTTGACCGCTTAGACAAAAAAATTCTTCGAGAACTGCAAATAAATGGCCGTTTGTCGAATGTGGAGTTGGCGAGTCGAGTGGGATTAAGTGCGACACCTTGTTTGGAGCGGGTACGCCGTTTGGAACGTAATGGTTACATTACGGGCTATTGTGCTTTGGTTAATCCTAAAAAAGTGGACGCAGGGCTGTTGGTGTTTGTCGAAATCCGTCTTAAGACAACGTCTCCAGAAGGTTTCAATGAGTTCAAAGCCGCCGTGACGGAAATTCCAGAAATTTTAGAATGTCACCTCATCGCCGGTGATTTTGAATACCTTCTAAAAGCCCGCGTGTCCAACATGGACTCGTATCGTCTTTTACTGGGTGAAACCTTGTTAACCCTGCCACATGTACGAGAATCACGTACTTATGTTGCCATGGAAGAAGTCAAAAACACCACTGTGGTGAGCATTCCTTAAACCTCGATCAGACGTTTAAATATTGGTCGTGGTTTGGTAACCATCGGACTAATAGCGGCGAAACGCACTCTGGATATCGGCTGTGAAGCAGTGTGGCGGCTTTCTGAACGTCATCCAGTAAGCCTTTATCGCGCTGTAAATCCGCGACTTTAAACTCCCAAAGCCCCGTTTGTCTGGTGCCGAGTAATTCACCTGGGCCACGCAGTTCAAGATCTTTTTCGGCGATTTTAAAACCGTCGCTGGTTTCTCGCATGGTAGAAAGGCGTTCTTTACCTTGTTGTCCCAATGGCGCTTTATACAGCAGCACACAATGGCTGGCGGTTTGCCCTCGACCCACACGACCGCGCAATTGGTGAAGTTGGGCGAGTCCAAGTCTTTCCGGGTTTTCGATCACCATGAGGCTAGAGTTTGGCACATCCACGCCGACTTCAATGACGGTGGTGGCGACCAATAACTGAATTTCACCCGCTTTGAATTTCGCCATGATGTCCGCTTTCTCTTGGGCTTTTAAACGCCCATGAACTAAGCCAATACGAAGCCCGCCAAGCTGTTCTTGCAACAAGATGGCGGTGTCTTCTGCGGCTTGGCATTGCAACGCCTCGGACTCTTCAATCAAGGTACAAACCCAATAAGCCTGCTTGCCTTCCTCGCAGGCGCTTTTCACGCGATCTATGACTTCTTGTCGGCGCTGATCCGATACCACAATCGTATTTACCGGAGTACGCCCCGGCGGTAGCTCGTCAATGATGGAGCAATCCAAATCAGCATACGCCGACATAGCTAAGGTTCGGGGAATCGGCGTGGCGGTCATAATCAGCTGATGGGGCTGGAAGCCATGCTTCATGCCCTTTTCGCGCAGCGCCATACGTTGATGTACGCCAAAGCGATGTTGTTCGTCGATAATAGCCAGTGCTAAGCGGTCAAACTCGACCGTGTCTTGAAATAACGCATGGGTGCCAACAATGATTTGAGCCTGTCCAGAAGCAATATCGGCCAGCTCCTTTTCTCGTGTTTTGCCTTTGAGTTTGCCTATCATCCACGCGACTTTCAGGCCGAGCGGTGCAAACCATTGGGTGAAATTAAGATAATGCTGCTCGGCAAGAATTTCGGTTGGCGCCATGATGGCGACTTGATAGCCCGACTGTACGACAGACGCCGCAGCTAACGCGGCGACTAAGGTTTTCCCCGATCCTACGTCCCCTTGCACCAAACGCAGCATAGGATGACCTGAGCCGAGGTCATGAAGGATCTCCTGAAACACTCGACTTTGCGCATTGGTTGGCGAAAACGGCAGCTGTTGTAGGAGTCGTTGGCTTAATTCACCGGCGGCTGGCACTTGGATGGCGACATCCTGCTTGGCTTTCATACGCTTACCGATTAAAGAAAGCTGGTGCGCCATGAGTTCTTCAAAAGACAAACGATATTGCGCGGGATGAGTGCCCGATCTTAGTAATTCGAGATTGGCTTCTCTTGATGGATGATGCAGAAAGTGAATCGCATCGCTCAGCGGTGGTAGGCTGAATTGGGTGCGGATTTCATCAGGTAGCCATTCTTGTAAGTTGTAAGGGGTTAATCGCTCTAACGCTTGCTCGCAAAGTTGGCGAATTTTGGTTTGTGTTAAACCATCAGTCAGCGGATAAATTGGTGTCAGTTGCGCGGTTTCTTCTTGTGTTTCGTCGTCGCCAATCACTTTGTATTCAGGATGATAGATTTCAAAGCCTGTACTGCCACGGCGAATTTCCCCAAAGCAACGAACTCGCTTGCCGGATTCCAGTTGTTTTTTTTGCGCGGCCGAGAAATGAAAAAAACGCAAACACAAGGTGCCAGTATGATCTTTGATACGACACAGCAAACTACGGCGTTTGCCCATTTTGATTTCAGCGCCAGTGACTTCTCCTTCAATGACGGCTTCATCGCCAAAGCGCAGCATTCCGATAGGGACAACCCGCGTCCTGTCCTGATAGCGAATCGGCAAATGAAATAGCAGATCTTGCACCGTGTGCAAATGCAGCTTGGCGAGCTTTTCCGCCATCGCATCGCCAACGCCCTTTAGCTCACGTACGTCCTGAGTGTCTAATCCATCGATCATATCTACTCTCTATCAATCCAACCGTTCTATCAATCCAACCGTTCTATAAATCTAATAATCTACTGCTCTAAAGGTCTAGTTGCTTACAAGCATCACGGATTGACTGACTAACGGCTTCGATCGCTTTGGGGCGAGGGAAGCTGGCGCGCCAAGCTAACGCCACGGTGCGTTTGGGGGCGGGTGCCGTAAACGGGCGCACTTCCAGCATCTCGTGATTAATGTTCATGGCCGCCGATTTGGGTAAGACGGTGACGCCTAATCCTGATGCCACCATATAGCGAATGGTTTCCAGTGAACTGCCATTGACTATGGTACGGCCGTCACCAAATTCGCTTTCGTTAACCAATGGACAGGCTTCGAGCACTTGTTCACTAAAACAGTGGCCCTTGCCAAGCAGCAACAGGTTATCGGTGGAGAGCTGATCCGTGTCGATGCTGGATAACTTGGTCCATGGGTGATGTTTGGGCATGAGCACCATGAATTCTTCTTCGTAAATCGGTTGGGTGACCACATCCGGTTCCCGAAAAGGCAGCGCCACAATAATGGCGTCTAATTCGCCGTTACGCAGTTTAGGGCGTAAGTTTTCAGTGAGATCTTCCTCGATGATTAAGGGCATGCCCGAGGTGATTTTGTGCAAAGAGGGAATCATAAAAGGAAACAAGTAAGGCGCGATGGTAAAAATCGCACCAACCTTGAGAGCGCCTTTTAATTGGTTTTTGCCCGAAGAGGCCAGCTCTTTGATGGTATTGGCCTGATCAAGCACACGCTTCGCTTGGGTAATGATCTGCTCGCCAATAGGCGTAACATAAACGGAGCTTTTGCTGCGTTCAAAAATGGCGGTGCCGAGCTCTTCTTCCAACTTTTTAACCGCGACACTCAGTGTTGGCTGCGAGACATAGCAGCGCTCTGCAGCACGACCAAAATGTTTTTCTTCCGCCAGCATTACGATGTATTTCAATTCCGTTAATGTCATAACACACCTTTTACCCTTGGCTGATTCATTGTTAATAACTATGATAATACATAATTTAATAACACTTAGTCTTTTTCTTGGCGAAATTTCTTGCAAGAGGCTTTCAACGTAAGCGACAGACAGGGCTCATCATGAGCGCTTGGAGAAGGAAAATGGCAAAAATACTCATCGCGGGTTGTGGTGATTTAGGCTCAGGTTTGGCCGCCGAGTTGGTGATAAATGGTCATGAGGTGACTGGTATTCGTCGAACCAAAGCACAGTTCCCTGATGGCGTTGTTGGCATTACGGGCGATTTACTCGATATGAATGATGAGCGCCTGCCGGATGTGGATATGGTGTTTTTGATTATGACGCCTAATGGTCGCCATGAAGACGCCTATCGTTTGGCGTATTTTGAGACGGCTCAGGTGTTGATTCGTCGTTATCACGCAAGAGACGCACAACCAAAGGTGTTTTTTGTCTCCAGCACCAGCGTCTATGGGCAGAGTCAAGGGGAATGGATAGATGAAATGACGCCAGCACAACCCGCTTCTGTCACTGCGCAGATTTTGTTCGACACCGAACAATCATTAGCGGCCGCGTTTTCGAGTGTCGCCGTGCGTTGTTCTGGTATTTATGGTCCGGGGCGCTTTCGCTTATTAGAGACGGTATTAAGTGAAAAAGACTGGGGCGCTAACAGCTGGACCAATCGGATTCACCGAGATGACGTTGTTTCCGCTCTGGTGTTGTTGGCGAAGGGTGCGCTAGCGGAAAAACCATTGCCAGAACAGGTGATCGTAACCGACCAAACGCCGGTTTCTATGTGGGAAGTCAAGCTTTGGTTGGCCACTTGCCTTGGTGCCAACGTGACGGTAAACAGCGGCGAAGGCTTTGTGCCGACTTCTGGAAAGCGTATTCAAGGGCAATACTTGCTGTCACAAGGTTGGCAGTTAAAGTATCCGAGTTATGTGGCGGGTTATCATGAACTGTTGCGTGAGTTTAATGCTTTGTGATAACAGCTTGATGTAAAACAGCTATAAAAAAAGAGGCCGCGGCCTCTTTTTTATTTTGACTCAAAGGATGGAGTGGAAGAGGTTAGTCTTCCAATACCATAATGCCTTCGATTTCTACTTGAACGCCTTTCGGCAAAGCACGAACGCCCATTGCTGCGCGAGCGGGGTAAGGTTGTTTAACGAATTGCATCATCACTTCGTTGACGGTGGCGAAGTTGCCTAGATCTGTCATGAAAATGTTGAATTTCACCACGTTTTCTAGGGAGCCACCAGCCGCTTCACAAACCGCTTGTAGGTTTTTGAAGACTTGAGTGGTTTGCTCAACGATGTCTTCGCTGATCACTTCCATGGTTTCTGGCACCAAAGGAATTTGACCAGACAAATACACTGTGTTGCCAGCGCGTACCGCTTGAGAATATGGGCCAATCGCCGCTGGGGCGTTTTCAGTGTGAATCACTTGTTTTGACATAAATAAGTAGCCTTTTTTAGGGAATGTAAGTAGCAGAGTAAATTAAGACAGGTTAGCGTCCCACAATGGTTTCGCGCGAGACTTTTTCCACACAACGAACCGCTTTGATGCGACGCATTACGTCGGCCAAACCAACGCGGCTGGAAATGGTAATGCTCAGGCGTAAACGACTGACGCGGCCGCGTTCAATAATATCAAGATTCGACACTTGGAAGTCCGTATCGCTGATCGAACTGGCGATGTTCGCTACCGCACCACGCTCATTAATATAAGTCACGATAAGGCTAATATGCAGCTCTTCTTCGATCTCTTTGCCCCATGCCATATGGATAAAGCGTTCAGGGCTGGATAAATGGTCTTGCACATTTGGGCAATTAAGATGATGAATAATAATGCCTTTGTCGACTTGAACATAACCCACAATCGGGTCGCCAGGAATCGGTGCGCAACATTTGGCATAAGAAATCAACATGCCTTCTGAGCCATTTACTTTAAAGGATTTTGGCGTCACCAAGGTGTCTTCGTCAATATTCGGGAAGAGTTCACGGGCGACCAGATAGCCCACATGACGGCCCTTGCCGATGGACTCTAATAAATCGTCCATACTGGTGAGCTGGTGGTTGGCTAACACTTGTGCGATTTGTTCGGTGGTTAATTCTTCAATGTTGGTCTTAAAGGCATTGAGTGAGCGAGTCAGCAGGCGATTGCCAATGGAGATGGCGTTCTCGCGTTGTTTGTCTTTTAAATAATGACGAATGTTGGTGCGCGCTTTACCGGTAATCGCAAAGCTTAGCCAAGCCACATTGGGCTGGGCGTTTTTGGCCGTAATGATTTCAACCGTTTGGCCGCTTTCCAACTGTGTGCTTAATGGCGCGAGACGACGGTTAATGCGACAAGAGATACAGGTGTTGCCGATTTCCGTATGAACGCCATAGGCAAAATCCACCGGCGTTGCCCCAGAAGGCAGTTCAATAATTTGGCCATTAGGGGTGAAAACGTACACTTCGTCAGGGAACAAATCGCTTTTGACGTTATCAACAAATTCCACTGGATTACGGGCTTTTTGCTGAATTTCCAACAAGCTTTTCACCCATTTTGTGGCGCGGTCATGGTTACTTGGCATGTTGGATGTGCCACTGACTTTGTAAGCCCAATGGGCGGCAATACCGTTATTGGCCACCAAATCCATTTCTTCTGTGCGGATCTGAATTTCCATCGGAATGCCGTTGGCGCCTAATACCGTGGTATGAAGCGATTGGTAACCATTGGATTTTGGTACCGCGATGTAATCTTTGAAACGGCCTTCAATCGGTTTGAAAAGCGCGTGAATAACGCCAAGAATGCGATAACAGCTGTCATGGCGGTCGGTTACGATGCGTACGCCCATAACGTCCATGATTTCATCTAAAGAACGGCGTTTTTTGTCCATCTTCTGATAAATGCTGTAAATGTGCTTTTCTCGAACGCTGATACTGGCTTCAATATAGTCGGCGGCCAATTCCGATCGAATCGTGTCTTCCAGCTTTTGCGTATCTTTGATGCGCTGCTGACCATACTTTTTATGGATGGCCTTTTGCAACATACGCGCGCGCATTGGGTAATAGGCTTGAAAGGCGAGCGACTCTAAATCTACCCTGACGTTGTACATGCCTAAACGGTTGGCGATAGGCGCATAAATGTCTAAGGTTTCACGGGCGATTCGGCGTTTTTTATGGGCTGGCATGGCATCTAAGGTGCGCATGTTGTGCAATCTGTCCGCTAACTTAACCAAAATGACGCGAATATCATCGGCCATGGCCATGGCCATTTTTTGGAAGTTATGGGCTTGTTTTTCGACTTGGCTGTTGAATTCTAAATGGGTCAATTTACTGACGCCATCTACAAGGCCCGCCACACCTTCACCAAATTGCTCAGTGAGTGCTTCGCGGCTGATGCCAGTGTCTTCAATCACATCGTGCAGTAATGCCGCTGTCAATCCATCACAATCCATCCGAAGTTCTGACAAAATTTCGGCGACCGCGAGAGGATGGGTGACATAAGGCTCGCCACTTTTGCGTCGCTGCCCGTCGTGGGCTTGCTGGGCGTAGTAGTAGGCGCGTTTTACTTTGGCGACTTGCTCGTAGGGCAAGTACTGACTTAGGGTTAGTGCTAAATCTTCAATGGTATACATCGCTCACCTCACATTGGCAGAAAAGAAACACGACAACTGTGCAATGAGCGACACCATAGAGATTAAAACTCGTGCAATGGGCGTTTTTGCTGATCAACATTTTTAGCGTTGATCAAATTTTCCGCTATTTCACGTAGTGCAATTACAGTCACTTTGTCGCCTTCTAAAGGCACTTTGGCGTCTTCGCCGCCGGTGGCGAGTTGACGTGCGCGTTTTGACGCGACCATCACTAGTTCAAAGCGGTTATCAACGTTTTCTAAACAATCTTCTACGGTAACTCGAGCCATTTTGACCTCTGTGTTCGGTTATCTATTTTTCCAAGGGTAATTCTACTTAACGGCTTCTCACAATGACAAGAGATCATTTATAAGATTGCCATGTTTTTGTTGCATAACAGGGGTTTTTGTCCGCATTGCCATAAAAATGGACGACATTTCTGCAAGAGCGACGTCAAAATCGTCATTGACGATAACAAAGTCGTACTCATGATAATGCGACATTTCACTCACCGCCTTTGACATACGACGCTGAATGACATCGTCGGTGTCTGTCGCACGACTTTTTAAGCGCGCTTCTAATGCGGACAGCGAGGGAGGCAAAATGAAGATGCCGATGGCATTCGGGTAGAGCTGGCGAACTTGGCGCGCCCCTTGCCAGTCTATTTCTAGAATGACATCCAGACCTTGTTCTAACAGGTTAAAAATAGACGCTTTCGACGTGCCGTAGTAATGATCAAACACTTGGGCGTGTTCGAAAAAGGCGTCTTCCGCGATCATATCTAAGAAGGATTCATCATCGATAAAGTAGTATTCTCGGCCATGCTCTTCGCCCGCGCGTGGGGCGCGAGTGGTATGAGAAATGGAGATGCGTACTTTATCGTCGGCCTGTAACAAGGCTTTGTATAATGAAGACTTGCCTGCACCAGAAGGCGCAGACAGTATAAATAAGTTGCCAGTGTGTTGATCCATAGGAGCCTATACATCCGATAATCAGGGTCGATATAAGAGACGGATGAGTATATCACATGGCCTTATGTCTCGCTGTTTTCCTTTTCCTATGGTTTTGCCTACAGGCTTTTTTCTTGCTTTGTTGTCGGCTGTGGCGTTGGGCTGGCCAGCCAACCTAGCAGCATCCATACACAACCAATGGCCAGAATGACATACAGAGGCGCTTGCCACGAAGCATGCCAGTCGTACAGCGCCCCAATCAAGACGGGCCCTACTGCCGCCAGCGTGTAACCAATTAACTGCGCCATGCCAGACAAGGCGGCGGCTTGTTTTGGGCTGTTGGTTCGTAAGCTGACGAACGATAAACCTAAAATAAAGCCCATGCTGACGCCGAACCCAAACGATACTGACCAGACGCCAGACCAGCTCGGAATAAATAACAAGCCCGCCACGCTCAAAGACGTCAGCCCAGTAGCAAACAAACATAAGCGTCGATGGCTGCCCAAACGATTAATAAAGGGCGCTAGAATCAACGACGGAATGGCACCGGCTAATTGCAAATAGCCTTGGTAAAGTCCAGCGGTAGAATCCGTGTAACCATTGCTCATTAAAATAGCCGGTACCCAAGCAACAACAATGTAATTAATCAGCGAGTTGACCGCCAAAAAGCTAGCCACTTGCCATGCCGTGACGGAACGCCAAACCGAGGTCGCCACCTCGACATTGCCAGTTTTTGAGGTTTGATGCTGAGTGATTTTGCAGCTAAACCACACCACCAAGGGCAATAGAATCAGCAGGCTTTGGCACGCCAACGCAAAGGACCAGCCACTCATGGGCAAGTGAAACGTGGTCTGTTCCGCGTACAGACTTAATGGCACGGCAAAGCTCGACATTAAAAAACCGCCGATGCTCATCATCAATACATAGATGGCGGTAAGCTGCACCACGTGATGGGGAAACTCGCGCTTTAGCAAACTGGGCAGCAATACGTTACCAATGGCGATGCCGGCGCCGATAAAAACCGCTCCAAGATACAAGCTGCTAATCGAGCCGAATGTGCGAATCACCATGCCAATGGCAATCAGACCCACACCCGACGCGAGAATTCGCTCAATGGTAAAATGCCGAGTCAGCCAAGACGCCACCGGCGCAAAAAAAGCAAACGCCAACAAGGGCAAGCTGGTGAGCAAACCAGATTGCGAGCTGCTGAGATTTAGATCCGTACTGATTCTGTCTAATAATGGCGGCAAGCCTGTGACTGGGCCGCGTAAGCTCAATGCCACCAAAAAAATAAATAACAGTAAAAAGGCCGCGTCGTGTTGTGCTAATCGTTGTAATCGTTTCATGGTGTCCATTCTTCTAAAAAAAGAGCTGTCATGCCAAGTCCTCAAAGAGAGATTGTCGATTGACTATTATATGAGTTACGCTGCTTGCTGAATTGAGAGACTTGGACAATAAATTGCGAAATACAGACAAAACCATTTTTGAATCGCTAACGAACCTCTGTTTTGCCGATCACTACCCGCATCGCATCTTGGTATTGCGCTCCCAATCTGTGCCTCACCCTGAGGAAACGCCGTGGCATCAACATCAAAAAGGCCAGCTGGTATTGCCGTTAACGGGCGTCGTGACCAGCTTTATCGATGACAAAATGTGGCTGGTGCCGCCACGCTGCGCGGTGTGGATTCCCAGTAATGTGATGCATCGCAACCAGATTTCGCCCAATGCGGACGTGTGCATGTTGTTTGTCGACAGCCGCGATTTGTCTTTGCCAGACAGGGCCTGCACCTTAACCGTCACACCTTTTGTGCGCGAGCTAATATTGCATCTGCACAGGCAACAAGACTATGAAAAGACAGACCCAGCGACGGATCGGCTGGTGGATGTGCTTATTGATCAACTGATTCAATTAGAGCGAGAAGAGTTCGATTTTCCGATTCCCGATGAGCCGGTATTAAATCGCCTTGCGCTTGAACTTATCGCCCGACCCAGTGAAAAACGCACTTTAGGAGAATGGGCCAGTGACTTCGCCATGAGCGAGCGCACCTTAGCGCGGATGATCAAACGCCACGTGCAACTCACCTTCGGTCAATGGCGTAGCCAACTGCACATTGTGCTGGCGTTACAAAAACTCGCCATTAATCTACCCATCCAAACCATCTCTGAAGAGCTCGGCTACGATTCCGTCAGCGCCTTCATCACCTTCTTCAAAAAGGCGCTGGGTAAATCCCCAAGACAATATCGGATCGAACGATGGGGAAAGGAGTGACAGAGCGCCCCGTCAGGGTTCGCTTAGACCGTCGTGAGAATATACAGCGCCAAGAAAATTAACGCCAAGCCAGATAAGCGATCAATCCACATGGCTTTGCTGCGCAATTTTTCCAAGTAGCGCGCATTCGATAAAAGACATGCAATTAAGGAGTACCAAAGACCATCCACCAGCCAAGGCGTTGCTACCATGAGCATTTTTCCACTTACCTGATGGACTTCTACTACAAAAGGGCTGAATAACGCGGCAAAAAATAAGGCGATTTTTGGGCTTAAAATAGAGACCAGAAAACCTTCTTTGGCTGACTGAAACACGCTAACGCGAGTGCCTGATTCTAACTTAGCCGCAATGCCGCCTTTGGAACGTAGGGCATTTAAACCAAGGTAAGCCAAATACGCCGCCCCCGCGTAACTGATAACATAAAACAGCAAAGGCAACTGATGGAAAATCACCGCCAAACCCAGCATGGAAAGCAGCGCGTACAAGCCAAAGCCAGTCGCGTGTGCCCAAGAAGTGGCCAAACCGTTTGCTCGACCACCCGCCAAACTGTGCTTGATGACCATCGCGAGACTCGGACCTGGTGACATGGCACCAAGCAAACAAATGGTAAACAGGGAAAACCAAATAGACAGTGACATACGCTGCTCCTTAATGATTGAAGCAGATTAGCAAGCCCTTGGTATTATATGAAATCATCTTTTCTCATAATGGTTATGATTCTTTATCATAGCCAATGGAATAAGCGGCTTTTGACATCACCTGCAACACGAGGCTTCTTACCCATAGATGAGAAGAGTCGTTGTCGTATTTTGCATGCCAAATGAGCCAGTACTTATGGCGTGGTGTTGTGATGGGAAGCTGTTTATAGGTCAGTGAGAAGTGGTTTTTTAAATTTCGAGCAATGTGTTCTGGAATCACCAAAAGGTACTGACTTTGACACAGTGATTGCGCTGCCGCATAGAAAAATGGCACTTTTAGCGCAAAGCGCCGCCGCTTTTCTAGCTTGGCTAACGCCTCATCCACGTAGCTGTCTTTGTCGCCACCGCCGATCACTTTAATATGAGCGTAGGCGAGTAGATCGGCAATACTCAGAGTGTCCTGCGTTGCCAAAGGGTGAGCATCACTCATCATGCAAACGGGGGAGTCTTCGCCTATTTGAACAGAAGACACACCTTCTGGTTGTGTCAAAGACATGCTTGATGCCAACTGAATATCGGAGGTGGCAAGCTGAGGCAATAAATCTGGCTGCCATAAACGATACTGCATTGATGCATTTGGCGCTTGTATCGCCAAGGCCTCGACAATATCAGGCAAAATATACTGCGCCACATAATCGCTGGACGAGAGCACAAACTCGCCATGCCATTTTGCCGGCTCGAATGCCTCTTCTACCAGCAAATCATCCAACTCCAGAAACCAATGAGTCAGCTTCGTTTGCAGTTGTAGCGCTTTAGGTGTGGGGATCAGGGTGTTGCCTTCGCGAATGAGCAATGGATCCGCAAATAAATGCCTGAGCTGACTAAGCTGACGGCTGACGGCGGATTGTGTCAGATTCAATTTATTGGCCGCGTGGCTAACATGACGCTCTTCCAGCAGTACCTTTAACGAACGCAACAAATTTAGGTTAACACGGTGGATCATCTCGATAGGCTCACAGGCTGACATAGTGGTCGGCTTATTTTTCGGCTTTACTCATCATAACGCAAGGTGAATTGCCCAGCTTAATGGGCAAACAGTTTAATGGGCAAACTTTAACACCACCACACCTAGAATAATCAGCAACACGCCCATGTAGCGCAGCAAAGAGGTCGGGTCGCCATAAAACCAAATGCCCAATAAAAAGGTGCCAGACGCGCCGATTCCTGTCCAAACCGCATAGGCGGTGCCCATGGGAATTTCTTTTTGTGCCAACCAAAGTAAGGTGCCGCTAACGGCCATAAAGCCAACCGCAATGGCGATGCCCAGCACTTTTGAGCCGCCAGATTGCGCCATTTTTAGCCCCACAGGCCAACCGATTTCCGTTAATCCCGCCAACAACAAATACAACCAACTCATGCCTTACCCCTTAATGTGTTGAAGACAACGTTATTTGCACGCTAGACTATCAATAATTGTGACATTTAAAAGTTAATAACCATCGAAATAATTCATATGTTGAGTCTAGAACAAATTAATATGCTGGTGCTGTCCGCAGAGTTGGGGTCTTTTTCTGCGTGCGCCAGAAAGCTCGGTAAAGTGCAATCGGCCGTCAGTCATGGGATTAACAATTTAGAAATAGACTTAGGCGTTGAATTGTTTGATCGCACCTCCCGTAGCCCCAAGCTCACGCCAGAAGGGGAGCGCTTACTGCGCAGCGCAAAAGCCTTATTAGCGCAGTCCCATGAGTTCGAAAAAATTGCCGAATCCATAACGCGCCATGAAGAAGGTGCGTTGACAATTGCCGTTGACGACGCGCTATTAACGCCATATGTAACGGCTATTTTAGCCTTGTTTGCCCAAGCCTTTCCTCATGTGGAGATTGATCTTATTTCCTTGGCGTCTCCCGATATTATTCCCATTGTGGCCGATGGCAACGTGGACATTGGTGTGATGTTTTCAGAAGTGGAAGCCAATAAAAAAGTGGATTTCTGTTACGTGGGCAGTGTCGACTTTGTCGCTGTTTGCCATGTGGATTCTCCCTTAGCGGCCTTGCGACGTTTATCCGAATCGGATCTCATGCCTTATCGTCAAATTGCCGTGAGAGGCCAGCAAAAGCGTGAGTCACAAGTGCTCATCAGCATGACGCCAAATGCCTGGTGGTGTTCCAGTAACTACAGCGTGTTGGAATTAGTGAAGCAACAAATAGGCTGGGCTTATTTGCCTCTGTCACTGGTTCAGCCTTTTGTGCAATCAGGACTATTGCAAAATATAGACGTCACCTTCGACCACAAACCTTGGTCCGTCCCCGTCGACCTCGTTTGCAAAAAAGGCGCCTTGCGCGGCCCTGCTCATCAATGGCTGTTCGACGCGTTGAAAAACGCCTTTTCTACTGAACGATAGGCAGGGTAAAAAGAGTTTTTTGGGTTTTCTCACTTTTTCTGTTGGTTTATTTTGTACTGGGCAAATGTAATCGCATGTAGTTTCACTGCTTCAATTCCAGCAAGTGTATTTAGCATACGATCTGGTGTAGAGACTAATATAGGCAATCCTTCTACTTCTGGTTTTGGCTCTGATAACCAACGCCAAGCACGTGGTATTGAGCCAAGCACGTCTAAATGAGTTAGGATATCAAGTATCTCTTGAACCTCTTGTGCATGCTTGAACCAAGACGTGGGTTTTATGGCTGAACTTTTTTTGCCTGATACTCTGCTAGGTAATTGAGACGTTTCTAATTCTTCATTTGTTATGTACTCAATCGTCCATGTCGCTAATTTACTTAGGTTAGGGTTCGTTGTGCGTTGGTGTTTTCCGACCCTTGATGGGGTAATTAATCCTATTTGAACAGTGCTATTTGGGCGTTCATCATTGATAAGCCGAATCTTTTTTAAGGCGGGTATTATGTCTGTGTCATTTGTCACGAATATGACTTGCTCTAATGTTGAGTCTGTGAGTACGTCATAGACTGCTTCCAAAGCGACATTGACATCGCTCTGTTTTTCCTCGATTTTCCAGACCATCATTCGCTGGCTTTCGCTAGGCGATTTATCTTTGCCTGACTCGTCTTGTTCGACGATGGGATATGTGCTTTTTTCTATAGAGTAGGCACCTTTAATGATCTCAATAGTTGGTCTGTAGAGATACAGTGCTTGGTGATATGAGCGTTGGTCGTTTGGAGAGTTCTGATCTGACGCGGCTTTTGGGCTTATATCAGCTGTTGTGAATTTAATGGCGTGTTTGGTATTTATATTAGCGTCTGGGTGATCGGATCTTGAGATAAGTAACTCAATTAACCGATGTAAATCGAGCCACTTGTATGGGGTGTTCTTGAGGCATCCATAGTATAAATTATATCCATCGATATACACTTTGGTTTTCACTGCTCTATCCTTAGAAGTAAAAAAACCGGCCAGAGGCCGGTTTTTTCTCCCAACTCCAGGGGTCGTAATGCCACGCGTGGAAGAAGGGTAAGTTTTATGCCTTTTATACTAGTCCCTAAGGGACGGAATGATAAATTTTAAAAAGCTATCAGTTTAATTATTTTAATATCAGTATTTAATCAAAAAGGAATAAAAGCACTCACCACCAACGAGTATGCCAACGTCTTATATCGACAGCATCACTAAAGCGAGGAAAGCTATCTTTACGATTTTTGTCTCGGCTAAATGCAGAATACAGCAAGTGACATAACAACAAAATGAAACTATAATTTTAAAAATTATTATTTTATGAAGGTTTAGTTTATGTCTTCTCGATCTGCTGTGGTGTTCCCCAAAGATTTACGAATGCTGAAAATATTGGGTGAGAATATCTCCTTGGCGATGAAACGTCGAAAAATCACTCAGACAAGGTTATCCGAACGAACAGGCCTTTCTATGCCGACGTTACGTAACATCACCCGAGGCGAGCCGAGTGTGTCGATTGGCCATTACCTTGTGGTGTTATCTGTGCTTGGATTAGCTGCCGACCTTGGCAAAGTTGCTCTGGACGATGAGTTTGGTAGAAGGTTGCAAGATATTGAACTACTAACCGCCAAACATAAAAAGAAACCAACGAGCCAACCGTCATGAGTCGATCTATTTATGTCTATGCTCATTGGCACACCATGGCGCAACCTGAACTTGTGGGGGCGCTAGAAACAGACCTCGTTCGAGGCGTTGAAGTGTATCGATTTTCTTATGACGAGAATTGGCTAACTTCGCCTTTTGCCATGCAGATAGACCCTCAGTTACAGCTATTCAGAGGCGATCAATTCAATAACGATGCGCGGAATTTTCGGGCCTTCCTAGACTCCTGCCCAGATCGTTGGGGGCGTTTGCTAATGCAACGGAGAGAAGCCGTTTTAGCAAGGCGTGAGCAACGACAAATTCGAAGATTGAATGATTCGGATTACCTGCTTGGCGTTCATGACACCTACAGAATGGGGGCTTTACGCTTCAAGTTATCCAAAGATGGCCCTTTTTTAGACAACGATCAACAGTTTGCTACGCCTCCCATGTCGAGCTTACGAGAATTAGAGCATGCCGTTAGTCAGATAGAGCAAGATCCAGATGTAGATAACCCAGACTATCTTAAGTGGCTGTTTATGTTGATCTCTCCTGGATCGTCACTTGGTGGAGCACGTCCAAAAGCCTGTGTTATGGATGGAGAGGAACTCTGGTTAGCGAAATTCCCCAGCCGTTATGACAATCATGACATAGGCGCTTGGGAGTACTTGGTGTATCGCATGGCCATCGATGCTGGGATCAATATGGCACCTTGTAAAATCTTACAATTTAATAGTCCTCATCATACTTTTTTAACGCAACGCTTTGATCGAGAGGGAGAAACAAGACATCATTTTTCCTCTGCCATGACTCAGCTTGGTTACTACGATGGTGATGCCGGAGCGAGTTACCTTGAACTTGCGCAATTTTTAATGGAACAAGGGGCAAATACTCAAGCTGATCTAGCCCAACTTTGGCGGCGTTTGGCTTTCAATATTATGGTTCGCAATAGCGATGACCACCTAAGAAATCATGGCTTTATATTGGTAGAAGAGGGTTCTGGCTGGCGACTATCGCCAGCTTATGACATCAATATTTCCATAGGTGCCACAGGGCTTCATCTTAATATTGATGAATATTCTAACGAGCTAAGCCTAGACTTAGCGCTAGAGGTTGCGCCTTATTTCCAGCTATCCGCGACAGAAGCGAAGCAAATTCTCTCGGAGCTACAAAATGTGGTCAGCAACTGGCAGGTTTACGCTAATGAAATAGGCATAAACAGACAAGAACAAAAAACTCTGGAACGCGTAATAAATTGAAACTATAATTTTAATATTTGATGATTAATGAATTTATAATTTCTTTTATGTGAAGGTGAATACGAAAATAAACACTTATGCTAGTAAAGATATGAGTTCGAAAACGATTTACAGGATAGACAGCTATGCCGACGGCTGCTGGCGAGACCGCAAAAGCTTGTTGAGGTGATTTTGGGTTATGTATAAAAAACACGAAAAAATAGACATGTTGTAAGGATTTGGTCTTTTCATGTCGAAAAAGTGAGGGGATTTCGACATGACAGCTTGAAATGTCGATGGTATCGACATACATCTTGTGAAAAATTATACATGTGACTGGTGACATGTATAATTTTTCTAGTTTTTTATACATATCGGACGTTTGATATAAAGCTGACTTTGCTTAACTATGGCGAGGAATTGAGGTTAACTCCGTGGTTTCCAATATGGATGATCATTTAAGGAAGCATGGTTCCCTTTTGTCAATGGTGCATGGCGGGCCATTTCCGGCCACTTCAGATGCTCGTGGCACATCAGTAGGAACGTTGTCTATCGACCGATTCTTGCGTCCAGTTTGTTTTCAAAATTATCCAGACTCCGTTCTCCCTGACGCGTTGAAAAATGACAACCCTCTCAATATCGAACGTTTAGTAAACGGTGTGAATACTAAAAAGCGTATAAAAGAATAATGACAAAAGAGTACGAAAATACATTAATGAGGGAGAAAGAACCTACTGCCGTGACGGGTCAAGGGATTGACCTTATTCGGCTCTGGCATAGAATGGCGTCAATTTAGCCCAAGTTCGGGATAATTCAAGATTGAGGTGAGACATGCCCAGTACATCGCTTGTTCCAATGGATTCCATTCGTCAGCGTCTAAAGACGTTTATTGAAAATTCGACGGTACAAGGTATTTTGTTGGCGTTGATTTTAATCAATGCCGCGATACTCGGATTAGAAACTTCCCCTGCGGTGATGGCCGTCGTTGGCCCGTTTTTAATGGCTTTGGACAAGGCCATACTGGCGGTGTTTGTGATTGAGATCCTCATCCGTTTGCTTGTGCATCGTTTCGCGTTCTTCAAAGACGGTTGGAGTGTGTTCGACTTCATTGTCGTGGGGATCGCCTTAGTGCCAGCCAGTGGGCCTTTTGCTGTGTTGCGTGCGCTCAGAGTATTGCGTGTGTTGCGCGTACTGACCTTTGTGCCATCGATGCGTAAAATTGTTGGTGCTTTAATTCAATCCCTGAATGGCATGTTGTCCATCGCCATGGTGTTGGGGCTGGTGTATTACGTGGCCGCCGTGATGGTCACCAAGCTATTTGGTGAGGCGTTTCCAGACTGGTTTGGTAGCCTTGGCGCTTCCCTGTATACCTTGTTCCAAGTGATGACCTTAGAAAGCTGGTCGATGGGCATCGCGCGCCCCGTCATGGAAGCCTTTCCCTATGCTTGGGCGTTCTTCGTCCCTTTTATTCTTATTGCTACCTTTACCATGCTGAACCTCTTTATTGCCGTTATCGTCAACGCCGTGCAAACCATACACGACGACGATCATCAAGAAGAGCTCGACGCAGAGAAAGCCACTCAGCAACAGCTACTTGAGCAAATGCAACAACTTCAGCAAGAGCTGAAGGAACTGCGTCGGGATATGAAGAAAGGGAAGGAGTGAGGATGTCTAGGTTTCTTCATAGATTGGATAGATTAAGGCTTTTCATTGCTTTAACAAACTCTTCAAAATCACTAAGCCTATGCTCTACAACATGCTTCACTATTTCTAAGTTAAGGATCTGATAGTCGTGAACCGCGATATTGCGAAGGCCAACCATCTTCTGCAAGTTTAAGGCTAGTGGAGCAGGGATAAAGCCTGCTTTTTTAAGCAGTTCAAAGCTGTCGCGGCTACTCTGTGGGATACCAGTCTGGTGTAGTCTGTGTCGAAGTTTTCTTTTGCTAAAGCGTAAACCTCCCGAATACGATCTAGGCAGCGATCAGTAGAAGCGAGCTTATTAATAATTGAGTCGTTCATTGTAAATAGTCCTGCAATAGGTCAGCTCGTTCTTCGTTCAAGTGTTGATACATAGACATGATCTGCATTTCAAACTTAGTTTGCTCGTCTTTGCTACCGAAAAGCAACTCACCATTCATAATGATCTGATTTTGTAAGACTGTCGAAGCCGTTAGCAAATCGACTAAATCCACGTCCTGATTCAGTTCGATGGCGAGTGTTTCTTGGAGATCAAAGCGTGCTACTGAGTCCATTTTTTTGTCCAGTAGCACGGCAATATCAATATCACTGGAAGCCGTAGCACTACCATCAGCTTGAGAGCCAAACAGGTAAATTAACCTAGCCTTTGGCATTAGCTGTTGTATGGCTTGAATTAGCTTATTTCTATCGAGCATAGTGCCACCTCAGCGTGATTTCTACATTCAGATCCTAGAGCGGTCAGATGTTAGTCGTTACGAATTATATACGAATGATTGTCTGATTATGAATCTGCAATCTAAAGCCTACTTCACTGCTCTCTTAAATTGAGTAAACGCTAAGGCGTGTTGTTTAACGGCTTCTATTCCAACAAGTGAATGTAGCATCTTATCTGGAGTGGATGTGAGAATGGGGAGTTTTTTACAGTATCCAATTCCATAGAAAAAAGCTCAATATAGACACTATTGTGCTCGTACTGTGATCAAGCGGAATACCGCAAGTCACTTAATAGGTCTACAGATTATTATCTATTAAGTAACTTTGTGTAGACCTCGGAATTCTAAGCAACGCGCTTTTACCATCTCTGAGGTAAATACTGCGTGAAATACAAAGGCATCACGATATTGGTTTGTTCTAACGCGGATGAGCCTTGTGTGCCCGCTAACTTAAAGGTTTTACTTGGAGTACATTTTTCAACGTAGGATGCCAACGATTTAGCTCTTGTACGTTTGCCACTTTTGACTTCAACAGGGACGATATTGCCTTCATCGGTTGCCAAAATAAATTCGATTTCGGCGCGGGCGTCATTCCATGAATAGCTTGGGTCAACGCCAATAGCAGTGAGCTCTTGTTGCACAAAGTTTTCAGCCACATAGCCTCTGTAGTTATAAACAGACAGTTCGTAATTTTGTTGCTTAATCTCTTTATAACTGCTGCCCAGCATATGATTGAGCAGGCCCACATCAAACAGAAACAGCTTGACCATATTTTCTTTTTTATAGGCCGCCAGAGGCGATTTCGGCAGCCCTTCAATAGGGTAGTTTGGCAAGGCTAAGCGGCAGCAGTTAAGCCAATGAATCGCGGTTTCAAAATCGCTATAACGAGATTTACGCTCATGCACATGTTTAAATTTAAAGCGTTTAACGGACTCATCGCTCACAAGTGATAGCTGCGCTGGAATACTGTTAAACACCGATTCAATCAGTGTGGCATTGACCTTGCCCGCGTACTTACCAAAATCACGGCGATAACCTTCAACTAAATCGGCATGAATTTTTGTGACTTTTTCAACACGCTCTAAAATGCTGGAATCTTTAAACTGATACCAAGCAGAAACGGCTTCCGGCATACCACCGGTAAAAAAGTAGTCTGTTAGTTTATCCATTAATTTAGTGTGCACCGCCGGTGTGCTTGCTTGACTATCAAATGCTTTGATCAGTGCTTGCTCGTTGGATGCGTAAATAAATTCTTGGAAGGTCAGTGGTCGTAAATTGTATTGTTCTACCTTGCCCACAGGGAAGGTGTTGAGCAAACCAATGTTCGAACCGCTGGCTGCGACAAAATAGGACGGTGCTTTTTCAGCAAAATATTTAAGCGAAGTAACGGCACGTTCGCATTCGCCAATTTCATCTAATATCAGCAAGTCGGTTTCTGGGTTGAACGCTTGGTTGGTTAACAACTCAATGTTCATTAATAGCTCGTCAGGTGACAGTGAGCCATCGAACGCTTCTTTGTAGGCGGGATTTTCAAGAAAGTCGATACGAAGGATGTTGGCAAAGGTGTTACCAAACAACTCTTGCAGCAGATACGTTTTACCTGTTTGTCTTGCGCCATCGATCAATAATGGCTTGCGTGCAGGTTGGTTTTTCCATGCTATTAAGGCGTTGAGTAAGTTACGCTGCATTGTCATTTCTCGCCAATTAAGATTGTTAACAGCCTGTACTATAACGAAACTTACACTTTAATGCGCATAAAAGTGCGTAATTTATCATTTTTACGCGCATTAAAGTGTTTGGTTGGGCGCTGTGTCTTTATCCGGCTGCATTAAAGCACTTCTAAGACATTGTTAGACAAGTGATTTTCTACCCAAGAGCTTATTCAATATTCTGTATCTGTTCCCTCATTTGTTCAATCAGAACTTTCAGTTCCACTGCGCTTTGGGTGGTTTCGACGACGATGGATTTCGATGAAAGCGTGTTGGCTTCGCGGTTGAGTTCTTGCATTAAGAAGTCGAGGCGGCGGCCAATAGGACCGTTTTGTTGTAGTTGGCGGCGCACTTCTTTGGTGTGTGTGGCGAGGCGGTCGAGTTCTTCGGCGACGTCGGCTTTTTGGGCCAGTAGGACGATTTCCGCTTCGACACGCATGGGGTCGAGGTCGACTTTGGCGGCGTCGAGTTTGTCGAGTAGGTTTTGTTTCTGTGCGGCGATGATGGTCGGCAGTTTGGCTTGCACTTCGACGACGATGGCGTCGATGGCGTCTAGGCGTTGTTCGATGATGTCTTTCAGTTGTGCGCCTTCACGTAGTCGTACTTGAATGAGTTCGTCGACAGATTGGTTGAAGAGTTCGACGACGGCTTTTTTCATCAGTTCAAAGTCGCTGCCTTCGTCGCTGAGAATGCCTGGCCATTTTAGGATGTCGAGTGGGTTGGCCGGGTTTAGGTCTTTAAACCAAGTGCCGAGTGTGTCGATGGCGTTGGCCAAGGCCTGGGCGTTACTGGCGTTGATGGTTAAGTTAGTAGCGGCTTTGTCTACGGCTTGGAAACGCAGTTGGCATTCGAGTTTGCCACGGTTGATCTTTTTGCGCAGCACATCACGAAAGGCAAACTCAAGCTCGCGGAAGTTTTCGGGTAGGCGAAAGTTAGGTTCTAGGTAGCGCTGATTGACGGAGCGAACTTCCCAGCTGATGGTGCCCCAATCGTATACGGCTTCTTGGCGTGAGAAGGCGGTCATGCTTGCTGTCATGTTGAATACCTAATTAAAAATGCAATAAAAAATAAAGGCGATATTGTAGCCTATCGTTAAGAGTTTCGCAGGGAAGGGGCGCAATTTTATCCAAGATCATTATAATTGCGGCTTTATGATGGTTAACCAGATAGAGAGATAAGTATGCGTCCAAGCGGAAGAGAAGCAGATCAATTACGTCCCCTTAAAATCACACGTAATTTCACTAAACATGCCGAAGGCTCGGTGCTGATCGAATGTGGCGACACTAAGGTTATTTGTACGGCCACTGTGGTTTCTGGCGTGCCGCGTTTTTTGAAAGGTAAGGGTCAAGGTTGGATCACGGCAGAATACGGTATGTTGCCTCGCTCTACGCACAGTCGTATGGACCGTGAAGCGGCTCGCGGTAAGCAAGGTGGCCGTACCGTGGAAATTCAGCGTTTGATTGGTCGTTCTTTGCGCGCTGCTGTGGATCTTAAAAAACTCGGCGAAAATACCATCACCATTGACTGTGATGTGATTCAAGCCGACGGCGGTACGCGTACGGCTTCTATTACCGGTGGTTTTGTGGCCTTGGCCGATGCCATGCGCGTTTTGGTTGAGAACAAGAAAGTCAAAGAAAATCCTATCGTCTCGCAAATCGCGGCGATCTCTGTTGGCGTGTACAAAGGCGTGCCGGTATTGGATTTGGATTACCCAGAAGACTCTAATGCTGAAACAGACATGAATGTCATCATGAACGACAAAGGTGGTTTTATTGAGATTCAAGGCACCGCCGAAGGCGAAGCCTTTAGTGATGAACACATGATGGGGATGCTCGCCGTGGCGCGTAAAGGCATTACAGAAATCATGGCAGCACAACGTGCGGCCTTACTTGATAAATAAAAGTTGATAAATAAAAACGGATAAATAAAAGCAGAGAAATAAGTGTCTGAAACAATCCGAGACATGTGTTTTCTGTTTTCTAAAGTCTAGCTTCGGCTAGATTTTTTTTGCCTGTTGTTTGTGTTTTATCATAGGAATGGACATCTTTTACTTATAAACAGCCATGCGTCGCGGATAGTACTTGAGTGTGAGCGTTTTCTGGGTCATATTTGAGCGAAATAGCTCGCTTTATGATCAATACAGCGAGGTGGAGAAACACAATGAAACGGTTGAGTCGGCTTTTATGGTTGTGTGGATGGGCGACAGGCCTTTCCGTTTCCTCTGTCAGTGCGGAAGAAATTGTGCTGCAAACGGTGCATTTACCGCCACGAATTATTGATGCTGCGATACTACCGCCACCGGCGGGTTTTGCCGATGCGGGTTCTGTGTATGGCTTTGATGTCGAGATATTACGAGCGGCCTATGCCACCCAAGGCGTGACGGTGCGTATTGAACTGCGACCGTGGAAGCGTGTCATGCGAGATGTTGAAGAGGGGTTGGTGCTGGGGGCGATTTCTTGTCGTCAAGTGCCGCTACGAGAAGCGTTCGCTGACTTTTCAAACCCTTTGAGCAACTCCGTCAGCACCTTTGTGACCCGTCGAGGGTATTTAGACGCGGAACCTTCCACGCTGGATATTCTGCAACGATACCAAGTGGCGGCGGTCAATGGCTGGGCGCAGACCAATATATTGGATGACGCTAAAATCCCCTATTTTTCTGTAACGGGACTGGAGCAAGGGATTAACCTTGTTTTACGGCGTAATCACGATATTTTTATGACGGAACGTGACAGCGTTATGTTTGTTGCAAAGCAAATGGGGGTCATGAGTAGGTTAAGTTTTTACGATGTGACGGCGTTGAGTTTAGATCACTATTCGGTGTGTTTTAGTAAGCAATACCCAGACTCAAAGAAATGGCGCGACCGGTTAAACAAAGGACTGGATGAGCTAGAGAGAAGCGGGAAAAAAGAAGAAATTTTTAAACGGTATGGTTTTTCTTCCACACTGGATTAAGTGTGACTCTGTGAGGGATTATGTTAGCTCTGCGTAAGCGTCTTTCTTATAAACAAGCGAAATGGGCCTTGTTGCTCTTGCTGTCGCTGAGTTTGGTGATGAGTGCTCTGCAAATTTTTATGGATTGGCAAGAAGAAAAAGCCACAATTCAGAATCAGGTGATGTCGACACTGCATATTGTTGAAAACTCAGCCGTCGAGGCCGCCTATTCATTGGATGAAGGCTTGGCTAAAAAAGTGTTAATTGGTCTTATGCGTTCAAACAGTTTTCATCAGGCGCGGTTGGAAGATGATTTGGGCTATGAGTTGGCCAGTATGTATCGCCCATTGGAGCCGTTATCTTTACGCTGGCTGTCTGAGAAGGTGTTTAATGACCTGCCAGAAAGCTTTCGTTTAGAGTTGAATCGAAGTAGCCATTTGTCGGTCGGCGCCATTATGGTCACGATCGACAGCGGCACGGTGACGAATGGTTTTATTCGCCGTAGTATTCGCCTGATCATGACCTCCATGGCGTCTGCGCTTTTGTTGGGCGTGGCGATGTTCATGTTGTTTTATATACAAATCTCACACCCTCTTTCGCGTTTGATCGGCCAGTTGAGCCTGCTGGAAAAAGAAGAGAACGACCCCGCCCAGTTGCAATTTAAGCAAACGTCCCGAGACGATGAGCTGGGGATTTTGGTGCGTACTATTACGGCGCTTTGGCATAAGCGTAAAAAAGTCGAAAACGAATTGGCCAAAAGTGAGGCCTATTTTAAAGCGGTTTTGCATCAGTCCAGTGAGTGTATGTTGCTGACAAATTTGAAAGGTCAAATATTGGATTGCAACAATGAAACCTGCCGCCTGTTGGCTTACGATGCGCCGACGTTATTGGCATTGAATATTATCGATATTGATCCAGAACAAACCCCCTGTCTGCTGCGAGAATGGTCGCAACACACCCAAGGCGAACCGAAGATTTTTGAGACGCAATACCGTCGTAGTAATGGCGAGTGCTTTCCTGTCGAAGTGTGCGCCAATATCATCATATTAGATCATGAAACGCGATTTTTGGCGTCTTTTCGGGATATTACACAGCGCAAAAAAGACCAAGAACAAGTGCGCTTTTTGGCCTATTACGACGCGTTAACCAACTTACCTAATCGGCGCTTTTTGAATCAGCATTTGGACGAGGTGATTACCACGGCACGCCGTGACGGTCAGGTTGGCGGCTTGTTGTTTATCGACTTAGATCGCTTTAAAAATGTGAATGATTCGATGGGCCATCATGTGGGCGATGCTTTGTTGGTTGAGGCGGCCAAACGTATTGTGTCCTGTTTGTCTGACGCTGACATTGCTGTGCGCATCGGTGGGGATGAATTTGTCATACTGCTGCCGGTGTTGGGGGAGGATGTCGAAGAGGCGCAGCAAAGAGTCACGCATTTGTCTGAGGTGTTGTTGTTGCAATTGTCGCAGGCCTTTTGTTTAGAGCAAACCGATTTGTTTATTTCGGCCAGTATTGGTATCAGCTTGTTCCCCATGGAGGATGTTAATGGTTCGCAGGTGCTTCGTCAGGCGGATACGGCCATGTACGATGTCAAAGCCACGGGACGTAACGGTTTCCACTTTTATCGCCAAGAAATGCAACAACAGGTGACTGATCGAGCGGCAATAGAAAAAGCCTTACACAGTGCCATCGCCAATGATGAGTTTTATTTGGTGTATCAGCCTCAAGTCAATAAACACGGGCAACTAATAGGCTTTGAAGCCTTGTTACGCTGGCAAAGTGATGAGCTTGGTTTGGTGGCGCCGAATCGTTTTATTGCCATCGCGGAAGAAGTAGGGCTAATCGACGAGATTGGCTGCTGGGTGCTGGAGGACGTTTGCCAACAGCTGAAAGTGTGGCAAGAGATAGGGTTGCCGGCGTTATTTGAAGGCGTTGCCGTTAATATCAGCCCGTATCAATTTGCCAAAGACAGCTTTGTCGATACCGTGAAAGCGGTGATCGATAGCACCCAAATAGACTCAAGCCTGCTGGATTTAGAAATTACGGAAAGCATGTTGGTCGAAAATATTCCGTCCGTGGCAGAAAAAATGTGGCGCTTGAAAGAGCAGGGCGTTCGTTTCTCCATTGATGATTTCGGTACGGGTTATTCCTCATTGCGATATTTGCAGCACTTTCCTTTGAATCAGCTAAAAGTGGATCAGTCGTTCGTACGTGACTTATCCAACGATTTGAATAGTCAGGTTATTGTTAACACCATTGTGTCTATGGCCGACCATATGAATTTGTCTGTCTTGGCTGAGGGTGTGGAAAACGCCCCAGAAAAAGACGTTTTGGAAAGCATAGGTTGCGTCCGGTATCAGGGGTATTATTTTTCTGAGCCGGTTAAAAGTGAGGTGGCAACGCGGTATCTTTGCGACAAGGTGACCTTTCCACTCCAACATCAAAACGCCTAATACTGCTTGCTTGGCGCTAAATGTCAGTTATTGTGCGCGTTTTTGCGCCTCACAAAGTAAGGATTCTTTGCGATCATCCGTTCACAATAAAAATAAGGAGAAGCAAGGTGAATAAACTGATCGGTGTTGGCGTTCGTGCTGGAATAGTGGTGGCTATGACGTTGGGTTCTGGCGTGCAAGCGGCGAACCTAGAAGGAACATGGGTGCTGCAAGATGCAGACAATACGCAAGCCAAGCTGGATGCGGCGGTGGAAGATGTTGTCAAAGAAATTAACTTTTTTATTCGCGCCTTGGCACGGCCAGTATTAGAAAAAGAGACGCAGATTTGTAACACCTGGCTGTTGGCGACGGACGCCACGCAGTTTTTGTGGCAATGTGATGAGAGCCCGCCTGGTGAGCTTGCTTTAAGCGCCAATAAAAGCGAAATGATGAGTGACGATGGCCGTTTGATTCACGGTACGTTGCAGCAATCTGAAGATCGTGTGGCAACGATTCTGGAGTCTGATCGAGGCAAACGGACCAATGTTTGGCAGATCGTCAGCGACAACGAAATGCGTTATACCACCACGCTTGAGTCAGACAAAATTCCTAAACCACTGACGTGGACGCTCACTTATCACAAACAGTAAGCACTTACTTTTAAGCAGTTACTTTTAAGCAATAAGACTGACCCTAAACAGTAAAAGTCGTGAGTGTTGGGTTATCAGTGATAGAAAACCCCAATAGGCGTCAACCTATTGGGGTTTTTTAGTGGTCGCTTACGCGGCGACTGGACCGATCTCGATTAACGTGTCACAGCACCCGTTGGAGCGAATTTCGCGCCATCAAGCGGGGTATTTTTTTGAATATACTCCACTAACACATCAGCATCGACATAACCTGAGTTGACGTAATTTGGGTGATCGGTGATTTTAGGATAGCCATCGCCACCCGATGCGGAATAGTTGTTCATCGCAATACGGTAAGTTTTGCCAGTGTTGAGAGCGCTACCATTGACCATGATGTTGGTGGCTTTACCGTCTTTAAGCATCAAGGAAACGCCGCTGAACTGAGCAAATGCCCCCGTGCCGGCTTGTTTCGACGCCAGCGCTGAAAGGTAGTCTGTCAGCTCATTGGCGTTGAAATCCACATAAGACACCATGTTGCCGAACGGCTGCACGGTCAGCACACTTTTATAAGTCACGATGCCTTTTTCTAGGTTATCGCGGATACCACCTGAGTTCATCACTCCGATGTCGGCATGGACTTTTTGTTTCATCGCCAGCGCAATCAAGTTACCTAAGTTGGTTTCTTGGTTACGCACAACATCGCGATCGCCGACAAAATCAGAGGTTGAGAAACCCACTTCGATATTTAGCCCTTGCTGACCCTTTTCTTGGAATGGCGTTAGCATGGCGAGCATGCTTGGGTCTTGGCTGATTTCTTCGGCAATGAAGACGCGTTCAGATTTGCCGTCTGCGGTGGTGACTTTTTTCTTTAAGTTAACTGGGATTAGCTCATATTCAGACCAGACGATGGCGCCGTTTTTATAAACAAAATCTAAGCGGCCAAGGTATTTCCCCCATTCGTGAGCTTGCAGGATCAAGGTGCCGTTTTGTTCATCTGGCTGGGTTAGTGGGTTTTGTGAGTGACCACCGACAATGATGTCAATGCCCGGCACCGTGCGTGCTAAAGTCACATCGCCGGGCGCATTGCCGCCATGGTGACCGTCTTTGTAATGGCCCATGTGCGTTACCGCAATCACAAGATCGGCTTTTTTACGCAGCTCAGGAACAAGTTTTTTAGCCGCTGTTATGGGCGATGTAATCTTGATGCCGTCGAGGAATTCTGGGTTGCCCAGTTTTATCGTATCGTCGGTGGTGAAACCGACTACGGCGATTTTAAGGTCGTCTACTTGGAATATTTTATAGGCATCAAACAGCAGCTTGCCTGTTTTGGCGTCAAAAACATTCGCCGAAAGGAAGGGGAATCCGGCCCATTCTTGTTGCTTTTTCAATACTGAAAGCGGGTTGTCAAACTCGTGATTACCCAGCGCCATGGCATCGTACTTCAGCATTTTCATGCCGCGAAAGTCTGGTTCTGCGTCTTGTAAATCGGATTCTGGTACGCCGGTGTTGATGTCACCACCGGATAATAATAAAGAGTTGCCGTTGTCTAACACGACTTCTTCACGAATATTGTCGATCAGGGTCTTACGAGCGGCCATGCCGTATTCGCCATTATTGTTTTGCCAAAAACGACCATGATGATCATTGGTGTGCAAGATGGTGACCTTGTATTCTTTGTCTTCTTGCCAGTCCGGTTTTTGTGGCCCCATCGAACAGGCTGTCACGGATAATGCGACGCCTGTTACCGCAATATGCGTGATAAAACGTTTGGTTAATTTCATGACTTGGTTCCTTTACATGATATTCGTTGGTCATTCTTCGATTCGAGATAATCAAATACCACTTATAGCGTGGCTTTGTTGATTACGCTGCTCAAAATGTATCTCATATTTATGACAAGTTCGAGAGACAGTGTCGTAATTTTGACCATTTGTGCAATAAATGAGAGGACTAGACAAAAAAAAGCCTGTGGACAAAAAATGAATTTTGCCACAGGCCTGCCTTAACGGCTAAAAAGGTTACAAAAGTCGAGCCTTAAAGATCAAGGCGGCGACCCGATTCCTGATCAAATACCACGGCTTTAGAGGTATCAAACATCATTTTGATGATCGAACCAGCGTCGGCGGGGTACATTGGGTTAGAGCGACAGTTGATTTCAGCATCATTAACACGAGTTAAAATCATAGTATCTGCGCCCATTGGTTCTGTTACTTCGACTTCAACATCGGTTGTGGTCACAAAAGGCTGGCCTTCTTTGTGCGGCTGAGGCTCGGTGATCATTTCAGGACGCAAGCCAAGTAAGACGGTTTTGCCCACGTAGTCTTTGAGCGCTTCTGGTTTTGGAAAGGGCAAAGCCACAGAGGTGCTGGTGGCTAATTCCAACATGGGCACGCCATCTTGCTCAACCACTTTGGTTGGAATGAAGTTCATCGCGGGTGAACCCATGAAGCCCGCCACGAATAAGTTGGCTGGGTTGTCATAGATTTCTTGTGGTGTACCAAGCTGCTGTACTTCTCCGTCTTTCATTACGGCGATGCGATCCGCTAACGTCATGGCCTCGATTTGATCGTGGGTAACGTACACGATAGTCGTGCCGAGCTTTTTATGCAGCTTCTTGATCTCGGTACGCATCTCTACGCGTAACTTGGCATCTAGGTTAGACAATGGCTCATCAAACAAATAAAGCTGAGGACGACGAGCTAAGGCGCGTCCCATGGCAACACGTTGACGTTGACCACCAGACAATTGCGCTGGCTTACGGTCTAGTAGGTGGCTGATTTGTAACATATCCGCCACGCGATTCACTTCGATCTCACGCTCTGTTTTTGGTACTTTGCGCATTTCCAAGCCGAACGAAATGTTTTGCCCTACCGTCATATTCGGATACAAGGCGTAAGACTGAAACACCATCGCGATATCGCGGTCTTTTGGGCTGGTGTAAGTGACGTCGTTGTCGGCGATCAAAATGCGCCCTTCAGTGACATCTTCAAGACCCGCAATCGAGTTCATCAAGGTGGATTTGCCACAGCCTGATGGGCCAACCAAAATCAGGAACTCGCCTGCTTTGATGGAAATATTGATGCCTTTCAACACTTCTGTGTTGCCGTAGCGCTTTTTAACATTATCAATGACGAGGTTTGCCATGTTGTTACTCCAAATTTTGTCTTATCACTGGGGCGGTGTTAGGTAGAAGGCGCCAGTGCGTTTTTTTATATTCTGCTGCGTTTTAGAGCCGTTATTAGCCTTTTACAGCGCCAGCGGTTAAGCCACGGACGAAGTATTTTCCGGCGAACACGTAAACTGCCAATGTGGGTAGCGCCGCGATAATAGCCGCGGCCATATCGACGTTGTATTCCTTACCACCAAAGCTGGTGTTGACCAAGTTGTTCAAGGCCACTGTTACCGGTTGTGTATCAAAACCAGAGAAAGCCACCCCAAATAAGAAGTCATTCCAGATTTGCGTAAACTGCCAAATCACGGTGACCACAATAATCGGCGTAGAAACCGGCAAAATGATGCGGTAAAAAATAGTAAAGAATCCTGCGCCATCAAGGCGAGCGGCTTTGACCAATTCACCTGGAATCGATTGGTAGAAGTTACGGAAGAACAAGGTCGTAAACGCCACACCGTACACCACATGAACAAACACCAAACCAGAGGTGGTATTGGCGATGCCTAACCAGCCCAAGGTTTGCGCCATTGGCAGCAAGATGACCTGGAAAGGAATGAAACAACCCACCAGCATGGCGGCAAAGAACAAATCGCTGCCACGAAACTTCCATAAGGAAATGACGTAACCGTTAATGGCGCCCAACAGGGTAGAGATGATAACTGCGGGGATAACGATTTGAAACGAGTTCATGAAGTAAGGCGAAATACCGCCACAACTGCTGCCCGTACAAGCGCTAGACCAAGCTTTTGCCCATGAGTCAAAATGCAAGGCACCAGGCAAAGATAAAAGGGTGCCGGTGCGGATTTCTTCTACGTCTTTTAGCGACGTTAGCAGCATGACGATGAAAGGCATCAAATAGAATGCAGCCACTACGATGAGTACCGTGTACAAGGCAACGCGTAAGACTTTGTCTAGGCCAGACGTTTTACGGGCAATCGCATGTTTATTCATAGAATCAACGTTACTCATGGCGTTTACCTCGCAATTCTGAGTACAAATAAGGAACCAAAATCGCCAGCACACAGCCTAGCATGACCATAGCGGACGCTGAGCCTAAGCCGATTTGGCTACGGGTGAAGGTGTAGGTGTACATAAAGTTTGCGGGTAAATCCGATGCGTAACCTGGCCCACCATTGGTTAACGCGGCGACCAAGTCGAAGCTCTTAATCGCAATGTGCGATAAGACGACTAAGGCGCTGAAGAACACAGGCTTTAACGATGGCAAAATGATGCGGCGATAGGTCGTAAAGGTGCTTGCACCGTCTAGGTGAGCGGCTTTAATAAGGTCGCCATCGACGCCACGTAGACCCGCTAAAAACAAGGCCATAACGAAGCCGGATGCTTGCCAAACAGCGGCAATAACCAAACAGTAAACCACCATGTCGGGGTTAATCAGCCAGTCGAACTTGAAGTTAACAAAGCCGAAATCGATCATCATTTTTTCGAGACCGTTGGTTGGGTTAAGCAACCATTTCCAAGCGGTACCCGTGACGATGAATGAAATCGCCATAGGGTAAAGATAAATAGTACGGATGGCGCCTTCAGCGCGGATTTTCTGGTCCAAGAAAATGGCTAAAATAACGCCAAGGAACAAACAGATAGCAATAAACAAACCCCCGAAAATACCCAGGTTAGTCAGTGCTACCATCCAGCGGTCGTTATTGAAGAGGCGCTCGTATTGTTCAAAGCCGACAAAATTGTACGACGGCAGCATACGAGAGCCAGTGAAAGAGAGTACGGCGGTCCAAATCATATAGCCGTAAATGCACACCAAGGTAACCAGTACCGTGGGGGCCATGACGATTTTAGGCATCCAGTCAGCCAAGCTTAGGCGTGCAGGACGTCCTGACTGAGTCTGTCCTGACCCAGAATTGGCGGCTTTAGTGTTCATATTTGATGCTTCACTATAGAAGAGAGTGCGATAAGACGACGGTGCTCAATGATACGGTTAAAACCTGACGCATCTTTGCTCGTGACGTTTTTACATTCTCTAGAAAATCTTAAGATAAGGCTGGCCAGAGGGCCAGCCTCGTATGTTTGCTGCACACTAGGTGTGCAGCGTTAGATCTTACATACTGGCTTTAACAGCGCGAGCGAGTTTATCGACAGCTTCTTCAGAGGTCATAGACTCATCATTGAAGAAGTTTGTCACAACGTCAAAGATAGCGCCTTGCACCATAGAATTTACCGCCATGCCATGTGCCATACTCGGTACTAGGTCGCCCGTTGTTGAGCTGGCTAGGAAAGAATCCATTGACGCATGTGCACAAGTGTCAAACTTGTCGCGAGGCATGTTCAAACGAACAGGGATAGAACCTTTGTTCAAGTTGAATGTTTCTTGGAATTTCGGTTCAAGAATCAAACGAGCAAGGTCTTTCTGTGCAGCTTGTTTGTCTTTGCCTTCTACTTTGAACATCGCTAGCGAGTCAATGTTGAACGTAAACGCACCGCTTGTGCCTGGCGCTGGGTAACAAACGTAATCTACGCCAGCTTTTTTACCTGCAGCAGTGAACTCGCCTTTCGCCCAGTCACCCATGATTTGCATGGCCGCATCGCCATTGATAACCATAGACGTTGCGATGTTCCAATCGCGACCAGAGAAACCTGGGTCGACGAATTCACGCATTTGTTTGAAGGTATCAAATACATCGATCATGTCTTGGCTGCGTAGCGCAGTATCAGACAAACCGATGAAGGCGCTGCTGTAGAAACGAGCGCCTTTAGATAAGGCAATGGCTTCGAATAATGTTGCGTCTTGCCAGTTCTGGCCACCGTGAGCAAGTGGCGTGAAACCCGCTGCTTTGATTTTTTTCGCTTCAACAATGAATTGTTCCCATGAGGTTGGGATAGACGCGCCAGATTTACGGAACACTTCAGGGTTCGCCCACATCCAGTTTACTCGGTGAACGTTAACTGGAGCCGCCACGTAATGACCGTCGTACTTCATCACATCACTAATCACTTGAGGCAGGATCACGTCCCATTCGCCGGCTTTTGCGACATCATCAAGATTCGTTAGGAAGCCAAGATCGCCCCATTCTTGAATGGTTGGGCCTTTGATTTGTGCGGCAGAAGGTGGGTTGCCAGAAATGGCACGAGATTTTAGTACTGTCATGGCCGATTCACCGCCACCACCGGCGACTGCAAAGTCTTTCCAAGTGTGGTCAGCTTCTACCATTTGTTCTTTAAGTACATTGATCGCAGCGGCTTCGCCACCTGATGTCCACCAATGGAGAACTTCTACTTCACCAGCCTGAGCGGTTGCAGCGGCTAGAGAAAGTGCAACTGTGGTTAAACCGAAAGCAATTTTTTTCATGATAGTAACCTTTGTTATTGTTATGTCGTTTAATCAAAATCATTCAATATTTTGATGTCGCGTTTATTATGCATCGTCGCGGCTTGATTTAACGTTAAGCTAGCGTACGAAATATAGAATCTAGCAAAGGATCTGGCAAGAATGGGTAAAATAGAGCAACCTACTGTAACAAAGTCTTGCAGGCTTGCTGTTTGTTGTCGATTTTATTGCGCTTTGCCTGCACAAATCGCGTGCAGGCAAAGGCGTTGTGGCGTCAGTGTCGGGGTAACCAGAGCTTGGCTTCAAGGCCTTGTTTAGGGTGATTGTTAAGCGTGACTTCCCCGCCATGAGCGCGGGCAATATTACGCGCAATACTCAAGCCCAATCCCATACCACCAGGGTGGCCGGAATGGTCTGGCGTCAGGCGAGTATAGGGCTGAAAAACCTTGTCCATTTTGTCAATGGGAATGCCGGGGCCTTGGTCGCAGATGCGAAGACAGACCTCATCTTCGTCGTCTTCAATGAAAACCGTCGCGGTTTTCCCATAGTACAAGGCGTTATCAACCAGATTGCCTAGGCAACGTTTTATCGCCAGCGGCTTGCCTATGAAAGGGTGTTTCAACTCGCCCACCACGGTGAGTTTGATGTCGTGTAAATTGGCCGTTGACTGCATGTCTTTGAGCATTCTTGAAATGTTCACTTCGATGCGATTTTCATGAATATCGGTTTCTTTTACGCTCTGAAGGGCACCTTTTACCAACATATCCAAATCTTCAAGGTCTCGAATCATGGCGTCACGAAGGTCGTCTTCGTCGAGCATTTCGGCGCGTAGGCGTAAGCGTGTGATGGGGGTTTTTAGATCATGGGAAATAGACGCAAAAAGCCGTTCCCGGTCATTCAGATAACGCTGGATGCGCCGTTGCATGTCGTTAAAGGCTTTGGCGGTGTTGCGTACTTCGATACTGCCGACTTCTTTAATGGGCTTCCAGTCCCCTTGACCAAAGCGTTCCGCCGCTCTTGCTAGCATGGCGAGCGGTCGAGTCACGCGCCTGAGTATAATGATGCTGAGTAACAGCACGGTAATCACCGACATCGCCATGGAAAACAAGCGATCTTCGCTCAGCGCAGACGCACCATCTAAAAAATACGGGTCAGGTGTCAAGCTCGCAAGGTACAGCCAGTCTTTATCATTAATAGGAATTTGAATCACGATAATGGGTGGCGTAAGCGGCTTTACTAACAAGCTGTGGTGTCCCCAGCGCTCGGGTAAATCGACAAGACGGGTATGATTGTTGATCACATGCAGGTCGTCGGGACTGGAAAAGGCGATCTTGGCGTTGTGAATACCCAGTTGTTTAACCAGTGTCGACTGTACTTCGTTTTTAACAATGTCTTTGAGCGGCGAGTCGGGAATATTGTTGATGCGAATTTCTTCTTTATTAAGGGTCACAAAGAAGCGCGTTCCGCCCATGTCTTGTAATTGGTCGATGACAATGTGTCGATAGTTGGTGGGCAGGGATTTGAAATAGCTGACCGTCGCGGCGATACGAAACGCCATGTGTTTGGACACCTCGCGGACGTTTTCTTCGGTGTCGGACTCTAATTGGCGCAGCCAAATGCTTGAGCTGACGAACTGCGCACTGGCAACACCTAATGCCATGACGATTAAAATTTGGCCGGTAAGTGATTGCGACCAACGCTTTAATCGCGAGCGATTGCTGGCAGGGTGGTTAGTTGGCATCGCTAATCGCTTCGACACTGGCGGTCAATATGTAACCTTGGCCACGAACGGTTTTGATCAGCTGTGGTTGACGTGCGTCTTCTCGTAGGCGTTGGCGCAAACGACTAACATGCACATCAATAAAGCGATCCAGTGGTGCACTGTCGCGTCCGCGGGTGTTTTCAGCAATCAGTTCACGCGTTAACACCGCGCCTGGGTGGGTTAAAAACAGCATGAGCAGGTTGTAATCGGCGCCAGACAAAGACTCTTTTTCATTGCCAATATGCAATTCCCGCGACAGGGTATCCAGCGTAAATTGTGCAAAACGATAAAAACGCTGACTCACGGGGGCGATTTCTACCACTTCGCTGTGTTCCATACGGCGTAAAATAGCCTTGATCCGCGCCAATAACTCACGGGGATTAAACGGTTTGGCAAGATAATCATCTGCGCCAATTTCAAGGCCAATAATACGATCCATTTCATCGGAGTTTGCCGTCAGCATAATGACGGGCACTTGTGACTGCGCTCTGAGTGATCGGCACACCGCGAAGCCATCTTGGCCTGGTAACATAATGTCCAAAATGACCAGATCAACTTCTTGATCGGCGCGAAAATTGGCTAAAAATGCCTCACCAGAATCGGCCGTTAGCACGTTAAATTGGTGTTTTTCTAAGTAGGTTTTGAGCAGGCTGCGGATATCATCATCATCGTCTACAACATAGAGACATTTAGCTTGGGTCATTTTTTTGCTCAATGAAGGTTAGTGTAAGGAATGTTATAGGGGCTTGAGTCTAACAAGAAAGTGACAGTGAACCAATTACCATATCCGGGAACGGATCGACACGCTTTAAATAAATTAAATTGATTTAATCGTGTCAGCCCTGCATAATTTTTCGACTAACCTTATTTTACCTTCGATTGACATAGAGAGCAGAACAATGACAACAAAAGTAATGGCGTTCGGTGAAGCCTTAATCGATTTTCTTTCTAATGGAGCCACTCAAGCGGGTGAGCTTGAATCCTTTACTAAGTTTCCTGGTGGCGCGCCAGCGAATGTGGCGGTGGCGGTGGCGCGTTTAGGGGGCAATAGCCATTTTGTTGGGCAAGTGGGCGACGATGCGTTTGGCCATTTCTTAAAGCACTCTCTCAATGGCTATGGCGTGAATACCAGCAATATGCTGATGACCCAAGAAGCCAAAACGGCCTTGGCGTTTGTCAGTTTGGACCAAACCGGCGAGCGTAGTTTTGAGTTTTATCGCAGCCCTTCTGCAGATATCCTATTTAAAGCCGCCGATTTTGATGCGACTTGGTTTGATCACCAAGGCGTTTTTCACACCTGCTCTAATACCTTAACCGATGCTGATATTACCAAGGCGACGTTGGCGGGGGTTAGCATGGCGCGTGCGGCGAACTGGGTCGTTAGTATTGATGTTAATTTGCGCATCAACCTTTGGCCAAATGGCCAGGTAGATACCAAACGCGTTATTGATTGGATGCAAAGTGGCGATGTGGTCAAAGCGAGTTTAGAAGAGTTGGCGGTATTAGCGGCGGACCCTTTCGCGTTAATCGATGAATCGTTAGCGGCGGGTGTGACCTTGTTTGTCTTAACCGACGGCGCCAATCCCATTCGCTTTTATACCGAGGCTCATGGTGAGGGTGAAGTGATTACACCAAAAGTAGACGTGAAAGACACCACCGCGGCGGGCGACGCGTTTGTGGGCGGCTTGCTGTATAAATTGGCTGAATTAGGCGGTGATCAGGCGTCTTTAGCGGCATTGTCGTCAGATCAATTAGTCGACATTGTGCGTTTTGCGGCGGCTTGTGGCGCGGACTCGGTGACGAAATTGGGTGCTTATCCGTCTTTGCCCTCTTTGCAAGAAGCGCAGGCGCAGTTAAGCCGTTTTTAAAGAAAAATGGCGCCCAAAATCGATTGTTAGCGTTTGGCAAGGATTGAGTCAGCGCGCTAAAAAACTATTTTGCAAAATAATAAGACAATTTTAAAGCGTGAGGTTCACGCTTTTTTTGTTTTAAATATGCACAAAATACGCAAATAAAAATTATAAAAGTGTCCCCTAGAAAAATTTTTCTTATCTTTAACCCGCTGAATTTAGAGAGAAAAGTCTTTGTTGTTTGTTTTTTATACGCCCATTTCCGATAAAATAAGATTCGCGTTTTGATCAAGCTCGACTAAATTTAAAAACAATTAAGTCAATATTAAGGATGTGAAGCGCTTGAAGCGCGGGTTTTGTTTGTGAATAATCGATTTTCTTCTTAATCCTTATAGAAGACTGTTTTACCTTGTTTCGACCTATGATAATAAAAAATAAAGGCGTATTAGGGATTCCCTGCTAGGCCTGTAAGGAGCAATGATGAAAAAATCTTTTTTGTCGGCGGCAATCGCCCTGACTCTTTCTGCAAATGCTGTGCACGCAGCAGACCTCTTGTTTACACCTGGTGAAGATTCTCGATTTAATTGGGAAAGCTACGAAGCGTTAAAATCGGTTAAATTATCCGGTGAAACGGTTTCCGTTTTTGGCCCTTGGATGGGCGATGAAAAAACCAACTTCGAGCGAGTCGTTGCTTATTTTGAGCAGGCGACAGGCGCTAAAGTGAACTACGCGGGCTCAGATTCTTTTGAACAGCAAATCGTAATCGATGCTCAAGCCGGCAGTGCCCCGAACGTGTCGGTTTTTCCGCAGCCGGGTTTGGCCGCGGATTTGGCCGCTAAAGGTTTTATTACACCGTTAAATGACACAGTGAAAGACGCTGTGGTAAAAGATTACGCCGCTGGCCAATCTTGGGTTGACCTTGCTACCTTTAAAAACCAGAAAGGGCAGGACGATTTCTACGGTGTTTTTTATCGTGCAGATTTGAAATCCTTGGTTTGGTACTCTCCAGATAACTTTATGGATGCGGGTTACGATGTGCCTGAAACCATGGAAGACTTAAAAGCCTTAACGGAACAGATTGTCGCTGATGGCGGTACGCCTTGGTGTATCGGTTTGGGCTCCGGCGCGGCAACGGGTTGGCCTGCCACGGATTGGGTAGAAGACTTATTGCTTCGCACTCAGCCCGCGTCTGTCTATGACGGCTGGGTCACCAATGACATTAAGTTCGATGATCCTCGCATTGTTGGTGCGATTGAAGAGTTTGGTTGGTTTGCTCGTAACGATGCGTTCGTTGATGGCGGCGCTGGCGCGGTCTCTTCTACGGACTTCCGTGACAGCCCTAAAGGCATGTTCCAGTCGCCACCTAAGTGTTATTTGCATCGTCAGGCGTCGTTTATTCCGGCTTTCTTCCCAGCAGGTACTCAGCTTGGCCTAGATGCCGATTTCTTCTACCTTCCATCTTATGCGTCCAAAGATTTGGGTAACCCTGTCTTGGGTGCCGGCACCTTGATGAGCATTACCAATGATTCAAAAGGGGCGCGTGCCTTTATTGACTTCATTCGCTCTCCTATCGCCCATGAAGTATGGATGGCGCAAACTGGTTTCTTGTCTGCGCATTTAGGCGCCAACCCTGAACTGTATTCCAGTGAGGCGGCGAAGAAACAAGGTGAGATTTTGCGCTACGCGACCACTTTCCGTTTTGATGGCTCTGACTTGATGCCGGGTAAAATCGGTGCCGGTTCTTTCTGGACGGGTATGGTGGATTACACGGGCGGTAAAGCCGCAAAAGAAGTGGCCACTGACATTCAGAAAACGTGGGATGCCTTAAAATAAAACGGCTTATGCAAGCCGCTACTCAGACGATGGAGTAGCGGTTTGTTTTCTTGGTTGCCTAATGAAAGATGAATGACGCAATCGTTTATTCATGCGCTAGATGTATTTTTTGGAGATGCTATGGCTCAGCTCGCTTCCGCGTTAATAACCATGATCTTGGGGGTACTGGGATGTGCTGTCTATTTTTATGGTTCCAATATTTTATTAGATAAAATTTTCCCGACGAAAAGTGGACCGGCACAACAAGTGGCTCGTAACTTACGTATTGCCAACGGCGTTCGCCCTTGGTTGTTTTTAGGCCCCGCGGTGCTGTTGCTGACGTTTTATCTATTTTATCCCGTGATTGACTCGATTCGATTGTCCTTTTTTGACCGCAGTGGTGACGAATTCGTCGGCTTGTCTAACTATGTGTGGTTGTTTGGCAGTGATGAGTTTTTTGAGTCTTTCCGCAATAACATGCTGTGGTTGATTTTTGTACCAACCGCGGCGACTTTTTTAGGCTTGGTTATCGCCACCATGACGGACCGTATTTGGTGGGGCAACATTGCGAAAAGCCTGATCTTTATGCCGATGGCGATTTCCTTTATCGGTGCGTCGGTCATTTGGAAATTTATCTATGACTTCCGCAGTGGCGGGGATGCACAAATTGGTTTGTTGAATGCGGTCGTGGTGTTTTTTGGTGGTGAGCCGCAAAACTGGATCACCATTCCTTTCTGGAACAACTTCTTTTTGATGATCATTTTGGTGTGGATTCAAACCGGCTTTGCCATGGTGATTTTGTCGGCGGCCCTGCGTGGTATTCCGGATGAAACCATTGAAGCGGCGGTCTTGGATGGCGCGAATGGGGTGCAGATTTTCTTTAAAATTATGGTGCCGCAAATATGGGGAACCATTGCGGTGGTGTGGACGACGATTACCATTCTTGTATTAAAGGTGTTCGATATTGTCTTGGCGATGACCAATGGTCAGTGGGACACACAAGTGTTGGCGAATCAGATGTTTGACTGGATGTTCCGTGGTGGTGGCGATTTCGGTCGTGGCGCCGTGGTGGCGATTGTTATTATGGTGTTGGTAATCCCGATTATGATTTGGAATATTAAGCGTGCAAACGCAGAAATGGAGGGCCGTTAATATGATTGCATCCTCTAAACGGTCGCCATTGACCTACTTGGTTCATGCCACTGTGTTGTTTTTGGTGATTATCTGGACGATTCCGACCGCCGGTTTGTTTATTTCGTCTATTCGAGACAAGGATCAGTTGTCGGTCTCGGGTTGGTGGACGGCTTTGTCGACGTCTGAGCAGCGCCTTGTCACCCGTGCCAATGACCCTAAAACACAGGTTCAGGAAGGCGATCACTTCGTCATTCGTGGTAATGTTTTGGAAGGCGCGTCGGGCAAAATTACGTTATTTGGTTCGAGTTCTTTGCAACCTGAAGCATTTGAAGCGGGAGCCGTAGTCGACCTTAGGAAAGAACAAACCTTACAAGTGATGGAAAATGGCGATTATGCGTTTTCTTCGCCGACCCCATGGCAAGGGCGTAGTCAGCGCATTTTCTATACCGCGGAAGTGCCACCTCGTTTCACCTTGGACAATTATCGTGAAGTACTGGGCACAGAAGGTTTAGGTAAGTCATTTCTGAACTCTTTGACGGTGACGATACCCGCGACCATTATTCCTATTTTGGTGGCCGCATTTGCTGCGTATGCTTTAGCTTGGATGCGCTTTCCGGGTCGGGCTTTGTTGGTGGCTGCGGTGGTTGGTTTGCTGGTCGTGCCGTTGCAAATGTCGCTTATTCCGTTGTTGAAAAGCTATAACCTAATCGGTGAGTTTTTTGGGGTGGGATCGAAAACCTATGTGGGGATTTGGCTGGCGCACACGGGGTTTGGTTTGCCCTTGGCAATTTATTTATTGCGCAATTATATTGCCGGTCTGCCTGCCGAAATTATTGAATCTGCGCGTGTTGATGGGGCGTCTGACTTTGATATTTTCCGTAAGATTATCTTGCCTTTGTCTTTCCCTGCCTTGGCGTCGTTTGCGATTTTCCAATTCCTTTGGGTGTGGAATGATTTGTTGATTGCCATGGTTTTCCTGGGCAATAACGAAGAGCATTTGGTGCTGACTGGTCAGTTGCGTGAGCTGTTGGGGTCGCGTGGCGGTAACTGGGAGATTCTGACGGCGTCGGCCTTTATTACCATTATTGTTCCCTTGTGTGTCTTCTTTAGTTTGCAGCGCTATTTAGTGCGCGGCTTGCTGGCAGGCTCTGTGAAATAACACCACCTAAGCGAGTGGGTTGAGCTTGGCTCCTCACTCAAGGTAAGCATTTAGATTGAGGCAATCGAACCATGGCAGATGTAAAGTTAACCCATGTTAAAAAAATCTACTCAAATAAAGTAGAAGTACTAAAAGATATTAATTTGGACATTAAGCAAGGCGAGTTTATTGTCTTTGTGGGTCCATCTGGTTGTGGCAAGTCTACCTTGTTGCGGATGATTTCTGGGCTGGAAGAAATTTCAGCCGGTACGTTAGAAATTGATGGTACTGTGGTCAATGATGTTCCGCCGGCATTGCGCGGCATTGCCATGGTGTTTCAAAGTTACGCCTTGTATCCCCATATGTCGGTGTACGACAACATGGCGTTTAGTTTGCAAATCGCCAAGATAGGCAAAGCAGATATTGATCAACAAGTGCGTAAAGCGGCGGATATGTTGCAGCTCACGCCGTATTTGGACCGTTTGCCGAAGGCGCTTTCCGGTGGTCAGCGCCAGCGTGTGGCGATAGGCCGTGCGATTGTGCGCCGCCCTAAAGTGTTTTTGTTTGATGAGCCTTTGTCTAACTTGGATGCGGCATTGCGCGTCGCAACGCGGATGGAAATCGCCAATCTGAAAGACAGCATGCCAGATTCGACCATGATTTATGTGACCCACGATCAGGTGGAAGCGATGACGTTGGCGGATCGCATTGTTTTATTGTCTGCGGGCAATATTGAGCAGGTCGGCTCGCCGTTGGAACTGTATGAGCATCCAGCGAATGTGTTTGTGGCGAAGTTTATTGGTTCGCCTGCGATGAATATCGTGCCTTGTCGAATTGAACAAGCCGGTGAGCAAACGCGTGTTGCTTTGTCTTCTTCGGTAATGGTGGATACCCCCATTACGACCGACGCTGGCGAGCAATCTAAGGCGGCTTTCTTTGGGATTCGTCCAGAAGATATGTTGGTGGTGGCGACGCAAGAACAGGCTTTCTTGTCTGGGGAAGTGTCTTTTGTTGAATCATTGGGCGAGGCGACTTTGCTGTATGTGCAAGTGCCTGGTTGTGATGACATGATTATTGCTAAGCAAGCGGGTACGTTACCGACTAAGCGTGGCGATACTGTGCATTTGTCAGCGGCGCTGGAAAAAATGCATTTGTTTGATGAAAACGAGCAGTCTTATACTCGTTAACTATTGGTTGTTAAGAACTTACCGTTAAGAGCTTGTTGTTAAAAGCTTGTTGTTAAAAATGTACTATTAAGCGTTATTTTAATTGGGGCAGTGCGGTGCATTGCCCCATGTTTTATCTTGTTTGGAGAGTCTGATGACAACCAATTTGAACTGGTGGAAAGGTGGGATTATTTATCAAATTTACCCACGTAGTTTTATGGATGCGAATGGTGATGGCATTGGCGATTTGGCGGGGATTACCAGTAAGCTTGATTATGTTGCTTCGCTAGGGGTAGATGGTATTTGGCTGTCGCCTATCTTTACCTCACCCATGAAAGACTTTGGTTACGATGTATCGGATTATTGTGATATCGACCCTATGTTTGGTTCGTTAGCGGACTTTAAGGCCTTGGTTGACCGATCTCATGAGCTGGGTTTGAAAGTCATGATTGATCAGGTACTCAGTCATTCGGCCGATGTGCACCCTTGGTTTGAAGAGAGCCGCCAAGATAAAACCAATCCGAAAGCCGATTGGTATGTATGGGCCGATCCAAAACCAGATGGTTCGCCACCGAATAACTGGTTATCTATTTTTGGTGGCAGCGCGTGGAAATGGGACAGCCGCCGTTTGCAGTATTATTTGCACAACTTTTTAGAGTCTCAGCCAGATTTTAACTTTCATCACCCAGACGTTCGTCAGGCGCATTTGGATAACATGCGTTTTTGGTTGGAACTGGGCGTAGATGGTTTCCGTTTGGACACGGTGAACTTCTATTTCCACAGTGAAGGTTTGGAAGACAATCCTCCTGTGCCAGCGGGTGAACCCAAAACCATGGGGGCGCCACACGATAACCCTTATACCTATCAGCGCCACGTATATGATTTGAGTCGCCCCGAAAACTTAGACTTTTTGAAAGACATGCGCACCATGATGGATGCCTTCCCTGGCACCACGGCGGTGGGTGAAATCGGTGATGACTTCCCGCTTAAACGCATGGCAGAGTATACGTCGGGCGGTGACAAGCTGCATATGGCCTATACTTTTGACTTTTTGAACAAGCCTCATTCGCCAGAATATATCCGTAATGTGTTGAAAAACATGCAGGAAATTGTCGGTGATGGTTGGCCGTGTTGGGCCTTATCGAATCATGATGTGGTGCGCTCGCGCACGCGTTGGGGTGCAGAGGAAGACCCAGAAGCCTATCCGCTGATCGCTTTAGCGCTTATCTTGTCCTTGCGTGGCAGTGTGTGTTTGTATCAAGGTGAAGAGCTTGGTTTGCCGGAAGCGGAGGTACCGTTTGAACGTATTCAAGACCCTTATGGCATTCCTTTGTGGCCGGTATTTAAAGGCCGTGACGGCTGTCGTACACCCATGGTGTGGGATGACTCGACGTTAGGTGGATTCTCGACGGTGGAGCCTTGGTTACCTGTCGATGCGGCTCATTTGCCCTTGAGTGTGGCGCAACAAGAAGCCAATCCTGACGCTTTGTTACACAAGGTTCGTCAGTTGATTCATTGGCGTCAGCAGCAGCCAGCTTTGGTCAACGGTGAATTGTCTCAGCTTGATGTGGGCAATGCGCAATTAGTTGCTTTGGTGCGAGAATATCAGGGTACTCGCTTGTTGGTGGTGTTGAATATGACCGGCGCTACTCAACAGGCGACCCTGAGCGACGCTCTGGTTGAAATTGAGGGTCATGGTTTTACATCCAATCTAGAAGGACAAGCTTTGACTTTACCCGCTTATCAAGCGTTTTTTGCTCGGTTGTCTTAATTTGGTGTGGTTTTTAATGTAGCGCGCAGTGATTCAGCATGAGCCGATTTACGTTATACGTAAATCGGCTTGTTTGTCGGCGCGCTCTTTTTTGGTGAAGAGCGGTTGGTATGACAAAAAATATAAAAAAACTGACTTTAAAAGATGTCGCTGAGCGCTTAGAAGTGTCCACGGCGACGATTTCAAATGCGTTTAATCGCCCCGATCAATTGTCGGCGAGTTTGCGTGAGAATATTCTGAGCGAATGCGAGCGGATGGGCTATTTTGGGCCTAATGCGGCGGCGCGTAGTTTGCGTACTGGGCGGACGGGAATTGTTGGCATTGTGCTATCTGATGACCTGAGTTATAGCTTAACCGACCCTGTGGCAAACCAGTTTCTGAAAGGCATGGCGGAGGTGTTTGAAGCCAACGAATATAACATGCTGTTGCTGTCTTCTGATCAGGTGGAGCAAGACGCGCAAAGTCGTATGCAATCGTCCATGGTGGATGGTTTTATTGTCTATGGTCATAAACCACAGCAATGCATTAACGCGCCTTGGTTGATGCCGAATAAGAATATCATCACGGTGGACAGTTTCATTCCGGGGACGACGTCGGTCAACATAGAAAACCACAGTGGCGCCTATCGAATTGCCTGCCATGCCTTAAAGCACAAGCCTGAAGCCGTGGCGATTTTAGGCTTGAGTCTGTTGGCGACAGATCGGGTGTGTCGTATACGCGAAGACGAGCTGTTTGATCGTGCTGCGTCTATTTCTATTCAGCGTTTATATGGCTACTTTCAAGCCTTGGAAGAGCATCAATTGTCGGTTGCGTCCGAACATATCTGGAACATTCCTGAAAACAATCACAAGCTGGCGTATCAGGCTGCCCGTGAAGCCTTAACCATGGCTAAGCGCCCGCAACTGCTGTTGTGTATGAGTGATTGTATTGCCATTGCGGCGGTTCAAGCGGCCTTGCATATGGGGTTACGTGTGCCAGAAGACCTGCAAGTGGTGGGCTTTGATGGCATTGCTGAAAGCGCTAATATTCACCCATCTATCACCACCATCCATCAACATACGGTGGAAAAAGGCCGTGTTGCGGCGGAAGTGTTTTTAGGCCTACGAGAGGCCAAAGATGTGGTGCTGGAAACCGAATTGGTGATTCGAGAAAGCTGTCCTTTGCTCATGGAATCTGCAGTCGCTTAACGATTTTGAATGATTTAGAGGCCTCTTCTGGTTTATACCCAATAGCGTGAAATAGCCGCGTTTGGGTCCATATGATGGGCAATTTGAGCCTGCAATAATTCGGCGGAAGACAGCGCATCGGTCAGCGCGTGATGGGCTTTATAACGCGGTAGTTTATAACGTTGGCGACAGGCGTCTAAGCGCAATGAAGGCTGTCGGCCAAAGCGTTTCCACCAAGGTTTAAAGGTCACTTGACGCTCAATATCCATGGTGTCTATTACCGGGAAATAGAGCGGATAACCATATACTTTCATGGCGGCCTCGAGTAAAAATTGCCGCTCAATGGCAACACAATGTACCACCACCACCTGATGAGTGAGCGCGACTAAGATGTCATCCAAAATGGCATGTAAAGGCGGCGCTTCAGCCAGCTCCGAGTGCGTGATTTCGTGAATGGTGACGGATTCTGCGTTGAGCGACCGTTCAGGTTTTGCCATCCAATACTGGGCGCCTTGGCAACGAATGATTTGATGATTGAGTGGAATCAGGCCAAGGCTGATGATTTCATCTTTACTCGGATCTAGCCCCGTGGTTTCCAAGTCTAGCGCCAGTAACGGCGTGTCTCGAAGGGCGGTTTCGGGCGCTATCATGCCAGCTTGGTAAAAGCGTTTTAGCGGGCCTTCTGGTGCTTCATTTGCCCACTCTGCGAACATCACTTGCCAATCTTGCATTTCTTCTTTTGCTTTGTCTTTCAATGGTTTACTCATCTAGCTGCGTTTCCCTGCATAGCGAAATTTAATAAATTCCTGTTGGCGTGAAACGATGTGAAAAGCGTCTCGTAGATGACGTTTCTCAAAGGAAGACAAGTTTTCGGGATTGACATGATTATTGGGTTCTTCCCCCGCTTCTATTTGTTCTTTTTGATGGCGAATACGCACCATGCCAATCATTTCTAGCGCCAGCGCCAGATCTTTGGCTCGGCCATCCGGGAGTAATCCAGCCGCGTCTATGTCTTCGATGCGCTCCAAGGTATTGAGCTTGTCACTGCCGCAGGCGAGCGCATGGACTCGTACTATGTCGATGATCGGCGCGATGCCCCTTTCTTTTAAGTTAAAGGTGCGTGATTGTTTGCCTTCACCATCCAAGACAAATTGGCGGAAAAATCCCAATGGTGGCTTGCGTTGATTGGCGTTTCTCGCCATAAAGGTTAAAAAACCGGAATGTTGTTTGGCTTCTTGGCGTATGTGTTGATTCAGCTGCTTGGCGAGGGTTTTATCGCCGTAGATGCCGCGTAAATCAAAGAAAATCGAGAGGCGCAACAGGGCTTCGGCTTTGGGTTTTTGGATCCACTCGCTGAAGTTGTCTTTCCAAACACTCAGCGGCTGACGCCAACGCGGGTTCGATGCCATGATATCGCCTGAGCAAAGATCGTAACCACAATCGTCAAGGTGTCGACAGACCCAATCGGTTAGCGCCTCAAAATACTCACCATGTAGCTGTTTATCATATTTGTCGCTTAGTATCAGGGCATTATCTTGGTCGGTTTTAATGGTTTGCTCTTCTCTGGCTTGTGAGCCCAAAGCAATAAAACAATAAGGCACCGGTGGTGGGCCGAATTTTTCTTCCGCCAGTTGCAAAAGACGTTTTACAAAAGCGGTACCTATGTGCGACATGGCATTGCCAATCATCTGCGTATTGGCATCCGCTACCACCAGATGGGTAAAGGTATGCGTCATTTTACGACTGATGCTTTTTAACCCTTCAATGCTGGTTTGCTTATAGATATCACTGATCAGGTAGACACTGCCGTGGCTTTCCTTTTGGATAATGTCGCCAGTACTGACCACGCCAATCGGGCGACCATTTTTGACGATGGGAATATGGTGGACGTTGCGTTCCATCATTTTCAACACGGCCTCAGAGGCATAGTCACCGCTGTCCATGACGATCGGATCGCGGGTCATAATGTCGGCAACAGAGGTGTCGTAGGCAAGGCCTTTGGCAACCGCGCGCGTGCGCAGGTCTCGGTCGGTGACAATACCGATAAGTTCGTCATTTTCAGTAATCAGTAAGCTTGAAACACGATGCTCCGCCATGATTTGCGCAGACGTCAGAATATCTGAGCTGATATCTGCGCTAATCGGAGGACGTCGCAATAAGCTAACAACAGGACAGGTCATTAACGACACGTCTGAGCTTTGTGAGTCCATTGCAACCCGAAGACGCACTTCTCGAGCTAATTGAAAAAAGTCAGAAAATGCGTCGTTTTCTTCGTATAGCTTTAGAAACCAGCGCGCCGGAATGCGATATAACAAGCTGTCTTCTATGGTGCGCATGGATTGTGACGACTTACCGCCGCGCAACAGAGAAAAATAGCCAAAGAGTTCGCCTTCATTCATACGTCGAATTAACTTGTTCTCTTTGCTCAGTACCTCTATCGCCCCACTACGGATAAAGAAAAGCGTATTGTTCAGTGCGCTTGGAGCGATGACCCACTCCCCAGCACGAACATACTGAATCTCTATTTCTTTGGTCATGTCGTTGAGTTGCGGATCGTCGGCAATCTCATTAAACGGCGCGTGCTGGCAAAGTGCTTCGAGTATTTCGGTTAATTCGACGTCCATCTTAGGTTCCTGTGTATTAAAGCCTATTTATGAAAGCAATGGCGCTGTGATGGTCACGGCTCCCATGATGAGAAAAAGTAAGCACGCCAGCTGACGAGTTCGGTCAGCATTGATTCTGTCCATTATCCAGTTACCTGCAAACACAACTGGCACGTTTGCCAGCATCATGCCCAACGTTGAACCGATTAAGACCATCCAAACACTGCCATAGTGAGCGCCTAATAAGACGGTGGCAATTTGTGTTTTGTCGCCAATTTCAGCTAGGAAAAACAACACAAAGGTGGCGCTAAACGCCCCGTATTTTAGAATTTGATTGTCTTCACTATCGTCTTTATCTGGAATCAATAACCATAAGCCGACAGCAATGAAGCTTAGGCCAACAATCCAACTGATTGCGCTTTCTGGTATCCATTGAGCAATTTCGACCCCTAACCAAGCAGACAACGCGTGATTAAGTAAGGTCGCAGCAAGAATGCCCAGCACAATCGACATTTTAGAGGCAAAACGCGTTGCTAGGAACAAAGCCAAAAGTTGAGTTTTATCGCCCATTTCAGCAAGGGCAACAGTAGAGATAGAAGTGAGTAATGCTTCCATTTTTGATAGGTCCTAGGTGGGCAATAAAACGAAAGACAACTACCTGTGCCCACCTGAGCCAAGTCATTGTCTTAAGTCTCATCAATCCCGTCGATCAGCATCGGATCAGGACTTCTTTGCCACAAGCGTGAGGCTCAATTATGTTGACAAAGAATCTTTGCAGTACATAGGTTGTAGGTGCAAAGAAGATTACTCCCCTAAGAGGGCGCTGATAGTAAAAGCTTTAACAAAAAAAAACAAGGTAAACGGTTAGGCCGTTTACCTTGTTAGCGACTTTTTAGTATTACTTATAAAGATGCATATCGGTTTTTAAGCCTTTCCACAAGCTCACACACATGATCAACATAAGCAGAGTGAAAGGTAAGCCAATGGTAATCGCCGCGGCTTGAATCGCCCCTAGCGCTTCAGAACCACCGCCAATCAATAGAGCAATCGCGATAACACCTTCTAGCACCGCCCAGAACACGCGCTGAATCATCGGCGCATCGGTTTTACCGCCGGCGGTAATACCGTCAATGACCAAGGAGCCAGAGTCTGAAGAGGTGACAAAGAAAACCAGCACCAGAACAATACCCACAAAGGAAATGACAGAGGTGAGAGGTAAATTCTCAAACATTTGGAACATGGCCAAAGAGGAATCGGTTATGCCATTTGCCAATGCACCAATGCCATTTGCCGATTGCTCTAACGCAGAGCCACCGAAAACCGACATCCACACAAGGGACACAATGGTCGGTACTAATAGCACCGCTATCACAAATTCACGTACCGTACGACCACGAGAAACCCGCGCGATAAACATGCCGACAAATGGTGACCAAGAAATCCACCAAGCCCAGTAAAATACTGTCCAACCATGATAGAAGGTTGTGTCTTCACGGCCAATCCAGTTACTTAAAGGAATAATGTTTTCCACGTAATTGAATAAGTACGAGCCCATCGCCATGAAGATCGCGCCAGTATGGCCGACAATAATCACGAAGATCGCCAGAGCAGCAGCGATAATCATATTGACGTTTGAAAGCAGTTTAACCCCGCCTTCTAAACCACGTGCTACCGAGATAATGGCAACCGCCGTGACCGCACAAATCACCACAATTTGCGTTGTTAAAGAATTGGGAATATCGAATAAAAAATTGAGTCCACTGGCGGCCTGCATCGCACCAAAGCCAAGTGAGGTTGCCAAACCAAAAATGGTCGCAATCACAGAAATGACATCAATGAAGTGACCGATTGCGCCCCATACCTTTTCGCCAAATAAGGGGTAAAAAGCAGAGCGAATGGTCAGTGGTAAGCCTTTGTTGTAGGCAAAAAAGGCCAGCGACAAACCCACTACGGCATAAATAGCCCAAGGATGAAGACCCCAATGGAACATGGTGGCACCCATGGCCAGATCGCGCGCTTCGGGTGTGTTAGCCGCCACATCGAATGGTGTACCGAACCAGCCAGTATAATAACCTACAGGCTCTGCCACACTCCAAAACATCAGACCGATGCCCATGCCTGCTGCGAACAGCATAGAGAACCAGGTGATGGTCGAGTGTTCTGCTTTTGCTTCTGTGCCACCGAGGCGGATTCTACCCACAGGCAGGAAAATAAGCACCAAACAAAAGAGTACAAAAATATTACCAGCGACCATAAAAAACCAATCAAAGTTGCTGATTGACCAGTTTTTGGCGCCCGATAAGACTGTGCTCGCATCTGCAGGAAAAAGAATACTGCCGATAATGAAGGCAAAAATAATCAGCGCGCTGGTACTAAATACTGGATTGAGTACATCTAGGCCAAGAAACTGTACGTTATCTTGTCCTACCTTGTACGAGGTGTTGTATTCGGCCCGACCATTGTCGGGTACTTTATTACTCATAAACATTCTCCTGAATGAGTGTAACCCTTTCGAATCTTTTTAAACGAAAATCAACATGAGCGTTTTTGCACAATTCACTACTTCACCCTAAAAGAATTTTCATTACTAGATTGTTCTTAATACGACGTATTTTGTTCTGTTTTCACAATTCATGCCTAATTGGGCGAATAATTCTGCTGATTAATCTAGCCTGACCTGCCTCCAATAAAAGGCGAAAACATCAGGCTAAAAAGCCATAAATTGTTGAATAAGAACAACGCGATGGGCTAATTTTTTTCGTTTAAAAAGATCATTTATTGGGAACGCCACTAAAGTGTGGTTACCCATGAAGCTAAAAAAGGCCATCTAGAATGGCCTTTTTTAATTTTTACAGAGTTAAGGGTTGCACCAATTTAGTTAGATGTCAAATTATAGTAAATAAAATGACCAGACTCATGACAGTGAAAACAAGGGTTAAGGCAGAAAGAGTTCGAGCAATTCGTTGAGGAATAATTTGCCTTTTTCTGTCGTTGTGACGCGTTGATTTTTCCATTCATCGGCTTCTAGCAGACCTTGCTTTAGCGCTATTTCACAGGCTTTAATCAATGCGTCTGGGACACTTTGATAGGTAAATCGCTGATAATCCTGTAACTCAAAGGTTTCGAATAAGCGCAGCCGATTCATCATAAATTCAAGTGGAAGGTCGGCTTGCTCGATGGCGTCTTTGATGACCAAGGCTTCAGGCAGGTTGTTTAAGTAATGATTGGGGTGGCGAGTCTTTCGTGTACGAAAGATTTCGCCGTTAGCCAGTGTGATCTTGCCATGAGCCCCCGCGCCAATGCCGATATAGTCGCCAAAGCGCCAATAGTTAAGATTGTGTGCGGCACGACGGTTTTCCTTTGCGTTCGCTGACACTTCATACTGAGCGTAGCCGTGCTGCGTGAGCAATGCTTGTCCGGCGTCTTGAATGCCCCACAAGGTATTGTCTTCTGGCAGGGTAGGAGGGCGACGATAAAATTCAGTATTCGGCTCGATGGTGAGTTGATACCAAGACAAGTGTTCAGGATTCAGCTCAATCGCCAGCGACAAGTCTTCTAAGGCCATATCTAGGCTTTGATCGGGTAAGCCATGCATTAAATCGAGGTTGATGTTATCGAAACCAGCGACTCTCGACTTATCCACAGCCTGTATGGCTTCGTCGCGGTTGTGGATTCTTCCTAGGGTTTTCAACAGGTTTGGCTGGAAACTTTGGATGCCAATCGACAAACGATTAATACCGGCTTGGCGAAAATGGCGGAATTTTTCCTGTTCAAAAGTACCCGGGTTGGCTTCCATGGTGATTTCAGCGTTATCTGCCCAAGTGAGTTTCTCGCGCAGCGCATCCATTAAGCGATAATAGAAGTCTTCGCTCATCAAGCTGGGCGTGCCGCCGCCAATAAACGCGGTTTGGATTGCTCGTCCTGCCACATAAGGCAAATCTGCGTCTAAGTCTGCCAGCAGCTGCGCGAGATAGGCGTCTTCTGGCAGTTTGCCATTGGCTTCAAAACGATCCGCTTGATGAGAGTTGAAGTCACAATAAGGGCACTTTCGCACGCACCAAGGTAAATGGATGTATAAACTTAGTGGTGGTAACTGGGTGCTCAAAATGGCTTACCTTGTGGCGGAAAAGAGGGCGACTGAAAGGCTGCAAAAAGCTGTTTCATGGCGTTACCGCGATGGCTAATTTGGTTCTTTACTTCTTTTGGTAGGCTCGCCGCACTGCAAGCGCATTCGGGTACATAAAATATGGGATCATAACCAAAGCCTTCTTGGCCTTCGGCTGAGGTTAAGATGCGGCCTTCCCATACGCCATGAAAGACCTGTGGCGTTGGATCGTCTTTATGGCGCATGTACGCCAAGACGCAGTGGAAGCGCGCCGTGCGCTCTAATTCAGGCACGCCGTCTAATTTTTCCAATAGTAGCTTGTTGTTCGCGTCGTTATTGCCGTGCTCTCCCGCAAAGCGAGCCGAGTAAATGCCCGGCGCGCCATTAAGATAATCCACCTCAATGCCAGAATCGTCCGCTAAGGCAGGCAAACCGGTGTGCGCACAGGCATTGCGTGCTTTTAAAATGGCGTTCTCAATAAAACTCAAGCCAGTCTCGTCGGCTTCTTCGACGTTAAATTCACTTTGTGGTTTCACATCGATGCCCATGTCGCCAAGCAAGGCATTGAATTCTTTGATTTTACCGGCATTGTTGCTGGCGAGTACGATGGTTTTGTGCATCGTGTGTTCCTCTTTGACGTCTAGCGACTGATATGAAAAATAGCCGTTTCACTGAATAAATTCGGCATGGAACGAATCCACCAATGATCTTTTAGTTGACCATCCACCGCGGCCCAACGTAAGACTTTGATGTCTTTTTCATGGCATAAACGTTCAAAATCTTGGAAGGTAAAAAAGTGAATGTTCGGCGTGTCATACCAGTTGTACGGTAAGAAGTCTGATACGGGCATGCGGCCCTTTAATGCCAAATGCAGGCGACTACGCCAGTGGCCAAAGTTCGGGAAAGTAATAATGCATTCTTTGCCAATGCGCAGCATTTCGTCGATCAGTAAATCTGGGCGGCGGAACTGTTGCAAGGCGTGCGTCATTAACACCAAGTCAAAACTTTGATCGTCGAAATTCTGCAAACCTTCGTCAATGTTCTGCTCTAAAACGGGGATGCCTTTTTCGATACAGGTGTTTAAATCGTCCGGGCCAATTTCCAAACCATAGCCATTGACCTGTTTGTTTTTAATCAGGTGATGCAGTAATTCACCGGGACCACAAGCCAAATCGAGCACTCGAATATTGGGCTGAACCCATTCATCGATTATTTCTAAATCAGAGCGCATTATTTGACCTCCGTGATGATGTGATTGGCGATACGAGTCAAGAAGGTATTTAGCACCGCCATATAGCGAGGAATGGGAAAAAGAAAGGCGTCATGGCCTTCAGTCGCTTCGATTTTTGCGTAAGAAACGGGCTTACCAGCTTTGATCAGTGCGTTAACAATTTCTTCACTGCGTTCCGGTGCGAAACGCCAATCAGTCGTAAAAGAAACCAATAAAAATGCGCATTGCGCTCGGCTCAGTACCGCCGACAAGTCGCCGTTTGTTTGCGAGGCGGGATCAAAATAATCCAATGCTTTGGTCATGAGCATGTAGGTATTGGCGTCAAAGCGCTTGGTAAATGCTTCGCCTTGATAGCGTAAGTAGCTTTCTACTTCGAACTCAATGCCGTAGTTGTATTGGTAATTGTCATGGCGCATTTGGCGGCCAAATTTAGCGCCCATGGCATCGTCCGACAGGTAGGTAATGTGACCTAACATACGCGCCAAACCAAGGCCGTTGGTTGGCACCGAGTGATTGTCGAGATAATTGCCATCGAAAAACTCAGGATCACGGCGAATGGACTGACGCGCGACTTCGTTAAAGGCGATGTTTTGAGTCGACAGCTTGGGAGCTGAAGCGACAATCACTGCTGACTTCAAGCGTGTAGGGAAGCGAATGCTCCACTCCAAGACTTGCATGCCACCAAGGCTACCGCCGACAATCGCCGCGAAGGTTTGAATACCTAATACATCCGCCAAGCGGGCTTGGCTTTCGACCCAATCTTCTACCGTGACAATCGGAAAGCTGGCTTCCCAGCGTTGCCCCGTTTGTGGGTTGATGCTGGTCGGCCCGGTTGAGCCGCTGCAACCGCCTAAGTTATTTAGGGCAACGACAAAAAAGGTATTGGTATCAATGGCTTTACCAGGCCCAATGGCGGTATCCCACCAGCCTGGTTTGTTGTCTGTCATCTTGTGGTAGCCAGCGGCATGATGGTCGCCGCTTAGGGCATGACAAATTAAAATGGCATTGGACGCGTTTTTGTTGAGCGTTCCATAGGTTTCGTAAACCAATTGATATGATGACAAGGTTTGCCCGCAGGATAAGGCCAACGGTGTGTCGAATTGCGCAGTCTGTGGCGTAACAATACCAACAGAATCGGCTGGAATGACGTCCGGCATAGGTTTGTTTTTATCCTAAAGTAAAGTCCTAAAGAAAGTGCTCGAATTCCCGTGAAGAAGAGTGGGAAGGTATCTCGATGAATGATGCCACACAGTCTAGCGTTTGCGTCTGGTGTCATCAAGAGGTTGCTAGAGAATGCGGGCGAGAGAAAGCGGTTCTGCGGCCTTTTTGTTGGCTATTTTTTATTGGTAATTAAAAGCCCTAATGTGGTTAGGGCGGTTTTGCAGCTGATTATTGGTTGATTTCGAACAGTCGATAGACTAATTGTCCGGCGTTTTTCTCTTTTATCAAAGACCAATGGCTTGGCAGAGCCGGTAGTTCCGCTTCTTTTTCCATTTCTATGTACACCAGCGCGCGTTGCGCGAGCCAGCCTTTTTCTAATAAGGGAATAATTTGGCCGAGCCAGCCTTTGCGAAACGGTGGGTCTAAAAACACAATATCCAGTGCCTGTGGCGTGGCTGTGTCTAGAAAAACGGCGGCGTTTTGTGCAATGACATTGGCTTTGTCTGTGGCATTTAATGTGGCTAGGTTGGCGTTCATTTGTTGTGACACCACCCGTGAATTATCCACAAAGGTGAGGTGCTTTGCGCCACGAGAAAGCGCTTCCAGCCCTAAGGCGCCTGAGCCACAAAATAAGTCGCCGCAAATGGCGCCCGGAATATGCGCGTTGATCCAGTTAAATAAGGTCTCGCGTACTTTGTCTGGCGTAGGGCGTAAGCCTTCAACATTGGGAATGGGCAGCTGACGCGAGCGCCATTCACCGGCGATGATGCGCAGTTTTGACACTTTCGCTTTGCTTTTGTTTAATGGGCTATTGGGTGTGTTTTTTTTCATTGATAGACCTGGATCTCTTGATAAGATGATGATTTTAATAGTTTTTTTAAGGCGCTTTGGTAGTCTTCTAGGGTGAGGTCGTCAATCGCTTGTTGATAGCTGTTGGCGAACGCTTCCAGTGTTAATGGGCCATTTTCATTGGTCACTTGGGCGGCGATGTTGCTCCACCAAGTGGGCGATAAAACCTGCTGTTCAAGTTTCTGTTTGAGGTTGTCCAGCTGTGTTTGAAAGATCGTTGCATCGTTGACGGAGGGCACTTGCTCTACAAACACGAAGCTTTTTGCGTTACGAAAACCAAGCGAATGGTCGTTATCTGTGCGGTCATTTGTCAGGGTGGTTGCCGTATTATCGCCATATTGGATATTCCACCCTGCCCATGGATGCTGTGGCGATAGGGTAAGGTTCAGTTCAACAAAATCGATATGTGGTTGCTGATTGAGGTTGGTTACTAGGTCTGTACCCCAGATTTGCAAACTCGCCCATTCTGTTACTGAGGTGATGGGTTGTAGCGCGATGGCGCTACGGGTTTGCCAAAGATCGCCCTCATTTTGCTGAATGGTGGTGCTAAGCGCTGCATCGCGGATCCTATCGGCTGAGCCGGCATTAGCGCGCTGGTAATCTTGGCTGATGGTGTTCATGGCGTTTTGAATGCGCTGTTTTGCCTCTGTGGATAGGTCTCCGGCAATAAAAATTCCGGCAGCAGATGTTTTTAAACCTTGGTAATAGTCTGATATTTGTTCAAGCGAAACACGCTGGGTGTTGGCGGCGTTTTGTCGCTTAGTAGTGTCTAAAAACAATATTTGTTCAAGTTCGTGTCGTATTGGCGGGGCGGATTTTTGCTGACGTTGCCAGCTGTCAAAGGAGCGGGGCTTAAAGTCGGGGGCTTTTAGCCAGTGCGTGATTAACGATAAAGTTGGCTCTAAATAGCTCGGTTCATTGCTTAAGGTTACGCCGATGACTTGCCTTTCGTGGTCATAATAACTGCTTACGCGGGCCGCCAAAGGCGCTAATCTCTGGTTAATCGACGCGGTGCTTAGCGGCAGCGAGTCGCTCATTAACATGGCCAGCGTCGCTTGAGCGAGTTCACTGTTGTTGTCATTGACCTTGCTATGGTCGTTGCCCTTGTTATGGTCGTTGCCCTTGTTATGGTCATAGTTACGATTGGCGGAGCGGAAGGCAAAGCGCACTTCGAGCTTATCACTGCCTTGCCATTGTGCTTGTTTTAACCAGACGACAGGGATGCCAGACGTGGTGGTCCAGGTTTCAATGGTGGGAGTGGGCAGTGTGCTGCTGGCGGTTAAATTCAGTAGCCAAATAGCCAGCGTAGCGAACAGCATGATGGCCGCTAAAACGGGGCGACTAAAGAGAGGTTTGCTACTGTCGGACATAATTTACCTTAAAAAGAGGTAGGTGTTTGATGAAAACTAAGCCTGTTTGCGAGCCAGAATGATGGTAAAATAATCACTTATACGTGTCTATGAAACCTTTGTTTGATACGAATTGTGCCAATGAAGAGGTTTCTGCCTGAGTGACACTGTATCCAATCATAGCATTTCACTGTTGCGCACCGCATCAGTCAAAATTAAGAGACCGATTTAATGGAAGTTGTTAATCAAATTGTAGCTTTTTTTACACCGTATCTTGGTGAATATGCGCGTTATGTCCCTATTGTTATCGGCACCTTGTTAGCGGTCATTGCGTTTGTTATTCGCCGTCGTTTTGTCAATAAAATGAACGCAGACATTGCCATCGCCAAACAAAAAGATGCGGCGGCGAATGAAACGTCACCCGAATCTGCGGCAAGCGACAGCACCGTGCCAGACACGTCTTCTGCCGATGAGGTGAATCTGGCGGTGGACGTCGAGTCTCAAGATCCAGTGGTTGACCACGCTAGCTCGCCTTTGCCGGCTCTGTCTTGGTCCGAGCGTATTAAGTCGGGTTTGTCGCGGACACGTAACGGTTTGGGTAGCGGACTGTCGGCGGTGATCGGAGGGCATAAAAAGGTCGACGATAATTTACTGGAAGCACTGGAAACGCAGTTATTGATGGCGGATGTAGGCATTGATGCGACGCAAACCTTGATCAGTGGATTAACCGACAAATTAAACCGCAAAGAACTAAGCGACTCGACGGCGCTGTTAACGCATCTAAAAGCCGACATGGGCCGTATTCTTAGCCAATCTCAGCAAGCGCTTGATCTTGTTAGCCAAGACGGCCCTTTTGTGATCTTGATGGTGGGCGTGAATGGCGTCGGTAAGACCACCACCATTGGTAAGCTGGCGAAAAAATATCAGGCTGAAGGCAAAAGTGTTATGTTGGCGGCGGGTGACACCTTCCGTGCGGCGGCCGTTGAGCAGCTGCAAGTCTGGGGCGAACGCAATAATGTTCCTGTGGTCGCGCAGCATACTGGCGCGGATTCGGCGTCGGTCATTTACGATGCCATTGAGTCTGCCAAGGCGAAAGGCATCGACATCGTGATTGCGGACACAGCGGGTCGTCTACAAAACAAAGCCAACTTGATGAATGAGTTATCGAAAGTTGTGCGGGTGATGAAAAAGCTGGATGAAAACGCGCCCCATGAAGTGATGTTGGTGTTGGATGCGGGCACTGGCCAAAATGCGATCAGTCAGGCTAAGCTGTTTTCCGAAGCGGTTGGGGTGAGTGGCATTACGCTCACCAAACTGGATGGCACCGCAAAAGGCGGTATTATTTTCGCCATCGCGAAACAGTTCGGTTTGCCAATACGTTATATTGGTGTGGGTGAGCAAGCCGATGATTTGCGCCCCTTTGTTGCGGAAGAGTTTGTGGATGCCTTATTTGATAGCGAATAAGCGACCATGGGTTCTTCCTACTTTCTTTCTTCTGAACTAAGGATGCTGGATTAGCGTGGAAATCGAATTTCAACGAGTGGGTAAAAAGTACGAAAGCGGACAAGAAGCCTTGTCGCAGGTGAGTTTTCATTTGCGCCAAGGTGAAATGGCCTTTCTTACCGGACACTCTGGTGCCGGTAAAAGTACTTTGATGAAACTCATGATGATGATTGAGCGCCAAACCTCGGGGCAAATTTTGGTCGATGGGGTGGACTTGCGCACCTTGAGTCGTCGAGCGATTCCTCATCATCGACGTCGAGTCGGCGTGGTGTTTCAAAACCATCAGCTGTTGTTAGATCGAAGCGTTTTCCATAATGTTGCCTTGCCCTTACAGGTGAGCGGAGCTGACCCTCAGCAGATCGCCAAACGAGTGCGAGCCGCGTTGGATAAAGTGGGCTTGTTGGACAAAGAAAAATACAACCCCATGGCGTTATCTGGCGGTGAGCAACAGCGGGTCGGCATTGCTCGAGCGGTGGTGAATAAACCGCAATTGTTGTTGGCCGATGAGCCAACGGGGAATCTAGATCCTAAGTTGTCCGCTGAAATCATGACTTTATTTCAAGAGTTCAATCAGGTTGGGGTGACCGTTTTGGTGGCCAGTCATGATTTGGCGCTGGTGGCCCGTATGCGCCACCGTGTGTTGACCTTAAATCAAGGTCGAATGGTCAATGATGGAGGATTTGGCTAAATGGCACAGAAGCCGAATCAACGAGGCGCGACCAGAGAATCGATTAAAGCGACCAAACATAATTGGCCGACGCGAACCTCTTTTAGCCTTAGCCAGTATTTGCGTCAGCATCAAGCGACATTAACTGAAAGTTTTATGCGACTGTTGGGTTATCCATTGGCCAGCATTATGACAGTGATGGTGATCGCGATAGCCTTGTCTTTGCCGGGTGGTTTGTATGTTTTGTTGAAAAACGTGCAGTCCGTGACGGATCAATGGGAACAACAGTCGGTGATTACCTTGTACCTCTTTCCGAATCTAGAAGACACGCAAGCGCTTGCCTTGTCGCATCGTCTTTCTGCACAAGCGGAGGTGGCGTCGGTTGAGTATATTTCTAAGGAAGAAGGTCTGCGCTACTTTGAGCGCTCGAGCGGTTACGAACAGATTATGTCGGCGTTGCCAGAAAACCCTTTGCCCATTGTGTTGCAAGTGATTCCAAAACAGGTGGTTGATATTACTACCTTGTCTAGCTTGCAAGCGCTACGGGACCAGCTTGCAGCGCAAAAAGAAGTCGAATATGCAGAATTGGATGCACAATGGTTACAGCGCCTTGCCAATATACTGAGTTTTGGGCAGCGATTTGTCTATGCTTTGTCGGTTTTGCTGGTGGTGGCGGTATTTCTCATTGTGGGCAATACCATTCGCATGGCGGTTGAAAGTCGGCGTTCGGAAGTTTTGGTAATGAAGTTAGTTGGCGCCACAGATGCGTACATCCGCCGACCGTTTTTGTACATGGGATTTTGGTTTGGCGTGCTGGGTGGTTTTTTTGCCAGCCTTTGTATTCTCTTGCTTAGCTGGTGGGTGAGTGCACCAGCGGAACGATTGATTGAGCTCTATCAAAGCGGCTTTCAATTGCAGACTTTTAATGCAGACGAAATTGTTTTGTGTTTAACTATTAGCGCATTCGTAGGGGTTGTTGGTGCGTGGATTGCCGTCAATCGGCACATAACAGACATCGAATTGCAGTGACAAAGAAAGGCGAAAATCAGTACAAAGAGAATCGCCATGGTTTATTCACATTTATGTCACACACAGGTGAAATTTACTTGGTATATTTTGCTGTATACAGTATGAACAATTAGAAAGGTGGAAATAGAGATGAGTAAAGCTCTTCAGCCTACAGACATGATGATTCCAGGTCAGAGCCTAGAATCCTATATGCAAGCTATTGGTAGAATTCCGATTTTGACAGCGGATGAAGAAAAAACATTGGCCGAGCGTCTTTATTATCAAGAAGATCTTGAGGCGGCGCGGACCTTGGTTATGTCGCATCTGAGATTTGTTGTGCATATTGCGAAAAGTTATTCTGGCTATGGTTTAGCGCAAGGCGATTTGATTCAAGAAGGCAACGTTGGTTTGATGAAAGCCGTTAAACGTTTCAACCCAGAAGTGGGTGTACGTCTTGTTTCTTTTGCGGTGCATTGGATCAAGGCCGAGATCCATGAATTTATTCTGAAAAACTGGCGCATTGTGAAAGTGGCCACCACCAAAGCACAGCGTAAAATGTTTTTTAATTTGCGCAGTGCGAAAAAATCTTTGTCTTGGTTCAGCAACTCAGAAGTAGAATCGGTGGCGAGTGATTTAGGGGTAACGCCTGAAGTGGTGCGTCAAATGGAAGGGCGTTTGAGTTCTTCTGATATGGCGTTCGATGCGTCGGCTGATGACGATGATGACAGCGCGTTTCAAGCGCCCTCGCAGTATTTAGAGGATCATCGCTCTGACCCAGCCATGCTACTGGAAAACGGTAATTGGGAAGAAGATTCCAATCAGCGCCTTGAGGTTGCTATGGCGGACCTTGACGAGCGTAGCCGTAATATTCTAGTGCAGCGCTGGTTGTCTGATGCCAAGTCGACCTTGCATGATTTGGCCGATGAATATGGCGTTTCAGCGGAGCGTATTCGTCAGCTTGAAAAGAACGCAATGAAGAAGATTCGTCTTGCGATGGGCGATGGTCAGTTTGACTGATCCTGGTGCTTAAGAAAGAAGCAAGAGCTTAACAAGCAAATACCAATAGCCCTCTTTATATGAGGGCTTTTTTATGGCTATTATTTTTTACGTCTAGTGTTTACTGTTTATTGGCTTTGTAGCTGATTGCCTGGCACAAATCGCCATGTGCGAATAATTTCCAGCTTATCCACGTCTTTTTTGAGTTCGCTTGGAAACACCTGAAACGGCTCGGCTAGACGCACAATGCGCATGGCGGCGTCATCTAATACTCTAATGCCAGAAGACTGTAATACTTCGATGTCGTCGACATAACCATTGGGCAGCAAGATAACCGCCAAACGCAGTTCGCCATAGAGCTGGTTGCGTTTCGCCTCTTCTGGGTAGTGAATGTTGCCAATGCGTTCAATCCGGCGGCGCCAATCGTCGAGATATTGGGCGTCTACCGCGGCTTTGGCTGAGACGGAGGTGAGGCGGCGAATTCTTGGTCGTTTGGCGTAAGATTGGCGTTGCTGATCGAGCAGCGCTTCTAATGTTGCTATGTCATTCGACAGATGGCTCGGTATCTGAGTTTCACCGCGAAACCGTTCTTCTAGTGTTTTAGGCTGGGTTTCTGTTTCATTTACTATCTCAAATGCTGCTTCTTGATTTTGTGTGGCGAGCAAGCTTGGTTCATCAATGGGTTCTGCAGACGCCAGTTGGGGTTGAACCGGTGGTGATATTTCCTGAATGGTGTCCGCTAAAAATTGTGCATTTTCTGTGGTGGTGAGTTTTTGTTTACGAACTTCAGTACCGCTGGCCTGCTGATTGGCTTGAGCAATAAAGTCAGCCTCGGCAGGAGCGTTTGAAGTATGTTGTACTAGGGTGACCTCAAGCGTTTTAGGCTTAGGGTTTGGCAGTTCAAAATCGAAACCGATGACCATCACCATTAGCACGTGAAGGCTAATGGCGATGAAAAGCGCGATAGAGAATTTATCGATTACTCGCATGTTGCTATTACTGAAGACGTTTTTCTATGGCTTCTATCAACATCATGGCAATGTTTAGATCAAACTGAGTGTCTAGTTCACGAACGCAAGTTGGGCTGGTGACGTTGATTTCAGTGAGATAGTCGCCGATTACGTCTAAGCCAACAAACATTAAGCCCTTTTCTTTTAGTGACGGGATAATTTGCTCACAGATCCAGCGATCGCGATCGGTTAAAGGTCGACCTTCTCCACGTCCGCCAGCGGCTAAGTTGCCGCGGGTTTCGCCTGATGCAGGAATGCGCGCCAGAGCAAAAGGTACAGGCTCGCCATTTACCACCAAGATGCGCTTGTCACCGTCTTTGATCTCGGGGATAAACTTTTGCGCCATGATTTGCTCGCCACCCATGTTGGTGAGGGTTTCAATAATCACACTGATGTTTGAATCGTCTGGTTTAATGCGGAAAATAGAACTGCCGCCCATGCCGTCTAGTGGCTTGAAAATGACGTCGCCATGCTCTTTGTGAAAGCTTTTGAGTAAGTCTGCACGTCTGGTTACCAAAACCGGTGGACAGCATTGTGGAAACTGAGTGGCGAAGAGTTTTTCGTTGCAGTCTCGTAAGCTTTTTGGATCATTGACGACCAGTGCGCCGTCTCGCTCTGCTTGCTCTAAAATCATGGTGCTGTAGACAAATTCGCTGTCAAATGGCGGATCTTTTCGCATTAAGATCACGTCCATATCGCCCATGGCCATTTTGCTTTCTTCGCCAAGGTCGTAAAAGTGGGCAGGATCTTTATAGACGGTTAATGGTCGCGCCATGGCATAGGCTTTGCCATGGTCTAAAAATAAGTCTTTTTGTTCCATATAAATAAGTTGCCAGCCTTTTTCGGCCGCGGCCCATAACATGGCGAGAGACGTGTCTTTTTTGTAGTTTATGGATGCAATTGGGTCCATAACAATGCCGAGTTTGATGGTCATATGACAGTTCCTAAAACAAAAGCCGTTAGATCGATTGATGGATAGTGATGCTATAGAAATATGGGGGCGCTGAGAAGAAAAAACACCGCTATTATGTGATTGATTGTGCAGATTGTGACAACGCTTACCAAAAGAGCGCAGGAAACTTAGGTGAATCGATGGGCAATCGCTAAGCAACCTGGCTACTTTTTCTGTGTCGCCAGGTTGCTTTTACTACCAGCCTTCTGAATTCTCACCTGCGTCTAAAAACAGTTCACTTTCCAGTGTGTTTTCATCCGCGGCGGGAGAGGTGGGCTGGAAGGCTTTTTGAGAGGCTTTTTCTGCCTCGTTTAGCTCGTCCATCGCGCTTGGGGTGACGGTTGGCGGTAGTGGTTTTTCATCAAATTTATCATTAAAGCCGAGCACTTGTGGGCGATAAATGCGAAACGCACGCATGAGCTCCCCTTTGGCATTAAATAAGCGAAATTCTGAAAAGAGCTCGTCATAGTCGGCGTTAACGTAATCTTGGCGTGCTTGAAATAGTTCGTTTTCGCTGTCCAATACATCCAGCAATGTTCGACGACCGAGGCGAAACTGTTTTTCATAGGCGACTTGCGATTCTTTGGTGGCAATAACGTATTGGCGAATATGCTCTTTTTGCCCTGTGGTGGCTTCAAACGCGGCCCAGGCTAATCGTACTGTGAGTTCGGTGTCTCGGATGGTCTTGCGACGAATTTCACTGGCCTGAACGCCTTGCTGTACAGCGACTTCTTTTCGGCGCTTTTGGGTGCCGCCGCTGTACAAGTTGTAGTTCAGACGCACCATGGCTAATAGACTTTCACTTGGGCCTTTATCGCCGCCTATATTATTGTTCCATGTGCGTTCTAAGGCGAAATTTACGGTCGGGTATTTGCTTGCATCGGCCAATTTTCGCGCACTTTCAGTCGCGGCGACATCCCAATACGCGCCTTCTATGGCGGGGTTTTGTTTTAGTGATTCACGGATGGCGGAGTCTAAGTCTTGCGGCAGCAGGGCTTTATCTGGCACTGGGTAGATCAGGTCTTGAGGGGGGAGTTCGCCGACAATATTATGATAATTACTGTCGGCATCTCTTAGATTATTCACCGCGGCTAAATGATTGGCATGAGCTTTCGAGAGGCGAGCGGTGATTTGGCTTAAATCGGATTGACGGCCTATGCCCGAATCGGTTTTCAATTTGATTTGCCCATAAATACGCTCATGGGTTTCCAAGTTGAGCTGTGCCAAGCTGACCAGTTCTCTAAAACGCAGCACATTGGCAAACACTTGAGCGACGTCTAGCGCGGTATTTTCAACCGAAATTAAGGCTTTCCAACGGTTGGCTTCGGTTTCGCTGTTTAGCCGTTCTACTTCATTTTGGGTGGAAGCGTCGAAAATCGGTTGATTCAGCGACAGTGTCAGTTCCCGCCGAGTAAGCTCCACGTCGTCTGGGGTGATGTTATCGGCATAGGTGGTTTCGTGGCCTATTCCAGCGGATAGGTCGGCACTTGGGTAATAACCAGAGCGACGGGCAATATCGGCATTTTCTTTTGATTCTCGATACTCAGCAATGGCTTGTCTAACCGTTGGGCTGTTTTCGATGGCAATGTAGGTGGCTTCTTCGAGCGTGATAGCGTGTGCGATAGCGGGTAGAAATACTGTCCCTAGATAAATCAGGCAAGTTAAAATAGTTCGGTAAAACATGTGATTCTCTGTCCTTTTATGATGTTCTACGCCAATGATAAAGCCATTTATAGTCTGGATATGTAGTGATTCTGTTTACTCTTTTTGGGCTTGGCCTTTATTAAATGTCTCCCCACAGTGTATTGATCACACTGAGTGCGACAATTGGCGCGGTTTCTGTTCGTAGTACTCTCGGTCCTAATGTAATGGCATTAAAGCCTGACTTTTCAGACAGTTGAACCTCTTTTTCAGTGAGGCCGCCTTCCGGCCCAATCAACAAAGCAATACGGTTGTTGGTCGGTTGTTGAAACTGACGAATCGGTTTTGCGCTGTGGTGATGTAAGGTGAGTTTTAACATTTCGTTACAATTCGTCACCCATTCGCTTAATGCTAGCGGAGGATGGACAATGGGAACCATGCCTCGACCGCACTGTTCGGCGGCACTAATGGCAACCTGTTGCCAATGCTGTTGACGTTTTTCAGCGCGGCTATCTTGCAATTTGACTTCACAGCGTTCACTAAACAGTGGCTGAATGGCAAAGGCTCCCGCTTCGACCGATTTTTGAATAGCGTAATCCATGCGTTCGCCACGGGACAAGGTTTGCCCTATGGTGACTTGGATGGGGGATTCATTGTCGAGCGCTTCAAACTCTGCCACCTTGATATTGGCGGAACGTTTTTCGACATCGCACAGTGTGGCGTTAAATTGACCGCCTCGGCCATTAAAGGCTTTACCGTTAAAAACGCGAATCGGGTGGTCAGACTTTAGACGTAGTACTTTGCAAAGATGTTGAAACGCCGAATCCGGTAAGGCAAGGCTGGTATTCTCGTTGAGTTCGGTGTCGATAAAAATTCGTGGAATACGCATGCGTTGCCTTATGTTTTCGAATAGATAAAAAGATAGCCATAAAAAAAGCCTTCCTCTGCACATGTTATCTAATAAAAGAGTCAGGCAGAAGAAGGCTTTATAACGGAAAATCAGAAAATTATAAACCCGCGGCTTTGCGCAATGCGTCGGCTTTGTCGGTTCTTTCCCAAGTAAAGTTCTCGCCTTCACGACCAAAGTGGCCGTAAGCCGCCGTTGGTAGGTAGATTGGGCGTTTTAGATCCAGCATCTTGATTAGGCCGGCTGGGCGTAATTCAAAGTGCTCACGAACGAGCTGTGTAATCACTGCATCGCTGACTTTGCCCGTGCCAAACGTGTTGATGCTGATCGAGGTTGGTTCGGCGACACCGATGGCGTAAGAGATTTGAATCTCACACTTGTCCGCTAGACCGGCCGCGACAATGTTTTTCGCCACATAGCGACCTGCGTAGGCGGCAGAACGGTCAACTTTGGATGGATCTTTACCAGAGAAAGCGCCGCCACCATGACGAGCCATGCCGCCGTAGGTATCAACGATGATTTTACGACCCGTTAAACCACAATCACCAACCGGACCGCCAATGATAAATTGGCCGGTTGGGTTGATGAAGTATTTTGTCTCTTTCGATAACCATTCCGCTGGAAGAACCGGCTTGATGATCTCTTCCATGACTGCTTCACGAAGATCGGCTTGTTTGACCGACGCGCTGTGTTGCGTAGAAAGCACCACCGCGTCGATTGCGCAGGGCTTACCGTTTTCGTCGTAGCGGAAAGTCACTTGGCTTTTGGCATCTGGGCGCAAGAAGTCTAGTGTGCCGTTTTTACGTACTTCTGCTTGGCGTTGAACCAAACGGTGTGCGTAAGTGATAGGCGCAGGCATCAAAACGTCAGTTTCGTTAGTCGCAAAGCCAAACATCAAACCTTGGTCACCAGCGCCTTGCTCGTGCTCACCGGCTTCATCCACGCCTACTGCGATGTCGGCAGATTGTTTGCCGATGGCGTTCATTACCGCGCAAGATTCCCAGTCAAACCCCATGTCGGAGCTGTTGTAGCCAATTTCACGAATCACGCCACGGGCGATTTCTTCGATATCAACCCAAGCGTTGGTGCGTACTTCACCCGCCACCAATACCATGCCAGTTTTCACTAGGGTTTCGCAGGCAACACGGGCTTCTGGGTCTTCGGCCAAAATGGCGTCTAGGATGGCGTCGGACACTTGGTCGGCGATTTTATCTGGGTGACCTTCAGAAACGGATTCTGAGGTAAATAAAGAATATTCTGACATGTTGAGTCTTCCTCTTTAGCTGGGTTAGTGGCTAAACAGGCATAAAAAAACCTGTTTAGCGCCAATAAAAGCTAAACAGGTTCTTGCGTATCTGTTTAGCTGAGTTTATATAGCGCCCGCAAGCCGAGACAAATCGACGCTTTAATGGCGTGAATAATGAACTAGCGCTGTTTAAATATCAACCCGAACAATGGATTTTAATGAGGCAAAGCGCGGTTTTTTTGTTAGGATAGCGAATATTTCTATGTTGTTTCATTTTCTTTGCCCAATCTTCGGGCGTCTCGATGGTGCTAGCATTGCATGGTGGCACCATCCCATAGAGAATGTTGCTTCTATCATTCGTTAAGCTATCAGGAGTGGAACCATGTCGTCTCGGAAACAACTTGCTAACGCCATACGCGCATTGAGTATGGATGCCGTACAAAAAGCCAATTCAGGCCATCCAGGTGCGCCAATGGGCATGGCGGATATCGCTGAAGTGCTATGGAATGATTTTTTAAAGCACAACCCTAATAATTCAAAATGGGTAGATCGTGACCGCTTTGTGTTGTCAAACGGCCATGGTTCTATGCTGATTTATTCTTTATTGCATTTGTCCGGTTACAAGTTGCCAATCGAAGAGTTGAAACAATTCCGCCAGCTTCATTCTAAAACCCCAGGTCACCCAGAATACGGTTACACCGATGGCGTAGAAACCACCACAGGCCCATTGGGCGCGGGTATCAGTAATGCCGTCGGTATGGCGATTGCTGAGAAAACACTTGCGGCGCAATTTAACCGTGAAGGCCACACTGTTGTGGATCACAACACCTATTGCTTCCTTGGCGATGGCTGCTTGATGGAAGGTATTTCTCACGAAGCGTCCTCTTTAGCGGGAACGTTAGGTCTGGGTAAATTGGTGGCGTTTTGGGATGACAATGGTATTTCTATCGATGGTCATGTTGAAGGCTGGTTTACAGACAACACGCCACAACGTTTTGAAGCTTACGGCTGGCATGTTATCGCTGACGTAGATGGACATGATCCAGAAGCGATCAAAGCGGCCATTGCAGCGGCAAAAGCCGAAACCACTAAACCGACGCTAATTTGCTGCAAGACGATTATCGGTTTTGGTTCGCCAAACAAATCTGGCAGCCACGATTGCCACGGCGCGCCTCTTGGTGATGCAGAAATCGCCGCCGCTCGTGAATTCTTGGGTTGGCCACACGCACCGTTTGAAGTGCCTGCGGAGGTTTATTCTGGCTGGGATGCAAAAGAAGCCGGCGCGGCCCGTGAAACTCAGTGGAATGCTCAGTTTGAAGCCTATAAAGCGGCTTACCCAGAATTGGCAGCCGAGTTTGAGCGTCGTGTGATAAAAGGTGAATTGCCAGCGGATTTTGAAACCAAAGCACAAGCTTTTATTCAGCAAAGCCAAGACAAGGGCGAAAGCATTGCCAGCCGTAAAGCGTCACAAAATGCGATTGGTTTCTTTGGTGCTATGTTGCCAGAATTGCTTGGCGGTTCGGCCGATCTTGCCGGTTCTAACTTGACGTTATGGTCTGGCTCGAAAGGCATTCAAGACGATCCAGCGGGTAATTACATTTACTACGGCGTTCGTGAATTTGGTATGAGCGGCATTATGAACGGTGCGTCTTTGCATGGTGGTTTTATCAACTACGGTGCGACCTTTATGATGTTCATGGAATATGCCCGCAATGCGGTGCGTATGTCGGCGTTGATGGGCATTCAAAACCTGTTTGTTTACACCCACGATTCGATTGGTCAAGGCGAAGACGGCCCGACTCACCAGCCAGTAGAGCAACTTGCTAACTTGCGCATGACACCCAACATGTCGGTATGGCGTCCATGTGATGCGGCGGAAACAGCGGTGGCTTGGAAAGCCGGTATTGAACGCCGTGACGGTCCAACGTCGTTGGTTTTCTCCCGTCAAGGTTTGCCAGCGCAAGCCCGTGATGCTGAGCAATTAGCGAACGTGGCAAAAGGCGGTTATGTGTTACAGGATTGTGCGGGTACGCCTGATCTTATCCTGATCGCAACCGGTTCTGAAGTGGGTCTGGCAATGGACTCGGCTCAAGCTTTAACCGCGAAAGGCAAGAAAGTACGCGTTGTTTCCATGCCATCTACCAGCGTGTTTGATGCACAGGATGCGGCTTATAAAGCGTCTGTGTTGCCAAGCAGTGTGACTAAGCGTGTCGCTATCGAAGCGGCTCACGCGGATTACTGGTACAAGTACGTGGGTTTTGACGGCGCAATGGTTGGCATGACGACCTTTGGCGAATCTGCGCCTGGTGGCGATTTGCTGAAACATTTCGGCTTTACGGTAGACAATGTGGTTGCGACGGCGGAGAAAATTCTCGCCGCGTAAGGTGCTTGCTTGCTAAGAAAAGAGGCGTGCGTTTGTGCGTCTCTTTTTCCTTTTATTAAGGCGGAGGGTGATGGTTTTCTGGTCACTTTCTTTGCGATGAAGTAGTAGGACTATGTTGCGAGTCGCTATCAATGGTTATGGTCGTATCGGACGCTCGGTATTGCGAGCGCTGTATGAGAACGGCTACCGCGATCACATTCAAGTGGTTGCTATTAATGAATTGTCTGATATTGAGACAATCAGTTATCTGACGCGCTATGACACGACGCATGGCCGCTTTCCCCAGCCAGTTTTGACCCAAGGCAATGCATTGCTTATCGGCGATGATGCGATTCTGTGTTTTTCTTGTGCGTCTCCCGACGAGCTCGACTGGTCGTCTCTTGAGTTAGACATGGTGCTGGAGTGTTCTGGCAGCTTTTCTGCACGCGAAGGCGCGCAAGCCTATTTGAACGCCGGTGTACCCAGAATGTTGCTTTCCCAGCCTGCGGCCGCCGATGTGGATGCAACCATTGTGTATGGTTTTAATCACCATGATATTCAAGCGGATCATCGTATCGTTTCGGCGGCATCTTGTACGACGAATTGCTTGATTCCGGTTTTGGATATTGTGAAGCAATTTTCTGGTGTGGTGCATGGCATGACCCAGACGATTCACTCGGCGATGAATGATCAGCCGGTGATTGACGGCTATCACACCAAAGACTTGCGTTTGACGCGCGCCGCTTTGAGTTCCATTATTCCGGTGGATACCGGATTGGCGCGCGGCATCACGCGCATGATGCCAGAATTGGAAGGTAAAATGGGCTGTAACGCAGTGCGCGTGCCGACCTTAAACGTCTCGGTGATTGATTTAGTCTTGCGCACCGAGCGAGACGTGACCGTCGAGCAAATCAATCAACAGTTAGAACACGCAGCAAACTCACAATACGCAGGGTTAATGGGCTTTACCAAAGAAGCCCATGCGTCGGTGGATTTTAATCATGATCCACGTTCGGTGATTATCGACAGCACGCAAACCCAAGTCATAGATCAGCGTATGGTGAAGTTGCTGTGTTGGTTTGATAATGAATGGGGCTACGCTAACCGTATGTTAGACGTGGCCAAATATTGGTCTGCTGTGATCAAACCCGCCAATTAGGTTTGATCCAGCGGAACGTTACATAATGAGGACATCGTACATGACCGTAATTAAGATGAAAGATATCGACCTGACGAATAAGCGCGTGTTAATTCGTGAAGACCTAAACGTGCCAGTAAGAAATGGCAAAGTTACCAGTGATGCACGTATTCGAGCGGCGTTGCCAACGATTCAGTTGGCGTTGGCTGCTGGCGCGAAAGTCATGGTGATGTCTCACCTTGGGCGTCCAACAGAAGGTCTGTACGAAGAAGAGTATTCGCTGCAGCCGGTTGCGACACACCTTGCTGGTTTACTAGGGCAAAATGTACCGTTAGCAAAAGACTGGTTGGATGGCGTTGATGTTGAAGCCGGTCAGCTTGTTTTGGTTGAAAACGTGCGTTTTAACCTAGGCGAGAATAAAGATGACGAAGCCTTGTCTAAAAAAATGGCGGCTTTATGTGATGTGTTTGTAATGGACGCCTTTGGCACCGCACACCGTGCACAAGCGTCTACTCACGGCGTGGCGAAATTTGCTCCTATTGCTTGCGCTGGCCCCTTGTTGTCTGCCGAGCTTGAAGCATTAGAGAAAGCCTTGGCAAAACCTGCTCGCCCAATGGCCGCCATTGTCGGTGGGTCAAAAGTATCGACCAAGTTGACAGTGTTGGAATCCTTGTCTGATAAAGTCGATCAATTGATTGTTGGTGGCGGTATTGCCAATACTTTCTTGGCAGCTGCTGGATTTCCGGTTGGGAAGTCGCTGTATGAAGAAGACTTAATCCCTCAGGCAAAAGCTTTAATGGCAAAAACCAGCATTCCATTGCCTGAAGATGTGGTGGTGGCGACGGCGTTTGCTCCTGATGCGGTGGCAACGGTGAAAAATGCGGCCGACGTGGGCCCAGACGATATGATTTTGGACATCGGGCCAAAAGCGGCGCTGGCGTTTGCGGCCTTGCTGGAAGAGTCTCAGACCATTATCTGGAATGGCCCCGTCGGCGTGTTTGAATTTGACCAGTTTGGTGGTGGAACCAAAGCCCTAGCGTTGGCGATTGCCAATAGCAACGGATTCTCCATTGCGGGTGGCGGTGACACGTTAGCGGCGGTTGATAAGTACGATATTGCTGATAAAGTGTCTTATATTTCAACGGGCGGTGGCGCGTTTTTGGAATTTGTTGAAGGAAAAGTGTTGCCAGCGGTTGCGATGTTGGAAACTCGCGCGCAAAATTAGTATTAAAGAATGGCAAAGATCATTCTAAAGCACTTTATAAATAATAAAACTAGAGAGTGACCTATTTGGCGTAAGCTGAATATGACAATAATGATAAGGCGTAAGCCACATGGCTCGGTGATAAACCGAGCCATGATAACCAATACAGCGAGTTATCTAACACCATAACTCCAAGCGTTATAAATACAAAACAAGACAAAATTGTCAGAGGAAACCTTTTATGCCTTTAATTAGTATGCGTCAACTGCTCGATCACGCTGCAGAGCACAGCTATGGTTTGCCAGCCTTCAATGTGAATAACATGGAGCAAGTTAAGGCGATCATGGAAGCCGCTCACGAAGTGAATTCGCCGGTTATCATGCAAGCATCGGCGGGTGCTCGTAAATACGCAGGTTCTCACTTTTTGCGTCATCTGATTGCCGCAGCGATTGAAGATTACCCGCATATTCCAGTTGTGATGCATCAGGATCATGGTACGTCTCCTGCGATTTGCCAACGCTCTATTCAGCTTGGTTTCTCGTCTGTGATGATGGACGGTTCTTTGATGGCGGATGGTAAAACCCCAGCGAGTTACGATTACAACGTTGATGTGACGCGTCGTACGGTGGAATTTGCCCATGCTTGTGGCGTTTCTGTCGAAGGTGAGTTGGGTGTGCTGGGTTCTCTAGAAACCGGTCAGGCTGGTGAAGAAGACGGTGTGGGTGCAGAAGGGATCTTGTCGCATGCGCAAATGCTAACCGACCCACAAGAAGCAGTAGATTTTGTCAATGCGACTGGCATTGATGCTCTGGCCGTAGCGATTGGTACCAGCCATGGCGCGTACAAATTTACCCGTCCACCAACGGGCGATATTCTTGATATCGAGCGTATTGCAAGAATCGTAGAATTGTTACCCAATACCCACATTGTGTTGCATGGCTCGTCTTCTGTGCCGCAAGACTGGTTGGAAATCATTAACAAGTTTGGTGGTGACATTCCAGAAACTTACGGTGTGCCAGTTGATGAAATCGTCAAGGCGATCCGTTATGGCGTGCGCAAGGTTAACATAGATACGGATCTACGTTTGGCCGCAACCGGCGCGATTCGTCGCAGCTTGGCTGAACACAAAGGCAACTTTGATCCACGTAAATATTTAACCGAAAGTATCAAAGCGATGAAGGCGGTGTGTATTGACCGTTATGAAGCCTTTGGTTCAGCGGGTCAGGCTTCTCGAATTCATACCATGGATTTAGAAGAAATGGCTGTGCGTTATGAGCGTGGTGAATATTCTGGCGGTCGCGTTTTTTAAACCTCGCCTTGACTGCAATAGCGTCGAATAACGCGGGTGGGCAAATAGGAGGCGGAAAATAATTTTAGGTTTTTTAATAAAAAAGCAAAAAAACTATTGACCGGGAAATTCAATTACCTATAATGCTCGCCATTCCTTGCGGGAGTGGTGGAATTGGTAGACACGCTGGATTTAGGTTCCAGTGCTTCACGGCGTGAGAGTTCGAGTCTCTCCTTCCGCACCAAATTTAAAAAAAGCTGACTTTATGTCGGCTTTTTTTATGTCTGAAATTTATCTCAAGCGTTTTTGCGTTATTTATGCCGTTCTTGGCATCCTGCGTGTATTTTCTTGTTTCTGTTGTCTTCAAAGTTCGTTAACTTGGGTAGAATCAGTTTTCTATCACGCTTTATTTTATCGGATTCAGTCATGGGAATGCTTCGTTCTTTTGTTATATGGCTTGTGTTGGGCTGCTCTGCTTTTACGCTTCAAGCGGCAAGCATGGCGCTTGATCTTATGAGCAGTCAAGATGCCTACCAGTCTATTCCAAGACTGAGGGCGTTGGCTGAACAGTTTACCACCATAGTGAATTCCCCTCCCAATCCGCTACGAGTCGCGCAAAAAAAACCAGTGCGTATTGCGCTGTTGCTGTTTGGCGATGCTCAATCGATTGATAATAAAGCCTTGCTGGTGTCGTTTAAACGCCGCATGCGGGAGCTGGGCATCGACTATCGGCTGGATACTTACCTAGATCAGAGAGCCGACGAGCAAGACTATGAGCCGTATTTTAAAATAGAGGCGGCTCAGCCTGATTATCTGGTGGTCACAACGTTTGGCTCGATGCAACGCCGGTTCTTAGAGCGTTTTTTGCGCACTGGAAAAACGAAGGTTATTTTGTACGATTTTGCCTCACCGTTAACGCATTGGGTCAATCATCCGCCATTAATGTATATTGGTTTTGATCAACAAAAGGCCACGAGAATGCTAGCCAGTTATTTAGATCGCCAGTTGCCGCCGGCTAGCCGTATCTCTGCCTTGGTTTTGCCGGATGGCTATCTTGGTCATGTTCGTTGTGATGTGTTTTTAGATGAAATGGTGCGCTACAAACGCCACGTGAGTCGAGTGCTGGTTGTTCCTGATGACAAGCAACAGGCGTACGAGGCGGCCCAGCTACTGCTGGCGGATCAGCCGGCCGATTTTATTTTCAGTTGTGCTCAGGGTATTTCTGATGGCGTGATCGCGGCGTTAAATGAGCGGGGTGAATCCGCAATACAGACGAATGCTTGGGGTGGGGCGGTAAAGTGGGTGGCCGGATTACAGGTCAAAACAGTGAAAGTTAATATGTTGTTCCGAAAAGACGATTTATCCATTGCGGTTGCTGAAAGTATCAAATTGGACCTTGAAGGTCGCAACATGCCTACTCTTTTTATGGCTCACTCTGCCTTGATACCAGCAGAGCTTGATGCAGAAAGCTTGCGCTTGATGATGCAGCAGGCGCATCACTATTCGGTGGAATTATGGCAGTAGAATCCATTAGTTTGCAGCATCGGTTGCATGAAAAAGTGTTCTTTTTGGTCGGCGTTGTTTTTCTGTCGGTCACCTTGGTGGTGCTTTATTTTGCCGATACGTTGACCCGAGCCGCGACGGAAGAGCATTTAGCCTTGAAACATCGCGCCGTTGAACAGGCGTTTAATGGCTATCTGGCGCGGGCCGAGGATGAAATGCGCTTTATCGCTCAGGACCTTGTGTTGAGTGACTATGCGCCAGGGCGAGAGTTGGATCTCTTGTTCAGTCATCACGAAGTGTTGTTTTCTGGTGGCTTAGACTTTTTTTATATCCAATGGAATGACGCGACGAGCGCCATGGACCCAAGGGCGCGGTTGTTTACACAGGTTGATTTCCAAACCTTGTTGCCTCAGGGCCAAATAAATCGTTGGGTGTCTACCCTGACGGAAGACGGTGCTATTTTACTGATGTTTAAGCATAAACTGCTGTCCAAAGAGCAAGAGAACTTAGGCTTTTTGTATGGCTTTATTGCGTTAAACGACAACTTAGCCTTGGTCAGTGAGTTGTTAGGCAGCGCGCAAATCAGCGCGGTACGAATTTACGATGAAGCGTCTGGGCATGCTTTGTTGGAAGAAAGCAGCACGGATATAGATTTATCAATGCCCACTCTTACTTCTCGTCAACCCTTGGTGTCGGCTGTGCAGGCCAATTTGCAGTTGGAAATCCATCAACAAGAGGTTTTATTTTCGAGCATTCTCGCGCGAACGTTCCCCGCTATTGCGGCGCTTGGTTTTGTGTTGCTGTGTTTTTATTTTGGTGTGAAGCAGCTGGTCAGGCGGCGGGTATTTGAGCCTCTTGAAGCCCTTGTTTATCGCCATCAAGAGACGCTGTCGCCTTTTAGTGAGTTACAAGCAATACAGCAACAAAATCAGCAGTACGAGGTGGCGATTAAAACCAAAGATCAGCGTTTCGCCTTGTTGATGGCGTCGACTGACAGTGCCGTTATTTTTTCGAATGAAGTGGCGGAAGTCGCCTTGCTTAATGACGAAGCCAAGCGCTTATTTGCGGATGCGGAGAAGGCGCGGACCTTGTTTGATTTTATGCCGATATCTTGCCATCAATCGATTCAAGAGGCGCTCAAGGGGCAGGTGGGCGTGACGTTCGAGTTAACCATGGCGCGCTTAGGGCGAATCTATCAATGGCAGGCGTATTCATTTCGTCATGAAGGCGCTTATCGTGGTGTGTTGCTGGTGGGGCGTAATACGACTCAGGAGACACGTCTGAAGTGGCAATTGGAGCAGTTACAGCCGTTGTCATCCGCGATGAAGAGAAAGGTGGATACGGACGCGATTTTAAATGAGTTAAGGTATCTTTCCTATTTGCCCGCGCCCGTGACCGCGAAACAACTGCAAGGTTGGATTGTGTTGTTTATGTCGGTATTGGATGACATCCGCCGTGTCGAACGGGATGTGGTTTATCTGCCTTTAGGTGAGGTTTTTTGGCAGGAAAGCGTTCGTGTTATTGAGGCGATGGGCACGGAAACCCATTGCGCGTTATTGGATTGTTCGGTTGACGTCGGCGCACGAGTCGTTGCCGTCGACGGTAATTTGCGTGGCTTAGTGCGCACCTTGTTGATGATGGTGATGTCAAACGATATGTCTGAACGGCGTTTGACGGCGCGTTTTAATGACACCGAATTGGAATTGACGGCGATGAACGATATGGTCTCCAGACCTCTTTTTTACAGGATGATCAGTATGTTATTAACGCACCTTGGGGGGCGACAAAAGACCTTACGTAACCATGCTTTGCAGCTGAGTATCAGCATGGAAGAAAGCGAAGCTGAACAGGACGTATTGACTCAGGGTAAGAGCGTTGCTTGGGTGAGCAATGATTACCCCGATGCAGATGAAATAATGCGGATGTTGTTAAGGCTTGGTTTGCAGGTTGAAGAATACCGCTCTGCGGACAGCTTCTTTATGCGATCCAGAGGTATGGCAACATTTGATGCGATTCTGATAGGGGGTGACGACGATTGTCAGGTGCAAATGGATATGACTCGCGCTTTGCAGTTGAAGTATAACCGACCGCAATTGCCAGTTGTTTGGATCAATCGAATAGAGCCGGTCACGCCATTTATTCGTCAGGTATTTACGCTAAGCGGATGCCCTTTTGATTACAGTTTGCACAAGGTTCTGGCGGACACCTTTGCGCTAGAAAGAATGGCGCCGACACAGGTGAATGAGTCAGGGCCCGCTTGGGTCATGGTCGGTGGCAGTCGAATAACCAAGGCTATTTGGTATACGGAGCTGAAAAAGTGCGAGCTATCTGCACAGTGGTTAACGGATTTATCCAGCGACTCTGTGGTGTTGTCTTATCATTCTGATGCCATCGTGGTGTTGCTGGAACCCCCACCGCCTTTGTTACTCGAGGCGATTCAGGAGGCGTTTCCACTGGTGCGCTTTTTTGCCATACAAAGATGGGCTGATATGCCGGACAGTGTGGCACTGTTTGAGATGGCTCAGCCTTATTCTAGTGATCAAATACGATATTTTTTACAAGACGTTGTGCAGAAAACAACATAAAAATGAGGAGTGATGAATGAGTGTGATTGGATTAATTGGTGCCATGGACGAAGAAGTGGCGGTGATCAAAGCGTGGATGACAGATGTCCGTGAGCAGACGATTGCGGGTTGTGATTTTTTTGTCGGGCATTTTGAAGGCAAAGACGTCGTTTTACTCAAGTCGGGTATCGGGAAAGTCAATGCGGCGGTGTCGACGACCTTGTTGTTATCTCAGTTTCAGCCAGAATATGTCATTAATATCGGCTCCGCGGGGGGCTTTGACCCTGAGTTACAAGTTGGTGATGTGGTGATATCGGATCAGGTGGTTCATCATGATGTGGATGTGACGGCTTTTGGTTATGCCATGGGGCAAGTGCCAAATATGCCTGCTACCTATGCGGCGGATGTTGAATTGGTCACGCAGGCGAAGAATGCCTTACAAACAGTGACTCAAGTGCAGGCAAAAGTAGGCTTGATCGGAACCGGTGACAGCTTCATGAACGATCCGGTGAGAGTCGAGGCGGTGCGTGCTGTCTTTCCTAGCTTGGTGGCGGTGGAAATGGAGGCGGCGGCGGTGGCTCAGGTGTGTTTTAAATTTGCAACGCCTTTTGTGGTCGTGCGTTCTTTGTCTGATATTGCGGGCAAAGAGTCACCACAAAGCTTTGAAGAGTATCTTAAAGTCGCCGCTGAAAATTCGTCGTTGATGATTCAGCAAATGCTAAAAGGCCACTAAATAATGCCGGTGCGCAAGCCTTCTGTTACGGCAATCTGTGTTGTTGCTTGCTGGTCTTTGCCTGCTTTCTCGGTTGAGAATGACGTCGATGGCGAAGCGCTTCAAGTTCAAGAAGAAGTGCTTCAAGTTCAAGATAACGAGCGCGTCGAGGATATTCAGCCAGCGTGGTGGCTGGATTCACATGAATCGGTTTCTGAGACCATTGGTCATTGGTCGACGAATATCGATTCGTTTTTATCTGGCAACCAAAGCCATCAAGACTCGGATAGTCATGTGCAAATTCGCTTTGGCTCGGTGTTGGGTGAAGACAACAACACGGGCTTTTTTGATTTTAGCACTCGATTAAAGCTGCCGAATACGCAGGACCGTTTGCGCTTAGTGGTGGAGTCTGAACCTGACTCTCTCGCACCGGAGAGCTTGCGCGGGGAATCGTCGCAGCAAGACAGTGTGGTGAACTCGGCGCTGAAATCGAGTGTATCAGCTGCTGTGCGTTATATGAAACAAGATATTGGCCTGGATGTGGACGCTGGTATACGGGTGGATTTTCCTCTCGACCCTTTTTTACGTTTTCGCCTCAAACAAGAAAGAGTGACCGGGGCGTGGGAGTGGTGGCAAAAACAAGAGGCGTTTGCTTACTACTCGAAAGGTATCGGGGCGCGTTATGGTCTTGGCTTTGCTCATAGGGTGAGTCCAACACTGAGTTATGGGGCCGACGCTGGTGTGACCTGGCTCGATAAAGAAGGGCTGTTTTACCTTCGTGAGAACTTTTTTATCGAGCAGGTATTGGACGAAAAAAGCCGCCTTGGGTATCAAGTAAGCTTTCTTCAGTCGGGTGCGCATAGGATTGAGTCAGACAGTTTTTTGTATAATCTCCAATATGAGCGCTTACTGTACAAGGATTGGCTGGTTGGTCAGCTGAGACCTCAATTTACACATGAGGCAGACGACGATTTTGATGGCGTGTTTTCATTAACCTTGTCACTGGCGATTTATCTTGGGCCAGAGTATTTGAATTAGCCGTGGGCCTTATTTTTAGACTGGGTGTGCACGCGATGAGATTTATTTGTCGGCTCCCGATTAGATTTGTAGGCACAGAACTCGTATAATCCCGCGCTCTATCAGTATCGAACGCTTCCAAGAGAATGAGTCATGAGACCGGATCAAATCCAACCAGAAATGTATCAAAAGCAGCTGCAAGACAAGCAAGCTGAATTAGCCAAATTGATGGCGACTTTGTCATTGCCTGAGATGGAAGTATTTGCGAGTCAGCCGTCTCATTATCGGATGCGGGCCGAGTTTCGTATTTGGCATGACGGCGATGATTTATATTATGCGATGTTTGATTCTGCTGATCCTAGAACTCCGATTCGTACCGACCAATTTCTGGCGGCATCGAGCCTTATTAATGAGCTGATGCCGGCGTTGCTTGATGCGGTTCGCGATGTCCCTGTCTTACGCTATAAGCTTTTTCAGGTTGATTTCCTTACGACAACGACGGGTGAGGCCCTGATTAGTCTGCTTTACCATAAGCCGATTGATGCTGAATGGAATGCGGCGGCTCAGCAGTTAAATGAAGCCTTTCCTGCTTGTCATTTTATTGGTCGCAGTCGTAAGAAAAAGCAAATTCTGACGCGGGATTTTGTCATGGAGACATTAACCGTGAATGGGCAAAAGTTTCATTACCAGCAAGTTGAAAACAGCTTTACGCAACCGAATGCCGGTATTAATGAAAAGATGCTCGAATGGGCGCTGGATGTGACTAAAACGGCTTCAGGCGATTTATTGGAAATGTATTGCGGTAACGGCAACTTCTCTATTCCTTTGGCGCGTCATTTTGAACGTGTTGTGGCGACGGAAATTTCAAAAGTGTCGGTTAATTCCGCCCAGTTGAATAGTGCGATAAATGGTATGCACAATGTTCAAGTGGTCAAAATGGCCAGTGAAGATGTGTCGGCGGCCTTGAATGGTGACGCAGAATTGCCCAAAACACTTGTTCAAGCGGGTGTGAGTGAGCTTTCTCCGTCTGTTGTGTTGGTTGACCCGCCTCGCGCAGGTCTAGACGAGGCAACCGTCGAGCTGATTCGTAAAATAGAGGCCATTCTGTATATTTCCTGTAACCCTGACACGCTAAAAGCAAATTTAGAGGCTTTATCAAGTACCCATGAAGTGGTTCGATATGCCATGTTTGATCAATTTCCTTATACCCATCATGTGGAAACGGGTGTTTACTTGGAGCGTAGGAAACAGTAGAGAGCGTTGGGGCGGTAACGCCTCACTTGATTGGACGCTGAGTCTCGGATGCTGAGTCTAGATAGCGCAGGCATCTTGCTATCCTGTTAGCACGATCGCTTTGCGTTAAGGCGTGTATGAGTTTTGCTCTTATCATAATGAAAGACATTCTTGTCGCTTGAATACGACAGAGAATGTTCTGTGGTAACATATTGACGTAAATTTCCCCCCACCACCAAAGAGAAGTCGAACGAGCCATGAGTAACAACTCTCTAGACAAAGACAAAATCAAAATCTTGTTATTAGAAGGCGTTCATCAATCTGCACTGGATGCATTGCATGACGCAGGTTATACCAATATTGAATACCACAAAACCGCCTTGGCGGAAGAGGAGCTGATCGAAAAAATTTCGGAAGCGCATTTTATTGGTATTCGATCTCGCACTCAGTTAACCGCCAATGTGCTAGAGCACGCGAATAAATTGGTTGCCATTGGGTGTTTCTGTATTGGTACGAACCAAGTCGATCTTGATGCGGCAAGTGAGAAAGGCATTGTGGTATTCAATGCGCCTTATTCCAATACTCGCAGTGTTGCCGAGCTGGTTCTTGGTCAGTTAATTCTCTTGCTTCGTGGTATTCCTGCGAAGAACGCCGCTTGTCATCGTGGCGGTTGGATCAAGTCTGCGGCGGGTTCTTTCGAAACACGCGGCAAGCGCTTGGGCATTATTGGTTACGGCAGTATTGGTACTCAATTGAGCGTTTTGGCAGAGTCGCTGGGCATGGAAGTGTGCTTCTACGATATCGTGACTAAATTACCTTTGGGTAATGCGCGTCAAATCAAGAGCCTAAAAGAATTGCTGTCTACCAGCGATATTATCAGCTTACATGTGCCAGAAACGAACTCCACTAAGATGATGATTGGCGCAAAAGAAGTGTCACAGATGAAGAAAGGGTCTATCTTCATGAACGCTTCTCGCGGGACGGTTGCGGATCTAGACGCCGTGGCTGAGGCGATTAAAGCGGGTAATTTAGGGGGGGCAGCGGTCGACGTTTTTCCGGTTGAACCTAAAGGCAACGATGAAGAGTTCGTTTCTCCCTTACGCGGTTTGGACAATGTGATTCTGACGCCTCATATCGGCGGTAGCACCATGGAAGCGCAAGAGAATATTGGGGTTGAAGTGGCTGAGAAGCTGATTAAATACTCCGATGTGGGTACGACCATTGCTGCGGTTAACTTTCCTGAAGTGGCCTTGCCATCGCAGTCTGATAATCATCGTATTCTCCACATTCATGAAAACCGCCCTGGTGTGTTGTCTAAAATTAACGCTATCTTTTCTGAAAACAATATTAACATTACGGGTCAGTATCTTCGTACCACGGAGAAGCTTGGCTACATGGTAATGGATGTTGATGCATCGGCTGGTGAGCTGGCGCTTGAAAAGGTTAAAGAAGTAGACGGAACGGTAAAAGCCCGAGTTTTGTTCTAGGCGTTTCTTGCTAAGGTTGACTGAACAAGTCGATGACATAAAAAAATCCAGCGCCATGCTGGATTTTTTTATGTCGCTCGTTTTTGCCGGACGAGACTAGCTGAGGCTGTTTTAGTGGTTGATGCCAAGCGTTGTGGTGATGTCTTGGATTTTTTGTTTGATATTGTCCGTGACGTTCGCCATAAACTGTTCAGATTCATTTGCCTGTTCTCTTACTTTAACAACGGCGGTATTGAGCTTGTTCATACCGAGCTTTTGCTCTGCGGCGTAGCCTGTTGCTTTGTTCGCTAGACGGGTTGATTGCTCCGATTTTTCTAAAATGTTTTGGGCCGATTGTCCAAGTGCTTGGGTCAAGCTTATTTGTTCCGTTGACGCGCTTTCAATCAACTCTAAGTTCTTTTTCAATTGGCCTGTGGCAGAGGTCAGTGACGAAAATATTTCGGTGATTTCCCCTAAAGATTGCTGGGTTCGGCTGGATAGCGTACGCACTTCTGATGCGACAACGGCAAAACCACGACCATGTTCGCCTGCGCGTGCGGCTTCAATCGCGGCATTTAGCGCCAGTAGGTTGGTCTGTTCTGAAATGTCTTTGATGCCTCCAACAATGGAAGAGGCGTTGGACACAGAGGTTTCTAAATTGATCAAAGCTTGGTTGCTATTATTAAGTCGCTCTACGGTCGTTTGGTTTGCTATCGCCAACGATGCCGCTTGATCGACGCTGTGTGACATGGCGGTATTGGTGTCCGCCGCATAGCTGGCGACTTCTTTAGCACGTACTTCGGCCTTGCTGGCAAGGGTTTCGACTTGGTTCGACATATCCAGAGTGCTGTCTAGTTCTTGTTTAGACGCCATGCTCAATTCATGTACTTGTCCAAAAGCGTTTAGCATTTCGTTGAGTGAGAGCGATATATTGCCAAGTTCGGTGTCCCTTTGTTGGCGCTGTACGGCGATTTGCTCTAAATAGCGATTCAAATAATGTGCGACGTCAGACAACTCGTTTTTGTGGCGGCCTACTGTTAGTGTGTTAATGTTTTGGTGTTCTACAAGATCTTTGACTGCACCGTATAAGTCTTTTGCGCTTTTCACGACCACGTTATTTTGAAAGATATGCACAAAAATAGTGGTTAAAACCATTAAGACAACAAAGATAGAAAAAGCGAGCAAGGTTTGCTGTTGCGTGGCTTGCGCGCTGTCTTGGATGCTTTGAGTGCCGGTTTTTAAGGTCGCCTCGAGCTGCTTTATTTGTGCGCGTATTTTGCTTTGTGCAGTCAGGGCCTGTTTTATGTTTAATAAGCTGACGTCGACATCTTTTAGATAGCGGCTTGACCATGAGTGCAATTCGCTTTTTGTTTCTTCTAGGGGGTCTACTGTTTGGTTGCTGTCTTCTGTCGCCCAGCCCATTAAGGCCGATAAATCATCCGTGTCGGTTGCGCTTTCTGCTTCGTTTAAGGTCAGTATCGGCAGGTTGTGAAAGTCTTGTATGTGGGATTGAAATTGTTTGACGGCTTGCTGTAGGCGTCTTTGATTTTCTTGGCTGCTATTGGCTAAAAACTCATTTCTCGCGCTACTCACATGCGTAAGATCTGCGTATAAAATGGCTTGACTTGATAGGTAGGGGGCGGCGCTTTGAAGGTCATTTTGTGATTGGAATGATTGTACTTTATCGGCAAAGTCATCTAGAGACAAAAGCATTTGGCGTTCGTTGTTTTCGATCAGAGCAAAAGGAGCACCAGAGAGTTTGCCGGCGGCTCTTATATCAAACCGGAGGCTTTTTTCGATTTCTATTAGCTGCTCATCGATTGGGTTTTTGATGTCGTCTGGCAGTGTGCTCAGTGCAGGGCGTATTTTTGTGGCAATGAATGCCTCGGTGGGCTGCAATGTTGAAGCGTCGCCCGATGATAAATAGCCTTCAATTTTCTGCTTTAATTCGACCGCTGAGTATTCCCAGACGAGACTGTAGGTGTTGCTTTGTTCGAAGGCGCTACGAAATTTCATTAAGCTCCATAACAATAGAGCAATCAGCATCGCGGCAATAATAAGATAACTAACCGTTGTGGTACGAGTGACATGGGAAATTTTCAATCCAGAACCTACTTTCATCAGCACATTATAATAAATGCGACTACCTTAATATGAACATGTGACAAAAATATGACGAGCAGGGTGCTGACGATATTAATTCGCTGTTTTTTGGCTGAGAGCTTATTGCTGTCTAAAAGCGACTTATTGTTGATGATTTACGCCGTGAATTATGCAAATCCTGTCTAAATGGAAAAAAAACTTCCCTGGTCACTTTTTCGTCATTATTTTGTATTAAATTAATTGTTGATATTAAACATGTGTTTAATAAAGGCGTGAAAACGCTTTCTAGTAAATCGCAAAAAAACAACCATCAACTCAAAGGAGTTCAAGAATGACCCTTTCTCGTCGTCAGTTTGTTAAAGGTGCCTCTATCGCGGGCGCTGTTGCCGCTACCCCGTTTTCGATTAATAGAGCCATTGCGGCCAATAAAGAGCTGCGTATCTATGCTTGGGCTGGTTATATTACCGATGAAATGCTCGCCGATTTCAAAGCTAAAACCGGTATCAATGCGACGTTCACGCCCTATGGCACTAACGACGAGTTGATGAACTCTTTGCGTGCGACGGATGGCACGGGCTTCGATATCATCATGCCAACGGTCGACCGAGTACCGGGTTATGTGGACTATGATTTGGTGCAGCCACTGGATGTAAAACGAGTCAATTGGAGCGGTTGCTTAGAAAGCGCTTTGTCTGGTTCAGATGTTGGCGGCATTGTTAACGGCAAGCGTTACTTTGCGCCATCTGATTGGGGCACCGAAGCCATTGCTTATCATAAAAACGACGCCAAAATTAGCAAAGAATTAAGCTATGGCGACCTTTGGTTGCCGGAGAATGCAGGGGGCGTCACCGTGCGTGGTCATTCTGCTTTAGTAGGGATAGGTTTGTGGTTAGAGCAGGCTGGAAAATTGCCTTATCCATTGATTGACTCTTACAAAAATGAAACCGCCATGCGCGCCAACTTCGATGTCATTCTAAAAGTCGCGGCTGAACACAAATCGTCTATCGCTCAATACTGGTCGACTGAAAATGAGGCTCAGGGTGCCTTCCGTACTAATGGCGCGACCATTGGTCAAACCTGGGATAGCACGGCGTTTAAATTGCAAATGGAAGGTGAGCCAATCGCCTACGGCGCACCAAAAGAAGGCGCATTGGCGTGGATGGAAGGTTTTGTTATTCCTAAGAATGCCAACAACGTGGATTCAGTTTATGAGTTCATTAACTGGTATTACACACCAGAAGCGGGTGCCATGTTTGTCAAAGCGACAGGCTATAATTCCACCGCGAAAGGCGCCGATGCCTTGTTGCCAGCAGAAACCAAGCAGTTCTTCCAAGACTCTTACAGTGAACAAGATCTTGCTAACCTTTGGTGGTGGCCAATTCAAGAACCTTGGTATGTTGCCTTGCGTAACGAATATCAAGACCGTTACTTGTCTGCCTAACCTCGAAAGCCCCTTGTGATTGTTTGCAAGGGGCTTTTTTGTATCGAGAAAAAATAATCAGCGAGAAAAATATGGATAGCAGTGTTCATCTAGATAATACCATTATGCAATTTGGGGATTTTACCGCCATACAGGAAACCGATTTAAAAATAGAGTCAGGTGAGTTTTTCAGTTTTTTAGGCCCATCAGGCTGTGGCAAAACGACGATTTTGAACATGATTAGTGGATTTATCGATCCAACACAAGGCGATATTAAGATTGGTGGCCAAAGCATGCGTGGCGTGCCAGCCAATAAGCGTCCAACCTCGATGATTTTTCAAAACCTCGCGCTTTTTCCTCTGATGACAGTCGCCGAAAATATTGAGTTCGGGCTTGAGGTGCGCGGTGTTTCGAAAAGTGAGCGCAAAAAAGCGTCTGATCGACTGCTTGAGCTGGTGGCGCTGGAAGACAGTGGGGCAAAGCGAGTTGCAGAATTATCGGGCGGCCAAAAACAACGCATCGCCATTGCTCGTGCCTTGGCGGTCGAGCCGCAAGTGCTGTTGTTAGACGAGCCCTTGTCCGCATTAGATTTGAAGTTGCGTCAACATATGCGCACCGAATTGAAAGCGATTCAGCGCAAAACCGGTATTACTTTTATCTACATTACGCACGATCAAGGCGAAGCGCTGACCATGTCTGATCGAGTGGCGGTGATGTCGGCGGGGCGGATCCAACAAGTTGCTGACCCCATTACTTTATACCGTGATCCTCATACGGCTTTTGTTGCCTCTTTTGTTGGCGAAAATAATGGCGTGCTTGGCAAGGTGATTGATGCAAATGCGGATCTTGTGGTTTTGGATTGTGGGCCGCTGGGTAAGTTGGCGGGCCGTTCGCAAGGTAATGTCAGTGTTGGCGACGATGCGACATTGTTTATCCGTCCCGAACATTTCCGCTTGCAAGCCGAAGAGGGAATGCACACCTTACAAGCCACTATCGATGAAGTAAATTTCGAAGGTGCGTATTTGACACTCAATGCCAATACATCAGCGGATTTGGCGTTGTCTATTCAGCTGGCTACTCATCAGTTTTCCGAGTCATTAAAGCAAGGTGCTCCCGTCAGTCTTTCTTATCATGAAAAAGATGCGATTGTGATTGCAGGAGGGGGTCATGTTTAGTCAGCTCAAGGCGCGATTTGGCAGCGGGTTGGCGGTTGGTATCTTGGGTATGATTGCTATTTGGCTGATTGCTCTGGTTATCCTTCCGCAGCTTTTAATGGTGGATTACTCTTTTCGCCCCAATTTATTGCCTGCGGACATAGGGGGAGCAAAAGATGTGTATTCGCTGACAAATTACGAAACGCTGTTTAGTAACAAAATACATTTGGCGATTTTCTTTAAAACAATCTGGTCGAGTGTGTTGGTTACCTCCTTAACGCTGTTGGTGAGTTATCCGATTGCCTTTTATTTGGCCAAGGTTGCCACGCCACAAAAAGCGGCGTTGTGCTTGCTGTTGCTTATTATTCCTTTCTGGATCAATGAAATTCTACGGACGTTTTCTTGGTACATTATCCTTGCTTATAAAGGGCCGTTGAACGCTTTGCTTTTGGGGTTGGGGCTTATTGAGCGTCCGATTCGATTTTTGTCTGGCGACGGCGGCGTGTTGATCGGTATGGTTTATGCCTATATCTTGTTTATGATCTTTCCTATTTATAACGCCATTGAAAGCTTGGACAGTAACCAGATTAAAGCCGCTCGTAACTTGGGCGCGGGCTGGATTCGTACCCATTGGCGAGTCGTCATTCCTCATGCTAAACCGGGCATTGCAACGGGCTGTATCATGACCTTTATGTTGGCCGCCGGCAGTTATGCGGTGCCAGCGTTATTGGGCTCGCCCGGTAGCCGTTGGTTTACGCAGATTATTTATAACTGGTTCTTTGAAGGCGGCGATTGGAACCAAGGGGCCGCCTATGCCTTCTTGTTATTAGTGATTTGTATCGGTTTCATTGCTTTGGTAATGCGTATCTTTAAAGTCGGATTAGGGGACATTGCAAAATGAGATCTGAAACGATTATGCGCTTCGCGGTACGCTTTTATATTGGTATCTTTTTTATCTATTTATTCACGCCGCTTATTATCATGGGCTTGGCGACTTTTAATGACAGTCGCTTCCCAACGGTTTCGCCTTGGAAGGGGGCAACGCTTAAGTGGTTTGAAGCGCTTGCTCAAGATGGGGCAATGTGGACCGCATTATGGACGAGTGTTGTTGTGGCGGCAGGTGTATTGGTGGTCGCTGTACCTATCGGTATTTGTTGTGCGTTGTTTTTATCGACGGTGCAAGGCAAAGGCAAAACCTTTATTTATACCTTGATGATGTCGCCGCTCTTAACCCCCGGCGTCATTGTGGGTATATCAACACTGATTTTTTGGAAAGGCTTGTCGGTAAGTGGCGGGGTGTTTTTAACCGTCGTTGCTCAAACGACTTTTATTACCGCTTATGTCATGCTGATGGTGTTGGCGCGGTTACAACGATTTGATCGCACGCTTGAGCATGCTGCGTTGAGTTTAGGGGCGACACAATGGCAAGCTTTTCGACGCATTCTTTTGCCTTACTTAAAGCCGGCGATCATCTCTGCTGCAGCAATAGCCTTTTTGCAATCATTTGAAAACTACAATACCACCTTGTTCGTGAAAGGTTATGACACAACGCTAACTGTCTATATCGCCTCTAAAGTGAGAACCGGTCTGACACCAGCGGTAAACGCGTTAGGCTTAGTGATGATTTCCATTACTATCTTATTGGCCATTGTTTATGAAGTGAAACGTCGTCGAGAGCTTTCTACGCGTTCATAACGAAATTGAGAAATTTATTTGAAATGGAAAGGCCATTATTTGTGCAGATAATGGCCTTTTTCATGTCTATTGATCAGTGATTAATCAATTTATGAGGTCGATACAAATAAATATGACAAAATGATAAAAAACCTCAAAAAAGGGTTGCACAAAATCTGTAGATCCTTAATATACGCCCTCGCTGACACGGACAAGGCTTCAGAGCAACGAAGACCAAGTTCAACTTTACCAGATACGATCTGGTAAAGACTTCAAGTCAGCCCGCTCTTTAAAATAGATAATCAGATAATTTGTGTGGGCGCTCGCTGGAGGCTTCAGAAGATCATCGCACACTTGTGTCGTGTAGTTGATCAAAAAAATTGAAGTCTTACGAGTGTTTATACAGTAATTCGCTTTATGTTGGCTTGTTGTTTTTCGAAGCAGTGAGTCGATTAAGTTATAGTTAGTGTAATAGATTTGAGTAAGCAAGCTTTTTTAACTGAAGAGTTTGATCATGGCTCAGATTGAACGCTGGCGGCAGGCTTAACACATGCAAGTCGAGCGGTAACAGGGGAGCTTGCTCCTGCTGACGAGCGGCGGACGGGTGAGTAACGCGTAGGAATCTGCCTAGTAGAGGGGGACAACATGTGGAAACGCATGCTAATACCGCATACACCCTGAGGGGGAAAGGAGGGGATCACTTGTGACCTTCCGCTATTAGATGAGCCTGCGTAAGATTAGCTAGTTGGTAGGGTAAAGGCCTACCAAGGCGACGATCTTTAACTGGTCTGAGAGGATGGCCAGTCACACTGGGACTGAGACACGGCCCAGACTCCTACGGGAGGCAGCAGTGGGGAATATTGGACAATGGGCGCAAGCCTGATCCAGCCATGCCGCGTGTGTGAAGAAGGCCTTAGGGTTGTAAAGCACTTTCAGGGGTGAGGAAGGGCGTTTGGCTAATATCCAAATGTTTTGACGTTAGCCCCAGAAGAAGCACCGGCTAACTCTGTGCCAGCAGCCGCGGTAATACAGAGGGTGCAAGCGTTAATCGGAATTACTGGGCGTAAAGCGCGCGTAGGTGGTTTGTTAAGTCGGATGTGAAATCCCAGGGCTCAACCTTGGAATGGCACCCGATACTGGCTAGCTAGAGTATGGTAGAGGGGTGTGGAATTTCCTGTGTAGCGGTGAAATGCGTAGATATAGGAAGGAACATCAGTGGCGAAGGCGACACCCTGGACTAATACTGACACTGAGGTGCGAAAGCGTGGGGAGCAAACAGGATTAGATACCCTGGTAGTCCACGCCGTAAACGATGTCTACTAGCCGTTGGGTTGTAATGACTTAGTGGCGCAGCTAACGCAATAAGTAGACCGCCTGGGGAGTACGGCCGCAAGGTTAAAACTCAAATGAATTGACGGGGGCCCGCACAAGCGGTGGAGCATGTGGTTTAATTCGACGCAACGCGAAGAACCTTACCTACTCTTGACATCCACAGAACATTTGAGAGATCAGATGGTGCCTTCGGGAACTGTGAGACAGGTGCTGCATGGCTGTCGTCAGCTCGTGTTGTGAAATGTTGGGTTAAGTCCCGTAACGAGCGCAACCCTTATCCTTATTTGCCAGCACTTCGGGTGGGAACTTTAAGGAGACTGCCGGTGACAAACCGGAGGAAGGTGGGGACGACGTCAAGTCATCATGGCCCTTACGAGTAGGGCTACACACGTGCTACAATGGCGTATACAGAGGGCAGCGAGCTAGCGATAGTGAGCGAATCCCAGAAAGTACGTCGTAGTCCGGATTGGAGTCTGCAACTCGACTCCATGAAGTCGGAATCGCTAGTAATCGTGAATCAGAATGTCACGGTGAATACGTTCCCGGGCCTTGTACACACCGCCCGTCACACCATGGGAGTTGATTGCTCCAGAAGTAGGTAGTCTAACCGCAAGGGGGACGCTTACCACGGAGTGGTCAATGACTGGGGTGAAGTCGTAACAAGGTAGCCCTAGGGGAACCTGGGGCTGGATCACCTCCTTAAACGATAGAAGGCTCTGGTGAGCGTTCACACAAATTATCTGATACCTATCTTAAAAGCATTAGCACAAAGTATTAAGCAAGACGCTAAACATCTTACATTTAATTGTGTTGGATGATTTTTAGTCTCTGACTTAGTGCTTTGCACTAAACTTGCTCTTTAACAATTCGAATTTTGAAATAACGATAAATCAAGTGTTAAACCGGTGGAAGTTCACTTTAACCTAGTGACTTCTATTATCGTAAATCCAGAGAGGTACAAAAGCTCTTTGGTATGTGATCTGATGGTTGTTTCTACTTTTTATGCTGAGTCATTTATGGCTTTTTATTGAATCGTAAAAACTACTTTGGGTTATATGGTCAAGTGACCAAGCGTGCACGGTGGATGCCTTGGCAGTCAGAGGCGATGAAGGACGTGGTAATCTGCGAAAAGGTTCGGGGAGTCGATAAACAGGCTGTGATCCGAACATGTCCGAATGGGGAAACCCACTCTACTTGTAGAGTATCCCACAGTGAATACATAGCTGTGAGGAGGCGAACCCGGGGAACTGAAACATCTAAGTACCCGGAGGAAAAGAAATCAACCGAGATTCCCTAAGTAGCGGCGAGCGAAAGGGGATTAGCCCTTAAGTGATTTTGGTGTTAGTAGAAGGCTCTGGAAAGTGCCGCGATAGAGGGTGATAGCCCCGTATACGAAAACACCTTAATGATGAAAACGAGTAGGACGGGACACGTGTTATCCTGTCTGAATATGGGGGGACCATCCTCCAAGGCTAAATACTCCTGACTGACCGATAGTGAACCAGTACCGTGAGGGAAAGGCGAAAAGAACCCCTGTGAGGGGAGTGAAATAGATCCTGAAACCGTGTACGTACAAGCAGTGGGAGCGGACTTGTTCCGTGACTGCGTACCTTTTGTATAATGGGTCAACGACTTATTTTCAGTAGCAAGGTTAAGCGATTAGTGGAGCCGTAGGGAAACCGAGTCTTAATAGGGCGTTTAGTTGCTGGGAATAGACCCGAAACCGGGCGATCTATCCATGAGCAGGTTGAAGGTTGAGTAACATCAACTGGAGGACCGAACCCACATCCGTTGAAAAGGCTGGGGATGACTTGTGGATAGGAGTGAAAGGCTAATCAAGCTCGGAGATAGCTGGTTCTCCTCGAAAGCTATTTAGGTAGCGCCTCGTATCTCACCATTGGGGGTAGAGCACTGTTTGGGCTAGGGGGTCATCCCGACTTACCAACCCCATGCAAACTCCGAATACCAATGAGTGCAATTACGGGAGACACACGGCGGGTGCTAACGTCCGTCGTGGAAAGGGAAACAACCCAGACCGTCAGCTAAGGTCCCCAAGTGCCAGTTAAGTGGGAAACGATGTGGGAAGGCTTAGACAGCTAGGAGGTTGGCTTAGAAGCAGCCATCCTTTAAAGAAAGCGTAATAGCTCACTAGTCGAGTCGGCCTGCGCGGAAGATATAACGGGGCTCAAACTGGCCACCGAAGCTACGGATGCTTAGTTTACTAGGCATGGTAGAGGAGCGTTCTGTAAGCCGTTGAAGGTCAAGCTGTAAGGCAGGCTGGAGGTATCAGAAGTGCGAATGTTGACATGAGTAACGATAAGGGGAGTGAAAAACTCCCCCGCCGGAAGACCAAGGTTTCCTGTCCCATGTTAATCAGGGCAGGGTGAGTCGGCCCCTAAGGCGAGGCAGAAATGCGTAGTCGATGGAAAACAGGTTAATATTCCTGTACCGATGTATATTGCGATGGAGAGACGGAGAAGGCTAGGCCAGCACAGCGATGGTTGTCTGTGTTTAAGGCGGTAGGCAAGTGACTTAGGCAAATCCGGGTCACTCTTTAAGAGAGGATGTCGAGAACTGATGACGAGCCCTCTTTTGGGCGAAGTGGTTGATGCCATGCTTCCAGGAAAAACTTCTAAGCGTCAGATATACATTGACCGTACCCCAAACCGACACAGGTGGTCAGGTAGAGAATACCAAGGCGCTTGAGAGAACTCGGGTGAAGGAACTAGGCAAAATGGTACCGTAACTTCGGGAGAAGGTACGCCGGCCAGTGTGAAGGGCTTGCCCCGTAAGCACCAGTCGGTCGAAGATACCAGGTGGCTGCGACTGTTTATTAAAAACACAGCACTCTGCAAACACGAAAGTGGACGTATAGGGTGTGACGCCTGCCCGGTGCTTGAAGGTTAATTGATGGGGTTAGCGCAAGCGAAGCTCTTGATCGAAGCCCAAGTAAACGGCGGCCGTAACTATAACGGTCCTAAGGTAGCGAAATTCCTTGTCGGGTAAGTTCCGACCTGCACGAATGGCGTAACGATGGCCACACTGTCTCCACCCGAGACTCAGTGAAATTGAAATCGCAGTGAAGATGCTGTGTATCCGCGGCTAGACGGAAAGACCCCGTGAACCTTTACTATAGCTTCACAGTGAACTTTGAACCTACTTGTGTAGGATAGGTGGGAGGCTTTGAAGCGGTGACGCCAGTTACCGTGGAGCCACTCTTGAAATACCACCCTGGTATGTTTGAGGTTCTAACTCAGGTCCGTTATCCGGATCGAGGACACTGTGTGGTGGGTAGTTTGACTGGGGCGGTCTCCTCCCAAAGAGTAACGGAGGAGCACGAAGGTGTGCTCAGCATGGTCGGAAATCATGCATAGAGTGTAAAGGCAAAAGCACGCTTAACTGCGAGACAGACACGTCGAGCAGGTACGAAAGTAGGTCTTAGTGATCCGGTGGTTCTGTATGGAAGGGCCATCGCTCAACGGATAAAAGGTACTCCGGGGATAACAGGCTGATACCGCCCAAGAGTTCACATCGACGGCGGTGTTTGGCACCTCGATGTCGGCTCATCACATCCTGGGGCTGAAGCCGGTCCCAAGGGTATGGCTGTTCGCCATTTAAAGTGGTACGCGAGCTGGGTTTAGAACGTCGTGAGACAGTTCGGTCCCTATCTGCCGTGGACGTTTGAGATTTGAGAGGAGCTGCTCCTAGTACGAGAGGACCGGAGTGGACGAACCTCTGGTGTTCCGGTTGTCACGCCAGTGGCATTGCCGGGTAGCTATGTTCGGACGGGATAACCGCTGAAAGCATCTAAGCGGGAAGCCTCCCTTAAGATAAGATCTCACTGGAACCTAAGTTCCCTAAAGAGCCGTTCGAGACTAGGACGTTGATAGGTTGGGTGTGTAAGTGCTGTGAGGCATTGAGCTAACCAATACTAATTGCTCGTGAGGCTTGACCATATAACACCAAAGTGGTTTTGCTGACTCGACGAAAGTCGAACAGTAAACACATAGAGACACAGATTACGATAACGCATCAGTCATGATGAGCATCGGTTTAATACTTGATTATTGTTATTTCAAAACAGAATTGTTAAAGATCCAAGCACGTCTTCGCGTGTTTTGGTGAGACGAAAAGTCCAGCCAGAACGAACGCAACAGAATTGCTTGACGATCATAGAGGCGTTGAACCACCTGATCCCATCCCGAACTCAGAAGTGAAAAGCGCCATCGCCGATGGTAGTGTGGGAGATCCCATGTGAGAGTAGGTCGTCGTCAAGCTTTAATTTAGAAAGCCCTGATAGGTTATCCTGTCAGGGCTTTTTTTCGTCTGTAGAAAAATCAGAAACACACTCGCCTTGATGTTCCATTCGCTTGCGCCTGTTTCGCGGGCTCAACGCGTCAGCGCGAATCCAACACCAAGACGAGCTTTTGCGCAGGTTGGATAGGTTTTGTAGGCCTGATGAGGGAGGCACGACCGTAATCAGGCGTTAGCCTATAGTAGGTTGATTATATTGGTTTTTTGTAGGTCGTGGCTTTAGCCCGACAAGGCGTAATTTGTCGAGGTGAGTTTTTTGTCTGTAGAAAAATCAGAAATACACTCGTCTTGGTATTTCATTCGCTTGCGCCTGTTTCGCGGGCTCAACGCGTCAGCGCGAATCCAACACCAAGACGAGCTTTTGCGCAGGTTGGATAGGTTTGTAGGCCTGATGAGGGAGGCACGACCGTAATCAGGCGTGTGACGTTATTTAGCCTGTAATAGGTTGATTTATATTGTTTTTTTGTAGGTCGTGGCTTTAGCCCGACAAGGCGTAATTTGTCGAGGTGAGTTTTTGTCTGCATGTTATTTTTTCAGGGTAAATCGCGACCTACAAGATCGACAGAAGCCGTTTAGCGACACCCTCGAAGGCGGAAATCCAACACCAAGACCTGCAATCATAAAAATAGCCTTAACCGCGTGTAGCTGATTAAGGCTGTTTTTTATTTATTCACTGCCATGGAAAAACCCCGCGGGCTTTAATGTTAATAACTTAGGCACTTATCCACTTCGTTGGCGACGGCAAGAATGACGGCGACGCGTTGGTGAATGGCTTCTGGTTGGCTGTCTAGAATGCGTTGTGTGTGGGTATGGGCTTTACCGCCTGCTTGTTCTAGTAGCATGGCCATTGGGTTGGCTTTGTACATTAGGCGATGCTTAAAAAATATAGTGGGCGTAAATAGCGGAGGCTTATGCAAAAACAAACGGCCCAAGTTAGGGCCGTTTTAAATAGGAACAAGGTCGATAAATAGGATTAGTCTTCCATTTGTGCTTTGTCGACGATGTGATTATCACCTATATCTTTTGGTAGGATGAGGTTTAGCGTGATCGCGACGATGCCACAAAGACTGATGCCCTGTAGACTAAATTCACCAATCCCAAATGCCATGCCGCCGATACCAAATACCAATGTAACGCCGACTATGATTAGGTTGCGTGACTTATGAAGGTCGACTTGGTTTTTGATTAGGGTGTTGAGTCCAACGGCGGCAATGGAGCCAAATAATAGAATCATAATGCCGCCCATGACAGGTAATGGAATCGTTTGTAGTGTTGCGCCTAATTTGCCCATCCATGCAAGTGCGATCGCGGCAATCGCGGCCCAGGTCATGATGATAGGGTTGAATGCTTTGGTGAGCATGACGGCACCGGTCACTTCACTGTAGGTTGTGTTGGGTGGCGCGCCGACCATAGCGGCGGCCATTGTCGCGATACCGTCGCCAGCAATAGTGCGATGTAGGCCTGGTTTTTTCAGATAATTTTTACCGGTGACGTTGGAAATCGAGAGGATATCACCCACATGTTCGACGGCGGGGGCGAGCGCGACAGGCAACATAAATAAAATGGCGTTGATGTTGAATTCTGGCGCAGTGAAGTTAGGTACAGCAAACCATGGGGCATTATATATAGGTTCGAAGCTGACGATGCCGCATAGCAGGCTTAATATGTAGCCGACTATTATACCGCCGAAGACAGGTAGTAATTTAAACAGGCCTTTGGCGAACACACTGATGAAGATGGTTGTGAGTAAGGAGGCGATAGCAATCCAAATTGAAATGTCAGCATCTACGAGCTGTAGTTGGCCATCACCACTTTTACCTAATGCCATATTGACAGCGACAGGAGCCAATCCAAGGCCGATTACCATAATCACCGGGCCAATTACCACGGGCGGTAATAATGTGTGGATAAAGCCGGCACCTTTTAAGCGAATGAATCCACCAAGAATGACGTATACCAGGCCTGCTGCCATTAGTCCGCCCATGGTGGCGGGAATTCCCCATGTTTGCACGCCATACATAATCGGAGCAATAAAGGCGAAAGATGAGGCGAGAAAAATGGGAACGGTTCGACGTGTCATTAATTGGAATAGTAGGGTGCCGACGCCGGCACCAAACAGGGCAACGTTAGGGTCAAGCCCTGTGAGTAGTGGTACGAGTACGAGGGCGCCAAATGCAACAAACAGCATTTGAATGCCTAAAACGGCATTTTTCATAGTTAGAATTCCTTGCGATGGTTTGATTTGTCAGAATTTTATAGGTAAGTCGCTAGCAGCGCTATCATGATATTGACTGTGTTTTGGGCGGAGTGTTTTGACCGCATTGGTAAGGTGACGCGTTACCCTAAATTGTCTGCGTTAATATGTTAAATATTTACTCTATCTGAACACTTGGTAAGGCCGTAATTCGCTAATATAGGCATTAAATTTTAAGTTGATAGGGTTGTCTTATATGCTTTTTCATAGTGTGTCCGAGTCCACGAAGGACTCAACATTCGTGGTGCCGCTGCCTCACAAGGTAAATGTCTCTAATCGTTTACAGCGCCTGGCGAGTTGCTCTCTATTGGCGGTTGGCGTTTTGTTTAGTCTGACGGCTTGTGCTGCCCCATCACAATCATCGCAGTCACAAGCCTCTCAATCTGCCGCTCAACCGAAGAAAGGCGAAGCGTTCAGCTATGCTTGGTTAAAAGGCCATGCTCGTCAATTGGCGACTAAACCCTATGAAAGCCATCAAGGTGAGATGCCAGAGAGTTTAAAGCGTCTTGATTGGGATGATTACCAAGAGATTCGCTTTAATAAAGACGCGGCCTTGTGGCGCGACCAAAAATCAGAGTTCCGTACAGAGCTTTTTCATCTTGGTTTAGGCTTTGACACACCGATTCATATGAGTGAATTGGAAAATGGTAAATCAACGCCAATTCCTTACATGCCTTCTGAGTTTACCTACGGTAAGTCCAAAGTGGACGGTAATAAGCTCCCTAAAGATCTTGGTTTTGCGGGTTTTAGAATGCAGTTTGCGACGGATTGGCAACGTGATGTCGTCGCCTTTTTAGGGGCGAGTTACTTCCGCGCCGTGGGCAGCGAAATGCAGTATGGTCTTTCTGCTCGAGGTTTGGCAATCGACACCGCCATGCCGCATCCGGAAGAGTTTCCAACGTTTACGGATTTTTGGTTAGAAAAACCAACATCGGGTTCGGATGTAGTGACCGTATATGCCTTAATGGACTCTCCTAGTGTGACTGGCGCTTATCGTTTTGATATGACGCCGGGAGAACCCTTCAAAATGCGCGTAGATTCTGCTGTTTATCCCCGCAAATCGGTCGAGCGTTTGGGGATCGCCCCAATGACCAGTATGTTTATGGTGGGTGAAAATGATCGTAGAACCAATTATGACTGGCGCGCTGAGATCCATGATTCTGATGGTCTTGCCATGCAGACAGGCAATGGCGAATGGATTTGGCGCCCATTAACCAACCCTGCGAACTTACAATTTAATGCCTACAGTGATGAGAATCCCAAAGGCTTTGGTTTGTTACAGCGAGACCGCAATTTCGACCATTATCAAGATGACGGTGTCTTCTATGAGAAGCGCCCAAGTTTGTGGATTGAGCCGATCGGTAACTGGGGTAAAGGGGCGGTGCAATTGGTAGAGATTCCGACGCTGGACGAAACGTTCGACAACATTGTTGCTTTTTGGAATCCAGCCGCGCCCGTTGAAGCCGGACAAGAGTTGCTCTATAGCTACAACATGTATTGGGGAAGTCATCCACCGGTGCAATCTAATCGCGCTCGTGTTGTCGACACCTTTACGGGCATCGGTGGTGTGATTGGTAAGAAGCGCCATTATTATAGCAAACGCTTTGTGGTGGACTTCGCAGGCGGTTCTTTGGCCATGCTGGGCAAGGACACCAAAGTGAATGCGGTGATTACGTCTTCCGAGGGAAGAGTAGAAATTGAATCGGCTCGTCCACTGCACTCCATTGATGGTTATCGTGCCATGTTTGATTTAGTGCCACCCAAAGGCAAGTCTAAGCCAATTAACTTAACGGTTCACTTGGAAGCCAATGGCCAGCCGCTGACAGAGACTTGGCAATACCAGTGGACGCCGCCTGCTGAGGAAGAGAGAGCGCTGCATAATGCGGGGCATTTGAAGTAGCGTCTTTGTTATAACTAAAAGGCGATCAATAAAAGCCAATAAAAAACGCCCGATGTGATGCATCGGGCGTTTTTATTATTCAATTATAGGCGATAGCGTTTTTAACGTTTGCGACGGTTTAAAAAGTCACGATAGGCATAACCGCTGTGTTTGATGGTTCTTTTCTGAGTCTGATAATCAACGTAAGTGAGCCCAAAGCGCTTGCTATAGCCTTCTGCCCACTCAAAGTTATCCATTAGGCTCCACGCGAAATAACCGCGAATATCGACGCCACTTTCCATCGCTTGATGCACCGCGTTTAAGTGCCCATTCAAATAACGAATACGCTGCTCATCGTTGATTTCGCCATCAATGATCTGATCGGCGCACGCCGCGCCATTCTCGGTAATATAAAGGGGTGGCAAGGTATATTGTTGATGAAGCGTCACTAATAACTCGGTGAAGGCATGAGGTGCGATTTCCCAACCTATGTCTGTGTATTCAACTGGTTGGCTGTTTTTTACGTTTTTGAACAGGTTATCGGCATCGTAGGCGTTGTGATTGCAGGTGTAGAAGTTCATACCCAAGAAATCAATTGGTTGGCTGATGATGTCCATGTCGCCGGGTAATACCGTTGGCAAATATTGCGGCGCTACGGTTTTAAGGAGTTGTGGGTATTGCCCTTTCATTAAGGGTTCAATGAAAAACTGGTTGTCTAGTGTTTCACGCATCAAACAAGCGAATTGGTCTTCGGCTTTCTCACTGGCTGCGTAGGAACGATTCATGTTGAGGACGATGCCAACCTGCGATGTTGGCGCATTTTTGCGAATAACGGGCAAGGCCAGACCATGGGCGAGCAGAATATGGTGAGCGGCTTGTCTGCCGTATTCTGGTTTGCTTAAACCGGGGGCGTGTATGCCTAATTCGTACCCTAAAATAGCGGCGCAGAAAGGTTCGTTAAAGGTGGCCCAACTGTCGACCCATTCGGCTAATTCTTTGGTCACTAAATCGGCGTAGCGTTTGAATTGGTAAGCGGTTTCTCGGTTAAGCCAACCGCCTTTATCCTCTAAGTGTTGCGGTAGATCCCAGTGATAAAGTGTCACAAATACCGTTAGGCCTTCGGCTTTCAACTGTTTAAGTAAGTTGCGATAAAAATCGAGTCCGGCTTGGTTTGCTTCGCCTTTTTCGTCCATTACGCGTGGCCACGCAATGGATAGTCGATAGGCGTCTACACCAAGGCCTTTGATCAACTGAATATCTTGCTCCCAGAGGTGATAATGGTCACACGCCATATCACCGTTATCGGCGCCTTTTACCTTGCCGGGTATCGCGCAGAATGTGTCCCAAATGGAGGGTAGGCGATTGTCGACGGCGGTTGCGCCTTCGATTTGGAAGGAGGCAGTGGCCACGCCGAAGATAAAATCGGAGGTAAGCATTTTTGAGTTTGCTGGTAGGCTGATAGACATTATTTCCTCGGTATTCTTATTGGTTCCCATCGGGAAGGTAAGTAATGCTTCCAAAGGTACTGGAGGGGATTGAAAAGGGTCAATAATGACGTGATCATTTTAGTAATTTAAGATTATTTAAGCGCTTTTTAAGTGCCTTTTAGCGGCGAATGTAGCACATTGGTGTAAGGTTTCGGCCTTGTGCTGTATAGGCTCGAAGACGGTTTTCTAGTTCTTCTGGTAACATTTTTGCTGAGATGGTCGTAAAATGATTCGCATGATAGAAAGGCACAAGATGAGTAAATGCAAAGCAATAAGTAGGCATTTCACTTAAAGCAGGATGAATGCTGTTGATTAGATGGCTGCCAAGGCCAATATTGCGATGAGAAGGGGCGGTTACCATCGCGGTGAGTAATTGAGCGCCTGCGATGTGTTTGAGCCTGACCGCGCAAAGAATTTTATTTTCATGTCTTATTACCCAAATAGGATCTGCTTTATTCGGTTTACCGCTGGGGTAATGTGCTTGATAAAACTTCTTTACTAAAGGAAACCAAAGCGAAGGCACTTGTTCAGCATTAGAGTAGGGTTTTTTCATAATGAATGGGTATTGAATTAATGTGGTGACTAAAAGCGCAATGTTAGCATAGCGTGTGGTGTACAAAAACGTTCGTTAGATTGAGTGACTTAACTACTGAGAGGGATTGGCATGTGGCAAAAAGTAAAGCGTTGGTGTGGGTGTTTTTTTATCTTGCCTATTGCTGGAGTGTTAAGCGCAGCGGAAGGGCAAAGCGCTTTTGTCTTTGAGCCAGAAGAGTCCTTTGCGCATTACGTAGTGCGTGCAGAAGAATACCTCAGCAAAAATAAAGCCTGGGTGAATCCGGCTAATAAGTTTAGGGAGCTTGGTGCTGTGATGCCGTTTGAGCTTCTGCCTGATCCAGATGTGTGTGCAGGGCGTGCCCATATTGGTGTGCTTTTGTCGCACGGCTTATCGGATTCCCCATTTTCAATGCGAGACCCTGCGCGTGCATTGCAGGAAGCTTGTTTTCAGGTGCGTGTTATTTTATTGCCAGGCCATGGTACGAAGGCGGAAGATTTATTGAACGTATCTCGTGATGATTGGCGTGATACGTTTCGAAATGCAGCAGAGGAATTCAGCAAAGAAGTCGATGTTTTATATGTGGGCGGCTTTTCTACGGGTGGGGCATTGGCGACTGAATACGCTTGGCAGCATGCTGATCGTGTTGCGGGGGCGTTGTTATTTTCGCCCGTATTTAAGGTGAACAGTGATATCGATTGGCTCGCACCTTGGTTAGCGTTAGTGAAAGATTGGTTAGATAATGACCCTAGTGATGACTTCGCAAAATACGCGTCCATTCCTCTTCCTGCCATTGCTGAGGTGTATAAATTATCCAAAGAAGTGCGGCAACTCGTGTTGGATAGCCCGAAGGATTTGCCTGTCTTCATTGCTTTGTCAGCAGATGATCAGACAGTGGATTCAACGGTGACAGAAACGCTATTTAAACGAGGGATGATAGGTTCCAAAAGTCAAATGGTGCTGTACAGTAAAGATCAAATGAGCGCCAATACGGATCGTATCAAGGTTTATAATACCAACTGGCCAGAGGCGAAGATTTTAGGGCTCTCACATATGGCGGTGCATGGCAGTCCTGATAATAGCTACTATGGTGAGTCTGGGGTGTATCGTATTTGTGATTGGCATCGCTCGGAAGATGATCTGTATCAGTCATGCCGAACAGATCAAGCTAATTGGTTTGGTGAGAAGTCAGATGCGTTGCTGGAAAAAAGCCCTCATGCCGCAAGAGTGTCTTGGAATCCGAACTTTAACGAATTAATGCAAGAAATGACCGTATTTATTAAGTCAAATACGCACAATGAAGAGTCAATAAAGAGGGGAGAGCATTAATGCAAGCTGTATTGGCGCTGCTTAGTGATAATGAATTTCACTCTGGTGAAGAGTTGGGCGCCGCTTTGGGTGTGACTCGTGCTGCGGTGTGGAAAAAGCTAAAAAAGTTAGAGTCGATTGGCGTGACGGTTCATTCAGTGAAAGGGCGCGGCTATCGTTTGCCGTCGCCTCTGGAGCTGTTATCCAAACAAGCGTTACGCGATAGCGGCTTGCCAGAAGAGGTTAACCTTAGGCTGGCGTTCGAAACGGAGTCCACGAACGGTGATGCTAAGCTGTATATTGCTCAGGGGCAGCCGTTGCCTGCGTTGATTTTGACGGAAAGACAAACGCAAGGTAAGGGGCGTCGCGGGCGACAATGGGAGTCTGGCGTGGCGAAAAATATTGCTTGTTCGTTTGTGTGGCGTTTCGATAATGGTCCTAGTGTGGTTGAGGGGTTGAGCCTAGCAGTGGGTGTGGCGGTTGCTCGAGTGTTAAAAAAGGTCGGCGTGCCAAATCCGGGGCTAAAGTGGCCAAACGACGTGCAGGTCGATGGTCGAAAAATTTGTGGTATTTTACTGGAAATGGTCGCGGATCAGGACGTATGTCATGTCGTCATAGGTATTGGTCTTAATGTCGAAATGGACGAGGGTTTTATGACCCATGTCGATCAGCCTTGGACGGATCTGGTATCTAGACTCAAGTCTCGCCCGAGTCGAAATATTATTTTGGCGGAATTAGGCAAAGAGTTGATTGAAGTGTGCCGATTGTTTGAAGAAGGGCATGGTATGAAGCACTTTCAGCATCAATGGCAGGCGTACGATGTGCTTTTTAACCAGTCGGTGACAGTGAGTACGATTTCTCAGCAGCGCCATGGTGTTGCCAGAGGTATTGATCAAAAAGGCGCGTTGCTGCTAGAGGAAGATGGTGAGCTGGTGGCGTTGCATGGAGGGGAAATCAGTGTCCGTCGTGTTTAATGTGCTGGTGGTTGATGCGGGTAATACCAGCATCAAATTTACGGCGTTGGCCGGTGATCAAGTATTATGGGTTCAGCGTGGCGACACTTGTCCTGCTGAACCAAATTTCATCCCAGAGGTGATTTATTTTGCGAGTGTTCGTTCCAAAGAGTTGAGTGCCTTGTTACACGCGGATATTCAGGCGGTGTTTCCGCACAGTCAGTGGCTGACATTAAGTAGTCAAGCGCAAGTCTGTGGGGTGCGTAATGCCTATCTTGAGCCGGAGCGCCTAGGCATTGATCGTTGGTTGGGGGTGGTTGCGGCTCATCACTTGATAAAAGGCGATGTTGTGGTGGTTGATGCTGGAACGGCGATCAAGGTCGACGTGGTTAATCAAGACGGTCTTCATCTTGGTGGTTACATTGCTCCCGGACTTACCATGATGGAAGAAGCGCTGCTTTCTAAAACCGCACGGATTCGCTATGACGCTCATGAGGTCGTGGCGGGGCATGGTCTGCCAAATTCAACGGCAAGAGCCGTGGCGGAGGGGTGTCATGAGATGGCATTGGGTTTCTTAGAGCGTCTTTATCAGCGCTATCCGACTTTTAAGTGGGTGGTGACAGGAGGAGATGCAAAAACATTATTAGATTTGCTGGGTGTTGCGCTGGTGTATCAGCCTAATCTTGTTGCTCTCGGTGCAAAGTTGGTTGGCGATGAGCGTTTAAAAGGCAGTTTAAAAGGCAGTTTAAAAGGCAGTTTAAGAGGCAATGAATGAAGTGGCTATTTCTGTTTGTGGTGTTGCTTAACGCGGGCTTTTTGAGCTGGCATAGTTTTGTGCAAGATACGCCCGAAAAAATTAAAGAATCTATTTATGGACCACCTGTTAGTGAGAAGATCCATTTGTTGTCAGAGGCTCCTGCCGTTACCGAGCGCGACTACAGTGCGGGGATAGTGTCAAATGAAGGTCTAGAAGAGGCGATTAATCAAGTAATCGGCCCGCCAGCTGGCGATGTAGAAGCTCTATTTTGTCCGCGCCTGGAAACAGAGAAACTGGAAGACAAAAAACAGCTTGCTCAAGTGTTGCAGGATTTTGGTTGGCCCTATCAAGAGCGAGAAGTGTCGGGAAAGAGGCCTAAATTTTGGCTGTATATTGCGGCGCCAGAGACGCCAGAACTTGCTGAGACAATAGTGAAAGAGCTAGCGTCCAAATCGATTGACAGTTTTGTTATTAATCGAGCGGAGATGAAAAACCGAATATCCTTGGGCCTGTATTCTTCTAAAGAAAGGGCTGATCAGGCTCGTCAGCGTATAGAAAACATCTCTGGCTATCAGGTGAAAGTGTATGAGCACATGCGGACGGTTTCCCTTTGGCAGGTTGATATAGGCCAGCCCGTCAATGAAAAAAATTGGGAACAGTTCCTCTCTCGGTTTGATCTGACCAAGATGATGATAAAATTAGAAAAAAACCCGTGCTAGGTGTTGCAATTGTGAAAGCGATTCATATAATGGCTCCCACCTTTTGGGGTGTTGCGTTGTAGCGCTGAGTACGTGGAGGGGTTCCCGAGTGGCCAAAGGGAGCAGATTGTAAATCTGCCACGAAAGTTTCGGTGGTTCGAATCCACCTCCCTCCACCAAATGCGGGTATGGTATAGTGGCTATTACCTCAGCCTTCCAAGCTGAAGAGGCGGGTTCGATTCCCGCTACCCGCTCCAATGCTCATGTAGCTCAGTTGGTAGAGCACACCCTTGGTAAGGGTGAGGTCGGCAGTTCAAATCTGCTCATGAGCTCCAGCATTTTCAATGCAAAAGATAGGTGGTTCAACCGCCTTTTTTATTGTCTGTTTTTTGGGCAGATACCCTTGCTTAATGTAGCATGTTTAGGTATTATCCTCCGCCCATACGAATGTAGGCCAATAGTTCAATTGGTAGAGCACCGGTTTCCAAAACCGGCTGTTGGGGGTTCGAGTCCCTCTTGGCCTGCCATTTTTCGTATCCTATTTCTTAATTAGGGATCACCTGAAGTATGAGTTCGAGTGCTGAAGCTCAAGCGTCTCGCGGAGATGCATTTAAGTGGGCGATTGTTGTTCTGCTGGTTGCGGTAGGCGTGATTGGTAATAACTATTATTCCGCTGAGTCACTATTGTATCGTTTAATCGCTATTTTGGTATTGGCTGGTGTTGCTGGTTTTGTTGCGTTGCAGACTGTGAAAGGTAAGGCTTTTTTTACTTTGGCAAAAGAAGCTAAAACTGAAATTCGCAGGGTTGTGTGGCCAACTAGGCAAGAAACTGTACAGACTACCTTGATAGTGTTAGCGGTTGTTATTTTTATGTCTCTCGTGCTGTGGGGGGTGGATTCGCTCCTTGGCTGGATCGTTTCCTCGGTAATTAGTTAGGAGTTGCTCGTGACCAAACGATGGTATGTAGTACAGGCGTACTCAGGGTACGAAAAGCACGTAATGCGTTCGCTTACTGAGCGAGTGCAGGTTATGGGGCAAGAAGAAAATTTTGGCGATATCTTGGTGCCAACCGAAGAAGTGGTTGAAATCCGAGATGGCAAAAAGCGTAAGAGTGAAAGAAAGTTCTATCCAGGTTATGTATTGGTTCAAATGGATATGAATGACGCCTCTTGGCATTTGGTTAAAGGTACATCTCGAGTGTTAGGTTTTATCGGTGGTACGGCAGATAAGCCGTCACCCATTACCACTCGAGAAGCGGACGCCATTTTACAGCGCGTTAGTGATGGGGTTGATAAGCCTCGTCCTAAGACATTGTTTGAAGTGGGTGAGGTTGTTCGTGTTAGCGAAGGTCCGTTTGCTGATTTCAACGGTGTTGTTGAAGAAGTGGATTACGATAAAAGTCGAATCAAAGTGGCGGTGCTTATTTTTGGGCGCTCTACACCAGTTGATTTGGAATTTAGTCAGGTTGAAAAAGCCTGATTTTGTTGAACGGGTAGCCTTCGGGCGGTGACCCATTTGGAGTTGAAAAATGGCTAAGAAAGTCCAAGCTTATATCAAGCTACAAGTTAAAGCGGGTCAAGCGAACCCAAGTCCACCAGTCGGTCCAGCATTGGGTCAGCACGGTGTGAATATCATGGAATTCTGTAAAGCGTTTAATGCGAAAACTCAAGGCGTTGAGCCTGGTCTTCCAACGCCTGTTATTATCACTGTATACAGTGATCGTAGCTTCACATTCGAAACGAAATCTACTCCTGCTGCTGTGTTGCTTAAAAAAGCAGCTGGCTTGAAGAGTGGTTCTCCACGTCCAAACACTCAGAAAGTAGGCACGGTTACACGCGCTCAGCTAGAAGAGATTGTTATTGCTAAGCAGGCTGATTTGACTGCTTCTAACATGGATGCAGCGGTTCGTACAATTGCTGGTAGCGCACGCGCTATGGGTCTAGACGTTGAGGGTGTGAACTAATGGCTAAATTAACTAAGCGCGCTCGTTTGATCGCAGAAAAAGTAGAAGCAACTAAGTTTTACTCTGTAGAAGAAGCTGTTGCTCTTTTGTCTGAGCTTTCTACTGTTAAGTTTAAAGAGTCTGTTGACGTATCTGTTAACCTAGGCGTTGATCCACGTAAATCTGATCAGGTTGTTCGTGGTTCTACTGTATTGCCTCATGGTGCCGGTAAAGATGTTCGTGTTGCGGTATTTGCACAAGGTGCAAATGCAGAAGCAGCGAAAGAAGCAGGTGCAGATGTTGTTGGTTTCGAAGATTTGGCTGAACAAGTTAAAGCGGGTAACCTTGATTTTGACGTCGTTATTGCTTCTCCAGATGCGATGCGTATCGTTGGTCAACTTGGTCAGATTTTAGGCCCACGTGGTCTAATGCCTAACCCTAAAGTTGGCACAGTAACGCCTGATGTTGCGACGGCTGTTAAAAATGCAAAAGCAGGTCAAGCTCGTTACCGTACAGATAAAAATGGTATCATTCATGCAGCTGTTGGCTCTATTGAGTTTGCTGCGGATGCTATCAGAGGTAACTTGGAAGCGCTTTTAGCCGACTTGCGTCGTGCTAAGCCTGCGTCTTCTAAAGGTGTTTACCTGAAAAAAGTGACTTTGTCCTCTACAATGGGACCTGGTCTACAAATTGATCTAGGCGCGCTTAACTCAACTAAGTAAGCATCTAGATCATGAGCTTTGGGGTCTGCCTTCATTTATTTGTTGAGCAGGCCGTCAAAGACCGCAGGAACCTAACGGTTTAATTACAACGTTGAAAAATGTTTGTCCTGCGCAGATGGTGTGGCCCGATTCAGATTAACTGGATCTAACTCACCAGCAAGTACTTCGAGTAATCGGAGAGTTGGTAAAAATAGGGGAATTTATTCCCTGCTAATCCAGGAGAAAACCAGTGGCATTAGGTCTAGAAGACAAAAAAGCCATTGTCGCCGAAGTTAGCGAAGCTGCTAAAACTGCACTGTCTGCAGTAGTTGCTGATTCTCGCGGTGTTACCGTGAGCAATATGACAGCACTGCGTAAAGAAGCGCGCGAAGCAGGTGTTTATGTACGTGTAGTACGTAATACATTGGCTCGCCGTGCAGTTGAAGGCACTGACTTCGAATGTCTAACTGAGAGCTTTGTTGGTCCTACGCTAATTGCTTTTTCTAACGAACACCCGGGTGCGGCTGCTCGTTTGTTGAAAGCGTTTGCGAAAACTAACAGTAAGTTTGAAGTGAAGGCGTTGGCGTTCAACGGTGAGTTGATCCCAGCTGGCGACATTGATCGTTTGGCAACACTGCCTACATACGACGAAGCGATTGCGAAACTGATGAGTGTTATTCAGGGCGCAACAAGCAAGTTTGTACGTACTCTTGCAGCGGTTCGCGATCAAAAAGAGCAAGAAGCGGCGTAATACGGTTTACCGTATCCCTTCTTGATAAATATTTTGTTTTATTACCTTCGGGTAATTTTAAAGAATGCTAGGAATCTGAGTCATGGCTCTAACTAAAGAAGATATCATCAATGCAGTAGCAGAAATGTCTGTAATGGACGTTGTCGAACTAATTTCTGCAATGGAAGAAAAATTCGGCGTATCTGCAGCAGCTGCTGTAGCGGCAGGTCCTGCTGCTGACGCTGGCGCTGCGGCTGAAGAACAAACTGAATTTGACGTTGTTCTAACGGCTGCAGGCGAGAAGAAAGTAAACGTAATCAAAGCAGTTCGTGCAGCGACTGGCCTAGGCTTGAAAGAAGCTAAAGCTATCGTTGACGGCGCTCCAATGACTGTTAAAGAAGCGGTTTCTAAAGAAGATGCAGCCTCTCTTAAAGCAGCTCTTGAAGAAGCTGGTGCATCTGTCGAAATCAAGTAATGATACTTGCATTTCCAGATTTCGGCCAATAGTCGAATGGCTGGTGACATTATTGTCACCGGCCTTTTTGGGTTTCTGAAACTCAAATAAAACTTAAAAGAATTTTCACGTGGGAGATAATGCTCCCATATATGGTAAGGCCTGATTTGGGCCTTTTGCGTCAATGTGCACAAGCTGGGGAATGCTGATGGCTTACTCATACACTGAGAAAAAACGTATCCGTAAGGATTTCGGTAAACTGCCGCCCGTTTTGGATGTGCCATACTTGCTGGCAATTCAGCTTGAATCCTACCGTAATTTTCTGCAGGAAGGTAAAAGTCTTGCAGAGCGTGGGGAATTAGGTCTGCATGGGGCCTTTAAATCTGTCTTTCCAATGGTCAGCTTTTCCGGCAATGCGGCGCTAGAATACGTCGATTACCGTTTAGGCAAGCCAGTCTTTGATGTTAAAGAGTGTCAGTTGCGTGGTATCACTTACGCGGCACCTTTACGTGTTCGTGTGCGACTTATTATTTATGATAAAGAGTCGTCCAACAAGGCAATCAAAGACATTCGCGAGCAAGAAGTCTACATGGGCGAAATTCCGCTTATGACAGACAATGGTACCTTTGTAATCAACGGGACTGAGCGTGTTATTGTTTCTCAATTACACCGCTCTCCTGGTGTGTTCTTCGACCACGATCGTGGTAAGACACACTCTTCAGGCAAGTTACTACATTCTGCTCGTATTATTCCTTACCGTGGTTCATGGTTGGACTTCGAGTTTGACCCAAAAGATTGCGTATTTGTTCGTATTGACCGTCGTCGTAAGTTGCCGGCTACTATATTGCTGCGCGCTTTGGGTTACGGAACAGAACAAATTCTAGACACCTTCTTTGACTCTACGCGTTTCTATTTGAAGCGTGATGGTTTTGAAATGGATCTAGTGGCAAATCGTCTACGTGGCGAAACGGCTCTGTTTAATATTGCCGATGCCAATGGTGAACTAATCGTAGAAGAAGGCCGTCGTATTACGGCTAAGCATATTCGTGTGATGGAGAAGGCCGGACTTGAGCGCTTATCTGTCCCACTTGAATATATGCTTGGTAAGGTGACGGCAAAAAATCTTATTCATCCAGCGACGGGCGAATTGATTGCGGAAGCCAACACTGAACTGTCTGTTGATTTGCTGGAAGCGTTAGTGTCATCCGGTATTGCAGAGGTGGATACGCTTTATACGAACGATTTGGACAATGGTCCATTTATTTCTGACACGCTTCGTATTGATCCAACCAGTAATCAGCTGGAAGCTTTGGTTGAAATCTATCGCATGATGCGTCCTGGCGAGCCACCAACTAAAGAGTCAGCCGAAGGTTTGTTCCAAGGTTTGTTCTTCTCAGAAGATCGTTATGACTTGTCTGGCGTTGGTCGAATGAAATTCAACCGCCGCTTAGGTCGTGAAGAAGACACTGGGTCGGGCGTTCTTAATAATGATGACATTGTTGCGGTTCTAAGAACCTTGCTTGATATCCGTAATGGTAACGGCATGGTTGATGACATCGATCACTTGGGTAACCGTCGAGTTCGCTCCGTTGGCGAAATGGCCGAGAACCAATTCCGTGTTGGCCTTGTGCGTGTTGAGCGTGCCGTGAAAGAGCGTCTGTCTATGGCAGAAGCGGATGGCCTTATGCCACAAGACCTTTTGAATGCGAAGCCTGTTGCGGCGGCAATCAAAGAGTTCTTTGGTTCAAGCCAATTGTCTCAGTTCATGGACCAAAACAATCCGCTATCTGAAGTAACGCATAAGCGTCGTGTTTCAGCGTTAGGGCCTGGTGGTTTGACTCGTGAACGTGCTGGTTTTGAGGTGCGTGACGTACACGCGACTCACTATGGTCGTGTTTGTCCTATCGAAACACCGGAAGGTCCAAACATCGGTTTGATTAACTCGTTATCGACTTATGCGCGTACCAATAGCTACGGCTTCTTGGAAACGCCTTATCGTAAGATTGTCGATGGCAAGCAGACTGACGAAACGGTTTATGTTTCGGCGATTGATGAAGCGAAATACGTTATTGCCCAAGCGTCTGCCAATGTAGATGAAGAAGGCCGTTTGGTTGATGAGTTGGTTCAGGTGCGTCATATGCACGAAACCACTTTGATTCCAAAAGAAAAAGTAAATTTGATGGACGTGTCTCCGCGTCAAGTTGTTTCTGTGGCGGCGTCTTTGATTCCGTTCCTAGAGCACGATGATGCTAACCGTGCCTTGATGGGTTCGAACATGCAGCGTCAAGCTGTGCCGACACTTAAGGCTGATAAGCCTGTAGTGGGTACGGGTATGGAGAAAAACGTTGCCAAAGACTCTGGTGTTTGTATCGTTGCAAATCGCGGCGGTGTGATTGAGTCGGTTGATGCTAGCCGTATCGTTGTTCGTGTTAATTCCGAAGAAACGATTGCCGGTGAAGCGGGTGTGGATATTTACAGCTTAACCAAGTATGTGCGCTCTAACCAAAATACCTGTATTAATCAGCGTACTTTGGTGATGAAGGGCGAGCAGGTAGCATCAGGCGATATTATGGCTGATGGTCCTTCTGTTGATATGGGTGAATTGGCGCTTGGCCAAAACATGCGTATCGCCTTTATGCCTTGGAATGGTTACAACTTCGAAGACTCGATTTTGGTTTCTGAGCGTGTTGTAGAAGAAGATCGATTTACTTCTATCCACATTCAAGAATTAACCTGTGTGGCGCGTGATACTAAGCTTGGGCCAGAAGAAATTACCGCTGATATCCCGAACGTGGGTGAAGGTGCACTTTCTAAGTTGGATCAATCCGGTATCGTTTACATCGGTGCAGAAGTTGAGCCGGGCGACATTCTCGTTGGTAAAGTAACGCCTAAAGGTGAAACGCAACTGACGCCTGAAGAGAAACTTTTGCGAGCGATCTTTGGTGAAAAAGCGTCTGACGTAAAAGATACGTCACAGCGTGTTAAAACGGGTACGCGCGGTACGGTTATCGACGTGCAAGTTTTCACTCGTGATGGCATTGAAAAAGATGAGCGTGCGAAGTTCATTGAGAAATCGCAGCTTGATCAAGTTCGTAAAGACTTGAACGAAGAGTTCCGTATTGTTGAGAAAGCGACTTTTGAACGTCTTGCTGAGGCTCTAACCGGCCAGCAAGCAGAAGGCGGTCCTGGTTTGGCTCGCAATGCGATCATTACGGAAGAGTACTTGGCGAATCTAGATCACCCTGAGTGGTTTAAAATTCGTGTCGCGAATGAAGAAGCGAGTGAGCAGCTTGAAAAAGCACAAATCGCTTTGATTGAGCGTCGTAAAGAACTTGATGCGAAATTCGAAGATAAGAAACGCAAGCTACAAACGGGTGATGATTTGGCACCTGGCGTTCTTAAAATCGTTAAAGTGTATGTTGCTATCAAGCGTCGTATCCAGCCAGGTGATAAAATGGCCGGTCGTCATGGTAACAAGGGTGTAATTTCTAAAATTATGCCAGTTGAAGACATGCCTTACGATGAGAACGGTGATCCAGTTGATATCGTATTGAACCCGCTTGGTGTTCCTTCGCGTATGAACGTCGGTCAGGTTTTGGAGACTCACTTAGGTGCAGCGTCTAAAGGCTTGGGCCGTAAGATCAATGAAATGCTGGTTGCAGAGCGTGAGAAAGCAGAAGCGGTTGCTGAGCTGCGTAGTTTCCTTGATGAAATCTACAATGGCTATGAAGGCGACTTGCGTTGCGCGCGTACAGAAGATTTAGACGGCTTTACAGATGAAGAAATTTTGACCTTGGCGTCCAACCTTACCGGTGGTGTTCCAATGGCGTCTGGTGCCTTTGATGGTGCAAAAGAGTCTGAGATTAAACGTATGTTGCGCTTGGCTGGAATCAACGAAAGCGGTCAAGTTAAATTGTTTAACGGCCGTACTGGTGATGCTTTTGAACGTCCTGTAACCGTTGGTTACATGTACATGCTGAAGTTGAACCACTTGGTTGATGACAAGATGCACGCACGTTCTACTGGTTCTTACAGCTTGGTTACTCAGCAGCCGCTGGGTGGTAAAGCTCAGTTCGGTGGTCAGCGTTTCGGGGAGATGGAAGTATGGGCACTAGAAGCATACGGTGCTGCTTACACGCTTCAAGAAATGTTGACGGTGAAATCCGATGATGTGAATGGCCGTACTAAGATGTATAAAAACATCGTAGATGGTGACCACCGTATGGAGCCTGGCATGCCTGAGTCCTTCAACGTGTTGGTGAAAGAGATTCGTTCTCTTGGTATCGATATCGAGCTGGAAAACGAATAAGCACTAATCACATTTGACCTGCTGGGGAGCAAGACTCCCCAGCTTTACGAGTGGGGCGAATATCCATGAAAGACTTATTAGGTCTTCTAAAATCACAGGGACAATCTGACGAGTTCGATGCAATCCGCATTGGCTTGGCGTCACCAGATATGATTCGTTCATGGTCTTACGGCGAAGTTAAAAAGCCAGAGACCATCAACTACCGTACGTTCAAACCAGAACGTGACGGTTTGTTCTGTGCCAAAATCTTTGGTCCTATTAAGGACTACGAATGCTTGTGTGGTAAATACAAGCGTTTGAAACACCGCGGTGTTATCTGTGAGAAGTGTGGCGTTGAAGTGGCTCTGTCTAAAGTGCGCCGTGAACGCATGGGTCACATTGAGCTTGCATCGCCTGTTGCACACATTTGGTTCTTGAAATCTCTACCATCACGTATCGGTCTTATCATGGATATGACGCTACGTGATATTGAGCGAGTTTTGTATTTTGAATCTTTCATCGTGATTGATCCAGGTATGACGACGCTTGAAAAAGGCCAATTACTAAACGATGAGCAATACTTTGAAGCGCTAGAAGAGTTCGGTGACGAATTTGATGCCCGTATGGGGGCCGAAGCGGTTCAGATGTTGCTTCGCGATTTAGACATGCCTGTCGAAATCAACAGCATGCGTGAAGAGCTAAACAGCACGAATTCTGAAACTCGTATTAAGAAGCTTTCTAAGCGTCTTAAGCTGGTTGAGGCCTTCTATCATTCTGGCAACAACCCAGAGTGGATGGTGCTTGATGTGTTGCCTGTTCTTCCGCCAGATCTTCGTCCATTGGTACCACTTGAAGGTGGCCGTTTTGCGACGTCTGATTTGAACGACCTTTACCGTCGTGTGATTAACCGTAACAACCGTCTAAAGCGTCTATTAGAGCTATCGGCTCCTGATATCATCGTACGTAACGAAAAACGTATGTTGCAAGAATCGGTTGATGCCTTGCTTGATAACGGTCGTCGTGGTCGCGCGATTACCGGTTCTAACAAACGTCCTCTGAAATCTTTGGCTGATATGATCAAAGGTAAGCAGGGTCGTTTCCGTCAGAACTTGCTCGGTAAGCGTGTTGACTATTCTGGTCGTTCTGTAATCACAGTAGGTCCATCACTGCGTCTACATCAGTGTGGTCTGCCTAAGAAAATGGCACTTGAGCTCTTCAAGCCATTCATTTTCTCTAAGCTTGAACTTCGTGGCATGGCGACGACGATCAAAGCAGCGAAGAAAATGGTTGAGCGTGAAACGCCTGAAGTGTGGGATATCCTTGATGAGGTTATCCGCGAACATCCAGTGATGTTGAACCGTGCGCCAACCCTTCACCGTTTGGGTATCCAAGCGTTTGAGCCTATGTTGATCGAAGGTAAAGCGATTCAGTTGCACCCACTAGTGTGTGCGGCTTACAACGCCGACTTCGATGGTGACCAAATGGCGGTTCACGTTCCATTGACGATTGAAGCGCAGCTAGAAGCGCGTGCTTTGATGATGTCTACGAACAACATCCTATCACCTGCAAACGGTGAGCCGATCATCGTACCTTCTCAGGACGTTGTATTGGGTCTGTACTACATGACACGTGAGAAAATCAATGCCAAAGGCGAAGGCATGGCATTTTCTGACATCAAAGAAGTACACCGCGCGTATGGTGCTAAACAAGTTGAATTGCATGCCAAAGTAAAAGTCCGTATCAGCCAAGTTGATACGACACTTGAAGGCGAAAAAGTCCCTTCTACTTTTATTGCAGATACAACAGTCGGTCGCGCTTTGTTGTTTGATATCGTTCCTGATGGCCTACCGTTCTCCGTGGTTAACCAAACCATGAAGAAGAAAGCGATCTCTAACTTGATCAACGAGTGTTACCGTAAAGTCGGCTTGAAAGAGAGCTGTATCTTTGCTGACCAATTGATGTACACAGGTTTTGCTTACGCGACTGCGTCTGGTTCTTCTGTAGGTGTGGATGACTTCGTTATTCCGCCTGAAAAAGCCGCGATCATTGCCAAAGCGGAAGAAGAAGTTAAAGAAATCGAATACCAATACGCTGATGGTCTTGTAACGCAAGGCGAGAAGTACAACAAGGTAATCGATTTATGGTCTCGTACGAACGAGACAGTGACTGAAGCCATGATGAAAAACTTGGCAAAAGAGATGACTGTCAACAAAGCGGGTGAAACGGTTGAACAACAATCTTTCAACTCGGTTTACATGATGGCCGACTCTGGTGCCCGTGGTAGTGTTGCGCAGATGCGTCAGTTGGGTGGTATGCGTGGTCTGATGGCGAAACCAGATGGTTCTATCATCGAGACGCCAATCACCGCAAACTTCCGTGAAGGTCTGTCGGTACTTCAGTACTTTACTTCGACTCACGGTGCTCGTAAGGGTCTAGCCGATACGGCGTTGAAAACAGCCAACTCTGGTTATTTGACACGTCGTCTAGTCGACGTGGCGCAGGATTTGGTTATCACTGAAGTAGATTGTGGTTCGACAAACGGTATTTTCGTTGCTGCCATGATTGAAGGCGGTGATGTCGTTGTGCCACTGGGTCAGCGAGTGCTGGGTCGTGTCGTGGCTCAAGATGTTATTGACGGTAAAGGCGATTTCGTTCTTGCGGCTGGTACTTTGATTGACGAGCATGATGTTCGTACGATTGAAGCAGCGGGCGTGGATGAGATGATTATTCGCTCTGTTATCACATGTAATACGCGTCATGGCGTATGTGCTAAGTGTTACGGTCGTGATCTGGCTCGTGGCCATCAGGTGAACATTGGTGAAGCGATTGGTGTTGTTGCAGCACAATCTATCGGTGAACCGGGTACACAGTTAACCATGCGTACCTTCCACATCGGTGGTGCGGCGTCTCGTGCGTCGGCGGTCGATAGTGTTCAAGTGAAGAGTGCAGGTACGGTACGTTTCAATAAGATGAAGAGTATCGAGCGTCATACTGGGCATCTGGTTGTGGCCTCTCGTTCTTCTGAATTGGCCATTGCCGATGAAGCGGGTCGTGAGAAAGAGCGTTATAAGCTTCCTTACGGTGCGGTATTGAGTGTACGTGAAGGTGATCAAGTGACAGCGGGTCAAATCGTTGCAAACTGGGATCCGCATACACACCCAATCGTTTCTGAGATGGAAGGTCGTCTTGAATTCAGCGGTATGGAAGAGAATGTCACTATTCGTCGTCAATCTGACGAAATGACAGGTCTGACGACGATTGAAATCATGGAAGTTCGTGATCGTCCTGCGGCAGGTAAAGATCTTCGTCCAATGATTGCCGTTGTGGATGCAGAGGGTAACCCTGTATTGATTCCTGGTACTGAATCGCCAGTGCAGTACATGCTTCCTGAGAAAGCGTTGTTGAGCCTAGATCATGGCGCAACCGTGAAATCAGGTGAGGTGCTTGCGCGTATTCCTCAAGAATCTATTGGTAACAAAGATATCACCGGTGGTTTGCCACGAGTGGCTGACCTATTCGAAGCGCGTCGTCCGAAAGATCCTGCTGTTATGGCGGAAACGAGCGGTGTGGTTAGCTTCGGTAAAGAAACAAAAGGTAAGATTCGTTTGGTTATCACACCGCAAAACGGTGATGATCCAGTCGAGACGTTGATTCCTAAATGGCGTCAAATCAACATCTTTGATGGTGAAGAAGTGGCTAAAGGCGAGATTATTGCCGACGGCCCTCTAAGTCCTCATGACATTTTGCGTCTTCAAGGTGTAGAGGCTTTGGCCGATTACATCACCAACGAAGTGCAGGAAGTATACCGCTTACAAGGCGTTGTGATTAACGATAAGCACATTGAAGTTATCGTGAACCAAATGTTGCGTAAAGTAGAGGTTGGTGAGTCTGGTGATACAGATCTTATTCAAGGTGATCAGGTCGAGTTTACTCGCCTGCTAGATGCAAACGAAAAAGCCCAAGCTGAGGGTAAATTCCCGGCTAAGTTTGAACGCGTGCTTCTAGGTATCACGAAAGCTTCTTTGGCTACTGAGTCCTTTATATCAGCAGCGTCTTTCCAAGAGACAACTCGAGTTCTTACGGAAGGTGCGGTGACAGGTAAAAAAGATCACTTACGTGGCTTGAAAGAAAACGTTGTTGTGGGTCGCTTGATACCAGCTGGTACAGGTTTGGCTTACCACAGTGAGCGCAAGAGAAAGAAAGAGCTTGCGCTAGCAGCAAAAGAAGGAAGTTCGACCGTCAGCGCCTCAGATGTGGAAGAAGCATTGAGTGCTGCACTGAAAGACTAGTTATTTGCTGTTAAATCGTAAGGGAGGTGATTTTTTAGTCGCCTCCCTATTGACTGTTTTATAGGCGCAAATTAAACTTGCGCCTCCTTAATTTTGGCGATTTCCGTCATAAGAATTGGATTTGTGGAGCTTGTCTAATGGCAACCGTTAACCAGTTGGTTCGTAAACCACGTAAACGTAAAGTGGCAAAGAGTGACGTTCCTGCGTTACAAGCTTGTCCGCAACGCCGCGGTGTCTGCACTCGCGTATATACTACTACTCCTAAAAAGCCTAACTCGGCTTTGCGTAAAGTATGTCGTGTTCGCTTGACTAACGGCTTCGAAGTTACTTCCTACATCGGTGGTGAAGGTCACAACCTGCAAGAACACAGCGTAGTGCTGATTCGCGGCGGTCGTGTAAAAGACCTTCCTGGTGTTCGTTACCACACAGTACGTGGTAGCTTGGATACTTCAGGCGTACAAAATCGTAAGCAAGGCCGTTCTAAATACGGTACTAAACGTCCTAAGAAGTAAGCTAAAACAGCTTAGTTCATCGTTTAGACATAATTTTTTAATACAGTAAGGCCGAGCAATAATTGCATTGTCTCGGGCGAACCTGAAGAGGATATAGATATGCCTAGAAGACGCGTCGTCGCTAAGCGTGAAATCCTTCCGGATCCTAAACACGGAAGCCAGATTCTCGCTAAATTCATTAACCATGTAATGGTTAGTGGTAAGAAGTCTGTTGCAGAGAGCATCGTTTACAATGCGCTAAACACTGTTGCAGCACGCGCTAAGACTGAAGAGCCTATGGCTATCTTCGAAAAAGCACTAGAGTCTATCCAGCCAATGGTTGAGGTTAAATCTCGCCGTGTTGGTGGTGCGACTTACCAAGTTCCTGTAGAGGTTCGTCCAGCTCGCCGCGCCGCTTTATCTATGCGTTGGTTGGTTGATGCTTCTCGTAAGCGTGGTGAAAAATCCATGGCTTTACGTCTAGCTGGCGAAATCCTAGATGCTGCTGAAAACAAAGGTTCTGCTGTTAAGAAACGTGAAGACGTTCATCGCATGGCAGAAGCTAACAAAGCATTCTCTCACTACCGTTTCTAATCATCCGGAGAAGGATACACAGTGGCACGTAAAACACCTATCAACCGCTACCGTAACATCGGTATTTGTGCGCACGTTGATGCAGGTAAAACGACGACAACTGAACGCGTTCTTTTTTACACTGGCTTGTCTCATAAAATTGGTGAAGTGCATGATGGCGCGGCAACAATGGATTGGATGGAGCAAGAGCAAGAGCGTGGTATCACGATAACTTCAGCAGCAACAACTTGCTTCTGGAGTGGAATGAATAAACAGTTTGAAGAGCACCGTGTCAATATTATAGACACGCCTGGGCACGTAGACTTTACCATTGAAGTAGAGCGTTCTTTACGTGTGTTAGATGGTGCTGTTGTTGTGCTTTGTGGTTCTTCGGGTGTGCAGCCTCAAACCGAGACGGTTTGGCGTCAAGCAAACAAGTATGAAGTTCCTCGTATGGTTTTCGTCAATAAGATGGACCGTACTGGGGCGGATTTCTTTTCGGTTGTGCGTCAGTTAAAAACGCGTCTTGGTGCTAATGCGGTTCCGATTCAGATTAATGTTGGCACTGAAGAAGATTTCAGAGGTGTTATTGATTTAGTCTTGATGAAAACGATAGTGTGGAATGAAGAAGACCATGGGATGACCTTCACTTTGGAGGAGGTGCCTGCGGATTTGCTTGATGACGCGCTAGAGTGGCGAGAATTCATGGTTGAGGCGGCAGCAGAGGCGAATGATGAGTTGATGGATAAGTACCTTGAAGAGGGTGAGTTATCTGTTGATGAGATAAAAAGCGGTCTGCGAATTCGTACGTTGTCCAATGAGATTGTTTTGGTAACGTGTGGTTCAGCCTTTAAAAACAAAGGCGTTCAGGCTGTTTTGGATGCGGTTGTTGAATATTTGCCTTCACCGCTTGAAGTTAAAGCGATTGAAGGGACGCTTGAAGATGGTGAAACGGTCGTGACTCGTAGTGCGAATGATGAGGATCCGTTCTCTTCGTTGGCATTTAAGATAGCGACAGACCCATTTGTTGGTACATTGATATTTATTCGAGTGTATTCTGGGGTGTTACGTTCCGGTGATGCGGTTTACAATTCTGTGAAGCATAAGCGTGAGCGCATTGGTCGAATGGTTCAGATGCACGCTAATAATCGCGAAGAAATCAAAGAAGTATTGGCGGGTGATATTGCTGCTGTAGTAGGAATGAAATACGTCACTACGGGCGATACGCTTTGCGATATGAATGATGTCGTTGTGCTTGAGCGTATGGAGTTTCCAGAACCTGTTATATCGGTCGCTGTTGAGCCAAGGTCTCAGGCTGATCAAGATAAAATGGGGGTTGCGCTGGGCAAACTGGCGCAAGAAGATCCATCTTTTAGAGTGGAGACACACGAAGAGACGGGTCAAATAATTATTTCCGGTATGGGTGAACTGCATCTTGATATACTGGTTGACCGTATGCGTCGCGAGTTTAAGGTGGAGGCAAACATTGGTAAGCCTCAGGTTTCCTATCGGGAGAAAATTCGCAAAGAAGTGGTGGTTAATCACAAATTTGTGCGTCAATCCGGTGGTCGTGGTCAGTACGGTCACGTCGTAATGAAGTTAATCCCAACTGATAAAGATGGGCTTGAGTTTGTTAACGAGATTGTTGGTGGTGCTATTCCTAAAGAATACATCCCTGCAGTAGAAAAGGGTGTTTCAGAGCAAATGAAGAACGGTGTGATCGCTGGTTATCCATTATTGGGTATCAAGGTTGTGCTGATCGATGGTTCGTTCCATGATGTTGACTCTAACGAAATGGCCTTTAAAATTGCGGCTTCTCAGGGGCTAAGAAAAGGAGCGGCTGATGCTGATCCTTGCGTTCTTGAACCTGTAATGAAAGTGGAAGTTGTAACTCCTGAGGAATACATGGGCGATGTGATGGGCGACCTGAATCGTCGTCGCGGTGTTGTTCAGGGGATGGACGATTCCCCGTCAGGGAAGATTATTCGTGCTGAAGTTCCTCTCGGGGAGATGTTCGGATATGCAACTGACGTGCGTAGCTTGTCGCAAGGGCGTGCAAGTTATGCAATGGAGTTTGAGAAATACGCTGAAGCACCGGCTAGTGTGGCAGACGCGATCATCAAAAATGAAGATTAATCATCATACTTACTAATTCTTAAGGTGTATGTATCATGGCAAAGAGTAAATTCGAACGTAATAAACCACATGTTAACGTTGGCACTATCGGTCACGTTGACCATGGTAAAACAACGCTAACAGCAGCATTGACTCGTGTATGTGCAGAAGTATTTGGCGGTACAGCCGTTGCTTTTGACGGTATCGATAATGCTCCTGAAGAGCGTGAGCGTGGCATCACTATCTCTACTTCTCACGTAGAGTATGATTCTCCAACTCGTCACTATGCACACGTAGACTGTCCTGGACACGCCGATTATGTTAAAAACATGATCACTGGTGCTGCTCAAATGGATGGCGCTATTCTAGTTTGTGGTGCGACTGATGGCCCAATGCCTCAGACTCGTGAGCACATCCTTCTTTCTCGTCAAGTAGGTGTTCCTTACATCGTTGTTTTCTTGAACAAGTCTGACTTGTTGGCTGAAGACTGTGGTGGTGCGGATTCTGAAGAATACGCTGAAATGCTAGAATTGGTTGAGATGGAGTTGCGTGACCTTCTTTCTGAATACGACTTCCCAGGTGATGACACTCCAATCATCCCAGGTTCTGCGCTAATGGCGTTGAAAGGCGAAGACGACAACGAAATGGGTACAACTGCAGTTAAGAAATTGGTTGAAACTCTAGATGCTTACATTCCTGAGCCAGAGCGTGCTATCGACGGTGCATTCCTAATGCCAATCGAAGACGTATTCTCTATCCAGGGTCGTGGTACGGTTGTTACTGGTCGTGTTGAGCGTGGTATCGTTAAAATCCAAGAAGAAGTTGAGATTGTTGGTATCGTTGATACTATCAAAACAACTTGTACTGGTGTTGAGATGTTCCGTAAGCTTCTTGACGAAGGTCGTGCTGGTGAGAACTGTGGTATCCTTCTTCGTGGTACTAAGCGTGAAGATGTTCAGCGTGGTCAAGTATTGGCTAAGCCTGGTTCAATCACTCCTCACACTACGTTTGAAGCAGAAGTTTACGTGTTGGGTAAAGATGAAGGTGGTCGTCATACGCCATTCTTTAAAGGCTACCGTCCACAGTTCTACTTCCGTACAACTGACGTAACGGGTGCGTGTTCTCTTCCTGAAGGCGTAGAAATGGTTATGCCTGGCGATAACATTCAAATGACTGTTGAGCTAATTCACCCAATCGCGATGGACGAAGGTCTACGTTTCGCGATCCGTGAAGGTGGTCGTACAGTTGGTGCTGGTGTTGTAGCTAAAATCCTTAAGTAATTAGATAGTAATATCTGCTTGCTTTGATTTAGAAAAAGGCCACTCGCATATCGGGTGGCCTTTTTATTTTATGGTTTATTTTGTTTGTTCAGAAATTGGTTACTTGACAACCAGTTTTCGAATAGCTAATATTCGCCGTCCTTAAAAAAGGATTGTGGCTTAATAAATGTACAGTTAAGTCATTAAAACATTGTATTTGGAGTTGGAAATGCAAAGCCAAAAAATCCGTATTCGTCTGAAAGCGTTTGATCATCGTTTGATCGATGCTTCAACACAAGAAATTGTGGACACAGCGAAGCGTACAGGTGCGCAAGTGCGTGGACCGATTCCACTTCCTACTCGCAAAGAGCGTTATACAGTATTGATTTCTCCACACGTAAATAAAGATGCGCGTGATCAGTATGAAATCCGTACACACAAACGTGTTCTAGACATCGTTGAGCCAACTGAAAAAACAGTTGATGCTTTGATGAAGCTAGATCTTGCGGCAGGCGTGGAAGTACAAATTTCTTTGGGTTAATAGCTCAAAGTTTGGGGTGCGACAACCGGCTGGTTATCAGTCGGCTATATGCACAATAGTGGAATGATCTGGAATGATCAGCCGTAGCGGGTGATAGCCCCATACACAACTGGCAAATGAGGTAAAAAATGGCTATTCAATTAGTCGGACGCAAAGCCGGAATGACACGTATCTTCACTGAAGAGGGTGTATCCGTGCCAGTAACCGTCATCGAGGTTGAACCGAACCGCGTTACTCAGGTGAAAACAACAGAAACTGATGGCTACCAAGCTATTCAGATTACTGTAGGTTCTCGCCGTTCGAGCCGCGTTAACAAAGCTGCTGCGGGTCATTATGCAAAAGCGAATGTTGAAGCAGGTCGTGGTTTGTGGGAGTTCCGCCTGGCAGGTGACGAAAAAGAAATCAATGTTGGTGATGAGCTAACTGTTGCTGATTTCGAATCTATCCAAATGGTTGATGTAACTGGTCAATCAAAGGGTAAAGGGTTTCAAGGTGCCATTAAGCGTCATAATTTCAGTATGCAAGATGCTACACATGGTAACTCATTGTCTCACCGTGCACCTGGTTCTATCGGCCAATGTCAAACACCTGGTCGTGTTTGGAAAGGCAAGAAGATGGCTGGCCATATGGGTGCTGCACAAGTCACTACTCAATCACTAGAAGTGGTTCGTGTAGACACAGAACGTAACCTTATCCTTGTGAAAGGTGCCGTACCTGGTGCAGTAAATGGTGATGTTATTCTTCAATCAGCTGTTAAAGCTCGCTAAGAGGGGTAGACAATGAACTTGAATCTAACAGGCGCGGAAGGAACAGTAGAAGTTTCTGATGTAGCCTTTGCTCGTGAATATAACGAGGCGTTGGTTCACCAAGTAGTAACATCTTACTTGGCTGGCGCTCGTCAAGGCTCACGCGCACAAAAAACTCGCTCTGAAGTAGCAGGTGGTGGACGCAAACCTTGGAAACAAAAAGGTTCTGGTCGTGCACGCGCAGGTACTATCCGTAGCCCTTTATGGCGCTCTGGTGGTGTTACTTTCGCTGCGAAACCACAAGACCACTCTCAGAAAGTGAACAAGAAGATGTATCGTGCAGCAATGCGCACCATCTGGTCTGAACTTGTACGTCAAGACCGTCTTGTTGTGGTTGAAGATCTTAAATTGGAAGCTCCAAAAACTAAGCTCTTCATAGCAAAAATGGCAGAATTGAATATTGAGAACGCTTTAATTGTTTCCCACGAGTTGGATAGCAATTTATTCTTAGCGGCTCGCAACATTCCTAACGTAGATGTACGTGATGCAGCGTCTATCGACCCTGTTAGCTTGATTGCTTACGACAAAGTGTTGGTGACAGTTGGTGCTCTGAAACAAGTTGAGGAGGCACTAGCATGATCGGCGAACGTATTTATAAAGTTCTGTTGGGTCCACATATTTCCGAAAAAGCAACGATCGTAGCCGAAGGCAATGGTCAGTATGTTTTTCGTGTAACTGGTGATGCAACTAAACCTGAAATCAAACAAGCTATCGAAGCGCTTTTTGAAGTCAAAGTTGAGTCTGTTCGTACGTTGAACCATAAAGGTAAAACTAAGCGTACAGTTCGTGGTCTAGGTAAGCGTAAAGACGTGAAAAAAGCGTATGTACGTTTGGCTGAAGGTCAAGACATTGATTTCATGGTCGCTGAATAAGGGGAGATAGGTCAATGGCTGTTGTTAAAAGTAAGCCAACGTCTGCAGGCCGTCGTCACGTTGTTAAAGTTACCAACAACGATTTGCACAAAGGCGCACCGTATGCACCTTTGCTAGACAAAAAAAGCAAATCTGGTGGACGTAACAATAACGGACGCATCACTACGCGTCACGTAGGTGGTGGTCATAAGCAGCATTACCGTATGGTTGATTTCCGTCGTAATAAAGATGGGATTTCTGCGGTAGTTGAGCGTTTGGAATATGATCCAAACCGTTCTGCAAATATTGCATTGATTAAATATGCTGATGGTGAGCGTCGTTACATTATCGCTTCTAAAGGTATGGTCGCTGGCAATGTTGTTTTTAGTGGTGCAGATGCGCCTATCAAAGCGGGTAATACTTTGCCTCTGCAAAATATTCCGGTTGGTAGTACCGTACACTGTGTCGAGCTTAAGCCAGGTAAAGGTGCACAAGTTGCCCGTTCTGCCGGTGCTTCTGCTCAGCTAGTTGCTCGTGAAGGTCGTTACGTTACGCTTCGCCTACGTTCAGGTGAAATGCGTAAAGTATTGACAGAATGTCGCGCTACTTTAGGTGAAGTATCAAACTCTGAGCATAGCTTACGAGTTCTTGGTAAAGCTGGTGCTACGCGTTGGCGTGGTGTTCGTCCTACCGTTCGCGGTGCGGCGATGAACCCAGTGGATCACCCACATGGTGGTGGTGAAGGTCGTAGCAAAGGTGGTCGTCACCCAGTTACGCCATGGGGTGTGCCTACTAAAGGTTACAAAACACGCAGCAACAAGCGTACTGACAAACTTATTGTACGTCGCCGTACTAAGTAATAAGAGGAAACGACTGTGCCACGTTCACTAAAAAAAGGTCCTTTTATCGACCTTCATTTGTTGAAAAAGGTAGAGGCTGCGGTAGAGAAAAATGATCGTCGTCCAATTAAAACTTGGTCACGCCGTTCTACTATCTTCCCTGATTTTGTAGGGTTGACTATCGCTGTCCATAATGGTCGCCAGCATGTTCCAGTTCTAGTAACTGAAGATATGGTCGGTCATAAATTGGGTGAGTTCGCTCCGACCCGTACATATCGTGGTCATGCTGCGGACAAGAAAGCCAAACGGTAATAAGGGGTATTAACATGAGTGAAGTAAGCGCTTCATTGAAGGGTGCTCGCCTCTCAGCGCAGAAGGCCCGTTTGGTTATAGATCAAATCCGCGGCAAATCTGTTAGCGAAGCACTGAACATTTTAACGTTCAGTCCTAAGAAGGCGGCAGTAATTGTCAAGAAAGTACTAGAGTCTGCTATAGCTAACGCTGAGCATAACGAAGGTGCTGATGTAGATGACTTGCGTGTGTCTACGGCTTACGTTGATGAGGCAATGACTCTGAAACGTATTATGCCACGTGCCAAAGGCCGTGCTGACCGTATTCTAAAACGCGGTTGCCATATTACAGTTAAAGTCGCTGACTAATTAGGAGAAACCCAATGGGTCAGAAGGTTCATCCAACTGGTATACGCCTAGGGATAGTTAAAGATCATACTTCTACTTGGTATGCGAACAATCAAAACTACTCTAAGCTGTTATTAAACGATCTTCAGGTTCGTGCGTTCCTGGAGAAAAAATTGGTCCAGGCTTCTGTTTCTCGTATTGAGATCCAGCGCCCTGCTCAGACAGCCCGTATTACAATTCACACTGCCCGTCCAGGCATCGTGATTGGTAAGAAAGGTGAAGATGTTGAGAAGCTACGTAATGCAGTTTCTGAAATGATGGGCGTACCTGTCCACATCAACATCGAAGAAATTCGTAAGCCTGAAATGGATGCGAAGTTGGTTGCGCAAAATATTGCAAGCCAACTTGAGCGTCGCGTTATGTTCCGTCGTGCTATGAAGCGTGCGGTACAAAATGCTATGCGTGCAGGCGCAAAAGGTATCAAGGTTCAGGTGAGTGGTCGTTTAGGCGGTGCAGAAATTGCACGTGCTGAGTGGTACCGTGAAGGCCGTGTGCCTCTACACACTCTACGCGCTGACATTGACTACGCTACTTATGAAGCAGCTACAACTTACGGCATCATTGGCGTAAAAGTGTGGATCTTCAAAGGCGAAATCTTGGGCGGTATTGAACAAGTGCGAGCTGACAAAGGCGCACAAAAGAAGAAGTCTAAGTAGGGGGTAAGTCATGTTACAACCGAAACGTACTAAGTTCCGCAAGATGCAAAAAGGCCGTAACCGCGGTCTTGCTCTTCGCGGAAACCAAGTTAGCTTTGGTGAATTCGGATTGAAGTCCACTGAACGTGGTCGTCTTACTGCTCGTCAAATTGAAGCGGCGCGTCGTGCAATGACTCGTCACATCAAGCGTGGTGGTAGAATCTGGATTCGTGTGTTCCCTGATAAGCCGATTACTCAGAAGCCTCTTGAGGTTCGTCAGGGTAAAGGTAAGGGTAGCGTAGAATACTGGGTTGCGCAGATCCAACCTGGAAAAATGCTTTATGAAGTTGAGGGCGTTTCAGAACAGTTAGCACGCGAAGCGTTTGCGTTGGCTGCTGCTAAGCTTCCTCTGTCCACAACTTTCGTAACGCGTACGGTGATGTAGATGAAAGCAAAAGAAATGCAAGAAAAGTCTGTAGCTGAGCTACAAGCGACCTTGATTGAACTGCTACGTGAGCAATTTACTCTGCGTATGCAGAAAGCCACTGGTCAGTTAGCGCAAACTCATTTGCTCTCGCAAGTTCGCCGCAATATCGCACGTGTTAAAACCGTGCTAAATGATAAGGCAGGTAACTAAGATGGCAGAAACAAAAGCGCGTACCGTTACTGGTAAAGTAGTAAGCGACAAGATGGATAAAACCATCACGGTACTGGTTGAGCGTACGGAGAAACACCCTTTATACGGTAAGTTTGTACGTCGTTCGACCAAACTACACGCTCACGATGAAAACAATGAGTGTCAGATCGGTGATACCGTTAAGGTCGTAGAAACACGCCCTTACTCTAAGTCTAAGACTTGGAATCTGGTTCAAGTTGTTGAGAAAGCAGCAGCTGTATAAGCTGCTTCTTCCCTCGTGAGACTTGTTATCTAATTTGATTGGAGAGCAGTTATGATTCAAACAGAATCGATGCTTGATGTTGCAGATAACAGCGGCGCAAAGCGTGTTCAGTGTATTAAAGTACTGGGTGGCTCACATCGTCGTTATGCTGCTATCGGTGACATTATTAAGGTCACAGTAAAAGAAGCGATCCCTCGTGGTCGTGTTAAAAAAGGGCAGGTTCTAAACGCAGTTGTCGTTAGGACTAAGAAAGGTGTTCGTCGTTCTGATGGCTCAGTGATCCGTTTTGATGTAAACTCAGCGGTTCTATTGAATGCTTCAGGACAGCCTATTGGTACTCGTATCTTTGGCCCTGTAACACGTGAATTGCGAACTGAGCAGTTCATGAAAATTGTTTCTCTTGCACCTGAAGTGCTGTAAGAGGGAGAGGGGACATTATGCGCAAAATCAAACGTAACGACGAAATTATCGTGATTGCTGGTAAAGATAAAGGCAAGCGCGGTAAAGTTGTTAAGGTAGTAGACGAAAATCGAGTTCTAGTTTCTGGCATTAATACTGTTAAGAAACACGAGAAGCCAAATCCTATGAAAGGATCAACTGGCGGTATCGTTGAGCAAGAAGCACCTATCCAGGTTTCCAATGTAGCCATTTTTAACAGTGCTACGGGTAAAGCGGATCGCGTCGGCTTTAAATTGAATGAAGACGGTACGAAAGTGCGTGTTTTTAAATCAAATAGTGAAGCGATCGACGCCTAAGAGCGAGAATTATAGCCATGGCGAGACTTAAGCAAGTTTATAAAGATCAAGTTGTAGCAAAACTGACAGAAGAGTTTAGCTACAAAAACGTGATGGAAGTGCCGAAAATCACTAAAATCACATTAAATATGGGTGTTGGTGAAGCTATCGCAGACAAGAAACTTCTTGAGCATGCGGTAAATGATCTTGAAGCACTTAGCGGCCAGAAAGTTGTAGTGACTAAGGCGCGTAAATCTGTAGCAGGCTTTAAAATCCGTGACGGTTATCCGATCGGTTGTAAAGTGACGCTACGTGGTGAGCGTATGTGGGATTTCTTTGACCGTTTGGTTGATGTTGCTATTCCACGTATCCGTGACTTCCGTGGACTTAACCCTAAGTCTTTCGATGGTCGTGGTAACTACAGCATGGGTGTTAAAGAGCAGATCATCTTCCCAGAGATCGACTACGATAAAGTGGACCGTGTACGTGGTATGGATATTACCATTACAACGACTGCTCGTACCGACGAAGAAGGTCGTGCTTTGCTAGCCGCCTTTAGTTTCCCTTTCAAGAAATAAGAGGTAGGAATCATGGCTAAAGTATCAATGATTCAGCGCGAAGCAAAGCGTACCAAATTAGTAGCTAAGTATGCTGAAAAGCGTGCCGCTCTAAAAACGATCATTAGCGACGTTAATGCATCGGATGATGAAAAGTGGGATGCAACGCTTAAATTACAAGCGTTGCCACGCGATTCATCTTCTTCACGTCAGCGTAATCGTTGCCAAATTACAGGTCGTCCGCACGGTGTATACCGTCGTTTTGGCCTGTCTCGTATCAAACTGCGTGAAGCAGCGATGCGTGGCGACGTTCCAGGCTTGAAGAAAGCTAGTTGGTAAGCAAGTAAAGCGCTATCATAATATATGGCAGTGAGTGGAGTGTCTAAATACTGGACATTGTGCTCGCTGCTGTGTACTATGCGCGAGCTCTATTTGCTGCACAATGGTTTTTAAATTAGGAGCTCTTAAATGAGTATGCAAGATACCCTTGCGGATATGTTTACACGTATTCGCAATGCACAGATGGCTGCAAAGACTTCTGTGAGCATGCCTTCATCAAAAATGAAGGCATCAATTGCTGCTGTTTTACGCGAAGAAGGTTACGTAGGTAACTTCTCTATCGATGAAGCAGTTAAGCCAACGCTTACTATCGAATTGAAATATTACGAAGGTAAGCCAGTTATCGAACAAATCAAACGCGCATCTCGCCCAAGTTTGCGTCAATACAAAGGCACGTCTGCTTTACCAAAAGTAGAAGCTGGCCTTGGTGTTGCAATCATCTCTACCTCTAAAGGTGTGATGACAGACCGTGCAGCTCGTGCTGCTGGTATCGGTGGCGAAGTAATCTGCACAGTATTCTAGGAGTTAGTATGTCTCGAGTTGCTAATAGTCCCGTGACGCTTCCTAGTGGTGTAGATTTAACCCTAAATGGACAAACTGTTGTTGTAAAAGGCGGCAAAGGTTCTTTAGAGTTTAATGTTCACACAAGCGTACAAGTGTCTAAAGAAGAAAATGTTATTACCTTCGCTGCGCGCGATGGTGCAAAACAAAGCCGTGCCTTAGCTGGTACCACTCGCGCTTTGGTTAACAACATGGTTGTTGGTGTTAGCCAAGGTTTTGAGAAAAGATTGTTTCTTCAAGGTGTTGGTTACCGTGCTGCGCTTAAAGGCAATGTGCTTAACCTGTCTCTGGGTTTCTCTCACCCAGTAGATTACGAGCTACCTGAAGGCATCACAGCTGAATGTGCTTCTCAAACAGAAATCGTGATTCGTGGTATTGATAAACAATCCGTTGGTCAGGTTGCTGCAGAAGTTCGCGGTTTCCGTCCACCAGAGCCATATAAAGGCAAGGGTGTTCGCTATTCTGACGAAGTAATTCGTCGTAAAGAAGCTAAGAAGAAGTAGGTAGGCATTCATGAACACTAAAAAACAATCTCGGATTCGTCGTGCACGTCGTGCTCGTTTGCATATTCGTGACTTAGGTGCGAATCGTCTTACTGTACATCGCACACCACGCCATATGTATGCTCAAGTGATTTCTCCTTGTGGTAGCAAAGTGCTAGCTAGCGCTTCTACTCTTGAAGAAGCTCTTCGTGGCTCAGCGACAGGCAACAAGGTAGCGGCTAAAGAAGTCGGCACTTTGATTGCTACACGCGCTAAAGAAGCAGGTGTCACTTCGGTCGCTTTTGACCGTTCTGGCTTCAAGTATCATGGCCGCGTTCAAGTTCTTGCTGACGCTGCACGTGAAGCCGGTCTAGAGTTCTAAGGGGTAGCAAATGGCAGTTAATGATCAACAAACTAGCGACCTCCAAGAGAAGCTAGTACAAGTAAACCGCGTTGCTAAAGTAGTAAAGGGTGGTCGTATCTTCTCTTTCACTGCTTTGACAGTCGTTGGTGATGGTAAAGGTAAAGTTGGCTTTGGTCGTGGTAAAGCACGCGAAGTTCCTCAAGCAATTCAAAAAGCAATGGAACAAGCACGCCGCAACATGGTTTCAGTTAAGCTTGATGGTGGTACTTTGCAGTATCCTATTAAAGCGAATCATGGCGCGTCCAACATTTACATGCAGCCTGCGTCTCAAGGTACTGGCGTTATTGCCGGTGGTGCGATGCGTGCGGTTCTTGAAATTGCTGGTGTGCACGATGTATTGGCAAAATGTTATGGCTCTACAAACCCTGTAAACGTAGTTCGTGCTACGATCAAAGGTTTGCAGGATATGAAAGCGCCTGAGCAAATCGCAGCGAAACGCGGTAAGTCAGTCGATCAAATTTTGGGGTAATGTGTTATGGCGAATAATACCATCACAGTTCAACTAACCCGCAGCCCGATCGGTCGTCTTCCAAAGCACCGTGAAACTGTTAAAGGCTTGGGTTTGCGTAAAGTTGGCCAAACTCGTCAGTTGGAAGATACTCCTTCTGTACGCGGTATGGTTAATAAAGTTTATTACATGGTTAAAGTGGTAGGGGAATAACATGTTCTTAAATACACTTCGTCCTGGCGAAGGTAGCAAACATGCTCCTAAACGTGTTGGTCGCGGCATTGGTAGCGGCTTGGGCAAAACCGGCGGACGAGGCCATAAAGGTCTTAAATCTCGTTCTGGTGGCTCAGTAAAACCTGGTTTTGAGGGCGGTCAAATGCCTTTGCAGCGTCGTCTGCCAAAGTTTGGTTTTACTTCACGTCAGGCAAAGTATGTTGCTGAGGTTCGTTTAAACGAGCTTGCTGCTGTAAATGCTGAAGTTGTAGATTTGGCTGCTCTTAAAAGCGCCGACATTCTTGGTCATCAAATTAAGACGGCTCGTGTGATTTTGTCTGGTTCTATTGACAAGGCTATCACGGTACGCGGTCTTAAAGTGACTAAAGGTGCTCGTGCTGCTATTGAGGCGGCTGGCGGAAAAGTCGAGGAATAAATGGCAAAGCGTGGCTCACTACCTGCTGGAATGCAAAACGGACTTGGCGAGCTTTGGGCTCGCATACGGTTTGTGTTTTTAGCAATTATTGTATACCGAATCGGTGCCCATATCCCTGTTCCAGGTATTAATCCTGACAGGTTATCAGCACTGTTTGATCAAAATGAAGGCACTATTCTGAGTTTATTTAACGTATTCTCAGGGGGCGCGCTTGAGCGCATGAGTATTCTTGCGCTCGGGATTTTGCCCTATATTTCTGCCTCTATTATTATGCAGTTATTGACGGTTGTGAGTCCGCAGCTTGAGCAGTTAAAGAAAGAGGGTGAGGCGGGTCGTCGTAAGATAACTCAATACACTCGTTATGGTACCGTGCTTCTTGCCCTTGTCCAATCTGCTAGTATGGCGGTTGGTTTGGCAAGTCAGGGCATCTCGTTTAGTAGTGGCATGGAGTTTTATGCTGTTGCTGTGGTGACGCTTGTTGCGGGTACAGTTTTCTTAATGTGGTTGGGCGAGCAAGTTACTGAGAAAGGGATTGGTAATGGTATTTCCATATTGATCTTTGCTGGTATCGTTGCTGGTTTGCCATCTGCTCTTGGGCGTTCATTTGAATCGGCTCGTCAAGGCGATATTAATATTTTGGCCTTGTTGCTCATTGGTATATTAGCCATTGCGACGGTTGCTTTCGTTGTTTTCATCGAACGTGGTCAACGTCGTATTACGGTGAATTATGCTAAGCGTCAACAGGGTAAAAAGGTGTTTGCTGCACAAAAGAGCCATTTGCCACTTAAAGTAAACATGGCCGGTGTTATTCCGCCTATTTTTGCTTCAAGTATTCTTTTATTCCCGGCTTCTATCGGACAATGGTTCGGTCAAGGTGAGGGGATGGAATGGTTGCAAAATACCTCTTTGGCTTTGGCTCCTGGGCAACCGCTCTATGTGTTGTTGTTTGCGATAGCAATTGTTTTCTTTTGCTTCTTTTACACAGCACTGGTGTTCAACCCTAAAGATGTGGCAGATAACTTGAAAAAATCCGGTGCGTTTTTGCCGGGTATTCGTCCAGGCGATCATACTGCTCGATATATTGATGGTGTAATGACTCGTTTGACGCTGTTTGGTGCTTTGTACATCACGCTAGTGTCATTGATGCCTCAGTTCTTTGTTGTTGCGTGGAATGTTCCATTCTACTTTGGCGGTACTTCTATGTTGATCGTAGTAGTGGTTGTCATGGACTTTATGTCGCAAGTGCAAAGTCATCTGATGAGTCAGCAATACGAGTCATTAATGAAGAAATCTAATCTGACTGGTTATGGTCCAAATGGCCTAATGCGCTAAGCGTAAGGTTGGAGTTGAACATATGAAAGTACGTGCATCTGTAAAGAAAATCTGTCGTAACTGTAAAATCGTTCGTCGTAACGGTTCAGTTCGAGTGATTTGTATTGAGCCTCGTCATAAGCAGCGTCAAGGCTAATTGCGAATACGCTCGATGATAGGAAAGGGTGGTTGATTTATGTCCTAAATGTAGGCATAATCAGCCGCCCTTATGTAAGCTAAGTGATGGATTATAGTTATTCATCAATAACAACGGAGTAAAGTGAATGGCTCGTATAGCCGGTGTCAATATTCCTGACAATAAACATGCGGTCATTTCTCTGACTTACATCTTCGGAATTGGTCGCACTCGTTCACGCGCTATTTGCGCTGCTACAGGTGTTGCAGAAACTGCGAAAATAGGTTCTTTAAGTGATGATATCCTTGATGAGCTTCGTGGCGAAGTTGCTAAGTATACTGTAGAGGGTGACTTACGTCGTGAAGTCAGTATGTCTATCAAACGTTTGATGGACTTAGGTTGCAACCGCGGGATTCGTCATCGCCGCAGCCTACCAGTTCGTGGTCAACGCACCAAAACGAACGCTCGTACACGAAAAGGTCCTCGTAAACCTATTCGTAAGTAATTTAAACGCGTTTCGCTCTAGCCGCTATGTTTGCTAGAGCTGAGCATTAAATAGGAAAGTGCAATATGGCTAAGCCAGCTACGCGCAATACCAAGAAAAAAGTCAAAAAGACGGTTGTCGACGGTGTTGCTCATGTACACGCGTCATTTAACAACACGATCGTGACTATCACTGACCGTCAAGGCAATGCTTTGTCTTGGGCTACGGCCGGTGGTTCTGGTTTTCGCGGATCTCGTAAAAGTACACCTTTCGCAGCTCAGGTAGCCGCGGAACGTGCCGGTGCTGTCGCACAAGAGTTCGGCCTTAAAAACGTTGACGTAATGATCAAAGGCCCTGGCCCTGGTCGTGAGTCCGCAGTTCGTGCATTAAATGCATTGGGCTTGCGTATCAATAACATCACAGATGTGACGCCAATTCCGCACAACGGTTGCCGTCCACCTAAGAAACGTCGCGTTTAAGAGGAGACAGATACATGGCTCGTTATATAGGTCCAACTTGTAAGTTGTCTCGTCGTGAAGGTACCGACTTGCAATTGAAGAGCGGTTCACGCGCTCTTGAGTCGAAATGTAAAGTAGAAACCGTTCCTGGTGTGCATGGTGCACGTCGTGGTCGTCTTTCTGAATACGGCTTACAGTTACGTGAGAAACAAAAAGTACGTCGTATGTACGGTGTGCTTGAAAAGCAATTCCGTAATTACTACAAATCTGCAGCTCGTCTTAAAGGCGCAACCGGTGAGAACCTTTTGCAACTTTTGGAATCACGTTTAGATAACGTTGTTTATCGCTCAGGTTTTGGTTCTACACGTGCAGAAGCTCGTCAACTAGTAGGCCATAAAGGCATTCTAGTAAATGGCGCAACGGTTAACATTCCGTCTTACCAAGTGAAAGCTGGTGATGTAGTGTCAATTCGTGAAAAAGCTAAGAAGCAATTGCGTGTACAAAGCGCACTAGAGCTATCTAAAGGTCGTGCACCGATCCATTGGATCGAAGTTGATTCAACTAAACTGGAAGCAACTTACAAAGCTGTTCCAGAGCGTGCCGATTTATCAGCTGAAATTAATGAGAACCTAATTGTCGAACTTTACTCTAAGTAAGTTGGTGATTAGGATTAAGAAATAGGTGGATCTATGCAGCGTTCAGTGAGCGAATTGTTAACCCCACGCAACATTGAAGTGCAGGAATTGGGCAATTGTCGCGCTAAAGTTACACTGCAACCGCTAGAACGTGGTTTTGGTCATACTTTGGGTAACGCGCTGCGCCGTATTCTTCTGTCTTCAATGCCAGGTTGTGCGATTGTTGAAGTTGAGATCGACGGTGTATTACACGAATACAGCGCAATCGAAGGGGTTAAAGAAGATGTAATTGAAATTCTTCTTAACCTGAAAGGAGTTGCGATCGCTCTACACGGGCAAGATGAAGCAACTCTTACTCTAAGTAAAAAGGGTCCTGGTATCGTGACTGCTGGAGATATTCAGCTAGTTGCAGATGCAGAGATCGCGAACCCTGATCATGTTATTGCGTACTTAGATGATACTGCTGAGTTAACTATGCAGATCAAAGTCGCACGTGGTCGTGGTTATGAGCCTGCTGATGCTCGTGTTGCTGGCGACGATGAGACTCGTCCAATCGGTCGCTTGCAGCTGGATGCCTCATTCAGCCCTGTTCGTCGTGTGGCTTACAGTGTCGAAAATGCTCGTGTAGAGCAACGTACAGATTTAGATAAGTTAGTCTTAGACATCGAATCTAATGGTACTATTGATGCTGAAGAAGCCATTCGTCGCGCAGCGACTATTTTACAACAGCAAATTGCTGTGTTCGTCGCCCTTGAAAGCGAGAGCGAAGCGCCTGTTGTAGAAGAAGAGGATGAGATTGATCCAATTTTGCTACGCCCGGTTGATGATCTTGAATTGACCGTTCGCAGTGCTAACTGTTTAAAAGCAGAGAACATTTATTACATCGGTGATTTGATTCAACGTACTGAGGTTGAGCTTCTTAAGACGCCTAACCTAGGTAAGAAGTCGTTAACTGAAATCAAAGATGTTTTAGCACAGCGTGGTTTGTCTTTGGGAATGCGTTTAGAAAACTGGCCACCAGCTAGTTTGAAAGACGATAGCAAAGTTCTAGCTCGCTAGGTCATTGTTCCCTGACCACCGTAGTTTGGTAAGGAATGTAAAATGCGTCATCGTAAGAGTGGACGTCACTTAAACCGTACTAGCTCACATCGTAAAGCGATGTTTAAAAACATGGCTGCTTCTTTGTTCGAACACGAAGTTATTAAAACTACGTTGCCGAAAGCAAAAGAACTACGTCGTGTTGCTGAGCCGTTAATCACATTGGCGAAAGTTGATTCTGTTGCGAATCGTCGCCTTGCCTTTGCTCGTACTCGTAGCAAAGATGCAGTAGGTAAATTGTTCTCTGAACTTGGTCCTCGTTACCAAGCTCGTCCTGGTGGTTATGTTCGCATTCTTAAATGTGGCTTCCGCTCAGGTGACAATGCGCCTATGGCTTATGTTGAATTGGTCGATCGTCCAGTCACAGAAGCCGCTGAGTAATATCAGTTTGTAATAAAAAGCCGAGCTATTTAATTAGCTCGGCTTTTTTTTGCCTGAATTAAACCGCTATTAAGGTGTCTTGGTGCCAAGATAGGGTATAAAAAAACACCCGATGAAATACGCTTTCATCGGGTGTTTTTGTTTTTTTTATCACAATAACTAACTGAGCATCGGCTTTAAAAAGCGTCCGGTATGAGATTTTTCTGCCTGAGCAATCTCTTCTGGTGTGCCCTCTGCGACGATATAACCGCCTCCGCTGCCGCCTTCTGGCCCTAAGTCGACAACCCAGTCTGCTGTTTTTATGACATCAAGATTATGCTCGATGACAACGACGGTATTGCCATGGTCTCTGAGTCGATGGAGCACTTTTAATAACTGCTCAATATCGGCGAAATGCAATCCTGTTGTCGGCTCATCTAAGATATACAAAGTGGCACCGGTGTCTCGTTTAGAGAGCTCTTTGGCAAGTTTAACGCGCTGCGCTTCACCGCCTGACAAGGTTGTCGCCGCTTGCCCTAGTCGTATGTAGCCTAAGCCTACGTCTATCAGAGTTTGCAGTTTTCGCGCAATAGAAGGGACGGGATCAAAGAATTCCCTAGCGTCTTCAATGGTCATTTCTAAGCATTCGCGAATGTTCTTGCCTTTGTAGTGTATTTCTAAGGTTTCACGATTGTAGCGTTTGCCTTTGCATACATCGCAAGGCACGTAAACGTCAGGGAGAAAGTGCATTTCTACCTTAATGACGCCATCACCTTGGCAGGCTTCGCAGCGGCCGCCTTTGACGTTAAAGCTGAAGCGTCCCGGCTTGTAGCCTCGTGAGCGAGATTCTTGCGTTGCCGAGAACAGCTCTCTCATCGGGGTGAAAATGCCAGTGTAGGTGGCAGGGTTTGATCTTGGTGTACGGCCAATTGGGCTCTGGTCAATGTCCACACATTTATCAAATAAGTCTAAGCCCTCAATGCGTTCATGCGGTGCGGCCTTCAGTGTGGTCGCGCCATTAAGAACTGTTGCTGCAAGCGGGTACAAGGTGCCATTTATTAAGGTTGACTTGCCAGAGCCAGACACGCCTGTGATGCACGTCATCACGCCGACGGGGATTTGCAGGTTAACGGTGTTGAGATTGTTGCCTGTTGCGCCGATCAGTTTGAGAAACTGCTGGTCTTTGGCTTTGTGTCGAATGGCGGGGATGGCAATTTTTCGTTTGCCAGTTAGAAATTGCCCGGTCACGGATTCCGGACAATCCATAATATCTTGTGGTGTGCCACTGGCAATAATTTGTCCGCCATGAACGCCGGCCCCTGGGCCTATGTCGACCACAAAGTCGGCAACGCGGATCGCGTCTTCATCGTGCTCTACTACAATGACGGTATTGCCTAAATCTCGGAGTCGAGTCAATGTGGCAATGAGTCGTTCGTTGTCGCGCTGGTGTAAGCCAATTGACGGTTCGTCAAGGATATACATAACACCAACCAGGCCGGCACCAATTTGGCTAGCAAGACGAATACGTTGCGCTTCGCCGCCAGAGAGTGAGTCGGCTTTGCGGTCCAGAGTGAGATATTCCAAGCCAACGTTGACTAGAAAGGTGAGGCGGTCACGAATTTCTTTAAGAATTTTCGAGGCGATTTCCCCGCGCGATCCCGGTAGTTCGAGCGCTTCAAAATACTTCAAGCATTCTGCGATGGGGTAGGTCACTACTTCCGGTAGGGTCTGCTCGGCAATAAAGACGTTGCGGGCAGATCGATTGAGTCGAGTGCCATGACAATCTGGGCAAGCTTGAATGCTGATGTACTGTGATAAGTCATCACGCACGCTGTCGGACTCGGTTTCGTGATAGCGGCGTTGTAGATTTGGGATAACACCTTCAAATGAATGAGAGCGCGTCATTTTATCGCCGCGTTCATTAATATAGATGAAATCTATTTTGTCTTTTTCGGAGCCTTGCAAAATACGTTTTTTGAATTCGCTAGGGATGTCTTTGTATTTCGACTCTATGTCAAATCCATAATGTTTTGCCAAGGCGCTCAGTTGTTGGTAGTAAAAAATACTGCGTCGACCCCAGCCGCGAATCGCGCCTTCTGCGAGAGTGAGCGTTTCATCTTGAATGATTCTATCCGGATCAAACATTTGGTGTGTGCCTAGCCCATCACAGGTTTGGCAAGCACCATTTGGATTGTTAAAAGAAAAAAGGCGAGGTTCTAATTCCGTTAAACTGTAGCCACAAACGGGACAGGCAAATTTACTAGAGAAAATATATTCTTCTTTTTCGTCGTCCATATTGATGACTTTGGCAATGCCATCCGATAAACCAAGGCAAGTTTCAAACGATTCGGCCAAGCGTAATTGCAGATCAGAACGCACTTTGAAACGGTCAATCACGACTTCGATAGTGTGCTTCTTATTCTTTTCTAATGTTGGCGCGTCGTCCAAGTCAACCACAATGCCATCGATTCGGGCACGGATGAAGCCCTTCGACAGCAAATCGCTAATAGTGTGTAAGTGCTCACCTTTTCGATCCTTAACGATGGGGGCAAGTAGCATCATCTTGGTTTCTTCTGGTAGCGATATAACTTTATCGACCATTTGTGATATGGTTTGTGCCTCTAATGGTTCGCCATGATCTGGGCAGCGAGGTTGTCCTGCACGGGCAAATAACAATCGTAGATAATCGTAGATTTCTGTTATTGTACCCACTGTTGATCTGGGGTTGTGAGAGGTGGATTTTTGCTCGATGGAAATCGCAGGGGAAAGACCTTCAATATGGTCTATGTCTGGTTTTTCCATCATGGATAAAAATTGTCTTGCGTAGGTCGAGAGCGATTCTACATAGCGACGCTGCCCTTCGGCGTATAAAGTATCGAAAGCGAGAGAGGATTTACCTGAGCCGGATAGGCCAGTAATCACCACAAGTTTGTTTCTTGGGATGTCTAGGTCCACATTTTTTAAATTGTGAGTGCGGGCCCCGCGTAGGGTAATGGTATCCATGAGTCTCCAATGTGAAGTCGATCAACAGAGTGAATCTGTGAGTAAATTAAATAACTGTCTATTTTTACAGTAGTTGAAATGGAGCTTCAACGGTATTTTCTGTAAAATTGACATCTTTTTCCCTAAGCCTCCATGTTAAACGGTTGTAACCTCTTTATGGATCTACTTGAGCGTCGTTCAGTTCTTGCTTTAGCGCTGATTTATTTATTCAGAATGTTAGGCCTGTTCCTTATTATGCCGGTTATCAGTGTGGCCGCTGATGGCTTAACTGGCGCGGATGCGGCGTTGATCGGGACAGCGATTGGTATTTATGGTCTGACTCAAGCGAGTTTGCAGATTCCAATGGGAATGTGGTCAGATAAAATCGGCCGCAAGCGCGTTATCGTCATTGGACTGTTGTTGTTTGCCGTGGGCAGTTTAATTTGTGCGAACGCAACGGACATAATGACACTGATATTCGGACGGGCGGTCCAGGGTGCGGGCGCTATTGCCAGTACCTTGATGGCATTATTAAGTGATGTGACGAGAGAGCAGAACCGTACCAAAGCCATGGCCATGGTGGGCATTAGTATTGGCGCTTCGTTTATGTTGTCTTTGGTATTGGGGCCCTGGATTTTTGCTTTAGTGGGGCTGTCGGGGCTTTTTTATCTGTCTTTTGCGCTCTCTTTACTGGGCATTGTCTTGATCATTTTTGCCGTGCCGAATATCGTTCAACATACTTTCCGACGCGATACGACACCCAGTATTCAGGCACTAGGTTTGGTGTTGAAAGATTCAAAATTGCGCTTCTTGAATGTCAGCGTCTTGTTATTGCACGCCAGCTTAACAGCGTTGTTTGTGACAGTGCCCAATTTGTTGATCCAGCAGTTTGATTTACCCTTGTCGCAGCATAGCTGGTTATACTTAGCCATCATGGGTTTTGCCTTCGCAGGTATGTTACCATTAGTGATTATTGCCGAATCAAAAGGTAAGACGAAAGACGTGCTGTTCGCCGTGCTGGTGCTGTTAGGCTTAAGCTCGATATTACTGCAATGGGCGCCCTACCTGTGGGTGTTTGGGGTCTTGTTATGGGTGTATTTTGTTGGCTTTAATTCACTGGAAGCGGTGTTGCCTTCTCTGCTTAGTAAGCTAGCACCGGTAGGTTATCGTGGCACGGCAATGGGGGTGTTTTCTACCCATCAGTTTATGGGGTCATTTTTGGGTGGTGTTGGTGGCGGTTGGCTGCTTCAGCATCATTCGAATAGCGGTGTCTTTTGGGTGGTCGGTGTGGTGTTCTTGGCTTGGGCACTTGTTTGTGTTGTCCAGCCGGCGCCTCGCCAGTTAAGCAGTCTGGCGTTTAGCCTGCCCAATATGACAGATGAAGAAGTAACGAAGTTGGCGGATCAACTTGCGCAAATCCAAGGAGTGGAAGGTATGCAATTTTTTAAAGATGAGCAAACGGCTTATCTGAAAGTCGATAAAAAAATATTAGACAAAGAGGCTCTGGTGCGTCTGGCACCGCAAGTGCGTCTTTAAGTAAAACACTATTCTATCTTTTAGTTGGAGAAGAACGTCATGGCACGTGGAATAAACAAAGTAATCTTGATTGGTAACGCAGGCAACGATGCCGAAGTGCGTTTTATGCCGTCTGGCGCCGCCGTTGCAAACGTTAACTTAGCAACAACAGAAAGCTGGCGTGATAAGCAAACGGGTCAAATGCAAGAGCGTACGGAATGGCATCGTGTCGCCTTTATGGACCGTGGTAACTTTCGTCTTGGTCAAATCGCTGGCGATTTTATTAAGAAAGGCTCTAAAGTCTACGTAGAAGGGTCGTTGCGTACTCGTGAGTGGGAAAAAGACGGCGTTAAACGCTACACCACAGAAATCGTTGCCAACGAAATGCAATTGCTAGACGGCCGTGGCGATAACGCGGGCCAGCAAGGCGGTGGTTACGATGCTCAACAAGGCGGCGGTTACGGCAGCGCGCCACAACAAGCCGCGCCTGCGCAAGGTGGATACGGCCAAGCACCTCAACAAGCCGCACCACAGCAGCACGCACCTCAAGGTGGTTTCAATCAGCCACAGGGCGGTTATGGACAGGCGTCACAGCAACCGGCTCACCAGCCAGCCGCTGCGCCACAACAGGCCGCGCCGCAGTCTTTCGGCAGCTGGGGTAACGCGCCACAGCAAGCACCGGCTCAACGCGCGCCACAGCAGCCAGCACCACAGCGCGCTCCAGCACCTGAGCCAAAACCTCAGCAAGCGCCAAACTTTGACGACTTCGACGATGACATCCCGTTCTAGCTTGTTAGCCCTTTGATACACAGGTGTTGACGTAATAAAGGCTCCTTTTAGGGGCCTTTATTGTTCTATAGTGGTGTGCTAAATAAGATGAGTAAATCAAAGAGGATGTAAGCTGTGGACGACGAAGATGAAACGTCTTTGTTCGCTCAAGAGGTGGCGGGCATTAAGCCACTGAAAAAAAGCGAAGTATATTTAGTTAAGAAAGGTCCTCAGGTCGATTTTTTGGTGCGCCAAAAGGCGGCGTTGATTGCGAAGGAGGCAGACAGAAATCATTTGTCGCAAGACTATGTGGAAAAGGTCGAGCCAAATGATGTGCTTGAATATAAGCGCTCTGGTGTGCAAGACGGTGTGTTTAAGCGTCTTAGGCAAGGTAAATATGGCATAGAAGCGCGTTTGGATTTGCATCGCCATACGGTGGCGCAAGCGCGAGAACAAGTGTACCAATTTGTTGATGACTGTATGCGTAATGATATTCGCGTCGCTATCATCGTACATGGCAAGGGCGACCGCACGCCAGATCCCGATAGCCAAGCGATGATTAAAAGTCATATTAATAAATGGCTGAGAGAGCTGGATGCTGTGATGGCGTTTCATAGCGCGCAACGGCATCATGGTGGTTTGGGGGCGGTGTATGTGTTGTTTAAGAAGACGGAAAAAGCGCGTTTGGACGATTGGGAAAAACACCAGAAGCGTTAATGCTTTGCTTCTATTGAAATGGGAGTATTCACGTTAGTTCGTGCAGTAAAAGCCATGTTTTTGCTATAATTCCGCCACTTTGCTGTCTTGGACTTATGTTGTCTTGAATGTGTCCAAGCTGCCCCAAAATATTATAATTATCGTATTCTAATTCTATCGAGGTAGAGAATGGCAAATAGCACCGCGCACCATCCTGCGTTTACGTTTCTTCGCAGTGAGTATATTGATGCTCTTAATGTAACTGTCCAAGAGTTTGAGCACACCGTAACGTGCGCTAAGCATTTTCATATCGCGTCCGAGAATGACGAGAATGTCTTTTTAGTGGGATTAAAAACGGTGCCGACGGATTCTTGCGGCGTCGCGCATATCTTAGAGCACACTGTGTTGTGTGGCTCTGAGCGCTTTCCAGTGCGTGATCCCTTTTTTATGATGATTCGTCGTTCGTTGAATACCTTCATGAACGCGTTTACCTCTTCTGATTGGACGGCGTATCCATTTGCCAGTAAGAATAAGAAAGACTTTAACAACCTGTTGGATGTGTATTTAGATGCGGTGTTCTTTTCGCGTTTGGATGAGTTGGATTTTTCCCAAGAAGGCCACCGCTTAGAGTTTGCCGAGCCTGACAACGCTGAGTCAGATTTGACCTTTAAAGGTGTGGTCTTCAATGAAATGAAAGGCGCCATGAGCTCAACCACATCCGTGTTGTGGCAAACGCTAACCAAGTATTTATTCCCCAACAATACCTATCATTTCAATTCTGGTGGTGAACCAGCCGATATTCCCGATTTATCCTACCAAGATTTGTTGGCGTTTTATCGAACCCATTACCATCCGTCTAACGCTGTTTTCATGACCTTTGGTGATATTCCAGCCGACACACTGCAGGCGGAATTTGAAGCGAAAGTTTTGAGTCGATTTGAACGTTTGCCCGTTGAAGATCAAGTAAGCGTACCCAACGCTAAGCGCTATTTTTCTCCGGTGCGAGTGGAAGAAGGTTATGCAGCGGATGAAGTGAAAGAAGATGGCAGTCATGTGGTGGTCGGTTGGTTATTGGGAGAAAGTACCGATTTGAACCAACAGTTTGAAGCGCAATTGCTGTCTAGCGTCTTGCTCGATAACAGCGCATCGCCTTTGATGCGAGTATTAGAAAACAGCGAACTTGGCCGTGCGCCATCGCCAATGTGTGGCCTTGAAGACAGCAATAAAGAAATGAGCTTCATGTGTGGGCTGGAAGGCGTTAAGCGAGAAGACGCACCGAAAGTCGAAGCCTTGGTGTTGTCGACACTCGAAAGCATTGCAGAGAAAGGCGTGCCACAAGACATGGTGGATGCCATGTTGCATCAATTGGAATTAAGTCAGCGTGAAATTGGCGGTGGCAGTTACCCTTATGGCTTGCAATTGATCTTGGCCGGTTTATCCACCGCCGTACATGCCGGTGATGTGATTGCTCAGCTTGACCTTGACCCTGTAATTAATGCAATGCGTGACAAGGTGCAGGATCAAGGCTATATCCCGAACTTGATTAAAAGCTTGTTGTTGTCCAATGCGCATCGGGTAACGATCACATTAAGCCCAGACGATGCTCTTGAAACCCGCCGTAATCAGGCGGAAAAAGACCGTCTCAGCAAGATTAAAGCCGCCTTGTCTGATACAGAAAAACAACAGATTATTGCCCGCAGTGCGGCATTGAAGACGCGCCAATCGCAAGTTGACGACATGAGTATTCTGCCGAAAGTGGGTTTAGAAGATGTGCCTGCGCGTTTGCCAGAATATGAGCATGAAAAAGTCGCGGGGGATTTGCCGATTACGTTTTACCCTCAAGGCACAAATGGCTTGGTTTATCAGCAGTTGGTGATTGACCTGCCTGAACTGGATGCAGAAGAAACGGAATATTTGCCTTTGTTCTCTTCTATGATGACGGAGCTGGGCATTGGGGAAGACGATTACCTTGCTGTGCAGGAGCGCCAAGCTCAGGTGTGTGGCGGTTTAGGCGCGTCTAACTCGATTCGTGCGACGATTGACGATCGCCAAGCATTGAATGGTTACTTTATTCTGTCCTCCAAAGCCTTGGTGCCCAATGTTCAGGCGATGAGCGAGTTGCTGAAAGACACCATGCTTAATGTGCGCTTTGATGAAGTGAGTCGAGTGAAAGAGCTGGTGGCGCAACGTCGTGCTCGTCGCGAACAGTCTATTACTGGCCAAGGGCACTCGTTGGCGATGACAGCGGCGGCAAGTGCGCTGTCCGGTTTGGCGTCGCAACAGGAAAAATGGAGTGGCATGTCAGGCATTCGTGCCGCGATTGCATTGGACGATGCGATGAAGGCCGACAGCAAAACCGCGGAAAATGTCTTGGCTATTTTCAAGCGTTTGCACGATAAGTTGTTGCAAGCGAACAAACAGTTGCTGCTTGTTGCAGAGCCTCAGCATGAAGCGAGCGTGATAGATCAGGTTCAGGCTGTTTTTGCCGATTTATCGACCGGTACCGCGCAGACTAAATTCTCGATGGCGGCGGTGGATTCTAAAGTGAAAGTCGCTTGGCTGACGTCGACTCAGGTGAGTTTTTGCAGTAAAGCCTTTCGTACCGCCTTTGGCGATCACCCAGATGTTGCCGCTTTGACGGTATTGGGTGGCTTCTTGCGTAATGGTTTCTTACATCGCGCTATTCGAGAGCAGGGTGGAGCTTATGGCGGTGGGGCGACGTTTGATGGCAGCACGGGGTCGTTCCGCTTTTACTCCTATCGTGATCCGCGTTTGACAGAAACCTTGGCGGATTTCGATGCTTCGGTTGCGTGGATGCTCGATGAAACACACACTGAAGAGGCGCTTGAAGAAGCGGTTTTAGGCGTGATTGGTTCGATGGATAAACCTGGCTCGCCAGCGGGAGAAGCGCAAAGTGATTTCTATGTGCATCTACATGGCCGCAGTTTAGCCTACAGAGAAGCGTTTCGCGCCAAGGTTTTGGCGGTGACAATCGAGCAGTTGAAACAAGTGGCTAAGACGTACTTAACCAAAGAAAACGAAAACATCGCCGTTGTGACGTCCACGTCTAAGCGTGCGGAGTTGGAAGCATTAGGGTTTGATATTCAAGCGCTGTAAAAAAGACTGAGGCCTTTGTACTGCAATGGTGCAAAGGTCTCAATTAATAACAAAAAACCAAACAGTTTTACTGACGGAAAATTAAATGGATCAGTTTCACGATATACGCCCCTACAACGACGATGAAGTCGCCAAGGTGTTGAATAATCTGGTTGAAATGCCCGATTTTATTAATACGATTATTGGCTTTCGTTTTGCCCAATGGCCTAGGTTTTTACGTGCGCCGTTGGCATTTTGCGTCAAACTGGCGCTAAAGCGTCAGATTGCTAATATTTCGAATGTTCATGAATTCCAAACGCGTGTCGCCAGCTACATGGAACGGATGATAAAAACCACGACCACGAATGTGGAATACCGTGGCATTGAAAAGCTAGAAAAAGGCGTTGGTTATTTGTTCTTGTCGAATCATAGAGACATCGCCATGGACCCTGCTTTTGTTAACTATGGTTTGTACTTGGCGGGGTTGAATACGGTGCGAATTGCCATTGGCGATAACTTATTGCGTCGTCCTTTTGTGTCGGACCTAATGCGCCTTAATAAAAGCTTTATCGTCAAACGCTCGGCCAATGGTATTCGAGAAATGATGGCGGCGTTTGGGCAATTATCTGCTTATATCACAGAGTCGCTGATGACAGATCAGGCGAACATTTGGATTGCGCAAAAAGAAGGGCGTGCCAAAGATGGTTTAGATCAAACCGACCCTGCGATTATCAAAATGTTCTTTATGAGCCAAAAGAAGGCAAAGACGCCTTTCGCTGACGCCATGGCGAACTTAAAAATTGTCCCCGTTTCGATTGCTTATGAATACGATCCTTGTGCCTTTGATAAGGCGCGCGAGTTGCATCAAAAGTCGACGACAGGGGCTTATGAAAAAGCCGAATTTGAAGACATAGACAGCATTAAAAATGGCATTGTCGGTCAAAAAGGCAAGGTAGTGGTTACGTTTGGCGATGTGATAAAAGACGGTTTTGAAACGCCGGAAGCCTTTGTTGCTGAAGTTGATCGTCAAATTATTACCCACTATGCGATTCAGTCTACTAATGAGGCGGCACTTGCTTTGCAGCAGGGTTTGCCTTCAGGTGACAGTGCGTTTTCGAATTACCTTGAGCGCTGCCCTGAGAATTTAAGAGAAACGGTGTTGGCTATGTACGCCAATCCATTGAAGCAACAAAAAAAGTATCTGAATAAATCATTCGAATAAGCAATGCGGGGAGTAAGGTGTCAATGAGCATGTTGGGGGCGTTGAGGTCGTGGGTCGGCTCAATAATATTCGCCATTTATTACATGGTATCCACCATTATATTTGGTGTGTTGGCGCCTTTCGCAACGGTTTTGTTGCCGAAGAATTATCGCCAGCCAGTATTGAATCTGCATAACAAAGGCTTATTGTTTGTCTTTCGGGTTTTTTGTGGTGTGAAGGTTGAGATTATTGGCTTAGAGCATATTAATAAAAACCGTCCCGTGGTGCTGGTGGCCAATCATCAAAGCGAGTGGGAAACCTATGTTTTGCAAGTGCTGATGGCGCCGGTTTCTACGGTATTGAAGAAAGAGCTATTGTCCGTGCCATTCTTTGGTTGGGGATTGCGTATGGTGCAACCTATCGCGATTGATCGCTCTCAGCGCACCAATGCCTTGAAGCAAATTATTAGTCAGGGCAAAGAGCGCTTAGACGATGGTCGCTCTGTGTTGATCTTTCCAGAAGGTACGCGCATCGCACCAAACGAAGAGCAAGCCTTTAATAAAGGCGCTGCCATGCTGGCCACGTCCGCAGGTGTGCCTATTCTGCCTGTGGTGCATAACGCGGGCTATACTTGGCCAGGTAAGCGCTGGCGTAAATTCCCCGGCTCGATTCGGGTGGTTATTGGCCCTATTATTGAGTCTGAAGGCAAGAAAACATCGGCTTTACACGATGAAATGGATGTTTGGATGCGAACGGAAATGGCGAAGCTGCCGAAAGGCAATGACTTTCTGTTTTAGCAAGAAGGCTTTAACGAAAAGCTGTTAGTGAAAAGACCCACTAGCGATTATAAAGTGGCCTACATAAAAAAGCCGCAATCAATTGGTTGCGGCTTTTTTGTGCTTTTGGTCCGTCTTGGCGTTTTACCGTGACGGATTATTTACGCTGTGTATTTTTTGAATACTAAGCTGGCGTTGGTGCCGCCAAATCCAAAGCTGTTAGACATAATCAGATTCAAATCTGCATTGTCTTTACGCGTCGTTACCACTGGAATGTTTCCGGCGGCTGGGTCAAGTTCATCTATGTTTGCGGAAGCGGCGATGAAGTTGTTTTCCATCATCAGCAAGCAGTAGATCGCTTCATGAACGCCTGCAGCGCCCAAAGAGTGGCCAGACAAAGACTTTGTCGAGCTGATCAAAGGGATTTTATCACCGAAAGTTTCGTTGACGGCTTGTAGCTCTTTCATGTCGCCAGCAGGGGTGCTTGTGCCATGAGTGTTGATGTAATCAATGTCGCCATCAATTGTGCTCATCGCCATTTGCATGCAGCGTACAGCGCCTTCACCGGAAGGGGCTACCATGTCGTAGCCATCAGATGTTGCACCGTAACCTACTAATTCAGCGTAGATTTTTGCACCGCGAGCTTTGGCGTGTTCTAGCTCTTCGATAACGAGCATACCGCCACCGCCAGCAATAACGAAACCATCACGGTTTGCATCGTAGGCGCGAGACGCTTTTTCAGGTGTTTCGTTGTATTTAGACGATAGAGCGCCCATGGCATCAAACATACAAGTTTGAGTCCAGCTCTCTTCTTCACCACCACCGGCAAAGACGATGTCCTGTTTGCCTAACTGGATAAGCTCCATGGCATTACCAATACAGTGTGCACTGGTTGAACATGCGGACGTGATGGAATAGTTAACGCCCTTGATCTTGAACGGTGTCGCCAAACAAGCAGAGACAGTACTGCCCATGGTTTGGGTGACGCGGTACGGGCCAACGCGCTTAACGCCTTTTTCACGTAGCGTGTCTGCAGAATCGACTAGATTTTTGGCAGATGCGCCGCCAGATCCAGCCACTAAACCAGTACGAATATTGGATACTTGGTCTTCTGTTAAGCCAGAGTCTAGAATCGCTTGTTGCATAGATACATAAGCGTAAGTCGCGGCATCGCCCATGAAGCGACGAATTTTGCGATCAATACTTTCAGCATCTAAGTCGATGCGACCACAAACATGGCTACGAAAGCCATGCTCTTTATAGTCTTCAGCGAAACGAATGCCAGACTGGCCCTCGCGTAAGGAGTTTAGAACGCTTTCTTTATCATTGCCAAGACAGCTGACAATGCCAAGACCTGTTACTACTACACGACGCATAAATGTGCCTCTTTCATTCTTAAACTTTAGAAGTTATCCGTTGACGTGAATAAGCCTACCCGCAAGTCTTTTGCGGTGTAAATTTCACGACCATCAACTTTAACACTTCCGTCTGCAATCCCCATCACTAACTTGCGCTCAATAACGCGTTTCAAGTTGATGTGGAAGGTAACTTTTTTCGCGGTTGGCAGAATTTGCCCAGTGAATTTAACTTCACCAGAGCCGAGGGCGCGACCGCGACCTTTATTGCCTTTCCAGCCTAGAAAAAATCCTACTAGCTGCCACATTGCGTCCAAGCCTAAACAGCCTGGCATAACTGGGTCGCCAGGGAAGTGACACGCAAAAAACCAAAGGTCAGGGTGGATGTCGAGCTCAGCAATAATTTCGCCTTTGCCGTGTTCCCCGCCTTCAGTCGAGATGTGAGTAATGCGATCCATCATTAGCATATTGCCGACAGGAAGCTGGGCATTGCCTGCACCAAACATTTCACCGTGGCCGCATTTTAATAGTTCGTCTTTTTCAAAAGATGAAGCTGTAGTCATTATAGTCCTATATCCACATCCAGCCGATGACTTAACAGGGTCTGGCGGATTTGTGTGGTCCAGATTGCAGTAAAAAATCTTGCTGATTATATCGGTTTGAAACTCTAATATGAATGTTTGAACGGAAAAAAACCAAATTACCTGCATAAAAAATGATCATTTTGGGCTCTGAGAGGAAAATAAGCTGGAAAATTGGGTTGTGAAGCTTGGCTTTAATGCGTTTTTTATTAAAAGGTCGTTTCTATGTGTTTTCTGTTAGGATCGTGAGTTTGGTTGTTCTTTACTGTTTTTGGGTGCCTTTATGAGTGTAAGTAACCGTATAGATTTAACGTCATGGCAGCATAAAGTGGGTGATGGCCATATCCAAGGATATCTTGGGCGAGTGGAAGAAAATCAGCCAACGCTTCATTTTCTGCATGGTAATGGCTTTTCAGTAAAGACGTATTTGTGCTTTTTGGAAAAGCTAAAAGGTTACAATTTGATTATGCAAGATGCGGCAGGTCACGGAGAATCTACCGCGGGAAAGCAGTTTATTGGCTGGAATGCGACTGCGTCTCGGTTTGTTGAGTCGCTGGATGCGCAGCGTGTGGCTTTGCCGAAAACCGAATTGATTGGTATGGGGCATAGTTTTGGCGGTTGCATGACCATGCTGATGAGTGAGCAAGAGCCTACGCTTTTTGATCGTTTGGTTTTATTGGATCCTGCGCTTTTTCCGCCGCGTTTAATTTGGATGATGCGCGGCGTCAAACTGGCAGGCTTAAAAAGTCAGATCCCCTTGGCTAAACAGGCTCGTCGTCGCCGGACGCAATGGGAAAGTTTTGCGCAAGTGAAAAGTAACTTTTTTGAAAGGGGCACGTTTAAAGGTTGGGAGTTAGCTTGCTTGGAAGACTATATTGCGTCTTCTATTAAGCATGATGAAAAAGGGCATTATCAATTAAGTTGTCCGTCGTGGATGGAAGCGGCGATATTTTCGAGTTATCCCAAGCGGCTCTGGGGGGCGATTGCGAAGATATCTGTGCCAACTTACATTATTCAGGGTAAAGAGACGTTTGATTATTTCAAAGAAGCTTACCAACTAGCAGCAAAGCTGAATCCGCACATTCAAGTCATCGAGGTCGACGGAGGGCATTGTTTTATGCAGCAGCATTCTGCGATGGCCGCTCAGGCGGTAATGGAGGCACTAAAAAACGCTTAATGTGGGAAAGTGAACGCAGAAACCAAACATAGCTTAAGCACTATGTTTGGTTTTTTAGTTTATGAACGGCTAGTGGCGGCGTTTTACCGATGCGTTGGCGAGTGCGACAAGTGCGGCTTTATAGTCCGACTCTGGCAATGACGCAATGGCTTGGATTGCTAGGTCTGCCTGTTGCTGTGCTTTTTGCTGGGTGTATTCAATCGCGCCACAGTTTTGCACATCATTGATAATCGTATCTAGCTGGTCAAGTCCGCCGGTTAGTATGGCTTGTCTGACCCGCTCTACGGCGTCTTTAGGGCCGTGTTTCATGGTGAATATGAGCGGTAAGGTGGGTTTGCCCTCGGCAAGGTCATCGCCAACACTCTTGCCCATTTCTTCTGCTGTACTGGTGTAATCCATCACGTCGTCAATGAGCTGAAAAGCGGTGCCAACGTGCGAACCAAACTGTCTTAGGGCCTCTTGATGTTCAGCGCTTGCGCCTGCGACAACGGCCCCACAGAGTGCCGCGCCTTCAAACAATTTGGCGGTTTTATATTGAATGACTTTTAAGTAACTTTCTTCTGTTGTGTCTGGGTCGCCACAGTTAATTAATTGCTGAACTTCGCCTTCGGCAATGATGTTGGTGGTTTTGGCTAAAATGCTCATGCATTGCATGCTGCCGACATCGACCATGATTTGAAAAGCGCGCGAATACAGAAAGTCTCCCACCAGAACGCTGGGGGCATTACCCCATTCTTCGTTGGCGGTTTTTTTGCCTCGACGCATATCGGATTCATCCACTACATCGTCATGTAATAATGTCGAGGTATGAATAAATTCGATAATGGTCGCCATCTGAATGGCTTGTTCGAGTTTTTTGGCGTCGAGTTCGGCGCTCGCTTTTGCCGCCAGCAATACCAATAGCGGCCTGAGCCGTTTTCCACCATTACTAATGATGTAGTAGCCGATTTGCTCTATGAGCGGGATGTCACTGCTAAGTTGTGACACAATATAGTCGTTCACTTGGCCAAATTCATTGGCCACAACATCGTGTATTTGTATAGGTTGCATGCAATTTCCGAAGCTAAATAATCCCAAGCTGATCAGCAAGTGTGCCACATGCTAGGTAAGGCTTGTGCCAGGGTCAACCCACAATGCAAAAAATCTATAAAGAGATTGCTTTTCGCTTGTATTAGATGGTGCGATTTTGTACAATCTCGCGTCCGATTTACCCACATTTTGCTCCCTATCATATGGTTAGTAATTTTTGTCCGATTCGGTCAGATGTTTATTGCCACTAGAAGTAGGTCAAATTCAATTTCAGTAGCCGGGTAAATCTTATTGGAGAAGAACATGTTTGCAGTGATCAAAACTGGCGGTAAGCAATACCGTGTAGAAGAAGGCCAAACCCTTAAGGTTGAGAAATTAGCTGTTGAAGAAGGTGGCGCGATTCAATTCGATGACGTTCTTCTTGTATGCAATGGCGACGACGTTAAAGTTGGTGCACCAGTTGTAGAAGGCGCTAAAGTAACAGCGGAAGTTGTTGCTCATGGTCGCGGAGACAAAGTGAAAATTTTGAAATTCCGTCGTCGTAAGCATTCTATGAAGCGTATGGGTCATCGTCAGTGGTTCACAGAAGTGAAAATAACTGGCATTAACTAAGCGCTAACTATTCAAATTTAAGGAGTAAGTTATGGCTCATAAAAAGGCGGGTGGTAGTACTCGTAACGGTCGCGATTCCGAGTCGAAACGATTAGGTGTCAAACGTTTTGGTGGTCAAGCCGTGATCCCAGGTAACATCCTTGTTCGTCAGCGTGGTACTCAGTTCCACCCTGGTGTTGGTGTTCAGATTGGTAAAGATCACACTTTGTTCGCTGTTGCTGAAGGCCAAGTGAAGTTTGAAGTGAAAGGTAAGTTGAAGCGTCGTACAGTTTCTGTCGTAGCGGCTTAATTGCTTACTAAAAAACTTAAAAAAAGCTCCGCGACGCGGGGCTTTTTTTTTGGAAGAATTCTATAATCAGGGTTTGTTGATTCTGATAATCCACCGACGAGGTGTATCTGTGAAATTTGTTGATGAAGCCAGTATCTATGTAAGAGCGGGTAAAGGCGGTAATGGTTGTTTGAGCTTTTGGCGCGAAAAATTCGTGGCGAAAGGTGGTCCTGATGGTGGGGATGGCGGTAATGGCGGCAGTGTCGTACTGGTTGCTGATGAAGCCCTAAACACGCTGATTGATTTTCGTTTTACGAAGAAATACATTGCCGAGAGTGGTGAGACGGGCCAAGGTCGAGATATGACGGGTTCGAAAGGGCCTGATCTTGAAATTAAAGTGCCAGTGGGCACGACGGTGATTGACGACGATACCGGCGAGACGCTTGGTGATCTTGTTCGTGACGGTCAAAAATTAAAAGTCGCTCAAGGCGGGCATCATGGCTTGGGGAATACGCGATTCAAATCCAGTACCAACCGTGCGCCACGTCAAACAACGAAAGGCACCATTGGTGAAGAGCGTACGCTCAAGCTAGAAATGAAAGTGTTGGCAGACGTGGGGTTGCTAGGGCTGCCTAATGCGGGTAAGTCGACCTTTATTCGTGCTGTGTCTTCTGCTAAGCCAAAAGTGGCTGACTATCCGTTTACCACCTTGGTGCCAAACCTTGGCGTGGTAAAGGTTAAGAAACACCAAAGCTTTGTTATTGCTGACATTCCTGGAATTATTGAAGGGGCGTCTGAAGGTGCAGGACTGGGTATTCGCTTTCTGAAGCATTTGGTGCGTAACCGTATTTTGTTGCACATCGTAGACTTGGCGCCTTGGGATGAAATTACCCCGGCGGAAGCGGCGGTTATCGCGGTGAACGAGTTGCATCAGTTTAGTCCGGCTTTGGCCGAGCGTGATCGTTGGTTGGTGTTGAATAAAACCGATATGGTGCCAGAAGACGAATTGGAAGCGCGTTGCCAGAGCGTGATTGATGCGCTTGGCTGGGAAGGTAAGGCGTACCGTATTTCTGCCATTTCTGGTGAAGGTACGGAAGTCTTGTGTTTGGATTTGATGACGGCACTCGATGAGAAACGTGAGTTGTTGATCGAAAGTCCGGAAGCACGCGAGAAAGAAAAAGCACTGCGTACCTTGATTGATGAAGAAGGCCGAAACCGTATTATGTCATTGCGTGAAAAGCGTCGTAAAGCAGGCTTGTTGCTTGATGATGACGATTTTGATGAAGATGACTACGATGTGGAAGTGGAATACGTTAGCTAATCTGATGGGTAGGAATAACTAGTATCATGGAAATGCGAGAAAAAATAGCGAAGGCGCAGCGTATCGTCGTCAAGATAGGCAGTGCCTTGTTGACAAATGATGGCCAAGGGTTAGATGTCGCTCGAATTGGCCTTTGGGTGGCTCAAATTGCTCAATTGCGAACGCAAGGTAAGGAAGTGGTGTTGGTGTCTTCTGGTTCTATTGCGGCTGGCATGAAGCGCCTCGGTTTTTCTTCTCGCCCCACTCAGGTTAACGAGCTGCAGGCGGCGGCCGCAGTGGGTCAAATGGAGTTGGTGGGCGTTTATGAGTCGCATTTTGAAAAGCATGACTTGTGTACTGCGCAGATCTTATTGACCCATGATGATTTGTCGAACCGTCGACGTTACTTAAATGCACGCTCTTCTTTGCGAACTCTGCTTGGTTTTGGCGTTGTGCCAATCGTTAATGAAAATGACACGGTTGTAACGGATGAAATTCGTTTTGGTGACAATGATACCTTAGGTGCTTTGGTTGCTAACTTGATTGAGGCTGATGTGTTGATTATTTTGACGGATCAGCAGGGGCTGTTTGATAAAAACCCGCGTGATCATCAAGATGCCACGCTAATCTCGCATATTTCAGCGTCGGATGATCGTCTTGAGTCGATGGCGAGTGGCGGTGCTGGCGTACTGGGCAGTGGCGGCATGCTGACGAAAGTGCGGGCGGCGCGTTTGGCGGCGCGGTCTGGTGCGGATACCTTGATTGCGTCTGGTCGTGAAGAAAATGTGATTGTGCGAGTAGCTTCAGGTGAGCGGCTAGGGACTTGGCTACAGCCAGAGCAGGGTAGAGTGGCGGCCCGCAAACAGTGGTTGGCAGGGCATTTGAAAAGCCGTGGTGCATTGATTCTAGATGATGGCGCGGTAAAGGCTTTGCGTCAGGGAGGTACCAGTTTGCTGGCGGTTGGCGTTAAAGATGCCCAAGGGACTTTTTCGCGCGGCGATATGGTGATTTGTGTTGACCTGCAAGGAGGGCTGGTGGCTCGTGGTTTAGTGAACTACAGTGTGGCCGAAACCTTGAAACTGCTGGGTCAGCCTTCGTCTAATATTGGCGAGATTCTGGGTTACAAGGGTGAGCCAGAGTTAATTCATCGTGATGATTTGGTGATTATTTAGGGAGTTGTCATGGCTAAGCCAGGTAAAGTGGGTTTAGAGCGCGTATTGAGTGCATCAAAGTATTCGTATCAAGGTTTACGTGCACAGTGGAAGCACGAAGCGGCTTTTCGACAAGAGTCTTTTTTGTTTTTGATTTCTTTGCCTTTTGCTATCTGGCTTGGTGATACCGGTCTTGAGCGTGCGGTGCTGATTTTTTCGGTTGGCTTAGTGTTGATCGTTGAGACATTGAATTCAGGCGTCGAGGCTGTAGTCGATCGCATTAGCAGTGAGCATCATGAGTTGTCTGGGCGGGCGAAAGATTTGGGTTCAGCGGCGGTGATGTTAACGCTGATTTTGGCGGCCGTTGTGTGGCTGGTTATTCTGTTTGGATAATGCGGTTTGGACGGTGTTGCTTGAATGGCGAGCTTGAGTGTTTTAAAGGTGTGGTACTTTAAAAGGCATAGTGCTTTAAAAGGCATAGTGCTTTAAAAGGCATAGTGCTTTAAAAGGCATAGTGCTTTAAAAACATAAAAAAACCGGCATGTGCCGGTTTTTTTATGGATATTAGGCCAGTGCTTTGATTTTAGCACTCAAGCGGCTCTTATGACGAGCTGCTTTGTTTTTGTGATATAGGCCTTTGTCTGCGGCTTTGTCTAGCTTAGAAGTTGCTAGAACGTAAGCTGCTTGTGCGTCAGCTTGATTGCCTGCTTCGATAGCCGCATCTACTTTTTTCAAGTAGGTACGAACCATTGAACGAAGGCTACCATTGTGAGCGCGGCTTTTGATTGCTTGGCGCGCGCGTTTTTTTGAACCGGCGGAATTTGCCACGGTCTGGCTCCTTTAGTGTTGAATAAGTAATGACTCAGCACTCTGCTGCGTCATGAAATTAATGTCAAGTTTTAACTTTGAAATCTCGCGGCGGATTTTACCAGTTTTTAGCGTTGCCACAACCCTATTATACAAAATTTAATCAAATGAGCTTATATATTTGGCTGCGCTCTGGTAGTGGCTGGTGTTATTCTTTGTCGATCTGTCTATTGCTTATGTCGTAATTTTTTATGTCCGAAAAAAAATCCGCACTCGATAAAGAGCCTAAGTCTTTGTCTTTGTTACGTTCTGGTGTCTTGGTTTCTATTTGTACCTTCCTTTCTCGTATTCTTGGTTTGGTGAGAGACGCCGCGTTGGCGTATGTTTTAGGCGCAAGTGGCAGTGCGGACGCATTTTACGTTGCGTTTAAAATTCCTAACTTTTTTCGTCGCTTATTTGCCGAAGGGGCATTTGCTCAGGCTTTTGTCCCGGTATTAAGTGATTATCGGGTGAAGGAAGGCAAAGACGACGTTCGAGCGCTCATTTCTGCGGTGTCGGGATCGCTGACGTTGGTCTTGTTGTGCATCACCGTGCTGTTTATGGTCTGTGCGCCTTGGATTGTTTACATTTTTGCGCCGGGTTTTTCTGGCAATGATGGTCAAACAAAGCTGGCGGCTGAATTGTTGGTCATTACGTTTCCGTATTTGTTGTTTATTTCGTTAACGGCCTTGGCGGGTGGTATTTTAAATGCGCATGGCGAATATGCCGTGCCAGCGATTACGCCGATTTTTTTGAATATTTCTCTTATTGTTGCGACGGTGTTTTTTGCTCGCTCTGCGGCGCAAGCAGAAACGGCGGTGGCTTGGGGGGTGTTTTTCGCCGGCTTGATTCAGTTAATGTTTCAAATGCCGTTTTTAGCCAGATTGCGACTCTTGCCGATGCCGACGTTGGGTTTTCGTCATCCGGGAGTGAAGCGCATTCTGCTGTTGATGGGGCCGGCACTGTTTGGGGTGTCGGTCAGCCAGATTAATTTGCTCTTGGATACGGTGCTGGCGTCTTTTCTGCAAACCGGCAGTATTACTTGGTTGTATTTGTCTGATCGCCTGTATGAGTTGCCGTTGGGGATTTTTGCTATCGCCATTAGTACGGTTATCTTGCCTTCTATGTCGCGTAGCTTTGCGGGTGGTGAGTCTTCCAAGTTTTCAGAGACGCTGGATTGGGCGCTGCGGATATTGTTATTGATTGCGATTCCGTCCTCTCTTGCTCTGTTTATGCTGGCGGAGCCTTTGATTGCGACGATTTTTTATCGCGGCGAGTTAACGGTGAACGATGTGCAGATGGCCGCGCAAAGCTTGCAGGCCTATTCACTGGGCTTGGTGTTTATGATGCTGATTAAGGTGCTGGCGCCTGGGTATTACGCACGGCAAGATACCAGAACGCCGGTGCGCATTGGTATTATTGCGATGGCGTCGAATATGGTGCTGAATTTAATTTTGGTGTGGCCGCTCGGGCATGTTGGTTTGGCGTTGGCGACCAGTCTTTCTGCTGGGTTGAATGCGTTTTTGCTGTGGCGCGGTTTGTATAAAAAACAATACCATGTGTTTTCCGCTCAGTGGGGGCGTTTGCTGCGTATTGTGATCAGTGCGACGATCGCGTTAGGTCTGTGTTTGTATCTGTTCCTTCTGCAGGGTTGGCAATGGACACAAATGGACGATTGGAATCGAGTGGCTTGCACCTTGATGGTGGTCATTTGTGGCGTGCTGGTGTACGTTTTGGTTGCGGTCGCCGCCGGTTTGCGTCCCTCCATTTTGAAGCATTAGGTGTATTGAGCGCGTTTTTGGCTTTGATTATGGCTTTGCGCTGCTTGTGCAAGTTCTGGCCTACCGTCATCTGGTTAACTGCTATATAATCTTCAATATTTTTTCGACGCTGGGTTTAATTGTTTTGTACGGGGTTCTATGGAGTTAATTCGCGGTATTCATAATATCCGTTCAAAGCATAAAGAATGCGTGCTGACGATAGGTAACTTTGACGGTGTTCATTTAGGGCATGGCGCCATTTTGGCACGGGTTAAAGCCTTGGCTAAGCAATATGGTTCGCCTGCCGCTATTATGATTTTTGAGCCTCAGCCAAGAGAGTTCTTTGTGCCAGACACGGCGCCGGGTCGTATTGGGCGCTTGCGTGACAAAATTCGCTTGTTGGAAGGGCAGGGCATTGATTATGTGCTTTGCATGCCATTCAACCCTAAGTTGCAGCAACTTAATGCTCAGGCGTTTTGCCAGCAAATCTTATTAGACGGTTTGTCTGTCAAGCATTTGGTGGTGGGCGATGATTTCCGCTTTGGTTGTGATCGCCAAGGGGATTTTTATTATCTGCAAGACTTCGGCAGCCAGCATGGTTTTGCTGTTGAGAATACGCCATCGGTGTTAAATGCGTTGGATGAACGCGTGAGCAGTACGCTGGTTAGAAATGCCCTTGAGCGCGGCGATATTGTTGCTGCGCAGATGAATATGGGGCATTTGGTTACCTTGAGTGGGCGTGTGATACATGGACAGCAACTTGGCCGAAAACTGGGTTTTCCAACGGCGAATGTGCACCTTAAAGGGATTAAATCTGCACTTTCAGGCGTATACGCGGTGACCTTTATGGTTGACGGCGTTTCCCATAATGGCGTTGCCAATATTGGGGTGCGCCCTACGGTGCAAGGTAAGACGCCAATACTGGAAGTACACCTACTCGATTTTAATGGTGACCTGTATGACAAATATGTGCAGGTGACTTTCTGTCAGTTTATTAGGGCAGAGCGAAAAATGGCCAGCCTAGATGCGCTGGAAAAACAAATTCAATGTGATAAAGAAGAAGCGTTACGCTTTTTTGCCAATCAGTGAAAAGATGATCTTTGAGGATGAATCGATAAACCATGAGTGATTATAAACCGACACTGAATTTGCCAGATACTAACTTCCCTATGCGTGGGGATTTGGCAAAACGTGAACCTGCAATGCTGAAGCATTGGCAGGATATAGACCTGTACCAAAAAGTCCGTGAGGCAAGTAAAGGCCGTAAATCTTTTATTCTTCATGATGGCCCTCCGTACGCAAATGGCAGTATTCACATTGGTCACGCGGTTAACAAAATCCTCAAAGATATTATTGTTAAATCCAAAACCGTTAGTGGCTTTGATGCACCTTATATTCCGGGTTGGGACTGTCACGGCTTGCCAATAGAGCACAAAGTGGAGCAATTGATCGGCAAAGCGGGCGCGAAAGTCTCTTATAAAGAGTTTCGTGCCAAATGTCGTGAATACGCTTATTCACAGATTGAAGAGCAGAAAAAAGACTTTATCCGCTTGGGCGTGATGGGGGATTGGGAAAATCCTTACCTGACCATGAATTTTAAAACCGAGGCGAACATTGTTCGTGCTTTGGGCAAAATCGCTAAAAATGGCCATTTAGTAAAGGGCTTTAAGCCGGTTTACTGGAGCGTGGTGGGCGGTTCGGCCTTGGCGGAAGCGGAAGTGGAATATCAGGATAAAACCTCTTTGTCTTTGGATGTGCGTTATGCGCCACAAGACGAAGCGGCCTTGCTGGCTAAATTCTCTGATCTTGAGGGTGAAGGTAAAGTGTCTGTTGTTATTTGGACAACGACGCCTTGGACACTTCCCGCCAGTCAGGCGGTCTCGGTTCATCCAGAATTTAACTACGCATTAGTTGAAGTTGATATGGGCTTGGGCAAAGAACGTCTGATCCTTGCTGAAGATATGGTAGCGGGCATTATGTCTCGTTATGGTGTCGCTGATTTCCGTATTGTTGGTCGTGTTGTGGGGGCTGAGCTCGCGGGTACTGTGTTGGATCATCCTTTCTTGGCACGTGATATTCCTGTCATCTTGGGTGAGCATGTCACGACCGAAGCCGGTACCGGTTGCGTACATACGGCACCTGACCACGGCGTAGACGACTTTAACGTTGGTCGTGAAAATGGCATCGGTACAATTAATCTTGTACAAGATAACGGTGTTTATTCCGAGGCGGCGGGTGAATTTGCGGGCTTGCACGTTTACAAAGTAGATGGCGCGGTGCTTGACGCGCTCAATCGCAATAATGCCTTGGTGTTTGAGTCAAAAATTTTCCACAGCTATCCACATTGCTGGCGTACTAAAACCCCGCTCATTTTCCGTGCGACGCCTCAGTGGTTTATCAGTATGACCAAAGAAGGCTTGCTGGATGCTGCGAAGCAGGCGGTTGAAGGCGTGAAGTGGGTGCCAAGCTGGGGACAAAACCGCATGGAAGGGATGTTGAATAACAGCCCTGATTGGTGTGTTTCTCGTCAGCGTACTTGGGGCGTGCCGATTGCGTTGTTTATTAATAAAGAGACTCAAGAGCTTCACCCAGAAACGCCGCGTTTGATCGAAGAAGTCGCGTTGCGCATTGAAAAAGAAGGTATTGATGCTTGGTTCGAAATGGAAGCTGCTGAGCTGCTAGGCGCGGATGCTGAGAAATACAGCAAGGTGACTGACACATTAGATGTATGGTTTGACTCTGGTGTGACGCATTATTCTGTTATCGATCAACGTGACGAATTGAGTTTCCCTGCCGACTTGTACTTAGAAGGGTCGGATCAGCATCGTGGTTGGTTCCAGTCTTCCTTAAAAACATCGATTGCGATTCGTGGTGTGCCGCCATACAAGCAAGTGCTGACCCATGGTTTTACTGTGGATGGCGACGGCCGCAAAATGTCCAAGTCTTTGGGTAACGTGTTGTCGCCTCAAAAAGTCATGGATACCTTGGGTGCTGATATTATTCGTCTGTGGGTGGCGGCAACGGATTACACCACTGAAATGACAGTATCGGATGAAATCCTCAAGCGAGTGGCGGATTCTTATCGTCGTATTCGTAATACAGCACGCTTTATGATGGCAAACCTAAATGGCTTTAATCCGGCTACTGATATGGTGCCTTCGAGCGAGATGATTGCTCTGGATCGTTGGATTGTGGACCGTGCTGCTTTATTGCAAAAAGAATTAGATACAGCGTACAACGACTATCAATTCCATACCGTTAATCAGAAGATTCAGAACTTCTGTTCTGTCGATTTGGGTGGTTTTTATCTAGATGTTATTAAAGATCGCCAGTACACGACTCAAGAAGACAGCTTGGCGCGTCGTTCGGCGCAAACCGCGCTTTATCATGTGATGGAGGCGTTCTCTCGTTGGATCGCACCAATCTTGAGTTTTACTGCGGATGAGATTTGGCAGACGCTTCCTGGTGAGCGTGGCGAGTCGGTTTTCTTGGAGACATGGTACGAAGGTCTTGAAGAGTTGTCGGGTGATGAGCCAATGGGGCGTGATTTCTGGAAGCGTGTTCTGGAAGCGAAAGTCGCGGCGAACAAGGTATTAGAAGCGGCCCGTAGCGAAGGCAAGATGAAAGCAAGCCTAAGCGCAGAAATCACATTGTATTGTGATGATGTTTTGCAAGCGACATTAAATCGCCTCGGTGAGGAATTGCGCTTTGTGTTGATTGCTTCTGAGGTGAAGGTGTTGCCTTTGTCTCAAGCGGGTGATGATGCAGTAGCGACAGACCTTGATAGCCTAAAAGTTCACGTAGCGCTGAGTAAGTACACTAAGTGTGTGCGTTGCTGGCATCACCGTGAAGAGGTTGGCAAACGAGAAGCGCATCCTGAGTTGTGTGATCGTTGTATTTCTAACTTGCCAGATGGGGAAGGTGAACAGCGCCTTTACGCCTAATGACGGCTTTAATTGTGTGGAAACGAGTTCAGCGCTGGTGGGCGCTGGCTCTGATTCTGTTTGTTTTAGACTGGGTAACAAAGCAGGCGATTGAGTCCAATTTATTCTATGGGCAAGAGATTGCTGTTTTGCCGTTCTTCGATCTGACCTTGAGATACAACACGGGCGCCGCTTTTAGTTTCCTAGCGCAAGCGGGTGGCTGGCAGCGCTGGTTTTTTTCTGTCATTGCTTTGGCGGTGGCAGTGGGTATCAGTTGGCGTTTGGTTAAGATTGCAGAGACAAATCGATTGGAGTCTCTAGCACTGACGTTTGTATTGGGCGGTGCGATTGGCAATCTTTATGATCGACTCGTCTATGGTCATGTTGTGGACTTTTTGCAATTTCATTGGCAGCAGTCTTGGTATTTCCCTGCCTTTAATGTCGCCGATAGCGCGATTACCATTGGTGTTATTTTAATGTTGCTTGAAAGCTTTGTGGCGAAAAACCCAGAAGGGGCGAAAAAATGAATGTCATTACGGCGGAAAGTCGTGTCACTCTGCATTTTGAATTGTCACTGGAAGACGGGCAAATTGTTGATTCTAACTTTTCTCAAACGCCAGCCAGTTTTGTGTTTGGTGATGGTAGTTTGTTACCAGACTTTGAAGCGGCTTTATTAGGCATGTCTACAGGGCAAGAGGCGTCTTATCTTATGTCGCCAGAAAAAGCCTTTGGTGTGCACAACGAAAGTAATATTCAGCGTATGCCTCGCTCTCAATTCTCTATGGATTTAGAAGAAGGAATGGTGGTGTCTTTTGCAGATATGAGCAAAAATGAATTGCCGGGTGTGATTGCTGAAATTGGTGAGAAAGAAGTGCTGGTGGATTTCAATCATCCGCTGGCGGGTCGTACACTTACTTTTCGAGTGCAAATCATAGCTATTGAGGAGACCTCATGAGTTTTGCTATTCAACTTGCTAACCCTCGTGGCTTTTGTGCGGGTGTAGACAGAGCAATAGATATTGTGAATCGTTGCTTGGATCTCTTTGAAGCACCAATCTACGTTCGTCATGAAGTGGTGCATAATAAATTTGTTGTTGAGTCTTTGAAGTCTCGCGGTGCGGTGTTTGTTGATGAGCTTGATCAAGTGCCAGATGACAATATTGTTATCTTCAGCGCGCATGGGGTTTCAAAAGCAGTGCGAGATGAAGCGACAAATCGCGGCTTGAAAGTATTCGACGCGACTTGCCCATTAGTAACAAAAGTACATCTAGAAGTGCTGCGTTATTCTCGTGATGGCATGGAATGCATTTTGATCGGCCACGATGGTCACCCTGAAGTGGAAGGCACCATGGGGCAGTACGATGATTGCCGAGGTGGTGCTATCTATCTAGTAGAAAGTCCCGCTGACGTGGAAAAGCTTCAGGTTAAAGATCCTGCGCGTCTTGCCTTTGTTACTCAAACAACACTGTCTATGGACGATACCTCTGTTGTGATTGATGCGTTGCGAAAGCACTTTCCGATGATTCATGGTCCTAAAAAAGACGATATATGTTATGCGACACAAAATCGTCAGGATGCAGTGAAGACATTGGCAGAAGAGTCTGAGTTGGTTCTTGTAGTTGGCTCTGTTAATAGCTCTAACTCGAACCGTCTGCGTGAACTCGCGGAAAGAATGGGTGCCAAAGCTTACTTAATTGATAATGCCAATGAAATTCAACGCGATTGGTTGTCTGATGTTCATAGTGTTGGTGTGACCGCTGGGGCTTCTGCGCCAGAAGTGTTGGTTAACGAAGTGATTGAACGTCTGGTTAAAGAAGGTGGTAGTGCTCCTCAAGAACTAAAAGGCCGAGAAGAGAACGTATCTTTCTCTATGCCAAAAGAATTACGTATTGTTGAAGTTCGATAGATTTTAAATTAATTTAAAATTTCTTCAAAAAAGGGTTGCACAAAATCTGTAGATCCTTAATATACGCCCTCGCTGACACGGACAAGGCTTCAGAGCAACGAAGACCAAGTTCAACTTAATCAGATTAAGATCTGGTAAAGAATTCAAGTCAGCCCGCTCTTTAAAATAGATAATCAGATAATTTGTGTGGGCGCTCGCTGGAGGCTTCAGAAGATCATCGCAGACCGGTTTTGCCGAGATGTAGTTGATCAAAAAAATTGAAGTCTTACGAGTGTTTATACAGTAATTCGCTTTATGTTGGCTTGTTGTTTTTCGAAGCAGTGAGTCGATTAAGTTATAGTTAGTGTAATAGATTTGAGTAAGCAAGCTTTTTTAACTGAAGAGTTTGATCATGGCTCAGATTGAACGCTGGCGGCAGGCTTAACACATGCAAGTCGAGCGGTAACAGGGGAGCTTGCTCCTGCTGACGAGCGGCGGACGGGTGAGTAACGCGTAGGAATCTGCCTAGTAGAGGGGGACAACATGTGGAAACGCATGCTAATACCGCATACACCCTGAGGGGGAAAGGAGGGGATCACTTGTGACCTTCCGCTATTAGATGAGCCTGCGTAAGATTAGCTAGTTGGTAGGGTAAAGGCCTACCAAGGCGACGATCTTTAACTGGTCTGAGAGGATGGCCAGTCACACTGGGACTGAGACACGGCCCAGACTCCTACGGGAGGCAGCAGTGGGGAATATTGGACAATGGGCGCAAGCCTGATCCAGCCATGCCGCGTGTGTGAAGAAGGCCTTAGGGTTGTAAAGCACTTTCAGGGGTGAGGAAGGGCGTTTGGCTAATATCCAAATGTTTTGACGTTAGCCCCAGAAGAAGCACCGGCTAACTCTGTGCCAGCAGCCGCGGTAATACAGAGGGTGCAAGCGTTAATCGGAATTACTGGGCGTAAAGCGCGCGTAGGTGGTTTGTTAAGTCGGATGTGAAATCCCAGGGCTCAACCTTGGAATGGCACCCGATACTGGCTAGCTAGAGTATGGTAGAGGGGTGTGGAATTTCCTGTGTAGCGGTGAAATGCGTAGATATAGGAAGGAACATCAGTGGCGAAGGCGACACCCTGGACTAATACTGACACTGAGGTGCGAAAGCGTGGGGAGCAAACAGGATTAGATACCCTGGTAGTCCACGCCGTAAACGATGTCTACTAGCCGTTGGGTTGTAATGACTTAGTGGCGCAGCTAACGCAATAAGTAGACCGCCTGGGGAGTACGGCCGCAAGGTTAAAACTCAAATGAATTGACGGGGGCCCGCACAAGCGGTGGAGCATGTGGTTTAATTCGACGCAACGCGAAGAACCTTACCTACTCTTGACATCCACAGAACATTTGAGAGATCAGATGGTGCCTTCGGGAACTGTGAGACAGGTGCTGCATGGCTGTCGTCAGCTCGTGTTGTGAAATGTTGGGTTAAGTCCCGTAACGAGCGCAACCCTTATCCTTATTTGCCAGCACTTCGGGTGGGAACTTTAAGGAGACTGCCGGTGACAAACCGGAGGAAGGTGGGGACGACGTCAAGTCATCATGGCCCTTACGAGTAGGGCTACACACGTGCTACAATGGCGTATACAGAGGGCAGCGAGCTAGCGATAGTGAGCGAATCCCAGAAAGTACGTCGTAGTCCGGATTGGAGTCTGCAACTCGACTCCATGAAGTCGGAATCGCTAGTAATCGTGAATCAGAATGTCACGGTGAATACGTTCCCGGGCCTTGTACACACCGCCCGTCACACCATGGGAGTTGATTGCTCCAGAAGTAGGTAGTCTAACCGCAAGGGGGACGCTTACCACGGAGTGGTCAATGACTGGGGTGAAGTCGTAACAAGGTAGCCCTAGGGGAACCTGGGGCTGGATCACCTCCTTAAACGATAGAAGGCTCTGGTGAGCGTTCACACAAATTATCTGATACCTATCTTAAAAGTATTAGCACAAAGTATTAAGCAAGGCGCTAAACATCTTACATTTAATTGTGTTGGATGATTTTTAGTCTCTGACTTAGTGCTTTGCACTAAACTTGCTCTTTAACAATTCGAATTTTGAAATAACGATAAATCAAGTGTTAAACCGGTGGAAGTTCACTTGCTCTTATTCTTTAAGGATAACAGCTTAGTGACTTCTATTATCGTAAATCCAGAGAGACACAAAAGCTCTTTGGTATGTGATCTGATGGTTGTTTCTACTTTTTATACTGAGTCATTTATGGCTTTTTATTGAATCGTAAAAACTACTTTGGGTTATATGGTCAAGTGACCAAGCGTGCACGGTGGATGCCTTGGCAGTCAGAGGCGATGAAGGACGTGGTAATCTGCGAAAAGGTTCGGGGAGTCGATAAACAGGCTGTGATCCGAACATGTCCGAATGGGGAAACCCACTCTACTTGTAGAGTATCCCACAGTGAATACATAGCTGTGAGGAGGCGAACCCGGGGAACTGAAACATCTAAGTACCCGGAGGAAAAGAAATCAACCGAGATTCCCTAAGTAGCGGCGAGCGAAAGGGGATTAGCCCTTAAGTGATTTTGGTGTTAGTAGAAGGCTCTGGAAAGTGCCGCGATAGAGGGTGATAGCCCCGTATACGAAAACACCTTAATGATGAAAACGAGTAGGACGGGACACGTGTTATCCTGTCTGAATATGGGGGGACCATCCTCCAAGGCTAAATACTCCTGACTGACCGATAGTGAACCAGTACCGTGAGGGAAAGGCGAAAAGAACCCCTGTGAGGGGAGTGAAATAGATCCTGAAACCGTGTACGTACAAGCAGTGGGAGCGGACTTGTTCCGTGACTGCGTACCTTTTGTATAATGGGTCAACGACTTATTTTCAGTAGCAAGGTTAAGCGATTAGTGGAGCCGTAGGGAAACCGAGTCTTAATAGGGCGTTTAGTTGCTGGGAATAGACCCGAAACCGGGCGATCTATCCATGAGCAGGTTGAAGGTTGAGTAACATCAACTGGAGGACCGAACCCACATCCGTTGAAAAGGCTGGGGATGACTTGTGGATAGGAGTGAAAGGCTAATCAAGCTCGGAGATAGCTGGTTCTCCTCGAAAGCTATTTAGGTAGCGCCTCGTATCTCACCATTGGGGGTAGAGCACTGTTTGGGCTAGGGGGTCATCCCGACTTACCAACCCCATGCAAACTCCGAATACCAATGAGTGCAATTACGGGAGACACACGGCGGGTGCTAACGTCCGTCGTGGAAAGGGAAACAACCCAGACCGTCAGCTAAGGTCCCCAAGTGCCAGTTAAGTGGGAAACGATGTGGGAAGGCTTAGACAGCTAGGAGGTTGGCTTAGAAGCAGCCATCCTTTAAAGAAAGCGTAATAGCTCACTAGTCGAGTCGGCCTGCGCGGAAGATATAACGGGGCTCAAACTGGCCACCGAAGCTACGGATGCTTAGTTTACTAGGCATGGTAGAGGAGCGTTCTGTAAGCCGTTGAAGGTCAAGCTGTAAGGCAGGCTGGAGGTATCAGAAGTGCGAATGTTGACATGAGTAACGATAAGGGGAGTGAAAAACTCCCCCGCCGGAAGACCAAGGTTTCCTGTCCCATGTTAATCAGGGCAGGGTGAGTCGGCCCCTAAGGCGAGGCAGAAATGCGTAGTCGATGGAAAACAGGTTAATATTCCTGTACCGATGTATATTGCGATGGAGAGACGGAGAAGGCTAGGCCAGCACAGCGATGGTTGTCTGTGTTTAAGGCGGTAGGCAAGTGACTTAGGCAAATCCGGGTCACTCTTTAAGAGAGGATGTCGAGAACTGATGACGAGCCCTCTTTTGGGCGAAGTGGTTGATGCCATGCTTCCAGGAAAAACTTCTAAGCGTCAGATATACATTGACCGTACCCCAAACCGACACAGGTGGTCAGGTAGAGAATACCAAGGCGCTTGAGAGAACTCGGGTGAAGGAACTAGGCAAAATGGTACCGTAACTTCGGGAGAAGGTACGCCGGCCAGTGTGAAGGGCTTGCCCCGTAAGCACCAGTCGGTCGAAGATACCAGGTGGCTGCGACTGTTTATTAAAAACACAGCACTCTGCAAACACGAAAGTGGACGTATAGGGTGTGACGCCTGCCCGGTGCTTGAAGGTTAATTGATGGGGTTAGCGCAAGCGAAGCTCTTGATCGAAGCCCAAGTAAACGGCGGCCGTAACTATAACGGTCCTAAGGTAGCGAAATTCCTTGTCGGGTAAGTTCCGACCTGCACGAATGGCGTAACGATGGCCACACTGTCTCCACCCGAGACTCAGTGAAATTGAAATCGCAGTGAAGATGCTGTGTATCCGCGGCTAGACGGAAAGACCCCGTGAACCTTTACTATAGCTTCACAGTGAACTTTGAACCTACTTGTGTAGGATAGGTGGGAGGCTTTGAAGCGGTGACGCCAGTTACCGTGGAGCCACTCTTGAAATACCACCCTGGTATGTTTGAGGTTCTAACTCAGGTCCGTTATCCGGATCGAGGACACTGTGTGGTGGGTAGTTTGACTGGGGCGGTCTCCTCCCAAAGAGTAACGGAGGAGCACGAAGGTGTGCTCAGCATGGTCGGAAATCATGCATAGAGTGTAAAGGCAAAAGCACGCTTAACTGCGAGACAGACACGTCGAGCAGGTACGAAAGTAGGTCTTAGTGATCCGGTGGTTCTGTATGGAAGGGCCATCGCTCAACGGATAAAAGGTACTCCGGGGATAACAGGCTGATACCGCCCAAGAGTTCACATCGACGGCGGTGTTTGGCACCTCGATGTCGGCTCATCACATCCTGGGGCTGAAGCCGGTCCCAAGGGTATGGCTGTTCGCCATTTAAAGTGGTACGCGAGCTGGGTTTAGAACGTCGTGAGACAGTTCGGTCCCTATCTGCCGTGGACGTTTGAGATTTGAGAGGAGCTGCTCCTAGTACGAGAGGACCGGAGTGGACGAACCTCTGGTGTTCCGGTTGTCACGCCAGTGGCATTGCCGGGTAGCTATGTTCGGACGGGATAACCGCTGAAAGCATCTAAGCGGGAAGCCTCCCTTAAGATAAGATCTCACTGGGACATAAGTCCCCTGAAGAGCCGTTCGAGACTAGGACGTTGATAGGTTGGGTGTGTAAGTGCTGTGAGGCATTGAGCTAACCAATACTAATTGCTCGTGAGGCTTGACCATATAACACCAAAGTGGTTTTGCTGACTCGACGAAAGTCGAACAGTAAACACATAGAGACACAGATTACGATAACGCATCAGTCATGATGAGCATCGGTTTAATACTTGATTATTGTTATTTCAAAACAGAATTGTTAAAGATCCAAGCACGTCTTCGCGTGTTTTGGTGAGACGAAAAGTCCAGCCAGAACGAACGCAACAGAATTGCTTGACGATCATAGAGGCGTTGAACCACCTGATCCCATCCCGAACTCAGAAGTGAAAAGCGCCATCGCCGATGGTAGTGTGGGAGATCCCATGTGAGAGTAGGTCGTCGTCAAGCTTTAATTTAGAAAGCCCTGATAGGTTATCCTGTCAGGGCTTTTTTTCGTCTGCATTTTTGCCTGTAAAAAATACACTTGTCTTGCTATTCGATTCGCTTGCGCCTGTTTCGCGGGCTCAACGCGTCAGCGCGAATCCAACACCAAGACGAGCTTTTGCGAAGGTTGGATAGGTTTTGTAGGCCTGATGAGGGAGGCACGACCGTTATCAGGCGTGTGACTTTATTCATCCTGCAATTGATTGATTTATATTGTTTTTTTGTAGGTCGTGGCTTTAGCCCGACAAGGCGTAATTTGTCGTGGTGAGTTTTTGTCGGCATGTTATTTTTTCAGGGTAAATCGCGACCTACAAGATCGGCGGAAGTCGTTTAGCGACACCCTTGAAGGCGGAAATCCAACACCAAGACGAGCTTTTGCGAAGGTTAGATAGGTTTGTAGGTCTGATGAGGGAGGCACGACCGTAATCAGGCGTGTGACAGATGGGGGCGACCTTCCATGAAAATGGAAAAAATCAGAGGTTGCTGACGTACCACCCATACCGTATCCCTCTATTCATGTCGCCCATTACCTATTCGGTTCAGTTTTCACCTATATCACAGGGTGTAAGGCTCACTAATGTCCAAATAAAACTCAAACAATTCTACATCTTGTCTCATTGTCTTTAATTTTTAATATTCACGTCTACAATGAATATACTGTTTAATTAAGTAAGGAGTTTGAGATGACAAAAGTGTTAGTTCTATACTACTCAAGTTATGGTCATATCGAAGTGATGGCTAATGAAATAGCTAAAGGCGCCCGCAGTGCTGGAGCGCAGGTGGATATTAAACGCGTTCCTGAGCTGATGCCTGAAGACGTCGCCAAGAATTCAGGTGTGAAGCTTGATCAAGACGCGCCAATAGCTAAGCCAGATGACTTGGTAAATTATGATGCTGTGATTTTTGGTTCGCCAACACGCTTTGGTAATATGGCATCTCAAATGAGAAATTTCTTGGATATGACTGGTGGTTTATGGGCTGAAGGTAAGCTTGTCGGTAAAGTGGGTAGCGTGTTCACTTCCACAGGTACAGGTGGTGGTAACGAAACCACTATACAGTCTTTCCACACGACGTTATTCCATCATGGCTTTGTGGTGGTTGGTTTGCCTTATTCTTGCCCAGAGCTAGCCGATATCAGTGAAGTGAAAGGCGGGTCTCCTTTGGGAGCGGGGACGATTGCTGGGGCTGACGGTAGCCGTCAGCCTTCACAAAAAGAAATCGCGATGGCACGATTCCAAGGCAAGCATGTGGCTGAAGTTGCGGCTAAGCTTAGCGCATAAAACGCTGCACAATATCTGGAAGGGCAAGCGGAAACGTTTGCCCTTTTTTATCTCAACAAACCTATCCACATTGAGCCTGAAATCGACTAACACTTCTGATTTGTTAATAACTTAGGCACTTATCCACTTCGTTGGTGGCACCAAGGATGACGGCGACACGCTGGTGAATGGCTTCTGGTTGGATGTCTAGAATACGTTGTGTGTGGGTGTGAGCTTTGCCTCCAGCTTGTTCTAGTAACATGGCCATTGGGTTGGCTTCGTACATTAGGCGCAGTTTGCCCGCTTTAGATGGGTCTTTGTTATCCCACGGGTAGATGAAGATGCCGCCGCGACAAAGAATACGATGTACGTCACCTACCATGGCGGCAACCCAGCGCATATTGAAGTTCTTACCACGTGCGCCGTCTTTGCCTTTCACTAGGTCATTGACATAGCTTTGCATGTTGGTAGACCAGAAACGCTGGTTTGACATGTTGATGGCGAACTCTTGCGTGTCTTGCGCCACTTGAACGTTTTCGTGGGTGAGCGTGAAGACGTTTGTGGTTGGGTCGTAGGTAAACATGTTGACGCCCTCGCCAGTGGTGAGAACCAGCATGGTGGATGGGCCATAGAGAACGTAACCTGCTGCAACTTGTTCTTTGCCTGGAATCAAAAAGTCAGCTTCTGTGGCTGGCTTGTCACCAGTTTGGCGATAGATTGAAAAGATGGTACCCACCATGGCGTTGATGTCGATGTTAGAAGAGCCGTCTAATGGGTCAAACGCAATGAGATATTCGCCGTCTGTGTTGGCTGGTACTATGTAGTCTTCTTCTTCAGAAGCGATGGCTCTAACGGCTGGATAAGCAACTAGGGCTTCTTTCAACATGTTGTTGGAGATAACATCCAGTTTCTTTTGTTCTTCGCCTTGAACATTTTCATTGCCAGCCATACCTAAAATACCTGCAAGTGAGCCTTGTTTTAGCGCGTCTGAAATAGCGATGCAGGTGTCAGTAGTGACGGTTAACAAAGCTTGTAATGTTTTCGGTGTCGCGTTGGATGCTAAAACGTCAGGTAGATTTTGCATGGTTTGGTATTTCCTTGTTATTTGAAGTTGTTGAAATTATGCCATTCTAGCCACTGAGTGTCAGCCAAGGTGATGTCCTGAAGGGAAAATAAATAGGGGAAGTGGGAATTATTAGATAACCTACGCTAAATATTGAGAGGAAGTGATATGTCTGGATTTGTTGTTCACCATTTAGAACTCGATGGTAAAGGTGGTGCTGTTTCGTTGCCGGCTGAGGATCTTCCTAAAAGTATCCCTGAGCAGGGTTGTCGATGGGTGCATTTGGATTGTTCCGAAGACGAAGGGTATGCGTGGTTGTCTGGTTTGGAGGGAATACCAGAGACAGCCGTAGAGGCGTTATTCGCAGAAGAAACACGTCCTCGCGCTGTTCGCATGGGGAAGGGGCTATTATTGACGCTACGAGGCGTTAATTTAAATCCAGAGTCGAATCCATCTGATATGGTCGCTTTACGTATCTGGGTGACACCTCATTTTATTGTGTCGAGTCGACGCCGAAAGTTACTTTCGGTACAGGATGTTGTCAGAAGTTTTGCTGACAATGAAGGGCCTGTTGATACGGCGGATGTGATTGCCACCTTAACCGCGACGCTGACTGAAAGAATGGCGAAAATCATTACTGATTTAGAAGATGAATTAGCCGATTTAGAAGAAAGTATTGGTGAGGGTATTGAGTCGGGACAACGTGAATCGCTTGTTCTGCGACGTCTTGAGACGATTCGCTTAAGGCGTTTTTTAGTGCCACAGAAAGAGGCGATTAATAAACTGTCTCAGGAGGCTGTGTCTTGGATGAAAACAGAGCAAATCGCTCAAGTACAGGAAGCGGCCAATGATATTACTCGTTATGTCGAAGGCTTGGAATCATTGCGCGAACGCTGTTTGTTGATGCAGGAAGAGTTTGCCAATTTACAAGCCGAAAAGATGAGCGCCCGGATGTATGTCTTGTCGATTTTGTCCGGTATTTTTATGCCGTTGGGTTTTTTGACCGGATTATTCGGTATCAATATTGGCGGTATGCCAGGCACTGACAGTAACGCGGCATTCTGGTTATTTTGCGGCGCTTTACTTGTTTTAGGCGGCAGTCAATTTATGTTGATGCGCAGGAGTCGTTGGTTTTAAGTGTCTGTTTATTAAGTCAAAGCGGCCAAATGTGAAGGCCGCTTTGACTTGGTACAGTTTATTTCTTCAATGTCTTGATGCCGTCTTTGGTTGCAAGCAAGAGTACATCGGCTGCACGTTTGGCAAACAATCCGTTTGTCACCACGCCAACAATACCGTCGATGCTTTTTTCCAAGGTAATGGGATCGAGAATTTCTAAGTTATAGACGTCAATAATATGGTTGCCGTTGTCGGTGACAACACCTTCGCGATAAACCGGATCACCACCTAATTTCACTAATTCACGCGCCACATGACCACGTGCCATTGGAATGATTTCGACCGGAAGGGGGAAATTACCAAGCACTTTCACCAGTTTGGATGCATCGGCAATGCAGATAAATTCATCGCTGCAAGCGACAACAATTTTTTCACGCGTCAAGGCCGCACCGCCACCTTTGATTAAATGTAAGTGCTCATCGGATTCGTCTGCGCCATCAACATACACACGGATGCTGTCAACGCTGTTTAAATCATAAACCGGAATGCCGTGTTTTTTTAGGCGCTCAGCGGTGGCTTCAGAGCTTGCCACGGTGCCGTCAAAACGATTTTTGTATTTGGCTAATTCGTCAATGAACAAATTAGCGGTGGAGCCTGTACCAACGCCGACAATGGTGTCGGACTCTAGCATAGGTAAGATGTAATCAACGGCTGCTTTGGCAACGGCTTGTTTTAATTCGTCTTGCGTCATGGTGATTTGCACCTTCTATTATAATTGTGCTCGGGGGCGATATTATTCGACTTATTTTTGAAGATAAGCCACCTCTGATGGTGGTGATATTATAAGCGCTTCAAGAGCCGATTGTTACCCTGCCAGATCGACCTATTGATGGATTTTATGCCTTTTTGAGATGGATTTAGAGGCGATCTGTCTTTGCGCCAAGAGGGGTGAAAGAGTATATTTCCTACTCGGTTTTTTCTATCTAGGACACACTATGCCTCATACCATGATCAAAAAGATTCTACAGGCGCGCGTTTATGACGTTGCCGTAGAAACACCACTGTCTCGTGCCAATCAATTGTCGAATCGGTTGGGCAATGAGATTATTTTGAAGCGAGAAGATTTACAGCCAGTTTTCTCCTTTAAGATTCGTGGGGCATACAACAAGATTTGTCAGTTAACGCCAGAAGAACGCGCCCGTGGCGTTATTGCGGCATCGGCAGGTAACCACGCACAAGGCTTGGCTTTGGCGGCAAAAAAGCTGGGCATTCAAGCGACGATTGTGATGCCAGCGACCACGCCAGAAGTAAAAGTCAGCGCGGTACGCAATCATGGCGCGGAAGTGATTTTGTTTGGTGATGCCTTTGATGAAGCCTCGGCAAAGTCTCGTGAAATCATGGAAAAAACAGGTCAAGTTTACGTTCATCCATTCGATGATTTGGATACGATTGCCGGTCAAGGCACAATCGGTATGGAAATCCTGCATCAGCACGAAGGTAATATCGATGCGATTTTTATTCCTGTTGGCGGCGGCGGTCTAATCGCTGGTGTATCGGCTTATATCAAGTACCTGCGTCCAGATATTAAAATCATCGGTGTCGAACCAGAAGATGCGGCATGTTTGAAAATTGCCCTTGAAAAAGGCAAACCGACGCGTTTAGCCACCGTGGGGATTTTTGCCGAAGGCGTGGCGGTGGCGGAAATTGGTCACAATACCTTTGCTATTGCCAAAGACACGGTTGATGAAGTGATTACGGTGACCACTGATGAAATGTGTGCGGCGATCAAAGACATTTACGATGATACCCGTGCGATTACAGAACCCGCAGGCGCTTGTGCCTTGGCTGGGTTGAAAAAGTACATTGAGCGTGAAGAGGCGAAAGGCCAAACGCTGATTGCCATCAACAGTGGCGCGAACGTGAATTTTGACCGCTTGCGTCATGTGTCTGAGCGCGCCGAACTAGGTGAAAAACGCGAAGCGATTATTGCGGTGAAGATTCCTGAGCATCCCGGCAGTTTTAAAGATTTCTGCCAAGCCTTGGTGGGCCGTAATATCACCGAGTTTAACTACCGTTATGGTGATGATCAAGAAGCGGTAATCTTTGTTGGCGTGGCCTTGGGTGGCAGTCCGCACAGTCGTAAAGAATTACTGGCGGATTTGAAAGAATATGAAATTGTGGATTTGACCGACGATGAAACCGCTAAAGTCCATGTTCGTCATATGATTGGCGGCCATTTGCGCAGCGACAAGGGCGAGTTACTGTACAGCTTTGAGTTTCCTGAACGTCCCGGCGCCTTGCTGAAATTTTTGAACACCCTTGGCGGGCAATGGAACATCTCCATGTTCCATTATCGTAATCATGGTGATGCTTATGGTCGTGTCTTGGTGGGGCTGCAAGCGGTTGGTGAAGAAACCGACGTGACGCATTTCTTAGACGAGTTGGGCTATCCTTATCAGGACGAAAATAACAACCAAGCCTGTAAGCTGTTCTTTCGTTAAAAGCGTGGCTGTTCTTTCGCTAAAAGCGTGAGAATCGGTTATCATTGATGCCACTATTTTTTTGAATTCAGCCCTCTGATTGGTGACAGTCAGAGGGCTGTGTGATTCTAATGTGCTGCCATTATTAGCGGCATGTTTACTGTTTAAAGGTCTCCCTTGTGAATATTCAAACTCTTTTAAATCAACGCATCCAAGCGGCGATGGTGGCGGCTGGCGCGTCTGATACAGCGCCTGCATTAGTTCGTCAATCGGCGAAAGTGCAATTTGGTGATTACCAAGCCAACGGTATGATGGGCGCGGCGAAAGCGTTAAAAATGAACCCGCGTGATTTTGCTCAAGCCACATTAGATAAGTTGGATCTGTCTGATCTTGCCGATAAAGTGGACATTGCTGGACCGGGCTTTATCAATATCTTTTTGAAAAATGTTTGGTTGAGCAAAGAGTTGGTGCAATTGCGTACCAGTGAACGTCTTGATGTAAAACCTGTTGAAGCGCCCGAAACGGTAGTGGTGGATTACTCTGCGCCAAACCTTGCCAAGGAAATGCACGTTGGTCATTTGCGTTCTACCGTAATTGGTGACGCCGTGGTGCGGACGCTGGAGTTTTTTGGGCATCACGTCGTTCGTCAAAACCACGTAGGTGATTGGGGGACGCAATTCGGTATGCTGTTGGCGTACATGGAACGTTTGCGTGCGGATAACACTAAAATCAGCATGGCGCTGGCGGATCTAGAAACCTTCTACCGTGCCGCGAAAACCTGTTTTGATGACGATGAAGCTTTCGCGGCACGTGCTCGTGAATTGGTTGTGGCGCTGCAATCTGGTAACGAAGAATGCTTGGCGCTTTGGGATGAGTTTATCGAAATCTCCATGGCGCACTGTGAAGAAACCTACAAGATGTTAGGTGTGTCTTTGGAGCGTCAGCACGTGATGCCCGAAAGCGCGTATAACGACGATTTGCAGAACGTTGTGAGCGAGCTAAAAGATCAAGGTTTGCTACAAGAATCCAATGGCGCACAATGTGTGTTCATGGAAGAGTTTGCCAATAAAGATGGCGAGATTACGCCCATTATCGTGCAAAAAACCGGTGGTGGTTTTTTATACGCCACAACGGATTTAGCCGCGGTGCGTTTCCGTCAACATACCTTGAATGCCAATCGTGTGTTGTATTTTGTCGATGCTCGCCAGTCTTTGCATTTCCAGCAGATTTTTACCTTGTCTCGTAAAGCGGGCTTTGTGAAAGCAGAAACGCAATTGGAACACATGCCTTTTGGTACGGTAATGGGCAGCGATGGCAAACCATTCAAGACGCGTTCTGGTGGCGTGGCGAAATTGTCTTCTTTGTTGGAAGAAGCGCAAGAGCGTGCTTATCAATTGGTGGCGTCGAAGAATCCAGAAATGGACGAAGAAGAATTGCGTAACATCGGCCGTGTGGTGGGTATTGCCTCGGTAAAATACGCTGACCTATCGAAAAACCGCACCAGTGATTATGTGTTCAACTGGGACACCATGTTGAGTTTTGAAGGCAATACCGCGCCGTATTTGCTGTATGCTTATTCTCGTGTGGCGAGCATTGTTAAGCGCTCTGAGATTGAGGTGGCGAGCTTGACGGGCGATATTGCGATTGACGAGCCACAAGAGCGTGCCTTGGCGGTGAAATTATGTCAGTTTGAAGAAGCCATCCAGCAGGTCGCTAACGACGGTATGCCGCATTTTTTGTGTGCTTATTTGTACGATTTGGCGGGCGTCTTTATGACCTTCTATGAAGCTTGCCCCATTCTGAATGCCGAAGACGACGTGAAACATAGCCGTTTACAGTTGGCGTTGAATACGGCGTCAACCTTGAAATTGGGCTTGTCTTTGTTGGGCATCGAAACCTTAGAGCGTATGTAATCCCTCTACGGCTTTAACCCATAAAATGAAAGGCGCTTTTCGATTCGATCAGCGCCTTTTATGTTTTCTGTCCATAACATAATCCGAATATAAGATAGGATTACCCCGTTTATGGTGCTTACACGGCCAATGTAATGGCACTGTTTCTGTCGGTGGCGCGCTTACTCGCGAAAGGAATTTGAATGGCATTTTTATATGTACTCTTGGTGGTTATTTGGTCGACAGGGTTTATCACGGGTAAATTCATTGTTGGCCTGATTGACCCTAACGTATTTCTGAGTATTCGCTTTGTTCTAGCGGGGTTACTGTTTCTTGCCATTGCTTTGTGGCAGCGTCGACGTTTTCCCGCTTGGAAAGAGTTACCTAAGCATATTATTGCTGGCATGCTGATGAATGGTTTTTACCTTGGCTTTGCCTATGTGGCGATTGCTAAAGGTTTACCGGCCGGCATGATGGCGCTGATTGGCGCATTGCAACCAGCTTTGGTGACCTTACTCGCCTTCTTGTTGATCAAAGAAAAAACGGCCTTGAAAGGCATCATCGGGATGTTGGTCGGCATGGTGGGGTTGTTGCTGGTGGTGAGTCCGGCGTTATCGCTGGATATGAGCCACGGCGGCGTAACCTTGCTGACGTTTACTTTGGCTTGTGTGGCTATATTGTCCTTGTCGCTTGGTGTGACTTATCAAAAAATGTCGATTTCATCGTCTGATATAGTGAGTTCCATGGCGGTGCAAAACTTAGCCGCCAGTGTCGTGTCGATTGGTTTTATGTTGTTTCTCGGCGAAACTTTATTTGAAGTGCAGCTAGCGTCTTTCTTGCTCGTTATCTGGGGCGTGTTGGTTTTATCTGGCGGTGGCGTTTTCTTGATGGTGTGGTTATTGAGAAAAGTCAGGGCGTCTCAGGTGTCTACTATGTTGCTACTAGCGCCCCCCTTGGCAGCGCTAGAAAGTTATTTCTTATTCAGTGAATCTATGAGCCCGATTCAAATAGTCGGCTTTGTTGTGACGATTGTTGGCGTATATTTTAGTCGGGCTAAAAAGTCAGTTTAGTCGGGTTAAGCTAGCCAAAGAATATCCAGAGGTTCGATGGTGTTAAGCGTGACTAAGTCAACGACAGCCTTGTTTAGCAGGTTGTGTGCGCTGTCTTTTTGCATAATGCTGTTTAGTGGGCGCTCAAACGATACTAGGTGCTCACTCATATTGGCGATGACTAACAAGGTTTTGTCGCCCATTTGTCGTTTAAAGGCGAATACGTGTGGGCTACCCAGTGAGACAAGTTCAAATTCTGGTGCCGCGAAAAGCGGGTTGGCTTTGCGGATTTGAATCATCTCTTGAACCAGTTGGGCAATGTTACCCTGTGGTGTTTTTATGTCTTGCGCTAAGGCGAAATCCTGCTCTGTAAGCTTCTTACGATGCACCCAACGGCTGTCTTCTGCTTTGCTTGGGTCGTTTAGGTAGTCGTTATTGTTGAGCACACCAAGGTCGTCACCTTGGTAGAGCAATGGAATGCCGGGCATGGCGAAGTTAATGCCGTTCAGCAAACGAATACGTTTGATGGCGTGATCAAGCAAAACTGGATCGTCTGCGGCAACGGCGTTTTCCACGCCTGCTAGTGAGGCCAAGGTGCCGCACACGCGACAGTCGCCATTCACTGGGTTTTCTTGAAATGGCACACCCGCGGCAAAAGAGCCCTCGAATTGACCGGTATAAAACTGGTTTAAGAAGCGACGATGGCCAAATCCGTCCATGCCTAGGCGACCGGAGATGGCGTCGTCCCACAACCAACCAATGTCGTCGTGACAGCGAATGTAGTTGACCCAAGTGGTGTGCTCTGGAATCTTGAAACTGCGCTCAAGAGAGTGGTACAACAAACTGGTTTGGCGGGTGGCTAGACTTTCCCATAACAAGGCCATCATCAGCGGGTTATAAGACAAAGTACACTCGTCAGTGCCAATGTATTTATTGACTTCGTCAGGGTGCACAATGGCTTCGGATTTAAACACCACTTGCGGTGCGGCAATGTCTAAGCAGGCTTTAAACGCTTTTATTAGGTTGTGAGCCTTGGGTAAGTTCTCACATACGGTGCCTTTTTCTTTCCACACAAAGGCCAGAGCGTCGAGTCGCAATACATCACAGCCATTCAAAATCAGATGCAACATCTCTTCCACTACGGCGACAAACACCGCTGGGTTGGCATAGTTTAAATCCCACTGAAAGGAGTTAAACGTGGTCCAAACGTGGCGGTCTAATGCCGGTAGATAGGTGAAGCTGCCACGACGAATCTGCGGAAAAATCTCTCGTACGGTTTGGTTGTATTCCATGGCGTCTTGTTCGCCCATGAAGTGATAATAATCTTGGTATTCTTGATCGCCAGACTTGGCCGCTGCGGCCCAGCGATGTTCGTCTGAGGTGTGATTAAAGACAAAGTCCAGCACCATACGAATGCCTTTTTTATGCAGCGCAGAGGCCAGGTCTTTTAGGTCTTTGTTGGTGCCCAGATTGGGTGAAACGGTGCGATAGTCTGAAATTGCGTAACCGCCATCACTGTTGCCTTCTGGCGCCAGATACAGCGGCATCAGGTGCAGGTAATTAATCCCTAAGGATTCAAAATACGGAATCTTGTCGATTAAAGAGCCTAGGTCATCGGCCAGCAAGTCTACATACACCGCCATGCCGACATTTTTATTGGACTCGAACCAAAAATCTGACTTGTCTTTGATTTGCGCTGGGCGTTTTTTCTTTTGAAAATCGATAAAAGATTGCAGTAATGTTTTGAGATGAAAATGCAGGTCGAAATGGTGTTGATAGAGTGGAAAAAGTTGTTCAAACAAGGGCTTAAAGTTCGTTTCTAAGCGTGCGGTAAAAATGGATTTTTGCTTTGAGGTGAGCGGGCTAAAGTCCAATTCGGATAGCAAGCGCTGCTGTGTTTTTTGTGCTTCGAAAGAGAAATCCATGACCATATTGTTGCCTTTTTAGAAGAACTTGTGACGTTAAGCACAAATTACGTTGTTATATTTAGTGGGGTCGTTGAACAACATGGTGTTCCTCGTTTGCCACGGGAAAACGTAGCGTAAGGACTAGGGTGGGTCAATATGGCGACTTGCTAAATACTGGCTTAATTTTTTGAACGCGGCGCTTCGCAAAAATTCACCATTAGCCTAGTTATCTGCATAGCCACTGCCGATGGCGCTAAAGGGCATATCAAGATCCAGCTCTGGCACTTGTAAGCCAACCCAAGTCGGAAAGGTGTTGCTGTTTGGGCCAGGAAAAACCGTGTATTCGTTTGCCCAAGGGTAACGGGTTACCGCGGCGTGAATATGTGGAATCAAGCTTTCGGCTTTTTCCCCGGTAATCGAAAGGACTTTTTCTGGTTTTGCGCCAAACCAATAGCGGTCAGGTGTGGCCGTTTGGTATTCGTACAACGCTGGTAATCCGCGTTCTACTCGCCAGCCAACGACTTCATAGACGGTGTATTCAGGCGCGTTCTTTTCTTTTGTTGCCACCCAAGTATGAACCGCAAACCAGCCTCGCCAGCTAAACGCGTCTGCTGCATAAAACTCAATCACCGCGTCTTTTTGCTCTTCTGGTGATGGGGCAATGCCAGCGGGCTCACGACTCGCCGTGCGCCAGTCATCATTTGAAGAACAAGCGCTTAACAATACACTGACCAATAAGAGCCCTAGATACTTTGTCATTCTGTTTCCTGTTGCTGATAGGTTGGTGATTAACATACGCAAAATAAGCGCGGTTTGGCTCATTGTTTTTTCGGTTATTGTTTTTTAGTTTATAAGTATTATTCCCTACTTTTTATCAAATGCAAAAATAGAGCATAAAAAAACGCCAGAAGACTGGCGTTTTAGATCGGCTGTTTTCTCTGCTTTTTTAGTAGAGCTAAAAAACAAATTAGTTCATTTCAGTAATAAACTCGTTTGCTGGGCGACGTACTTTTTTCAGGTCTTTCAACCAATCGCCGGTTTCGGCACGGTAACCCAAAGGCAGTAGAATCACCGAGCGAAGTCCGCGTTCTTTTAGGCCTAGAATTTCGTCGACCTTTGCAGGATCAAACCCTTCCATTGGCGTGCTGTCTACGCCTTCTTCAGCGGCCGCAATTAAGGCGGTGCCCAGACCAATGTAAGCTTGGCGCGCCGCGTGCTGATAATTCACTTCCGCGTCGCGAGACGGGTAAGCGCCGAGAATCATTTGACGGTAGTTTTCCCAGCCTTCGTTTTTGAAGCCGCGTTCGTCATTAACAAGGTCAAACATCTTGTTAATACGGTCTTCGGTGTAGTTGTCCCATGCGGCGAAGACGAGCAAGTGAGAAGCATCGGTAATCTGGGCTTGGTTCCAAGCGTGCGGCACGATGGCTTCACGCAATGCTGTGTTTTTGACCACGATCACTTCGTATGGTTGAAGGCCGCTTGAGGTGGCGGTTAAGCGAATCGCTTCTAAAATGCGCGCTACTTTTTCTGCTTCAACGGCTTTGCTCGGATCCATTTTTTTCGTGGCATAACGCCAGTGCAATTTTTCTAATAAATTCGACATATCAATTCCTTGGTAACATTTATGTATAACAACAATATGGGGTTTATTTTAGCCAAGTACAAGCCGTGTTTTACGCAAGGAATAAGAAAGTTGAATAAGTGGTTAAATATCTAACTTGGTTGATATCTTGCAATAATTTCTTTAATAACGCCCCAAAACAGTTCATTTTTTTACTGGGATACAGTAAGGTGCGAGCTCAAAATTTCAACGGACCCCTTCTAATGACATTTGCTCAAAAACCATCGTTATTACAACGCTATTTACGCGGTAGTTTAGTACTACAAATTGCCATCGGTATTCTTTGTGGTGTGGTATTGGCCTACGTTTCACCCAGTACGGCATTGTCTGCCAGTTTATTGGGTGACTTTTTTGTGAAAGCCTTAAAAGCCATTGCGCCGATTTTGGTGTTTTTGCTGGTGATGGCGTCGATTGCGAATCATAAACAAGCACAACAAAGTCATATTCGTCCGGTGCTGGTGCTTTATTTGTTTGGCACCTTTGTGGCGGCATTAACAGCGGTGGTATTCAGCTTTGCCTTTCCGACTCAGTTAAGTTTGGTGGCGCCAGATTTAAGCCAGAGTGCGCCTCAGGGGGGCGGTGAAGTACTGCATTCTTTGGTGTTTAAAATGGTGGATAACCCCGTGAATGCCTTGGTGCAAGGCAACTATGTCGGCATTTTAACCTGGGCAATTGGCCTTGGTTTGGGCTTGCGTCATGCCTCTGAAACAACAAAAGCTTTGTTGCAGCAGGTGTCTGCCAGCGTGACGAATATTGTGTCGGTGATTATTCGCTTGGCCCCCTTTGGGATCTTTGGTTTGGTGGCGAGTACTATTGCTGCGACAGGCTTTGAGGCTTTATTTGGGTATTCGCATTTACTCGCTGTGCTGATAGGCGCCATGCTATTTATTGCGCTGGTGACTAATCCATTATTGGTGTTTTGGAAGATACGTCGTAACCCTTATCCTTTGGTGTTTAAGTGCCTAAAAGAAAGTGGTGTGACGGCCTTTTTCACCCGCAGCTCGGCGGCCAATATTCCGGTTAACTTGGACTTATGTAAGCGTTTAGAATTGGATGAAGACACTTATTCTGTGTCCATTCCGTTGGGCGCCACCATTAATATGGCGGGTGCAGCGATTACGATTACCATATTGACCTTAGCGGCGGTGCACACCTTAGGCATTTCACTGGATTTTGGCACGGCGCTCTTGCTGAGTGTGATTGCTGCCGTGTCTGCTTGCGGTGCATCTGGCGTGGCGGGCGGCTCGTTATTATTGATTCCGCTGGCGTGCAGCTTGTTTAACATTCCCAATGACATTGCGATGCAAGTTGTGGCGGTCGGTTTTATTATTGGCGTATTGCAGGATTCTGCAGAAACCGCTTTGAATAGTTCGACTGACGTGTTGTTTACGGCCGCGGCGTGTCTTTCAAATGATAAGCACTAACTAAAGGGCAGCCAAAGAACCATAAAAAGAAAGGGAAGCCGCTCGCTTCCCTTTCTTGTTTTTTTTTCGGTTTTCTAGCCAAATAGCTGTGTGTTTTAAAGCTTAAACTGGGTCACCAGTTTATCCAGTTGAACCGACAGTTTTTGTAAGTTGTTGCTGGAAGCCGTGAGTTCATCGGCGATTTCAGAGGTTTCCGTCGTCAGCTGATTAATCTCTTCAACGTTTTTACTCATGTCGTTGACAACAATCGCTTGTTCTTCCGTGGCCGTCGCCACTTGGATATTCATATCGCTAATTTGACCAATGTGTTTGGTGATTTGTTCAAGGGAGCTGTTGGCCTCGTTGGCTTGACCCATCACGGTATTGCTTTGATCTTGACCCGATTTAATAGTAGAGACGGTTTTAGCCGATTGCTCCTGCAGTTGATCGATCATTTTTTGTATTTCATCGGTGGAAGCCGCAGAACGACTGGCAAGGTTTCGAACTTCATCCGCAACGACCGCAAATCCTCGACCTTGTTCGCCAGCACGGGCGGCTTCTATGGCCGCGTTTAAGGCTAGCAAGTTGGTTTGCTCTGAAATACTACGAATGGTGTCTAGAATGCTGCCGATGGAATCCGTCTGTGTTGCTAATGAGCCAATATCTGAGCTGATGTGCTGGATTTCTGTCGACAGTGAGGTGACGCCTTGGCGAGCGCGTGCGACCAATCCGGCACCATTATGGGCTTGTTTATCCGCTTCTTGAGCGGCTTTGGCAGCTTGGGAGGCATTCACTGCGATGTTTTCCACTGTGGCGCCCATTTCATGAATGGCCGTCGCAATTTGAGTGGTACGGTCACGTTCATTTAGACAGTTAACATGAGTGGCTTTGGCTTTGGCCGCGACATCGTTTGCGGTACGAGCGAGCTGACGCGAATTTTCGGCCACATTTTCAATGGCGGTATGGACTTTGGCGATAAACTGATTAAAGTGCTGTGCTATGTCACTAAGTTCGTCTTTACCGTCCATATTCATCACAGTGCCAAGGTCTAATTTATCACTGGCGCTGGAAATGTGTTGTTGTAAATAAGAAACGCGTTGATTAAGACGACGTAACATCAACCAAGCAAGGAAAATAGACGCGGCCAATACGATGACAATTAAAATGATCATGTTGTTGCGGCTACTTTCATAATTAATTTGGCTTTGAGCGTAGCCTTGTTGGCCTTGTGCTAGCAGCTCATCTAATATTTTATTTACGGCAATACGCATGACACCATAGCTGCTGGCATATTGGTTTTTGTATATTTCCTGCGCGGCGGTTAGGTTATTATTTTCCATAGCGGTCAGCATTGGCGCTAATTCATCGGTTTTAACCTTGGCAAAAATATCGATGATTTTTTGTACTTCGGCGCGTGTTTTTGGATTTACCTGAGTATCCAGCGCTTGCTTTAGTGCCATGTCCATTTCAGGAATATCTTCGGTACGCGTTTCTTTTATGCGAGTAATAACGCCTTTTTTATCCTGCATGGCGGGAATTTCTTGCAATAAAATAATGTCGATACCGACCCGCATACGCGGAATACGTGACGCCACTTCGGCAAGGGAGCGCATCGGCGCACTGGTGTTTTGGGCGAGCTGTTTAGTCTGTTCTTGTACACTAGAAAGGCCGCGTAATCCGGCCCAGCTAACGAGAAACAGAGCAAGACAAGGTAAAGCAATCACAAGCACAAATTGCATTTTCAGAGACAGTTTATTGAATATCACTATGTGTTACCTGCTATGTTTTTAAATGGTGTCATTAATGGAGAAAACGTCAACTCTTCGCTTTTTTACAGAAGAGGGTGCGCTCGCTTAATTATACAAGGAACTTCCGTTTTTGTACGCTGTTATGAACCTATTATGTTAAGCCTAATAAATGACGCCTTTTAGCGAGTAGTGACGCACTTTTTATGACTAATCAAAGGAGCTTGCATTGAGTAAGACGTTTCGGTCTCTCGCCAACCCAAATTACCGACTTTGGTTTGGTGGGGCGATCATTTCTAATATTGGCACTTGGTTGCAACGCACGGCTCAAGATTGGATTGTCATTGCGGAGTTATCGGACAAAAATGCTTCCGCGGTGGGGCTGGTGGTGTTTTTACAATTCGCTCCGCAAATCTTGTTATTGCCTATCACGGGTTGGACGGCAGACCGTATGGATCGCCGTAAGTTACTTTTTATTACCCAGTGTTTAATGGCTATGTTGGCGTTGATTCTCGGCTTGTTGGTGCTGAGTGGTCATGTTGTATTGTGGCAAGTGTGTGCCTGTGCTTTTGCGTTAGGGTGTGTGGCCGCGTTTGATGCGCCAGCTCGTCATGCTTTTGTGTCGGACATTGTCAGTGAAAAAGAGCTGTCGAATGCGGTTGGGCTTAATTCCGTATCGTTTAACTCCGCCCGTTTAGTCGGGCCTGCGATCGCGGGGGTATTGATCGCATTGATCGGCACGGGTTGGGTATTTATGATCAACGTATTGTCCTTCATCCCGTTATTAATCGCCTTACATCAATTCAAGCGACGTTTGCCTGCGGTGGTTTCAGACAACAGTAAAGCAACCCCTGATATGACTAAATTCTTAGAGGGCTTTCGTTATATTTGGCAGCATCGTGAGATGGCGGTGATTCTTGCTATGTCGTTTATGATTTGCAGTTTGGGGATGAATTTCTCGGTGTATTTATCGGCGATGACAGTGCACGTGTTTCAAGGTCACGCTGATCAATATGGTTTCTTAATCTCTATGATGGCAATTGGCTCTATCTCTGGCGCCATGGTGACGGCCAGTCGCCGTTCGTCGCCGTCATTTCGCTTTATGATTTACGTTGCGGCGATGTTTGCCGTGAGTTGTTTTTTGGTGGCGATCAGTACGTCGTTTTGGGCGTTTGCCGTGTTGCTGGTTTTGCTGGGTCTTAGTTTGCAATTGTTCACCACGTCGACGACGTCTTACATGCAAGTGGCCACAGAAAAACGTTATCGCGGTCGAGTGATGGCCGTGGTGTTGGCAACCGCTTTGGGGAGTACCGCCTTGGGGGCACCTTTGGTGGGCTGGGTCGCCGATACTTTTGGCGCCAGATGGTCGATAGGAATGGGCAGCTTGTCTGGTCTTGCGGCGGCGCTATTAGGGTTTTGGTTTTTGCGCAAACAAGCCCGTACCGAGCAGAAAGATGGAGTCCGGTGATAAATTGCAGTAATCTAGATTTGATCTATTACATCACTCTAAAAACAAGAATGGAGAAGGCCCATGTCACAGCATCTAGTTTTAAGTTTTATTGGTGAAGATCGCCCCGGCATTGTTGAACGTTTGTCCGATACGATTGCTCGCCATCATGGCAATTGGTTGGAAAGCCGTATGGCGCACCTAGCCGATAAATTTGCTGGCATTTTAACCGTGACGGTGCCCTTGGAGCACGAAGAAGCACTGGTCAACGCGCTGCGCAATTTTGAACAACTTGGCTTGCATGTCACTGTCGAATTGGCGAGTCAAAAAGCGTCGGAAGGCTCAACCTTGTCACTGTCTGTGGTCGGTAATGATCGTTCGGGTATTGTGAAGGAAGTGTCTCAAGTACTGCACTCATTGAAGGTTAATGTGAAAGAACTGACGACGGTCTGTGAACCGGCACCAATGAGCTCCGATATGTTGTTCAAGGCAGACATGGTGCTGGTGGTGCCAACCGATTTGCCTTTGTCTGAATTAGAAGCGGCTCTGGAGAAAATCAGTAGCGATTTGATGGTTGAATTATCCGTTAGCCAGTTTGCTTAACATTGCTCATCAACCTAGTGCAAAAATGCCGCCTGATGGCATTCACCGTGCTGCAGTACTCGACATAGCATATTATTTCCTACAAGGCCTCGATGTTGTCTAAACACCATTCGGCTCTTTGTAAAACGGCGTGCTTTTGCACGTCGTTTTGTTTATCCCAGTTGCCGTAAATCATGCCAATGCGCGGATTGGTGGCGAGACGTTCTCTATGTTTTACCATGAAGTGCCAATATAAACTGTTGAGTGGACAAGATTCGTCACTGGTTTTTTCTTTTACCTTGTAATGGCAATCGCCACAGTAGTCGCTCATTTTCTGTATATAGCTGCCGCTAGCGGCATAAGGTTTGGAGGCAATCCAGCCGCCGTCGGCAAATTGGCTCATGCCACGCGTATTGGGCAACTCTACCCATTCTAAAGCGTCTACGTAAATACCCAAATACCATTCGTCAACTTGCTTGGGCTCAATCTCGGTTAACATGCAGAAGTTGCCTGTCACCATCAATCGCTGGATATGATGGGCATAGGCGTAATCAAGCGATTGTCCAATGGCGCTGGCAAGGCATTTCATTTTGGTTTGGCCATGCCAGAAGTAGCTGGGTAAGGCTCGATGGGCCGCTAACGCATTTTGCTCTTGGTAATCCGGCATATTGATCCAATACATGCCACGCACATATTCGCGCCAGCCGAGGAGTTGCCGCACGAAGCCTTCGATTTGGGCGATGTTGATAGTGTCGTTTTCTTGATAAGCCGAAATAGCCGCTTTTATCACATGCCTTGGGCTGATCAATTTGGCGTTGAGGGCAAAAGACAAACGCGAATGGTACAGGCTCCAGCGGTGGGGCGTTTGGTTGGTCATGGCGTCTTGAAAACGGCCAAAATTGGGCAGTAAATGCTCACAGAAAAAGGCGAGTAAGTTCAGTGCATCTTGGCTGGTGACGGGCCAAAGTAAATTGGATTCTGCTTTGCCAAGGGAAGGAATATTGTGACGCTGCATGCGCTCAAGCAAATGGGTCACATCATGTTGAAAACACAAAGGCGCTGGAATGTCGGCTAGATCTTTTGCTTTGAGCTTATTGCGGTTGGCATTGTCGTAGTTCCATTGACCGCCCTCTGGTTGTTTATCGTCTGCCATCAAGATATTAAAGCGCTGGCGCATTTTGCGATAAAAACTCTCCATGCGCACACTGTGTTTAGGCTTGAAGTATTGGGAGATTTCGTCGAACGGCAGTAAAAAGTGTTCACTATCGACCATAGTAATCGAGGGCTTGGTCGAGCCAGTGATCAGTGTTTGGTATTGCTGTAATACGCGATATTCATCTGGGCGCTGCAGTGCTACGTTGGCAATATTGTGTTGCTCTGCCAGCGTCAGAATTACTTCTTCTAAGCTTTGACCTTTAGTGTCGTCCAACGTGAGGTAACAGACGTGATGACCCGCGTTTTTTAGGGCATCTGCAAAGCGTTCCATCGCGAGGAAAAACGCACACAGCTTTTGAATGTGATGCTTAACGTAAGTCGCTTCTGGGTGGAGCTCAGCGATAACATACAAGACCCCTTGGTCTTGCTCACGAAACCAAGCATGCGCCGCGTTTAATTGATCGCCAAGAATGACACGCAAGGTGTGGTAGGTTTTAGTCATCGTCATTAGTTGTTTCTTCGTTGTTTTATTTGATGTTATTACGCACATAACCGTTATTTGGTTTAGTGTTTCGCACTCTTCTTCATAGTAACCCTAGCTGATACTGTGAGAGGCAAAAAATACTAGGGTGAAATCAACTAGTGAGATGTGTCTATATGTAATCAAAAGATGGGTTTGAATACGTTAGTAGATAAAAGACAAACAAAAGCAATGAGAATTTTTTTTATTTGTTTTCGGTGAAAATGACATATATCAAAAAAATAGCTTATTTTTCCTAATTTTCTATGTTTTTTTGTTAATGACTATATAGTGCGACTTACTAATATAAGCCAAATTAATGATGTTATGTTGGTTAGGTTATAACTAAAAGGTCAGTTAAATAGTTGAGGAAATATGAGAAAAAATTTACCCGTTTCTAACTCAGAAAGAACCTTTTCGGAAGGTGTCAAACTTATTTCCGTTACCGATCTGAAGGGGAACATCTTAGACTGTAATAGTGCTTTTGTTGACGTCAGTGGTTACCGCAAAGAAGAGCTGATTGGCCAACCTCATAACCTTGTGCGACACCCAGATATGCCGCCCGCGGCGTTTGAAGTAATGTGGACTCAACTCAGGGCAGGCTTGCCATGGATGGGATTGGTAAAGAATCGTTGTAAAAACGGGGACTTTTATTGGGTAGACGCTTACGTCATGCCTATAACGGAAAATGGCAAAACGGTCGGTTACGAATCCGTGCGTGTGTGTCCCAGCCGAAAAGATGTAACTCGTGCAGAAGCGCTATATCGTCGTATTAACAAGAATAAGTCGGTCTTTACTGCTAGCACTGTTTTTAATATTGAAAATGCCATGCTGTTTTTCGCGGGGATATTAGTTGGCTTGACGCTGCTGTTTTTTTCGTTCGAATACGCAGTGTCGTTATTTGCCGCTGTTCTGTTTATTTATGTTGTGATATTAAAATGGCAGCAAGGAAAGTTCTTAAATTATTTACAACATAAGCTTGGCAAAGCCGCATTTAAACACCCTGTTGCAACGGCGACTTATACAAGCCAAGCGGCTTCTATTGGCGATATTTCAGTCGGAATAAAAAGTCTACACTCTCGTTTAGGGACGATTTTAACTCGTATTGAAAATGGAGCAGCAGGCGTAGAAAAGGAGATGGAAGCATCGTATAAATCGATCTCAAGTGCCAAAGTTAAAATTTTAAGTCAGCAGTCAGAAACGGATTCAATCGCAACATCAATGACAGAAATGTCATCGACTATTCTGGAAGTATCCCAGAACATTTCCGAAACCGCAGAGTTCGCGAGCAAAGCATCTGAGATTAGCAAAAACGCAGCACTCGCTGGCAATGAAGCTAAGTTGTCAATAGAGCAGTTGAACACCACAGTAATGAGTATTGGAAAATCAGTTAGCCATGTTTCTTCATTAGCCGAAAGAATTTCAACCTCAACGAATATGATCGATCAAATTGCCGAACAGACGAATTTACTGGCGTTGAACGCCGCTATTGAGGCTGCGAGAGCGGGTGAACATGGTCGAGGTTTTGCAGTGGTTGCCGATGAAGTTCGTCACTTGGCCTCAAAAACACAAACACTGACCCAGGAGATCGACAAAGCCATTGAAGACTTATTGAATGGCGTAAAAGCAACGTCAAAAGTCGCAGAAGAAGGGGTTATTCTTTCTCGTGAAAGTTTAAACAGAGTTGAATTAGAAGATGAGTTGGTGAAAGAGGTGAATCTTGTCGTGGGTGAAATAGCGATTCGCTCATTACAGATGGCCGCAGCCACTCAGCAGCAATCTATTGTAATCGAGGAAACAACTCATCAAGTGCATAATATTGCCAATCTAGGCCATGAAAACACACAAAAAATGGAAGCAACTGAAGCGTCTATTTTACGCTCAACTGAATCCACAAAAGCATTGTACGAATTGGTTAAAAGGTTCAAGTAACACATTATGGCTATAAACAAGGAAAGCTCCCTTTACAAAGCACTGTTTGAAGCCGCTGCAGATGGCATTATCATTATTAATGGTCGTGGCATCATTCAGTCATTTTCCCCTTCTGCCGAATTGCTTTTTGGTTATTCGGAAGCCGATGTATTTGGTCAGAACGTATCAATATTGATGCCAAAAAGTGACGGTGAGCGACACGATGGTTATCTAAAAAATCACCTTGATACGGGTAAAACAGCGATTATTGGTCAAGGTCGCGAAGTAATCGCTATGAAAAAGAACGGTCAACTTTTTCAAATGCACTTATCCGTTGGGCGCGCCGAAACCCCAGAAGGCGAGCCGTTTTTTGTGGGGATTTGCCATGACTTATCCATGTACAAAAATGTGGTCGAGCAGCTAGAACGAGTAGATATACGTTATCGAAATGTTTTTGATTCAGAAGGGCTTTTTATTGTTCGGATTACCTTAGACGGCGCTATTATTTTATCCAATAAATCGTTTTCTCAGCAATTCCATTTCAATAAAGTGAGTGGTGATGACTTTCTAGATTGCGTGGCGGGCTCTTCGAAAAGAGACGCGCAATGGCTGTTTTCGTTGTCTAAAAATGGTTTTAAAAATGAATTAAAAATGTCGCTGATGATGAAAGGCGCCTCGTCTAATACTGAAGTAGAATGGCGTTTCAAAATAGTGAAAGACAACATTGGCTGTCATATTCAAGGTGTGGGCATTGATGTTTCTGAGAAAGTGGTCGCAGCCAACGAGGCTTTTTTTCTGAGAAACTTTGACTCGGTGACGAAACTGCCACAAATCGATTATGTCCAACAACTTTTCAATGCCAATCAAGCTGAAAATACCCTATTTTGTTTTATGGCCTTTGAGCTGACAGATTTTGATCGTATACGAAAACTCAATGGAGAAGTCTTAGCCGATAAAATGTTGGAAGAGCTGGCTCGCTCGTTAGAAGAACGAGTGAGTTACCTGCATTGCTGCCGCCTACAAGCAAGCCGATTCTTAATCATTTTTGATGTGGATTCTACGCAAGGTGTGGAGCAACAAGTGGAACACAAAGCCGCTTCTCTGCACTCAGAATTAAAACGAACTGTTGGGGAAATTAGCTCAGAAACTCGTATTGGCAGCGCGTATTTTTCGAAAAATAAAGACACTTTTCATGATGTAGTCGAGCGTTCTTTAATGGCAATAGAATATTCTCGTCAGAATATGCAATTCCTGTCTTGCTATAACGAATCCATTCACCAAGCTGCAGACCGTAAAAAAGGCATCCAAAAAGCGTTGATCAAAGCAATCAAAGACGTGGCAATCGATGTGTATTTCCAGCCGAAAATTGACCTCGAGCACAATCGGGTCGCGGGGTATGAAGCACTCATGCGTTGGTTTAGCCTCGAATATGATTACATTTCCCCATGGGAAATGATCGAAACCGCTCAAGAACTGAATTTTCTGCTTGAATTGGACAAGTGTGTAGTGAATAAAACCTTGTCTATTATTAAAGCGAACCCCGACACTTTTAATGCCGATACACCGGTGGCGATTAATATTTCAGCGAAAAGCTTTAGTATGAAGCCAATCATAGGTGTGCTTATTGAAGGGATAGAAGCGCATGGCATTGACCCCAGATCGATCGAGGTCGAAGTGACTGAGGACGCTTTATTAACCATTGGCGATCAAGTGAAATCAAACGCCAATAGGCTTAGAGCGGCTGGTGTGAAAATTTGTTTAGATGATTTTGGTACAGGTTATTCTTCCTTGAGCTATTTAGGCAAGTTGCCTTTGGATAACTTAAAAATAGATCGCAGCTTTGTGATTGAGTCGGAACAAAAAAGTGGTCGATTAATGTTGGAAGCAATCGTGTCAATTGCAAAATCTTTTCATTTGACGGTAACAGCAGAAGGGGTTGAAACGCCCGATCAGCAAGCGTTTCTCGCCAGCATTGGTTGTGAATACGCGCAGGGGTTTTATTATTCAAAAGGCATACCTGTTCAGGATATTCCGCAATGGCTTGCGTCTTATCAGCCCGCGTAATCTACGACATGGCTTTATAGGTTTCCCCCGGTTCTGACCAACTGAGCTTTTTTGGCGATTCGAATGTACATGTGTTGCCAAAAGACGCTGCTTTTCCTGTTTTACAGCAAATTGCTGGCGGATACTCCACAGCCTATTTGCTTGGGCGATTACAGCGTTCTGAACAATATTTGACCTGTGACTAATCGTGTTGCCATTTTTTACGCTATGTAAAAGGTCTTTGACGTCAGAAATTTAGATTGGTTTTACAAAAACGCCTTACGCACTTTCGCCGATATCCATTCGGATACTAAGACGGTGGCAAAGATCAAAATGAAAATCACACTGACTTTGTCCCACGCCAAGGTGTTAATTGCCCCGTTTAACTGTAGGCCAATGCCGCCTGCGCCGACCAACCCCAATACTGTCGATTCGCGGATATTAATGTCCCAACGATAAATGCTGATACCGGCAAAGGCCGGCATGACTTGAGGCAATACCGCATAAGACATGACTTGTAAGCGGCTGGCGCCGGTTGCGGTAATGGCTTCGACTGGTGTCGGATGAATTTCCTCAATGGCTTCATAGAGTAATTTACCAACAAAGCCGATGGAGCGTAGGGCAATGGCTAAAATGCCCGCCAACAATCCTGGCCCTAAAATGGTCACCAATAACATGGCCCAAATGAGCGAGTTGATGGAGCGAGACGACACAATAAGCATGAGTGCGGCCGAGCGGATAAGCGGGTGAGGCGTGGTGTTGCGCGCGGCTAAAAAAGCACACGGAAACGCCATGAGAATACCCAGTACCGTACCGAAGGTCGCAATATTGATGGTGTCCCATAAGGGTTGCCATAAATTGGGCGTGTAATCCCACTGCGGTGGGATCATACGGCTAATGAGGTCTATGCCTTGCTTGGGTGCGTCTTCTACAAAGACCCACATAGTGTTGTCTGAAATCAGCTTCCAGCACAAAATAAACAAGCAAACACCGATCAACCAAGCCAACCAACTAAACCACTGTTGGCGTCGTGTTTTTAGGCTCCACTTGGCGGTGGCTAACGACTTTGAATGATCCAAATAGCGTACTGGCATTATTGTACCCACCTACGGATGTAACCCGAGCAATATTCTGTAAACATGACGATGGCAATAATAATCAGCAAGATGGCCGCTGCCGTATCGTATTCGTAGCGGCTTAATGAGGTATTGAGTGTTGCGCCAATGCCGCCAGCACCGACAATACCAATCACCGCAGATTCCCTGAAGTTAATGTCCAAGCGATAAACCGCCAGACCGATCAAACGCGGCATGACTTGTGGTTGCACAGCGTAGTTTATCAATTGCAGCCAGCGAGCTCCGGTTGAACGAATGGCTTCCACTTGTCGCTCATCAATGTCTTCTATGTCTTCTGCCAATAGTTTTGCCATGAAACCAACGGTGGCAAAGGCGAGCGTCATCATGCCTGCCAAGGGGCCAAAGCCGAACATCACCACAAATAAAATGGCAATAATGACTTCTTGAAAGGTTCGTGAAATGGCAATAATCGAACGGCAAAATAGGTAAATAGGCAGGGGCGCTAGGTTACGTGCTGCGCCCACGCCAACCGGAATCGCCAGTAAAATCCCTATCACGGTCGAGGTAAAAGTCATGGTTAATGACTCTAACAAACCGCTGATAATATCTTGGCTGCGGCTGGTAAAGTCAGGCTGTAAAAAAGCCGATAAGAAACGCGCCGCTCGGCTCATGCCTTCCGCCACTCGAGACCAGTTGACGTCGATGCTTAAAAACGCCACGCAGAAATAAGCCACGCTGGCGAGCAATAGAGCATAGCGATAGCGACGGTCACGAATTAATGGCAACGGCTTCCACTGGCCTTGTCGAGCCAGATGGATACGATCATCTGTCTTCATACCAAGGCTGCCTTGCTGCTCATCATCATAGGTTTAGAGGAATGGACGGGCGCTTCCTTCTCATCGTCGTTATCGGTCTGAGGGTTCCAATCTTCTTCACCATAAATCAGCGTCAGCATGTCGGTGTCTAAGGCGTCTGGTTGACCATCAAACACCACTTGGCCTGACTTTAGGCCAATGATTCGATCAGCAAATTGCTGGGCTAACGAAACATCATGAATGTTAATAATGGCGGACAATTGACGTTCTGCGCACAGCTCTTTGATCAAACGCATAATCTGACGAGAGGTTTTAGGGTCTAGGCTCGCGGTGGGTTCGTCGACAAGCAGAATCTGTGGGTTTTGTAACAAGGCACGAGCAATACCGACGCGTTGGCGTTGTCCGCCCGATAGTTCATCAGCCCGTTTGTCGATAAAAGACTCTAAACCCACCCGTTCAAGTAGGCGGAAGGCTTCTGTGATGACGTCCTGAGGGTAACGACGTAGAAAGCTGCGCCAAAACCCGCTGTAGCCTAAATAGCCAGATAAGACGTTTTCCATCACGGATAAACGATCTATCAGGGCGTAATCTTGGAAAATCATCCCCATGCGACGTCTTGCGGCGCGCAGCTGACCACTATTGAGCTGTGTAATGGGCGTGTCAGCTAAGAAAATTTTTCCTTGTGTCGGTTCGACCAATCGGTTGACACAACGAATAAGGGTACTTTTTCCTGCGCCAGAAGGGCCAATCAGGGCCACGACTTGGCCTTTGGGTAGGGTGATGTTGACGTCCGTTAGGGCTTTATCACCGCTATTGTAAGATTTACTAAGGGATTCGATGGTTAACATTTTCACTCCACAGACTAAAAAACACCCCCTCCTTAGAGGGGTTAAAAAGCCCGTTTAACGGTCTGAATTAATTGCAGTTGTAGGAAACATTCAGTGCGTTATCGATTGTACGCACCACATCCCAATGTTTTTTGTAGGTAATCGGAATGAATTGCGCTTCGCCAGAGTTTTTGAATTCGGCTTCTAATGGCGAACCTGCCCACTGGTAACTAAAAAAAGCGTCTTGTATCTTGGCGGCCAATTCTGGTTTTAGGTTGTACACATAGCCATAACCTGTGGTTGGAAAGGTTTGTGACTTATAAATCGTGGTGAAATCGGTGGTGGAAACAACGTCTCTTGATACCATGCGTTGTAGGACGGAATTGGCAATGGCGGCCGCATCGTAGTCATTGTTTACCACGCCTAAAATGGAGTTATCATGGCTACCAGAGAAGGATGGTGTGAAGTCTTGGTCGGCTTGCAAGTTAAATTCTGCGGCCAATAACGCCGATGGCGCTTTGAAGCCTGAGTTAGACGTTGGTGCGGTAAAGGCAAGGTTGCGTCCCTTGATGTCGTCTATTTTGCTGATGCCAGAATCTGGGCGTGTGATGATTTCCATTTCGTAACCAAAGCTGCCATCTTTCCCTGCCATCATGGTGAAAGGCACAAATCCGGTGCAGTTGACGGCAACAGGCGTCGAACCAGTATTAAAACCAGCCACATGAAGACGTCCAGCACGCATGGCTTCTAACTGTGCTGCGTTGGATTGTACTGGGAAAAACTGCACCCGCTTACCGGTGACTTTTTCCATATGCTTCAAGAAATCATCCCAAACCTGAGCGTAAACCGCAGGATCTTCTACCGGCGTATAAGCAAACACCAAGGTATCTGGGTCAATCCACTTTTTCACATCGCTTGGCGCATCGGCCGTCAGATCGCCATTGTTATCGGTAAAGCGAGAAGCCAAATCGCTGGCTTGCAATGCTGTGCTGGTGACCGCCAAACCCAATAATAAAGGCAGCGAAGTGATCTTGATCTCGGAGATTATATTCATTGCAGCGGTATCCTTAGGATTCTAAATGTCGTTAAACAATAAGGCGCTACTGTGTCAGTTCAGCGACAATTTAATGACGTCAATATGACAGCCAAAAAGTCAGCTTTTTTAAAGTGTAAAAAACAACGACTAACGCGTTGCTAAAGCCGGTATTTAAGGTATTACTGTTTTTAGCAGCGCCATCTTACTTCTGTTGCACTCAAGTATTTTTTGCCGTCATCCAATCGCGCAGTTTTGTTAATGGCAGGTTTCCTATTAGCGTGCCGATGATGATTAGAATGAGCGCAATGATTAAGCCAAGGGTCCATTGTTCTCCAAATAAGGGAACCGCCAAGACACTGGCGAACACCGGGACAAGCGCCATGAGACCACCCATTTTTGTGGCGCCTAAAATATGTACCGCGCGTCCGTAACAGACCATTTGTACTGTGGTGGCCATGACGCCTTGGTAAAAAGCCTGTAGTCCGATCATTTCCCAAGACGCCTCGCCTAAATGATGAGGTAGAAACAGCACATACACAGGCGTAAACAATAAACTTGTCACGGCAATGATGCCTAAGGTTGCTTGCCAAGGGGCAAATTTCCAACGCCGTAACAAGACAGTGAACATCCCCCAAAACACACAGGCTAATACAAAGCTTAAATCGCCTTGCCAGTAAGATGCACTAGAAAGCAAGGTTTCAATCAACAGTGCCAAAATGCCTAAGCTGCTGATTAAAATGCCAATCCAAGAGGCTGCTGTGTGGCGTTCGTTTGCTAAGAAATACGCGAAGACTGCGATCATAATGGGCATTAAACCCGGTAATAATAGAGCGGCGTGTGTCGCTGGTGCGTGCTGAAAACCATTGAAAACAGACAGCGCGTAAGCCAAACCACCAATACTGCCTAAGGCAAACATACGCCATTGCAAGATGGTTTTGCGGTGCTGCCAAATGAAGGGTGAAAACAGTACAAAGGCGGTTCCAAAGCGCACCATCATCATGTCGGGCAGCGCTAAAGCGGCCAAGGCTCCGGCTTTAGACACCAAAATAAACCCTGTCCAAATGGCAACGGCGGCTAAGGCATAACCCAAACCTGCCAAGGGCAAAGAAGATGCTTTAATACTCGATTGAGTCATTTTTAGCGCCTTTTACTTTAATTTTTTACAGTATAGGATCATCTTTATTTCATTAATAATGAATAATAAAGAACAACTCATTCATAAAATATGAAGGTTTTTTGCTGGTGGATATTTCAGATCTGGTTGTTTTCAAGGCCGTGGTTGAGTACAAAGGCGTTACCCGAGCGGCGCAGGCCTTGCATCGAGTGCCATCTAATGTCACCGCGCGAATAAAAAAGCTCGAAAGCGAATTAAGCGTCGATCTATTTCTTAGAGAAAACAACCGTTTGTCGGTGACTTCGGCCGGTCTGCGATTAATGGATTACACCGATAAAATTCTGCAATTACAAAAAAGCGCCATTGCCGAGTTAACTCACGCAGAACCCGCTGGATTACTGCGTTTAGGTTCAATGGAAAGCAGTGCGGCGTCGCGTTTACCAAGTTTGCTGGCGCGCTATCACCGTACTTATCCCGCTGTGCAAATTGAATTAATGACCGCGGCTTCTATGTTATTGATTAACCGTGTGATTGACGGAGAACTCGACATTGCCATGGCATCCGATCCACCCGATGACCCACGAATATCGACGACACATTGCTTTGACGAGGAGTTGGTTTTGATCCTACCAGCGGCATGGGCTGAATTGGAGGAGCTGCCAGAGGCTCTCACCATGGTCGGTTACAGCAAGGGCTGTTCTTATCGACATCGATTAGAAACATGGCTAAAACGTCAAGGTCGAGTCTGTGAAAAAGTGATCGAAATTCCTAGCCATTACACCATGATAGGTTGTGTTATCGCGGGTATGGGCATTGGTATGGTGCCGCGTTCGCTGCTGTCATTGCATAAAACAGATGGGTTGGCATTTCGAGCCATAGATTATGATATTGCTCACGCACCCACGTATTTGATCTCGCGAAAAGACAACCCATCCAGCGCGATTAATGCGTTTATAGAAAGTACGTTGGGGTGATTTGTTTGTGGCGTTTGACGTAAAAATGCGCCGTAATCGGCGTTTCAATAATCCTTCACAAGGGCTTTATTAGCGGGTGTTTTTGACCAGTAAGTTTAGTCTGGCTTCGGCTCGGTCAATCAAGGTGCCAAGGCGTTCTACATTATCGACGAAGTGCTCAAATTCAATTTTGCTGGGCAGCAGCTGACTGTCGGTTTGGAGGTGGTGAACCAGCTGCATTCTAGTGTTGGTGGCGAACTCTTTGCTCCATGACCATTGCGCGCGCAGCAAGCGAGCCAAGGCCGCTGCGGGTAAATCACCAAGGTGATCGGCGAGTAAACCTTCCCAATCGAATTCAAAGTTTTCCATCACTTTATGCAATGTCATTAGGGCTTGAGCATTGCCTTGAATGCGTAAGTCGCCATCGAAGAAACCGTCGCCATCGAGTAGTTTTCGGTAAGCCGCACTGGGCCCTTGAACCAGGGTATCGAGTCGCGGGTCTAACTCGATGTCGTCTAGGCTTGCTGGACGATTTAGCATCACGCCTTGTTCGAGAATGTGTATCTGTAAAATAAAGGAGAAGTCTTCCACATAGAGGAAGACTTGTTGTCCTGCTAATTTGCAGAGGCGATCTTGGGAAGGGGAGTCTTGTTTAAGGGCGAGGTTGATGGCGTTTTCAATAGCGCTGAGTGCCGATAAACTGAGTGAGCCCATAAAAAATCTTCCCGATGGTTGCTTGAATGTGGTTAAAGCTTAAAGCTGGTGGATTTGAATGACGGAAGTGTCCCGTGTCTGGCCTTCTTTTTCAAGACGATCGAGATACATTTGCCAGAGTTCATCGTGATTTTTGCCAATATTGTAGAGATATTCCCAAGTATAGAGGCCTGTGTCGTGACCATCATCGAAGGATATCTTGAGCGCATAATTGCCCGCCCCTTCGACATTGTTGATGGCAACGTTTTTTTTACCGAACTGTAGAATCGGCATTTGCAGGCCATGGCCACGCACTTCTGCCGACGGCGAGTGGATGCGCAAGTATTCTGCGCTGAGGCGGAATGTTTGGCCATCCGCAAACGTTAGCGCCAATTCACGAGATTGCTTGTGGTAGTGTATTTTTATTGGCGCTGGTGTGGTCATGCTGTTTCCTATAGAGCCCCTTTAAGGCAGGGGCTCTTTTGTAAGAAAGATTGGGTGTTGGTAAGAAGGATGGGGCAAATTACAAAATGTATTTGCTCAAGTCTTCGTTTTCGGCGATTTCCCCAAGTTGTTCATCCACGTACGCCGCCGTAATGTCGACGGTTTGTTCGTCGGGCATATCACTGGCGGAATAAGACACCTCTTCTAATAAGCGCTCTAGCACAGTGTGTAAACGGCGTGCGCCGATGTTTTCGGTACGCTCGTTGACTTGGAAAGCGATCTCGGCAATGCGCTGAATGCCTTCTTCGGTGAAGTTCAAGTTGATGTGTTCGGTTTTTGCCAAGGCCACATACTGTTTGGTCAAAGACGCGCTGGGTTCAACCAGAATGCGTTTGAAGTCATCCACTGTCAGCGCATCCAGCTCCACGCGAATGGGCAAGCGGCCTTGAAGTTCAGGAATCAAGTCTGATGGTTTGGACAAGTGAAACGCACCTGACGCAATAAAGAGAATGTGATCGGTTTTGATCATGCCGTATTTGGTGCTGACGGTACAGCCTTCGACCAAAGGCAATAAGTCACGCTGCACGCCTTCGCGGGACACTTCGCCACCAGAGCGTTCTGAGCTTTTTGCGACTTTATCGATTTCATCTAAAAACACAATGCCGTTTTGCTCAACCGCTTCAACGGCGCGGGCTTTGAGTTCTTCTTCATTGACTAGCTTAACGGCTTCTTCGTCACGCACTTGGCGCAATGCTTCTTTGACTTTCATTTTACGCTTTTTGGTTTTTTGTGAACCAAAGCTAGAAAACATATTTTGCAGCTGGCTGGTCATTTCTTCCATGCCAGGCGGTGTCATGATTTCTACGCCGATAGGCGCGTCAGACACTTCGATGTCAATTTCTTTATCGTCTAGCTGACCTTCGCGTAGTTTTTTACGGAAAGTTTGGCGTGTGCTGTTGTCTTGTAGTTCTGGATCACCGCCGCGAGCCGGTGGCAATAACACATCCAAAATGCGGTCTTCTGCCGCATCTTCGGCTTTGTGGCGCAATTTTGCGGTTTCTTGTTCACGCAACATTTTGATGGCCATTTCCACCAGATCACGAATGATCGATTCCACATCACGGCCAACATAGCCGACTTCGGTGAATTTCGTCGCTTCTATTTTGATGAAAGGCGCGTTGGATAGCTTGGCTAAACGGCGGGCAATTTCGGTTTTACCGACGCCTGTTGGCCCTATCATAAGGATGTTTTTAGGGGTGACTTCGGCCCGCATTTCCTCAGGAAGTTGCATACGACGCCAGCGATTGCGCAACGCAATGGCCACCGCACGCTTTGCTTTTTGCTGACCAATAATATGCTTGTCTAAGGCGTTAACCGTCTCTCTTGGGGTCATACTGCTCATATTAATTCTCTTTTATGTTCTTGGGTGATGGTTTCTGCGTCGCGTGTAGAGTGCCTTATTCTGACTTGTCTTCAAGCTGCGAGTCTATGGTGATGTCTTCGATGGTTAAGCTGTGATTGGTAAACACACAAATATCGGCCGCGATGTTGAGGCTTTTTTCAACGATTTCTCTGGCGGATAAGTCGGTGTTGTCAATCAAGGCGCGCGCTGCGGCTTCGGCGAAGTTGCCGCCGGAACCAATGGCTAATGCGCCGTGTTGTGGCTCAACGACATCGCCGGTACCGGTAATAATTAAGGTGCTTTCTTTGTTGGCGACAATCAGCATGGCTTCTAGTTTGCGCAACGCTCGGTCTGAACGCCAGTCTTTAGCCAGATCCACTGCGGCACGTACAAGGTGGCCTTGGTGTTTTTCGAGCTGACCTTCGAAGCGCTCAAAAAGGGTGAAAGCATCTGCGGTGCCGCCCGCAAAGCCAGCGATCACTTCACCACGGTATAGACGACGCACTTTGCGGGCGTTGCCTTTCATCACTGTGTTGCCTAAAGAAACTTGCCCATCGCCGCCTACGACGACTTGGTTGCCTTTTCGTACCGTAAGAATCGTTGTCATGGTTTACTCCCGTTTCGATTCTAACGAAATGGGGGCAAGAGGAAGAATTTCAAGCGAGGAGGGTGCACGGAAGACGCTTTCATCTTCTGTGCACGATAAAGCGCCATGTTATTGCTCTTTATCTACTTTGTAGGAATACGGCGAAATCTCCATGGAGACGAGTTTGTCTTCGGCTCGGTTCATTTTGGAGCGTGAATCATAGGGCCCAAGCACCACTCGATACCAAGGTTGATTATCCTTGACGGTGGTTTTGTTCACACTGGTTTCGACCAAGCCCGATAAAATAAGTTGTGCACGCATACGATCCGCATCTTCAGGGTTTCTGAACGACGCGGCCTGCAGCATGTAGTAATAATTTTGCTCACCACGCGGCGTGGATTGATAAGCTTCTACGTGGCTGGTGTCCACTTTACTGTCTTGTAGTATCTGATAAAAATCGAATGTGTCTTGGGGGATAAGTTTAACCGCATCGTTGGTGGGCGCTGGTTTGCTTTTGCTTTCAGGCTTACGGTTGCTCTCGGTGTTGTTTTTACTTTCAGGCTTAGATGTATTCAGTTGAGCGGGCTTTTTAGCGGCAGGGACTTGGCTCAGCTGTGTTAATCCGTAAACAAAGGCGATAAGAATGGCGGGCACAAGAAGCCATAACCACCAGGTTGTTTTACGCTTTGGTGGGGGTGGCGTGCGGCGAGTCGCGCCTTTTCTTGGACGACTCCCTTTGGTGGCAATTTGCATAGGGTTAAACATAATTTGGACTTTTTGCAGTTAGCTTTAGCGTCAATAAATAAACGCAGTGAGAGTTGCGCACATTATGCGGGCAAGATCAGTAAGTTTCCAGTGGATCGACGTCGATTGCAAAACGAATTTTATGTTGCCGTGTGGCGTGTTCTAACCATTGTGTCATGATTTGGACAGTTTGGTGTAAAGGCGCTCGTTGAGCGGCTTTGATCGAGATCAGCGCACGGTGTTGCCCTGCTTTACGGACGATGATTGCCGCGTAAGGGCCAACCAGATAAACCTCCTTAGCAAAGTAAGGTTCAAGGTCGTTTCGCATGGCCGCTAACAGCTGCATGGCTTCTTGTTCGTTGCCTGATTCTGCCCGCACAATGACTTGATGATAAAAGGGCGGCAGCGCAAGGGATTTGCGTTCCGCCAAGCCATCAATGGCAAAGTGTTCGTAGCCAAGAGTACACAGGCATTCAATGGCGGCATGATCAGGGTGGTAGGTTTGCAATAACACATGGCCCGGCTTTTTCGCTCGCCCCGCCCGTCCAGCGACTTGAGTTATGAGCTGAGCGGTGCGTTCCATACCGCGAAAATCAGAGGAAAATAACCCCGCATCGGCGTCCATGATGATCACTAGGGTGACATTAGGGAAGTGATGGCCCTTTGCCAGCATTTGTGTGCCGATCAGAATAGCTTGGTCGTGTTCATGGATTTTCTGGGTGAGCTTTGCCATGGCAAATTTGCGTTGTGTGCTGTCGCGATCAATGCGCAGAATGGGCGTGTCTTTAAACAGCGTACTGAGCTGGGTTTCAATCTGCTCTGTGCCTTCACCGACGGTGAATAATTCTTCCGACTGACATTCTGGGCAAGTTTGAAGCAGTGCTTTTTGCGTATCACAATGGTGGCAATGCAGCTTGTTGGCACGTTTGTGGACGGTGAGATTAACATCACAATGATCACAAGCCGCAATCCAACCACACTGGTGACACATTAATGTGGGTGCGTAGCCACGACGGTTTAAAAATACCAAGACTTGTTCTTTACGTTCCAAGCAAAGCTTCATGCTGGCCAAGGCATGTTCGCTAAAACCATGTACTAAGGTTTTGCCGCGTAGGTCGACGCGCTCCATTTGTGGAATGTGTGCATTGCCTGCCCGCTGTCGTAACTTGAGCCAAGCGAAGCGCTTTTGCAGGGCATTGGTTAGGCTTTCATAAGACGGCGTGGCCGAGGCGAGTAAAACCGGAATGTCGAGGGCTTGGGCGCGCTTAATGGCAAGATCCCGAGCATGGTAACGGAAGCCTTCGTGTTGTTTGTAAGAGGAATCGTGCTCTTCGTCTATGACGATTAAGCCAAGATTTGGGGCGGGAATAAACGCCGCTGAGCGTGTGCCGATAATGATTTTTGCATGACCACTGGCGGCTAATAACCAAGCGTCTAAGCGTTCTCGGTCGCTCATATTGGAATGCATTAATACTATGTCGGTGTTGAAGCGATTTTCAAAGCGTTTTAGCGTTTGTGGCGTCAGGCCGATCTCGGGCACCATGACTAAAATTTGTTTATCTTCTTCTATCAAACGTGCCATGAGACGCAAAAACACTTCGGTTTTACCGCTGCCAGTGACGCCGTCTAATAAGGCCACATGGAAGTGCTTGCGGTGGTCTAATAGCTGCTCTGTCGCTCGCGATTGCTCTGGATTGAGGGTTGGCGGTACTTGTGTTTGGTGGGCGTGTCTTTCTCCGCCTTTATTAAAGGCGCGCGGCTCTCGGCGCAATAAGCCTTTTTCTTCTAAGCTTTTTCCCGCGTTAGGCGCTAGGTCTAGCACGGACGCCGCATGCTGACTTAAACCATTAGGGTGCTGCTGTACGGCTTTTAAAAAATCTTGTTGGCGTGGCGCTCGACTGAGTTGTTCAAGCGGCAGTATTTGGCCTTGTGGTGTGGTGAACCACCAATTTTCGGTGCGAAACTCAGCGTTTTCGCCTTTGCGTAATAAAACTGGCAAAGCATGGAAGATAACATCGCCAATGGGATGGTGATAATAGCGCGCGGCCCACTCACACAAAGCCATTAGCTCCGCTGTAATAACAGGGCTTTTATCATGCAATGAGGTCAATGGCTTGACCTGTTCGGGGTCCCAGTCACTGGTGTCACTGAGTGACACAATGACGCCAAGGCGAGTGCTTTTGCCAAACGGAACTTTGACCCGCATTCCCGGTGCTAATTCATGTCTAAGGGCAATGGCTTTGGGTACCTTGTAATCAAACAGCGTGCGCATAGGCACCGGCAAAGCGACTTTGATAAAGGGGTAAGGGGTAAGAAGCGCCTCTTGCATGCGTTAGGTTAGACCTTGTTTAATAAAGCAAAAATAGAATTCATCGACGATGGATTAAGTGTACGTCAGAGTGGTGGGTCGGTGCGAGTCACAATTTTATCCGCAAAGCATGATAAAAAGGTTGCTGATTGGGTCATACATCCCTAAAATACGCCACTCTTGGATCCACTGTACAATGTCTGTACAACGAAACGTGCGGTGCTTGGCGAGGCAATAGCCCATTTATATTGATCAAGTGGCGGCACACCAAACTTAAGGTAACTACGATGAAAAAAGATATCCACCCAAATTACTCTGCGCTTACTGCAACTTGTACTTGTGGTAACACTCTGAACCTAAATTCAACAGCGGGTAAAGACATGCACATCGACGTATGTAGCAACTGTCACCCTTTCTACACAGGCCAACAAAAAATGTTGGATACTGGTGGTCGTGTTGATCGCTTTAACAAGCGTTTCGGAGCTCGTCGTACCGCTAAGTAATTGCTGGTATGATAGTAATCGCATTAAAAAAGCGCCCAGTTTTCTTGGCGCTTTTTTTGTTTTTGTCACTTTCTGTTCACGCGAGCGAGTCTTGTGTTGCAACGGGTGAGCTGGAAAAAACGCGCATTAAAAGAGTGGTTGATGGCGACACCATTCACCTGAGCGATGGGCGAAAAGTGCGCTTGGTGGGAGTAGATACTCCTGAGCTTGATCATAAAAACGGTCATCATCAGCCTTATGCAGTGGCGGCAACAGCGTTCCTTCGCTCGCGTCTTGACCGGTTTGTCTATATTCAGCCAGCCAAAAATGAACGTGACCGATACGGTCGTTTTCTGTACTACCTTTTCGATAAAGATCGTATTTCACTAGCAAGTCAGTTACTATCCGAAGGACTTGGTTATCGTATTGCCGTGCCTCCAAACTTGGCCTATCAAGCTTGTTTTGAGGCGGCTGAAAACGCCGCTCGCGATGCGCATAAGGGAGTATGGCGGCAATCTTTGCAATGGCAGCCACAAGCTGGCTTTGCAATCTCTCGTGTTAACATCACTTCAATTACTCAGAACCGAGGGGGTTGGTGGCTAGAAACCGATCAGGATCTAGTGATCAATTTACCACCTTACGTGACCGATTACTGGCCCGCTCAAAAGGTGTTTTATCTTGAAGGTAAGACGCTAGAAGTACGAGGTTGGCAACATCAGAGGAAAAGTCGCTATTCAAAGTTTAAGTCTTGGGTTCTTACTGTAAGACACCCGAACGATTTGCGTGAAGTAGAGAGCTTCTCGGTCCTTGACTGATAGAATATTCCTATGGGTTTACGCTTTAAAGTATTGAGTAGATCGACTATTCTGATGATTCAAAATTATAAGGTGCCACTTTCGAAGCTTTTGTAGGCTTGGGGACAAGGCCCAGTTTGGCTATCATAAAACTAATTAATAACACCAAATAGACGGAAACATCATAATGGCAGAAGATATTAAGCAAGCTGCACTGGATTATCATGAATATCCAGTTCCAGGAAAACTGAGCGTTACTATTTCAAAACCTACCGCAACCGCTCGTGATCTTGCTCTGGCATATAGTCCAGGTGTGGCAGAACCTTGTCGTGAAATCGCAAAAGACCCAGAAAATGCCTACCGTTATACGGGTAAAGGCAATCTAGTCGCGGTTATTTCTGATGGCTCGGCTATTTTAGGTTTGGGTAATTTAGGGCCATTGGCCAGTAAACCGGTTATGGAAGGCAAAGGCTTGTTGTTTAAGCGTTTTGCTGGCATTAACTCGGTTGACGTGGAAGTAGAATCTGAGAGCCCACAGGCTTTCATCGATACGGTTGCGCGCATTGCCAACACGTACGGTGGTATCAACTTAGAAGACATTAAAGCGCCTGAGTGTTTTGAAATTGAACGTCAATTGATTGAACGTTGTTCTATCCCTGTCTTTCATGATGACCAGCACGGTACGGCAATTGTGACCGCAGCGGGTCTTCTGAATGCGCTTGAGCTTCAAGGTAAAAACATTGCTGATGCGAAGATCGTTTGTTTGGGCGCAGGTGCCGCCGCGACAGCGTGCATGAAGCTGATTATTGCTTGTGGCGCACAACGTGAAAATATCTTCGTTCTTGACCGTAATGGCGTTATTCATTCTGGCCGCACTGACTTGAACCAGTTCAAAGCCATGTTTGCGATTGATACTGACAAGCGCACGCTTGATGATGCAATGGAAGGCGCAGATGTGTTTATCGGCGTATCAGGTCCAGATCTATTGTCTGCTGACCAGCTTGCTAAAATGGCCGCTAATCCTATCGTTTTTGCTTGTTCAAACCCTGACCCAGAAATCAATCCAGAGCTTGCTCGTGCAACGCGTGATGATTTGATCATGGCAACAGGTCGTTCTGATTATCCGAACCAAGTAAACAACGTGCTTGGCTTCCCTTTCATCTTCCGTGGTGCTTTAGACGTTCGTGCGACTAAGATCAACGAAGAAATGAAAGTGGCGGCAGTTCATGCGCTTAAAGATCTTGCCAAAGAAGCCGCGCCTGCGGATGTGGTTGCAGCCTACGGTGGCGCACCATTGAGCTTCGGTAAAGAGTATATTTTGCCAAAACCAATGGACGCTCGTTTGCTTAACGTCGTGTCGGCGGCGGTTGCTCGTGCTGCGGTTGATTCTGGTGTGGCTATGCTACCTTATCCAGACTTTTACCCGCTTGAGAGTCTTGATCACTTCGGTGCGTAATTGACGTATCTCTCGTAAAAAAAGCGACGCATGAACATAGCGTCGCTTTTTTTTGGTCTGAATAACATTTTTGGTCTAAATAGCGTCGCTTAAAAAGCTTTAAGCTAAAAAACGGGTATTAGAATAGGTTTTCTAAGGCGTTGTTTTCTTGTTTGTCTTCCTGTGTGCCGCTTCCTATCCCGTCCATTGTGGGCAGGTGTAGGTTACGTTGAGGTGGAACGTGGTCTTTTCTAAAGATCTCAAAAATGGCATTAGACTGGCCTGGTAGCGCGCGTTCACCGGTATTAGGGTCAATGCGCACCGTCACGAGTGACGAAGGCTTGGGAATGAAAGAGGGCGGAGTGTCCCTTAATGCCTCGCGCATGTACTCTATCCATGGCGGTAGCGATATCGAGCCACCCCATTCACCACGGCCAAGCGGTGAGTTATTATCAAAGCCACTCCAAACCGAGGTGACAATATCACCGTTAAAGCCTGAAAACCACGCGTCGCGACCATCGTTTGTGGTGCCGGTTTTTCCTGCAATGTCATCTCTTCGAAGCACCAGAGCCCGACGTCCTGTGCCGTATTTGATGACATCTCTCATCATGTCATAAACAATGTAGTTTACTTCTGGGTCAATCACTTGAGGTGCCACAGGTAGGTTGCGAATCCCGTCTGCTGTTTCAAATAGCCCGGTTTGAGTTTCGCTCTCCGGTTCATTATCTGTTTTGTTATCTAGCAAGGTGCAAGTGACGCATACGGTCACCGGGTTGGCTTGAAACAGCGTTTGCTTGTCTCGGCCTACGACCTTGTCTATCAGGTAGGGTTGTATTTGATGGCCGCCATTCGAAAAAACCGCATAACCCGCCGCCAGTTGCAATGGCGATAAGTTGGCACTGCCTAATGACAAAGAAAGGTTGTGAGGTAGTTGGTCTGGGTCAAAACCAAAGCGACGCAAAAAGTCGAGCGTAGGGCGTATGCCCATTTCGTCTAAAAGTCGAACCGAAACAATGTTTTGTGAACGGTATAGGGCTTGGCGTAATCGTGTTGGACCATAAAATTTGCCGCCATCATTGGTGGGACGCCATGCTGAAGCGAGATTAGTGTCGTTAAATACCACCGGAGCATCGTTGATAATACTGGCGGCCGTGTAGCCTCTATTCAAGGCGCTGGCGTATATAAACGGCTTAAAGTTGGACCCCGGCTGGCGTTTAGACTGAGTAATCCGGTTAAATTTATTGTCGTAAAAGTTAAAGCCACCGACTAACGCCTGAATAGCGCCATCTTTGCTGTTAAGAGAAAGAAGCGCACTTTGAACGGTGGGTTTTTGTGTCAGTACCCACTCGTATTGCTCGTCGGGGCGCAAATGCACTATGTCACCGGGCACTAAAATATCGGCAACGGTTTTGGGTGATGGCCCTTGTGAATCCTCATTGATGTAGGGTCTGGCCCATTTCATGGCTTCCCAAACTAGGGTGGCGCGCGCGCCATTCGCCAATCGAACATCGGCGGTGGTGTCTTTCGTTGCGATGACTAAGGCGGTTTGCCAGTCTTTAAAGCGTGCTATGTCTTGTAGCGCTTGTTCTTGTTCTTCTAGTGATGCCTCAACCAAATCGCTGCGTGTGTCGATCGAGCCGCGGTAACCGTGTCGCGTGTCGTAAGCAAGAACGCCGTTGAAGACGGCCTTGTTGGCGGCTTTTTGACGAGTGGAATCTATCGTGGTGTAAACGGTCATGCCGGTATTGTAGAGGTCGTCGCCAAAGATAGTATAAAGCTCAGAACGGACCATTTCGGCAATGTAGTCGGCTTCTATATCTGGCATGACGCCATGATTTTTGGCGCTGATGGGTGATTCTACCGCCGCTTCGTACGCGGCTTTGTCTATCATGCCAAGAGACAGCATGCGTTGCAGAATCCAGTTTCGACGAATCAGGGAGCGCGATGGATTGACCACTGGGTTATAACGTGATGGCGCTTTTGGTAAGCCTGCGATCATTGCCAGCTGGGCAAGGTCCAATTCGTTTAAACTTTTACCATAGTAGACTTGGGCGGCGGCTTCAAAACCATAAGCGCGGTTTCCTAGGTAGATTTTGTTGACATACAGCTCAAGAATTTCGTGTTTTGTTAATTCCTGTTCCATTTTGAGGGAAATAAATATTTCGGTAAATTTACGGGTGTAGGTTTGCTCAAAGGATAAAAAGTAATTTCTGGCAACTTGCATGGTGATGGTACTGCCGCCGCCTTGCTTTTCTCCTGTGGTAATCAGCTGCATCACAGCGCGCCCTAAACCGAAAACATCCACACCAGGGTGATGGTAAAAATTGGCGTCTTCTGCCGCTAATATCGCGTGTTCTAAATCGGGTGGAATGTCATCATAGTTGATCGGTGTACGGCGTTGTTCGCCAAACTCACCAATCAGTTGATGGTCTGCGGTATAAATGCGCAGTGGGATTCTAAGCTCAATGTCTTTGAGCTCGGCAACAGTGGGAATGCGATCCTTTACATTGTAGTAAACGGCATAGGTGATGCCTGCGGCGCAAAGCGCACCAAAAAGACTGAGAAGAAAGAATAATTTGAGTGCCTTGGCCATATGAGTCTAATAAATGCTGGATGAAAAAAAAGCATTATACCTAAAATCTGCCCAGAATAGGTGGTTAACTTTGCCTCAAATCGTGTTATCTTTGTGCAAGTTTGGCTAGGATGCCAGATTGTAATTGCTTACTTTTGCTGAGTATTTCAAGGATGAATAATGACGCTTACGCCTACCTATTCTGTGGTTCTGTACAGGCCTGAAAACGGCACTTGGTATGAGTCTGCCCATGATGCGGCGCGCTCTATCGATCCACACTGCATTGACCCCCACAACATTGATTCACTGTCATCTAAATCGTCACGTCTGCTTGTGTTGGTGCCAGATGATTGTTTGTCTGTTTCTCAGCATGCATTAGATCATGTTATCCCTAGGTCTTTATTGCCTCTGGCGGCGTTGAGCTATGCGGTAGAAACCACCTTTTCGCCCCCTGAGTCAGTATGCTTTAGTTATCAACAAAATGTGCTGTCGACGACAAGTGCGCAATTGACGGTGTTTGCTTGCACCAAGGATTGGGCGGAAGCGGTGTGTTTACCCTTTCAAGCGGCGGCAACGTCTTGTTTGTTAATGCCTCTCAGCCTATGGGAAAACCGTCACACTAAAGCGCGGTCTTGGTCTTATATCGCACAACATGCCCTGTCGGTTTATCAGCCAAATCAAGAAAAGCGTAAAACCGCGTTGCGCTTATGGGGATACTTGCTGTTGGCGAGTTTACTGATTCATGCTGCGGCGTTGTTTTATTTTATGGCTTGGCAGCAAGAGTCCGTGCTTGCGCTACAGGAGCGTCAGCGGGCATTGGCAGATCAGATGGCTTGGCAAGACGATCAAACGGCGAATGCTTTTGTTGCGTCGGCGCTGGAGATGGTCCAAGGCTTACCGTCTTCGGCTCGCTTGGCGCGGTTTGAGGGCGCGGCGTCAAGCGTGACCTTTAGTGTGACCTTGCCGGAACAAGCATTGAGCCTCTTGCTCACGGCATGGCGACAGCAACAACCTGACTGGCGCTGGGAAGTAAAACGTGACCTCTATCATTCACCGTCTGGACTTAATCAGGAGGGTGTAGTGGATGCGCATATCAGTGTGTTCAAACCTTAGTCATTCGCTCTTTTATGGCATGACCGTCTCGCTTGTCGTGCTATTGAGCCTGTTGCAAATAGCGGCTTGGTACCCTTTTTTGTCTCAGTCGCACAGTGAAATGACACGCCACATCCGGCTAAAAGAGCAAGCGTCAGAGGATTGGAGCAAGACCCGGTTACAGGCGGAGCAACTTAATGACCTCGTGCTTTCAGCGGTGCCTTGGGTGACTCATGACGTGGCTGCCGAGAAAGATCAGGTGCCAACGAAATGGTCGATACAAGGCACCGCCTCGATAGCGCAATGGCAGCACTTGTTTGAAGTGATCGAGGCTCAGTTCGCATTAGGTTTACTGTCGGTTGATTGGCAAAGAACGTCGGACGGCCGCTGGTTTGGGCGATTATCATTTGATGTGCAGGGGATGCATGGCAATCGAAGTTACCACAATTGGTTGCCAACCCCCTTGCGTGCGTATCGGTTTGTTGAGCGCGATTGGCGCTTATTATCGACGATGCGAGCGGGGAATGTGACATCGGCCTTGTTGGAATACAAACAACATCGACACTGGGTGCGCAAGGGAAGTTGGTTGTCTGTGGCTGGGTTGACCGTCAGTGATGTGTTTTTTGATCGGGTCATGTTACTGGCAAAGGATGGTGCGCAGATGGCGTTGATGATTCGGGAAAAGGAGCGGGCAGATGATTAAGCGAATACGGCGTGGTTGTGTGCTTTTTGTGTTGCTTGCGATACGGCCGATTTGGGCGATGGATGTGTATTTTGAAGCGCGGCCATTGCAGGAGGTGCTGCCTTGGCTGGCGTCACAGATGAATGAAAGTGTGGTGATTAGTCCAGACATAGACGCGGTTTTAACCCTGTCAATTAAAGACGCCAGCTGGCGCGAAGTGATGGAAGCGGTTGCGCAGCAACCAAGGATTCGACTTGAGTGGCAGGGTGACGTCGCTATTTTGCTGGCAGAGGAAGATGTTATCTCTATTGAAGCGCCTGAGTCGTCGGTTTGTCAGCGAGATTATTGGGTATTGAAACACGCCAAAGCCGAAGAAGTTGGTGTGCACTTACAAACCTTATACCCTTCCATTAGCCTTATTGTAGACAATCGTACTAACTCTATTGTGACGTATTCTTGTCATTCGATAGCCGGCGTTAAAGAAACGCTGGCTTGGCTCGATGCGCCGTTGAGGCAAATTGAAATCAGTGCGCAAATTGCTCAGGTGAGTCGCTCTGCACAATCGCAATTTGGGGTGAATTGGCAGACTAATTTATCCGATGGCGTGCGCTCGTCGTTCGGTGGCGCGGTGGATTTAGGCGCGTTGGTGTCGACCAGCAGTCTGGATTTTTCCACCGCTGGCAGCGCGGGGTTATTGGCGTTTACCTTAGACATGATGGAAAGCGAAGGCAGCGCCAATATTCTCTCTAAACCCAAAATAGTCACCTCGGAAGGTTTACCTGCGAGGATAGAGTCAGGCACAGAAGTGCCTTACCAGACAGTGAATGATGACAATATTAACGTTGAATTTCGTCAGGCTGCACTGATGTTAGAGGTGACACCCTTTGTCAAAGACGGCGAACATATTTTGTTGTCGTTGACCATACATCAAGATTCGGTAGGGGATTTGGTTAACGGTGTGCCGAGTTTAAAAACCAATCGCTTAAAGACGCAAGTAGTGGTGAAAAACCAAGAAACGCTTGTTTTAGGGGGGATTTTCCGCGAAGAAAGTTTCGAATCGGAAAGTCGGGTGCCATTCTTTAGTGACATCCCATGGCTGGGCGAGTTGTTTAAAAGGCGTTCAGAACAGCAAGAAAAGGTTGAATTGCTTGTATTTATTACGCCAAAGCTGCTACAAATGTCAGTTAACTAGGCCGCAGTCTAAATCTGCTTAATTCCGACGTAATTGAATACAATGATAAAAGCCCCCAATATTATTTTAGTAGGCCCGATGGGCGCAGGAAAAACCACCATAGGTCGTTTGATTTCTCAATCAATGGGCAAAGCGTTTTATGACTTGGATAAAGTCATTGAAGACAATGCTGGTGCGGATATTCCTTGGATCTTTGAAAGAGAAGGCGAAGACGGTTTTCGTCGTCGTGAAACCCAAGCGCTGGCCGCTATTGCACAATCTGATACAGGTGACTGCGTATTAGCCACCGGTGGCGGTATTGTCATGCGCGAAGAGAATCGAGACATTCTGCGCGACAATGCTCTAGTGGTGTATCTCTATGCCTCCGTTGCTCAGCAACTGTATCGTACTTCCAAAAGTACCCACAGGCCGCTGTTGCAAACCGGCGATCCGAAAGCGACATTAAAAAAACTATTTGAAGTGCGCGACCCTCTTTATCGAGAAGTAGCGACCTTGATTATCGAAACCGATGCGCGCCATCCTCGTTCTGTCGCCAATAAGGTGCTGGACGCGATAAAGCGACATCTGAAAATGGAGAGCACTGTATCCTAATGCGTACGTTAACCGTTGATCTTGGCGATCGCAGTTACCCTATTTTTATCGGTAGTGGAATTCGCCAGCAGAAATCGCTGTTTGATGACGCTATTCATGGCAAACAAGTCATGATAGTGACCAATGACACCATCGCGCCTTTGTATTTAGACGCCATGGTGTCTATGTTATCAGTAGACTATAAAGTCGATACTTGTATTTTGCCGGACGGTGAATCCTATAAGACGTTAGAAACCTACGGCATGATCATGTCAGCCTTGTTAGAAGCAAAACACAACCGTACCACGACGGTGATTGCCTTGGGCGGCGGTGTGGTGGGGGATATGGCGGGCTTTGCCGCGGCCACCTATCAGCGCGGTGTGCCGTTTATTCAAGTGCCGACGACCTTGTTGTCACAAGTGGACTCTTCCGTTGGTGGCAAAACGGGGGTGAATCACCCGCTAGGTAAAAACATGATTGGGGCGTTTTATCAGCCTCAAGCGGTGATTATTGATACCGAAACCTTATTAAGCTTGCCGCCGCGAGAGTTGTCTGCGGGCATGGCGGAAGTCATCAAATATGGCTTGATTTGTGACGCGCCGTTTTTTGATTGGCTAGAGCAAGAAATGCCTCAGTTGATGGCGTTGGACAATGACAAAATTAGCGACGCTATTTACCGGTCTTGTTTGGCGAAAGCGAACGTAGTGGCGCAAGACGAAAGAGAAGGTGGCCTTCGCGCTATCCTTAATTTTGGGCATACTTTTGGCCATGCGATTGAAACGGAAATGGGTTATGGAAATTGGTTGCATGGCGAAGCGGTTGCCGCGGGCAGCGTGTTAGCGATAGACCTTTCTTGGCGCATGGGCAATGTCTCTGAACAAGATGTCAGCCGTGCTGTGGCGCTGTTTAAAGCCGCAAATTTACCGGTGTTGCCACCGGCTGAAATGACACGTGAGGCGTTTGTTGAGCGCATGGCGTTGGATAAAAAAGTGCTTGATGGCAGCTTGCGTTTAGTTTTGTTGGGATCGATGGGCGACGCTATTGTGACGTCTGACTTTCCGCTGCAAGACTTTGACGCCTGCCTTTTCGATGCGCTTGAAGTGAGTAAGCAAGCCAGCCTTGCTTGACCTGTAGGTGACTTATTGTTGAAGGACGACTATGTCTAAGCCAGACTTTCAGTTTGATTTAGAAGATGCGCTGAATCAGCCGCCAAAAGCCACGCTGAGGGATCCCTTTGGCTCGAAAGACGCGTCTGTGTATTTTGCTTCGGAAGAAGGCAATCAGCAGCTAGCATTGCTTGAACACCTAAGCCGCTACAGCAGTTTGCTTTCCGTGGTGCAAGGGCCGCAAGGCAGTGGCAAAAGTCGTTTTTTAATGGAGTTCGCTCGTCATCAAGACGACACCACGGTAGTCAGCCACGTCAAAGCCACAATGTTGATGACGGCTGGGCAGCTACTGCAAGCCATGTATCTTGGTTTTGCCAGTCACTTTTCACAGCCGCCCAATGAAACCACCTTTGGTCCTTTGCTCAAGTTTTCCCATGATTTAGATGAAAAAGGCCAAGCGGCGCTGGTATTGATTGATAATGCCCAAGAGTTAAACAGCGACGCGGTGGGAATGCTGTTGGACATGATGTCATTGGCCACCGAAAATCAAACCGTTCCCCATGTTGTGTTGTTTAGTGAGTATTCTCTAGCGCGCAATCTTGATGCATTTCAACGTTCTCGTTATGAACAACTGAGCCATTCTTTTACCTTAGCACCCTATTCACTAGAGCAAACCCGAGCCTATTTGTTGCATCGTGTGCGTGCGGTGGGAGGGGAGATTAACTTGCCGTTTAATGACAAGCAGGTGAAGCAGATACACCAAGAATCGGGCGGTTACCCTGGGCGCATCAATCAGCTGGCTCAGGCGATGATGGGCAATGGCAATAAACCAGCAAAATCCGCGTTACGTTTTAACCTTGCGATGGGGTTTCCGTTGGCGCACATGGCGCTGCTTTCGGTGGTGATGTTGGGTATCTTAGTGGCGGTGCTGTTTTCTGACACGCCATCGACATCAAACACGACGGCCAAAAGCAATAATGTGATTCCGCTGACGCCGCGACAAGGGCAATCCTCCACAGAAACCATTGCGCGCATTGATGCCATGCAACGAAGAATCGGTGAAGAAGGGGAGATTCTGCTGCCGCCGATACCGGTGGGTACGTCTTTGCCGCCAATCAGTACGTCTAATGGCGTATCTTCTTCGCCATCGATGTTGTCGCCTGCTATCGCTACGGCCCCTCTGCGCAATGAAGCACCAACCGTGGCGCCTGCGCCAGAAGCGGAAGGGAAAGTTGAGCCAATAAGAAAAGAGGCACCGAGCAATCTAAAGGAGACAGACCCGTTTGATAAAACGCAATGGTGGTTATCGCAAAACCCAAACCGCTACACCTTGCAGTTATTAGGCACTCATAATCAGGATACGGTAAAAGACTTTATTCGTGATCAAGGCAGCATCAGTGCCTTTGGATACTTTAAATCCAAGCACAATGGCAGAGATTGGTTTGTGGTGGTGTATGGTTCGTATCGTAATCGAAGTGAAGCGATCGCGGCGGCGGAGTCCTTGCCCAAAGATATCCGTGATCTAAATCCTTGGGCGCGAAGTGCTCGTGGTATACAGGATGACATTAAAAAAGCGCAGTGATCACCTCTGCCTTCGCCTTACTTTCGTTGGCGCCTGTTACCGCACCAAGGTGTCAGCTTGTTTTATTTGCCCCTTGTTGCGGATTAAACCTGTATAAAATGCCATCAAAGCCTCTTTTTGTGAGGCTTTTGTATGGTAAAACCCTCAATTAAGTAAAAATCACTGTAATTCCCTGAAAAACCTCAATGAACAGTGGAATTTTCTGCTTGGAAAAACTCCAGCCATAGATAATTCTCTAACTCCTGATTATTTGCCGCTAAACCCCCTGTAAAAAACGCCAAAATGACATAAAGCAAGCCTGTGTCCATTTGAGTCGTGATCTTTGGCAGGGTAGTATGACCGTCCATTTAGGTGGTGTTTTGGGTAGATGATAGTCATTCTCGAAGCGAACTTGTCTATGCTTGCGCTTTTTAGCCCAGCCATCTGATAGTCGAATTTTATCTAATTTTTATTTTTACGTTTCAATTGTGGGAGTTGGTGTATGAATGCAGGTCTTTATCGTCCTGGCGAGTTCAAAGACAACTGTGGCTTTGGCTTAATTGCGCATATGGAAGGCAATACTAGCCATGAATTACTTAAAACAGCCATTGAGTCTTTGACATGTATGACGCACCGTGGCGGTATCGCCGCTGATGGTAAAACGGGTGACGGCTGTGGTCTTCTTATCCAAAAGCCAGATCTATTTTTACGTGGCGAAGCACATGCGCTATTTAATCACACCTTGTCTGACCTTTATGGCATCGGCATGGTGTTTCTTGATCAAGATGAAACGCTTGCCACTGAGCAGCGCGACACCTTAACTAAAAAGCTGATCGATGAAGGTTTGAATGTGGTGGGTTGGCGTGATGTGCCAATCGATGCGTCTTGTCTTGGTATGATTGCGATGGATTGCTTGCCTCGTATCGAGCAAGTGTTTGTCGACAGCAATCGTATGGATGCGCGAACTTTTGCAACGCGTTTGTTTGTCGCACGTCGTCAAACGGAAATCGCCCTAGCGCAATACGAAAACTTCTATATCTGTTCTTTGTCCGACAAGGTGTTGGCGTACAAAGGTTTGATGATGCCAGTGGACTTGCCTTTCTTTTATAAAGACTTGGGCAATGAAAAAATGCAAACGGCGATTTGTGTTTTCCATCAGCGTTTCTCCACTAACACCTTGCCTAAGTGGCCATTGGCGCAACCGTTTCGTATGTTGGCGCACAACGGTGAGATCAATACTATCGAAGGTAACCGTAATTGGGCATTGGCGCGTAGTAGCAAGCTGCGCACACCGCTTATCCCTGAGCTGCAAGACCTTCAGCCTATCGTTAACTTAACCGGTTCTGACTCTTCTTCCATGGATAACATGTTGGAAGTCTTGGTAACCGGCGGCGTGGATATTTTCCGTGCGGCGCGTTTGATCATTCCACCAGCGTGGCAAAACGTGGAAAACATGGATCCAGAGTTGCGTGCTTTTTACCAGTATAACTCTATGCACATGGATCCTTGGGATGGCCCAGCAGGCTTGGTGATGACCGACGGACGTCATGCGATTTGTATGCTAGACCGTAACGGTTTACGCCCAGCGCGTTGGGTTATCACTAAGAACGGTTTTATTACGCTGGCTTCTGAAGTCGGTACTTACGGCTATAAACCAGAAGATGTCGTGTCGAAAGGCCGTGTTGGCCCAGGCCAAATGTTGGTCATCGATACGCAAAATGGCAAAGTGCTGCATACGGATGACATTGATAATCGTCTTAAATCCATGCACCCATACAAAAAATGGTTGAAGCAGGAAGCGATTCGGATCGAATCTTTGTTGGAAGAGTCCTCTCTTGAGTTTGAACCTTTCACTAAAGAAGAAATGCTCACGTATCAGAAGATGTTCCAAGTGTCTTTTGAGGAGCGCGAGCAGATTTTCCGTCCCTTGGCGGAAAGCGGCCACGAAGCGGTTGGTTCTATGGGTGACGATACGCCAATGGCGGTTATGTCGAGCCAAACTCGCCCCGTGACGGATTATTTCCGCCAGAAGTTTGCTCAGGTGACGAACCCACCAATCGATCCACTGCGTGAATCTGTGGTGATGTCGCTGGAAACTTGCATCGGCGTAGAACGTAACTTATTTGAAGAAACGCCAAAGCACGCTAACCGTATTATCTTGTCGTCACCGATTCTGTCGGCTCGAAAATACAGCCGTTTGTTGGCGTTAGACGATCACCGTTTCCGTTTGATTCGCTTAAACACCAATTACAACCCAGAAGACGTGTCTCTTGAGCAAGCGATTAAAAACTTGCAATTGAAAGCGGAAGAAGTGGTGCGTAATGGTGCGGTGATTGTCGTGCTGACGGACCGTGATATCGCCAAAGGTCATTTGCCGATTCCTTCGCCTATGGCCGTAGGCGCGGTGCATCATCATTTGTCGAAGCAGGGTTTGCGTTGTGATTCTAACATCATTGCTGACACTGGCTTTGCCCGTGATCCTCATCAATTCGCGGTGTTGCTCGGCTTTGGCGCGACAGCGGTTTACCCCTATCTTTCTTATCGTCTCATCAACGACATGGTTGATAAAGGCGAAGTCTTGGGTGATCCAATCGCTTGCCACGTGAAATACCGTAAAGGCATCAACAAAGGCCTGATGAAGATCATCTCCAAAATGGGGATTTCGACGATTGCTTCATACCGTGGCGCGCAATTGTTTGAAGCCGTTGGTTTGGACACAAAAGTGGTCGACCTGTGTTTCAAAGGCGTGCCAAGCCGTATTAAAGGCGCGCGTTTTGAAGACTTCCAAAAAGATCAAGAAACCATCGCCGGTAATGCTTGGAAATTGCGTAAACCGATTCAGCAAGGTGGCTATTTAAAATACGTCCATGAAGCGGAATATCATGCCTTTAACCCAGACGTGGTACGCAATCTACAAACCGCAGTAGGCAGTGGACGTTTTGAAGATTTCACTAAATACACTGAGCTAGTGAACAACCGCCCAGCGTCTATGTTGCGCGACTTGTTTACCTTGTCAGATAAAGCGAAAGCGATTGCGTTGGACAAAGTGGAATCCATTGAAGCGATTCTACCTCGCTTTGACTCAGCGGGTATGTCGTTGGGTGCCTTGTCACCAGAAGCACACGAAGCCCTAGCCCAAGCAATGAACGAATTAGGTTGTCGCTCTAACTCTGGTGAGGGTGGTGAAGACCCCGCTCGTCACGGTACTGAGCGTCGTTCTAAGATCAAGCAAATCGCCTCTGGCCGTTTTGGTGTGACACCCGAATATTTGGTCAACGCAGAAGTGCTGCAGATTAAAGTCGCGCAAGGCGCGAAACCGGGTGAAGGCGGTCAGCTTCCCGGTGGTAAAGTCAACGGCTTAATTGCTCGTCTACGTTATGCCGTGCCAGGCGTTACCTTGATTTCACCGCCACCGCACCACGATATTTATTCTATCGAGGATTTGGCGCAGCTGATTTTCGATTTGAAACAAGTCAACCCAGATGCTTTGGTATCGGTGAAACTGGTTTCTGAACCGGGTGTGGGCACGATCGCCGCCGGTGTAGCGAAAGCGTACGCCGATTTGATTACTATTTCTGGTTACGATGGTGGTACGGCGGCGTCGCCAATTACCTCTATTCGTCATGCGGGTTCGCCTTGGGAGCTAGGTTTGGCGGAAGCACAACAAGCGCTTCGCTCTAATGATTTGCGTGGCAAAATTCGCCTACAAACCGACGGCGGTTTAAAAACCGGTCTAGACGTGGTGAAAGCGGCTATTTTAGGCGCGGAAAGCTTTGGTTTTGGTACCACGCCAATGGTGGCCATGGGCTGTAAGTTCTTGCGTATTTGTCACTTGAATAACTGTGCAACCGGTGTGGCGACGCAAGATCAAATGCTGCGCGATGAGCATTTCATCGGCACGGTCGAGATGATCAAAAATTTCTTCCGCTTTATGGCTGAAGATACACGTTTATGGTTAGCGAAGTTGGGTGTGGCGCGATTACAAGATTTGATCGGTCGCACGGATCTATTGGCGATTTTGCCAGGGGAAACCGATAAGCAACGTAACCTAGACTTGTCGCCGATTCTGAAAAACGACCTGATTCCAGCGGACAAAGCGCAATACTGTGAAACACCCTTTAACCCTCCACATGATAAAGGCCTATTGGCGCTAAAAATGTGGGACACGGTAAAAGACGTGATTGAAGAGAAAGAAGGCGGCGAATTTGCGTTTGACGTGACCAACTGTGACCGTTCTATTGGTGCGCGATTGTCTGGTGAAATTGCCAAGCGATATGGCAACCAAGGTATGTCTGATGTGCCATTAACCTTAAAACTGACGGGGACAGCAGGTCAGAGTTTCGGGGTATGGAACGCGGGTGGCTTGAACATGTACCTAGAAGGCGATGCCAACGATTACGTGGGCAAAGGCATGACAGGCGGCAAGCTGGTGATTCGCTCGCCAAAAGGCTCGATTTTCAAATCACAAGATTCTGCCATTATCGGTAACACCTGCTTATACGGTGCGACGGGCGGTAAATTGTTTGCGGCCGGTACGGCCGGTGAACGTTTTGCGGTGCGTAACTCTGGTACTCACTCCGTTATTGAAGGCGCGGGCGACCATTGCTGTGAATACATGACCGGCGGCATGGTGACGGTACTGGGTAATACTGGTTACAACTTTGGTGCGGGTATGACAGGCGGTTTTGCCTATGTGCTCGATTTAGACCGTACCTTCGTGGATAAGTACAACCACGAATTGGTGGAAATTCACCGCATCGGTACGGAATTGACGGAAGAATATCGTTCACACCTTCGCTCTGTGATCGAAGAATACGTCCGAGAAACCGACAGCGAATGGGGCCAAGAGATCCTAGAAAACTTCTATGACTACATTGGCAAGTTCTGGCTAGTCAAACCAAAAGCCGCCAGCTTAGGCGCACTCTTGGCAAACACTCGTCAACGTCCGGAATAAAACACGCTGTTATCGCGCTTGGTTGAGTTAAGAATCAATCCAAGCGTTATGAACGAATCAGTCTGACCCATTTGAGAGAAGCGCTGCTTGTTTACAAGCAGCCGAGGAGATAGCAGCTTATGTCTGAGCGCTTGAACAACGCATTTCAATTCGTCGAAGTGGATCGTAAAGATCCGAAAAAGAAGCCTTTAATTACGCGTAAGGCGCAATTCGTCGAAATTTATAAACCATTCGAAGAAGCCAGTGCGAAAGATCAATCGCACCGCTGTTTAGAGTGTGGCAACCCTTATTGTGAATGGAAATGTCCTGTTCACAACTACATTCCAAACTGGTTGAAGCTAGTGAGCGAAGGCAGTATTTTGGAAGCCGCTGAGTTGAGCCATCAAACCAACTCCTTGCCCGAAGTCTGTGGCCGAGTTTGCCCACAAGATCGTCTTTGTGAAGGTGCTTGTACGCTGGGTGAAGGCGGGTTTGGTGCGGTAACGATCGGTTCTGTTGAAAAATACATTACAGACACGGCGTTTGCTTTAGGCTGGCGTCCTGATATGTCTAATGTGGTACCGGTTAACAAAACTGTTGCTATCGTTGGTGCAGGTCCGGCTGGCTTGGCTTGTGCGGACATTCTCGTTCGTAATGGCATTAAGCCTGTGGTGTTTGATAAATACCCAGAAATCGGTGGTTTGCTGACCTTTGGTATTCCAGAGTTCAAACTGGAAAAAAGCGTCATGACACGTCGTCGTGAAATTTTCGAAGAAATGGGCGTCGAGTTTGTGCTTGGGACGTCTGTTGGTGATGACGTGCCATTTGAACATGTGTTGGAAGAGTACGATGCCGTGTTTTTAGGCATGGGGACTTACAAATACATGAAAGGCGGATTCGCTGGTGAAGACCTGCCAGGTGTTCATGATGCCTTGGATTACTTGATTTCCAACGTCAATCATTGCCTAGACTTCGAAGAAGACCCAGCTGATTATGTGAATCTAAAAGGTAAGCAAGTGGTTGTCTTGGGCGGGGGGGACACCGCCATGGACTGTAACCGTACCGCGATTCGTCAAGGCGCGAAAAGCGTGACTTGTGCTTACCGTCGTGACCAAGAAAACATGCCGGGTTCTCGTAAAGAAGTACAAAACGCCAAAGAAGAAGGTGTGCAGTTCCTTTTCAACCGTCAACCAGTGGAAATTATTGGTAACGGCAAAGTGGAAGGCGTTAAAGTGGTGGAAACCCAAATGGGCGAGCCTGACGAAAATGGTCGTCGTAGCCCTGAAATCATTGAAGGTAGTGAGCAAATTATACCGGCTGATACCGTATTGATCGCCTTTGGTTTCCAAGCCAGCCCAGCGCCTTGGTTCGAAAAATTCGGCATCGAAACCGACGCTCGTGGTCGTGTTATCGCCCCGAAGAAAGGCAAATTCATGTTCCAAACCACCAACGAAAAAATCTTTGCGGGTGGCGACATGGTGCGTGGTTCTGACCTAGTGGTTACTGCCATTGATGAAGGTCGTAAAGCCGCAGAAGGTATTATGGATTTCTTAGACGTATAATCACAACGGCTTAGCTAACCAATGTCTTATTAAAAACGCCAATCAGAGTCATCTGATTGGCGTTTTTGTCTGTTTTTTGAATGGCATCTACGCTGCGGTGCTTTCCGCTGGTTGAATCAATGCCAAGCTTTCTTCTGCAAACCCCGTTCCGGCTTCGGTGTAGAAGTTGAAGACGTTGTTGATGCCAGATGCCAGCAGTGTGTCGCGTTCGTCTTGGTAGCGGGCGATGGCGGCGATTTGGCCTTGGTAGTTGGCTTTGCGCAGCTGGATGGCAATGTTGGTGCTGTCTTCGGCTATGGGTAAGGCCAACATGATTAAGCGAATTCCTCTGGTGTCTAAACGCTCCCAGAGGTCGGCGTCTTCCCCGTCACCATAAAACACATTTTCATTGACGTCTTGCATGATTCGGATGCGCTTACGGTCGGTATCCATGCCTGCGACGGCATCACCCATCACGCCTTTAAGCGATGTAAAAGCGCCTCGTCCGACTCGACCCAGACCGACGATTAATACCTCGGCGCCTTTAGGTTGGGTGAAGGTGTCTTCCGGCAGGCATTGGCGGCTTTCGAATTGACGAATGGTTTCTTTGTTGTTGCGGTAGAGGCGATGAGATTGGCGATAAATGACGCTGGTAATGATAAAGGAAATAGACACGGCGAGGGCTAAAATGACTAACCATTCTTTTTCGAGCCAGCCATTAGCGACACTTAATGCCACCACAATTAGGCCAAATTCACTGTAGTTGGAAAGGATCAGTGACGATAAAAAAGAGGTTCTACCGCGCAGTTTCATCTTGGTCATTAAGGCAAAGAACAGCGCAAATTTAACCAAAATGATTAAGGTGATAATCAAGCTCATACCTATCATGCTAACGGTGGGTAAGGCGGTAAAACCAATAGATAAAAAGAAGCCAATCAGGAACAGGTCTTTGAAATTCATCAGCGATTTGTTCATTTCCGTGGCTTTGGGGTGAGACGCCAATAAAATGCCAAAAATGAGCGCGCCTAAATCGCCTTTTACACCGACTAAATAAAATAACTCGTAACCTCCCAGCGCGAGAAAAAGCCCGGTTAATGGCAGCATTTCGCCGTGCCCAGATTTGTCGACGATTTTGTTGATTAGCGGACGAATAAGCAGTAAGCCAAATAAGCCTAAGGCCCAGATAGAAGGGATTTTACCCGTTGCCGCGACGAGGAATATCACCGCCACTATGTCTTGCATGACCAAAATGCCCAGTGCGAGTTGGCCGTGGCGGGTTTTTAGTTCGCCATTTTCTTCTAACAGTTTCATTACACAGACGGTACTGGAAAAACTCAGTGCGAAGCCAATCAGTGCCGCGGTTTTAAACTCAAGCAGACCAAAATAAGGCAAACTAAAAATGCCAAGCAGCAAGGCAATTGCCGCGAACAGCAGGCTCGAAACACCCATATGACTGAGGGTGGATGCCCATACTTCGCGTTTTAGCAGATCTTTGACATGCAGTTTTAGGCCAATACTAAACAGCATCAAGGTGATGCCAATGTTGGCCAGTGTTTCTAGGGTGTCATTAGACTCGAAGCCAAAGTAATTTAGTAGAAAACCAGCAAGCAAAAAGCCGATCAATGGCGGTAAGTTGATCATTTTGACGGCCAGTCCGCAGACAAATGCGAACAAAATCCAAATAAATTCCATAGTATCCTTCTAGGTTGATAGGGGGAGTATAAAGACTAAAAATATCATACGAAATTTGTAGAAGCCGTGCAGCAGCTAATACGGCTATTTGATGCATTGCCTTAATTATTTTTCATACCATTTGTGGTATGTCTAACGTCGTTTATTCTATTTGAATGATATGTTCATTTTACCTAATCTGCATGGTAGGTTTTTCAAGACCTAATGAGCGCTAAAAAAATAATCATAAAAATTCTATGGCCGCATGATACTTGTTCTTTGATAGTGCTTGCTCGGCCGTAACAGGAGACGCTAATGAACTATCTAAAGAATGCCATTGCGGGTTTAGTACTGGGTGCCACAGCGCTAAGTTCTGCGAGCGCTTTGGCGGCGAATGGTTATGTGGGTATTGCCATGCCAACCAAGTCCTCTGCTCGCTGGATCACCGATGGTGATTCCATGGTAAAACTTTTCCAAGACGCAGGGTATAAAGTGGATCTGCAATACGCAGAAGATGAAATCCCCAACCAGTTATCTCAAATTGAAAACATGATCGTAAAAGGCGTTGATGTGTTAGTGATCGCCGCGATTGATGGCACGACATTGTCTAACGCATTAGAAAACGCCGATGCGGCTGGCATTAAAGTCATTTCCTATGATCGCCTGATTAAAAACAGCCCTTATGTGAGTTACTACGCGACGTTTGATAATTTCAAAGTCGGCGTGCTGCAAGCGAAATCGTTGGTGAGCGGCATGGAAAAAAGTGGTAAAGGCCCTTACAACGTAGAATTGTTTGGCGGTTCGCCAGACGATAATAACGCCTATTTCTTCTATAACGGCGCCATGTCTGTACTTCAGCCAATGATCGATTCTGGCAAGATAAACGTTGTGTCTGGTCAGATGGGCATGGACACAGTGGGCACGTTACGCTGGGATGGCGCTACTGCTCAAGCGCGTATGGATAACCTGCTTTCGGCGCATTACACCAACAAACAGATCGACGGTGTTTTGTCTCCCTATGACGGTATTTCGATTGGTATTTTGTCTTCTCTTAAAGGTGTCGGTTACGGCTCCGGTGACCTGCCTATGCCGGTTGTGAGTGGTCAAGACGCTGAAGTGCCATCGGTGAAATCTATTATCGCGGGTGAACAATACTCGACCATATTTAAAGATACGCGTGAATTGGCTAACGTCACCGTGGGTATGGTACAGGCGGTATTGAATGACGCTACACCGCAAATCAATGATACGACAACCTATGATAACGGTATAAAAGTTATTCCTAGCTACTTGCTTGAGCCTGTCACGGTGGATAAATCCAACTGGCAAGATGTGTTGCTAGGCAGTGGTTATTACACCAAGTCCCAAGTCGAATAAACGCACACGACTACTGTGCTAAACAAAGTTTCTATTGTCCTAATTCAACAATAATAAGCCAGCGTACGCATTACTCACTGTGTTGATACCGTGGTAGTGCGCACGCTAATGGGATGTTTTATGGAAAATATCATTTTGGAAATGCGCAGCATTACCAAGACCTTTCCTGGTGTAAAAGCCCTCGATTCGGTGAATCTGAAAGTTCGAGCCGGTGAAATTCACGCTTTAGTGGGTGAAAATGGTGCGGGTAAGTCGACCCTAATGAAGGTGTTGAGCGGGGTTTATCCACACGGAAGTTACGATGGCGATATTCTTTTTAATGGTGAGACCGTCGCGTTCTCGGGTATTAAGGGCAGCGAAGAAAAAGGCATCATTATTATTCACCAAGAACTAGCGCTCGTACCGCTGTTATCGATTGCTGAGAATTTGTTTTTAGGCAATGAAAATGTCGAAGGCGGCGTGATTAACTGGCCAAAAACCTTTTCTCGTACCTTAGACTTATTAGAAAAAGTCGGTTTGAAAAAAGAGTCACCCTCAACGTTAGTGGGTCAATTGGGTGTGGGCAAGCAGCAGCTGGTGGAAATTGCCAAAGCCCTTGCCAAAGACGTGAAACTATTGATTTTGGATGAGCCCACTGCGGCGCTACAAGAAAACGACAGCGCTAAGTTACTTGATTTGTTGCTGGAGCTGAAGGCTCAGGGCATTGCTTCTATTCTGATTACCCACAAATTGAACGAAATCAGCCGCGTAGCAGACAGCATTACGGTGATTCGTGATGGCGCGTCGGTCTCTACGTTGGATTGTCATGCTCAGAACATCAGTGAAGAAGACATTATTCGTGACATGGTGGGCCGAGATATGGCGCACCGCTATCCCGCCCGAGAAAAGCCTACGTCCGAAAACCAGCCCCGTGAAACGCTAATGGAAGTCAGTGGCTGGAACGTGTGGCACGCCGACGCGGCTGACCGCCAAATGATTCACGATATCGAGTTCAATGTTCACGCGGGCGAAATAGTCGGTATTGCGGGCTTAATGGGCTCAGGTCGAACTGAGTTAGCGATGAGTTTGTTTGGCCAAAGCTACGGTAAACACATTCAAGGGGAAGTGCGTTTACGCGGAGAAGTGGCGGATTTATCGACCGTACCAAAAGCCATCAAAAGCGGCTTGGCGTATGTCACCGAAGACCGTAAAGAGTTGGGCTTGATTCTGGAAGAAACCATTCAAATCAATACCACATTGGCGAATCTTCCGCGCGTTTCTTCATTTGGCGTGATTGACGGAAACATTGAACGCGGTGTCTCAGAAGACTATCGCAAAGCGCTCAATATCCGCACCCCAAGTGTGTTTCAAAAGGTGATGAACTTATCCGGCGGTAATCAACAAAAAGTGGTGCTGAGTAAGTGGCTGTATTCACAACCCGATGTGTTGATTTTAGATGAACCTACCCGCGGCATAGACGTGGGCGCTAAGTTTGAAATTTACAGCATTATCAACCAGCTCGCCGATGACGGCAAAGGCGTGGTAATGATTTCTTCAGAGATGCCAGAGTTACTTGGCATGTGTGATCGTATTTATGTGATGAACGAAGGTCGTTTGGTTGGCGAGTTAGACAAAGCCGACGCGAGCCAAGAGAAAATCATGTCCATGATAGTAAAAGCCTAGCGATAGCAATAATAACGGCGAGAATAATAGCGGGAGCACGAATAATGGCTACAACAAAAGAAACGTCCACTGAGGAGCAAGCCGCTCCTTCGGTTGTCAATTACTTAAAAACGCACATGCGTGATTATGGCATGTTGATCGCCCTGGTGGTCATCATGGGCATGTTTCAGTTTTTGACCGATGGCATCTTGATGCGTCCGGTTAACTTAACCAATTTATTTTTACAGAACAGCTACATCATCATTATGGCGATTGGCATGTTGCTGGTTATCGTCGCGGGGCACATCGATTTATCGGTCGGCTCGGTAGCGGGTTTTATCGGTGCGTTAGCGGCGGTCATGGCGGTGAATTATGACTTGCCGACCATTGTGGTCGTGCCTACGTGTCTGGTTGTCGGTTTGATTATCGGCGGTTTACAAGGTTATTGGATTGCCTACTGGAAGATCCCCGCGTTTATCGTCACCTTGGCAGGCATGTTGGTGTTTCGTGGTTTGACCTTGGCCTTACTAGAAGGCCAGTCTATTGGTCCTTTTCCGGAAAGTTTCCAATTATTAAGTACCGGTTTTATTCCTGATGTGTTCGGTGTGGGGCGTCCTAACGTAACCGCGCTTGTATTGGGTGTGTTAGCCGCCAGCGCGATTGTGTTTCTTGCGGCTCGCAGCCGGTTTCAAGCTTTGAAATACGGCATTCAAGACGAGCCTTTTTCGTTCTTTATTGTTAAGAACGCGTTGATCGCCGTGGCTATTATTTATTTGTCTTACATGTTGAGCACTTACCGTGGCTTACCGAATGTGTTGATGATCATGGCGGTGTTGATCGCGCTTTATACTTTTCTGACCAATAGCACGACCGTTGGCCGCCGTATTTATGCCTTAGGGGGCAATGTAAAGGCAGCGAAATTGTCGGGCATTAATACCGAACGTTTGACCTTTTTGACCTTTGCCAACATGGGCATGTTAGCCGCGCTGGCAGGGTTAATCTTTGCGGCACGCTTAAATACTGCCACGCCAAAAGCGGGTTTTGCCATGGAGTTAGACGTTATTGCGGCGGTCTTCATTGGTGGCGCCTCTATGTCTGGTGGTGTGGGTAAAGTCATCGGTGCGGTGATTGGTGCCTTCATCATGGGCGTGATGAATAACGGGATGTCGATATTGGGTATAGGAATAGATTGGCAGCAGGTTATTAAAGGCTTGGTCTTGCTCGCGGCGGTTATTTTCGACGTCTACAACAAACAAAAAGCGCGTTAAGGAGCGATTTATGTTGTTTTTATCTCAAATCAAACAAGGTGGTGTGGTGTGTCGTCAAGCTGAGGACGCTCGCCGAGTGAACAATGCGATTAGCGTATATGAATTGGCACAAGAAGCCGTTAAAAATGGCGTGTCGCTGACGTCTATTATTGAAAAACATGGCTTGGGCGAGTCAGTAAACTTGGCTGAATTAGCCCAGAATAACCAGCTAGACTGCCCAGTGCGTCACCCAGACCCAGCGCACATGTATTTGACGGGCACAGGCTTGACGCATTTAGGCTCCGCTGCAACGCGTAATGCCATGCACGCGAAAAGCGAAGAGCTGACGGATTCGATGAAGATTTTCCAAATGGGCGTGGAAGGCGGTAAACCTAAAGACGGTCAAGAAGGTGTTCAGCCAGAGTGGTTTTATAAAGGCAATGGCGCGGGCGTTGTGGCGCCGGGTGAGGCTTTGTCTTCGCCATCTTTTGCTTTGGATGGCGGTGAAGAGCCTGAAATCGCCGGTTTTTACTTAGTGGGTGAAGACGGCAAAGTGCATCGTCTGGGTTACACCTTGGCGAATGAATTTTCCGATCACGTCACAGAACGTCAAAACTATTTGTATCTGGCGCATTCGAAATTGCGTCCTGCGTCTTTTGGCCCTGAATTGCTGGTGGGCGAATTGCCCATGCACATCGATGGCCATTCACGTATCGAGCGTGGCGAGAAAACTCTATGGGAAAAAGGTTTTTTATCCGGCGAAGACAACATGTCACACACCTTTAAAAACCTAGAGCATCATCACTTTAAATATTCGATTTTCCGTCAGCCGGGTGATCTGCATGTGCATATGTTTGGCACCGCGACCTTGTCGTTTGCCGATGGCATTCAAGCGCAGGAAGGCGATGTGTTTGAAATTTCTTCGCCAACTTTTGGTTTGCCATTGCGAAATTCATTGGCAAAAGCGGATGAACTCGATACCGAGGTAACGCCGTTATGAATAAGGCAAACAGCATGAATAAGGTAAACAAGACAAACAGTGCCGTTTACCCAGATTTAAAAGATCGTTCGGTGTTTATCTCCGGTGGTGCAACCGGCATTGGCGCCGCCATTGTGGAAGCCTATGCCAAACAAGGCGCGAAAACCGCTTTTGTGGATTTGGATGAAAAAGCCGGCACGGCGCTTGCCAAACGTTTGACCAAAGACGGTTACGAGGTGCGCTTTGAGGTCTGTGATATTACGGATATTCAGGATTATCAACGCAAAATCCGCGCCGCCGCAGAGGTGTTTGGGCCAATTTCAGTGTTGATGAACAACGCCGCCAACGACGTACGGCATTCTTTGGAGTCGCTGACAGAAGAGCGTTTTGATGAACTGGTAGGCGTGAACATCAAGCACGCTATGTTTGCTGCGCAAGCGGTCGCGCCAATGATGCGTAAACTCGGCGGTGGCTCGATTATCAACTTTGGCTCCGTCGGCTGGATGATGGCAACCGCCGGTTATCCGACTTACGGCACCAGCAAAGCCGCGACGCATGGTTTAACTCGATCCCTTGCCCGTGATTTAGGTGGCTCAGGCATTCGGGTCAATACCTTGGTGCCGGGCTGGGTGATGACAGAAAAACAACTGCGCATGTGGGTCGATGACGCCGCCGAAGAAAAAATTAAACAAAGCCAATGCCTAACGGGCAAGGTGCTGCCTGAACACATCGCCAATATGGCGTTGTTTTTAGGCTCCGATGCGGCGGCCATGTGCTCGGCGCAGAACTTTATTGTTGATGGAGGTTGGGTATGAGTGATGCTGAGAAAAACAAGTTTGTACCAAAAGAATGGCCGCGCAAGTTGCGTTCAACCGAATGGTTTGGCGGTACCTCACGTGATCATATTTACCACCGCAGCTGGATGAAAAACCAAGGCTTACCGGCGGACTTATTTGATGGTCGCCCAGTGATTGGTATTTGCAATACTTGGTCGCAACTGACGCCTTGTAACGCCCATCTTCGCGATCTTGCCGACCGTGTTAAACACGGGATTTATGAAGCGGGTGGTTTGCCACTGGAATTTCCAGTGTTTTCGGTGGGCGAAAGTTCACTGCGTCCTACCGCCATGATGTATCGCAATATGGCGGCGATGGATGTGGAAGAAGCCTTGCGTGCCAATCCGCTTGATGGCGTTGTGTTGTTGGCAGGCTGTGATAAAACCACGCCCGCGTTGCTAATGGGCGCGTGCAGCGTTGATATTCCAGCGATTGTGGTGTCTGGTGGCCCGATGTTGAACGGTTATTTTAGAGGCGAACGTGTCGGTTCTGGCACCGCCTTATGGCAAATGTCGGAAGACATTAAAGCCGGTAAAATGACCCAAGAAGATTTCCTCGAAGCGGAGCAATCTATGTCGCGCTCGGCGGGGTCTTGTAACACCATGGGCACCGCTAGCACCATGGCGTCTATGGCGGAAGCCTTAGGCATGGCGCTGTCTGGTAACGCGGCGATTCCCGCGGTAGACAGCCGTCGTCGAGTCATGGCGCACCTGACTGGTCGTCGCATTGTTGACATGGTGAAAGACGATTTGAAACCGTCGGACATTTTGACTCGCCACGCCTTTGAAAACGCGATTCGTGTCAATGGCGCGATTGGTGGCTCCACCAATGCGGTGATTCATTTATTGGCCATTGCGGGTCGCGTTGGTGTGGACTTGTCTTTGGACGATTGGGACAAACTGGGCCAAGAAATCGCCACCATAGTGAACCTAATGCCATCGGGCAAATACTTGATGGAAGAGTTTTTCTACGCGGGTGGTTTGCCAGTGGTGATCAAGCATTTGGCGGAAGCCGGCAAGTTACATAAAAACGCGATTACCGTGTCTGGTGAGTCGATTTGGGACGAAGTCAAAGAGGTTCGTAATTGGAACCCAGATGTGATTTTACCGGTTGAAAAAGCCCTGACACAAAAAGGCGGTATTGTGGTCTTGAAAGGCAACCTTGCGCCACAAGGCGCGGTATTAAAACCTTCTGCTGCGTCGGCGCATTTATTGCAACACCGCGGCCGAGCCGTGGTGTTTGAAGACATTGATGACTACAAAGCCAAGATCAATGACGAGGCGTTGGACATCGATGAACACTGCGTCATGGTATTAAAAAACTGTGGGCCGAAAGGTTATCCAGGCATGGCGGAAGTGGGCAACATGGGTTTGCCGCCCAAGGTGCTGCGTAAAGGCATCAAAGACATGGTGCGCATTTCCGATGCGCGTATGTCGGGCACCGCTTACGGCACCGTGGTGTTGCACACTACGCCAGAAGCCGCCGCGGGTGGGCCGCTAGCCGTGGTTCAAAATGGCGACATGATTGAGCTAGACGTCGAAAACCGTCGTCTGCATCTGGATATTTCTGAAGAAGAAATGGCGACACGTTTAGCCAACTGGAAAAGTCATTTGGAGCCACCCAAAAGTGGTTACATCAAACTCTTCCACGACCACGTACAAGGCGCTGATACGGGGGCTGATTTTGACTTCTTAAAAGGCTGTCGTGGCGCCGCCGTACCGAAAGATAGTCATTAATAAATAGTTATTCGTAACTGTTCAGTGAAAAGACCAAATGGACTTGTTTAGAGGAAAACGCCGTGAATACCTCCCTGTAGGCTCGGTTTCGACATCCATGTCGCAAATGTTTCCTCTGCAATCAAGTCCTCTTCGGTCTGAAAAAATCGTACTGAATAGATACGTTTATTAATTGAACAAAGTAGAGAGGAGTGAGTATGTTAACGGGACAGCATTTTATTGCCGGTAAATGGGTAGAGGGCGACGCGACATTTTCTTCCGAGCCTTCTTCTGGACCTTCTTATGAATTTGCCGTGGGGCGAGTGTCCGATGTGGATGCCGCAGTGGCAGCGGCTGAGGCGGCTTTTGAGGAATTTGGTTATTCTTCTCGTGAAGACCGAGCGGCTTTTCTAAACGCCATTGCCGATGAAATTGATGTGTTAGGCGATCAAATTACCGAAGTCGGCGTGCAAGAAACCGGTTTGCCAGCGGCTCGTTTACAAGGCGAGCGCGGCCGCACCACGGGCCAGTTACGTTTGTTCGCTGAACGTATTGTGTCGGGCGAATATTTAGATCGTCGCTTCGATGAAGCTTTGCCAGATCGCGCGCCATTACCGCGTCCAGATATGTACATGGTACAACGCCCCATCGGCCCGGTTGCGGTGTTTGGTGCGTCTAACTTTCCGTTGGCGTTTTCAACCGCAGGTGGCGACACGGCGGCGGCTCTTGCCGCAGGTTGTCCGGTTGTGGTGAAAGGCCATTCTGCTCATCCGGGAACGGGCGAGCTTGTGGCGCAAGCGGTTGAAGCGGCGATAAAACGTTGCAAGATGCCTGCTGGGGTTTTTTCTTTGATCCAAGGCGGCAATCGTCAAGTGGGTCAGGCGTTAGTGCAGCACCCGTTGATTAAAGCGGTTGGCTTTACTGGCAGCTTGGCTGGCGGTCGCGCCTTGTTTGATTTGTGTGCCGCGCGCCCAGAACCGATTCCTTTCTTTGGCGAACTGGGCTCTGTCAATCCCATGTTTGTGATGCCAGAAGCACTAAAAAATCGAGCGCAAGAACTAGGCAAAGGTTGGGCTGGCTCTCTTACTATGGGCGCTGGGCAGTTTTGTACCAACCCAGGTATTGCGGTGATGCTAGACAACGCCGATTCACACGCCATGATAGCGGCGGCGAGTGCGGCCTTGTCAGACGTTTCCGCGCAAACCATGTTAACGGACGGCATTGCGGATGCGTATCGCTCTGGTGTCGCGGCGATAGAAAAAACCGGCATTCAGTCTGTGGTGCGTTCCGCCGACAGTCAAGATCGCACCGCCTTACCCAATTTATTCACGGTAACCGGGCAAGCGTGGTTGGATCATCCCACGTTACATCACGAAGTATTTGGCCCACTTGGCTTAGTGGTATTGGCAGACAGTGTTGAGCAAATGGTTGAACTGGCTCGTCATTTGGAAGGTCAGCTTACTTGTACGATTCACCTTGATGAAGGCGATTACGCGGCGTGTCAAAAACTTTTACCCGTGCTGGAACGCAAAGCAGGGCGTTTATTGGCAAATGGCTTTCCGACAGGGGTGGAAGTAAACGACACCATGGTGCATGGCGGCCCTTATCCAGCGTCAACAAACTTTGGTGCTACCTCAGTGGGAACCTTGTCGATTCGTCGCTTTTTGCGCCCCGTTTGTTATCAAAACATTCCAAAAGCCTTGTTACCTAAGGATCTTATTGGTTAATTTTTTAGTTGAAACACCCTAGGCGGGTTTTGAGCGAGTAGCGGGTTAAACCGGTTACTCGCTTTTTTTATAGGTCATTTGTGCTGGGTTTCTGTTCCAGCTCGGCGAGCACTAAGCGTTTGAGTTGGTTGGCCAATGGCGACAGCTGACGGCCGCGCATTTGCAATAAATAATACGGACTCATGACAATCTTGCGGTCTAATTTGAGCGCTTTGAGATCGGCTTTGACTTTATGGCCGACCAGCAAATCGCTCACTTCGCGGGCAATCGGTGCAATGGCGTTGGACGAGACAAGAATGGCGATTAAGGCCAATAAAGACGTGCTGTTGGTGATGCTTAATGGCAGCTCGGCGCGTTCTTCCATGAAGGCCGCTTCGACGGCTTCGCGTATGGGCGCTCGATGAGATTGCATCACCCATTCAAAGTGCGCTAGATCACGAATTTTGACGGTGTCTAAACTGGCCAATGGGTGGTCTTTTCGCACCATGAGCGTGACGGACTCGGTGCGAGCCGGATAAATTTCGAATTCGTTGGCATCGTATTGTTGGGGAATTCGCGCCAAAACAAAATCATTATGCCCCGCGACAAGGTCACGAACCAAAACATCACTGGTGTCGACATTGATGTCTATTTCCGCTCTGGGGGCGATCGCGCGTAACTGCTGGATGGCCGGAATCACAAAGCCCACCGCCGCGCCCGTTACGGCGCCTATGGCTGTGGTGCCACCGCCGCCTTCTTTTAGCTCACCTACTTCACGGGCAAGATCGCGCAATTCAACCAAAAGATTGTGCGCACGACGTGCCACCGCCTGACCAACCAAGGTTGGTTCCATGCCCTTGGCGTGACGAATAAACAAACGTGTGCCGATGGTTTGCTCAATTTCGCTCAACATACGCGACGCCGCAGGCTGTGTCATCGCCATTTCGTCAGCGGCAATGCCAAGTTGCCCATGCTCCGAAATGACCGAAATCAAACGTAACTGATTGAGTTTTAAATGCTTGGCCAGACCTATGTCCATATCGACCTCTGTTATTGTTTTTAAGAGGGATATTTTACTCTAATCTGAAGTATCGTATAAGCGCCCAGACAGATTTGGTTAGATCTATTTGGTTGAGAGTTCCTCGATTTCCCCCTATTCTCTTCAACCGTTCTGAGGATAAAAAATTTTAATAACCAAATGAGAGATTGTGGCATATCAATAAAAAAAGCAGTGAAAAAGGTGCCACATAGTATGATGGTTATGCATCCCATTCCCACTCACCCTGATAAGGAAATCAACGCATGAATGAACTGATTTTATACACCACAGAAGACGGAAAAAACCAGATTCAACTGCGGGCCGATAATGGCACAGTCTGGCTCAGTCAGCTGGACATGGCCGAGCTGTTTCTCACCTCGAAACAAAATGTAGCTAAGCATCTTAAAGCGATTTTTTTTGATGGGGAGTTGGTCCAAGAAGCAGTTGTAAACCAATGGTTGACAACTGCTTCTGATGGCAAAAAATATAAGGTTGTACACTACAACCTAGATGCTATTTTGGCCGTGGGTTATCGAGTGCGTTCGCCGCGTGGTGTGCAGTTTCGTCGCTGGGCCAGTACTTTTGATGAGGGAGTGCGGATTTTCTACACAGTGTGTAGAAAATTGACGCAATGCCGATTAAATCTAGGTCTAAAAAGGACTTAAACCATGGATAAACAATTACAAACCCTGCAAACCAACCTGGAAACTGCCGCTCAGCGCACCGACGCAGAGGGCATTGAATTCTGGTTTGCCCGCGACCTGCAAGGCCCTTTGGGTTATGCCCGCTGGGAGAATTTCCAAACGGCGATCAATCGCGCCATAGACTCTTGCGAAGCCAGTGGGCATGGGGCCTCAGATCATTTTCGTGGCGTCACGAAAATGATCGAATTGGGTAAGGGTGGGCAGCGCCCCGTTGATGATTTTATGCTCACTCGCTATGCCTGCTACCTCATTGCCCAGAATGGTGACGCACGCAAGCCCGAGATCGCTTTTGCCCAAAGCTATTTTGCCATTCAAACCCGCAAGCAGGAGTTGATTGAAGACCGTATGCGTTTGCAGGCGCGGCTGGAAGCCCGTGACAGGCTAAAAGAGTCCGAAAAAGCGCTGTCGCAAAATATCTACGAACGCGGGGTAGACGATGCCGGTTTTGGCCGTATTCGCTCACAAGGCGATAAAGCACTATTTGGCGGCCATACCACCCAAGCGATGAAAGACAGGTTTGGCATTGTCAAAAACCGTGCATTGGCCGATTTTTTACCGACGCTCACCATTGCCGCTAAAAACCTGGCGACCGAAATTACCAATCACAATGTTGAACGAGACAACTTGCAGGGCGAGCGGGCGATAACAGGTGAGCATGTTCAAAATAATGAAAGCGTGCGCGCTATGCTGGGGCAGCGAGGTATTAAGCCAGAGAAGTTAGCTGCTGAGGAAGATTTAAAAAAGCTAGAACGGCGGGTTAAATCCGAAGAAAAGAAACTGGCGAAGCAGACCCAAACCTAGTCGTCACATAATGAGAAAACTAAACCATGATCAATAAACAGATTCCTTCTGTCTCAGTCAACTACGCGGGTAATGGTAGTTCGAAAAAATCCAATGAGTTGGGTATGCGCGCCATGCAGGAGCGTGCCTATGAAAAACGCGGTGAGCAATATTTGTTGATTAAGTCGCCACCCGCTTCAGGCAAAAGCCGTGCGCTGATGTTTATCGCGCTGGATAAGCTTTACAACCAAAAGGTGAAAAAAGCGATTATTGTTGTACCAGAAAAATCCATTGGCGCGAGCTTTAACAATGAAGCATTGAGTCAATATGGTTTTTATTGGGATTGGGAAGTCGCGCCTAAGTGGAATTTGTGTAACGCGCCCGGCGAAGATGGCGGTAAGGTGAATTCCGTTAAAGCCTTTATGGACAGCGATGATCGGGTATCAGTATGAACACGGGCAAGCCAAGTTAGTGAGTCTTAAATAGTGCAGGGATCAAAAAAGCCTATTACACGCTTACCTGAAAAGGAGTTGGTGGCGCTGTTTGCCTTGATGATGTCGCTGACGGCGTTGAGTATGGACGCTATGTTGCCGGCGTTTCCTTTTATTGCGGAATCGTTAGCCATTGTCGATTATCAACAAACCCAGTGGATTGTCTCAGCGATGATTCTGGGGATGGTGTTTGGCGAGATTGTTTTTGGTCCTTTGTCGGACGCGATTGGCCGTAAAAAAAGCATTTTAATTGGCATCAGTATTTATGTTGCGGGTTCTGTGATTGCGCTTTTGGCGTCGTCTATTGAGATGTTTTTGCTGGGTCGGATGATTCAAGGTTTTGGCGTTGCTGGGCCAAAAATTGCCTCTCGCGCCTTGATTCGAGACTTGTACAAGGGCGCGGCGATGGCGCGCATTATGTCGTTTGTGATGATGGTGTTTATTTTGGTGCCCTTATTAGCGCCAAGTATTGGGCAGTTGGTATTGCAGGTAGCCGATTGGCCTTGGATTTTTGCCTTGTTAATTGCGCAAGCGTCAATTGCCGGAATCTGGTTGTTACTGCGTCAGCCGGAGACACTGTTAAAAGAAAACCGCATCCCGTTGAGTCGAAAACGCTTAATCGCCGATGTACGCGTCATTCTTGCTCGTCGTGATGTGATGGCGTTCACTGTGCTGCTGGGCTGTATTTTTGCTGGCTTGATACTGCATATTAGCACCGCGCAGTCTCTTTTCCAGGATGTATACGACACGGGTGAGCGTTTTCCTTTGTTCTTTGCCATGCTGGCGATTGGCTCTGCTATTATCAATTTCTCAAACGGTAAAATTGTGCTGCGGGTAGGCATGCTGCGTTGTGTGATTGGCGCTTTAGCTGTCTTGCTGAGTACGTCTTTTGTGCTGCTTTTAGTGACCTTGTATTTTGATGGTGTGCCGCCTTTTGCGCTGTTTATGGGCTTGGGCATGGTGATGTTTTCATGCTTTGGTATGGTGTTCGGCAATGTGAATGCCATGGCGATGGAGCCGTTAGGGAATATGGCAGGGCTTGGCGCCTCGCTGATTTCGTCGTTATCGAGCGTGATTGCCATTGTGCTGGCGACAATAGTAGGGCAGTTCTATGACTTCACCGTCACGCCGTTGGCGAGTGGCTTTGTCATTTTTTCCATCATTGCCTTGTTGATGCTGAGGTATGGCTACCAGTTTAGCCAGCGCCACGGTGAAGAATAAGGCTTTTCATCGCATAGTTTGTTTGGTGGAGGTGGGTGTCATCCTGTCTCCAGCAAAGTAGGTTAGAATATAGGCTCAGTTTTTTGTATGAGCACTTCTATGTCTTCTCAAGTACCCCAATCCGCCTCTTTAGCGAAGCAGCTTTTTTCCATGACGTGGCCGATGTTGTTTGGTGTGTTGTCGCTGATGAGCTTCCAGCTGGTGGACAGTGCTTTTATTGGGCAATTGGGGCTTTTGCCGCTGGCGGCGCAGGGTTTTACCTTGCCGATTCAGATGATTGTGATTGGTTTGCAAGTGGGTCTGGGCATTGCGACGACGGCGATTATTTCTCGCGCCTTGGGGGCGGGGAATACGCGGTATGCCAAGCAGCTTGGCGGCTTGATCTTGGTAATGGGCAGCGTGGGAATTGCTTTTTTTAGTGTGCTTATTTGGTTGTTACGTCACCCTATTTTGGCGTTATTGAGCGCGCCGGACTCTGTTTATCCTATCATTGATGCTTACTGGCCTCACTGGTTGCTGAGTGCTTGGGTCGGGGCGTTAATCTATTTTTATTACAGCATTTGTCGATCCAACGGCAATACCTTGTTGCCTGGCATTATGATGATAGTGACCAGCGTGTTGAACTTGGTGCTGGACCCTATTTTTATCTTTACGCTGGATCTTGGTTTGAATGGCGCGGCAATGGCGACCACGGTGGCGTTTGGTTTGGGCACCTTGATTGTTGCGCCGCAAGTGACGCGTAAACATTGGACAAGTTTTGATTGGCAAGATTTAAACATCGGCAAAAGCTTGGCGTCGATTGGCCATATTATGGGGCCAGCGATGATGAGTCAGTTGCTGCCGCCGGTTTCATCTATGTTGGCGACTAAACTGATTGCGGGCTTTGGTACGGCGGCGGTGGCGTCTTGGGCGCTGGGCTCGCGCTTTGAGTTTTTCTCGATTGTTGCTGTATTGGCGCTGACCATGTCGATGCCGCCCATGGTCGGGCGATTATTGGGCGAAGGGCGTTTGGACGATGTGCGTTATGTGGTGCGTTTGGCGTGTCGTTTTGTCTTATCCTTTCAATTGCTGATTGCTGTGATGACCTTTTTGGTTTCAGGTGCCTTGGCGAATTTAATGACCAGCGACCAAGAAGTTGCAGAGATTTTGCATTGGCATTTGATGATAGTGCCAGTGAGCCTTGGTTTGCTGGGCATTTGTATGTTGATGGTGTCTATCGCCAACGCCTTAGGAAAGCCCTATACCGCACTGGCTATTTCAGCCTTACGTTTGTTTGCCTTCTTCCTGCCTTGTTTGTGGATTGGTTCTGAAATTGCTGGGTTGAAAGGCTTATTCTTTGGCGTTTTGATCGGCAATGTTTTAGCGGGTTGGTGTGCTTGGAACATGTATCGCAAGGTGTTCACAAAAATAGAACTGAGTCTTTAGTTCATTGATGGTTAGTCGGCTCTGCTGGGTTTGAACGTGTTTTTACGAAAAATGAACAATAAACAAGGAGGTAAGATATGCATAATGACATTGTTATTTACGAAAATGATCGGCAACAAATAGAAGTTCGTTTAGATTCGGAACAAGAGACAATTTGGCTAACTCAAGCGCAAATGGCTATATTGCTTGATACCAGTTCTGACAATATTAGTCTTCATCTTAAAAATATTTTTAATGAAGATGAACTAGAGGAATCTTCAACTACCGAGGAATACTCGGTAGTTCGACAAGAAGGCAAAAGAAATGTAGCTCGACGTATAAAGCATTACAATCTGGATGCCATTATTTCGGTTGGTTATCGGGTAAATTCTAAGAAAGGAACCCAATTTCGCATCTGGGCAACACAGCGTTTAAAAGAGCATTTGGTGCAGGGTTACACTATTAATCAGCAGCGTTTTGAGCAAAATGCACAAGAGTTACAACAGGCTATTGCGCTAATTCAGAAAACCGCTAAATCGCCAGACTTAACCGCCGAAGCGGGCAGTGGATTGGTCGATATTGTTAGCATTAACCTTATTGGTGGCAGAATCTAAGCCAGATCAAAAAGAAACGCTGATTCGCTTAATCATGAACATGCTAACTCGAAGTAGTTAAAATCCGTTTACAATTAATCTTAGTTGCGCAATATCGTCCAATCTTTTTTGTCTATCATTGGTTAGTCTATTACTGTGGTTTGGGCGAGTTTAGAGGGTGTGATGTCGACAGAAAATCGTTTTCAGTTTGCGAAAAGTGCCGTCCTTGACGAGGTCATGTTGCTGGAAGCGTCTATGAGCGACTTTTCCTATGGCACTCATGCCCATGAAGAATTTTCGTTTGGGGTGACCTTATCTGGCCGCCAAGATTTCTTCGCGCTGGGAGAGCATCACAAGAGTCATGCGGGCAATGTGATTGTGTTTAATCCAGACGATGCTCACGATGGCCATTCTGGCGCGGACGATCCGTTGCATTACAAAATGCTCTATGTTCATCCTGATCAATTAAGTCCAATGCTTGAGAGTGCTGGCGTTCGTCGAGCACAAGGCTTTCGTATCGAACATCCTGTGCAAAACGATGCTGAGCTTAAAGCGCATATCTTGCGTTTAGCGACCTTAGTCGAGAACGACACGTCATCCGCTCTGGAGTACTCTTCGGCGTTGTTTGAATTTGCCGAATACTTGGCGCGCCAAAAGGGCATTCAGCGCTCTGTTAGTCTAGTTAAGTCCAAACGTCGCACGAAAGACCCAGTATTTGAACGAGTACGCGACTATTTGCATGCTCATGTGGGTGAAGACGTATCTCTGGATGAGTTAAGCCAAGTGGCGCACATGTCGAAGTATCATTTGTTACGTTGCTTTCGTGATTATTTTGGTATGACACCGCATCAATATTGGCAAAATTATCGAATTAATCGCGCCAAAGCCGCGTTGGAATTGGGCATGCCGTTGGCTGACGTGGCGTTTACTTTTGGCTTTACTGATTTGAGTTACTTTAATCGCCGCTTTAAGCCGATGTTTGGCCTTACGCCTTATCAGTTTAGGCGAACGTTGCTTCGCACCTAGCCGCAACGCTCGCTTTAGATCTCACTATTTTCTCCCATTTTATTGTAATCAAATATCCATTTGAGAGGTTCCTATGCTCGCAATACTCATCTATGCCTTTGGTGTCATGTACAGTCCTGGGCCTGCCAATATGCTGGCGCTGTTTGCTGGTGTAAATGGACAGGGCTGGCGGGCTTTTTTGTACTGTGTTGGCGTAGGGTTCGCCATGCTGATTTTGTTTTTACTGATAGGTTATCTTGGTGGTGGGATTATTCCTCAAGAATATCAATCGTTTATTGCCATATTGGGCGGAGTTTATATTGCTTACCTTGGGGTGAAAATCCTGCAGGCGAGTTTTCAACAAAGCGCACTGAAAGCTAAAGATACTCAGGTGAGTTTTAAAACAGGGCTGATATTGCAGCTGTGTAATCCGAAATCGTTAGTGGCCATCGTACCAATTGTGACGGTGCAGTTTCCCCGTTCTCAGATCGAAGGTGGGCAAATCGCACTGTGGTCACTTGGGCTTTCCGCCATGGCCTGTGGCGCGCCGAGTGTGTATTTACTGGCCGGATCTAGTCTCAAAAAAGCCGCGATGAACCCCAAGGTGATGGCGTGGGTAAATCGTATAATGGCACTGTTGTTATTCTATGTGGCGTATCGGTTTATATTTATTCAGTAAGCTGCAAAAAATGAGAGGCTTGCTAAGCAAAAAAGCCAGATCATGTTTGCATGATCTGGCTAAAGACGCTGAGGGTCGTGCTAATTAGTTCATCATTTTCATTACTTGCTCGCGCAGTGCTGGGTCACTGTTTACGGCTTGAGCGATTTGAGTGTAGACATTAACATCCAATCCCGTACTTTCTACTGCTTGGACCATGGTTTGAGCGGCTTCTTGTTGCAGTGCTGCTGCTTGTTCAGGGTCGCTGGTGCCTTCTAGTTTACCGGCATATTCATCGCGAATGGCTTCTAGGTCGGTTTGCACCGCTGCAAACTTCTCAAGATCTGCTTTATTAATATCGGTTGCTGCGGGTGCCGCTTGCGGCGCTTGTGCTTGAGTCGAGTTGGTCTGTCCTTCGTTAGCATACAACACAGAGCTTAACCCTAGAGCAAGTAGGAGTGTTGTTACTTTGGCGATTGTAGACTTCATGACTATCTCCGTTCCGTTTAATAAATGAATCTATCTTATAGCGAGAAGCATGCCAGCTTTTTTATTTTTCATTAACCCTATGAAAATAAAGAATTTTTATCATTTCAGAGTCCGTTTTTAGAGGTTTGCAAAACTTGAACTGTGCGCGAATGTGTGTCATTTTGGCGCATGTGCCTAAATTTGATAAAAGAGACAATGAATGAAAATGCCCGTGACCTTTAGCAGTTTACGATTTGTGTTGGTGTTGCAGGTCGCCTTGCCCGTGTTGTTGCTGTTGGGCATTATTTTGGCGGTCGGGCTGACCTTGGTGGGGCAGTTTGTTGAGGATCGTCTGCAGCGTGATTTAAAACTGGTGGCGAGAACCATTCACCTGCCTGTCTCACAGGCTTTAGAGCGTCAGGATCTTGAGCAGTTACAAAACAGTATGACCTCAGTGTTTGCTATTACCGAGGTGTATGGCGCGTATTTATTTGATGACAAAGGCCAACAACTGAGCAGTTTTGGGGTGGTCAATCCGACCCGTCGACAAGCGGCAGAAGCCTTGGAAATGATGGGCGAAGGGGAGTTTGCTAAATACGAGCGTATTCGAGGGCGTCAGGTGTATTCTTTTTTTATGCCACTGTTTGATGAGGCGGGACAGCCAAGTGGCTTGTTGCAGGTGACTCGTCGGCGTCGAGACATTGAGGATGAGTTATCACAATTGCAGCGTTGGACGTGGGGCGGTTTTATATTGATGTCGGTGCTAATCATGGGGATTCTAATGCTGACTCACCAACGCGCCATTGGCGAACCGTTGAATCGTTTGCTCAGTAGTATACGTCGAGTCAGTGGTGGTGAACGCAAACATCGCACTAATCCACAGGGGCCGCTAGAGGTCAAGCAGCTTGCGACAGGGCTTAATGGTATGTTGGATGCGATCGAGTCTGCTGAAGTCAGTGAAAATGCTCAGCGTCAGGCGCGGGAAGAAATGGCTGAACGCTTGCGCCGTGCAGAAACCATGGCGGCATTGGGGCAATTGTCGGCGGGTGTAGCGCATGAATTAGGCGCGCCGCTTACCGTTGTGGATGGTCGCGCCAGTCGTTTGTTAAGGCGAAGCGAACGTCAACAAGATCATCAAGAATTGAACGACATTCGTCACCAAGTTACCCGTATGACGGCGATTATTGAGCAGTTATTAAATTTTGGGCGCTCTTCCCGGGCTAAAAAAAGACCGTTAGATGTCGGCGCTCTGGTTGCTCGATCGATGGCGTTGATTGAAGGGCACAGTGACAGAATCCGTCTTGTGTCTGGCCCTCAAGCAAGTATTCATGGTGATCCATTAAGTTTGGAACAGGCCTTGGTGAATTTGTTGCGCAATGCTTGTCAGGCTTGTCCAGAAGGCGCTGTAGAAATTCGTTGGCAGCGAGAGTCCGGCCATGTGCTGATTTATGTTGACGATGCTGGGCCAGGTGTTGAAGACGCGATGCGTGGCCAGCTGTTCGAGCCCTTTGTGACCAGCAAAAAGCCCGGTGAGGGCAGTGGTTTGGGGTTGGCCATTGTGCATCGCGTCATGCAAGAGCACGGTGGTGATGTGCAATGCGCTGATAGCCCGTTGGGCGGCGCGCAATTTTGTTTACGCTTTACCTTAGGTGTCGATGCTGACGGAGTTAAACCATGAAAAAGCACAGCAATAAGCCGATATTATTGGTTGAAGATGATCAAGCATTGGCTCAACTGATTCAGGATGAATTAGAGACGCAAGGGTGGTCGTTGGTGGTTCATCATGAATTGGCCAGTGCTGAGCATTGGTTGCAAACGCATCAACCAGCGCTGATTGTCACGGATTTGCGGCTTCCAGACGGCAATGGTATGACGTTGGTGGAGCGTGTGGTGAATGACTTTCCCGACGATAAGCGGCCAGGTCTGATTGTTATTACGGCATTTGGTAGCGTTAAGCAGGCGGTGGAAGCCTTGCAGGCTGGTGCGGATGATTTTTTAACCAAACCACTGGATTTAGAGCATTTCTTGCTCACCATAGAGCGGGTGGTTGAACATCGTCAGCTCAAAGATGAAGTGTTTCGGTTTCGTAAGCTGGGGCGTCATCAAGGTTTTCACGGTATGTTTGGCCAAAGCGTCGCCATGCGCACTTTGGTGGATCAGGTAAAGGTGATTGCCAGAGCACAAGGGGCAGTGTTGATTAATGGGGAAAGCGGCACCGGGAAAGAGTTGGTCGCTAAGGCGCTGCATTTGGAGAGCGAGCGAGCGGCGGGGCCTTTCTTGGCGGTGAACTGTGCTGGTATTCCTCAGGAGTTATTGGAAAGTGAATTCTTTGGGCATGCTGCGGGGGCGTTTACTGGCGCGAATAAGGCGCGTAAAGGCTTGTTGCAACAGGCGGACGGCGGCAGTTTGTTGTTAGATGAAATTGGCGAAATGCCGTTGTCACTGCAAGTCAAATTGTTGCGTGCGTTGCAAGATGGTTCCATACGACCGGTTGGACAGAATACGGAAGAACAGGTCGATGTGCGCATTATTGCGGCGACGCACCGAGATTTAAAACAGAAGGTGAAGGAAGGCAGTTTTCGCGAAGATTTGTTTTATCGATTGGAAACCTTTGCCTTGACGGTGCCACCGCTACGGGCGCGGGATGACGATCTGGAATTGTTGGCACAGCAATTTTTACAGCAATTGGCGATTGCTCAGGGCAAAGTGGTGAAAGGCTTTAGCGTCGAAGCGTTGACTCTGATTCGGCGCTATTCTTTTCCTGGTAATGTCAGAGAGCTTCAAAATGTGGTGGAAAGAGCGTTGGCGTTTTGTGAGGACGATTGGATACAGCCCCGGCATTTACCTGTCCGCCTCACGGAAGCAACGACGCTAGAAGGCGAGCGTCAGCAGTCGAGCAATAGTGTGCAGGATGAGGACTTACTCATCGGCGCGGTATTGCCAACCTTAGACCAGCTACAGCGACGCTATGTGAAAAAAGTGCTAGAAGAAGTCAGTGGTAACAAACGCAGAGCCGCCGCCTTGCTGGGGATTGGTCGGCGAACCTTGTATCGTTGGTTAGAAGAAAAAGACCCCATCGACTAATGGCGCATTGATCTGAAACGCCCATGGCGACGTAACTAAATAAGGGCGAGTAAAGTCAGAGAATGGTATTTGTCGATTGGCGGTTTCGGTAGTATATTGCTGAGACGTTTAACCTAGGTGTGATGTCGTGTTGAGAATGCCGCGTGTTGTTTGGATGATGCTGTGTGTGTTGATGGGAGCTTGGTTGTTGCCATCGCCTTCTATCATGGCTGGCAGTCATGAGTCGATGTCGCATTCGCGTGCGCTCGCGTCTGAGTCGTTGCACGCTGGGCATCATGATGAGCTGGCAAGGCCGGATTCAGACGCTTCAAGCACGCTGGATCTAGAATATTTGGATTGTATCGACCATTGTACGTTGGCGGTTTTGCCATCGTTTGTTGAGGCGTTTTCGACGCTTACGACCTATTGGCCGCTGTTGGCATCACGCCAGCCGTGGCTGCATCATTTCCCAGAATTAGTCACCCCTCCGCCTCGAACACCCACGTTTATTGTGAGCTAAATCGCGCATTTTAAGGCGCTTAATGATCACCGTTCGTACGAATTTATTCGCTCTTTGGATAGATTTTAGCGATGGGAAAACACTCAATAACGTGAGATAAAATAATGATACTGATTAAAAAATACCTTGTTGCCGCTGTGCTAATCAGCAGTGTGGCCTTGTCTGCTTGTAGCACTGCAACCGATCCTACCGATCCTCATGAGGGTCATCATGCTATGCCTTCTCCAGCAAGCCGTGATGCATCGTTATTTACCCAAGCCAATCAGCAAATGATGATGGACATGCATGCCACGGAATTAACGGGAGATGTGGATTATGATTTTGTGATGGGCATGATTCCGCATCATCAAGGCGCTATTGATATGGCGGCACAATTATTAGAGTCGGATAAGGTTGCTGATGTGTTACGTCCTCTGGCAGAGGATATTATTGCTGCGCAATTAAATGAAATTTCCTTTATGAAGGCGTGGTTGGCGAGCTATGGCGCGGCGCGTCCGAGCGATAATGCTGAGCAAATCATCGCGGCGTATAGCGCGATTAATGCGCAAATGATGTCTGACATGAGTCTGGCCACGAGCGGAGATGTGAACCGTGACTTCGTCAACGGGATGATTCCGCATCATGAAGCCGCGGTTGCCATGGCAAAAGTGCTATTGCAATTTAGCCATGATCCAGCGTTGATAAAAATGGCCAACGCGGTGATTCGCGAACAGGCTCGTGAGATTGAGTTGATGCAGCAATACTAAGCACTTTCTTCACAATAAACCCTCCCGATAGCGTGATCGGGAGGGTTTTTCTTTGTTATTTCTTTTCTGATTATTAGGTCTTTGGTAACAGACCTGTTGCTAAATCTCGGTATAATATTGGCCTATTACTTCCCAGGCTTGTGTGTTGTGGGAAGCGGGTTGAGTCATTGGAATGAGACAGGTATCGAGTATATCGAGGAAAGAAAATGTTAAGATTTTTTAAAATCAGCAAGGGGTTGATTCAAGAAATTCCCGAAGATGATGAGAACTTTGCCACGCTGCAAAAAGAAGCCAATTGGATTGATGCGGCAGAGCCAGACGATGAGGAACGTTTACAGCTAAAGAACTTGCTGAGAACCGATCTTCCAGAATCCGATGACGTGGAAGAGATTGAAGCCTCTGCCCGTTGTTTCGTCGATCAAGCCGGCATCCATGTTCACTCTTTGTTTCTGAATCAAACCGAAGGCCGTCATAAAACCTCCACCGTTGCCTGTATCCTGCAGCAAGATAGGCTGATCACTATTCGTGAAACCGAATTGGCCGATTTTAGATTATTGCGAATGCGTGTGCGAAGAGGTCAAATCGTGGTGGATTCGCCCGCTCATCTTTTGGTTACTTTACTGGAAAACAAAGTCGAAAATCATGCCGATACTTTAGAAGATTCTCATCGTCAGCTGGAAGAGGTGAGCCACCTTGTGCTTGAAGATGATGAAACAGAGCTGGATACCATCATTGAGAAATTAGCGCGCTTAGAAGACAGTAATGGCAAAATTCGTCTTTGCCTGATGGACACGCAACGTAATATTTCGTTTTTGTTGCGACATTTACCGAATCGACAAGACTATTCAGAAACGCTGCGTGAGGTGATGCGAGACGTTGAAACCCTGATGTCTCATACGACTTTTTTGTTTGATAAAATCAACTTTTTGATGGATTCGACACAGGGCTTTATTAATATTGAGCAGAACAAAATCATCAAGATTTTCTCCATTGCGTCGGTGGTGTTTTTGCCTCCTACATTGGTGGCCAGTATTTATGGGATGAACTTTAGCATCATGCCTGAGCTTGGTTGGGATTTTGGCTACCCTGCGGCGTTAGGTTTGATGGTCTTTTCGGCCTTTGCACCTTATTGGTATTTTAAACATCGTGGTTGGTTGTAACGCGTATTTTCACCGCTTTAATAATGTTGCTGCTTTAAGGTCACAGCGTCATGGCGAATCTGCCATGACGCTGTGACCTGTCTTGTCACTCGACTCTTTCCTTTATTATGACGCCTTTCTGGATCTATTTTTTGCATTTGGTAATTACATATTGAAAATACGGTTGAGAATGACTACCATTTGTCGGATGTGTTTTATTCAGCGGAGAGTCTTGTGGAAAATTCAGTACAGCAGAAAATAATGGCTTTCTTAGAGGTCGGTGGGCCTGTCGTGTGGATCTTGATGGTGTTTTCTGTCGTCGCTTTGACTATCGTGCTTTTAAAACTGTGGCAGTTTTCATCCTTGCGTGCAGAAAGTCTTAAAACGACCAATTTAGCGCTTGATGCGTGGCGCAATGATGGCGCGGAGCGTGCGCTTGAAAAACTAGATGAAAAGCGTCCAATCGATGCCTTGGTGGGCTACACCATGCGCGCCTTGTTGGCCGCGAATACCCGAGCGGACTTGATTCGTGAAGAAGTTGAGCGTCGTGCCATGAATCGGCTCAACCAGCTTCGCTCTTACCTGCGTCCATTGGAAATTATTGCGACCTTGAGTCCATTGTTAGGCTTGTTAGGAACTGTGTTAGGTATGATCACCGCTTTCCAGCAAATGGAAGGCGCGGGTAACCAAGTTGATCCTTCTGTGTTGTCTGGTGGTATTTGGCAGGCGTTGCTGACGACGGCGGTGGGCTTGGCGGTGGCGATCCCCGTGGTGACCTTGCACAGCTGGTTGGAACGCAAAGTAGAGCGTATAGCGCACAATATGAACGATGCCGTGACGCAAGTGTTTACCAGCAAAGAAGCCAAGCATTTGGTTGAAAAGGCCGCTAAAGAGATGTTGCATGCCGCTTAACCTTGCTCAACCGAAACGTAAAAACGCGATCAGTTTAACGCCGCTGATTGATGTGGTGTTTATTTTGCTGTTGTTTTTTATGTTGACGTCCAGCTTCGTGCCTTGGCGCGTCGTTGATACGCCATTGTCTGTTGCTGCTGACACCCAAAAAACACCGCCAGAAGAAAAAAGTCAGCTGATTTTGACGTTGAAAGGCAATAACGACCAAGTTTGGGTAAACGACCAAATCGTACGTTTTTCTGACCAAACGGGCTTTCAAACGCTGGTGGCGGACCATAACGAAGGTGTGTTCATTATCAAAGCAGAAGACGGTGTGTCGCTCCAAACCCTGATGCATCTTGCTGATCGTTTGAAGCTTAATGGCGCAAAAACCGTGTCTATTGCGAACGCCTTTGCTATGCCGGAGACAAAATGAAAATAGGCGAAAAATACGCCGCTAAAGTCGCCAGTAACGATGACAACATGGTGCCATTAATTAATGTGGTGTTTCTGATGTTGGTGTTTTTCATGGTGGCGGGTCAAATTCAAAAAGCGGACCCTGTTGCGGTGATTCTTCCACACTCGATCAACGATCACCGAGCGGCAACCGACCCCAGTATTGAAATCGTTTTAGGCGCAGATGACAGCCTTTATGTCGACGATGAGGTGTTTGCCATCCAGGATATTCAGGCCTATTTAGAGCAACAATTCATGGCGGCACCCAATAAAGAGGCGTTTTGGGTACAAATCAAAGCCGATGGCGCCATTTCGTTAGAAAAATTACGTCCGGTCTTTAATCAAGTGCGATTGGCGGGGTTGACCAAGGTGAGCTTGGCGACACAATTAGAGCGAGGAAAAGAATGATTTCCACGCGTCATTGGGTGATCGCTGGCGGGTTGGCGATTTCACTTCATGCAGCTGCTTTTTATAGCGTATTTTATAATGCTTCTGAGGGTAGCCACTCACCGGGCTCACAAGGTATTGAGTTTGACCTAGGCATGTTGGGCGATCTTGGTGCTGCCGCTCAAACCACGATGGCTCAGGAAGAGGTTGAAGAAGCTGAAGAGGTTATCGAGGAGCCTGTTGAAGAGGTTCAAGAGGCGGTCGAGCCGGAAGTGATTGAAGAGCCAGTTGTTGAACCAGAACCCGTTATTGAACCAGAACCCGTGGTGGAACCTGAGCCTGTGGTTGAGCCAGACATTATCAAAGAGCCGGAGCCTGTTGAGGTTAAGCAAGCATCACCGATTGAGGTTAAAAAGCCTGAGCCAACACCAAAACCAGAACCAAAACCCAAGCCGGTAAAAAAACCAGAGCCTAAGCCTGAGCCCAAAAAGCCAGCACAAGAGGTTGTGAAAGTCGCTCCTAAACAGGTTGCGCCTAAAGCAACGGCCCCGCCTTCTACGGCGAGTCAAAAAGCCACAACAGGGAGTGCCAATGCGGCGAGCAGCGGCGGTAACCCAGGCGCTAAGGCGAGTTATTTTACTCAATTGAAATCGGTCTTGGCGCAGAACAAACGTTACCCAAGAGCCTCACGTCGTCGTAACGAAGAAGGGGTGGTGTCTTTGTCTTTTGTCGCGCACGCGGATGGCTCAGTATCAGAGGTGAAAATCACCGAAAGCTCTGGCCATCGACGTTTGGATAATGCGGTATTGGATATGATTAAGCGTTCCACGCCCTTGCCTAAATTCACCAACGGCATGACAGAAACCGAGTTGCGGATAAACTTACCTGTCTCATTTAAGCTAAGCGATTACCGCTAGCGCTGCAAAGCATAGACAGTCACATAGACCGCGATGAATAAAAAAGCGCCGTCCCTAAGCAATTGGGGCGGCGCTTTTTTGGTATTAGGCGATGAGTGCGGCGTTTCTTATTAAAAAACAGATTATTGGGCAATAAGTATCTGTGGTGTTGGGTTCTTTGGTAGCAGCAACCAGACTTTGCCAAAGTGTTTGAGCTGGCCGGCATGGAAATGCGCTTCTTCACCTATGCCTTGATACCAATCTATGTGTCCAGGCCCTTTGATCGCCCCACCTTTGTCTTGTGCTAACAATAGGCGAAACTCGTGGCCAATCAAGTTGCCATAGGTGTCTAGTTTAGGCACTTGGGCCAGCAGAATCGCGCCAAGGGGGATGACGCTTGGATCAACGGCGGCAGAATACAGTGGCGTCAATGGCACATTTGCCGCCCCAACTGGGTGCTGTGGACCTTCGCTGAAAAACAGGTAGCTGGGGTTGGTTGACAGTATTTCACGCTTGCGTTCTGGGTGCTCTAATAGCCACTGGCGTATGCTTTGCGCAGAAATATCGGCTCGATCAATTTCGCCTCTCTCAATAAGTTCTTTTCCTAGGCTGCGATAAGGGTGGCCATTGACGCCGCCCCAAGAGAGTAATTTACGTTCACCGTCTTCGTATTCAACCACACCAGACCCTTGCACGTGCAAGAAAAAATTGTCGACCAAGTCCGCCGTATAAGCAATTTCTAGCCCTTGTCCAGCCAAGGCGTTTTCAAAATCAATCGCTTCGCGAGAAGGGTATTTTCCTTCTGCATCGCGCAGCGTTGGCTTGCGGTAAAGTGGGTAACGATAGGTGTCATCAGGTTGATGACGAACGGGCAGAATAGGGACATAGTAGCCTGTGATTTGTACATTGCCGCGCTGATCCTGTCCCGCTATTTGATGCGCCACTAACTGAGGTTGCTGGGCGGGATTGTTGAGCCATTGATCAATCTCTTGTGCGACTAATTTTAAGTCCGCGACGCTGGTTTGGGTGTTTTTCAGTAGATAATCTTTTTCCTTGATGCGATTCAAATACGCGATTTGTTGCGCTAAGCCAGACTGAAAGCTTTCATCTGGGTAGGGTAATCCAGGAGGAAGGCTCTCTTTCAGGTATAAGCTGTCACGTTTTAAGGCGGTGACGTCTCGACCGTTGTTTTCGAAATCATTGGAATGATCGATTTCCGTTAAACTGCAACTGGCCAGTAGTGTTGTGAACGACGCCAAACACAGCGGTCGAAGGTAAGAAGAAAGAAAGCGAGAGGGTCGAAAACGCTGAAAAAAAGAAGAAAAAATCATAAGCCCTGTTTCTATAAAAGACATCAAAAAAGTAAAAGCGTGTGCGCTTCATCATGGTGATGTTGACCACAAATAAAGCAAGAGGTTCATCTTGGTGAGTTATCAAAATGAAAGCAATCTTTTGCGTTAAGCTTTACGTTTAGCGGGCTAAAACATTAAATACTCATAAGCTTGCCTTAAACCGATAAAGGTATTTTTGTCGCCGCCTCGGTCTGGATGATGTTGTTGAGCGAGTTTACGATATTGTTGTTTAATGATGGTTTTACTGGGGTTGTGGTGTTCAATTTGCAGGGTTTTAAGGGCGGAATCACGGTCTCCTTCTAAATGGATGCCTTGATAAAAACTGTTCAGTAGGCGAGATACTTCGTCGGCATCGGTTTTTTCATATTCGCCCCAGTCTAGGTAGTAAGCGGCCAGTTTTGCGTCCACACTATCGCTTAGTGTCGTACTGTCAGACTGCGTGATTTGTGTGGTGCTAAGCAGGTGAATACGCATGGCGCTGATGCTGAGAGTGAGGTTTTCTTCTTGCCAAAGACTGCTTTGCAGTTGATATAAGGCATTCATAATCAGAAAATGCTGCCGGAAAAGCTGCAAGTTAGGGTCATCGGCAAGCTGATTGAATTCTGCTAATTGATCCTTCAGCGCTTTGAGAATATCAAATTCACTGATGCCGTTCGGGTGGGCTTTTAAGATCGCGAGAATCGGGCCAACTAAAGGGTTTTTCATATTAAGCTCTTATTGCTTTAGCGTTATTTTGTGTGGATCGGTTTTAACAGTGTATGTGAGGAGAGTAAAAAAGGTCAAAGTGACAGGGAATATTTTTATTGATTGGGGACATTGGTTGAGCGCCATGTTGGTGTTCTGGTTCTAATAGGCAAAAGGCACGTTTATGTTATGGCTAGTGGGTATTTTAATCGTTGTGGCCTTAATTGTTGGTCCAAGCGCTTGGGTAAAATTTACCTTAAAGCGTTATGCGACTGAGCGCTTGGACTTTCCCGGAACAGGAGGGGAATTGGCCCGTCATTTGGTGCAGCGGTTTGAGTTGAATAACGTGAATGTTGAGGCGGCCCAAGAAGGTCAGGATCACTTTGACTTTGTTCAGCATGTCGTTCGACTGAGCCCTAGTGTGCTAAACGGCCGCTCTTTGACCGCCGTTGCGGTGGCCGCCCATGAGGTGGGTCACGCTATTGCGCATGAGAAAAAAGAAACCATTTCCCGCTTGAGCACCCGCTATTTACCCTTGGCGCATTTTGCTCGACGTATAACCGCAGGCCTACTATTGGGCTGGCCTGTCATTACCTTGGTGTTGCAATTGCCCTATGCTGTGCCGCTGCATGCCTTGGTCGTTGGTGTGTCGGGGTTTCTGGCTGTACTGGTGCAACTGGTGATTTTGCCAGAAGAATGGGACGCCAGCTTCAATAAAGCGTTACCCATCCTAGCCGAAGGCAACTATATTCCACAGGAAGACCTGCCCAAAGTGAAAAAAATCCTCACCGCCTGCGCCCTGACCTACGTCGCCGCCGCGCTGATTCGTGTCTTGTTTGTCTGGCGTTGGTTTAAACGTTAGTGGCTTTTTTACCTTGGCTTGATTGGTGCTCAGTGATGAAAAGCGGTCGGTCATCTTAATTTGTCATGATGGAAATATAATACTATCAATAAGATAAGTTTAAGGATGAACGAATATCAACCGCACAGCATAAAGTGATGTTCATGCGTTGTTTAAATGCTACCCAAGGAGGGTATGTTTTTATATATAAAACAAAGGGATTCTGTTCTTTAAGCAAAAAAGATGGCTTGTTTGATAAGAGTCTCATTCAAGCATCTGAGGAGATCCAGAAGGGGCTCGTTGATGCTGATCTCGGTGGGGCTCTCTATAAATGGCGCTAAGAAAACTAGCCCAAATTTTTATTGGTTTTAGCCAAGTTGAATTAGAAAATTTGATAGCCTCGAAAGAGTTAATCAAAGTAGAAGCCTGCCAAGAAGGAGATCGCCATGAGTGATATGACAGCCAAAGGTCTTAATAAAGTTGGCGCGATTGATAAAACCACCATGCGTCAATTTGATGCTTTGTGTTCTGTCACTAGGCGTCAGGATCAAAGCAATGCAAAAGTGGGAGTAAGGCGAAAGTAAAACAAGAAGAGCTGCAATTAAAATGCTTACTCTTGTGGAAAGAAAAGGGGTAGAAACGATAGCCTAGCTTTATGAATTCAAGGGTGACTGACATGAAGTTTGTCTCTCATTTTTCTGTAAAAGTGAGGCGCAAGGATATTTGTCTCTCACTTGTGTGCATCAAATCCATTAGTCTCTCATTTTTGCTAATAAATGAGAGACTAAGTATTATATGATTGATTAAAGTTTGATCGCCCATTAGGCTTAGGTGGACTGGAAAAACCATGAATTTATATAAGTTTCAAACGGTCAGTACTAGATCCCTTGATGCATTGTTAAAGCATAGTTTGTATTTCGCAGAAACTAAGAAATTGAATGATGCGACTGAAGGGATGTTTAACCTACTAGATATGTATGATAAAGATCAGTATTTGCCCGACTTTACTGACTTAGATGGGGTTGGGGTGCTTGCTATGGCTAAAGGTGAGCCTAATGAAGTAGAGCAATCTCCTTTTATGTGGGCTCATTATGGTAACGAACTAAAAGGTTTTTGTTTGGCTTTTAATTTTGAAGAGTTTGTTAATAGTATTGAGAAGGACGTTTATTTAAATCAAGATGTTCAGTACTGTGATGGCAGAATCTTTCCAAGTTTGATTAATTCAAACAGCGGGTTAGAAGAAGGTAAGCGCCCTTAAATCTGCATTCTTGCTGACCTTCTCGTAATATCAGAACCTAACACCTGTTTACTTTAACCATGAACAGGTGTCTTTATGAATACTTTTTCGGATCCTCAATCCCGTGCTGACTTTTGGCGGGCGCAAGTCACAGCTGCTGAGGCAGCGGCCATGTCCAGTGCTCGGTTCTGCAAAGAAAACGATCTCAATTATTCTCAATTCATGTATTGGCGGCAGAAATGTCAGACACCATCAGCCCCAATATCGGAGGACAAGTCGTCCAGTTTTATCAAAGTGGAACCTTCATTGGGCCAGTTAGGGTCAGGCTTGTCGGTGTCTTTGCCAAATGGCATGCAAATCCACGGTATTGATTCGACCAATGTGACCTTGGTTCGTCAGTTGTTGGAGTGGGCGTTATGACACGTTATTTTCGCCCGTCGGTCGACATGCCTAAGATCTATCTTTATCGTCAGCCAGTGGATTTTCGTAAAGCCGCTGTGGGGCTGGCAGCGATTGTGGAGCAGGAGTTGGCGCAGAATCCTTTTGATGGTGCTTTGTATGCGTTTACCAATCGGCACCGGAACAAAATTAAATGTTTATTTTGGGAGGACAATGGTTTTGTGCTGTATTACAAAACCCTTGCCGAGGACAAGTTTCGTTGGCCCAAAAAGGGTGACGAGGTGATCTCTCTTACTGGACAACAGATTAATTGGCTGCTGGATGGCTATGATATAACGGCGATGAAAGGCCATAAAAAATTGCATTATGAGTCTGTTTTTTAACGCGTTTTAGGGGCTGTTATGATAAAATAACGTACATGAAAACAGCCCCTAATACGCACAACATCTCGGTCAATTATGCGACTCTGTCACAGGCGGAGTTGTTGTCGTTGCTGGTCAAAAAAGACCAAGATCTCGTGCAAAAAGATCAGGTGTTAGCGCAAAGAGATCAGGTACTAGAGCTGAAAAATCAGCTCCTTGATGATCACCATCAGGTTATTCAGCATCAAAAAGCCTTGCTGGATGAAAGAGACCGTAAAATTGCACAGTTAGAGGAGCTCCTGCGCTTAGCCAAGGCTCAGAAGTTTGCGGCAAGCAGTGAAAAGTCCGTCTATCAAATCGATCTGTTTGATGAGGTGGAATTGGAAGCGGCCATTGCGGCTCTGATCGAACAACTGCCCGAAGACGTGCTTCCAGAAGCGGTTCGATCTCGTAAACGCCAACGTGGCTTCTCTGACAAACTGACTCGCGTACGGGTGGAACTGCGTTTGTCAGAAGAAGAAAAAGCCGGTGCCACGTCTACCTTTTTCAGCAAGGTCAAAGAAGAACTGGACATCATACCCGCCCAGGTTCGAGTGTTAGAGTACTGGCAGGAAAAAGCCGTCTTTAAAACACAAGAGGACCAAGCAGACCACATCGTTGTCGCCAAACGTCCTCTTCACCCACTCGGTAAATGTGCCATTAGCATCAGCGCGCTGGCTTACATCATCGCTGGAAAATATGCGGATGGCCTGCCCTTGTATCGCTTGGAAAAACAGATCGAACGTTACGGAGGGCATTATGACCGCACCAGCATGGCCCACCACGTCATCCTGCTGACTGACAGAGTCCAGTCCCTACTGAATCTTGCTTGGGAAACCCAATTGGAAGCGGGGTACCTACAGGGTGACGAAACCCGTATCCAAGTGCTCAAAGAAGACGGCAAAACCGCCCAATCGGATAAATGGATGTGGGTGATACGCGGCGGACCGCCAGACAAACCTATCGTGCGTTTTGAATACAACCCTTCCCGAAATGGGGAGGTACCCGTGCAGCTGCTCGATGGGTTTAAAGGTGTCCTGCAAGCCGATGGCTATGGCGGCTACAATGCCGTGTGCCAGAAATACAACCTAACTCGCATTGGTTGCTGGGATCACGTGCGCCGTAAATTTATTGAGGCCAGCAAAGGCGCTGACACCAAAAAGAAAAACAAAAACTCACCCCCTACCAAAGCCGAGGTGGCATTAAGCCATATCCGTAAACTCTACAGGATTGAAACACAGATAAAAGACCTGAGCGACGCTGAGAAACATCGCGTGCGCCAAGAGCAAAGCCTTCCGGCCCTCAACACCTTTAAAGAATGGCTCGGCAATAATGTCGATAAAACCCCAAAAGACCAGCTGACCTACAAGGCCATCCGCTACGCCCTCAACCAATGGGAGACACTCACGGGATACTGCGAGGATGGGCAATTGCACATCAGCAATGTCTTGGCTGAGAACGCCATCCGCCCCTTCGCAATTGGACGTAAGAATTGGTTATTCGCCGACACCTCACAAGGGGCCAAAGCCAGCGCGGCTTGGTACAGTCTTGTCGAAACCGCCAAAGCCAACGGCCTAGAGCCTCATGCGTATATTTTGCATATCCTGCAGCACATCGCTAGCGCCGACACCGTTGAAAAATTAGAAGCCTTATTGCCTTGGCGTGTTAAAGCGGCGCTGTAAAGGCACACGCCCATCAAGCAAACGGACACAACAGCAAAAAGCACGGGATAAAAAAGAAACGGGTAGGCGTAAAATAAAAAAGTAAAATAAAAAAATAGAAATCGTAAAAGCAAAGAAGAGAAATCAAAGAAAGGCTTTACCGCCGCATCCCTGCAGCCACTGAATCTTCCTGAAAAGAGACAGAGCCTCCCTCCTGGAGGCGTAGGCAAATCCGTTCGCCCTCTGTCTATATTTACCCTAGCCTTTTTTGACACCTGATGCAACCTCACGTATCAATTTACATTATCGATGGATGATCACTACAAGGTCATTTACAACAACACAAAACAAATTAAACGACAAGAATGCTGATTTAAGGGCGCTTACAGAAGAAGTCCCTGGAACTGACTTCAAGACCTCTAATAAAAAGATGATATGCAGTTTTTGTTTTTTTCAAAAGCCTAAAGAGTTTTTGAATGAAAGAGAGTATCGATTTTTATCAGAGAAGCCTGGTCTTAAACACTATCGTATTGAATCTCTCTCAAAAGTGATTATAGGAGAGCGAATGGATAAAAGTGATAAGGCTGTATTGTTAAATACTTTAGAAGGTTTAGGTCTTTTGAATAAAGTTGAGTATGCAATTACCAAAAAGAATAGTTTCAAAATACATATTGAAAAAAGAGAAGAATAAAAACCGCTTCCATCTCTGAAAGCGGCTTTCCATTCAACCCCAACCAATCCTATTAAATAGAATTACGCATCAATACGTTTGTATTTGATACGTGTTGGTGTCGCATCGTTACCCGTGCGTTTTTTGTGGTCGATTTCGTATTCTGCGTAGTTACCTTCGAAGAAGACGGCTTTAGAATCGCCTTCGTACGCTAGGATGTGTGTGGCGATACGGTCTAGGAACCAACGGTCATGGGAAATCACGATCGCGGAACCTGGGAAGGCGAGTAGTGCGTCTTCCAGTGCGCGTAAGGTTTCAACGTCTAGGTCGTTGGTTGGCTCATCCAGTAGCAATACGTTGCCGCCTTCTTTCAGCAATTTTGCTAGGTGCAAGCGGTTACGCTCACCACCAGATAAATGCTTAACCAATTTTTGTTGATCCGAGCCTTTGAAGTTAAAACGACCGATGTAAGCACGAGACGGTACTTTGTAGTTGTGTACCGTGATCATGTCTTGGCCGTCGGCGATTTCTTCGAAAACCGTTTTATCGCCGTCTAGTTCACGCATTTGGTCAACGTAAGCCAGCTGCACGGTTTCACCTAAGGTGACGGTACCGGTATCTGGTTGCTCTATGCCAGCGATCATTTTAAACAGGGTCGATTTACCGGCGCCGTTACCACCCACCACACCAACGATCGCGCCTTGTGGCACCACCATGTTGAAGTCTTCTAGTAGCATTTTGTGTTCGAAACTTTTGCTGACGCCTTCGATTTCGATGACTTTAGAGCCAAGGCGAAGTCCTGGCGGAATGTACAGCTCGTTGGTTTCGTTACGGTCTTGGAACTCTTTCGAGCTCATTTCTTCGAAGCGAGCCAAACGTGATTTAGATTTGGACTGACGACCTTTGGCGTTTTGGCGAACCCACTCCAATTCCGATTTAATGGCTTTTTGGTGAGACGCTTGTTGTTTCGCTTCGGTTTGTAGGCGCGCGTCTTTTTGCTCTAACCAAGACGAGTAGTTGCCTTCGTATGGAATACCGTGACCGCGGTCAAGCTCTAGAATCCAGCCCGCCGCGTTGTCTAAGAAGTAACGGTCATGGGTGATTGCCACGACAGTGCCGGGGTAATCTTTTAGGAAGCGCTCTAGCCAAGCAACGGATTCTGCGTCCAAATGGTTGGTTGGCTCGTCGAGCAGTATCATGTCTGGTTTGTCTAGCAACAAACGACACAGCGCCACACGGCGACGTTCACCACCAGAAAGGTGTTCTACGCTCGCCTCCCAAGGTGGAAGGCGAAGCGCATCCGCTGCCACTTCCAATGCGCGCTCTAAGTTGTGGCCTTCTTTCGCTTCGATCAAGGCTTCCAGTTGGCCTTGCTCTTTTGCTAGGGCATCAAAGTCGGCATCTGGCTCTGCGTATTCTGCGTAAACCGCATCCAAACGCGCCATCGCTTCGATAACGTCAGAGAAAGCTTCTTCAACGATACCGCGCACGTTTTTCTCTGGATCAAGATGAGGTTCTTGCTCCAAGTAGCCGATTTTAATGCCCGGCATGGGACGCGCTTCACCGTTATGCTCGGTATCAACACCGGCCATGATGCGTAAAAGCGTCGATTTACCAGAACCGTTAAGACCCAATACACCGATTTTAGCGCCAGGGAAAAATGAAAGGGAAATGTCTTTAAGAATTTCGCGTTTAGGCGGAACAACTTTCCCAACGCGGTTCATGCTGTATACAAACTGAGCCATAAAGAATCAACTTATCCTATGATTGAAGATCCATGCACTATTAATGTCGTGCATGAATTTCGTTAAAACGCTCCAGAGGGTTGCCAAAAAAGTCTAGCAAGTCGATGGAGAGCCAAATGCAATTAGTGGGACTAAGGATAGCACAATCAAGGCTATTTCAGAATAATCAAAGCGGCACCCGCCACAACGAAAACAGCCCCTAGCCAAGCACCTAATGCGGGGCGTTGACCGGTTGTGATCCATAATCCGGGCAAAATAAGCACGGGAACAACCGCCGACAGGGTGGTAACGATACCCACGTTAGCGTTGCCAACGCCCCAAACCAAGACGCTCATGCCGATGACCATACCAATGGTGGCGAGGGTCACGATGCCGATAAAATCAAAGCGCGTTAGCTGGTCAAAGGGAATCGCGTCAGCGGGTTGTTTGTGTCGATAAAACAAGCCATAAGCCAGCACAAGCGCCACCGCGCCGGTGCCCACCCGCAATGTTGAAACCGCAATAGGGTCAGCGCCATCAAGCAATGCGGGTTTGCTCAGTAGCGCACCACTGGCTTGGCCAAGCGCCGCGCCGAGTGCGAGCAAAATACCCACGCTCAGCTTGCCCTTGGTTTGCTCCCAAGCATGCAAGCTGTTTCTGCGACCAAATAAAATAGCAATCACCACGCCGCTCAATACCAAACCACAGGCGAATAATTGGTGAAAAGACAGGTTTTCCCCTAAAAATAACCAGCCTAACAAAATCGACATGGGCGCATTGGTGGCAAATAATACCCCAGTGCGTCGTGGGCCAAGGCGATGCACCGCGGTAAACAGCATGGTGTCGCCAATAAAAATCCCCAATAACCCAGACAAGATGACAATGTCCGCGTGTTGCCACAAGGTTGCATTAAAGCGCTGCGTGGCGAGGCAAATTAGCAATAGAATGGAACTGGCAATCACAATGCGAAAAGTATTAAAACGCATGGTGCCAAAACGCTGGATCAGCCCCGGCGCCATTAAGCTCGAAATGGTCCAACATAAGGCGGCAACCAAGCCAGATAATTCTGCGAACGGCATATAAATCCTTATAAACTCACCTAGTCTTCGACGTAGTAGAATGACAGCAGCGCACACCGTCGCTCGGTAGCTATATTATGGCTGGGTTGGTATGATTTCACCCATCACACGATGGCCTAATTTTCAGGCATTCTTACACCAAATCAGTCATATTGGAAGCGCCATGCGATGCCCTTTTTGTGGAACTCAAGATACAAAAGTAGTGGACTCTCGGTTAGTCTCTGAAGGCGCACAAGTTCGTCGTCGCCGTACCTGTATTCAGTGTCAAGAGCGCTTCACCACCTTTGAAGTGGCGGAGCTGCAAATGCCGAAGCTAATCAAAAGCGACGGCAGCCGAGAGGCGTTCGATGAAGACAAATTACGCAATGGCATTATTAAAGCCATTGAAAAACGCCCCGTTAGCATTGAAGCCGTTGAAACCGCGATCACTCGAATCAAGGAAAAAATGCAAGCCACAGGCGAGCGCGAATTGCCGTCCCGTTGGACTGGCGAAGCGGTGATGGAAGAGTTACAACGTCTCGATCAAGTGGCGTATGTCCGTTTTGCTTCCGTTTATCGAAGCTTTAAAGACATCAGCGAATTCCGCGAGGCGATAGACCGCCTAGAAAGCCACAGCCTCTCTGGCATAGAACCGAACAACGCCGCCCCAGAATCGAACAACGCCGCCCCAGAATCGAAAGAAGAAGATAAAGCATGACTTATAACCACGAATACTGGATGGCAAAAGCCATTCAACTAGCGAAAAAAGGCCGTTACACCACACATCCTAACCCGCGAGTGGGTTGTGTATTGGTCAAAGATCAGCAAATGATCGGCCAAGGCTTTCATGTTAAAACCGGAGCAGGCCACGCCGAAGTCAATGCTTTGGCGGATGCCAAACAAGACGCCATTGGCGCCACCGCCTACGTTACTTTAGAGCCTTGCAGCCACCAAGGTAAAACGCCACCTTGTGCAGATGCCTTGATTAAAGCCGGCGTTGCGCGCGTTGTTTACGGTATGCAAGATCCAAATCCTGAAGTGTCAGGTAATGGTTTGGTAAAAATCAAAAAAGCCGGCATTGAAATCATCGGTCCTGTGTTGGAATCTGATTGCGAAGCGCTGAATCCTGGTTTTATCAAACGCATGCGTGAAGGTCTTCCTTATGTGCGAGTGAAACTTGCCATGAGCATGGATGGCCGCACGGCAATGGAGTCTGGCGAAAGCCAATGGATTACTGATTCTGCGGCGCGTCTTGATGTGCAACGTTTACGTGCGCAAAGCGACGCCATTGTCACAGGTATTGGCTCGGTGCTGGCAGACAACCCAAGCATGACAGTTCGTATAGATAACAATGACCAAGAAGCCGATCCGAAAAGTGTGCGTCAGCCGATTCGAGTGGTAATGGACACAGCTTTGTCAATTCTTCCAGAAGCAAAAATTCTTTATCCAGCAAATCAAGCTTGGGTATTTTCAGTAGAAGAAGAGGTCGAAGCAGAACATTTAGAAGTGCTAACTAAAAAAGGCGTAACTGTACGTTTTGCACCACGTGGCGAAGATGGTCGACTCGACTTGCTGGATGCGATGGAACAACTTGCTGATGCAGGCATTAACGAAATTTTATTAGAAGCTGGCGCAGAATTGGCTGGTGGTTTTTTAGAAGCGGGTCTGATCGACGAAATAGTGGTTTACATGGCACCGAAACTATTGGGTTCCAGCGCACGTCCGTTATTTAAATTGCCTTTAGAGGCGATGGACGAAGCAGTAGAGCTGACGCTTAAATCGGTACGCCAAGTTGGGCAAGATGTGCGCTTGGTCTATATACCAAAATACCTTGATGAAGATTTTGAAGGCGATTTTGACGAATAGCCAAAAGCTGAGTCATTGCTTTCTCAGGCTTTTTTTTGAAAATCCCTGGAAATTGTTTTTTCTTGCTGATATTTCGCCAACTTTGCCGAGAAACCTAGCATAAATGTTGCTATAATCGCCGCCCAAGACAACCCGTATATTCGTACCTTTGGTCGATATGACTCAGATACTGTCCAAATGCAGTATCTAATATAGCTCTTTAACAACCAAGGGTACTTTAAAACAGACAAAAGCGTCAGCCCATAAGGCAGCGTAGTCTGGACAATTGAGGCAAAAAATGAGCGAAGTGGAAACAACAAACGACCAAACTCCAGCACCAAAACGTAAGGACAAAAAACCTTCACGTTCGCAATTGCGCAGTGCTTCACGTCGTTTGGCATTACAAGCTGTCTACCAATGGCAGATGAACAAAACGGCGGTGAGTGAGATAGAAACCCAGTTCGTCATGGACCAAGATCAAGACATGGACGCTTGTGACAAAGTTTACTTCCGCGAATTGCTGCAAGGCGTTACCGCCAGCGCGAAGAAACTGGATGCCTTGTTTGAAGAATTACTGGATCGCCCACTAAGCGAACTCGACCCAATCGAATTGGCCGTGATGCGCATTGGCTCGTATGAATTGTCACAGCGTTTAGACGTGCCATACCGCGTTGCGATCAACGAAAGCGTTGAACTCGCCAAAGGCTTCGGCGCGACAGAAAGCCATAAATACGTTAACGGCATCCTAGACAAACTCGCACAACGCGTGCGCCGCGAAGAAATCGCCGCACGCCGAGCAGCGAATAAGTAATCGGACCACACGATTATTTAAGCGACACCGAAAGCACTATTGAAAAAAGCCCCCGTTATTATCGCCAAATTGAAGTGATAAAACGGGGGCTTTTTTGTGCCTATTTTTTACCGCATTAATGCCATTAGAATTGTACAGATAAGCTGGCCTTGACGGTTTACTCCTGCTTTGGGGAAGATTTGCTTGAGTTGGGAGCGAATGGTTGCCTCACTTTTAAAACGGCTTTCTGCGATCTCTTTTAAGCTCATTCCTAGTATTAAATTAGCGCAAAGAGTTGACTCCGCTGGCGACAAATTAAAATAAGCAGCAATCAGTGCAGGTGCGGGCATGGATCGTTTATTACAGTCGTATAGGGTGACCAAAATACCACCGCCTTCTATTGGCGAAAGCGTCATCGTTAGGAGGGGAATGTTTTTGTTTTTCAGTATGATGACATCATTATCAAGCACATCTTGCCCCATACTGGCGCGAATGATTTGAGTCGAAGCGGTGAAAAAAGATTGTTGATGTTGGCGTTCTTTGAATTCTAAACGATTATTTTTTATGGTTAGTTGATCATGTTTAGCAAGCAGTCTTTCTGCCTTTTTATTTGAATATAGCAGTTCTGATCGCTCATTAAGGATGACGCTGGGGTTAGGTAAGGCGTCGACTAGGTTGGCAAGAGAGAGAGCGAGCGAATTCGTTTTATCAAGCTTCTGATATAAAAAAACGGCTTGTTTAATATAAGGCACCAACCGATTCAATTGGGTAAGTTCTGCTTGTTGGTAGGCTCCTTGTTCTACGGTTCTTTGTATTGCGACGAATGTTGTATGCGTTTTGGTGTTGTCTATGACTAACCAAGCGCTATCAATCATATTTTGATCTTGTTGCCAGCGGCCATAATCAGGTAAGTGCTTTACTTGTTCAATCAAGGACAAGGCTGTTTGAAATAAGCCTGGTTGACAATGTATTGCGTTATTGGAAACCAAGTCATTCTCAATCATATTATTGCTAATATACCACTCCATGAATTCTGCAGAGAGGCCAGAGTACCAGATATGGCTAATTTGTAAGGGGGCTTTTTTGACGACGACTAACTCTGCTGCACATGCGTTGATAGCGCTTGCTATCTGATTAAGAAAAATATGAAAGCCTTCTTTTTTGGTCAGCGCAGCGTAGAGTGACTGGATCAGTTGAGGTTCGCTTGATAGTGGTTTGTAGGTAGACTCTGCATCCAATATGAATTGAGACATAAAATTCTTCATAACAAGGTTGTTTAGTAAGAGAAAAATATACTTCATTTATAGCCTAGACCCAACAACGAATTTTTTGTAATGATAACCACTCTTTAATTATTGCCTACATTCAACCTGCCACAGCGCACCAAGAACATAAAAAAAACCGCCATCTCGCTAAGCCAGAGGGCGGTTTATGTGACTCTATTTGTTTGCTTAGTTACGAACCAACCGCACCCAGAAGCGACTTTTCGCGCTTGCACGTGGAGCAAGGGGCGTTGGTCGGTTCGGGTGTTGCTGAAGACTGGTGCTTAGTTACGAATCAAGTAATCAAAGGCACCTAGTGCCGCGGTTGCGCCACCACCCATGGAGATGATGATCTGTTTGTATGGCGTTGTGGTGACGTCACCCGCGGCAAACACGCCGGGAATAGAGGTCTCGCCGTGGGCAAGGAGTTGGCCTTTTTCACCAAAACATCGCGTCGGCACGTAAGACGTCAGAAAATTCAAAAACGGTCATGTGTTCTGTGATACTTGCTAAGTTAATCACCGCTTCGATGCCTGAATAACCATCACCGATAACGGCGGTTCTTTTGTGCCTGATTTTTAAATAAGTTCCAATTTTAGCTTTTTACCTAACGCTTTCGCGGCATTATCCAAGGTATGAAGCGTGATGGACGTATTACTTGGATCAAGCAGTCTATCCAATCCAGAGCGACTTGTTTTCATCAGTTGCGCCATTTTTGTTTTAGATAAATGCTCGTGTTCAATCTTTTGCTGAATCTGCCAAGCAACCACTCGCTTTATGGCAACGGCATTGGTTTCAGCCAATGTGCCTTCCTCTTCGAGGAAATCATCAAAGGAAGAGCCGATGTGTTTGTTAGTCATTTTTCAGCCTCACGTTTTCGTTTTTTAGCTAAATCTAATTCAGACTTGGGTGTCTTTTGGGCTTTCTTCATAAAGCCATTCAGTAAAATCAATTCGTTGTTTCTAAAGAAAAATAATACCCTTGCAATACGCCCACCTTCCAAATTGGTTCGCACTTCCCACAGCCCATCACCCATAGAACGACATATGGGCATACCGACAGGCCAACCGTATTCTGCTGTTTTGATATCCTGTCCTATGGCACTTCTATCCTCTTTTGTAAGAGACAATAACCATTCCCTGACAGGCTCACCTCCCGACGCAGTTCGGAAAAAGTGAACAGACACTTTCTTGTGTTTTATGCTTTTCATGAATTTATTTGTACCATAAATGGTACAAATTTGTATAGTTGTTTTTTACGTGGGGGGGTAGATGGAAGAAATTCAGCTTGGAGCTTTCTAGCGAGCTCAAAACTTATTGGCTAAGTGCCGCTGAAAACCATCCCGGAGTTCAGGAGTTAGAAGTAATTGTTATCGATTTATTGGAAAGGGAACGGTTTAGTGATTCATAAGTTGGCTTAACTGTAATCGAGTAGAAACAAGCACCACGCTGAGCGACTTTTCGCGCTTGCGCGTGGAGCGAGGCGTGGTGTTTGTTTCTGACTTGCCAACAGAGTTTCGAGATAAAAAAACCGCCATCTCGCTAGGCAAGAGGGCGGTTTAGATGACTCTAGTTGTTTGTTTCGTTAAGACGAACCAACCACACCCTGAAGCGACTTTTCGCGCTTGCGCGTGGAGCAAGGGGCGTTGGTCGGTTCGGGTGTTGCTGAAGACTGGTGTTTAGTGACGAATCAAGTAATCAAAGGCACCAAGGGCCGCGGTTGCGCCACCTCCCATGGAGATGATGATCTGTTTGTACGGCGTTGTGGTGACGTCACCCGCGGCAAACACGCCGGGAATAGAGGTCTCGCCGTGGGCGTTGATGACGATTTCGCCTCTGTTAGTCAATTCCAACGTGTCTTTTAAGAACTCGCTGTTTGGTACCAAGCCGATTTGTACGAAGATCCCCGCAACGTCAACAAGGTGCGATTCGTCGGTTAGACGATCTGTGTATTTTAGGCCGATGACTTTTTGCCCATCGCCGATCACTTCGGTGGTCATGGCGTTTTTGATGATAGTAACGTTTGGCAAGGAATTGGCTTTTTTCACCAAGACATCGTCGGCCCGTAAGGTGTCGCTGAATTCCAAAACCGTTACGTGTTCAACCAGACCGGCAAGGTCGATGGCCGCTTCAATACCTGAGTTACCACCCCCGATAACGGCGGTTTTCTTGCCTTTGAACAATGGGCCATCGCAGTGCGGGCAGTAAGCCACGCCTTTACCACGGTATTCTTGTTCGCCCGGTACGTTCATTTCTCTCCAGCGAGCGCCAGTGGCTAGCACAACGGATTTACTTTTTAAGATCGCGCCGTTTTCCAATTCGATTTCGATGAATTCTTTCTTCTCTAGACGAACGGCTTTTTGCAGTTTCATCAGATCAACATCGTAATCTAAGACATGTTGCTCAAGGCCAGCGACCAATTTCGGGCCGTCTGTGGCTTTCACGGAAATAAAGTTTTCAATCGCCATGGTGTCACTGACTTGTCCACCAAAACGTTCAGCCACTACGCCAGTTCTGATGCCTTTACGAGCGGCGTAAATCGCGGCTGCGGCGCCCGCTGGGCCACCCCCCACAACTAGCATGTCGTAAGGCGCTTTTTCAGACAAAGCGGCCGCTTGTTTGTCGGCCGCGCCGGTGTCAACTTTGTTGATAATTTCGTCCAAGGTCATGCGGCCTTGGCCGAATAATTCGCCGTTTAGGTAAACAGACGGCACCGCCATGATTTCGCGCTTTTCAACTTCGTCTTGGAATAAGGCGCCGTCGATCATGGTGGCCGTAATCTTAGGGTTTAAAACCGCCATTAAGTTAACCGCTTGCACAACGTCTGGACAGTTGTGGCAAGAGAGGGAAATGTACACCTCAAAATTCAATTCAGCGTCTAGAGACTTAATTTGCTCTATCGTATCTTGTGCTGCTTTGGATGGATGACCACCTGCTTGCAATAGTGCTAGCACAAGAGAGGTAAATTCGTGACCCATTGGGATGCCTGCAAAACGCACACGTGCTGCTTCGCCTTTTGGCGCAATGGCCATTTGTGGCGCACGTCCTGATGCGTTTTCGTCAACCGTTAGGGTGATTTTGTCGCTTTTTAGCTCGGTAATTTCGCGAGCCAATTCAAGTAATTCTTGTGCTTTTGCAGAACCGTTGGTGGACACAGTAATTTCAATCGGATTAACGATATTTTGCAGGTATGTGCCCAACTGCTGTTTTAAGTTTGCTTCTAACATGATGATGAAACCTGTGTTTGATTGAGTAGTTTACTGTGCTGAGAGTAAAAGGGGTCTGGTGTGACCCCTTTTGGGTTCTTTATTCAGTCAGCTTAGATTTTGCCAACTAGGTCTAGAGAAGGAGTCAATGTTGCTTCGCCTTCTTTCCATTTTGCTGGGCAAACTTCGCCTGGGTGAGCGGCAACGTATTGTGCTGCTTTTACTTTGCGAAGTAGGTCTTGAGCGTCACGGCCAATACCTTCTGCTGTGATTTCCATCGCTTGGATCGTGCCTTGTGGATCGATCAAGAAAGTGGCGCGGTCAGCAAGACCTTGGCCTTCGCGCATTACGCCGAAGTTGTTAGTGATGTTGCCTGTTTGGTCGCCAACCATGTAGTACTGGATTTTGCCGATGGTTTCAGAGCTGGCGTGCCATGCTTTGTGAGTGAAGTGAGTGTCGGTAGAGACAGAGAATACTTCTACACCACGAGATTGAAGCTCAGCGTAGTTGTCTGCCACGTCGCCAAGTTCAGTAGGGCATACGAAAGTGAAGTCAGCTGGGTAGAAGAAGAATACGGCCCATTTGCCTAACACGTCTTTTTCAGAAATTTCTACGAATTCGCCGTTCTTAAACGCTGTTGCATTGAAAGGTTTGATTTGAGTGTTGATCATTGTATTTCTCCTAATGTGTGTTTGAGTGCGTTACCAACGAGATACATAGTAAGGGAAATACTTCTATAGATGAAATTGTCATTTACTAAAAATGTTATTGTTAAAAACTATCGATGGGGTTTGGTTGGGTTTGCCTATTCATCAGCGTTTTGCTGTCGAACACTGGTGATCTGCTGGGAAATGGCTGTAATAAGGTGTAGCGGAAGTCGCACAAAGCTGGCCGTTCAGCCTTGTGCGGTTCGCTTTAACGCCATTGCGCGAGGCGCGCCATTTGCAAATGACGTTCTCGTTCGGCTTGGTCTACTGTGATTGGCGTGAATTGAATCCTATCGCCCGGTTTTTGTTGTGCCAAAATACCGCCGCCAACGCGGGTGACACAGCCTATTTTAGGGTAGCCGCCGATGGTTTGTCTGTCTTGCAGTAAGACAATCGGTTGGCCGTCTTTAGGGATTTGAATCGCGCCATAGGCAATGCCTTCCGAAATAATGCCGTTAAGCTCGCTGTGAATGGCTTTGCCTTCCAAGCGATAACCCATGCGGTCTGAATGGGACGACACCACATAATCGCTCGAAAAAAAGTTGGCTCGATCTAAGGCCGAAAAAGACTGATATTGATAGCCCAAAATGACCGGGATTTCTTTGTTGCCATAATGTGGGATCGCCAAGCGCGGTACCGATCGCTGCTGATGTTCATGGCAAGTTTGATAGGCTAAGACATCGCCTTTTTGTAGCTTGTCGCCTTTGCCGGTAAGCCCGCCAATTTTTTCACGAACGACCGTGGCAACACTGCCGAGCGTCGGTTCGCAAAGGAAGCCACCTTTCACCGCCAGATACGCCCGTAAGCCCCAAACCGGCTGATGAAAGGCCAAAACGTCGCCTTTTTTAATGGCGTAGGTTTGCCAAGGTGTGAGGCTTTTATCGTTGAGCGTCGCATCAAGATCGGCCCCTGTGATGGCGATGCTGGTAGCCGCTTGGGCTTCTAAGGTGAGCATGCCAAAGGTGATTTCGATCTGCGCACTGTTGCTGTCGTTATCCAGTAACGCATTGCCCCAACGAAAGGCGATTTCATCCATTGGGCCGCCCGTGGTGAGGCCAATGGATTGATGACCATGGCGGCCCAAGTCTTGAAGCAGTGCCAATAAACCGGGTTTGATTACCTTAAAAGCCATCGAGTTGACCTCCTAGTACTAAGAATTCATCCCGAGAAATGGGCTCGAATCGCACCGAATCGCCGATGGCAATGAGGGCAAGATTTTCACTGCCCCAATCGATCAGATTGACGGGCGTACGGCCAATAATTTGCCAGCCACCGGGTGTCACGCTGGGGTATACCGCGGTTTGATTCTCGGCCAGCGCCACACTGCCAATCGGTACTTTTAAGCGCGGCGTGGTTTTTCTTGGCACGTGCAGTTCCTCTGGCGTATTGCCCAAGAAGGCGAACCCTGGCGTAAAGCCAATCGCGTAGGCGCGATAGGTGGTCTCGTGGTGGTGTTTAATCACCTCGTCGACGCTCAGTTTGCAATGCTTAGCCACGTCTTCAATATCGGGTCCGACTTCTTTGCCGTAATACACAGGAATCACCACTTCGCGCTGATCTTTGAGCGAGAAGTCATTGGGATCAATGGCGTCTATGGCTTGGTTAATGGCTTTGAAAATCGCAAAACGGTCATAATCATCGTCATTAAATACTACTAAAAGCGTGGTGTAAGACGGCACTAAATCGACGATGCCCGCCAGTGTCGACAAGTGTTGTGTCACTTGGACAATGTAGTTGGAAGTCGCTTCGCTAATCACCTGACTAAAGGTTAATAAGCAGGCCTGATTGCTGACCATCGCTAGGTTTGGAAAATTGTCATGGCTCATGATTTATTTCACATTTGCGTTGGTGGGTTGAGAAAGCTTTAGGCGATCCACCAGTGTGCGAATACGTGTCACGGCATCCAGCGCATGGGCACCATCGCCATGCACGCAAATAGTGTCGGCGTGAATGGCCAGCTGCTTGCCAGAAGCGGTGGTCAGCGTGCCGTGTTCGCACAATTGCTCGACTTGTTTTTCGATCAAATCAAAACTCGCGTGAACCGCATTGGGCTCTTTGCGTGGCGTCAGCCGACCTTCGTCTGTGTACAAACGATCAGAAAAGGCTTCAAACCAAACTCGTAGGCCGTATTTTTTCGCCATTTTTTGGATTTCAGGCGCTTCTGGCACCGCCATCACCATTAATGGCAAGGTGGCGTCTAGCTCGCTGACCGCTTGCATGACAGTGTCCAATACAGAAAAATCCGCCATCATGGTGTTGTACAACGCGCCATGGGGTTTGACGTAATCCACTTGGCTGTTGTGACTTTCACAGATGCCTTTTAACGCGCCAATTTGGTATTGAATAATGGCTTTTAATTCCGCTGGTGCGATGTCCATATTACGACGCCCAAAGCCGACTAAATCCGGGTAGGCTGGGTGCGCACCAATGGTGACATTGTGTTGTTTTGCCAAGGCGACGGTTTTCGCCATGGTCAGAGGGTCTGAAGCGTGAAAGCCACAGGCGATGTTAGCCTGATCGACAAAGGGCATGATTTGATCGTCTAAGCCCATTTTCCAAGCGCCGAACGCTTCGCCCATATCGCAGTTCAATTTCATGATTGATTCCTCATGCTTGTGTATTGTTGTGAGCGTTAGTTTTGCGACATGGTGGTCGGCAAATAGGTGACAATTTCAGGGAAAATGCTGATCAACAAGATGGCCACGCCAATCAATAAGAAGAAGGGTAAGGCCGCTTTTGCCACATATAAAATATTCTTCCCAGTTAGCGCTTGAATCACAAAGAGATTGAAGCCCACGGGCGGAGTGATTTGCGACATTTCCACTACCAAAACAATGAAAATACCAAACCACAGCAAGTCAATATTTGCCGCTTGCACCATAGGTAAAATCACCGCAACCGTCAGCACCACCACAGAAATACCATCGAGGAAACAGCCTAAAATCACGAACAACACAGTGAGGTATAAGATTAATTCCATTGGCGAGAGCGACATGCCTGAAATCCACAACGCCAAGGCTTTTGGTATGCCCAAAAAGCCCATCGCTAATGTTAAAAAGTGCGCACCGACCAAGATGAAACCAATCATACAAGAGCTTTTTACCGCACCTAATAAGCTGTCCATGAAACTATGGCGACTGAGCGATCCTGTACAAGCTGCTAGCACCAGCGCACCGGTGACCCCAATGGCCGCGGCTTCGGTTGGCGTGGTAATGCCGCCGTAAATAGAGCCTAAAACAAAGCCAATTAGCCCGACGACAGGCAAGAGTTTACGCAAGCCTTTAATGCGTGCCGACCAGCTGGTTTCGTGTCCGGTTGTTTTGGGTAATTCGTCTTTGTGTAAATAGCCCCAAATCATGGTGAAACCCATAAACAGCGACACCAATAACAAACCGGGTAACGCGCCCGCGATAAACAAACGTGCGATGGATACTTCTGCCGCGACACCATAGACAATCAAGATAATCGACGGTGGAATCAACAACCCCAACGTCCCTGAGCCCGCCAAAGTACCGATGGCCATACGGTCGCTGTAACCTTGTTTACGCAATTCTGGCAAGGTCATGCGTCCAATGGTGGCCGCAGTGGCCGCAGAAGAGCCAGAGACCGCCGCAAAAATGCCACAGCTAAGGATGTTCACATGCAGTAATTTACCCGGTACGCCGCCCAACCAAGGAGACAATCCTTTGAACAAATCTTCCGACAAGCGCGTGCGGAATAAGACTTCGCCCATCCAAATAAACAGCGGCAGAGCGGTAAGCGACCATGCAGTACTGGCGCCCCAGCTAGAGGTAGCGAACAGCAAATCCACTTGATAATTCTCAGACAGAATTAACCCTAAACCACCGATGGCGATAAGGGTAAAAGAGACCCAAACGCCCAGTGACAAAAGCGCAAGCATGGCGAACGCCAATAAAATAGAGATCCACATCATGTCCATTAGATTTCCTCCAACGACAGAGCGTCTTCGTGTTCACTGTAAGTGGGTTTTTTACCACGTAAGACGGTGATCAAGGCGTCTAAAATGGCAAGATTAAGAGCTATTACGCCAATGGCAACGGGTAATTGCGGAATCCATAACGGCACCGGAACATAGCCATAGGACACTTCGTTATAAACATAGGATTCGTAGACCATGTAGCCGCAAGCGTACGAGAGGTAACACAATAGACAAAAGGATAAGATTAAAATAATGGCTTCTTGGATCTTACGTGGTGCGGGAGAAAACTGCTCTATTAACAAGGTGACACGAATATGGCCACCTTCACGGAAAGTATAAGCCAAGCCTAAAAACGTCGAAGCTGCTAAGGCATAGCCGGCGAAATCTTCAGCAGAAGGCACAATAAAGTTGAATAAACGACCGACGATTTGCGCTAATAAAAGTAAGGTGATGATCACGATACACAAACCGGACAACAGGCCAGAACAGAGGTAAAGTTTTTCTTTTAATTGGCTCATAGGGTTCTCTTTTTTTGAAGAGCAATTAGATACCGCACCTAGCCTCCCCCTTAGCAAGGGAGGAACTTATACACAGATCTCCTCCCTGTTTCCCCCTTAATAGGGAGATGAGATAGCTGGTTTGTTCCCTCCCCTTATGTCTTTGAAGGGGAGGGCTAGGGTGGGGTTCGTTATAGAGATTTAGTTCTGGTAACGTGCCAAGATTTCCCCAATTTCTTTTGGTGCTTCGCTTTTCCATTCCTCGGTCATTGTTTTACCAATGGCTTTTAGTTCTTCTACCAGTTGTGCTGAAGGCTCAGACACTGTCATGCCGTTTTGGCGTAAGGACGCTTTGTCTTTTTCCGCTCGTGCTGCGATTTGTGTCCAGCCCGCTGCTTCGGCGTGTTTCGCCGCATCCAGTACCACTTGCTGCGTCGCCTTGTCTAAGCGACGGAAGGCGCGCTTATTGACGACAACGATATTTTTAGGGATCCACGCTTTGACGTCGGTATAGTTATTGACATAGTCCCACGCTTGGCTGTCGACCCCAGTGGATGGCGAGGTGATCATCGCTTGGATAATGCCGGTACTAAACGCTTGTGGAATATCTGGCGTTTGGATCGTCATCGGCGTCGTACTCATTAAGTCGGCAAGACGTGACTGAGTTGGGCTGTAGGCGCGCATTTTCTGGCCTTTTAGGTCGGCCAAACTGTTGACTGGTTCTTCGCTGTAAAGGCTCTGAGCGGGCCAAGCCACGGTGTAAAGCAGCATCATGCCGTCTTTGTCTAGTTGCTTGCTGATGGACGGTTTCGCCGCTTCCCAGAGTTTTTTAGCGTCTTCAAAAGACGTGGCCAAAAATGGAATGTTGTCGTGTTTGTAGATGGGGTTTTCATTGCCCAAAATGCCTAAGAAGACTTCGCCCATTTGCACTTGTCCGGATTTTACCGAACGTGGAATCTCAGTGTGCTTCACCAAGGAGCCACCAGAGTGAACGGTAATATCGAGGTCACCGTTGGTGCTGTCTTTGATCTCTTTTGCGAAGGTATAGGCAATTTGGGTTTGTAGATTGCCATCGCCATAAGGGGTTGGCATATGCCATTTTTCAGCAAAGCTTGCGGTGGAAGTAAGGCCGCCCATCGCAACGCCGCCTATCAGTAATGCATTGGTTAGTTTCAGCATGGTTTCGTTCCTATTTTATGTGTCGTTATGGTTTGTTTTTTATTATCAATGACGCAGTGTTTTCAGCTGCCTCTTTGCCTGTACAAGCTTATTCCAGCGCTCTTCACGCGTTAAAGAACGGCGAGATCAGTATCTAATATGTCTGTTATCAGCATTTTTCCTGGTGCATGGGTTATGCAAATAGGGGGTTTAGCGTTACGAACCGCCACTTGAGGCGTCACACCACAGGCCCAAAAAACCGGCACTTCGCCCTTTTTGATGCTCACGGCGTCGCCATAGTCAGGTTTGCTTAAATCCTTGATGCCAATGTCTTGTGGCGAACCAAAATGCAGTGGTGCGCCGTGGGCCTTGGGAAAGCGTGTGGTAATTTGAATCGCTCGAATGGCGTCTTTGGGCACATAAGGGCGCATGGTCACCACGGTGTTACCGAAAAAACGGCCGGCTGGAACGGTGGCGATATTGGTTTCAAACATGGAGACATTGACGTTTTCTTCGATGTTTCTGGGGGTGAGTCCGGCTTGTGATAACGCGTGCTCGAAGGAAAAAGAGCAACCCAATACAAACGCCACCATGTCGTCTTGCCACAAGTCTTCAATGTCCGAGCGGCTGTCGACTTTTTCGCCATTGCGATAGACGTAGTATTCTGGAATGTCATGGCGCATATCAATGTCGTTGCCGAGTTCTGGCATGGTGAAGTCACCCACTTCCGACACGCCGATTAAAGGACAAGACACTGGGTTTTTTTGACAATACAGCAAAAATTCACTCGCCCAATCGGCTGGCAAAATCACCACATTCCCCTGCATCGCGCCTTGTGCTAAGCCACTGGTAACGCCAGTGTGTGCTTTGCGACGAATGGCTTGGCGCAGTGCGGAGGTTTGTTGCAGTAATGGCGATGGAGCGTGCTTCATCAGCGTTTTCCTTATTTTTATCACAATACGTTTTCATTAAGAGTAGATCTAGTTCCTATAAAAAGTCTAATCGTGTTTTTTTGGGTCTTTTGATCAATTTTTTTTATCAAGCTAGTTTTTGTTCGTATTCTTTGGCGGCGGCAATGGCTAATTCAACCGCTGCATCTGCCAGTGGGTTGAAAGGGTCGCTGGAATAGGACGCGGTGAAGGTTAGGTCGCTGGGCGTCCAGACGGCGTGTAGTTTTCTCAAGCTGCCGTTGTCTAACTCTTTGGCAATCATGATGTTCGGCAAGGTAGAAATCCCGACCGCGTCAATCGCTAAACTGCGACACGCCGCTAAGGATGTAGAGGCAAAAAAGTGCGTGGGTGGCCCGTCAAGTTCGCGAAATTTTTGGTTGATTTCTACATAAGGCTTGGTGGCGCGAGCGTAGGTAATGATTGGCCACTTGGCTAATTCCTCCAAATACAACAATCGCTCTGGCAACTCTAAACGTGGGCTGGCGACCCAAGAAAGTGAGAAGGTGCAAAGCGCTCGATTAACGATGTTTGGTTCAGAAATGGGCCCCATTAGTAAGCCTAAATCCAGTGTTCTGTCTTTAATGGCATGGGTTAGATTGGCGGTAATGTCTACCGTCATTTCTACATCTAAATTGGGCATGTCTTTGTGCAAACGCGCGAGGAAGTCGGGCAGCCAAGTATTCACTATGGTTTCTGAGACGCCTAAACGCAGCACGCCAGAGTGGGCGGTGGACAGCCCTGCGCGCTTGCGTAATTGCTCGGTTTGGTAGAGGATTTTTTCCACATAGGGCAAAAGCTCTTTGCCCTTGGAGGTTAATATAATCGGGCTGGAGCCACCTTCACGTTCGAAAAGTTTAACGCCCAACTCGTCTTCTAAGCCAGAAATTCGCGCTGAAATCGCTGGTTGCGTGGTGTGTAGCCGTTCTGCTGCTTTACGAAAATTACCTAATGACGCCACCCATACAAAGGTTTCTAGGCGTTTGTAGTTCATATTGTTACTCCGTAAGAGACCTTAATTAAGTCGATAGTGAGTGGCAGAGTATAAGGCGGGCAATATTTCAGCAATCTTTTCGTTAAGTCTGGTCAGAGCCATAGGAGTGGCATAAAGCTTGCGGTATGCTGTGAACTATTTTAGAGGGTGATTTTTATCATGAACAAATTGATTGCGTTATTGCTAAAAGGCTTGGTGGCGGTTTTACCGATAGGTTTAACGGTGTATTTGATTTGCTGGTTGTTGGCGACAGGCGAGGCCATTGCTCGGCCGCTTGTGTTATGGCTGATCCCCGACGTTTTGTACTTCCCTGGTTTGGGGTTGATTGCCAGTTTAGGCGGTTTGGTGTTAGTGGGCTCATTGGTGAATTTGTACGGCGTGCGTTATTTGGTCAAGCTTAGCCATAATATCTTTGAGCGCATTCCTCTGGTGAAGTCTATTTATGGTGCCATCAAAGACATGATGATGGTGTTTAATTTGGCCGAAAAAAAGCAAATGAAAAGCGTGGTGTCGATTGAGTGGAATGGGGCTCAGGTGATTGGTTTTATTACCGGTGAACAAACAGGCAAAAAGCTGTTTGGCGATCAGGATTTGGTGGGTGTGTATGTCCCTTTAAGTTACCAAATCGGTGGTATGACGCTTTATCTCTCCCGTGATCGTTTGACTGAACTGGACATTGGCGTCGAAGAAGCCATGCGTTTGGCGCTGACAGCGGGCGTGCAGAGTAAGCCTAAGTCTTAATGGTTGATGCGCGTTAATGGGTTGCTGTTATGAGTGATAGAGGCTTGAGTCAAAACGCTTTATGATGCGTTTCTTTTTAAGTCGTTCTTTAAGGGGATGTTGGTCGGTTATGCAAGACAGGGTGCAAATGCAAAAAACAGTCATTGTGGTTGGCGCAGGCCCAGCGGGCTTAATGGCAGCAGAAGAGAGTTGTGCCGCGGGTCATCAGGTTCATGTGTACGATGCCAAACCCAGTGCCTGCCGGAAGTTTTTATTGGCCGGCGTTGGCGGTATGAACATTACCCATTCCGAGGCTTACCCTGAGTTTATGCAACGCTATTATGACAAAGCGGCATGGCTGGATACGGCGGTCGGTCAGTTTAATGCCGATGCCTTGTGTGATTGGATTCATGATTTAGGCATAGAGACTTTTGTCGGCACATCGGGTCGAGTGTTCCCCAAAGACATGAAAGCCGCGCCGTTATTGCGCAATTGGTTAAAACGTTTGCGCGACGCGGGAGTGCAGTTTCATATGCGTCACAAAATGGTCGGTTTGTCGGCCAATGAGGCGGTGTTTGATCATGCAGGAGAAAGCGTTACTGTGCGGGCGGATGCGATTGTCTTGGCCATGGGGGGCGCCAGCTGGCCGAAGTTGGGCTCCGATGGAGCGTGGTTTCCGCTATTGACTGAAAAAGGCGTCAGCGTGGCGCCATTGCAAAGCGCCAATTGTGGTTTTTACAGTGCGTGGAGTGAGCATCTAAAAAACCAGTTTGCGGGCAGTCCACTGAAAGACGTGGCGTTTTCTTTTACCTTAGAAGACGGACAAGTGGTGACCAAAAAAGGCGAATGCATTGTCACGCAAGACGGTATGGAAGGTAGCCTGATTTATGCCTTTTCTAAATACCTGCGTGATGGCATTAATGACTCAGGACAATCCTCCTTGTTGATGGATTTTTTGCCCTTGCAAAGCGAAGAGCAAGTCATCAACAAGCTGTACAATACCAAACCCAAAGAATCCTTTGGCAAATACCTAAAACGCACGCTGAGCATCAGTGGTGTGAAAGCATCATTATTACACGAGTCGTTTTCTAAAGAGGCTTTTCAGACGCCAGAAGCGTTAGCGCGATGCTTAAAAGCTGTGCCGGTGAGTTTTTACAAAACCAAGCCAATAGATGAGGTGATTTCCAGCGCGGGCGGTGTGTGCGAAAGCAGTGTTGATGAAAAACTCATGCTGAGAGCGATGCCGGGCGTGTTTTGTGCGGGTGAAATGCTCGATTGGGAAGCGCCAACCGGCGGTTACTTATTAACCGCTTGCTTTGCGACGGGGCGCTTGGCCGCGAAGGGCGTTTGTGATTGGTTAGCATAAAAAAAACGCCCGATGATGTCATCGAGCGTAGCCTGAGTTAGGCGATAGGGAACAGTTTGTTGATGGCGCATAAGGTGGTGATTTAAGCACCACCTTATGTTTTATGCTTCGCTAGTGGAGATAACGGCAACAACACGACGATTGGCTTGACGATGCTCGGCGGTATCGTTGTCAAACAGCGGTCTTTCTTCACCGTATCCAATGGCGTTAACGCGATCTTCGGAAATTTCAAACGTTTGAATCAGCACCTCTGCAATGGCTTTAGCACGCTTTTCTGAAATAGTTTGATTGTAGCTAGCGGCTCCTGAGTCATCGGTATGCCCTTCGATTACCACTGTGCTGCCTGGGTTGTCTTGTAGAAAAGTGGCAAATTTTTGTATCTCTGGGTAAAACTTCTGCTCCACATCGGCTTTATTAACACCAAATTGAATGTTGATGTTGGCAGGTGGTTGAACCACAACCTTTGGCTGCTCGGAGATGATGTCTTCTGCTGGCGATTGTTGCGCTATTTCGTCGACTGGTTCCGCAATGGGGTCGGCCGCTGTGCTGTCTGCTTGAGCGGTTTGTTGTGGCTCTGACACGGGCTCTTGTTCAGGCTCTGCTTGCGTATAAGTTGGCTGAGTGGCCTCCACCGCGTTGTCTTCAGCCGCGTTGTCTTCTGTATAATCAGATGCTGAGCTGCTAGATGTTGAGCGAGCAGGGCTACCAAACGTCATTTGTACGCCAAGCGAGGTAATATTATCCAAGTGATGGTCTTCGACGTCGTCAACCAGACGGAAGTCTGCACGCAATGACACTGTGTCATTCACCGCGTATTTTAAACCACCACCCGCGTTGATTTGCATGTTGTCACTGGCGCCATTACTAAAATCGGCTGTACCCACACCCGCCGCCAAATACGGCGTTAGGTTAAGCGGGCCGACATTGGGCAAATGATACAAGCCATCGACTCGATACTGGTCTACATCGACGTCACCGCCACCCGATTGTGTAGAGTCGGCATTGAGGTAAACAAATTCGACTGCCCATGGGTTGTTGAATTGGTAACCTAAGCCCAATGAATAGGCCGTGTCGTCTTTGGTATTGCGGTCATTATCCATATTGTAATAGCCAATACTTGGCGTGACGGTGAATCCTTCCTGTTGCTGTGCCAACGCTAATGTGGATAGTGAAGACGCTGCAATAATACTGCTGAGAAGCGTGCGTTTTGCGATGTTAAAAGACATGTTTTATCTCCTGATAAATAGTTATGTTTTTCTGTAGCCGTTTTTCTGTATCAGTTGTTCTGCTTATAAGCATAGCGCGTTTTTTCGTCTTTAAAAAACGCCAAAAAAACCACCCACACCCCTTATGTCATCTAGTATTGCGCAATCATGACGCGGTATTGACCCAATAAGCTCATTCAACACGAATGAGGCCGCAGAAGTGTGTTCAAAAGCGCAGCAAAGGCGATATTCATTACACGAGATTTGCATATTAGGTGTTAAAAAATAGGGCGATAGACAACTGTTATTGCCCTAAGCGGATGGAATAAGTGTTTAATCTCGCATTAGTGATTGGTGAGCACCAACGCCAGCCATCACTCCAGAAGCGGATGCCAATGTGGCATTTTGCATTGGGTTAGATACATCGCCAGCAGCAAACACGCCTTCTACTGAGGTTTGTTTTAAAGCATCGGTTTTAATAACCAGACCAAGTGGCCCTTCTTCAAATTCACAGCCTAGTTGCTCGGCAAACGGACTTGCCATATGAGTCTTTGGTCCAATAAATATCGCTGCGATACGAATGGTACGGCCATCAGCTAGGTAAACAGAAGAAATCTCTGGCGCTCGTCCTAGTACTTCCAATACGGGTGTGCTTTCAATGGTGACCCCACGTTTGATTAGGAAAGCACCTTGTTCTTCATCTGGCTCGTACAGACCTTGAGTAAAGTAAGTGGTGGGGCCCCAATCTGGAATCATTCCGGCTTGATGAGCAGACAACGGACCGGATGCGATAACGCCGAGTGGTTGATTGCGGACTTCATAACCATGGCAATAAGGGCAGTGGATCACCGTCGCCCCCCATCGCTCTTTTAAACCCGGAATATTAGGCAGTTCATCTCTTAATCCCGTCGCCAATATGAGTTTTTTGCCATCAAGGTGAGTGCCGTCAGCAAGCGTAATACGGAAACCTGAAGCGAGCTTTTCGACGGCGACAGCCTTGTCTTTGACAAGGTTTGCTGTCGGGTATTTTAGTAGTTGACGATAGGCTTCTTGCTGAATGGCAAAGGGTGATACGCCGTCTAATCCGAAAAAACCATGAGATTCATCAGAGAAACGATTTCTGGGTTCAGCTGCGTCGATGACGGTGACTTTTCTTTGTCCTCGAACCAGTTGCATGGCGGCGGACAGTCCAGCAAAACTTCCACCTATAATAATAACGTCAAGTAACATGGGTTGGTTCCTCGTTTTTGATTAAATACAAATATTAAGAAACATCATAAGTTACGTGAAATACTAAAGTCAACACACGATACTTTTAATGTTTCATGATAATCTGAGTTAGAATACAAATATTGTGATTTGCCATGAGATTTCTAATGAGAAAAGACAGCCGTTTATCCCGCATGCTGCACGTACTTATTCACATGGATCAGCTGGATGCGCCAGCCACGTCCGAAAAAATTGCCGGTATGCTCAATACCAACCCTGTGGTGGTGCGCCGCACCATGGCGGGCTTGCGAGACAAAGGTTACGTTACCTCGGTCAAAGGTCATGGCGGCGGTTGGTCATTGGCTATGGCATTGTCTGATATCACCTTGTTAGATATTCATAACGCGCTTGGGGAAAGCTCCGTGTTTACCATTGGCCTGTCTGATGAACACACGTCTTGCCCGATTGAAATCGCCGTGAATCAAGCCATTAGTGATGTGTTAATCGAAGCGGAAGCGCTATTGCTAGAACGCTTTCGAGACGTGACATTAGATGTTTTAGCGGTTGGCTTTGCCGATTACTCGCTTAATCGAAAAGAAATATAAATGGAGTTTTGACATGGATTATTGATCAGAATGAAATGATGGGTTAACTGGATGCGTATTGATCAAGTGGGTTGGCAGGCCTAGACTTGATGTTATTAAATAAAGCGTATTTAGCATCGTGCTAGATGGCTGATTATTCTAGATTTAGAGGTTTACGACTATGTTACCCACTTATTTTATTTCCCATGGCGGTGGCCCTTGGCCTTACATGACGGACATGCGCGCTATGTTTGCGAATCTTGAGGCGTCTTTGGTGGCCATGACGCAAGCATTGCCTGAAAAGCCCAAAGCGATTTTGATGATTTCTGGCCACTGGGAACGCAAAACTTTTGGCGTTCAGTCTCATTCTGCACCGGGTATGGAGTACGACTACTACGGTTTCCCTGCGCATACTTATGAGGTGAAATACCCAGCGCCGGGTTCGCCAGCGGTGGCGACTCGTGTCGCTGAGCTCATTAAAGGCGCAGGCTTTGCGGTGGATCTGGATGATAATAAAGGTTTTGACCATGGGGCATTTGCGCCGATGGCGGTGATGTATCCAGAGGCTGACATGCCACTGGTTCAGCTGTCGCTTAAATCGAACCTAAACCCGGCAGAACATCTCGCGTTGGGTCGTGCATTGGCACCCTTGCGGGAAGAAGGCATATTAATTGTCGGTAGTGGTTTGAGCTTTCATAATCTTGGGTTAAGAGGTCCACAAGCGATCAAACCTTCTAATGCGTTCGATGCTTGGTTACAAGAGACCTTATTAGCGTCCGCGCCTGCAGATCGCAGCGCACGTTTAGTGGAATGGGATAAGGCACCTTATGCTCGTCTCTGTCATCCTAGGGAGGATCATCTTATCCCGCTTATGGTTGCTCTTGGTGCCGCTGAAAATGGCAAAGCAACCTGTGTTTATCATGACGAAGGACTCTTTGGCGGCTGGACCGCGTCTAGCTTTCGGTTTGATTAATCGTTAAGCATGCAGCCTATTGCGCTGTGGCTGTCTAGCAGAGTGGTTTTAGCGGAAAAGCCTTAGCAGAGTGCTAAGGCTTTTTTCGAGTAAGTGGCCATTGTTTCTTATCTTAGCGAGTGAGAGACGCCCGTTCCAAGGCGATTTTTTCCAGCATGAAGGTTTCGCGTTGGATGGATTGCCCCATGGTTTTTTCTTGGCGAGACATCACCTGACGATTATGAAGGATGGCGTCGTTGACAGATATCCAGACGGGGCGCATGCCGTTCGCAATTTCATAATGCTCCATACGGACTTCCGCCAGCTCTGGTGCCACATCGCAAATAAAAAAGTGCGATGTCATGTGCATCAGATCGTATTCGGGTTTCCAATAGGGACGGTACTCTTCGATAAAGCCGTAATGGGCATTGACCTTAACATCGCGCGCCCCCGTTTCTTCTTCTAACTCGCGTTTTAGCGCCGCTTGTATGTCCTCGCCATCATCCACCCCGCCACCGGGTAAACTGAAATCGTTATAGCGCTCAGTAAACAGCAATAGAATATTGTCATCACGCAACACAATGCCACGCGCAGCGTGACGACGTAGGACTCGTCCTTCCATAGAGCTTAGCTCTGGGTGAACCAGTTCTTTAATCAGTTTCATGGCGCTAATCCGTAACCTGTAAAAAGTAGGCATTTTACGTGGATCGTGAGCAAAATGCATGGCTTGCGTTCTTTGGTGTTAGGAAGTGGTGTTGGGAGGTGGTGTTAGGAAGTGGATCCGATAACAGAAAGAGATAAGCTAGGCTATCACAGCGGATGTTTCTTTTACTGTTGAGTGAGCGCTTCTATGTCAATACACGGATAAAACCTTGTCTGTCGTCCCACTTTGCCTTTTTACAATTTACCCTTCACATTCCCATAAAATTAATGCGGCTTTAGCGTTGAAAGGTTAAAAGCTGTCCCCATATATCCAGCACAGACGAAGAATTGTTTCTGTTATTTGGAGTTGAAGAATGAGTGAACAGCAAAAAAAACCTAATCTAGACGCGGAGCAAGATTTGAACAGCGAAACGCAAAACGAAGCAGTAGAAGCGCTTTTAGAGCCTGAGGTAGAGACTTTAGAAGAAGTGACTGAAAATGACGAGCTTGCAAAAGCATTAGAAGAAGTCGCTCAGTACAAAGAAGCGGCACTTCGTGCTCATGCCGACGCGCAAAACGTACGCCGTCGTGCTGAACAAGATGTCGAGAAAGCGCACAAATTTGGTTTAGAAAAGTTTGCTAAATCGATTGTGAACGTGGCGGACAATCTTGAGCGCGCTTTGACGTCGGCACCCGACTCAGGTGAGCCTGACCCGGTACGCGAAGGTGTTGAGCTGACATTAAAAGATTTGCTGGAAACCTTGGCGCGTTTTGAAGTGAAAGTGGTTGATCCACATGGCGAACCGTTCAATCCAGAGTTGCATCAAGCCATCACTATGGTGCCAAACCCTGAACTAGAAGCGAACACCGTTATGGATGTTGTGCAGAAGGGTTACACCATTAATGGCCGCTTATTACGCCCAGCGATGGTCGTGGTTTCAAGCGCTGCGTAAATACCTGTCATTTTTTTGACACTGACGCTTGAAATACTCATAAGCGAACCCAAATACAGAATTATCATTGTTATAAACGAATTTATTGGAGATACAAACCATGGGTAGAATCATTGGTATTGACTTAGGTACAACGAACTCTTGTGTTGCTGTACTAGATGGCGAAAAAGCACGTGTTATTGAAAACGCAGAAGGCGATCGCACTACGCCTTCGATTGTTGCCTTTGCTGAAGACGGTGAAGTGTTGGTGGGTCAATCTGCTAAACGTCAAGCGGTCACTAACCCAACAAATACCTTGTTTGCGGTTAAGCGTTTGATCGGTCGTAAGTTTAAAGACGACGTGGTTCAAAAAGACATCTCTATGGTGCCTTACAAAATTGTTGCGGCTGATAACGGCGATGCGTGGGTAGAAGTAAAAGGCGACAAAAAAGCGCCACCACAAATTTCCGCTGAAGTACTGAAGAAAATGAAGAAAACAGCAGAAGATTACCTAGGTGAGAAAGTCACTGAAGCGGTTATCACTGTGCCTGCTTACTTCAACGATTCTCAGCGTCAAGCAACCAAAGATGCCGGTAAAATCGCGGGTCTTGATGTTAAACGTATTATCAACGAGCCAACAGCGGCGGCCTTGGCTTATGGTCTAGACAAGAGCACTGGCGATTCTACTATCGCAGTTTTTGACTTGGGTGGTGGTACATTCGATATTTCTATCATCGAAATCGCCGACGTTGATGGCGAAAAGCAATTCGAAGTATTGTCTACCAACGGTGATACTTTCCTAGGTGGTGAAGATTTCGATATGCGTGTTATCGAATTTTTGGCCGCTGAATTTAAAAAATCATCTGGCATCGATCTACACAACGATCCATTGGCACTACAACGTTTGAAAGAAGCCGGTGAGAAAGCCAAAGTTGAGTTGTCTTCTTCTTCTCAAACAGAAGTGAACTTGCCTTACATCACTGCCGACGCTTCTGGTCCTAAGCACTTGAACGTTAAATTGACGCGCTCTAAGCTAGAGTCTTTGGTTGAAGAGTTGGTATTGAAATCTCTTGAACCTTGCCGCCAAGCGTTGAAAGATGCCGATCTGACAGCCGCTGATATCGATGAAGTTATCTTGGTTGGTGGTCAGACTCGTATGCCACTTGTGCAAGCGAAAGTCACTGAATTCTTCGGTAAAGAGCCACGTAAAGACGTCAACCCAGACGAAGCCGTTGCAATCGGTGCGTCTATCCAAGGTGCCGTATTGTCTGGTGATGTAAAAGACGTGTTGCTTCTAGACGTGACGCCTCTGTCTCTAGGTATTGAGACCATGGGTGGCGTTATGACCGCATTGATCGAGAAAAACACGACGATTCCGACGAAGAAATCTCAGACGTTCTCAACCGCAGAAGACAACCAAAATGCGGTGACTATCCACGCATTGCAAGGTGAGCGTAAACAAGCGTCGCAGAACAAATCGCTAGGTCGTTTTGATTTGGCCGACATTCCACCTGCACCACGTGGTGTGCCACAAATCGAAGTAAGCTTCGACATTGATGCTAACGGTATCTTGAGCGTGTCTGCGAAAGACAAGGCAACAGGTAAAGAGCAGTCTATCGTGATCAAATCGTCTTCTGGTTTGAGCGATGAAGAAGTGGAAAAAATGGTTCAAGACGCTGAAGCGAATGCGGAAGAAGACCGTAAGTTCGAAGAGCTTGTACAGGTTCGCAACACCGCGGATGGCATGATCCACGCAACGCGTAAGACCTTAGTTGATGCTGGCGATAAAGCAACAGCGGAAGAGAAAGAAGCGATTGAAACAGCGATCACTGAACTGGAAGAAGCGCTAACGTCTAACGACAAAGAGAAGATCGAAGAGAAAACCAACGCCTTGACTCAAGCGTCTGGCACTTTGGCTCAGAAGATGTACGCTGACGCCGAAGCGGGTGCTCAGTCTGCTGAAGGTGAGCAGGCCAAGTCTCAGGATGACGCGGTTGATGCGGAATTCGAAGAAGTGAAAGACGATAAAAAATAAGCGTTAGTGACTACCTTGTTTTTGCCTCTTCTTTAAGAGCATTGCAAAAAATAGCAAGCACGGTTTTATGACCGTGCTTTGCTGTTTTGCAGGCTTCTACTTTACTTCAAAGTTCCGTATTTAATTTTTCAATTCGAACTTTTAAATTCGAGCTTTTTAATTCGAACTTTTAAATTCAGGCTTTTTAATTCAGGAATTGCTGCGATGAGCAAAAGAGACTATTACGACGTTCTTGGGGTGGCCAAAGGCGCGGATAAGAAAGACATTAAAAAAGCTTATCGTTCTTTAGCGAATAAGTACCATCCAGATAAAAACCCAGATAACCCAGAAGCACTTGATAAATTCAAAGAGCTGGCGGAAGCGTATGAAATTTTGTCTTCTGATGACAAGCGTGCCGCTTATGACCGTTTTGGGCATGACGGGGTAAATGGGCAAGCGGGTGGTTATGGCGGCGGCGCTGGAGCGGGCGGTTTTAGTGATATTTTTGGCGATGTATTCGGTGATATTTTTGGCGGTGGTGGCGGTCAAAGCCGAACGCGCCGCGGCTCCGATTTACGCTACACATTAGAGCTGGATCTTGAGCAAGCGGTATGGGGGTGCGAAGAAAAAATCCGTATTCCAACGCTGGTCAATTGCAATACATGCGATGGTTCTGGTGCTAAAAAAGGTTCGACGCCGAAAACTTGTGGCACTTGTGGTGGCGCAGGCCAAGTGCGGATGTCACAAGGCTTTTTCTCGGTTCAACAAGCGTGCCCTGAGTGTCATGGCGCAGGTCAGGTTATTTCTGATCCATGTTCAGATTGTCATGGTCAAGGCCGTATACAAGAGTACAAGACCCTTAATGTAAAAATTCCAGCGGGCGTGGATACGGGTGATCGTATTCGCTTGTCTGGTGAAGGCGAAGCGGGGACGCATGGCGGCCCAGCGGGCGATTTATTTGTTCAAGTATCTGTCAAAGCGCATAGTATCTTTGAGCGCGATGGCGCCAACTTGTATTGTGAAGTGCCGATCAGTTTTACCACCGCGGCACTGGGTGGCGAAATTGATGTGCCGACGCTAGATGGTCGTGTGCGTTTGAAAGTGACGGCTGAGTGTCAGTCAGGCAAGTTGTTCCGTTTGCGTAACAAGGGCGTTAAGCCGGTTCGTGGTGGTCCAGTGGGTGACTTGATTTGCAAAGCGGTGATAGAAACGCCAGTCAACTTGACGTCTCGTCAAAAAGAGTTGTTCACCGAATTGGCAGAAAGCATGGGGGAAGGCACCAATCATTCTCCTAAGCAAAAAAGCTGGTTTGATGGTGTGAAGCGTTTTTTCGATGATATTAAAAAGTAATATTGTCGATTGAACGACGGATGTTGAGCAATGTACGGCAAAAGAAAAAGGCGCTTATTTGGCGCCTTTTTCTTTTAGTAAATAATCAATGTGGTTGCGCAATAAGCTGGCGGCGTTGGTGAAGCTTTTATTGTTTGGGATGATAAAGTCCGCTTTGCTGCGAATGTCGATGGTCTTGAGCGACGCTTGGCGAACATGGCGCATGTAGCGACCAGTGACTTCGTTGACGTCGCGGCCACGTTCGGCAATGTCGCGCTTCAAACGTCGTACCACGGCGATGTCCATGTCTGTATCGACGTACAATAAATAATCCACTGCGTCACGAATCCCCGCATCTTGAAACATCATGTGGCCTTCCACGAGTACGACGTGGGTCGGGTCTAGGTTACGGTAACCTGTGCGCCTATGTTGTGAGTGATCGTAAACTGGAATGTCATTAGGCTGTTGGCGGTTTTTACAGTTGTGAATGGCCAGCATTAGGCTTTCAAGATCTAAGGAGCTTAAATCATCAAAGTTATACACATTTGGGTCAATATTACCGCATCCATTGTAAAAACTGTCTTGGCATAGAATGGTGATTTTGTCAGCTTGACCTTCTGCTAATAGAGAACAAAGTCGGCTTTTTCCGCTGCCGGATACGCCTGTAATGCCAATAACAAGAGCCATGTATTACCTCGGTAAATAAAGTGTTTGCACGCCTTGAGTTTGAGGCGTTTATCAGGTCTCATTATATATTAGTTCGGATCTTTTTGACTTGCTAAACTGAATCATGGTGTCTGAATGTTGGAACTTTATAGGAAAACCTAATGCCAAGAAAAATTACGCTGATAGTGACGATGGTCGCTTTGTTGGCGACAAGCGGGGTGTTCGCCAATACGGCGCTGACTGCGGCGCAAAAGGATATCGGCCCTCGTATTTCTAAAAAAGCGGAACTGTTTGCTTTGCCTTTTAATGATTTGAGTTTGTCGCGTTTAGAAAACCAGTTGAGTGGCATGGGATTGCGCAGTGACCCGTCTTATAAAGACGGTGTGGTGAGTTATGGCTTAGGCCCAGAAGGGATTTTAGGGGTCACCAATGCCACGCTGCATTCTAATACGTCGGGTTATGTGCACCAAGCGCTATTGTCTGGGGTGATTGAAAGCCGCGAACAACGTAAGGCATTAGGTCAGCTATTGGAAAAAAAGTATGGCGATCCGAGTGATGGCGATCTGCAGAGTGGTATGGGTCATGCCATATGGCTATTTCAGGACAGTACCAGGATTGAATTGCGTAACAGTACGTTTGATGTGTCTGTCTTGTATGTGGATGAGCGCCCACGAGTGGTAATTCGCTCTGGTCAAATTGATGTTGAAGCCTTGTCGCGCGAGAATCCGTAGTTTTACCTTATTGGTGTCGTTGTACTTATGTTTATTGATCTGAATCTTCGCCTAGCGCATTTTATGCAACCTTATCTTCAGGATATCTCACTGGCCTTGGTCGCCACTTGTTTGGTTATTTACGGAGATAAGGTCAATGCGTCGCTCAAAAAATTGGTGTCTTCTTGGGTGTTTATTGCCAGAGTGATGACGTTTATTTTGATGTGTACTTTTGGCTATGGTCTTCTGACCTTGTGGAGTCAACCGCTGGTGTATTGGGGGATTGTGCAGGTGGATTTGATTTATCGGCCAGCGTTAGTGGTGGGATGTTTTTGTTTTTTGGGGATTTTAGCGGAAAGAAAGCGTCATTTATAAAATAATTGATGAAATTTCCTGTCAGTTTTCGTTGCCAAATTACAACATAATCAGACTGTCTCTGGTGATTCAGCGCTTAATATTCAGATTATGTAGTAAAGTTTCTAGACCTTTCGGGTAATTTCGTTATTTCTATAAAATAATGCGCTAAATGCCCGTTTTTAAAGGTTTTTCGTTGCCTTCTTACAATTTGTTTTTGTCCTTATCTGTCGTTAGACTGCGTCCATATTGATATAAACAGCGTCTTTTTTCGGGGGCAGAAAATGACAAACACTTGGTTACAAGCACTTTCGCAAGCAGAATCTATGATTCCTCTTTTAGGCAAATTGGGGCGTGAAAAGGCCGTCAAAGTTCAATTGGCAGGCAACACCTTAATGGCGGATTCTGTCACTGGTTTAATGGCCGCTTTTGATCAACATCCTGAATTGGATCTGGTCCAAGTGTATCAAGTGTTAGAGCAAGTGTTGGCGAGTGACACCACCCACACCGTGGTTGAGTTAGAGTCTTTGGTTGCTGAAGCCGATGTCGCCTCTGTGTTAGCGGTTCAGTCAAACGATGGCACAGAAACCCCAGTGGTATTATACGGATTTGGTCGCATTGGTCGTTTACTTGCGCGTCGCATGTGCGCGCTTGGCCATACGACGCCAGGCATGGCGCTTGCTGCCATCGTGGTGCGCAAAGCGTGTGATAATGACCTTGTTAAGCGTGCCAGCTTGCTGAAATACGATTCTGTTCATGGTGTGTATGATGGTCTGGTTAAGGTGGATGAAGAGAATCAAGCTTTAGTCATCAATGGTGCAACCGTAAAAGTCATTTATGCTTCTGACCCCGCAGAAGTGGATTATCAAGCACACGGTATTAATAATGCGTTGTTAGTTGATAATACGGGCCGCTGGCGTGACCACGATGGTTTGAGTGTTCACTTGAATCGTCCCGGCATTGAGCGTGTGGTGCTGACAGCGCCAGGCAAGCAGATGAAAAACATCGTATTTGGTGTCAACGACAGTGATGTAACCGATGCCGATCGTATTGTATCCGCGGCGTCTTGTACCACGAATGCCATTACCCCCATTTTGTCGGTGTTGGAAAAAACCTTTGGTATTGAGTCTGGCCATGTCGAAACCGTCCATGCTTACACCAACGATCAAAACCTGATCGACAATATTCATAAAGGGGATCGTCGTGGTCGTGCCGCAGGTATGAACATGGTGATGACAGAAACTGGCGCGGCAAAAGCGGTATCGAAAGCCATTCCTTCTTTAGAAGGTAAGCTGAGCGGCAGCGCGATTCGTGTTCCTGTGATTAACGTTTCTATCGCGGTATTAAGTTTAAATCTGAAAACGGCAACCTCGGTTGAAGAGATTAATCAGCTTTTAAAAGCGGCATCAAATAGCGCTGAGCTAACCGGACAGATTGGCTACAGCGATGGTGCAGATGCCGTCAGTTCTGACTTTATCGGTTCGCAACAGGCGGGAATTTTAGATTCGCTATCAACCAAGGTTCGCGGTAATCAGGCAATTTTATACGTTTGGTACGATAACGAATACGGTTACAGCTGCCAAGTAGTGCGCTTGATGGAGAAACTTGCCCTAGCAAATTTTACTCAGGCTGAGTTGCTTGAATCGAAAGCAGCTTAAGCAATGAAATGATTGGACACAGTCACTTGTGTTATTTAACGGCGGCCTTTGGGTCGCCGTTTTTTGCTTTAAAGACCAAAGACGTGCCCGAATTGTAAGCAAAAAAAAGCCGGACAAGTCCGGCTTCAACAAAAGTAACTAGCGGTTGCGAATAACATCATCCTGTGGGGAATGCTGATATTCACCTGAAACACGACTGTGGGACCTGTTTCAGGGGCAATACAGTTAGGGCTGTATTGGTCAATATTAGGTCGCTGTTCAACCTAAGAGATGCAAGCATTCTATCTTGTTAGATAAAAGTGACAAACGATATAAATTGATTTGTTGGATTAGCTAAATTAATGCAAAATGTCATCGGATTCGCGTTGTGTGTATTCTTGTCTAGAGTGCCGAAAAATATAAAGCTCTAAGTTGCTGTTTTATCAATAACTTATCAAGTTTTCTTGTATCGCTTAATATTAACGGCTTTTTTGCTTTGCAGTAGTTCAGCTTGTCTATGGTGGTTGTTTTATGAAATCGATTCCTTTGTCTGGGCTGGGGACGTTTGCGATTGCGGCGCGTCATTTAAGCTTTACCAAGGCCGCGCAAGAAATGCACTTAACACAGGGCGCGGTGAGTCAGCAAATGCGCCAGTTGGAAGAGCGTTTGGGGCTTTCTTTGTTTATTCGTTATCACCGGCGCTTGGCGTTAACGGTGGCGGGTGCGCGTTTAGCGGTGCAGCTGAATCACAGTTTTCATGATATCAATGAATTAATTCTAGAACTGCAGGAAGAGGAAACCTCTAATATTTTGACCGTTTCAGTCATGCCGTCGTTTGCGACCAAATGGCTGATTCCTCGTTTGGGCAATTTGCAGGAGGCTTACCCTGATTTGCAATTGCGGATTCAGGCCAATGATAGAGAGGTTAATTTCCAGCGCGATAGGATTGATGTGGCCATCGTACACAGTCATGTTCATCACTCTAAAGGGCACATTGTCCCCCTAATGAAAGACAAGGTGTTTCCGGTTTGCAGTCCTGCATTTGCACAGTCGCGCGCCTTGGCGGAGCCTAGCCAGTTGGCACAAGTGCCTTTATTGAATGATGACTCTGAGTGGCGTTTTTCCAGCCCATACGCGGAATGGGAAAAATGGCTGTTATTGGCCAATGCAAAAGGCGTGAAGCCATCGCGCGGCATCAGCTTCAATCGCGGTGATCTTGCGGTGCAAGCCGCCATTGCAGGACAAGGCGTCGCCTTGGGGAGAACGCCGCTGGTGATGGATGATATTCAGCAAGGGCGCTTGGTTATGCCATTTTCGCCAGTGTTAGACGAAGGTCATGCGTATTTGTTTGCCTGTCCTGATATGCAGCGTCAGCGAGAGCCGGTTCAGCAGTTGCTCAGTTGGCTGGTAACAGAGTGCTACCAGTATTCACCGGAAGATGCTTTGACGACGCCTGATGATCTGAACTAGTTGTCCAGTAGCAGTTTAACGGAAATGGCCAAACACATAATGATCACCATAGGGCGAATCAGTTTGGCGCCTTTGGTGATCACAAGGCGAGAACCAATTTGTGCGCCAAACCATTGGCCTATGCCCATGACAATGCCTAATGCCCAAATGAGATGACCACTAAAAGCGAACATCGCCAAAGACGCTAGATTGCTGGTGGCGTTGAGTACTTTTGTGTGCGCCGTGGCTGATACCACGGTTAATCCCATCAAGCATAAGTAAGCAGTTGAGAAAAAAGCGCCCGTACCAGGGCCAATTAAGCCATCATAAAAGCCAATGCTGGTGCCAATAATCAGCGCAAACTGAACATGGCTGAGCGAAAATTTGCTGGCAATATAGGGTTGTAGTTTTGGCAAAAAGAAAAAGAAAATCGCCACGGCAATCAAGATAACCGGCACCGCTTTTAGCAATAGACTGCTGTCTAAATAAGAGACCAGCAGCGTCCCCAAAATCGCCCCGATGGCGGTCATGGCAATGGGGAGTTTCATATCGGCAAGTTTCACTTGGCCCTTTTTTACAAAATGATAAGACGCTGATACTGTGCCTGCGCAGCCTTGTAACTTATTGGTGGCAAGGGCTTCGGCCGGCGACAGTCCAGCGGCCAATAAAACGGGAACGGTAATCAAGCCACCACCACCGGCAATGGCATCAATGACACCCGCAAGAAATGCCGCGCCAAACAAGGCTAAATAAATCCAAATAGAGATATCGAAAAAAACAAAGTCCATTGTGTCTTGGTTCCTGTTTGAGAGGCGGTTACGAAGCGTTTTAGTTAAACAAAAAAAGCCCGTCTAGACAATTATTTAGACGGGCTAATAAAAGATTTATTGTGTTTGCAGAATCAAGCGTTTGCCTTGATGTAATCCTCAAGCGCGCTGGTTTGCTCTGCGCTGAACTCAAGGCCCAACTTAGTGCGGCGCCATAGAATGTCTTCTGCTGAGCGAGCCCATTCATGCTGTATCAAATAATCTACTTCTTGTTGATAAAGCTGGTTGCCAAAATGTAGCCCAAGCTCGGTTATTGAATGTGCTTTATTGAGCATGGTGTGAGTGAGTGTGCCGTAACTGTTTGCGAAACGGCGGGCAAGTGATGGCCCTATAAAAGGGTAGTCTTGCTGAAGTTTCATGGCAAAAGCATCCAATGACATGCCCAAATCCCCACCAGGAAGCGGCTTGCTGTGAGTCCATTCGTCCCCAAGATTATCAAAATAAGGCGCCAGCTTTTTCAGCGCGGATAACGCCAGTTTGCGATAAGTGGTGATTTTACCGCCAAAAATACTCAATAAGGGCGCGTGTTGTGCTTGGTCTTCTAAATGTAGAGTGTAGTCTCTGGTCACGGCGGATGGGTCAGACGACTCATCTTCCAGTAAAGGCCGAACGCCAGAGTAACTCCACACCACATCGGCGGGGGTCAGGGTTTTTTTGAAGTGGTCGTTTGCCACTTGCAGAATGTATTGGGTTTCCGCTGCGGAGATGGCGACATCATTGGGATCGCCTTTGTATTCCACATCGGTGGTGCCGAGCAGGGTGTAATGCTCGCGGTACGGAATGGCGAAGACGATGCGTTTATCGGTATTTTGCATGATAAAGGCATTAGGTTGAGAGTGCAGTTTAGGCACCACAATATGGCTACCCTTGATCATCCGAATGCCATAAGGGGCCTTGCGGTCTAGCTTGGTTTCGATAAAGGATGATACCCAGGGCCCAGCGGCGTTCACTAATGCTTTTGCGGTGATGTCATGGGTTTCTTTTGTGATCTGATCTTCTAAACGGATTTTCCACAGATTATCGACGCGTTTTGCGGCGGTGCAGCGCGTGCGGGCGAAAATGGCGGCGCCATGTTGTTGTGCGCTTAGGGCATTGGTGACGACCAGTCTGGCGTCATCAACCCAACAGTCTGAGTATTCGAATCCCTGTGTTATGTCGGCTTTAAGTGGGCTGTCTATGCCGTATTTGACACCTTTTGACGCTGGCAATGTTTCACGCTTGCCAAGGTTGTCGTAAAGGAATAAACCAATGCGGATCAACCACGCTGGGCGTAAATGCGGTCGATGTGGCATTTGAAAACGCATGGGGGTCACTAGATGTGGCGCGACTTTGAGCAATACCTCACGTTCTGTTAGCGCTTCTTTTACAAGGCGAAATTCGTAGTGCTCCAGATAGCGCAGGCCGCCATGAATTAATTTACTACTCGACGATGACGTCGCGTGTGCTAAGTCTCCCATTTCACAAAGGCCAACGGTTAGGCCTCGCCCTGCTGCGTCTGCGGCAATCCCCGTGCCGTTTATGCCGCCACCAACTACAAATAGGTCAAAATGGGAGTGATTCATACAAAGCCTCACGATTAAAGTTCGAATACATATGTTCGAAAGTGAACATTTATTTTCGATATTAAACCCCTATGGGTCATATGACAAGGTCATAGTATGAAGTTTTGATGAAAATTTGTGCGCTCGGGTGAGGTTGCTTGTGTGTCAACGCGGCGAGAAGTTGTGTCAAAGAGGCGAGCGGTAGCGCCCAAGGGTTACTTGGGCGTACAGAGTTCCAGACGAACCTTGTGCTCTTTCATTAGCTTGATAATGGTTTTGGGAGGCTGTTCGTCTGTGAACAGGCGGTCGACTTGGGTAATATTGCCCAATCGTACGACGGCGTTGCGGCCAAATTTAGCGCTGTCTGCCGCAAGAAAAACAGTGCGGGAGTTATGTATGATACTTTGTGCAACGCGGACTTCTTGGTAATCGTAATCCAACAATGAGCCGTCGTTTGGGTCAATGCCACTGATCCCCACGATGCCAAAGTCGACACGGAATTGATTAATAAAATCAATGGTCGCTTCCCCCATGACACCGCCGTCGCGTGAGCGCACCGTGCCGCCGGCGATAATCACGGTAAAGTCTTCTTTACTGCTTAAAATGGCGGCTACATTGAGATTGTTGGTGATGATCTGTAAGCCCTGATGATTCAACAGAGCGCGAGCGACGGTTTCTGTGGTGGTGCCAATGTTAATAAAAAGAGAGGCGTTATTAGGGATTTCAGCCGCGATGCGTTTGGCTATTTGTTCTTTCGCGGGAAGTTGTAAAATTTGTCGAGTGGCGTAAGCAACGTTGGTGGTACTGGAGTCGTTACTGGCGCCACCATGGTGTCGACGAATGTGGCCTGACTTGGCTAATTCGTTAATATCACGACGAATAGTTTGTGGCGTGACAGAAAATTGGTTGGCCAGTTCGTCTATGGTCACGTAGCCCTTTTCTTTGACTATTGCGACTATGTTGTCTTGGCGAGAAAGTTGCCCCATCTGGTTTTATTCCCCCTAAAAAAAGGTTACTGCTTGCTAAATGAGTGCGCATTGGTTTTTAATGTAGAATATTCGCATTTGAATATTCATGTTCAAAAAACAAAACAACAATAAAGGTTACTCTCTGAGTGACTGTGGTTTCAAAGAGAATTCACTATGACGCATTATATTCTGGCTATCGATCAAGGCACTACCAGTTCACGAGCTATTTTGTTTGATGAGAAAGGCGCGCGTATTGGCCAATCTCAACAAGAGTTCCCGCAAATTTTCCCGCACGATGGCTGGGTAGAGCATGATCCAGAAGATATTTGGTCGTCAACACTGTCGGTTTGTCGATCTGTTCTGAAGGATACAGGGATCGACGCGCAAGCGATAGCAACCATCGGCATCACCAATCAGCGTGAAACCACCATTTTGTGGGATACCGAAACCGGTAAGCCGATTTATAATGCGATTGTTTGGCAGGATAGACGCACTAGTGAATTTTGCCAAACATTGAGTAAGCAAGGTTTGGGCGAGAAGGTACAGGCCAAAACGGGCTTATTAATCGACCCTTATTTTTCGGCGACGAAAATTCGCTGGATATTAGACAATGTTGAGGGCGCGCGTGAAAAAGCCCAAGCAGGGCGTTTGGCGTTTGGCACGGTTGATAGCTTTTTATTGTGGCGATTGACCAATGGGCAATCGCATAAAACCGATGCGACCAATGCGGCACGCACCATGGCGTTTAATATTCATACGCAAGAATGGGATCAGGAACTGATTGATCTGTTAGGCATCGGCGATGTGTTATTCCCAGAGGTGATGGATTGCAGTGCTGACTTTGGTGTCATTGATGCGTCTTGGTTGGGTGCTGAGGTTCCGGTGAATGGTATTGCAGGGGACCAACAAGCGGCGTTGATTGGGCAAGCTTGTTTTACGCCTGGCATGGTGAAAAGCACCTATGGCACTGGGTGTTTTATGATTCTGAATACTGGCGATGAGGCCATTCGCTCCGAGCATAAGTTGCTTACCACGGTGGGTTATCGTTTAAATGGTAAGGTGACGTACGCCTTAGAAGGCAGCATTTTTGTGGCGGGCGCGGCGATCCAATGGTTACGAGATGGGTTGAAGCTGTTTTCTGATGCGAAAGAGACGCAAAGCTTGGCGCAACAGGCTTTAAACGATGATTCGGTTTACCTCGTGCCTGCCTTTACGGGGTTAGGGGCGCCTTATTGGGATCCTGATGCGCGTGGTGCAATGATTGGTTTAACTCGGGACACTAGCGTGGCCGATATCGTGAGTGCGGGGTTGCGTTCTGTGTGTTATCAGACCAGAGACCTTGTGGGAGCGATGGCGCAAGATGGCGCAACCTTTAGCACCTTGCGTGTGGACGGTGGCATGGTGATTAACGATGTCATGGTACAGTTTTTAAGCGACCTATTAGAGATTACCGTAGAGCGTCCTTGTGTCACGGAAACAACGGCGCTGGGCGCGGCATTTTTAGCGGGCTTGCAGGTCGGGTTGTATCAATCGTTGGATGAGGTGGCGCTTTTATGGCAAGCGGATAAATGCTTTGAACCCGCCATGGAAAAAGGCACGGGAGATACATTATATCGTGGCTGGCAGAAAGCGGTAGATCGAGTGCGCACACGAGATTAATGCTTTACGATTTGATACATGTCATCGCTTGTACGACAAGGTAATAATCGCTAATTTTAGGGAAGAATATTTTTTTACAAAGGGTTTGCAGAATGTCAAAGCAGTTTACCGAAGTGCAGCAAGATGATTTTATGAAATTTGGCGGTGAACGCCCCAGTTATTTAGACATTGAAGATGCCTTAATGACGCTAGGGGGGCATGGGGTTGGTGGCAATCATTTCAAAAATGAGATGGTAAAGTTGGCCGGTTGGACGGGCGGGGCGCTAACCACTTACGCGCAACGTGCGGCGGTTGCGCAAGCGGCATTTAATCGTATTCGGGAGCTGTTGCCAAAGGCGTCCACCCCGGAAGAGCTAAGAGTCATGTTAAAAAGTCCAAAGTAAAACGCTTTAACGCAACCAAGACCAAAGCGAGTCTTTGGCTAAATAATATAAAAAAGGGGAATAGTCATTGGCTATTCCCCTTTTTTTTGTGTTTTTTAATCGAGGTTATTCTGCGTCAGCGATGGCTTTCATGCCGTATTCGGCATCCAAAATTTGGCCAATGACGTTGTTGCCAGCAAGGTGATGAGCGTATTGCATGTGCAAGCATCGAACCTGATCCCAATTTGCAATCCCGCCAATGCCCAGTTTATCAAACAATGGCTTAAAGCCTTTTGCTTCAATAATGGCTTTGTGTTCATCGCTCATGACGGCCCAGCGTCTTGCGATGTAATCCCGATGGGAAGCGTGGTGGGCTTCACGTAATGTTTCGTCATCTTTGATGCGTTGTTCAAGCTCTTTGACGACGCCATGGCTTTCTATTTTCGCTAAGGCTTTGTCGATGGCTTTGCTTGAGAGCCAGTAGAGCGTTGGGAAAGGCTGATCAAATACCCAGGTTTCCATTTCCAGTACTTGTGGTGTGCCGTTAGGTGAGTAATGGGCGATGGCGTTGATGCCACTAGGCGCTCGTCCAAGCTGTGCCGTGATGATATCAATATCACGCTGAGAAAGTGTGGTTGTCATAATGTCTTATTAACTGAAAATAAAAGTGAGAAAATCAAACAGAGAAGGTCGGAAAGCTCGCGGCAAACTTTTGAATCCATTCCGCGGCGGCTTCATTGTAGTTCAGTCGTCGACCTTCGCTTTTGGCTTGACGTCGATAGTGTTCTATTTGAGAGAGTTGCTCAATCATGCGCACACAGTAGCATTCTTCGTTGCTGGGGAAGTCAATCGCAATTTGATAGCCGTCGGCTTCTTTTCGACACCAAACAATACGCCCAGAGACGCAAAAATTGGGGTCTATTTCTTCTAATGTAATTCTAACCGAACGTCCATTATCGAAAGGATGAAGGGTAGTGTATGTGATACCGACAAACCCAACTCTTGCCTCGTTTACGGGAGGAAAGGGTTGATCTTCAATTAGCGTAATGTCTAATGGAAGGTCTCTCGGATGGGCAACAAATTCCATCGCAACAAGCCAGCTACTATTTAGATATTCATGTTATCGGCCAATAAGGCAGAGTGTTTAAAAAAGAATGCGAATTGTACGCTTTTTGCCCTGTCTGTACAGATGGATTTTAAGATGCCTGAGTGAAAGTTCATAACCTCCGCTTATATGAAAGCGCTCTTTTATTTCCGGCGCGTCTTGTTCTGTTGTTCACTGCCATTGATGGCGGTTCTGGTGGCGTTTACGCTTGTATTTGTTGTGGCGTTTGTGGCTGTATTTGTTGTTGGCAAAGCCGACCGAGCTCTTTTAATGCGGCATCGGTTTTATTGTCCCAATTTAGGGCGTAATTAAGCCGAAAATGATGGCTGAATTGTGCCGTTAAACTGAAGGCTAATCCGGGTAATACACCAATGTCTTTTTCTAAGGCTTGGGTATGAAGTGTCATGGCGTTGATGCTGTCAGGCAGTATGACCCACAATAAAAAACCGCCTTTGGGGCTGGATGTCTGGGTGCCTGCTGGAAAATGCTCCTCAATGAGAGCCTGACAACGGGCGAGGTTGTCTTGATAGGCGAGTCGAGTCTTGCGCAAGTGACGATCGTAGGCGCCATTTTCTAGAAAATTGGCGATGGCGGTTTGTGTGAGTGTCGGAATAGCGAGAGATTGTACATAAGCGTAATGTTCGATTTGTGTTTGAAAGCGACCGCCAACAACCCAGCCAATGCGAAAGCCCGGTGCAATACTTTTTGAAAATGAACTGCAATAAATCACTGTGCCTTGTTTGTCATCGGCTTTTAGGGCGCGCTCGCGCCGATCGGCATAGCTCAATTCACCGTATACGTCGTCTTCAATCAAGGTGAAATTATGTGTTATTGATTGATCAATGAGTTGTTGTCTTGCCTGCTGATTGAGTGTCGCCCCGACCGGGTTCTGATTGTTGGGCGTTACGATGCAGGCTTTTATGTTCCATTCAATGGCCGCGCTTTCTAAAAGCGCTAGATCGATCCCTGTGCTAGGAGAGCAGGGGATTTCGACCGCTTTTAAATTTAGCACTTCGATGGCTTGTAAGACGCCATGGTAAGCCGGGCTTTCTATGGCAATCGTGTCGCCGGCTTTTGCGACGACTTGCAGTGACAGCATGAGGGCGTTTTGGCAGCCTAAAGTGATGGTGATGTCGTCTGGTTGCAACTGGCAGCCGCTATCGAGCATGCGTATGGCAATTTGACGGCGTAGGCTGGGGGAGCCGGGGGTAAATTCATACGCCGCACAAATCTCAGGCTCTAGGCGCATTAAACGCCCAACGGAACGTTGTAGCTGCCGTATGGGTAAAAATTGGCTTTTGGGAATGGCGGCGCCAAACTGAATAATATTCTCATCTTGCGAAGCGTGCAGTAAGCGGCGCAAGAGTGCGTGTATGCTGCCGTCGTTTTTAGTCGGCGTAATTTTTGCTAAAGGAAGTGCTTGGAGTTGGTTCTCTTGTACAAAATAGCCTTTTTGTGGACGCGCTTTTATGACTCCTCTGTCTTCTAGCAAGCTGTACGCTTGCAGTACCGTCGCAACGCTGACTTCCATTTGTTTGCTGGACTTTCGCACCGATGGGATTTTTGCGCCCGGTAAGAAAATACCTTCGTGAACTTGTTGTTCAATTTGCTTGGCGATTTTTTCGTAGAGAGGGCATTCCATAAAGCGCTGGTCAATTGGGTCATAAGAAGAAGCCATAAATTTACCAGATTGGAGGGGTGAAAGGAATCATGGCGGCGCGGTGAGGATAAGATGACGCTGCCAAGGCAAAATCTCAGCTAAACTGACCTTGGTAGAGATCTCCATTGGTCAACAAAATGTTATGTTATTCCTGTATCCTTAGTCAGCTTTGTCGTTATGTGAACTTCGTTATGGAGCTCATAATAACCACGTAAATAATGTAGAGGTCGGTTATGTCGTTATCTGTGATCCAAAGGATCCTATTTGGCTTTGGTATTTTATTGTTACTTTTACTGATGATTGCCGCTTCGGGCTTTGTTGGTATTCAGAAAATTGAAGATAGATTAAATGTTGTAACCGGGCCGGTGGAGCGTATTTCGTCGACCAGTAACGCGCTAAAAGAGAATGTGAGTTTGGCGAATGGTGCGGTGTTGCAGTATTTGTTGAGTAACGCACCGAGTTCATTAGAAAGCTTGTCTGAGCGATTTTTGCATTATAAAACCGAATATAGCGAAGTTTCTGCGCAGCTTTCCACCCAACTGCAAGATTTTCCGCAAATGCAACAAACCTTGGATGCCATCAATAATGACGTGACGCGCTTTTTTGCACAGACCGATGTGGCCTTCTCAAACCACAAAACCAGGTTGGAGTTGCAGGCGGTTTTGCCTGATGAAAAGCTCGATCTAAAAGATGTGATTAGCTTTGCTGCGGAAGATCTAGCCATGCTGGTCAGTGATGGTGACACCTCAGAAATCCAATTTGCCGCTTCCTATATGCAGAGTCAGGTCGAAAGTTTGCTGGTTTCAGTGAGTGATTATTTTGATGTGCGTGGTTTGGATAATATGCAGGCGCTGCGCACGTCAATGGCGACTATTATTACCAGTTTGAAAGACAAGCAAGCTTATGTGAATGACGACAATATTGATGACTTGGTTCGAGAAATAGACGTGGCGGTGACCACCGCGGATGGGGTGATCGCAAAGCACTATGAAAATGCCCGTTTGGCACAAGCGGCTGAGGTACTGGCTAAGCAATTGTCAGACAGTATGACGCTTATTGATGTGTCCGCTCAGACCTTGTTAGCCGAAATGCGCCTAATAGGGCAAAATGCTCAGCAAGAGGCAAACGATGCGGCCTCCTTGTCTACGCTGATTATTGGCCTAGTGCTGATTATTTCGATTGTGATTGCGGTGCTGGTGGCGTTGTGGGTCAGCCGCAGTATTCGTCAGCCATTAAAAGAGGTGATGACGGTACTGGGGAAAATTTCCGATGGCGATTTTACGCAGCGCAGCAAGGTCAACACCAAAGACGAGTTTGGTGAGCTGTCTGCTTGGGTCAATAGCTTGGTGGCTAAATTGCAAAGTGTGATGACTGAGATTGATCAAGCGTCTAACAATGTGGCGGAGTCAGCCGGTAATAATGTGCGTTTGGCGAGCGACGCTAAGCGTTTAATGGGCGCACAAAACCAACGCACAACGGAAGTCGCATCCTCTATGTCAGAGATGGTGTCTACGGTGGATCAGGTAGCGAAAAGTTCGGAAGTGATTTTGCATCAGATTCAGACGGTTGATCAAACCAGCCATCAAAGCCGTGTGCAGATGGACGCCAATATTGAAAAAATTGAGCGTTTGCTTGAGCAAATAGAAGCATCGACAGCGGTGGTGAATCAGCTCGATGAACACTCGAAGAATATTGATCGTATTTTGGATGTGATTCAAGAAATAGCCGAGCAAACCAATTTATTGGCACTGAATGCGGCGATCGAGGCGGCCCGAGCTGGGGAGCAGGGTCGAGGTTTCGCGGTGGTGGCGGATGAGGTTCGCACGCTGGCAACCAGAACGCACCGTTCGACAGAAGAAATCCAATTGGTGATTACGCAGTTACAGCAAGGCGTGACGAAAACGGTTGGTAGCATGGAAGTCAGTCGTAATAGCGCCAATTCGAGCGTTGAAGAGGCTCGTTCTGTGGGCTTATCACTGGCCGAAGTGCAAACGAGTATGGCTGAGATTCGCGACCTGAGCACGCAAATTGCCACCGCAGCGGAAGAGCAATCTGCCGTTGCGCAAGAGATCAAGCATCATGTCTTAGAGATCTCGGGCATGTCCGAACAAGCGGCATTGGGAGCGGATCAAAGTGAGAGGGACAGTGAGGGTTTAGCAAAACTAGCCTCTCATCAAAAACAACTGCTTAGCCAATTTAAGATTGTTTAATGGTTTTTTTACGAAAGGTTGCGTTAAGATAAACGCATCTTAACTTTTCGGAGATAACGTCTATGTCGATTCTTGTTGGTGATATGTTGCCCCACGGTACGTTTCAAGTAATGGCTGAAGAAGGCCCTGAAACCCTTGATGTGACCGAGTTCTTTGCGGGTAAAACCGTACTGATGTTTGCCTTGCCGGGGGCGTTTACACCCACTTGCAGCGCCAGCCACTTGCCTGGTTTTGTGGTGCACTTTGATGCACTGAAAGAAAAAGGCGTAGACGAGATTGTCTGTCTTTCTGTTAATGATGTGTTCGTGATGAATGCATGGGGCAAGGCGAATAACGCCGAAAACCTCATTATGGCCGCCGATGGTTTGGCTGAATTTACCTGTTCCATGGGCTTAGAGTTGGATATTTCCGCGGCTAAAATGGGCATTCGCAGTCGTCGTTACGCCATGCTAGTCACGAATGGCATTGTTCAGCAACTTTGGCTAGACGAGCCGGGTGAGTACAACGTTAGCTCCGCCGAATACGTATTGTCTCAGCTGTAGATCTCACTTTTCTGAGCTAAGCCTAAGCCGCTCAAATAAGCCATTCAATAAAAAACGACGCCCAGTGCGTCGTTTTTTATATCTGTCGAGTGTTGACGTCTACTGATTATGGTTAGTAACCAAATAGCGTTGGCAAGAAGGTTACCGTACTAGGCACAAAGGTGATTAATATCAGAACCGCTAATTCGACTAAGAATAGTGGCATGATTTGTCTCGAAATAGCGGCGATACCAACATTCGCAATCGAATTGGAAACGAATAAACATATCCCCATTGGCGGGGTGATAAGGCCGATCATCAAGTTGAAAATCACCACAATGCCAAAGTGTACCGGGTCGATGCCTAAGCTCATTGCAATAGGATGTAGAATCGGTAGCAATATCAACATTGCGGCGATGCCTTCAAGGAACAGACCGACGACCAGCAATATCCCATTGACTAGAATTAAAAACACCCAAGGACTTGAAACGTGCTCTAGCACCATCTGACTAACGGTTTGCGGCACTCTTGAAAACGTCAGTAGCCAATTGGCGGCGGCCACCACGGCGATGACGATCAATATGACGGATGAGTCACGCATGGCTCGAATGAAAATGCGCGGAAGATCAGAAACCTTCAGGCTTTTCAGAATAAACATACCGGCTAATAATGCATAGGCGGCGGCGAATGCGGCCGCTTCGGTTGGCGTCACAATGCCCGTCAAGATAGAGCCAACAATAAAGACCGGCATGAACAGCGGAATCCACGCATTAACAAAGGCTTGTAGGCGTTCTTTCATCGACAGTTTTGCTTTGAGTGGCGCGTAATGACCCGCAAAAAAGTAGACATAAACCGACAAGCCGGTGGCAAGAAATAACCCCGGCGTGACACCCGCAAGAAAGAGCGCTGGTACCGAGACGCCGGTGGTGATTAAGGCGTAAATAATTACTGGAATGCTGGGTGGAATCATCGGCCCGATCACCGACGATGCGGCTGTCAACGCCGCCGCAAAGGCGCGTGGATAGCCTTCTTTTTCCATGGTCGGAATAAACACCCGCCCTAGAGCTGATGTGTCAGCAACGGCAGAACCAGAAAGCCCCGCAAAAATCACCGACGCCCAAATGTTGACATGAGCAAGGCCAGCTCGCATGTGACCGACTAGCGCATTGGCAAAATTAATGATGCGACCGGTTATGCCGCTTTCATTCATCAGTTCACCCGCTAAAACGAAAAGCGGAATGGCCAAAATAGAAAAAGAATCCAGCCCACTAAAAACGCGCTGAGCCACCAAACTAACATTAAAAGGCAGGGTATAAACATGGCCAACAACGCCTAATAAAATCGCGAAGGCAATAGGGCTGCCAATCACTAAAAGAACAATAAGAATTCCGATGCCTAACATGATTATTGTCCTTCCGATGTGTTTTTGGGTTGAAAATAGTCGGCAAGTCGTATCAGCGCTGCGATAACCAAGCAGACGCCGCCAATAACCATGGCCACTTGAAAATAGTACATTTGAATGCCGGTTCCGGGGGCTTGTATCGCGCCTCGTTTCATCATGAAGAGATAGCCAGAATAAACAAAGACAGCACCGCTAATCAGCGCGATGAGATCAGAAATAATATGCAAAATATGACGAACTTTGGCCGACACCATGTCTTCTAGGAAGGTAAAGCGAATGTGAATGCCTTCTAAATAACACAATGCCATGCCAAACATAGTGCCGTAGATCATGGCGTATTTCGCGACTTCCTCGCTCCATTGAATCGGTGAGTTAAATAAGTAACGGCTCAAACTACTAACTAACACAACGCCAAAGATAACGAATAGGGAGGTGCCAGTTAAGGTTGCAAGAGTATTTTTATAGAGGCGCTTCATGGTGAGCTTTCCGGGCTGTGACAAAAGGAGAATAACCGAAAGTGAGTGTCGTCACCTTCGGTTATCGGATTACAAGGTGTAGATTATTGCGAATTACTGACCACTTTAACAGACATCTGAGCGCGTTCGATCCACTCAGGCTGTACTTCCCCTTTTAGCCAGTTAATGACGGCTGGCTGCGCTACATCACGAAACTTCGCTAATTGTTCTGGTGTCGGTGTGGTAATTTGCATACCGTTTTCGGCAAGAGATTTTAAGCCTTTTGCTGAATTGAATTGCTGTACTGCACGGCCTAAAACGCCCGCTACTTTAGCGGCACGGTCAATGATGGTGCGGTCTTCATCGCTCAATGATTGATAGATATCTTCATTGATCAGCAAGAAATCTGTGCCATAAACGTGACCATCTAGTGTTAGGTATTTTTGGAATTCATAGAACTTGTTTGCTTCAATCACACTAACAGGGTTTTCTTGTCCATCCACCACGCCGGTTGTGAGTGCAGAAGGTACTTCTGGCCATGCGATGGGGGTTGGTTCTGCGCCCATGGCTTTTACCATTTCAACGTACAATGGCAAGGTTTGAACGCGAATTTTCAAACCTTCTAAATCTTTTGGTTCTGCTACAGGGCGTTTAGAGTTAGTGAAGTTACGAAAGCCCGTTTCGCCATAGGCAAGAGTGCGCAAGCCGCTTTCTTTTAAGCAATGCTCAGATAGCGCTTTGCCGAACTCGCCATCCAATACTTCCCAGGCAATCGGCGCAGAAGGGAATAAATAAGGGATTTCTAACACGGAGGCTTCTTTACACACTTTCGCAAACGCGCCAGACACCATCGTCATGCTTAAAGTACCTTCTTGAGTGGATTGGACTAGGTCGGTTTCACCGCCAAGTTGTCCAGAAGGGTAAACATTTACTTCAATACGGCCACCCGATTCGGCTTCCACTAGGTTTTTGAACACCTCTGTAGCGGCGCCTTTCTTCGAGTTGGTCCATTCTTGAGGGTCAACATGTGCAAGGGTTAAGGTCAGGTCTGCTGCGCTGGCAACACTGACGGCACCGGCGGCCATTAAGCTAAGCGTGATTTTTTTTGTTAGATTCATTTTTATCTCTCCAAATTCAAGGGGTTGAGTACCCAGATAGTCTTATTTTTGTATTGTCTACTCGGCTTTTCTGCGCATTGGCAGTTAGGAGTAGTGCTTCTCACCTACGCAATTTACGTTTTTAAGGCTTTAAATAATATAGGATCATTCAGAAAATACCCTATATTTTTTACTGAAAGCCAAGCACGGTTAAATCCAGTCTAACGTTAGAAAGGGGTCATGATGCTCTGTGCAATATTTGCTCTTTCATTAGGCAACAACACCAAAATGTCGTAAATATTGTTTTTTTAGAAATGAATTTTTAATGTCTCATATATATCGAAAAGGGAATACTAAAAGCCAACAGAGTGAATTTGTTTTTGGAAAAACGAGTTTTTTCAAGGTGTTAATGGCATTTTTTGGGTGTCAGTGCTCGTCTGTTTGTGGCGGATATCGGTTATAAATATCTTAAATAAATAGGCATTTTCTCTGCGTTAAAAAGACGCTATATCAAAATACAATACCCTTTTGGTTAAATTGAAATAGCCAAATTGATGGTGGAAAACAATACTCTTCAAGGATTGTGATGGAATGGCGGTGTTGGCAAGGGTAAATTGACAAGATGACATGCGATGTTTGGCTTGCCGTTTCACCGTACGTATTGCCTAAATATAAAGCGGCTTTAATAAGAACAGCCTTAAAAAATAGAGAGTACTAAGATGATTATAGATTGCCACGGACATTATACGACGACGCCCGCCGGTGTTGGCGAATACCGCGATAAGCAAAAAGCACAGGTCGCTAAAGATCCTGCTTTTGTGGGTGAGAAAGGTAAGGTTGTGGTTTCGGATGACGAGATCCGTGACAGCATCATCAATAATCAGCTGCGCTTACAACAAGAACGCGGCACGGACCTGACTATTTTTTCTCCTCGCGCCAGCTGGATGGGACACCATATTGGCAATGAGTACACGAGCCAATATTGGACAGAACACCAAAATGACTTGATTCGTCGCGTGTGTGATTTATTTCCTGAAAACTTTGCGCCTGTTGCGCAACTGCCACAATCTCCAGGTGTTGATCCTGGTAAATCGGTAGCTGAAATCGTGCGTACGGTTGAAGAAATGGGCTTTATCGGCATCAACTTGAACCCAGATCCAAGTGGCGGTTACTGGCAAGATAAATCCTTGGCGGATCGCTCTTTCTACCCTATCTACGAAAAAATGTGCGAATACGACATTCCAGCGATGATCCACGTGAGCGCGGCCTGTAACGATTGTTTCCACACCACGGGCTCTCATTATTTAGGCGCTGACACCACCGGCTTCCAACAGTTGATGATGTCGGATGTGTTCAAAGACTTTCCTGAATTAAAAATCATCATTCCTCATGGCGGTGGCGCGGTGCCTTATCACTGGGGACGTTTCCGTGGTATGGCGTTGGATCAAGGCTTTGATCTAGCCGAGCGAGTGTTAAACAACATTTATTTTGATACCTGTGTTTACCATCAGCGCGGGATTGATTTGCTGTTAGACATTATTCCAACAAAGAACATCTTGTTTGCCTCTGAAATGATTGGCGCAGTGCGTGGTATTGACCCAGAAACAGGTCATTATTTTGACGACACCAAACGTTATATCGACAACAGCGCTGTGTTATCTGCTGAACAGAAACAAGCGATTTTTGAAGGCAATGCTCGTCGTGTATTTAGTCGTTTGAAAGCCTAAGGCTCTCGATTTAAGGGAAGGAACATATAATGCGAAATAATGTAGTAGTACAACATATCGAACGTGCTGATCAGGCCGTCATCGATGGTTTAGCAGAATGCGGCGTCGCGACGATTCACGAGTCTCAAGGCCGTGTTGGCTTATTGGCGCATTACATGCGTCCTATTCAAATGGACAAAACCATTGCTGGCTCGGCGATCACGATTTCTGGTGCGGCCGGTGATAACTGGATGATGCACGTGGCGATTGAGCAATGTAAAGCCGGTGATGTCATGGTGTTTGCGCCTACATCGCCTTCAAATCACGGTTTCTTTGGGGATTTGCTGGCGACGTCAGCCCAGTCTCGTGGCGTGGTCGGTTTGATCATTGACGGTGGCGTACGTGATACGCGCGATTTACGTCAGATGAACTTTCCTGTTTGGTCAAAAGCGGTGTTTTCTGAAGGTACGATTAAAGAAACTGTCGGCTCGGTCAATATCCCTATGGTCTGCGCAGATGCCTTGATCAATCCGGGTGATGTGATTGTGGCGGACGATGACGGTGTGGTGGTGGTGCGTCGTGAGAATGCCGCCGAAGTATTGGAACTGGCGCGTAAACGTATGGCCAACGAAGAAGCAAAACGCGTCCGCATGGCGAATGGCGAATTGGGTTTAGACATTTATGAAATGCGCCCACGTCTAAAAGAGAAAGGTCTAAAATATGTCTAAGCAGGCAGGCGTTATAAAAAGTGCGCCTTGTATGTGGATGCGTGGCGGTACGTCGAAAGGGGCGTACTTCTTGGCAGAAGATTTACCGGCCGATATTGAGACGCGCGCGCAGTTTTTATTGCGTGTGATGGGCTCGCCTGATGAACGTCAGATCGACGGCATTGGTGGCGCTGATCCGTTGGCATCCAAGGTCGCGGTAGTGAAAAAGTCCGACCGAGACGACGCCGATGTAGATTATTTGTTTCTGCAGGTGTTTGTGGATCAAGCTATTGTTACTGACGCACAAAACTGCGGCAACATTCTAGCGGGCATTGCGCCCTTTGCGATTGAACGTGGTTTGGTTGCGGCGGAAGAAGGCGAGACGTCGGTACGTATCTTCATGGAAAACACCGGTCAAATCGCTGTGGCGCGTGTCGCTATAAAAGACGGCGAAGTGCAGTACGAAGGTGATGCCCGTATTGATGGCGTACCGGGTTTTTCGGCGGCGGTGCCGATTGTGTTCCAAGATACAGCGGGATCAAGCTGTGGCGCTTTGTTGCCAACTGGTAATGTGGTGGATGTCATTGATGGTATCGAAGTCACCTGCATCGATAACGGTATGCCAGTCGTCATTCTGCGCGCGGCGGACATGGGGATTACGGGTACGGAATCCCGCGAAGAACTGGAAGCCAATGATGTGCTGCGTGCCAAGCTAGAATCCATTCGCTTGCAAGTTGGCCCGATGATGAATTTGGGTGACGTGACAGAAAAGTCCGTGCCTAAAATGACCATGGTGAGTGCGGCGACCAAGGGCGGCGCGATTTCCACGCGTACTTTTATTCCTCATCGTTGTCACGCATCGATTGGTGTATTGGGCGCGGTGAGTGTGGCGACAGCGGCTGTTTTGAAAGGCTCGCCAGCCAATGAAGTCGCCAGTTATGCGCCAAGCACTCGAATGACGCTAGATGTTGAGCATCCGATTGGTGCGATGACGGTGATTTTAGATCAAGACGAGAACGGCGACGTTGGCTCGGCGGCCATTTTACGTACCGCGAGAAAGCTGTTCGATGGTCGGGTATTTGCTCATAGTAATGGTCTGTAGATGCCTTAGGCTTGGTGCTTGCCATCACTAGGCTACTTATTCCTTGTAGCGCGTGCTTTTTATTGATCATAACGACTTATTAAATAAAACGAATAATAAAACAGGTATTTGAACATGATGGACAAAGATTATATTCCATTTCACGCAAACCCAAGCAAACCGGCTTTTACAGCGCCAGCGGGTGCGGTAGATGCGCATTGTCACGTTTTTGGCCCGGCGGATAAATTCCCCTATCACCCAAAACGCAAATACACGCCTTGCGATGCCTCTAAAGAGCAATTGTTTGCTTTGCGCGATCATCTAGGCTTTTCACGTAATGTGATCGTGCAAGCATCTTGTCATAGCACGGATAACTCGGCCTTGATTGATGCCTTAGAAACGGCCGGTGACTTGGCCCGTGGTGTGGCATTTGTGGATGATTCTATCACTCACGAAGAAATCGAAAAAATGCACGCGGCGGGTGTTCGTGGCGTGCGTTTTAACTTTGTAAAACGCCTTGTAGACAGCACGCCAAGAGAGGTGTTTTTCTCCATCGCGGATAAGATTCGTCCGTTCGGCTGGCACATTGTGGTCTACTTTGAGGCGGCGGATTTAGAAGATCTGATTCCCTTCCTAAAAGAGTTGAACACGACGATTGTGGTGGATCACATGGGCACACCCAGTGTGGCCAATGGCGTGGATCACCCAGACTTCCAGCGTTTTGTTAATTTTATGGCCGACAACGACAATGTCTGGTGCAAAGTAAGTTGCCCAGAACGTTTGACGCAACACGCGCCGGACTATTCTGATGTTTATCCTTTTGCTCGTACCTTAGTGGAGAAGTTCTCTGATCGTGTGTTGTGGGGCACTGACTGGCCGCACCCAAACATGAAAGTGGAAGCGCCTAATGATGGACATCTTGTCGATGTGATTCCTCACATTGCGCCAACCAAAGCGCTGCAACAAGCGCTGTTGGTGGACAATCCTATGCGTCTTTACTGGTCATAACTTTTTAATCGAAAGACGAATAAACAAAATAAAAGGTGTTAACCATGACAATTAAAGATCCTTCTCAGCCTGTTCCCGGTACTTACCTGTTCGATGGCAAGATGGCGAAGAAAGGCTATGGGCTGAATAAAATGTGCTTCTCTTTTAACGAGCAAAGCGCTCGCGATGAGTTCAATAAAGACCCAGATGCTTACTGCGCAAAGTTTGGCTTAACCCAAAAACAGATTGAAGCCATTCATGAGCGCGATATCATTGGCTTATTACAAGAAGGTGGCAGTATTTATTACGTGGCGAAATTCGCCGGCCTTCTCAAACTCAACATGCAAGACATCGGCGCAATCCAAACGGGTATGAGTCTTGATGACTTTAAAGCGATGTTGGTTAAACGCGGTTCAGGAGAAGAATAATGGCGAATATTATTGGCGCGGTCACAACGTCCCATATCCCAGCGATTGCTAATGCAATGGCCAATAAAGCAGAAGACACGCCTTATTGGAAACCGTTTTTTGATGGTTATCCTCCGGTGCGTAAATGGTTAAATGAGAAAAAACCAGACGTGATTGTGTTGTTTTATAACGATCATGGTTTGGAGTTTTTTATTGATAAAAAGCCCACGTTTGCCATCGGCGTAGCAGACGAATACCACAATTCGGATGAAGGTTGGGGGATTGCGACCATTCCGCCTGTCACCGGCGAATCTGAATTGTCATGGCACATTGCCAACAGTTTGGTAGACGATGGTTTTGATATGACCATTTGCCAAGAAATGAAAGTTGACCATGGTTTGACGGTGCCGCTGAGCTTGATGTGGCCGGGTAATAATTATGGCCATGTGAAGGTGATTCCAGTTTGCATTAACTGCGAACAATACCCGATGCCGCAGCCTTGGCGCTGTTTTGAATTGGGTAAAGCGATTGGTAAGGCGATTGAGTCGTTTGATTCGGACATGACCGTGGCTATTTTCGGCACAGGAGGATTGTCCCATCAATTAGACGGTGAAGCGGCGGGGACACTTAATCGCAAGTTTGACCTTGAGTGCATGGATAAACTGGTGACGAACCCTGAAGAATTAACCAAATACTCTAACTTAGATTTGGTCAAAATCGGCGGCGCGCAAACCGTTGAGCTGAACATGTGGATCGCCATGCGTGGCGTGTTACGCGGTAAGGTAACGGAGTTGCATCGTAATTATCATGCCCCGATTTCCAATACCGGTGCAGGGCTGCTGTTGCTTGAGCACGAGATGCCGAAATAACCTCTTAAGCTAAAAGTATTTAAACAACGCTTGTGAAACAACCTCTAGAATAAAAATCCGTTATGGTCGCCGCCGTAGCGGATTTTTTTGAGTGGCATCTTGTGGTGGCGATTAGATGTCTGCCATTCGAGAGAACATGGTTTCAAATTGACCAATATTTTGTTGGATATAATCGATAAAAGAGCGCATGGCTGGAGTTGGGTGACGAGCTTGCGGATGGATTAGGCACCAAGAACGACGTAGGGGAAAGTCTTTGATAGGGACTTCGACCAAGGCGCCCAGAGTCAGTTCGGAAAGAATGCCCAGCTTTGGTAATACCGCCACACCAAGCCCTGCAATAACCGCGTGTTTTATGGCGTCATTCGAGCCAATTTCCATCTCCGCTTGTAGGCGAACACGTTGTTTTTGGCAGTGCAGTTCTAGCGCTAATCGGCTGCCAGAGCCCGCTTCTCTTAGTAATACATTGTGTTCTAAAAAATGATTTAACGTGACCTCTTGCTGCGCGAGAAGAGGGTGATTTCGAGGCACCACGGCGACCAGCTCGTTGTTTAAAAAAGGGATGCTAACGATAGGCTTGTCATTTGGCACCAAGCCCATAATCGTTAATTCGTCATGGCTTTCATTGAGCCGTTCAATGGCAGCGGCGCGGTTCATAACCTTAACATTGATGGTTACCTTGGGGTGCAAGCTGGTATAGGCTCGAAGCAAATAGGGCACGACGTACTGTGCCGTGCTAACCGCCACCAAGGTTAATTCACCTGCAATCAGCCCCGTTTCTGCGGATAAGTCATCTTGAAAGCTTTGGATTTCATTAAACATAGCGCCAATACATTGTGCGAGACGATTAGCGGTTGCGGTGCTGTAAAGCTGGCGACCGACGTATTCAAACAGCGGTTGTTGAAGTGCTTGCTCAAGTTGTCGTATTTGGTGACTAACGGCGGGTTGGCTCAAGCCTAGCATGTCGCCTGCTCGGCTGTAGCTGCTCAATTCATAAACACTCTTAAACACTTGCAGTTGTCTAAACGTAAGACGGCTGACCAAACTTTGTACGCTTTGAGGCATTGTTTTTGATTCCTCTTGGTTTATCTATCAGACCCTTATCTATCAGGTATAGCTTATACATAGCTGTCGAAATATCAATTTTTACTTTGGTTAGTCTTTGAGTAGTCTGAATAGACAGAGACATTGTGCAAAAGCTGTGCACTGGTCTTTTCCAACAAGAAAGGAGTGACTCATGTTAAAAAAAGTGTTGATCGCTAACCGAGGTGAAATTGCGGTTCGTATCATTCGCGCTTGTTCAGAAGCGGGGATTCGCTCTGTGGCGATCTTTACCGAGCCGGATCGATACGCTCTGCATGTTAAGCGCGCGGACGAGTCTTATTCATTGGGTGATGATCCACTTGCCGGGTATTTAGATCCTTTGCGTTTGGTCAATTTAGCCGTCGAGACGGGCTGTGATGCGATTCATCCAGGCTATGGTTTTTTGTCTGAAAATGCGCATTTTGCTGAATTGTGTGAGCAAAAAGGCGTGGCGTTTATCGGCCCTCATTCGTCTGTTATTCACAAAATGGGCGATAAAACCCAAGCTCGAGACAGCATGCGCGCGGCAGGAATTCCGATTACTCCGGGGTCAGAAGGCAACTTGGCGAACCTTGATGAAGCCATCGCCTTAGCCGGGAAAGTGGGTTATCCGGTGATGATCAAGGCCACCTCTGGTGGTGGCGGTCGAGGTATTCGACGTTGCGACACGCCAGAAGAGTTAACCTCTCAATATCCTCGGGTTATTTCAGAAGCCACCAAAGCCTTTGGTTCTGCGGAAGTGTTTTTAGAAAAATGCATTGTTGATCCTAGCCATATCGAAGTGCAGATATTAGCCGACTCTCAAGGCAATACGGTGCATTTGTTTGAGCGCGATTGCTCGATTCAGCGTCGCAATCAAAAGCTGATCGAAATTGCCCCAAGCCCTCAACTAACACCAGAGCAACGTCAATATATTTGTGATCTCGCGGTGCGGGCTGCCAAAGCGGTGAACTATGTTAACGCCGGTACGGTGGAATTTTTGCTGTCTGGCAATGAAGTGTATTTCATGGAAATGAATACGCGGGTACAGGTTGAGCACACTATTACCGAGCAAATTACCGGTGTCGATATTGTGCGTGAGCAGCTTCGTATTGCGGCGGGTTTGCCGCTCAGTTTTCGTCAAGAAGACATTCATTATCGTGGCTATGCGATGCAATTTCGTATTAATGCAGAAGACCCGAAGAACGATTTTTTACCCAGTTTTGGCCGCATTACCCATTATTATGCGCCGGGCGGTCCGGGGGTTCGTGTTGATACGGCGATTTACACCGGTTACGAGATTCCGCCGTATTTTGATTCCATGTGTTTGAAGCTGGTGGTCTGGGCTTTGACCTGGGATGAAATGGTGGCGCGAGGTCGTCGTGCCATTGATGATATGCGGTTGCATGGCATCAAAACCACGGCGAATTATTATCAGCAAATTCTCAAACACCCCGACTTTATTAAAGGTAAGTTCAATACAGGGTTCGTGCCAGCGCACCCAGAATTGTTAAATTATTCCGTTAAACGTGATCCAAGTGACATTGCACTTGTGCTTGCCGCCGCTATTGCCGCGCACCTTGGTCGATAAATCCGCAGGAGGAAGAAAATGAGTCAGATTAAACAAAAAATACAAGTGACAGATGTGACCTTGCGTGATGCGCATCAATCCCTTATCGCCACGCGTATGCGTACGGAAGACATGCTGCCGATTTGTGAAAAGCTCGATCAAGTGGGCTTTTGGTCGTTAGAAGTGTGGGGCGGCGCAACCTTTGATGCTTGCGTGCGTTTTTTGAAAGAAGACCCTTGGGAGCGTTTGCGCCAATTGCGTGCCGCTTTGCCCAATACGCGTTTGCAAATGCTGCTGCGCGGTCAAAACCTGCTGGGCTATCGCCATTATGCTGACGATGTGGTGGAAACTTTTGTACAAAAAGCGGCCGATAACGGTATCGATGTGTTCCGTATTTTTGATGCCTTAAACGATCTGCGCAATATCGAAACCGCGATGAAAGCGGTGAAAAAAGCTGGTAAACATGCCCAAGGGACCATTTGTTACACGACTAGCCCTGTTCACACGCTGGCATTGTTTGTTGAGCAAGCCAAAGCCATGCAAACCATGGGCGCGGATTCTATCGCCATCAAAGACATGGCTGGCTTGTTAACGCCTTACGCGACCTATGATTTGGTTAAAGCGATCAAGGACGCGGTGGATTTGCCTTTGGTGGTACACAGCCATTCAACCTCAGGTTTGGCGCCTTTGTGTCAGCTTAAAGCCATCGAGGCCGGTGCCGATCGTATTGATACCGCTATTTCGTCCTTTGGTGGCGGAACCAGCCATCCGGCGACCGAATCTCAAGTGGCGGCATTAAAAGACACGGATTACGACACTGGGCTGGATTTGGCCTTGTTGTCAGAGATTGCCGATTACTTCCGCGAGGTGCGCAAAAAGTACCATCAATTTGAAAGCGAATTTACTCGCGAAGATGTGTCGGTGCAGATCAACCAAGTACCGGGCGGGATGATGTCGAACTTGGCGAATCAGTTAAAAGAGCAAAATGCCTTAGACAAAATTCGTGAAGTATTTGCCGAAATTCCGCGTGTTCGAGCAGATCTTGGTTATCCGCCATTGGTCACGCCAACCTCGCAAATCGTTGGCACGCAGGCGGTTTATAATGTGTTGGCGGGTCAGCGATATAAAACCATCACTAATGAAGTAAAACGCTATTTACTGGGTGGCTACGGACAACCGCCCGCCACGGTGAATCCAGACGTGCAGAAAAAAGCCGTGGGTAACGAATCGGTGAACGACACTCGCCCAGCGGATTCGTTGTCGCCTGAACTCTATAAATTACGCAATGACATTGGCGCGTTAGCAAAATCGGAAGAAGACGTGCTGACCTATGCGATGTTCCCTGAGTTAGGCCGTGAATTCTTGCAACAACGTGCCGATGGCAGCTTGGTGCCAGAAGTCTTGTTGCCACCAGAGCAAGCGGGCCAAGGCGCAGTAGCGGGTGGTTTGGCAACTGAGTATAAGATCGATGTGCATGGTGAAATCTACAATGTCGAAATCACCGGCGTGGGTGACTTTGGGGTTGGCAAACGCAAGCTCTATTTGTCTTTGGACGGTATGCCAGAAGAAGTGGTGTTTGAATCGCTGAATGAATACGTGTCGGAAGGCAGCACAGGCCGATCTCGCGCGACGGAACCAGGTCACGTTAGCGCGGCCATGCCGGGTAATATTATTGATGTCTTGGTAGCCGAAGGCGACACAGTGACGGCGGGTCAAGCGGTACTGGTCACGGAAGCCATGAAGATGGAAACCGAAGTGCACGCCAATGTGGCGGGGACGGTAAAAGGCGTTTTCGTTAAAAAAGGCGACCGAGTCACGCCGGGTGAAACACTGATTGAGATTGTGTAAATCGAAGCACGGTTAATGTCCTGAAAAAGCGTTTGTAAACAAAGCCCCTTTGCTAGATAAATAGTAAAGGGGCTTTTTGTTAGCCGTTTTTTGCTGTTAGAGCGCTTTCGTTTTTAGAACTCTTCGGTGTCTATTTCGGCTTGTTGCGCGGCGGTATAGCGCGTGCCATGGACGTTATTTTGATGGATCATTTCATCAAGCAAGCTGACTTGTTTGGCATCCAGCTTCAATTGCGCGGATTCAAAATTGTCTTTCATATGGTTAACCGAACGAGTGCCCGGAATAGGGACAATATTGCTGTCTTTTGCGGTCAGCCAAGCCAAGGCCAGTTGCGCTGGTGTGCAGCCAATGTCTTTGGCAAGGGCAAAGTAGTCGTTTAACAACGCCAAATTGTTAGGGTAATGCTCGGCGTTAAAGCGTGGCATGTTGTTACGAATGTCTTTGGCTTCTAAATCAGCAACGTCTTGTAATGTGCCGGTTAAAAAACCACGCGCCAATGGGCTGAAAGCCACAAAGGTAATATCCAGTCGTTTGCAGGCTTCTAACACGGCGATTTCTGGGTTGCGTGTCCACAATGAATATTCAGACTGAATGGCGCTAATGGGGAATTCGTTATGAGCACGGGTTAGGGTGTCTGCTGACACTTCCGATAAGCCAATCGCACCGATTTTGCCTTCTTTGACTAACTCGCCCAGCGCGCCTGTGGTTTCTTCGATGGGCACGTTAAAGTCTAAGCGATGCAAATAGTACAAGTCTATGTGGTCTGTTTGTAGGCGTTTTAAGCTGTCTTCGCATTGCTTACGAATGTTTTCAGGTCGGCCGTTAATCTGTTTTTTGCCATCCACCATGGCCATGCCACATTTGCTGGCAAGGAAGAATTCATCGCGGCGGTCTTTCAGTGCTTTGCCGACCAATAATTCATTGTTACCAGCGCCATACAAGGTCGCGGTATCAAAGTGGCGATAGCCCATTTCAAAGGCTTGATGAAGGGCTTCGATGGCTTGTTCTTCGGCCACGGGTGAGCCATAAGCATGGGATAAATTCATGCAGCCTAGGCCGATGTTTGGGTTGGCTAAATGGGGATGTTTTGACATAACAAAATCCTTGATAAAAACAGGGAGCCGAAGCTCCCTGTTTGAGTGTTGTTGAGTCGTTTTAGAGCACTGTCGCTTTAAAGTGTCGTTGAGTCATTTTAGAACATGGCGACTTAGGCTTCTAGACATTCTTCTAGGCGGTGTAAGGTTTCCATGGCGTCAATGGCTTGAGTGACGCAAGCGTTTGGCGCGCGGCCTTCCTGAATCGCCGCAATGAATTCGCGGTCTTGTAATTCGATGCCGTTGTTTGACACCGCCACGCCAGAGAGATCAATCTTGTTTTCGCTGCCGTCGAACAAATCGTCATAACGGGCGATATAGGTGCCATTGTCGCAGATGTAACGGAAGAAAGTACCGAATGGACCGTCGTTATTAAAAGACAAAGACAGAGTACAAATAGCGCCGTTAGGCACCTTTAGGCCAATACTCATGTCCATGGCAATGCCAAGTCCAGGGTGGATTGGACCTTGTAGTGCTTGTACCTTGCTGGCGGTTTCACCGGTTTGGTATTGGAACAAATCTACTGTATGGCAAGCATGGTGCCATAGTAGATGGTCTGTCCAAGAGCGCGCTTGGCCAAGGGCATTTTTGTTGGAACGGCGGAAAAAGTAGGTTTGCACGTCCATTTGTTGGACGGTGAGTTCGCCCGCCATGACTTTGTTATGAATCCATTGGTGTGAAGGGTTGAAACGACGAGTGTGACCTGCCATGGCCACTAGGCCGGTTTTCTTCTGTACTGCGACTACTTTGCGCGCGTCTTCAATGTTGTCTGCCATGGGGATTTCAGACATGACGTGTTTGCCCGCTTCAAGACACTGGATAGTTTGTGCCGCGTGCATTTGCGTTGGGGTGGCTAGGATAACGGCATCGACATCGTCACGAGCCAAGCTTTCAGCGAGGTCTGTTGTGTAGTGGATAACGCCACGCTCTTCGGCGAAGGCTTTAATCGTCTCGATTTTTGTGCCAACCACAGAAACGACTTCTGCGCCTTCGATCGCCGCAATGGCGTCCATGTGTTTCATGCCAAAAGCGCCTGATGCACCAGCGATACAAATTCTCATTCGTCTGCTCCTAAAAATACGAGGGTTTAGTGGTGAGGAAATGACATCCTCAAGTCTATATTAATGACAAATCTAACATTCGATCCCCGATCGGGATAATCCATTAACCGCATGGGATATTCATTTTTTGCAATGGCATCGATACGCTGTTAACGAAAATGCTCTGAAATTTTTCGTAATAAACTCAGAAAGTGAGACTGAGTGAGAGTGGGAAGCCAGCTTTTGCGCACACAAAGCCCAATCGGTCGACGTGTGTGCTCCAGCGGAAAGGGGATCACGCTGAGCAATTCAATATTAATTTCTCGCTCCACCTGGTGTGCTGAAATTAGGGTTAATCGATCGCTTTCGATTAACAATTCACGAATCAGTATCTGTGAACTGGATTCAACCAAGCGTGTTGGCAAGGCGACACCAGCGTCTTTGAAAATGTCTTCGAAAGCGTGTCGAGTCGGTGTGCCTTTGGCGGGAACCACCCAGGAAAACTCAGCCAGATCTTTTGCGCTAATGGTGTTTTTGTTCATTAAGGGATGATCTTTACGAGCCACCACAGACAGCGGCGGCGCCCACAACTCTTCTTGCACCACATCGTCAGCGGGAGACGGGTGACGCAATGCGCCCAAGATAATATCAATGTCGCCTTGGCGTAAGTGATGCAGTAAATCAGCATACGGACCTTCGGTGACGTTGATATTGACGTCGGGGTGGCGCTCGTTAAATTGCAAAATCGATTTGGGTAGAATTGTCATCCGCGCCAAAGGCATACTGCCGACAGTGATCATACTGACGTCTTTGCGTTGTAACGCATTGATTTCGTAAATGCCTTGGCGTAGTTCACTGAAGGCTAATTTAGTGGCTTTCGCTAAAGTTTGTGCCGCTTTTGTTACATTGGTGCCTAGGCTGTTTTTTTCGAATAACACCACGCCAAGTAACTTTTCTAAGTCGCGAGCAGCACGGTGCACCGACGATTGAGATACCGACAAGTTACGACTGGCAATACTAAAGTTTTGCGCTTCACTGACGGCAACTAACGCTCTTAACTGCGTGGTGCTGATTAAGGACATTAAGTTTTTTGGACTGCGATCTTTGGGGCTGTTGTCTTTGACTATCTCTTGTGTCGCGCTATGAATATGGTCGAGTGCACGACTGACACGTTTTTGCCATATATCGCCAGAGGGCGTGGGGTACATGCCATCGGAGTGGCGCTCAAACAAGGCCGCGCCAAGTAAGCCTTCTAGCTTGGCGATAGCTTGCGTGATAGCGGGCTGAGATAAAAAAATGCTTTCGGAAGCTCGGGTGATGCTTTTTAACTCCGTTACCGCGAGAAAGACACGCAAGTGTCGTAAGTTGGGAATTGCGATCTCCATAAGACCTCCTTATTTTTAATAACTATATCAAAAATGAATGCTAAATGGGTGTTAAATGGACACTGAATGAATATAAACAACCCATAAAAAGGCTGTTTCTTACTCTATAGGGTGAGTTTTATCCTATTGATAATATACTGTTTAATTAGGCTATTCTATTTTTCAAATAGGAAAAACTGGATATGGATCAAGGTTTGTCGCCATAACAAACGATGCCGTTTAGTGGTTGCCAATACTGATATAATTTTTCCACTCAAAATACAGTCCAAATTGTCATACAACAAAACGCGAGTTTTGGTATAGGCTTCTGCTATCTTTTTTGGAATACGTTGGAGACAATGACAATGTTACATTTAGGTTTAATTGGTCAGGCAATTGCCGCTTCTCGATCTCCTTCTTTACACATGATGTTGGGTGAGCTTAATCAGTTGCCGGTGGATTACCAGTTGCAGGTGCCGGAAGACGATACGGCGGCGTCTTTTCATGCCAAGTTGGCGGAAATTCGTGCCTTAGGCTTTGTCGGTACTAACGTTACTTTTCCCTATAAGCAAATCGCCATCGACAGCGCAGACGAAGTAAACGACGCGGTGAAGAAGGTGGGTGCCAGTAATACCTTGTTATTAAAAGACGGCAAAGTCTGTGCGTTTAATACTGATTACACTGGGTTTATTCGCGGCTATAAAAGTCGAATGGGACATTCCCGCGCTGGTAAAGTGCTGATGATTGGCGCGGGTGGTGTCGGTCGTGCGATTGGTTTTGCTTTGTTTGAAGTGGGCGCAACAGAAGTTTTAGTGACCGATTTGAGCGAGCGCAGCGCGCAGTCGTTGGTGGATGCTATTAACGAAGCGGGTTACAAGGCGCGTGTCGTGGCGAAAGAGGACATTGCTGAAGCGGCGGCGCAAGTCGATGGGTTGGTAAATTGTACCCCCGTTGGCCATTTGAAAAGCCCCGGCATGCCATTGGCGGCTGAGCTGATTCAAGGTCAAAAATGGGCGTTTGACGCGGTTTATACCCCAATGGATACGGAATTTTTGGTGGCTGCGAATAAAAAAGGTCTGCAAATAGTGTCAGGTTTTGATTTGTTCTTTTATCAAGGTATTGATGCTTTCGAAATTTTCACCGGCCAAGCAGTGACGGATGTGAAGCCGGTTTGGGATCAGTTTCGTAAAAAGTACGATGTGACGAGTTCGTTGATCTAGAGATTGTTGGCACGCCAATAAATTCATAGAATGACCAATGAGAAGACACAATTAAAGACGCCGCATGGCGTTTTTTAATGTGGTTACTTTTTGGCGATTACTATAAAAACGAAAAGGCCGATAGATTTTTTATGATTAATTCTGATGAGCGCAAATTGGTTGGGCAATCTGTCTATGAACAGCTGCGTTCAGACATAGTGACGGGCAAGTTGGCGCCAAGTGAAAAGCTGAAATTAAACGCTTTGCGTATTCGTTATGGTGCCAGTGTGAATACCTTGCGTGAAACCTTGATGCGCTTAGTGTCAGACGGCTTTGTGTTGTTCGTTGATCAAAAAGGCTTTTCGGTAAAGCCGGTTTCTACTGCAGATTTGCGTGAATTATTAGAGCTGAGACAAATGCTAGAGTTGTCAGGCGTGTGTAAATCGATGGCGAACAAACAAGGTCATATGGAATGGAAATCCGCACTGATCAGCGCGCATTTTCGCTTAAATTGTGTTGAAAAGCAGATGTTGGATGATGAAGCCAGCCATGTTCAGGCATGGGAAAAAGCGGATCGGGACTTTCATGTGACCATGGTGTCCCATTGTGGTTCGCAACAGTTGATTCGTTATCACGCGTCAGTGATTGAGCTGTATATGCGTTATCAAGTGTTGGCGTTGCACCGTCGTCCCTTTCGTGGGCAAGCGTCGGTGCAAGAGCATCAAAAGCTGCTCAAATCCCTTCTTGATGATGATCTTGATGCGGTATTGGCCATGTTAGATTCACATATTCAAAAAGGCTTGGTCTTGCCAGACCCAGAAGCTACGCCTGTCAAAACGAGAGTGTCTGCTTAATGAAAGGAGCTAGTCGACGAATGATGAAACACAGTGAGGACCGCGTGACATGGAAGCCGTAATCAATATTACTGCCCCGATTTTTTTTCTGATTTTGCTTGGTTATTTGGGGATTCGCCTTGGTTTTATTGCCAAAGAATTTTTGCCGGGGCTGAGTAAATTTGTCATGTATTTTGCCTTGCCAGCGTTGGTTTTTACCAAGCTGCTGAGTATGGATCTTCAAGCGTTAATTAACCCAGACTATATTTTAATTTACGCTGCAGGCGGGCTGTCGTCCTTTGTGTTTACCGTCCTATTGAGCCGAATGGTGTTTCGTAGGCAATGGGAGCGTTGCGGCCTTCGCGGGCTTGGCGCCGCGATGCCAAACAGCGCGTTTATAGGCTTTCCCATATTGTTGCAGTTTTTCGATCATTCAATGGTGCATGCTTTTGCGATGGCCGTGATGGTGGAAAATATCATTTTGTTTCCTGTGAGTCTTATTTTTATCGAAACGGTATTGGGAAAACGCAGCGCAAATGGTCAAGGCGTTTTGCTGCCAGTGCTGAAGCGAGTTGTCAGTAATCCTATTATCTTGGCGGTGTTTAGTGGGATCGTATGTGCTTTGCTGGGAGTGAGCTTTCCGGTATTTATGATGCGAGGCCTAGACATGCTTGCGATGGGCTCCGCCCCAGCGGCATTGATTGTGATCGGTGGTTCATTAGTGGGGTTGTCAATAAAAGGCAGCATTGGCGAAATGTCTTTGGTGGCGTTTGCGAAATTGATTTTCTTCCCCATGGTGGTGGCAGCACTCTTGTTATTGGCGCCTAATATGCCAAACGATTTAAAAACAGCGATGATTATTTTGGCTTCGGTACCGATGTTAAGTATTTATCCGATTGTGGGGGGAGAATATGGTGAGCAGAGTTTTTGTGCGAGCACCTTGCTGATCACAACGGTATTGTCGTTTTTTACGTTAAGCGTGTTGCTGCGCTTTTTGGTGTAACGGCACGGACGATTGCATTTTTACGCGGATGTTAAGGAAAAATTACTATGTCTACTATTATGATATTAAACGGCCCAAACTTAAACCTACTGGGAACTCGTGAGCCAGCAACGTATGGCTACGAAACCCTAGCCGACGTGGAAAGTATGTGTGGTGATGCTGCAGAAAAACTAGGCCACAAGGTAGAATGTCACCAATCAAATCATGAAGGCGTGCTGATTGACCTCATTCATGAAGCGGGTCGTCGTATTAAAGCCGGTGACGTGTTGGGTGTGGTCTTCAACCCAGGTGCTTACACGCATACTTCTATTGCCCTTCACGACGCAATAAAAGGCGCCGACGTGCCGGTAATCGAAGTACACATTTCCAACGTACACGCTCGTGAAGCATTTCGTCATCATTCCTATATCTCGCCTGCCGCTGCAGGAATTGTAGTCGGCATGGGCGTGCAAGGTTATGTATTAGGTATTCAAGGGTTAGTGCATAAACTCAAAGCCTAAGACTCAGTTCAAATAGAGAAAACAAAAATACCGAATGCTACTGCTGATTGTGCAGAAGGCATTCGGTATTTTTTTCGCTCTCAACCTCATTCTGGTACGCTTTTATTGAGTGAAAAATCAGATCGAAAAAGAACATCCGCTTAACGCTCAGCTATTGCTTAATAATGCGTAAAAATATAATGTACTAGTACGTGAATACATAACTGCTTTATTAAGTAGAAGTACCTATGAAAGATTTGCTCCAGTTTTTAACCGAGGCCGGTGATGACGCGGTGTTGGAAAAGCGTTTAAAAGCCTTGTTAACGCCGAATGAAATCAACGAGATGCAGCACAGATTACAAATATTTTCCCTATTGGAGCAAGGCGTGCCACAGCGCGATATTGCCAAGCAATTGGGGGTGGGCATTGCCACGGTGACCCGTGGTTCCCGAGCATTAAAGGAATTAAAAGAAGCATGAATTCATACCATAAAAAGCCGCAGCGCATCTCGCTGCCGCGTAAGCCTAAGTACGTCACTATCAGTTCTAGCGGTGATTTTTTTGACTTGTTTAAGAAGGTCGAGAAGCGTTTTGAGAACTGCTTTATGTTGGAATCCCTTGGCGAAGAGAGTTTTATTTCCCGCCATTCGATTATTGGTTTTGACCCTGAAAAGCTGATCTGGGCCGAAGGTAAACAGCTGTTTATCCAAGAACGGGACGGCCGCACGGAATCTTTCGAATCCGATAACCCTTATTATTTGCTGCGTGACATTGTGCCGCAGAATATTTTGTCGCGCGGTTTTGCTGGTGGTTTAACGGGTTATATTGGTTACGACAGCATGAACTATTTTGAGCCGACTTTGGATCTGCAATCGAGCGAGATGTTTGATGCGTTTCGTTTTGGTTTGTACAAAGACGGTCTGATTTTGGACAAGATGACAGGCGAAGTTTTTTACTTCTACTATGAAGACGAGTCTGGTGACGCAAACCGTGTGGGCTTGGTGAACGCCATGATGGCAGAACCAACGCCTGCAAATGGTCCCTTTGTGGTCACGCCAGCGGGTGAGTCCATGAGCAAAGCGGATCATGCGAATGCAGTCGCTAAGGTGAAGCAAGACATCATCGAAGGTAAAATCTTTCAGTGTGAAGTGGGCTTTAAAAAATGGTTCGATATGGAAGGCGATACTATTAATTTGTACGAACAATTGCGCGAAGTGAATCCTTCACCGCAAATGTATTACATCAAGTTTGGTGAGCAAAAAGTGATTGGCGCAAGTCCAGAATTGTTGTTCCGTGTGCGCCAAGGGGAAATGGAAACCTTTCCATTAGCAGGCACGGCGAAGCGTGGTAAAGACGCGGCAGAAGACACGGCATTGGCTCGTGCTTTGTTGAATGATCCAAAAGAAATCGCCGAGCACAATATGATTGTCGACTTGCACCGTAACGACATTGGCCGCGTGGCGCGCTTCGGTACAGTGAAAGTGCGTAGTTTGATGGACATTAAACGTTTTAGCCACGTTCAACACATTTCCAGCGAAATTGTCGGCATTATGGCGGAAGATCACGACATGTTCTCCGCATTGGCGAGTAACTTTCCTGCCGGAACCTTGACGGGCGCGCCGAAAATCGAAGCGATGAAGATCATCGACGATTTGGAAAACGACGGCCGCGGCCCTTATGGCGGTGCGGTCGGTCAGTTCTCTTTCAATGGCGATTGCATGTTTGCCATTCCAATTCGTACTGTTTTCGCCAAGGGCAACAAAGCCTATGTGCAAACTTGTGGCGGTAACGTCTATGACTCAAACGCTGAAGACGAATACGAAGAAATCCAACGCAAATTTGCGGGCACCAAACGTGTGCTAGACAGTTTTGCACCAGCCAACACACAAGACAAAGCGTAAGGGAAGCCGACATGAAAGTGTATATTATCGACAACTACGATTCCTTCACTTACAACCTGTATCAGTTTATTGGTGAAGTGCTGGAAACCGAAAAAAGCCGTGGCAAGATGGACGCCTTTGAGGTGATCGTCAAACGCAACGACGAAGTGACATTAGATGACATTCGTGCCGCGGCGCCAGATCGGATTATTATCTCTCCAGGGCCAGGCTCGCCAGACGACAAGGCTTACTTTGGTGTCTGTGCAGAGGTGATTTTAGAGTTTGGCAAAAGCATTCCATTGCTGGGTGTTTGCTTAGGCATGCAGGGTATTTGTCATGTGTTCGGCGGCAAGGTGGTGAAAGCGCCCTTGCCAATGCATGGCAAGACCAGCCCGATTACGCACAACGGCGAAGGCATCTTTCATGACATTCCAGATCAGCTTGAAGTCATGCGTTATCACTCGCTCATCGCGCAAGCCGAAAGCTTTCCAGACGTATTGGAAGTCACTGCCTCGGTGGGAGATTTAAAAGCAGCCGACTTCAAGGATATCGCCACGATTCATCAAGGCGGAGCATTTGAACTGATGGGCGTTCGCCACAAAGCATACCCGATTCAAGGCATTCAATTTCACCCAGAATCCTTCGCAACAGAAGGCGGTAAAGACCTGATCAAAAACTTCCTGTTTCAGGTTTGATGGACGGGAGAGGGTTGGGGAGTCGTTGCTGAATCCAAGCCTCGCTTCGCATTAGGTTGTTGAATTGATCATTTTTTAACAAAAGAATTGCTCAATGGGTGAGCTTATGGGAAAATGCGCGCCGCTATATCCTCGGTATGGGATTTTTTTGATTCATAAGGAATCATGCTCCGCCTGAGGAAGTGAAACACTTCCAATAATCTTTCTGGATAGCAAAAGGTATTTAATTATGTCTCGCGTATGTCAAGTTACTGGGAAACGTCCTATTACAGGTAATAACGTTTCTCACTCAAAGCGTCGTACTAAGCGCCGTTTTCTTCCTAACCTTCATTGGCACCGTTTTTGGGTCGAAGGTGAAAACCGCTACATCCGTTTACGTGTATCTTCTAAAGGTATGCGTATTATCGATAAAAAGGGCATTGAAACAGTACTTGTTGAAATGCGCGCTAACGGCGAAAAAGTATAAGGATCTGAATCATGGCTTCTAAAGGCGCTCGCGATCTAATTCGCATGGTATCTTCTGCTGGTACTGGTCACTTTTACACAACTGACAAGAACAAGCGAAATACTCCTGACAAACTTGAAATGAAAAAGTTTGACCCAGTGGTACGTAAGCACGTTATGTACAAAGAAGCGAAAATTAAATAATTTTTGTTTTTTGTCAAAAAGAACCGACTCATTGAGTCGGTTTTTTTGTATCTAGTATAAAGATAGTAGTAGAAGAAAGTTGTTCATTTGGTCAGTATGTTTTCTGTCGTTGTTAGCGGCGCTTTATTTATTTACTCAGTATTGTCTGTACTTGGTCATCATTGAGGTCAATCATGCCAGAATTACCAGAAGTAGAAACCACGTTACGAGGCATTGAGCCCAAGCTAGTGGGGCGTTCGCTTGCTAGGGTCGATATTCGTCAGCCAAAGCTGCGTTGGTTGATTACACCAGAGCTAAGCTCAGAGATGCTGGGTCAAGAGATCACGCATCTTTCTCGACGTGGCAAATACATTGGTATTCATACCTCAAAAGGCACCTTGATTGTTCATTTAGGCATGTCAGGTAGCTTGTATTTTGTCCCTGCCGAGACGCCGCCGCTGTTTCACGATCATGTGGATTTTTGTTTTGCCGATGATGACGTATGGCTAAGGTATACCGACCCTCGTCGCTTTGGTGCGATTCTGTGGACCACAGATGACTGGAACGAACATGCGCTAATAAAGCATCTGGGGCCTGAGCCTTTATCTGAAGCGTTTAATGTCGATATGTTATCTGCGCGTGCCAAAGGTCGTAAGGTTCCCATTAAGACCTTTATTATGGACAGTAAGGTTGTGGTGGGAGTTGGCAATATTTACGCCAATGAGGCCTTGTTTAAAGCGGGGATTCGTCCTGATCGTTTGGCTGGTAAGGTTAGTAAAGCCCGTTTGGCGCGTTTGGTTGAGTGCATTAAAGTGGTGCTGGCGGCGGCTATTAAACAGGGCGGTACGACGTTAAAAGACTTTGTTGGTGGTGATGGTAAGCCAGGTTATTTTAAGCAGGAGCTGGCGGTTTATGGTCGAGCGGAAAAGCCTTGTTTAGTCTGTAGCGCTCCCCTTAAAGAGATCCGCCAAGCCCAGCGCAGTACGGTATTTTGTAGCCAATGCCAATCTTGACCATTTGTGTATAGTAGGCATAAGAATTGCTATCGACTATGGTTGAAGTACCGGTATGCGAAGGTTGAGCGTGTCGGTCTGCGAAAAACGCCTATCAGATGGACGATAGGCGTAAAAATGTTGCTTGAAATGTGCAGATTACATTGCGGTATTCTGCTAATGGGTTTATTTTTGACCAGTTAGGCAAGATTTATTGCCTTGATTAAATTGTACCTAGATTAAATTACATATAAGAGGAATTGGAATGAAAGCAGTCTTTCTTGCGTCAGTCACGGCGCTGGCCATCTCATCGGGCATGGCTCACGCGGCAACCGAACCTGCAGTGGTTTATGACCAAGCTGGTAAATTCGATAAGTCTTTTAATGAAGGTGTTTACAACGGCGTTAAAAAGTACATCGCGGATACTGGTATTAAAGTACGCGAATTTGAACCGAAAAACGAAGCACAGGTAGAACAAGGTTTACGTCGTCTTGCTAAGCGCGGTTATTCTCCTATTGTTACCGTTGGCTTCAATATGACGTCGGCGGTAGAGAAGGTCGCGAAAGATTTTCCAGACGTTCAGTTCACTATTATTGATGGTGTGATTGACCTGCCAAATGTTCAGTCGGTGGTGTTTAAAGAACATGAAGGGTCCTTTTTGATTGGTGCCCTAGCGTCTATGGCATCGAAAACCAATACGGTTGGTTTTGTCGGTGGGATGGATATTCCTCTGATTCGTAAGTTTGGTTGTGGTTACGAGCAAGGGGTGAAATACGCGTCGCCTAGCGCGACCATTCTGCAAAATATGACGGGTTCCACTGGCGCGGCCTTTAATGACCCAACAAAGGGCTCTGAACTTGCTAAGAGCCAGTTCTCTAAAGGCGCAGATGTTGTCTTTGCGGCGGCGGGCGGCACAGGTATCGGTGTGTACCAAGCGGCAAAAGACGAAGGCAAATTGGCGATTGGTGTCGATTCAAACCAAAACCACATTCAGCCAGGCACCATGTTGACCTCTATGGTTAAGCGAGTGGATGAAGCGGCCTATAAGACTTACAAAGACGCGGCGGCGGGTACTTGGGAGCCGGGTTTAGTGGTACTTGGTTTAGCCGAAGGTGGTGTTGATTGGGCTCAGGATGAGCATAATGTGAATCTCATTACCGAGGAAATGAAAACGAAGGTCAGTGATATTCGTGCGAAAATTATCAGCGGTGACATTAAAGTACACGATTACATGTCTGATAATACGTGTAACTACTAAGTTGCAGACGGAAACAGTTATCTACGTTGGTAGGTAGCTGTTTTTTTTGCCCTAGTATTTTTATTTATAAGCAGATGAATTCCTTTTTGATATGACAAATAAAACAATGCCATACGCAATTGAGTTGCGAGACATCAGTAAACGTTTTGGTGCCGTTCAGGCCAATAAAGACATTTGCTTACAAGTGCCGGTGGGTACGATTCACGGAATTATCGGTGAAAACGGCGCGGGTAAATCCACTTTGATGAGTATCATTTATGGCTTTTATGAGGCCGATACCGGACATATTGAAGTCGATGGTAAGCGTGTTGATATTCGCAGTTCGCAAGACGCGATCAATGCGGGTATCGGCATGGTGCATCAGCATTTTATGTTAGTGGAAAACTTCAGCGTACTTGAAAACGTGATGCTGGGAGCCGAAGGCGGCGCCTTGCTAAAAAATGGCATTGGCGCGGCGCGTGTAGAGCTACAACGCTTAGCCCACGAATATAGCTTGGATATTGATGTCGACGCCATAGTAGAAGAACTTCCGGTGGGTTTACAGCAGCGAGTTGAGATCTTAAAAGCACTGTATCGTGGTGCCCGTATTCTGATTCTAGATGAGCCCACCGGTGTGTTGACACCGCAAGAAGCGGATCATCTATTCCGTATTTTAAAAGCCCTAAAAGATCAGGGCGTTACTGTCTTGTTAATCACCCACAAATTACGTGAAATCATGGCTTCCACCGACAATGTGTCAGTGATGCGCCAAGGTGAAATGGTCGCCCATCGTGAAACGGCTCAGACCAGCAAGGAAGAGCTTGCCGAATTAATGGTGGGTAAGAAAGTTCGCCTTACGGTTAATAAAGGCGAGGCCAAGCCGAGTCAGGTTTTGCTGTCTGCGCAGAACCTGTCTCAATTGGACAGCCAAGGCGTTAAGCGTCTGAAAAATGTCAGTCTAGAGCTGCGTGCGGGTGAGATTTTAGGCATTGCGGGTGTGTCTGGTAACGGACAAAGTGAGCTGCTGAATGTGCTCTCTGGTATCACTGCGATGGACGAAGGCGAAATTCATTTTGCCGGTCAAGTGATTACCGCGAAAGCGCCAAAAGACGCCGCCCAAATGCGTGATCTGAAAATGGCTCATGTGCCAGAAGATCGCCATAAAATGGGCTTGGTTACGGGCTTTGAAGCCTATGAAGCCGCGGTGTTGGGTTATCATAATTCCTCTGCTTACAACGGCAAAGTCTTGATGAATCGCAAGGCGATGCTTGATGAATGTAATGAGCGCATGACGGCGTGGGACGTTCGTCCACCTAACCCATATTTGAAAACCGCTAATTTTTCAGGCGGTAATCAGCAAAAAATTGTGATTGCCCGTGAAGTGGAACAAAACCCTGAAGTGTTGCTGATTGGTCAGCCAACCCGCGGGGTGGACATCGGCGCGATAGAAAATATTCACGAGCAAATTGTTAAATTACGCGATGCGGGCAAAGCCATTTTGCTGGTGTCGGTTGAATTGGATGAAATTATGGCACTGAGTGATCGCATTATAGTGATGTTTGATGGTGCGGTGGTGGGTGAGCTTGATGCAAAAGACGCTGACGAACGAACCCTTGGCTTAATGATGGCGAATGCCCATTACACAGAAAAAGAAGGCACAGAAAAAGAAGGCACAGAAAAAGAAGGGGAGTCCGTATGAGTCAGGCAAAAGTTCCAGCTTGGGTCAACATGGCCCTTATTCCTATTTTAAATGTGTCACTGGCGTTTTTTGTGTCTGGTTTGGTGATTCTGGCGATTGGCGAAAACCCCATTGAAGCCGCGGGTTACTTAATCTACGGCGCATTTGGTTATAGCGAAGGTGTGGGTTACACCTTGTATTACGCCACCAATCTTATCTTTACTGGCTTGGCCGTATCGGTGGCCTTTAAAGGCGGCTTGTTCAATATCGGTGGTGAAGGCCAAGCCTATATTGGTGGTTTAGGGGTTGGCTTGATCTGTTTATCATTGGATCACACCATGCCCTTTTACGTGATTGCGCCTTTGGCTGTTATTGGTGCCGCGGTATTTGGGGCGGCATGGGGCTATATTCCAGCGTATTTACAAGCGCGCCGTGGTAGTCACATTGTTATCACCACCATTATGTTCAACTTTATTGCCTCGTCTTTGATGGTTTACTTAATTGTCAATTGGCTAAAAGAAGACGGTCGCATGGCGCCCAATAGCCGAACGTTTGAAGAGAATGCATGGCTACCGTATTTGCATGAAATCTTCTCTCCTTTGGGGATAGATATCGGTGATTCCCCCTTGAATCTGGCGTTTATTTGGGCACTGATTTGTTGTGTGTTTGTGTGGGGATTAATTTGGCATACGCGTTGGGGTTATCAGTTGCGTACATTAGGAACCAGCCCTAGCGCGGCGCGTTACGCTGGGATTGATACCGCGAAAGTGACCATTTGGGCGATGTTGATATCGGGCGGTTTGGCGGGTTTTGTGGGCCTAAATGAAATCATGGGGGTAAACCATAGCCTATTGCTAAACTTTACCGCAGGGTATGGTTTTGCGGGGATTGCGGTGGCCTTGATGGGACGTAATCATCCGATTGGTATTGTTTTAGCGGCGGTACTGTTTGGCGCCTTGTATCAAGGTGGGGCTGAGTTGGCGTTTGAGATTCCCACCATTACGCCTGAAATTGTCGTGGTGATTCAAGGTTTGGTGATCTTATTTTCAGGTGCGCTTGAGCATATGTTTAAAGATCGTATCGAAGGCTTTTTTATTCGCAGAGCGGTCGCGTAGGGGACAATTATGTTTGAAACATTGATACTCATGTTAGACGCGACAATGCGCGTTTCTACGCCGCTTATTTTCGCCGCGTTGGCGGGCTTGTTTTCTGAGCGCGCGGGGATTGTCGACATCGGCTTAGAAGGGAAAATTCTTGGTAGCGCGTTTGCCGCTGCCGCAGGGGCGGCGATATTTGGTTCAGCCTGGATTGGCTTGTGCTTTGGTATTTTAGCCTCGGTCTCCTTGGCGATGATCCACGGTTTTGCCTGTATTACGCACCGCGGCGATCATATTGTGTCGGGTGTGGCGATTAATACCATTGTGGCGGGGTTGACCGTTACCTTGTCGATGCATTGGTTTGGTATGGGCGGACAAACTCCGGCGTTGTCTGGGAACGAACGTTTCTTAGACATCACCTTCCCCTTTGCCGATGCCTTGCAAGATGTGCCGGTGATTGGCGCGATTTATTCGAATTTGCTCAGTGGGCATAATATCCTGGTGTACTTGGCGTTTGCCATGGTGCCTGTGACCTATTGGGTGATTTACAAAACGCGCTTTGGTTTGCGTTTGCGGGCGGTGGGGGAAAACCCTCATGCGGTGGATACGGCGGGCATTTCCGTTGCTTTAATTCGTTATCGCGCTTTGATCGTGTGTGGCATTTTATGTGGCTTGGCAGGCGCGTATTTGTCGACCGCCCATAATGCGGGTTTTTTAAAAGACATGAGTGCCGGTAAAGGCTATATGGCGTTAGCGGCGTTGATCTTTGGTAAATGGCGTCCGGTTCCTGTGCTATTAGCCTGTTTGTTATTTGGCTTCTTAGACGCGGTTGCAGTGCGTATGCAAGGTGTTGAGATTCCAGGTATTGGCCAAGTGCCAGTGCAAGCCATTGAAGTCTTACCTTATGTGTTGACTGTGTTGTTGCTGGCGGGTTTTATCGGTAAAGCCATTGCGCCAAAAGCCATTGGTCGACCCTATGTGAAAGAGCGAGCTTAATATGTTGGATTTAAACCATGCCTGATGTAAAACAAGGTGCTAAATTGTTTGAACTTGCGAAAGACGCGATGAATAAGGCGTACGTGCCTTATTCTCACTTTCCTGTTGGTGCGGCTATTTTGACCGCCAGTGGTAAGCGTTACTCTGGTTGCAATGTGGAAAACGCTGCTTACCCAGAAGGCACCTGTGCTGAAGCGGGGGCGATTGCCGCTATGGTGCTGGATGGTGAAACGCAAATTCAAGACATTTACGTTATAGGCAAAGGCGACGGATTGGTTACGCCTTGCGGTGGTTGTCGGCAAAAGATTCGTGAATTTTCTTCGGTGGATACCAAGGTTCATATTTGCGGCGCAGAAGGGGTAAGAAAATCCCTTACTCTGAACGAGCTATTGCCTTTTTCATTTGGTCCGGAAAATCTTGAACAAGCCAGCTAGCGCTTAATTGTTGTTTTTAAAAACCACCTTCGGGTGGTTTTTTCGTTTTAGGCTGTTTTTATTTTAGATTGCTTTCGTTTTAGATTGCTTTAATGCTCGAAAGCCAGCGGGCGAGCATTGGCCCAGCAAGCAGCACCAATAAAAAGCGCGCTACCTGCATCGCCATCACAAACGACACATCCGCACGGGTGGACGCGGCGATAATAGCAACGGAGTCGGCCCCACCTGGGCTGGTGGCGAGAAAGGCTGTGAGTGGGTCGATATCCGCAAAGCTAATCAACAGCATGGCAACACAAGCATTGATCGCAATCAGCGCGAGGATGGCCCCTAATACGTGAGGGAAAACATACCACGCATGTCGTAATACTTGGCGAGTGAAGCGAAAGCCAATCGACCAACCTAACACCGCAAAACTGATCGCTAAACACCAATTGGGTAAGACAATGGGCAGAATGCCGGAGAATTTAATCATCAAGCCTACAGCGAGGGCCAGTAGCATGGGGCCGCTAGGCAAGCGTAAAATCACCCCCGCAACGCAGGCGACTAAAATGATAGCCAACGTGAGGGTAAAACCTGACCAAGATGAAACTCCCAGCCAATCTGTGGGTTCGACAATTAACTCATCCACATGAAACACCGTCGCAACGACGGTAGCGGCAATGGCGCAACAAGCGACGCGCAAATACTGCATGAAGGCCACCAGTCGCATATCGGCGCCGTAGGATTCCGACATAATGGTCATGGCCGATGCTGCGCCGGGCGACGATCCCCAAATCGCGGTGGTACCGGGTAATAAGCCGGTGCGGCTGAGTAACCACCCCAAAAAGCTGGATGTCACAATGGTCGACACGGTACCAATGAGAAACAACGGCCATTCTTGTGAGATTTTTGCGAAAACCGTTAACGGCAAACTGTTCGCTATCATCATCCCCAAAATGCCCTGCGCCATTAAAAACATTGGCTTGGGTAGCGTAATGCCAGCGCCGCTGGTGGCTAACATAATGGCAGTAATCATAGGGCCAAGCAGCAGCGCCGCGGGCAAATTTGCATATTCAAAGCAAACTACTAAAACAAAAGAGACAACCAATAAGACGGTTAATCGCCAAGGCGTTGTCCAACTTGAGGGCGTTTTACAACGAGATAAAAGACAGGAAATCATGCTAATTATTCAAAAAAATCAATGGGGTTACAAGGGTGCAAAGCATACCTTAAATAGACTGGCACGATTGGCGTCTCTGGTGATGTTAAGCATACTCTCAGCTTATGTTGCTGAGCGGTTGGGCATCATTCAGGCAAAGAAAAACAATATACTGCAGAAACCTGACAACAAGCTGACCAATGTTTCGTTAGGTTGAGTTTGCTAGGCGGACGTATCTGTTACTATGAGACTAAGAGCATAGCATCTGACAATTAAAGTCACTTAAAAGCAAAGTCACTTAAAAGCAAAGCCACTTAAAGGGAATGAAAAACCATGCGAACAATCCGTATTTTATGTTGGGCAATCTTGCCGCTGATGCTGACGGCCTGCGCGAGCGGTCCAATCAGTCGCTCGGATTCAGTTGGATTCGAAGAAAGTGGTAAAGCCAGTTATTACGCGATGAAGTACCAAGGGCGTAAAACCGCCAGCGGTGAATTGTTTGATCAAAACGCCATGACCGCCGCCCATAAGCGCTTGCCATTTGGCTCTAAAGTTAAAGTGACCAACGTCGAGAATGGCAAAAACGTCGTGGTACGCGTCAATGATCGTGGGCCATTCGTTCGTGGTCGCATTATTGATTTGAGTAAATCCGCCTTCCAACGTATCGGCAATACTCGGGATGGTGTTGTAGAAGTTGAGATTGAGGTGCTTCGCTAGCCTCGTGATATTCAGCTCTACTATTTATCAGCAAGCGTCTCGACACTTTTCAAGTAAGTTTGGCGTTAGTTTAATACTGGCGATCACTTGACTAAAATCGTCTGGGTCTCTTTGTATGCTGAAACCTAAATGTTTGCAAAACTCGATCATGCGTTTGTTCTCTGCTAGGACAATGCCTTTCATCACACGAACGCCTTTGTCAGCGGCGACTTGAAACAGTTGTCGCATCAGGTAAGACGCCAAGCCTAGGCCTTGGAATGCATCGCCTAGCACGACGGCAAATTCGCAGCTTTGATCGTCGAAGTTGTCTATGTAGCGTGCGGTGCCGATGAGTAAATCTTGTCCGTCACGGTTAATGACCGCGAGTAACGCCATTTCTCGGTCGTAGTCGATATGCGACATGCTGGCGAGCATACGTGGCGTGAGTTCTTCGATATTGGAGATGAAGCGAAAGTATCGCGTTTCGTGGGACATGCTGCGGACAAAATCCGCCAATATGCCGGAATCTCTGGGTAAAACCGGCCTAACGGTGGCGATTTCGTCATTTTTCAATACTTTTTCTGATACCCATTGTCTTGGGTAAGGGTGAATCGCGAGATGTTCATAGCGCCGCCAATGTTTGCAAAGTCGCAGATTGGCGGTAACGTCAGCGTACACACTGCCACTGTCGTGGAGTCTGACATCGGCCAGTTCTAGGCTTTCAATTTCGGGTAATTCACACACCATGGTGGATAAGTTGCGCAGTAGACTTTCCAGCTCAAAGGACGCTTCGCCGGGAAAGGCGCGCTGGATTAAATCTTTCGCCAAAATCGTGTTGAGTGGCGGCAAGGCAACGGCTTCGGCTTGTTTGTGTTGCTGAGCACCTTCTAAAGACAAACCAATGGCAGGGCCAAAAATGGCATCTTGAAAGACGCGTAAATGGATCGGCGCGGATAACTGATGAGCAGGCTGACGACGGGTAATTAAGCGAATATGGAACAGTTCAAAAACGTCTCTTAACGTATCGGTTTGGGGAATTTTGTCACCTTGTTTTAGCTCTTGTTTACGTTCTTGTTCAAAAAGCTGATTAAGGGTTTTGGTGGCTTCTGAGACATCAATTTTAAAACGAAACGCATGGCTGTCAGGCGATTGTTTAGCGAGTAATTGGTTGCGTTGGAATTGCACCAAAAACTGAAAGCCTTCAATAGCGGTTTCGGGGGTTCTAAAGGTTGGAATGCCGGCTTCATTAATGCGCGTGCGCATATTGGTCATATTACCGCCGCCCAGCAAACACACCATAACGAGCTTTTTCTGTGTCCGATGCAACTTGATGATCAGATCGTACAAGGAATCAATGTCGATCAGCGCGGTTGGGCTGAGCGTCAGTAATACCGCGCCGCAATCCTTGTTTTGCAAGGCATCGACCGCGAGATCGATGAATAGATCCGTGGCGCAACTGGCCCACACGGTTGTGACGGGGCCAATGCCACCGCGACCGGCCATGGTGGCTTCTAATCTGTCGTGTAGTTCGCCTGCTGGCGTGAGTAGGTCAATGCCCAGTTCCATGGCTCTTTGTGCGGCCAGCTCCCCAGGGCCTGCGCCATTGCCGATAATGAGCAGCGAGCCGTCTTTGACTCGACGGGCATTGGTCATCACGGAAGCCGCCGCGATTAAATCATTTAAACGTCGACCACGTACCGCACCGGTTCGGCTGAGCGCGGCGTCGAGCACCCGTTCATCAGCACCGACCGAGTGTTCGGTGACCACCGCAACGGGTTTGCTTCGACCTGTGGCGCGTAAGCTGCTAAGAAAACGTGTCGGATGGCCTATTTTCTGCAAATACATCAAGATCGCCTGACTGTCGAAATCATTGGATAAATAGTCCAAGACTTGTGACGGCATCACATCGACCGGTGTTCCCATGGAAACCACTTGGGAAAAGCCGATACCTTGCCATGTGGCCCAATCTACAAGCGCACTGGCCACCGTGCCCGATTGCGACATCAGCGCCAAACGCCCCGATAATGGCTGAGTCAAGCCAAGCCAAGCAAACACGCCTTGTTTCGGGCGACAAATACCAAAGCTGTTTGGGCCCAGTAAACGCACATTGTGTTTGCGTAACGAGTCGACCAGTGATGCTTGGCTATCGCCTGTCCACGACAGCATTAATAAGGAACCAATGCCCGCCGCGCCGCAGGCGGCAATAATGTCTTCCATGGAAGGTTGGCTTTCTTGGGCAGCATAAGAGCCGACCAACACCGCAAGATCAGGGCTTTGGGGTAATTCGCTGAGCGTTGAATACAGCGGAAAAGCAAACGCTGTGGCGGGCCGAACGCCAACCAGACTCACAGGACAAGATTTTGCTGCACTGGACTCTTGATACGACTTTTCTGGGTGCGACTTTTGTGTGTTAGATAAGGCGTTTAACAGCGCCAACATGAGAGGGTCGTGGGCGTCGTTGCCCGTGAGCACCACCATAGAGGTCGGGGCGAGTAGAGACTGTAATGCGTGTTGGCTCACCTGATCTTCTCCATAAACTCAATGTACATCTTATGACAGTAGCATAGTCTTCATCCGTATGAATGGTAGACCATGGTAGGATGGATTGTCTTTTTCATTTGTGGCTTGATACAAGACACAGTCATAACAACTATAGAAAAATAAAAATTCAGAGACATCCAATGACAACGGCTTACATCACACACACGTATTGTGACAAACATGATATGGGCGACGATCATCCTGAATCGCCACTGCGGCTTGGCGCGATTCAAAATCGCTTGATCATGGGGCAGTTAATGGATTTTTTGCGTCGATTGGAGTCCGATCCAGCAACGCGTGACCAGCTAATTCTCGCCCATGATACAGCCTATGTGGATTCTATTTTTGCCCGCGCGCCAGAAGAAGGTCATGTGGAACTGGAGCCAGAAACCTTGATGATGCCGCACACGTTAGACGCGGCACTGTATGCAGCAGGTTCGGTGATTAAAGCGGTCGATTTAGTCATGTCAGGCGAGATGGACAATGCGTTTTGTGCGATTCGCCCACCGGGTCATCATGCAGAATACGACAAAGCCATGGGTTTCTGCTTGTTTAATAACATCGCCGTTGGCACCCGTTATGCCATCGAGCAATACGGTTTGGAGCGCGTGGCGATTGTGGATTTTGACGTACATCACGGCAACGGCACCGAAGACATTTTTAAGACCGATCCTAACGTGCTTTATGCGTCCAGCTATCAACACCCGTTTTATCCCTACAGCGACCCCGGCGCTTCCCACGATAATATTCTACACATGCCTTTGGCCGCAGGTTCCGGTAGTGAAGCCTTTCAAACGATGATGACTGAGCAACTGCTTCCAGCGCTCGATGCGTTTAAACCTCAGCTTATTATGATTTCAGCTGGCTTTGATGCTCATAAAGAAGACCCCATGGGGCAGCTTAGATTGAGCGAGTCGGACTTTACCTGGATTACCGATCTTTTGATGGACGTAGCAGATCGCCATTGCGGCGGGAAAGTCGTCTCGGTATTGGAAGGCGGCTACAACATAGACGCCCTCGGCCGCGCCGCGTTTTGTCATATCAAAAGCCTGATGAGGCTTTAACGCAATAGAGCGACACTATAAGTGTCGCTCTTAGGTTGAGGTTAATTAGACATTTCCCGCGGTGATTGTTTTTTCTGCTTCCCAGTTCAATTGCACTGCTTGTTGTGCGTCATGGGCGAAGAAATAGCCGGCTTTCGGGGTGACGTACAAGGTTTGGCCTTTCTCGAAGCCGTTTTTGTCAAACGCCTTGTGGGGCAGGTCGATTTCCCAGACGTCGTTGCTTTGCCAGTCGATTGGGGTGAGTTCGAGGCGGACTTCGGCGCCAATCGGGTTGATGGCAATCACTCTCAGTGGCAAGTTGGCTTGCGTTGTTGGCGCTTTAGAAACAAAAAACTCGTGGGAGCGTATATATAACTGACCGTCTTTTAGCTCGGTCGTGGTCGGTAAAGCGATATTAGCCGATCCATTGTGCCATTTGCCGCTGTCGATTTTGCCGTCAAAAACATTGGCGTTGCCAAGGAAGTCGAACACAAAGCGGCTGTTCGGTGAGGCGTAAAGCGCACCCGGTTGGTCGATTTGTTCAATGTGTCCATTGCTCATCACCACAACGCGATCTGACAATTCTAAGGCTTCTTCTTGGTCGTGGGTGACAAAGACACTGGTGAAGCCAAGTTCATCGTGTAAGCCACGCAACCAGCGACGCAGTTCTTTGCGCACCTTGGCATCCAAGGCGCCGAAGGGTTCGTCTAGCAACAAGACTTCGGGCTGTGTCGCCAAAGCACGCGCCAAGGCGATACGTTGTTTTTGCCCGCCAGAAAGCTGGGATGGAAAACGGTTGGCAAGGTGCTCAAGCTGCACCATTTCCAATAAATGCATCACCCGTGTTTTGATTTCAGTGGCGCTGGGCCGCTCTTTACGAGGCAAGACTTCTAGGCCAAAGGCTACGTTGTCAGCCACTGTCATGTGGCGGAACAAGGCGTAGTTTTGGAACACAAAGCCTACGCGTCGATCGCGCACGTGTAAGTTGGTCACGTCTCGGTCACCAAATTGAATGCGTCCTGTATCGGCGCCTTCAAGCCCCGCGATAATACGCAATAGGGTGGTTTTGCCCGAGCCGGACGGCCCCAGTAAGCCAATCATTTCGCCTTCGTTAATATCCAATGACAAAGGTGACAAGGCTTGAAAGTGGCCAAATTTCTTGGAGATGTTTTCAATCAAAATACTCATTGTGTCACCTGTTTTTCTTTTTCAGCTTCAATTTTTAAACTGCGTTCCAGACGCCATTCGATGAAGGCTTTAAGCAGCAAGGTTAGTAAAGCGAGCATGGCTAGTAGAGACGCACTGGCAAAGGCCGCTGCCGCTTGATAGTCTTCATATTGCGCTTGCACCAATAATGGCAAGGTGTTGGTTTCACCACGAATATTACCGGACACCACAGACACAGCACCGAATTCCCCCACCGCTCGAGCATTGGTGAGAATCACCCCATAAATCAGCGCCCATTTGATATTCGGCAAGGTAACGCGGCGGAACAATTGCCAGCCAGACGCGCCTAAAATTACGGCGGCTTCTTCGTCTTCTCGACCTTGTTGTTGCATCAAGGGGATTAATTCACGCGCCACAAACGGACAAGTGACAAACACCGTCACCATGACAATGCCGGGCCACGCGAACATCAGCTGGATGTCTTGGTCATATAGCCATGAGCCGATCCAACCGTTGTTGCCGTACAGCAAAAGGTAAAGCAGACCCGCCACCACAGGCGATACCGCAAACGGAATGTCCATCAGGGTCATTAATAATTTACGGCCGGGGAATTCAAAGCGGGTCACAGCCCACGCCAGCATGACGCCGAAAACCAAGTTAATGGGCACGGTTAGAAGCACAACGAGCAGTGTTAATCCTATGGCGTGCAAGGTGTCGGCTTCGATTAAACTGCTAAAGTAATGCGCCGCGCCTTCCATAAAGGCTTGTTGAAAGATGGCAATGAGTGGCACCACTAACAAAATGGCCGTCAGAAACAGGGTAATGCCAATGAGCGACCATTTTACCCAAGGGCTGTCGCCGACTCTTAGCTGGCTAGATACGTTTTTCGTAGATGACATAATCTCTTCCTAACTGCGTCCATGAAGACGGCGTAAATACCGTGCTTGCCAGAGGTTAATCGCGAACAGCAGTACCAAGGACGCCATTAAGACAACGGACGCAATGGCGCTGGCCGCCGCAAAATCAAATTCTTGTAAGCTGACAAAAATCATCAAGGAAGTAATTTCACTGACGTAAGGCATGTTGCCCGCGATGAAAATGACCGCGCCAAATTCGCCTAAGCTACGGGTAAACGACAAGGCAATGCCCGTCATCAAGGCTGGCCACAAGGCCGGAAAAATCACCCGACGAAACACCGACCAATCGGACGCGCCTAAAGTCATACCCGCTTCCTCTTCTTCGGGGGACAGCTCTTCCAAAACCGGTTGCACGGTTCTGACCACAAAGGGAATACTGGTGAAGGCCATGGCAAGCACAATGCCCCACGGCGTATAAGCGACTTTGAGCCCTAGGCTTTCGAGTATGTCACCGTACCAGCCGTTTTGTGCGTACAAGGTGGCTAAGGTAATACCGGCAACCGCGGTTGGTAACGCAAAGGGCAAATCCACTAACGCGTCTAAAATGCGACGTCCGGGGAATTCATAACGGACTAAAACCCACGCGAGCAATAGACCAAAGAAACCGTTAAAAATAGACGCCAATAACGCCGCCCATAGGGTGACCTTGTAACTGGCGACCACACGTTCATCGCTGATTACTTGCCAATATCTGTCCCAACCCATATCGACAGATTGCATGATCAGCCCTGTCATGGGCAGGAGCAGAATCAAACTGATAAACAGCAGAGAGGTTCCCAAGCTTAAACTGAGTCCGGGCAAGACTCGCTTATGGCGAGGTCGCGTGTCGGCCGCGCTTAAATGTGTTGCCATGTTTATGGTCTCGATAACAGTGTTGCAATGAAGGCGCTAGTGACTTTAAAGACAGAAAATTAAAGACAGAAAAGCCGAACACGCAAGCGTATCCGGCTAGTTGTTATCTGTTTTGATATTAGCGACGCTGAAGTCGGTCTAGTTTACCACCATTAGTGAAGATGTCTTTAGTCGCTTGTGGCCAGCCGCCAGCAATATTTTCGACGGTTAACAAATCTACTTCAGGGAAGGTGTCTGCGAATTCTTTTTTCACTACATCGTTGTGAACACGGTAGTTAAAACCCGCTAATAGACGCTGGGATGCTTCGCTGTACAAGTAGCTCAGGTATTCACGAGACACGTCTTCGGTGCCGTTCTTTTTAACATTTTTCTCAACCACGGCCACGGGAAATTCCGCCAAGATAGAGGTTTTTGGTACCACGACTTCGTAGTTATCGGCACCGTATTGGTTACGGATGTTGTTTACTTCGGACTCAAACGTAATCAATACATCACCGATACCACGCTCAACGAAGGTTGTCGTCGCGCCACGACCGCCGGTATCAAACACAGAGACGTTTTTCAGAAACGTGCCTAGGAAATCGTCGACTTGTGCTTCGTTGTTTTTACCGAAGGTTTTTTGTGCATAACCCTGAGCGGCTAGGAAAGTATAGCGACCGTTGCCAGAGGTTTTTGGGTTAGGAAATACCAAAGCCACATCTTGCGCCGCTAAATCGCCCCAGTTTTGAATGTTTTTAGGATTGCCCTTACGAACAAGGAAGGCAATCGTTGAATAGTAAGGCGAGCTGGCATTAGGGAATTGCTCTTTCCAATCGCCTGGGATCATCTTGCCTTTGTCATGCAAGACTTGCACGTCGGTGACTTGGTTGAAGGTCACCACATCAGCAGACAAACCATTCATGATGGCGTTTGCTTGTTTGGAAGAACCCGAGTGAGACTGTTTGATCTCGATGGTTTTGCCGGTTTTGTCCAACCAATGTTGCTCAAAAGTTGGGTTGTAAGCCGCGAACAACTCACGAGCGATGTCGTAAGACGTGTTAAGAATGGTTTGATCCGCCGCCGACGCTTGTACGGCGCCGCTCAACAACAATGTACCAATAATGGATTTCAAAAAGCGTGGTTTAGATTTCATAGTACCCTCGTCTGGGAAGCTTAATATTTCATTAAGAAAGAGGTTACTTAAAAGATTTAGTTATTACAATGTCCATAAATAAACTTTTTTGGAATATAGATAGGACAATTATTCAAAACAAATGCTTTTTGATAATTTAATGAAATGAGTTGTGACTTTTTTTATTTCGTTAGCATTATTGACTGTAGCCAATCCATAAAGACAGTCAGGCGTTTGGTTGGTTGTCTGCGTGATGGATAGAGCAAAGATACCGGCATTGGCTCTGCTTCGAATTGAGTTAATACAGGAATAAGCAGGCCTTTTTCGATGAAACCTTCCGCACCAATTACAGGGAGTTGTGCAATACCAAGACCCGACAAACAAGCATTCAAATAGGCGTCTGTGCCATTAACCGCTAGGCTGCTTGGCATGGATTGTTGTTTTACCTTGTTGTCTTCCATGTACTCAAATTGTGCATCGAGATTGCCTAGTGAATGGGAATATTCGATCAGCTTATGATTGGTTAATTCTGCAAGCGTTTGTGGGATGCCAAACTTTTTCACGTAGCAGGGTGATACACAGTTTAGGCTTTTGTACTGTGTTAAGGGACGAGCGATAAGACTGCTGTCAGCAAGATTACCCACTCGAATGACGCAATCAATGCCTTCTTTAATCATATCTACTCGATAATCCGCACTACTTATCTTTAGGCGGATGTTTGGATATTGATCGATAAACTTTGCTAATTGGGGAATAACGACAGTGGTTGCAAAGCGGCTTGGCATGTCGACTCGAAGTACACCGCGAACATCACTTGGTTCTCGTTGGAATTGGCTGTCTAGTGCGTCTAAATTAGCGAGTAATGCTCGGCACTGTGGTAAATAGATCTCACCGTCTTGGGTTAACGTGATATTGCGAGTGCTGCGATGCAAAAGTCGTGTCCCCAGTTCACGTTCAAGACCTTGGACTGCACTGGAGATGCTCGATTTTGGCAAGCCAAGAGCATCTGCTGCTTTAGTGAAACTACCAAATTGAGCGACTAAGACAAAACGTTGCATAGCTTCAAACTTGTCCATTACTTTTCCTTTGTTCGCCTAATGCGAACAATGTTATCACTTTTGGTACGTATATCCAGATTAATAAAATCTTTATTCTGCACTTGTGTTTCGACAACCGAACAAATAAACAACGAGGAATAGACTATGAAAAAGTTAGCGATCATCACAGGTGCAAGCAGAGGATTAGGAAAAAGCAGCGCATTAGCTCTGGCGGACAAAGACGTCGATGTGCTGTTTACCTACCACCAAAATAAAGCAGCGGCTGACGACGTGGTTGAGACCATTCAGCAAAAAGGCCAAAAAGCATTTGCTGTTCAGCTGGATACACGAGATGTGGCAGCGTTTGAGGTCTTTATTAGTCAATTAGGCATCATACTAGAGCGTGAATTTGGGCGTTCGGATGTGGACTATTTACTCAACAACGCAGGTACAGGCATGCATGCCAGTCTTGAAGACACGACTTATGAAGAGTTGGAAGATATGTTGGCTATTCATGTGAAAGGCCCGTTCTTTTTAACACAGGCGTTATTGCCCTTTATTAAAAACGGCGGACACATTCTGAATGTTTCTTCTGGCTTGGCACGTTTTAGTATGTCAGGTTCAAGTGCCTACGCTATAGCCAAAGGTGCAGTAGAAGTCATGACGCGTTATATGGCAAAAGAGTTCGCAAATCGACAAATTCGTGTAAATACCTTGGCACCGGGAGCAATCGCGACGGATTTTCGCGATGGTAATGTACGTGATAACCCACAAATGAATCAAATGGTGTCGTCTATCACGGCACTTGGTCGTGTCGGTGAAGCCGATGATATTGGTAACGCAGTTGCCATGTTGTTGAGTGAAGGTAGCGGCTGGATTACGGGACAACGTATTGAAGCGTCTGGCGGGATGTTTCTCTAGTTGGCCAGACTAATAATTAAGTGACTTTATTATTAACACAAATAAATGAACGCCTTGTGTACTTTTATCGAGGCAAAACCACTGTAATTTGGAGATACGTATTATGATTCGGCATATTTTACTTATTCAGTTTAATGAATTTGCAGCGCTCTCAAATATCTCAATATTTTTTGAAACACTCGATAGCATCACCGAGAGGGTAGAGGGGATTGCGTCAATAGAATGGGGCGTAAATAATAGTAACGAAGGGGCTAATAAAGGGTTTACACATTGTGTGATGATGACCTTTATCGATGAAGCGGCACGCAATCATTATTTGCCGCATGCAGCGCATGACGAGATAAAAAAACTACTAGGTCCGTTGCTCAGTGATATGATTATTATTGATTACAGTATTTAAAAGCCTCTTTATATGCTTTCCAAAAGCCCTCTATGTGAAGTGGCCTTATAAAGTTGGACACTTCATACGTGAGGGCTTTTATTTCTGTGTCTTTTTTCTTATGACTCATGCAAAAAATTTCGGTATTAGGTTGGTTAAATACTGCCTTCTTTTTCAATCACCAAAATACGGGCTTCACCAATCGGGTACGCCACGTGTTCTGTACCAATCGCCGCGAAGAAAATATCACCTATGGTCATCAGCTGAATATGCTCTTTTCCATCGACTCGATAATGCATATTCACCTCGCCATCTAACACCACAAACACTTCTTCACCATCGTTGATATGCCATTTGTAAGGCTGATTCGTCCAATGTAAACGCGTCGTCACACCGTTCATATTAGCAATGTCCAAAGCGCCCCAAGGGCGATCGGCAGTGAAGTCTTTGGCTTTGATGAATGTCATGAACTGACCTTTTTGACGTTGAGAAATTGTTTGATACGTAAAAAGTACAAGCTACTTAATCGTTAGCCAAGCGAGAAAGCGATAAAACGTCACTCTGACGGTGAAAGCGACGTTTTATCAGGGAGTAGAGGGAATGTGTTGTTAGTGAGCCGATAACTCTTGATAAAAACTTGGGTTATCTTGAATCGTTGCCAGCACTTTGGCAGACAAACCTGTTGGATTGTGGCGCCGGCTTTCCCAGCGTTTAATCGTATCCTCGCTGGTGCCTAGCGCTTTGGCAAATTCAGCTGAGAAACTTGAAGACTATCGCGAATAGACTTTACATCCGTGATTTCAAAGCGAGTAATACGGGACGCTTCATGACGGCCTTGGCGGATGTCTACCGCCTCTTCTAATGACGATTTTTATTCATTAAAAATACTGATGTTAAACCTCTTTCTTCAATAGCTTTTTCAGTTCAGCTTTCTCTGCATTCGTCAGGCTATCTTTCGCGCCATGATTCAGTAGATAATTTCTTTTGTTGCCAAGAAGTACACAACTCTTATATTGCCGCTTTACTTGGTTACCTACTGCCATTCTGACTTTACGGAGGTCGCCTGTGTCTTGAATCAAATGGCAGGGCTGTCTTTATGATGATGTTCAATGGGTTTGTAATAGCTGTCTAAGGTTTGAGCGGTGTCGCGAACCGCGTTCATAAACAGTTTTAAGGCCATCGATGGAATGGAATCCGCTCGCGTGGTGAGGCCAACGGCGCCTAAGGTTTCTTTGGTGTCGATGGGCAGTTCATCCAGTTCTCCATCGGAAATTTCCCGCGCGACGACGCCACGAGAAATGATCCACACCGCATCGTTGTTGCGAATAAACTCTTTACCAAAAGAGTCGGATACGGTGTCGATTCTATCGGTGAGAGTGCCAACGCCTTGGGACAATAAAAAGCGATCCACGTAGGGCGCGGTAATGGAACCTTTGGGCGGATAGAGCACGGTGTAATGGGCAATGTCGCTGATTTGGAAATTTTCTTTTGTGAGCAATGGGTGATTTGGGCGCACGGTAAAGGTCACTTGTTCAGAATACAAATGCTGGAATGACAAGCCAGACATGGCTTCAGGAACGCCTAAACGGCCGACCACTAAGTCTAATTCGCCAACGCGTAACTGGCTCATTAACAACGCATTTGGGCCAGAAACCAAATGCAGACGAGCATCCATTCCCCCGGTGCGAAAACGCTTCACAGACTCTGGCAAAATGCTTGTGGCCACCGTCGGCAGTACGCCAATACTGATGCGGCTGATGCCTTTTTGTTGGGCTTGGGCGACACGTTCTGTGCCCTCTCGTAATGCCGCCACGCTGGTGCTGGCGTGTTCCAGAAACACATTGCCAAAAGGCGTCAGTTCAACGCCTTTTTTGCTTCTTTCTAGTAACCGAACACCAAGAATGTCTTCTAATTCTTTGAGTTTTTTCGATACGGCGGGCTGGGTGAGCGCCAATACATCGGCGGCACGCACTACGCTACCTTGGCGAGTGACCTCTAAAAAGCATTGTAAGTGACGATATTTAATACGGTTTTCTAACATAAAAAGTCTCCCATCGTATACGCATGGTTTAGTCGGCAGTGATTAGCCGCTAAGTCAGAAACACTAAAGAATCAGGCTCATCGCAAGCGCTAATAAGGGAATAATTTTGTTATATTACACTCTTATCCTGCGCCTTTTAAAAGAGCTTATGTATTCCTTTTTCGATATATTTTTAGTGTTTTATTTCATTGTTAAGTTGACGCAAAAAGTAAAAATCTTGTGCTAGCATCAATATTAGTAAATATAGAAGCAAAAATCAGGTTTGTTTCTCATATATCGTTTTCGTTATGAAATGTAGACAGTCAGGGCGTAAGAATGAAGACAGCACTCGCAACCGTTACCATATCTGGCACGCTGAGAGAAAAATTCGAAGCGGCGGCAAAAGCCGGTTTCCAAGGCGTGGAAATCTTCGAGAATGACTTAACTCAGTTTGATGGTACGCCAAAAGATGTGCGTCGTATGGCGCAAGATCTAGGCTTGGAAATTATTGCTTTGCAACCATTCCGTGATATGGAAGGTATGCCTGAGCCAATGCGCTCGCAAAAGGCAAAGATGTTGCAGCACAAAATCGATGTAGCTCATGAGTTGGGTACGAATCGTTTGTTATTTTGCAGTAATGTGCAGCCTTACTCTTCTGCGGATCGTGACGTTTGCGCGGCGGATTTATTTGCTCTTGCTGAAATAGCCAAAAAAGAAGGCATTATGTTGGGCTATGAAGCTCTTGCTTGGGGCTATTATATTGCCGATTACCATGACGCATGGGATCTGGTGAAGCGTGTTGACCATCCAAATTTGGGCATTATTTTAGACACTTTTCATATGTTTTCCCGTGGTAATACATTAGATGTGCTACGTGATGAGATTCCGTTAAACAAAATTGCGCTGGTGCAAGTCGCCGATGCGCCCAGCCTACAAATGGATGTGTTGCAATACAGCCGACATTTTCGTTGTTTCCCCGGTCAAGGCGACATGCCAGTGGTCGCGTTTTTACAAGTGCTGAAAGACAAAGGCTTTGACGATTATTTGTCCCATGAAATTTTCAACGATGAGTTTCGTTCTTCTTCGCCATTAGAAAAAGCCATTGATGGCATGCGTTCCTTGATTTGGTTAGACGATCAAACGGTGAGCAAGCGTGAAGAAAAAACCGCTCCGATTGTGGCGCCACAAGTGAGCGATGTGGAGTTTATTGAGTTTGCGATAGAAGGTGAGAGTGGAGAAGCGCTGACCAATACCTTAGCTCAGTTGGGTTTTCATGAAACCCACAAACACCGTTCTAAAAACGTGAGTTTGATGCGTCAGGGAAACATTAACCTGATCCTCAACCGCGAGCCGAAAAGCCAAGCCCACGAGCATTTTCAGAAACACGGTGTGTCGGTGTGCGCGATGGCGTTTGCTTCGGAAAACGTTAAAGCCACCTTGTCGTTGGCTGCGCGCTATCGGGTGGAGCGTTTTGAAAATCAGGCTGGTCCTGGTGAATTAAATATCCCAGCGCTTCGCGGTATTGGCGATAGCTTGGTGTATCTGGTGTCGGCGGATGCGGCCGTGCGTTTTTTCGAGGTAGATTTTAAACCCATTCAAGGCATTCAAGGCGAAACTGGCGTTGGTTTAACGCGTTTCGATCACATCGGTCAAACGGTGTCCAACACGGACTTTTTGTCGGCGACTTTCTTTTACAAATCCTTGTTTGGTTTCGACATCGATGCCAGCCAAGACTTGCCTGATATTCATGGCTTAGTGGTGAGCCGTACTGCGTTAAGCAAAGACAAGCGGGTGCGTATTCCATTGAATATGACCAACGCTCGTGGTGCGTCAGCGCAGCGCTTTATTCAGAAATCAAAGGGTTCTGGAGTGCACCAAATTGCGTTTGCTTGTGATGATATTTTTGCGGCGGCAAAGAACATTGATAGCGAGAAACAGCTGCCCATTCCACCGAATTATTACCGTGATATAGAAGCGCGTTTTGGCTTGTCTTCCGATCTGATTAAGACATTGCAGTTGCACAATATTATGTACGACAAAAACGACGAAGGTGAATTCTTCCATTTCTATACGGAAGAAGTGCATGGCGTGTTTTTTGAAGTGGTGCAACGGGTGGGTGATTACAGCCGTTACGGTGAAGCGAATGCGTTTGTTCGTCTTGCCTCACAGGCGCGCCAAGAGAAACAATAAATCATTGTCATTGCGGGGAATGATTGATTGTTGGCGTCTTTTTGTGAGGAAATTATGCCGGAGGAAGGAAACTTCCTCCGGCTTTTTTTGCTTTAAAAAGTGGAAAAGACAGCTGCATCTTTTTGTTATTTGGCGGTTACTTGAAATTGCCCCACCAGAGAATCGAGCTTTAACGCGGACAATCCAACGCGGGATGAACGTCTTTGTAAGGCCGCGATTGAGCGTCGCATTTGCTCGGTTGCGGCGCCCATTTCCTGTGCGGTATTGGCGTTTTCTTGGTTGCTGTCGTTTAGCAATAAAATGGCGTCAAATATGGTGTCGACGAGTTCATACAAGGCGCTGTCTCCCGTGTTGGTTTGCTCGTTTGCCATGAGATTTCTGTCGACGTTTTCCGCGCCTTTTTCCATAAAACTCACGGCACTGCGGGTTTCTTCTTGAATGCCTTCTAACATGGTTTGTATCTTTTCGGCCGCGGCGGCGGTTTTGGAGGCTAAGCTGCGCACTTCGTCGGCCACGACAGAAAACCCACGCCCATGTTCCCCGGCTCTGGCGGCTTCAATGGCGGCATTGAGTGCCAGTAGATTGGTTTGACTGGTGATGTCCGAGATGGTGGTGATAATGCCAGCGATTTCATTGGTTTTCTGATCCAGTGATTTTACCGACTCGGCTGTGGTTCGTACCACATCGCGAATTTCTTGTGTGCCTGCTTTAGCCTCTTTTAGGCGTGATTGGGTTTCTGCCACCACTTGATCCATGGTTTGTTTCAGGGCTTCGGCGGTTTGTGAGGCGCTTTGCACTTCGTCTATTTGCTGTTGGAACACGGTCAGCATGCTTTCGACGGTGGCTTCAAGGTAGTGCGAAGCTTGCCGAGCTTCTTCATTGGTGCGAATCATAAAGTCGTTGGATTTTTTGACGTTGGTGCTGGCGGAAATAACTTGTCCCATGGTGTTGTCTAGATTATCAATAAAGCTGTTCATCCAGCGTCCCATATCACCGGTTTCGTCATTGGCAAGGTTGTCGTCAAGGCGTTGTTTAAGGTTGCCTTCGCCTTCTGCAATGGTCTGAATCACTTCGGTCATTTGGCTCATGCGGTTACTTATTTTTTTCGTGCTAAGTCGGTTAAAAAGCAATCCCGCCACACCTAAGCTAGCGAAAGCCACCACGCTCGTCATGAGAATAGACAAATTGGTGTAAGCCTGTAATGAGCTGCTGATGACAAGAGGCACACTGGAGGCGAGTAAGTAGCTGCGCATGAGTTTTAAGTTGATAGAACGACGCCGATAGACTTCTTCTAAATCGCCTTCGCACATCATGCCCCACGTATCTGGGCTGCCTTTTAACTGAAAGGTCACGCCTTTGCCGATAACCGGAATGTGTCGATAGTCGGAATAGCCCGGGTAAGTGACAAAAAGGTTTTGGCCGTTTTTGATGGTTTCTCGAACACCGGGGTGCAATGCTTTTGTTGCAGGGTCGGTAAAGCGGATTTCAAACTCTGTGTGCTTTTGAACTTTCACGGTACCGAATTTTGTATTAATGCCGCTTTTTAGATTTTCGCCGTGGCTGAAGGTGTTGTCTTCAAAGCGTGAGCGAGACAGGGCGGTGCCGGGTGAGAGGGATTGATCAAATTCTGATTTCACCATGAATAAGTAGTTGTCGCCGGATTCTTTGTAAATGTGTCCGGCTTCTCGTTGGATAATATCGCCAACAACATCATTGGGCACGCGAGCACAAATGGCACCAACACAGACACCGTTTTTCTTGATGGGCAGGTAAAACATCAGAGTGACAGCGTCATGAAATTTTGAGCTAGAGGCGCCAATCGTTAAGGTGTTTGGGTCAATATAAGGGCCGTGAAGAAATGTGTCTTTTAATCCTGCGGCTATCGCTGCGGCAGGTAAATCGGTTGAATGGATACGAGGTTGATAGGTGGATTTTAGCACTTTGCCTTGGGTGTCTATGACAAAGTATTCTGATACGTCGGGCACGATGTTTAAGCGTTCGTCTAGGGCGTCTTGTTCAATAGCTGGAAAAGAGCTGCCGACGATTTCCAGTAAAACATCCAACTGAGACCACTGAGTATTGACCCAATTATTGAGCAGTTTGACTCGTGTATTGGCAATATTTTCAAAGGTTTTTTCGACATTTTGATAAGTGTTTTTGTTTAAGTAGCATGATCTGAAAAGCGAGAACCGACCATTGCTGCCAAACCAAGGTAGCCAGCGGCGTTCTGCTGATGACAGTGACATATGATTGCTTTTTAAATTCATCTTGAACTTTTGCTCCATTGCAGTAAGCGCTACGTCGTTGCAGATGCTTAGGGGGAGCTTTTAAAAAAGCAAGATATTTGCCATTTGTATTGATAGTCGAAACTTTAGTTTGATGTTCTGCGAGCAGAGAAAAATGCATTGGCATTCGACTGGATATATTGGAAAAAGCAGTGAATGTCCAAGGTAGGAGAATGCTTGTGGTGCACCAAAATAGTATTTTTTTGCCTGTTTTGCTTCATGGTTGGGCAGGCGCTAGGTTCACCCGTTTTAGATTTTTACCAATGAGGATGGAGTGAACCTAGCGTCGCATCTAACTTATTGTCAAATGGGGTGATTTCAATGGCTGCCAAACGCTTCTGGTGAGAGCTGACTAAAGCCCGCCTCACGAGTCAGGTTTTCAGGTCGGTCGTGTTTTACCACTATGTTATCTTCTATGCGAATGCCACCATAGGGCATAAAGTGCGCTATACGTGCCATGTCGCAGCCGTGGTTGTTGATTTCTGCTTGCATCTTGTCTATCAACATGGGGATGAAGTACACACCGGGCTCGATGGTGATCACCATGTTTTGTTCAAGTGTTCTGGTGAGTCTGAGGAACGGCGCTTGCTCGTCTGGCAAGCTTAATGTGCCAGCTTGATCTATTTGATGGCCGCCTACGTCGTGAACCTGTAAGCCCAGCAAGTGACCCAAGCCGTGAGGGAAGAAAACTTGCGGGATGCGTTTGGCGAGTTGCGCTTCAACACTCAATGAGCAAATTTTATGTTGGTGAAGTAACGTAGCAATGCCCACCAGTGTTTCTTGGTGCAAATCTCGGAAGCTAACGCCAGACAGGGCGCTACGGCAAAGGGTTTGCTCCATGGCGTCTAGGTCATTGACTAAGGCACGAAAATCATCATTGTGACGGGTGAAAGTGCGCGTAATGTCGCTGGCGTAGCCGTGTTCGTTTGCTCCGGCATCAATCAACAGCGTGCGAGATGCTGGCATTTTTGCTGTCGATTTATGCTCATAATGCAGCACCGCCGCGTGCTCGTTTAAGCCGACAATGCCAGGATAAGGTTCTTGAAAGGCACTCTGTTGGCTGGCGTTTAAAAAGGCAAGATGAATTTCGAGTTCGCTCGTGCCCGCTAAAAAAGCCTCTTTTGCGGCCATGTGCCCAGCGGCACCGCGTAGATTGGCTTGGCGCATGGCGTGAATTTCAAAGTCCGTTTTCACCGCCTTGGCGAAATCCACATAGGCTTTTAAGCCCTCACAAGCGACCGCAAATGGCATGGCGTTTGGACCCAGCCAAGCGGTTTGTTTAGGTAAGCCGACGCACCATTGATCGGTTTTCTTCGCGCTGACAATGTCCCAGTTTGCTTGCCAATCGCCGCTCGGCACTGGGTTAGGCGCGTGCCAAAAGTCGTCACGCACAGGCCACACCAAGGTAGGTTTTTTGCCTGCTTGCAGGACGATATAAGTGTCCGCTCCTAGGGTAAAAGGTAGCCATTGCTGCGCGCCTGAATAAGCGTGAAAAGGGTGAGTATGATCATCCTGAAAGTAATAACTTTTTTCCCCTGAGGCTAAAACGATGGCATCGAGACCGAAATGCGCCATGGCATTGTCGTATCGAGTGGTGAGAATGACGAGATGTTGTTGATAGAGTGTGGTCATAGAAGGACTCATGTTTATCTGCAAGTGTTAGCTAGAACGCAGACTGGTGTCCATTCTGTCTGCTTTATGTTTTTCAGGGGGAGTGAAAAGATAAGGATACGCTAAGTTAACGGTGCTTTGGCACTATTTTTTGGCGGTCAATTTATTGAAGCCGAGCACCAATCCTCTAAAGAGGATGAAAGCACAAAGTACGGAAAAGAATGCCAACAATAAATCATTTTCGACATCAAATAAGCCTTTAAACGCATAGAAGAAAACAATCGTTAAAATGATGCGCAAAAGACTCTCGACCAATTGCATAACCTTGGGTGACGTGACCAATTTGATGTTCCTTATTGATGTTAAAACCTAGACTGTCCCACAAAAGAGCGCCTAAGCCAATTATTTGATGGGCAGATAAACAGAAGTAACATAATCTTTCGAATGGCTGGTGTCTGCCGGACCCACTTCAAAAACTTCCACGCCATGGCGACGCGGGTGCGGCGTTAGGTTATGCAGTCGCATAAAATTATAAAGCACGTGCCACGCCAGCGATAAACTTTGATAACGCCCCGTATAACGAAGGTGTAGATAGTCGCCACGCAACACGATGCGTTCGGGGCAAAGCTCGCACGGTACCATATTTTGCACGGGAATGCCTAAGCGCCCCGAAAAGAAATGATGGGCGATATCGACTTTTTTATACAGGGCAAAACTTGGCCCAGCAGGGGGGTTATCGGAACCAAGCTCAACCATTAAATCGTGAAATCCTTGGTCCATTTTTTGTGACATGGGTTGGTTGCTCACCACAAACGGACGAGTGACCGCGTCTATGTTGTTGAGCCTTGTTTGGCCGAGCCATGCAAAGTCAGGTTGATGGTATTCATGGCTTGGATTGGTGTTGTGTTTAGCCAAATAGGCTAAGAGTTTGAGAAGCGCCAGTTCGGTGTCTTTGGCGGCTCGGAGTTGATAGTCTTTTTGTTTCCAGCGCCTTAAAAAGGGCAGTTTTCCGGTTATTTGTAGGGTGATTAAGGTGCGCTCTTTTTGCTTGGTGAGGTCAATATTGAAATGCACATCATTGGGGAAAAATGCTGGTGCTTCTAATAAAGTGTGGAAATAATGGGCGCTGGAGCGAGTGGGTTCCAGCGACATATAGCCTTCTTTGATGTGCTTACCTCGCCACACCAGACAGGACGGAAAAACCGAGTGCATACCGGAATTGAGGTACTCGTAGGTCACCTCGGCTGAGGGTTCATAGATTAACCAAGGTAGCCAGTTTTGCCAGTTGTTTAGGTCACCTAAATCCTCAGCGATCGCCTCGATAGGCGCATCGATCACGGTGTTTTCGCGACTAAAAAACCGCCCTGTAAATAATAAAAAATAAGCCGGCAGGAGCAGGCAAAACAATGTAATCAAGCACAGTATGACAAGCATTCGTCTTATCCTTTATGGCGTTACAAGGCGGTTAGGTTGAAAGGTGCGTCTTCCTTCATGTTCGACAATCAAGCAAGATGAATAATACTTTTCAAAGCATAGTGTTTAATGTCACTCTTTGGCAAGTGGGCGTTATTTGAGCGGGCAATTTTAGAATAGAAGCAAAGGGCGGTTTGGATGAAATCGACATTGGTGTGGGATTGGCCTGTGCGCATATTGCACTGGCTTATGGTGCTGCTGTTTACCGGTTTGATCCTCACGGGCAAATCAACAGCAGACTATGTTCAATATCATTTTCACATGGGTTACGGGTTGTCAGCGGTGATTGTTGCCCGTGTTCTGTATGGTTTTTGTGGTTCGTATTACGCCCGTTTTTGCCAGTTTGTCCGAGGGCCAAACGCCGCGCTCACGTTCGTTAAATCGCTGCTATCGGCTCAGCCGAAAAAATACCTAGGACACAATCCGCTCGGCGGGCTAATGGTCGTGACACTGTTATTGGGGCTTTCGGTGCAGTGGGGAACAGGGCTGTTTACCAGCGACGAGATTTTTTGGTTTGGGCCTTTTTATGGGCTTATTCCAGACGCTTGGGCAAGTGAATTAGCGTCTATCCATCGTTTTTTACCCAATGTATTGTTAGGGCTGGTGGCCTTGCATGTACTCGCCGTGCTTTATCATGAGCTGTGTCTTAAAGAACGATTGATTGAGGCGATGATTCATGGCCGCAAAAAACACCCTGTCGCCGCTTCGGTTAGGGTGCAAACCCCTCGCTGGGGCGTGATTTTTTCTTTATTAATGGGGTTGGCTTGGTTAGCGGCGCTTTGGATGATGCCCATCTAAAACAGTCGATTTTTAAATGTATAGACAGGCGGGTTATTTGCTATCATTGCCGCTCGTTAAAATTTCTAAACACATGAATAGATGGAACCCTTAGTGTCTGATGTAACAAGAGTGTCTGATGTAACAAGCTCTCATCTCGCCAATTTGTTCGATGATTTGCCGGATGCGCCTCTGCCCATTTACGCCAAGCTGAAGCTGGCCATTACGATGAAAATTTCATCCGGTGAATGGCAGACCAATCAACGGATTCCATCGGAAGCCGAAGTGGTAAAAGCCTTGGGTGTAAGCCGTATGACGGTGAACCGAGCGTTGCGTGAATTGACCGCTGAGGGTTTTCTCGTGCGCCATCAGGGATTAGGCACGTTTGTGGCTGAGAAAAAAGCCCACTCGGCGTTATTTGAAGTACATAACATCGCCGAAGAAGTGGCAGCTCGTGGCCACCAACATCGTTCTGAATTGCTGGTATTGGAGTCTGCCAAAGCCTCCATGGAAGAAGCCATGACCTTAGGCGTTCGCACCAATCATGGAATTTTTCGTTCTGTGGTGCTGCATTTTGAAAATGACCTGCCTATACAAATTGAAGAACGCATAGTGAACGCCACATTGGCGCCAGAATACGCTAAACAAGACTTTGCTAAGCACACGCCTTATGAATATTTAATGAGCGTCGCGCCGATGACAGAAGGCGAGCATTTGGTGGAAGCCATTTTGCCCAACACCAGTGAATGCGAGCGTTTACAAATCCAAACATCAGAACCCTGTTTACAAATCAAACGTCGCACATGGGCGGGCGATGACATCGTCACCGCCGCACGTTTGCTTCACCCCGGCTCGCGCTTTCAGTTATTTGGGCATTTTGGGCGGTGATTTAATTCGCTTATACGCACAAAAACACCAAGTCCCTTAGTTAATCTTGCGGTGGTGTTTGGTGAGAAAACGACCATGCTGTGTGCGTTGATTGTTACAGCATCGGCGTCATCAATTTCAAGCAAGCTCTCTTCACTCGCGTAGAAGCCACAGAGCAAGGTGCCGTCGTTTGAAAATAAGAGCGAACAAGGCGCGGCGCAAGCCTCTACGTTGGCTTGGGTGTCGGTTTCTCGCACCATAATATTGAGGTCTTCAATCTTGCCGTTTTTGAGGGTGGCGTGGGTTTCATCGCCGCCGCAAAAGCGCGCCATGTCTAATGTTTTGCTTAGCACATGAATATGTCTTGAGTCTTGGGCGGTGTTTCTGCCTGAGTGTTCGAGTGTCATGCCGTCACCCGACAGTAAGACTAGGGTGCGATGCAGGCCGCTGAAGTCGGAAAACACGCCATCTTCAACCACAGACGCTTGGCTGATACGAAAGCGTAGGCCGTTTTCATCTTCATTGCGTTGAATTTCGAGGGTTTCGCCAAGGCCGTTTTTCCATGGCATTCGCAGGTATTGTGCTTGCTCGATAATAATGACATTAGGCATGGTACATGACCTTTTTAATCACTTGAATAAAGGCCTGACGGCTGCTGTCTTCTTGCTGGTGGTGAAAGTCTTTGATGCGCTGTTGACCGGCCACAAACACGTCTTTGACAAGGTTCTCATTGGTGGCAAATAACCAGCGGTTGAGTAGGTCTTTTGACTCGCTGGCGGCGATAAAGGGGTGAGATTCGTCCAGTACCATAAAGTCAGCACGGTTGCCTTTCGTCAGTCCCAATGCCACGCCGCAAGCTTGATTACCGCCCAATAAGGCTTGCTGGTAAAGATTGTCACCGATGCTGTTTTGCGCGGGTCGATAGAGGCGATTACGTTGCTGATCACGCAGGCGTTGCCCGTATTCCAGTGTGCGAAGCTCTTCAACAATCGATAAGCTCACATGGCTGTCGGAGCCTATGCCCCAACGGCCATTTTCTTTCTCGAATTCTACTGCCGGGAAAATACCGTCACCCAAGTTCGCTTCCGTGGTAGGACAAAGCCCCGCGACCGCTTGGCTTTTGGCGATGGCGTGGCGTTCGGCATCGGTGAGATGCGTGGCGTGAACGAGACACCAGCGCTCGTTTAAACCGATTTCGTTATTAAGCCATTCGACTGGGCGTTGTCCGCTGAAGGCAAGACTGTCTTGCACTTCTTTTTGTTGCTCGGCGATATGAATGTGAACGGGGCAATCTTTCGCTAGAGATTGCAAAACAGTTTCGATTTGCGTTTTGGTCACCGCGCGCAGCGAATGAAAGCAAATACCTAACTTATGGCGCGCATGGTTTGCGAGCGCTTTATCGCAAGCTTGGTGCAAAGCCAAATAGGAATCGGTGGTGTTGATAAAGCGCGCTTGACCCGCGTTGGGGGTTTGCCCACCAAAGCCAGAATGAGAATACAGCACCGGCAACAAGGTTAAACCCATGCCCGAGTCATCCGCTGCGGCAATGATTTGATTCGACATTTCACCGACTTGAGCATATTGCTTGCCGCCAATGTCGTGGTGCAAATAGTGAAATTCCCCCACTTGGGTGTAACCGGCTTTTAGCATGTCGATGTAAAGCTGTGTGGCAATAATGCGTGCGTCGTCTGGCGTGAGTTTTTGCACAATCTTGTACATCAAATCGCGCCAACTCCAAAAACTATCATTTGGGTTTAGGCTGACTTCGGCCGCGCCCGCCATCACGCGTTGGAAGGCATGAGAATGCACATTAGCCAGCGTGGGTAAAACAGGGCCAGATAACACATGGCAATCTTTTGTCGGCGTGCTATTTGCCTCAAAAGAGTGAAATTGACCGTCTTTGACCGAGAACAGCACATTGTTCGCCCAGCCAGAAGCCAATAAAGCGCGCGCGGCAAAATAGTCGCGCGGCTTGGTGTGTAGGGCGGATGTATTTGTATTAGACGTGTCTGTCGCAGAAGTGTCTGTTATCGATTGATGCGTTGTCATAATCCCATTCTCGGTTGGCCAGATGATCTGAGTGTAAAGTAAATTATGTTGTATAGACAAGTTTGTTTTATTATTTTTTAAAAATAACTTGCAAGATAGATAATTAGCTCTTATCTTTATTTTAGTTGTATATACATGTCGAATTTATCTGGCGTATAAATGGCTTTAATAAGCCACCTATGGTCTTTTTGGAAAGGTGTAAAATAATGACAAAACAAACAATTTCTCAAAAACGTTTTCGTGCTGGCGAAGTAAGAGCGGCGACCGGCAACACTCTGACGGCGAAATCTTGGTTCACCGAAGCGCCGATGCGCATGCTAATGAACAACCTCGATCCAGATGTAGCAGAAAACCCAGAAGAATTGGTGGTTTACGGTGGTATTGGTCGTGCGGCGCGTGACTGGGAATGCTATGACAAGATAGTTGAATCCCTAAAAGAGCTTGAAGAAGACGAAACCTTATTAGTGCAATCGGGCAAGCCAGTGGGCGTGTTTAAAACGCACAGCAATGCGCCGCGTGTGTTGATTGCTAACTCAAACCTCGTGCCGCATTGGGCGAACTGGGAACACTTTAACGAGCTAGATGCCAAAGGTTTGGCGATGTATGGCCAAATGACCGCTGGTTCTTGGATCTACATTGGTAGCCAAGGCATAGTGCAAGGCACCTACGAAACCTTCGTTGAAGCCGGTCGTCAACATTACGATGGCAAACTGGCAGGTCGTTGGGTATTAACCGCTGGTTTAGGTGGTATGGGTGGCGCTCAGCCATTGGCGGCCACCTTGGCAGGCGCCTGTTCATTGAACATTGAATGTCAGCAAAGCCGCATTGATTTCCGTTTGCGGACTCGTTATGTGGACGAGCAAGCGACGGATTTAGACGATGCCATGGCGCGCATTAAAAAATACACAGACGAAGGCAAAGCAGTGTCTATCGCGCTTTGCGGTAATGCCGCAGAGATCCTGCCTGAAATGGTTAAGCGTGGTATTCGTCCCGATATGGTGACCGACCAAACCTCAGCCCATGATCCACTCAATGGCTATTTACCATTGGGCATGAGTTGGGAAGAGTACCGCGAGAAAGCGCAAACTCAGCCAAAAGAAATCGTCACCGCGGCGAAAAAATCCATGGCGAAACATGTTCAAGCCATGTTGGATTTCCAAAAAATGGGTGTGCCGACCTTTGATTATGGTAACAACATTCGTCAAATGGCGATGGAAGAAGGGGTAGAAAACGCCTTTGATTTCCCAGGTTTCGTGCCAGCTTACATTCGTCCTTTGTTTTGTCGTGGTATTGGGCCTTTCCGTTGGGCGGCCTTGTCGGGTGATCCGGAAGATATCTATAAAACCGATGCCAAGGTAAAAGAGCTGATCGCCGATGATGAGCATTTGCATCATTGGTTGGACATGGCTCGTGAGCGTATTCAGTTCCAAGGTTTGCCAGCGCGTATTTGTTGGGTTGGTCTTGGTCAGCGCGCCAAATTGGGTTTAGCCTTTAACGAAATGGTGCGTAGCGGCGAATTGTCAGCGCCTATCGTGATTGGCCGTGATCATTTGGATTCAGGTTCGGTTGCTAGTCCAAACCGTGAAACCGAAGGCATGCAAGATGGTTCAGATGCGGTATCGGATTGGCCACTATTGAACGCCTTGTTGAACACCGCCTCTGGCGCGACTTGGGTGTCTTTGCACCACGGCGGCGGCGTTGGCATGGGCTTCTCACAGCATTCTGGTATGGTGATTGTGTGTGATGGTAGCGACGATGCGGCGGCACGTATTGCCCGTGTATTGCATAACGATCCGGCGACAGGCGTGATGCGCCATGCGGATGCAGGTTATGATATTGCCATCGAATGCGCGAAAGAGCAGGGGCTAAACTTGCCGATGATCACGGGCGCTCAAGCGAAATAATTTGTTGTGGGTCGTCAACAAGGATAGAAAACGCCGACCAGCCTACATCCATGTAGGCAATGGTCTACTGCGCCCATCCTTGGGCGCGGCTTTTTTCACACCTTGTTGTGATTGGTAAGCAAAGACATCTTATAAAAAATGGTAAGCGTTAATGTGATTAGCACCTAAACGCAGCGGATATAAAAATTGAGGAACACCATGTTTGAATTAACCATAAAACCCGGTCAATTGACGCTTAATGAATTGCGTCAAATCAGTCGTCGTCACGTTAAATTAGCGCTAGACGAAAGTGCGTTTCCGGCGATTCACGCCAGCACACAAGTGGTCAACGATGTGATTGCCGAAAACCGTACGGTGTACGGTATTAACACCGGTTTTGGTTTGTTGGCGAATACGCGTATTGCACCAGAGGATTTGGATGAATTGCAGCGCAGTATTGTATTGTCTCATGCGGCCGGTATTGGTGCCTTGATGGAAGACAAAACCGTTAAGCTGATTATGGCGTTGAAGGTAAATAGTTTGGCACGTGGTTTTTCTGGGATTCGTCTTGAAGTGATTCAGGCCTTGCTGACTTTGATCAACAAAGAAGTCTATCCCTGTATTCCGAAAAAAGGCTCAGTCGGCGCATCGGGTGATTTAGCCCCCTTGGCACATATGAGCACGGTTTTATTAGGGGAAGGCAAAGCCCGCTACCGTGGCGAAGTGATTTCTGGTCGTGCTGCCTTGTCTATCGCAGGGTTAGAGCCCATCGCTTTGGCGCCAAAAGAAGGCTTGGCGCTGCTGAACGGCACACAAGCGTCTACGGCGTTTGCCTTGGAAGGTTTGTTTGAAGCGGAAGATTTGTTCGCCTCTGCCATTGTTTGTGGGTCTTTGTCGGTCGAAGCGGCGCTTGGCAGCCGTAGTCCATTCGATGCGCGTATTCATGAAGTGCGTGGCCATCAAACACAAATTGATGCGGCCGCGGCGTATCGTCATTTGTTAGGCGAAACGTCTGAGCTGGGCGATTCGCATCAAGGTTGTGAAAAAGTCCAAGACCCGTATTCACTACGTTGTCAGCCACAAGTAATGGGCGCGTGTTTGGAGCAAATTCGCAGCACGTCGAGCGTGTTGTGTATCGAAGCGAATTCGGTATCGGACAATCCATTGGTGTTTGCAGAGCAAGGCGACATTATTTCCGGTGGTAACTTCCATGCGGAACCGGTTGCCATGGCGGCAGATAACTTGGCCTTGGCGATTGCCGAAATCGGCAGTTTGTCAGAGCGTCGTATGGCCCTGTTGATCGACAGTAATCTGAGTAAATTGCCGCCATTTTTAGTGGACAACGGCGGTGTCAACTCTGGTTTTATGATTGCTCAAGTCACGGCCGCGGCCTTGGCGAGTGAGAACAAAAGCTACGCGCACCCAGCGTCGGTAGACAGCTTGCCAACCTCGGCGAACCAAGAAGACCATGTTTCTATGGCAACCTTCGCGGCGCGCCGTTTGAAAGACATGGCGGAAAACACCCGTGGTATTTTGGCGGTGGAAATTTTGTCGGCGGTACAAGGTTTGGACTTCCGTGCGCCATTGAAATCCAGCAAACGCTTGGAAAACGCTCGGGCGACTTTGCGCGCGCGCGTGCCTTTCTATGACAAAGACCGTTATTTTGCGCCAGACATCGAAAAAGCCAATGAACTCTTGTTGGAAGCGGTACATAACGACACCATGCCAGCAGGCTTGTTGCCAAGTTTGATGGTATAACGCATTTGAATCAGGTGAAAAAAGCAGTGCTTTAGGCGCTGCTTTTTCGTTTTGCATTAATGGCAGTTTTGACAATTTGAGCGAAAAAGAGGGGCTATGGTACACGATATGACACACGATTCTCCCATGAAATTACACAGCTTATGGCGCGGTGCGCATGTTGCCACCATGCAAAATGGCCAATATAGCCTCATCGAAAACGCCGCAATTGGCGTCGTCGGCGGTCGTATCGTTTGGATTGGCGAAGCGCAAAAACTTCCCGTCTATGACGCTCAAAACGAACACGATTTGGGCGGCGGTTGGATCACCCCTGGCTTGATCGATTGCCATACGCATCTGGTGTTTGGCGGCAATCGTGCGGGAGAATTCGAACAACGCTTAAATGGTGTGAGTTATCAAGAAATCGCCAAGCAAGGCGGCGGTATTGCTTCGTCTGTGAGAGCAACGCGTGACGCCAGCGAAGCAGAGCTGGTTGCCAGTGCATCACGGCGCTTAAAAAGCTTAATGGCCGATGGCGTGACCACAGTTGAGATCAAATCAGGCTACGGCTTGTCTCTCGACTCCGAGTTGAAAATGCTGCGTGTGGCGACCGCGTTAGAAAATGATTTTCCAGTGACCATCAAGCGAACCTGTTTGGCGGCCCATGCCATGCCGCCAGAATTTGACGATAAAGACGCCTATATTGATTACCTCTGCGACACGGTTTTACCGAAAGTCGCTAAACTGGGCATGGCCGATGCGGTAGACGCGTTTTGTGAAGGCATTGCCTTTAGTACCGAGCAGGTGGCGCGTTATTTCAACACCGCAAAGTCGTTAGGTTTGCCAGTGAAAATCCATGCGGAGCAGTTGTCGTCATTGGGCGGCACTCGAATGGCGGCGTCTTTTAAGGCCTTATCGGCGGATCATATTGAATTTATTGAAGAAGCCGATGTGCAAGCCATGGCAGAGTCCGGCACGGTGGCGGTGTTATTGCCGGGGGCGTTTTTTACTCTAAAAGAAACGCAGCGCCCGCCAATTGCTTTGCTGCGTCAATATGGCGTGCCAATGGCGATTGCCACGGACGCTAATCCCGGCACCTCGCCCGCGTTATCGCTTCGATTGATGATGAACATGGCCTGTACTTTATTTGCATTGACGCCAGAAGAGGCCTTGGCTGGTGCGACCATTCATGCGGCAAGCGCATTGGGACTAGCCGATTCTCATGGTAGTTTAGACGTCGGAAAAGTCGCAGACTTTATCTGCTGGGACGTAGAAAGCCCCGGCGAGCTCAGTTATTGGTTAGGCGGCGACCTAGTGAAAACCAGGGTCTACGAAGGCAAACAATCTGACGGTAAAAATAGCCTAGGTAAAAATAGCCTAGGTAAAAATAGCCAAGGGGAAACAGCATAATGGCAACACATAACGTATTAACGGTACCAGCCTTTAACTTTGTGCAAGGCGATTCGCCTGTATTGGTCAGTATGCCGCATTCGGGCTTAAACCTAACCGAGGAAGTGCAAGCGGGTTTAACCGATCAAGCCAAAAAGCTGCCGGATACCGATTGGTTTATCCCCGAGCTTTATGACTTTTTGGAATCGTTAGGAGTGGGTTTTATCAAGGCAAATTACTCTCGATTTGTCATCGACCTGAATCGCCCTTATGACGACAAACCGCTTTACGCGACCAAAACCACCGGCTTGTTTCCGGATGTTTTATTTGAAGACAGCCCGGTTTTTGTCGAAGGCAAAGCGCCCAATGGCGAACATAAAGCTTTTTGCAAAGAACACATCTGGAAGCCCTATCACGGTACGATTGAGCAAGAACTGGCGCGACTAAAAGCCAAATTTGGCTACGCTATCTTGTTCGATGCTCACAGCATTGCTGCCGAAGTGCCTATGTTGTTTGAAGGAACGCTGCCAGACTTTAACTGGGGCACCAACGAAGGTAAGGCTTGTGATGAAAACCTAGCCAATGTCGTCACACAAATACTGCGACCACACTACACGCAGGTACTCAATGGTCGCTTCAAAGGCGGCTACATCACCCGCCATTTCGGCCAACCAAACGACGGCATCCACGCTATTCAACTTGAACTGTCTCAAGCGACTTATCTAAACGACGAGCTGGCAAAACAGTCAGAATATAAACTGGATGAAAACAAACAGCCGTTGATCACACAACAACTGAAAGACGTGATAGAAGCCTGCCTGCAGGTGTCTTTTTAATCTCTTTGTTGTCAGTGTTTAAAAATCCCCATGATGCCAGAAGCGTCATGGGGATTTTTTTATGGCTAGATGATATCTAGCCTCTTTTTTCTTGACGATAGTGCAATGGAGCGTCATCGTTGTTTTATCAAATTCCATAGGAAAAGGAATTTTTATATGTTCAAAGCGATCTAACCTATATCAATGAAAGGCGATGGTTGGACTCAATCTCATCTATAAACAGCCCTTCAACACCGACATTTTTCGCGATTTCCCGCCAGCCCAAAATTGCTTCATGGACTTCTTTCAAGACTTCCTCCGCTTCGTCTCTCAAAGATCCAGGTAGAACACCTATCAAATCTTGTTTAACAAAGTTATCGCGCTTGCCATTAATGGTCATCTGATGGCTATCCACCCATGGAGAACCGGGTTTGTAGCTGTATGCTAAATCGAAAGCTGGAGCTAAAGCCCATCTTCGATGGTCATTGATAATAAATCCCCAATTTTTGGTGTGATCATCATGATTTCGAGCGATGACATTAAAAGCCATGCGCCTAAATACCTCGAGCGCAGCCTTTCGATCCAATCTAAGTGTTCGTAAGAGTACAAATAGTTCTTCGTAGCTATAGGTTCCAGGCTTTTTAAAATCGGCGTGATCCATCGCGCACAGGGATTGATAATGCACCTTTCTATTACCAATCCGATCAAATCGCTTCGTCATGAAGTGGGCTCGTCCATTCTCTCTAAGTAGCTCACAATGCGAAATATAAATGCCCGCCTCTTTAGCCATTAGATAATAAGCAAACTCCATCAAACCAAACCCTTTCGGATCACCAAAAATCTCTCTGCTTGAAGAGCGCTCTACGACTCCGTCAAACTTAATTAAGTAGTGTTCAAATCCATCAGGGCTGTCTACTTGCCCAGAACGCAGCTGAGTACGGTTTGCATTGACGGCAATTACGGCCTTTGCACGCGCACCGCCTGCCGAGGTACCAACCTGAACAATGCCTGACAACGCATGTTCAGCATCGTCATTATTAATCGTTTCACTTATGTTATTACGCTGATCGAGAACCGATTGTGCCATTGCCACAAGGGAGTCTATTTTTAATGGTTCGCTGCTATTTGTTACGCCATCCACTAGAGCTGGTGTGTACTCAAGCGCCCCCATTCCTCTAGTACCAGTATAAAGCAATCGCTCTAATGCGCTGAAAGACTGAGGACCACGACCCTGCCTTGCAAGCCAAGCATTGATAACAGCATTACCAAAATCATCGGGTAAGGTATCCGCAAATGCAGCCGGCAATCCTTTATATGTTGGGTAACTCAGGTTTGGAAAACTAAATACGCCAGCCTCTAAAGGTAGCTTATGAGAAATCGCGAACCCTTTTTTCCGCCAGTCCTCGAAATATTCGAAGCTTATGACACCGGTATCTGGATTCATTGCCAAAGCACCAACATCCATACCAAAGATACTCACCTTGGCCGTATCGTATTTTTGAACTACCAATCTAGGCCCTCCTCATCATCACTTTTCGATTTTTCGCCTGTGGCTCTCACTCGCTGTCTAACCTTTCCTCGCATCTTCAATAGCTGTACTGGACTGATACCTGGATCAGGCAAGAATGACTCAATTCCTTCTAGATCTTCTAATTCCCTGAGGACTTTAATCACATTCACTAGGGTTGCTTTACCCTCTATCATGTTCTGATAGGTGGAGCGACTAATGCCAGCTTTCTTAGCGAGCTGAGACTGAGTTAAAGCAGCGCGGCTATCAAGTCTTCGCCTCTCAATTCGTTGGCCAAGTTCTAGTGAGAGCGCCTCATCTGACATGGAATATATGTTTTTAGATGTCATAACGACCTACCTTAAAGTCAATAGAACATAAAAATCGCATTATGACCGTATTCTAGATCATTGCATAGGCTCATGCTATTTAGTGAAATATAATGATCTAAATATAGATCATTATCTATTTAAAATTCAAATTATGACCTAAAATACACCCATTAATTGTGTTCTAGAGTTAACACGTTCATTTAACGATTTCTGCTCATAAATGAAGGATAAGCAGTGCTTGCAATAAAGCAGCCAACGATTGCAGGCATGGAACGCAAAGGCCGTGATGTAAAGCTATTGACCCTAAAGCGATATGTTGAAGGGGCCGGTGGCAAACTCACCGTGGATGTTGAATTACCTGATGGCAGTCATTATGGGTTTAACTTGTAAAACTGTTTAAGATAAAGGCTTATTTCTGGCTCTGATTTTCGCTTTAAAATCTTCCATTTGAGCATTGGCTTCTTCGTTCGACACAAAGATAGCAAGGCCGTTTTCCATTTTGTCGAAAGCGGCGTTAACTCGCTGTATTAACCAAGTATCGTGAGATATCTGCTTATCTTTTTTATCCGATTCAAATGTCTCTTTAGATGTCATTGCTTACCCCTTAATCCATTGCCAGCCACGTCCAAGCCATTCGTAAAAGGCGCGTTGGCTTTTGTAGGCGGCGTTGGCGTCGATTTGCCAGTCGCTATTTTCTGAGCCTAAATACATGGCGGGCGCTGGGATGATGTTGATACCAGCTTGTTCGAAGAAGGTAGAGGCTCGTTTAAGGTGTGAGGCTTCGGTGACCAGCGCGGCGCGTTTTCCGTCTAGGTAAGGTTTCATGCTATTGGCTTCCTCTTCTGTGTCTTTGGCGAGAGCAAAGGTTTTAATTCGATCGGGGTTTACGCCTAATTCCATTGCTGCTTTGCGCATGATTTCTGCGTGAGGTTCTGTCATGTCGCCAGAATAACCAGACACAAATAATTGCGCGTTGGGGTTGGCTTGTAGAATGCGCAAACCTTCCTCAAGTCGGAACAATGCGCTGTTGCCTAACTTCATGATCTCAGGCGTATTGTTAAGGTCTTTGTGGCCGCTACCAAGGACGATAACCACATCCACTGGCTGTTGAATGTCAAATACAGGGTAGTCGTGTTCTATCGTGGCGATGAGTTTATCCGCCACTGGGCTCCAGCTGGTTAATCCCAATAATAAGATCCCACAGAATAAGAAAAGCTTAGCGATTTTGGGCCATTTCTTCATTAGCAAAAACGCGAGGCACATAGCCACTAAGGTCAGTGGAATGGGCATCAGCATCATGCCGATGACTTTTTTGAAGTAAAAAAGAATAAGACTCACTGCGTATCTCTTTAATCATGTCATTTTAGAATGCAAGGATCATAAAGCAGTATGGTTTTGCCTTAAAGCGTAAAGGGCGCTATTAAGTTTTGTTTTTGAGCCTGTTTTGTCGGTATTATTTTGACCATTAGATTTTTAACGTAAGGAGAGGCTGTGAATAAGGAAGACAAAGTGCCCTTGTCAGTGCAACCCGCACCGCAAGATACGCTTTGGTGGTTGCCTCGCCATGAAGTAAAACTGGCACAGAAAAACGCCATGGAGCGAGTCGATTTGGTGTTTCTTGGCGATTCTATTACGCAAGCTTGGGAACAAGAAGGCGCTGACGTTTGGCAGGCTTTTTATCAATCTAGGCAGGCGCTGAATTTGGGCTTTAATGGCGATAAAACCGAGAATGTTTTGTGGCGGCTGGCTAATGGTGAAGTCGATAACATTCAGCCTAAGTTATTGGTTTTATTGATTGGAACAAACAACACGGGTCATCGTATGGACAAAGCCGAGGACACGGCGTTAGGAATAAAGCAAATCTTGTCTGTGTTGGCCGAAAAATTACCGAAGACTAAAGTGTTGCTGTTGGCGATTTTCCCTCGTAGCGCCAAACCAAGGCAAAAACTCAGAACATTGAACAACGAGGTGAATCAGCTTATTCGCACTTATGCGGACGATAAAAAGGTGTTTTTCCTCGATATAAATTCGCTATTTTTAGACGAAAAAGGTCAGCTCACCAGTGATGTGATGAACGATTTTTTACACCCTAATGCTAGCCAATATCAATTTTTTGCCGATGCAATAGAGCCTTATATTATTGAATTAATGGCTTCAGATTAAGCGAGTGGCGCTGACGGGGCGTTTATAGCATGAGGCTATCAGTATCAAAATATTGCTATAAAAAAAGAGCAAGCTTGTTTATGGCTTGCTCTTTTGCCTCTCGAATTATAAAACGGTCACTACATCTTCTAGCGCTAGGCGCGATTTTGGCAGCGCGGCGTTGTAGTCTTCGTCTGCATGATGGTAGCCGATGGCGAGTGCCACGTCGCATTGGTAGCCTTCAAGCTCAGGGAATAATTGGCTAATCAGTTCTGGATCAACGCCTTCCATCGGCGTGGAATCAATGCCTAAACGTACTAATGTGTGCATTAGGTTACCAAGCGCTAGGTATGTTTGTGCTTTGGTCCACGCGCCAGTGTTGCCATTCTTATCTGTGTTTAATTCTGCGAACGCGAATCCACCAAAGGCTTGTTCTCGATTTTCAGCTTTGGTGCGACCGTCTTTAATGCCTTTGTCGACGACTTTTGCGTAATCGTCACGCTTGTAGTGGGTTTTGTGGGCAAATAAAATCGTGTGCGAGGCCGCTTTTGCGTGTTTTTGGTTAAACTGAAATTTGTTCGCAAAGGTATCATTAAAGCGTTGTTTTGCATTGTCGCTTTCAATCACGATAAATTTCCACGGTTGCGAGTTAATAGAAGAAGGCGACAAGCGCAAGGCTTCATAAATGATGGCCAAGTCATCCGCTGAAATGCGTTTGTTTTCATCGTAATGCTTGGCGGTATGGCGTTTTTCTAAGTCTGCGATAATCGGGTGTGGCATGTTCTGATCTCCAAGATGGATAAAATAACTCAGCCTTCTCTACAAAATAAGAAGTGCTAAAAGGAATGGCGCTATAGTAACGAGGCTTTATTAAATGAAGAACAGGGGTTTTATTGAATTATTATCAAATATTATTTGATAATAAGGTGTTTATTACTCCTCTATAAGGTCGAATAATGCAGCTAGAAGATTTGCGGGTTGTGCTTAAAGTGGCGGAGTTTCGCAGCATTACGGCGGCGGCCACCCATTTGGATATGCAGATGGCGACGGCCAGCGCAGCTGTTAAGCGTGTGGAGGTGGCGTTAGGAGTGGAGCTTTTTGTGCGTACGACGCGCCATTTGCGCCTTTCTACTGCGGGCGAACGTTATTTGCCGCAATGCACGGCGGCGCTGTCTATGTTGGATCAGGCAAAGCAAACCATTCATAATGATTTGGGCATTATTAGTGGCGAGATTCGTCTTGCGGTGTCATCGGATTTGGGCCGAAATATCGCCATTCCTTGGGTCGATGATTTTATGGTGCAGTATCCACAGGTTACTCTTAGAGCGCACGTGAGCGACAGCAATGTCGATTTCTATCGTGATGCGTTGGATATTGCACTGCGTTATGGCGCGCCTGCCGACTCGAATTTGTATGGTTTTAAAATTTGTAATGTGCCTAGATTGCTGGTGGCGAGTCCTGAGTATCTTGAATTACATGGCACACCTACGCAGCCAAAAGATTTGTTAAATCATCAATGTCTGTTTTATCAATTACAGAATATTTTGAACGACACGTGGCACTTCTCATGTAAAGAGTCTGGCGCCGAGCGCTCTTACAAAATTAAGCCCAGCGCCTATTGTGCGTCAAATGATGGGGATTTAGTGAGGCGTTGGTGCGTGGCTGGTAAAGGTGTGGCGGTTAAGTCTTGCTTGGATATTGCTCAGGATCTACTGGCTGGGCGCGTGGTGTCGCTGATGCCTGAGTATAATCTCCCACAAGGTGAGCTTTGGTTGATTAGCCCGAGCCGTCAGTCAATCACGCCTACCGTTCGGCTGTTACGAGATATGTTCCGAGAGCGAACCAAAGCGTTGTTGACGCAATTAGTAGAGCAAGGTTTTATCGAACGTCATGTGTTGGAAGACGACGGAAAAGGGTTTTGATGTGGATTATTTCACGATGACATACTTCAATGCACAATAAGGTTTTCAACCATGATTGAACTGAAATCTCCCAAGGACGTATTTCGCCTTCGTCGTTTAGCGCTGGCATCGCAAGGTTTGCTGCAGGCGCAGCCCTTTGGGCGAGGTTTGGCTGGGGCGCGTCAGGCGGTGAATCATTTAGGTTATGTACAGATCGATACTATTTCGGTGGTGGAGCGAGCGCATCATCATGTGTTGCATTCTAGAGTGCCCAAGTTTGAGCCAACGATGATGAATCAGATGCTAGTGGAGGGAGGTATATTCGAATATTGGTCCCACGCGGCGGCGTTTTTGCCGATTGATGACTTTCGTTTTTCACTGCCTTACAAACAGGCGATTAAAAGCGGTCAAACCCATTGGAACAAGCACCCTGATCGAAAGCTAATGGCCGAATTATTAGCGCGTATTCGTGCGGAAGGGCCGTTGCGTTCGCGTGATGTTGAAACCAAAGCCAGTAATCGTGCTGGCTGGTGGGATTGGAAGCCTGCGAAAAAAGCACTCGAACAGTTGTTTATGGAAGGCGATTTGATGGTAAAAGATCGCGTTGGCTTTCAAAAAAACTACGATCTAACCGAGCGTGTTTTGCCGAATCAGGTGAATACCCTTATGCCCAGTCTGGGCGAATTTGTCACGCACATGCTGGATCAGCAGTTGCGATGTCATGGGGTGGTGTCGCTGAAAGGCTTAACCTATTTACGCCGTAATACAGAACTGCGCCACGCCATGAAAACCTTAGTCAACGAGCGCCTGTCGCAAGGTTTGTTAGAGCAAGTCGTGCTACACAATGGCGAGGTGTATTTTATTGAAACGGGCGCATTGGAACGTCGTTTGCCGAACTTGAATCAGCGTTTGTTAATCCTCTCGCCATTTGATAACAGCGTGATTCAACGGGATCGGCTCAAGCATGTATTCCAATACGATTACCAGATCGAATGCTACGTGCCAGAGCCAAAACGCCAGTACGGTTACTTTTGCTTGCCGTTATTGTTTCGCGGTGAGTTTATTGGGCGAATGGATTGCAAAGCCCATCGCAAAGAGCGCCGTTTAGAAATCAAATCTCTATACCTGGAAAAACAGAGCTTGGATGACGACATAATAGTTAACGCTTTTGTCGAAGCGACTAAAGCCTTTAGCCAATTCCAACAATGCGATTCTGTCACCCTAACGTCCGTTGAACCGAAGTATTTAAGCCAAGCTTTGCGTAACCTATTCGATCAAATGAATCTCTGTTGAGGTTTTCACTGTTCGAAGGGACACAGATGTCTGGAATTTTCGAATATTCGCTTCAGTATGAAGCACTCGGTCGACGAAGCTTTCATAAGCTTGTATATCCGTTACGGTAACGACCATCATAAAATCGTAGTTGCCTGTTATTTGGTAGCAGTGTCTTACTTCTGATGCCTTGCTAATGACGCGTTTAAAGGCGTCATACACATCTTTTCGATCTCGCTCCATTTCGACCGACACCAGTAAAGTCAGTTTATTGCCACTCAATTCTGGGTTCACCAGAGAAACATCCCCCACAATGATGTTGTCATCTCTCAGTCGTTTTACTCTTTTATGACAAGCGGGTGGCGATAGACCTACCTCTTCGGCCAGATCAACGTTTGCCATACGATTATTACGCTGCAAGATGGCTAGGATCTTTCTGTCTATCTTGTCTAATTCCATGAATTTCTCACAATCATATTTTTATGATTAAAAATTTCTCAATCGTGTTTATATTAAAAATATTTGATGTTATCAATCATTAAATTGATCGGCATATTTCTTGTTATCTCAATACACTTCCTCCATAAACCGTTTGGAGAAAGACAAGTGAATAAACGAATGTCCCATTGGGTTGGGCTGTTATTGAATGGGCTGTAGCAAGAAATCCTTGATGTCACATGGACGCTTTATAAAATCATGATCCCGATGATTATTATCATCAAGGTCGTTGAAGCGTTTGGCGGCATTGAGCTACTGAGCCAATGGCTGAGTCCAGTTATGTCGCTGGTAGGTTTGCCCAGTGAAATGGGCTTGGTGTGGGCAACCACGCTGGTCACTAATATGTACGCTGGACTTGTGGTATTTATGAGTACAGATGTCGATTTGACCGTCGCTCAAGTCTCGATTCTTGGCACCTTGATGTTGCTCGCCCATTCGCTCCCTATTGAAGTGGCGGTGGCTAAAAAAGCAGGCGTTGGCGTGGTAGCAACACTCGTTATTCGCCTTGGTGGTAGCTTGCTGATGGGCTGGATTTTACATCAAACCTACCAAGGCGGAGACTTACTCAATACGCCTGCTGACGTGATTTGGCGACATGCGCCAGTGAGTGATCCCAGTTATGTGGTTTGGGCAATGGATCAGCTTAAAAACCTCGCGATGATCTTTGTGGTCATTGCGGCGTTAATGACATTTTTACGATTACTCAAACTGCTAGGTATCGAAAAGCTGATGGCGGTTCTGCTAAAACCGATTTTGTCAGTACTGGGTATCAGCCGAGAAGCCACAAATTTGACCATTGTTGGCATCACGCTAGGCGTGTCTTTTGGTGGCGGTTTGCTGATTAGCGAGGCAAAACGAGGGCATATTTCCCCACGGGATATTTTTGTCGCCATGATGCTGCTCAACCTACTCCACAGCTTGATTGAAGATACACTACTGATTTTGTTGATTGGCGCGGACTTTATGACCATTTTTTGGGGGCGGATTGTGTTTTCAGTGACCGTGATTGGGATTTTAGTCTTTGTTCTTAAACGGTTGGATGAAAACACTTGTCGTAAATACTTGTACAAAAAAATCAGCGAGTAACGCTTATTGCAAGAACACTTCATGAGGCGTTGTTAGTGGTTTTCAATGCGAGAAATAGCGCTTTTTTGAGTATGCATTTTAACGCTAACTCATCTTGTGTTAGCCCTGCATTTTTGCGTGCTTCTTTGAGCAACACACCAAATTTAAAGGCTTGATAACCCTCGTCGTAACCGTCATCAAAATCCTTATCGATGGCTTTTCGGTTTGTTAAATACTTTTTCAAATCACTCATGTTTCTGCCTCGAAATAAGACCAGCCTTTGGAAGTTTGGCCTCCACTGTGAGGTCAAATTTCATATTCCACATGCTTAGACGTTAACGCTAAAGTGAACTTTTTAAAGAGTGAATGTTTACATAGCGGTAAACTTTATGAGGGTAGGGGAAAGGGTAATTTGACTAGATAGGATAATCAGAGACGAGTGTGGCTTGCGTAGTTTGATGCAGGTGCTACAATAAATGTTGCAGTTGCAGCAGTATTCGGAGGTACGATGACAATTCGCGCGTTTAAACCCAGTAAAAAAGAAAAAGTAGGGCTTCTGCATGCCTTGGCGTTGTCTAATGATCCAGTGAGCGCGTCAAATCAATTGGTAGAAGGGTTTGACTCTTCTTTTATTGGACGCATTGTTAAGCAAGCTCAGATCAAGCAGGCCACAGTGATGAAAACGGCAGGAATTGACCGAGGGACGTTGAGCCGCCACACAAGAGCGCGTACAAAGTGGACAGGGGCTTCTGCGATCAAGGTCTATAACGCGGCTCGGATTATTGACGCCGCATTAAATTTGTTTGATCAAGACAAACAAAAGGCAGAAAACTGGCTAAATACACCCGCAATTGCCCTCGGCGGCATATGTCCTGCCGATTACGCGAAATATCCGCTAGGACAAGAAGCGGTGATAGATCTTATAGGTCGAATTAAGTATGGGGTCATCATCTAATGAAGCTCTATCGTTTGTGCAAAATGGAGTTTGCCGATACTGCGTTTGATGGTTATGGCGCTAGAACTTATGGTGGTCGCTGGAATCCAAAAGGGTTGGATTGTGTTTATTTAGGTGAATCAAAGTCTGTTTGTCTACTTGAGACGATGGCACATTTGACTGACGCAAAAGCCTTAGATCAGTACGCGATGCTGTCCATCGAGGTTCCAGAAGAACTGATTATGGAGTTTCAAGAGAGTGATCTACCAGAAAATTGGAGAGATTATCCAGCACCGCAAGAGTTAGCTGATATGGGTGCTGAATGGCTTGAGAATGCTGAAAGCCTTGTTTTGTTGGTGCCTAGTGTTATATCGGGTGACTTTTGTGCGTTATTAAACCCAAAACACCATCAATGCCGAGAATTTACAGCAATTGCTCAACGAGTCGCGTTCTCTATCGATCCAAGGTTAGCGCCACGATAGTAGTCGGTAATTAATCCCTCCCCTTGAAAGAGGGCGTCGCAAAAACCAATATAAATCCACCAATTGTAGGTTAAATAGCACTTCACGCCTGATCACGGTCGTGCCTCCCTCATCAGGCCTACAAAACGTATCCGACCTTCGCTGACTATCTTCAGCTATACCCTCTGAAAGACATAAGGGAAAGCTAAGACCGAAACCGTAGGTTTTCTCTATTGAGCTGGTCGATCGATGTTTTACCCATGAGTTTCATGTCGCGTTCGAGTTCGGCTTTCATCAGTCCGAGTGCGCGTTCGACGCCAGGTTGCCCTGCAGCGGCGAGTGGGTATAAGTACATGCGGCCGATGCCGACGGCTTTGGCGCCGAGGGATAAGGCTTTGAGTACGTGGGTGCCGCGTTGTACGCCGCTGTCGAAGATGACGTCTATTTCATCGCCCACTTCATCGACGATTTCCGCCAGTTGATCGAAGGAGCTGCGCGAGCCATCCAGTTGACGACCGCCATGGTTGGAAATGATGATGCCGGTGCAGCCAATTTCCACGGCTTTGCGGGCGTCTTCTCGGCTCATGATACCTTTTAAGCAGAACTGGCCGTCCCAGAATTTCACCATTTCTGCTACGTCGTCCCAGTTCATTGATGGGTCGAGCATGTTGGTAAAGTAGTCGCCAATCGATGTCGCGCCATTGCCCATGTCGACGTGTTCTTCCAATTGCGGCAAGCGAAATTTTTCGTGGGTGACGTAGTTAATCCCCCACATTGGCTTGAGGATAAATTGCAGCAAGCCGCTAAAATTAAGACGAAACGGAATGGAAAACCCTGTGCGCAGGTCCCGTTCTCGGTTGCCGCCAGTAATGGAATCCACCGTCAGCATCATCACTTGTATGCCAGAGTCTTTGGCTCGTTGCATCATGGCGCGATTCAGTGCGCGGTCTTTATGGAAGTAAAACTGATAGACCTGAGGCGTGGTAGTTTGCTTGGCGATTTCTTCCATGCTCACGGTGCCAAGGGAGGAAACGCCAAACATGGTGCCGTATTTTTCCGCCGCACCCGCGACCGCTCTTTCGCCATCATGATGGAATAAGCGTTGTAGTGCGGTGGGCGAGCAATAGATGGGCAGGGCGAGTTTTTGTCCCATCACAGTGACAGACAAGTCCACGTCTTTTACGCCTGCGAGAACACTGGGAATAAGGTCGCAGGTTTCAAAGGCGGCTGTGTTACGGCGGTAAGTTGTTTCGTCGTCAGCACCGCCATCAATGTAATTGAAGATCGGGCCTGGTAGGCGTTTTTTGGCCAATGTACGAAAATCTTGGAAGTTATGGCAATCTTTAAGACGCATGGGTTTTGCTCCTTTTATTGTATTCATTCACTATAGACTGTGTTCTATTTATAATAAATACGACATAAACTAATAAACTCTTTCGGAAAACGTCTTAATTTAGTGAGGTAATGTCATTGAACGCCACAGATCTAACATTGTTCGTTAATGTTGCTGATTCAGGCTCGTTTAATAAAGCCGCTGAATTAGCCGGATTATCGACGCCCGCCCTCAGCAAACGTATTAGCAAGCTGGAACAAGACCTCGGCGCGCAGTTGATTCATCGCACCACAAGACGGCTCAGTTTGACCGAAGCGGGGGAAAGTTTATACGTTCACGCCAAAAATATTGAAGGCCAAGTGAGCGATGCGATTGCCTCGGTGTCGGCGTTTAGCCAAGGCTTAACGGGGACGATAAAAATGTCGGTGCCGACCATTTCGGGTGAGCTATTATTGGCCGAAGCCATTGCCGAGTTTTGTCAAAAATACCCCAATATCACCGTGGATATGCGCCTTGAAAATGACTTCGTGGATCTCGTGGGTGAAGGTTTGGATTTGGCGATTCGCACCGGTAAGTTGGAAGATTCGAGTCTGATTGCTAAGCCTTTGATTCAATCTAATTGGGTGGTTTGTTGCTCGCCGAGTTACATCGAGCGTCATGGTAAAGTCAGAGACTTAGAAGCATTGAAAGACCATAATTGCCTAGCCTATACCTATCAAGCACAAGGTTCCTTTGATTGGCGCTTTACCAGAAATGGCATTGAAGAAAGTGTGCGCATCAGTGGCAGCTTCGCCACGAATAACGCCCAAGCCCTGCGCAAAGCCGCCTTGGCTGGTTTCGGTATTGTCTATGTGCCACGCTGCTGTGTGTACGAAGATCTGCAGCAAGGCAAGCTGGTCGCTATTTTGACGGATTACCAACCGCGTCGACTCGGCGTTTACGCCATTTATCCCTTTACCAAATACCTGCCAGAAAAACTGAGATTACTAATAGAACACATTAAACAGGCTTACCAAGATAAGGCGGAATATTTTTGACTAAATGGCTGAAAAAAAGAAGCTTTCCATTTGGTTGTTTTGTCCTTATTCTTGCTTTTTCAACGGTTTTTTAGATTAGGATGACTTATGTCTGGTCAAGGTTCTGGTGGCAATGTATTGGCTGCGCTTTGTAATGTGTTTATTCCTGGATTAGGCCAATTGGTTCAGGGGCGTTTTTTGATGGCGCTGTTTTTCTTCGTAGCGACGTTTGTGAGCTATGCCTTAGGTGCGACGGTGATTTTGTTCTTCATGTGGTTGGTTGGCGGTATATTGCATATTTGGTCGATTATCGACGCGGCACGTTTTTCTCGAATTCGCCAAGTTCTATAGGGTACGAGGGCAGAGCAAGCTGAAAAACACAGATAGCCAATAGGCTATCTGTTCAATAAATGCAGATTGGCGCAGTTCTGCGAGAGGTCGCCATTTAGCGCATTGAGCAAGTTGTCCACCGCGCAGGTGATCATAGCAAGACGCGTTTCGGCGGTTGCTGAGCCAATGTGTGGAAACAAGACGGCGTTGTCCAATTTACAAAGCGGTGAGTCGCCTGACAGTGGTTCGACTTCAAAGACGTCTAAACCGGCAGCGCGAATAGTGCCATTGCTAAGAGCATCGACAAGAGCCGCTTCGTCAATCACCTTACCACGGGAGCCGTTGATGAAAATGGCACTTTTCTTCATCAGGGCGAACTCTTTCGCACCAATTAATCGTTCAGTTTGTGCGGTTAATGGCGTCATTACACAGACAAAATCTGAGGTTTTCAGCAGCGTTTCCATGTCCATGTAAGTGGCGTGCAAGTCTTGTTCCGCGTCGGGTTTGCGGCTGCGGTTGCTGTATTGAATCTTCATGTCAAAACCAAAATGTCCGCGTTTGGCAATCGCGTAACCAATGCGCCCCATACCAATAATGCCAAGGGTTTTGCCATGTACGTCTGTGCCGTAAAGGGATTCGCCTATGTTGCTGGTCCAGCGGCCTTCTCGCACCATATTAGACAACTCTATCGCGCGTCTTGCCGTACACATGATCAGGGTAAACAAAGTGTCGGCGGTGGTTTCATTCAGCACGCCCGGTGTGTGCATGAGGGGGATATTGCGCTTGGCGAGATAGTTTAGGTCGTATTGATCTGTGCCAACGGAAATGGTCGACGCAGCTTTGAGCTTGGGCGCACGGTCTAATAGTTCAGGACGCATATCGGTACTAGAGCCTATCAAGCCGTCGGCGTCGGCAAGGGCGCTTACAAATGCCTGCTGATTGTCTTGGTTGATCCCATCAAAGAAGGTAACGTCGCATTGTGCTTCTAGTCGCTGGCGTTCTGGTGCTGGAATGTCTCGGTATAAAATGACTTTCTTCTTCATCCTATGACTCCTGTTCTAGCTTGTTTAATGTGGCTCTAGTGGGTAAGCCTTCGCTGTCGCCACGCACTTGCACCGTTAACGAGCCTAGCAGATTACCGCGTCGAGCGGCTTGTTGCATGGTTTTGCCATCGAGTAGCGCCGATATTACCCCGACGGCAAAGCTATCGCCTGCCCCCACTGTATCAACGACTTTTGCTACCGGGAAGCCAGCCACCGTGCCAGAGTCCCCCTGGCTGGTTTTAAAGTACGCGCCTTTGCTACCCAGTTTAACGATCACGGTTTTGACGCCCTGTTGAAGATAAAAATCCGCAATTACTTCTGGTTGATCACTGCCAGCGAGAATTTTGCCTTCTTCGATACCCGGTAAGACAATGTCGCTGGCAAAGGCAAATTCGTTAATAGTGGCCACCATGGTGGCTTGATCAGGCCAGAGGGAAGGGCGCAAGTTGGTATCAAAAGACACACTGCAGCCTTGTTCTTTAGCGAGTGTTAGGGCGTGTTTCGCGGCGTCGCGCATAGGCACAGAGACCGCCGCCGCGACACCGGTTAAGTGTAAGTGAGTACCCGTTTTGAATAAGGCTTTGTCGATGTCGGCTGGGCTCAGCGTGGAAGCGGCCGAATTTTTGCGGAAGTACTCGACCTTAGGGTCGCTGCCATCGGTGACATTGGATTTCAGCATAAAACCGGTAGCGTGATTGGCGCTGTCAGAAATCCAATCTGTGCGAATGTTTTCTTTGCTGATGGCTTGGCGGATGAACTGCCCAAAGCTGTCTTGACCGACTTTACTGATATAACTGGCTTCAAAACCCAAGCGCGCCATACCGATCGCGACGTTGACTTCCGCCCCCGCTAAAGAGCGATGAAACTCCTCGATATCCGCCAGTTGGCCGGGTGTTTTCGCCACAAACATGGTCATGGCTTCGCCAAGAGTGATAAAAGAATGTGTTGGATTGGTTTCCATAATGGATGATTCCTTCTTGTTTTTCTCTTAGGTCAATAAAATAAATGGCATGAATATAACCACCACCAGTACCAGTACAATCACCGAAATATAGGGCATGACGGCTTTGAATGACTTGTCTATGGACAGCTCGCCAATGGCGCTGGCGATTAACAAGCATAAACCATAAGGCGGTGTAATTAAGCCAATGGATAAAGTGATGATAACGACTATGCCAAGCTGAACGGGGTCGACGCCTAACGTGAGCGCGACAGGGTAAACAACCGGCACAAATAGCACCATGGCTGGAATCGCATCCATAAAGGTGCCAACAAATAGGAAGAAGGCGACAATAATGAATAAGAACACGTATTCATTGCTACCAATGCCACTGAAAAAGCCTGAGACCAGCGCGTTGATTTGATAGTAGCCAAGGAACTCCCCGAGCGCCGATGCGGCGGCTAAAGCAAAGAGCGATAAACAGCTAAGTTTTAAGGTTTCGGTGAAAATCTTTGGCAAATCTTTGAGGCTAATAGATCGGTAGTAAAACGCGCTAACGAAGTAAGCATACACCGCCGAGAACGCGGCCGCTTCTGTCGGCGTGAACACGCCAAAGACAATACCGCCAATGATAATTAGCGGTGTGATCATCGCTGGAATGGCGTCTTTGGTTAAGGCGATAAACTCCGTGCGACTGATTTTCTCGGCTTTTGGTAAGTTGTCACGTTTGGCAATAAGGCTAATGACAAACATCATGCCAAGACCAATCAGAACACCTGGAATCATGCCGCCGATAAACAGTTGACCAACGGAGGTGTTGGTTAATCCACCATAAATGACCATGGTAATACTGGGGGGAATAATGCCGCCAATAGTCGATGACGCAGCGGTGACGCCCACAGACATTTCACGGCTGTAGCCTTTGTTGATCATGTTCGGAATGAGGATTTTGCCGACGCCAGCGGTGTCCGCAGTAGAAGAGCCACTGACCCCCGCAAACAGCATGGATACCAACACGTTAGCATGGCCTAAGCCGCCCGGTTTACGACCGACCAAAGCGATAGAGAAGTTGATTAAACGGTGCGATATTTGGCCGCTGTTCATAATATTGGCGGTTAACACAAAGAGTGGTACCGCGAGCAACACATAAGAGTTAAGACCGTAGAACATCTTCATTGGAATCATGGTGGCGGGTGCGCCCGTCATGGTGCCGATGCCAACCAAAGAGGCGATACCAATGGAAAACGCAATGGGTATTCCTAGAATAATAAGACCAATAAACAATAAGGTGATTAGCGCGAGTTCCATGAAGCCCCCTTAAAGCAAGACAATGTTTTTGCTTCGTTATAGATGTTATCTACCAGATAAACACTGGAGCTAATAAAGGTGATTGGCATGATTAACCACACATAGCCTTGTCGAAATTCAGGGATGCTGATCCAGCGCGAGTTCCAAAAAGCTTGAGTGATTTCCACGCTGTATAGTGAACAGAGCAGACAAAAAATCAGCATGATGGTGTTCTGAATTATCACTAAAATGGCGCGTTTATCGCCTTGAAAATAGTGCGTAAGCACGTCGAAACCGAAGTGTTTGTTTTCTTTTACCATCACCGCTGTGCCAAGGAACATGGCCCAGATAAAGGAATTTACGGCGACTTCTTCTGTCCATAACACCGAAATACCAAGATAACGAGTCATGACCTGAACTAAGGTTGCGACGAGAAAAATCACCAGCAGCAAAACGCCTAGGCTTAGTTGGAGTCGAGCAATAAAAGTAGTCAGTATTTTCATACCATATATCCTTGACGCTCCGAGGTGTCCTCGGAGCTAGGCTAGCAGAGAGCGTTATTTAGTCTGACGGATGGTTTCAAGTACTTCTGTCATGCCATTTTTTGCCGCCCATTGATCTTGGATAGACAGGGCTTTTTCAATGAAAGGAGTGCGGTCTAGCGTATTGATGATGGCGCCATCATCAATGGCTTGTTGCTTGTAGGTGGACTCTTCACTGTACAGCGCTTGGCGTTCTGCTTGAGTCGCTTCTGTTACGGCTTGGTTGAACACCGTGCGTTGTTCATCATTGAAGTTTTCCCACACAGAATTACGCACTAACAGAAGGCGAGTGGTGTAGTCATGTCCGGTTTCAGAAATGTACTTACCGTTTGACGTTTTGTGGTGTTCCATTGGAATGAAGTAGGGATACGCGTTTTCAGCAGCGTCCACGACGTTACTTGATAAGGCTTGGTAAAGTTCAGCCCAAGCAACAGAGGTGGGTACCGCGCCGATTTCTTTCCAATATTGAGATACCACACCAGAAGTTTGAGTTCGGATTGTCATGCCTTTTACATCGGCAAAAGTATTCACTGGCTGTTTGCCATACCAATGACGAACCCCGGCGGTCCAATACGCTGCCACTCGGTATTTTTCACCGGATTTGCTGTAGATGATGTCGGCAATATCGGTGCCTACTTTGCCATCCACGACTTTTTCCCAATGGCTGTAATCATTGAATAGGTACAGTAAAGAAAACAGATCCACTTCTTCAATGCCAGAGGAAGTCATAAAACCAGGTGACACCAGCACCATATCAGCACCACCAAGCACCAGCTTTTCAACCAGTTCGTTTTCATTGGTGCCAATGGTTCCAGCGTGTACTTCTACATTGAAAAGACCGGATTTATCCGCAACGTCTTTCAGTTTTAGCATGCCCGTTTGGTATGGGCTAGAAAGGTTGGTTTGGTTGTGGGCAGCAACGAGTTTGATCGTGTCTGATGTCGCCGGGTCATCGCTGCATCCAGCGAGAGAAAGGGCAGCGGCAGCGGTGAGCAGAGTAAATAATTTTTTCATGATAACTCCATTATGGATCGATTTTTATGATTATGGTGATCACACTTTAGGTAAAAGACGATATCATGGAATCGATTCCATGAATAGGGTCTGTTATTTGCTTTTGAGTATTATGTGGTTGTTTTTTGTCCTAGATGATTTTGTTTAAAGGCTTTTGCTGTAAAGGCACTAGGTCGAATGACGAATAATGAGTTCGGCTTTGAGCTTGATATGTTGTGGTGGTTCGTTGTTGCCTTGGACTCTAGCAAGCAAGCGCTCGCAAGCGGTTTGGCCGATGAATTGGGTGGGTTGACGCATGACGGTGATGCCGCCTTCAAAAAGTTGTGCCCATTCTGGGTCGTCGATGCTGATTAAGCCTATTTGCGAGCCGATGCGAATGTCGAGCTGCTTCAACGCTTTTGCGGTGCTCATCATGGCAACACCGTTGGTGGTGAAGATGGCTTTTTTACGATCGGGATGAGCGGCGATAAAGCCTTCAATGGCCTTGACTAACAAGCCAACGCCCATTTTTTCGATTTCAATCACATCGCAAGTGATGTTGTTGTTTTCTTTGCTGAAGGCTTGAATCGCGTCGACGCGTGTTTGGCGCGGGTCAATGGCAATGGATTCGGTGATCACCAAAATAGCGTCATAATCTAGGCCTTGTAAGTGCTCGCAAGCGGTTTTTGCGGCGGCTTCGTTGTCTAGGCCTACGGTGTCGAAGCCGAGCGACGTATTGATCCGGTCAACGAGAACCAAAGGGCAGGAGGTGCGTTGCAAATTACTGACTTGTTTTTGTGCCATGCCCGCCGTATTGACGATGATGCCATCCACTCGGTGAGCTTCGAGTAAGGATAAATAGCGGTCTTGTAGCTCTTCTGTGTTGTCCGTATTGCAGACCATCAACATGTACCCTTCGCGCCGGCAAACATGTTCGACGCCTTGCAATACATCAATGGAGTAAGGGTTAGTCACATCGGCCAGCATTAAACCAATCAGCTTCGAATGCCCCGCTCTGAGCATACGGGCTGAATGATTGGGACGAAAATCCAGATGAGCGATGGCTTGTGCGATTTTTTCTCGCAACGCGTCTGATAATTTGTCTTGTTCTCCATTGAGATACCGTGAAACACTGGTCTTGCCGACCTTGGCGTAGTTGGCCACGTCTGAAATGGTGGTGAAACCTTTATTATTCTTTTTCAGCAAGGTGTTGCCTCAATCATTGGGTGGGTATTTTTTCGCTACTGTAAACTATGATCCCAGTTAGGTGCAATTGCGCCTCGTTTTTGAAAGCCGGAGTATTATGAAAATTTTCAGTTGTCAGCAATGTGGACAGACGGTGTTATTTGAAAACACGCACTGCGAGCAATGTTCGTCGTCATTGGGTTTTTTGCCCGATCAGTTAGTGATCAGTGCGTTAAAATCGGTGGATAACGCTTGGTACGCAATGGCGGATAAATCGATTCCTGCCAAGCGTTGGTATTACTGTGAAAATCATCAGCATCAAGTGTGTAATTGGCTGGTGGAGGAAGGCGGAAGTACGTTTTGTGTGGCCTGTGAACTGAATCGTCATATTCCCAATTTGGGCAAAATAGAAGAACGTCAGGCGTGGCAGCAACTTGAGTTTGCCAAGCATCGCTTGGTGTATTCTTTGCTGCGCCTTGGCTTGCCTTTGGTGAGCAAAAAAACAGAACCTGAAGACGGTTTATCCTTTGATTTTATTTCCGAAAATAACCAAGTGCCAGAAGATGCCAGTGCCATGACAGGCCATGCTTCTGGACAGGTGACGATCAATGCCGCTGAAGGCAATTCGGTTGACCGTGAGCAAATGCGCGAAGACATGAATGAGTCTTATCGGACGGTGATTGGGCATTTTCGTCATGAAATTGGGCATTATTATTGGGATTGGCTAGTTCTGGAAGATGAGCAGGTTTTGGCTGATTTTCGGGCTATTTTTGGCGACGATCAAGCCAATTATGCCGAAGCGCTCAAAGCGCATTATGAGGCCCCGAATGCTAATTGGCAGCAGTCCTTTGTGAGTGTCTATGCGTCATCGCACGCTTGGGAAGACTGGGCGGAAACCTGGGCGCATTATCTGCATATTGTCGACACCTTGGAAATGGCCAGCGATCTGGGCTTGAGTTTGCAGCCTGTGGGATCGAACCGCCAAAGTTTGTCGGTAATGGTGAATATTGACCCGTACCGGCACGATAATTTCGATGATATTTTGGCGCAATATGTGCCGTTAACCTTTGCGGTAAACAACCTGAACCGAGGGATGGGACAACCGGATTTGTATCCTTTTATCTTGGTGCCAGCGGTACGTAATAAATTGGCTTTTATTCATCGCTTGTTAGTGGCTTATCAAGCTGCATAAAGGCGCGACAAGAGATGGTTTTGTAGGCCTGATGAGGGCGGTACGACCGTGATCAGGCGTGTGACGTTATTTAGCCTACAATGGGCTGATTTATATTGTTTTTTTGTCGGTCGTGGCTTCAGCCTGACAAGGCGTAATTTGTCGTCACAAGCTTTTTTGTCGGTCTGCTATTTTTTTAGGATAAATCGCGACCTACAAGACCGACGGAAGTCGTTTAGCGACACCCTCGTAGTGGGTGGTGAATTGTTATCTGTGGTGTATTTTACGACTTATTCATGGCGACAAATAAGGCGATCCGTTATCATGCTCGCTAATGGGCGTGTGTAACGCCGCCGCCTGACTTTTACTCTTTAGGATCCTAATGAAAAAGACATTTAAACTATCTCATCCCACCATCAAATACCCGCGCTTAATTGAAGCCACGAAAAGCGAGGTCAAAAAATACCTAAAAAGAGAGCGTAATAAAGCCTTGCCTGAGTACGCTGATTTTTGGGGATTTGATTGCCGTTTTGGTCAAACCGAAGCGTTGGCTGAAGAGATTCATGTCGCTCAAATTAACGAAAAAATCAGCTTTGCTGAAAGCCAAGAATGGACTGAGTTTTACCTTGAAATTCTAGCCGCGCCAGCACAACGTACAAAGCGTGAAGAGACTGACGAGCAAGACGAAGACGCAGAGAGCGAAGCGCCAGAAGAGAACGACGAAGAGCGATAAGCTCTGCGATTAGATCACAGATAATAAAAACGCCAGATCAAGTGACCTTGCTCTGGCGCTTTTGTTTGAGGAGCTCGTTTATCAACGATAACCTTGCGCTTGCAAGGTAAACAAATGCGCGTATTGACCTTGTTGAGCCAGTAATGACTCGTGGGTGCCGTGCTCTTTGATTTGCCCATGTTCCATGACGATGATTTCATGGGCTAAACGCACGGTAGAAAAGCGATGGGAAATCAGAATCGCCATTTTATCCTTAGTGTGTTGTTGGAAATGTTGGAAAATATTGGCTTCGGCTTGAGCGTCCATCGCTGCGGTGGGTTCGTCGAGCACCAATATATCCGCGTCTTCGCGCATGAAGGCGCGTGCCAAGGCGACTTTTTGCCATTGCCCGCCAGACAATTCTTGCCCGCCTTTAAACCAACGCCCTAGCTGCGTCTGATAGCCCTGTTCAAGTTCGCGGATAAAGTCAGTGGCTTTGCCTAATTCAGCGGCTTTTGCCCAACCGGTTTGGTCCGTAAATCTATCATTGTCGCCCGCGCCAATGTTTTCACCAACGGTAAACTGATAACGCACAAAGTCTTGGAAAATCACCCCGACCCGTTTGAGTAAAGCGGTTTCGTCCCAGTCGAGCAAGTCTAACCCATCCAATAAAATTCGCCCTTGCGTTGGGTTATAAAGGCGCGTCAGCAGTTTGATTAGTGTGGTTTTACCAGAGCCGTTTTCACCGACAATGGCGAGGCTGTGTCCAGGGCGAATGTGAAGGTTGATGTCAGCAAGGGCGGGCCGTTCGCTGCCCGGATATTGGAAGGTGACGTTTTCAAAACGGATGCCGTCGTTGGGGTTGGGGCCAATCAGCTGGCCATTGGTCGCCAGTGGCGTTTCTTGCTCTAAATATTCGTAGAGATTAGACAGATACAAGTTGTCTTCGTACATGCCACTAATGGCGGTTAACGATGACGATACTGCGCTTTGGCCCTGTTTAAACAAGAGCAAATACATGGTCATTTGACCCAAGGTAATGGCGCCAACAATGGTGTCGCTGACGATCCAAGCATAGGCACCGTAAAACACCAAGGTGCTGATCACGCCAAGGGCAAAGCCCCAGCTTTCTCGACGTAAAATAAGCCGTTTACTTTCTTTGAAGAGCTTTAAAAAAATGTCGGTATAGCGCTGTAAAAAACGTTCCCCTAATTGATAAAGGCGAACTTCTTTGATGTTGTCTTCCCGCGCCAGCAAGGTTTCTAAATAGTTTTGCTGACGGACTTCTGGTGAGCGCCAACGAAACATTAAAAAGGCATCACCAGAAAACTTCGCTTCGGCCACAAACGCGGGCAAGGCACCACAGATCAATAACAGCAGCGCCCATGGGGAAAAATGCCAGAGCAACACCGCAAAACTGGATAAAGAAATGGCATTTTGCAGCAAGGTAAAGGTCTTGTTCACTAAGGCGAGTGGACGACTGGAAGCCTCGCGGCGTGCTTGCACCAGCTTGTCGTAAAATTCAGAATCTTCAAAATGCGACAGGGTGAGACTTTGTGCTTTGTCCAAAATCATCACGTTGACTTTTTGCCCTAACAACCCCTGCAATATGGCTTGCTGAGCGGTTAATGAACGTTGGGCCGCGGCAATCACCAGCACCAAAATGCCTTCTAATAGCACATAGTTGAGCGCGGTTTGATAATGCAGTACCTGATCTTGCTGGTAGCGTTTCATCGCGGCGAGCACGGCATCGACAATTAATTGTCCAATGTACGCCATAGCCGCTGGCAAGACACCCGCAATTAAAGTGGCAAGCGCTAGCCCGATGGTTAACGCGGGTGACGTTTGCCACACCAACTCAATGGCGCGACGACTGTAACGGAAGACACCAAGCATATTTTTATCAAGTGTATTGTTGGGAGTATTAGCGGGTTTCATTAACCGTCCTAGCTGTTAGATAGCAACATTAAAACGCTATATAGTACAAACTATTAGAAGTTTAATCATTTGTTAATGAATTGCGCACCTAAACCGCTGGTGGGAATAAAAATAGATTTTGTAAGGCCGTTAAAGAAGGTGTCGCAGAAGGTAATCATCGAAGGTTGGATAAGTGTTGTAGGCCTGATGAGGGAGGCACGACCGTTATCAGGCGTTGGGTTGTGTGGGGGTTGTGATGCCGGATTACATCTTCGTTCCTTGATTCATCCGGCCTACGGGTTGGTGTAAGTTATGGTTTTGTAGGCCTTATCTTTTTTTTAGAAAAGCAGCCAAGAAATAAGTTGAATTATCCCTATAATAGCGCCTGCTAATATTAGTAGGAGCAGGCTATTAACGGTGTATTTTAAGCGTTTATAGGCTTTTCGATTAGTCTGTTTCAATGTTTTACTTTGTGCTAGTAGGGGTGCCACTGTTTTGAATATTTTATTCGCCAGGCCGCTTTTATCGTCACTGGTGTTGGGAACGATGGATGCCTTCATCAGAATTTTATAGCAAAAATTAATCATCTTACCGAGGGGATTAACGGGACGGTCAAAATCACACATTAAAATCAGTCTACTTTGATCTGTGTTGTTTTTGACGAAATGTAAGTAGGTTTCATCAAATAACAGATCCTTGCCATCTTGCCATGAATACTGTTGTCCATCGATATTAATGAAACAGCTTTGAGTGTTGGGCGTTTCCAGGCCTAAATGGTAGCGTAACGAACAGGCGACAGGATCAAGATGGCGTGTGAGCTCTGAATTAGGTGGCATAAAGGCAAACATCGCCCCATTGATATTTTTTATTTTACTCAAAATTTCTGTCGTTTTAGGGCACATATTTTGAGCTGAGGTATGTGTGTAGCCATACCATTTTAGATAAAATTTTCTCCAGCCATACTTGTGGAAGGTTCGAAACCCTACATCGTAATAGGCATCTGAACCTTGTTTATTAATATTTTCTAGCTCCCCTTTCTGCTGGAGTGCTAGAGCCTCGTCCCGTATTATTTCCCAGTTCTCACGCAATGCATCCAATTCTTTATACTGGAGAGTATCAATAATAGGATGGCGGACCTTTCGGCAAGAAAATAGGTAGAGCAGGCAATTTAATGGCGCGAAGATTGGCCAGCCTTTACGAAAATATTCCGACCAGCTGTTATAGCGAATATTTCCTCTGTGCGTATAAATGTAATACATAGAGCACATGCTAAAAGTGGCAATGACGAGTAGGATTGCGGCAAGCTGCATTTTTATTTCCTATTTCTTGATGATCGGTCTCTTTATTTGCTAATTATTTACCAATCGTCATGAAATGTGAATACCTCAAATGAGGTATGCATTTATCTGCTCTTTAATTTCGTATTGATGTATTTATTTGAGTGATTATGGTGTCAAAGGTGAATTTGATGCGGCTTTATGCCGCATCGCTTTCAGCGAACTCGCTGCTGTCATCGTCAAACACCACATTGCTTTCCTCTTCTTCGTACAGGACATCTTCGTCCGGTTCTATCACAAGATCTTCAAGGGGCTTTTTAGGAGATGACTCGGTTAGGTCGAGTTGGGCGGTTTTAGTGGCGCTTTTTTTCGATTTTGGTGTGGTTTTTTTCTTATTGCTTAACACCTCTAAGAGAAGGTCTTTGTGTTCAGCCAGGTACATGGAAAGAGCTTCCTTCTGGCTGCGATCGTTCGCTAGTTGGCTTTGGTCTAAAATGTCGTATAGAGCTTCTGCTGTATCCAATAATTTGTCATAAACATCGGCTTGCGCTTTTGAAGTAAACGTCATTTTTTCGATTCCATCGCGTTCTACTACATATTTTATAATGACAGGCATGATCCACCTCATGGAAATAATACTGTATAAATGTACAGTATTATTTCCCGCCTTGTCCAGTGCTTTTAATTTGTTGATCGAGACAATAATGCTAAAGTAGCGCCCTTGATAAAGGAAGCTGTGTTTATGCCATTTGACTTTTCTCAAATAGATTTCCCCCAATGGGATTTTTCTATTATCTCAGAGCACGCGGAAATTGCGCTTACATTAGCGTGGGTCCTGCTTTTTTACGTTATGCGCCGTTATACCAAACGAGCAATTCGTTCACATCAAAAAATTGAACACGACCAAAAACGGCAACGAATTAATACGGTCGATAATCTTTTTAACCTGTTTTTGGTGGTGGGTTTGGTGTTGATTTGGTCATCTGAACTGCAAAACATTGCCATTTCTATTGCGGCTTTTATGGTGGCATTGGTGATTGCCACGAAAGAGTTTATCGCTTGTATTGTAGGGGCGTTCTATCGTGCTAGCACACGACCTTATCAAGTAGGCGATTGGATACGAATCGCTAACTATGAAGGTGAGGTGACAGACAGTGATTGGCTATCGACAACCTTGTTTGAAGTCGACTTAAAAGGCGGAAGTTATACCTATACAGGCCGTACCACCGTGGTTCCTAATAGTGTATTGCTGGTCCATACCGTACAAAATCTGAACTATATGCGGCGCTATGTTACCCACACGTTTTCTATTTCACGGCAAACCGATGATGTGAATTTATATTTAATAAAAGAGCAAATACTGGAAAAAATTCGTGAATACAGTGAGCATTTTCATGACGTGGCCATTCGCTATAACAGTCTGATTGAAAAGCGCTTAGACATTAAAATATCTGGCCCTGAGCCAAGAGTACGCATCACCACGACACGAGATGGTTACAATGTGTTTACCGTGTCTTTATTTTGTCCGACGGAAGAAGCGGTGGAAATTGAACAAAAAGTCACCGAAGCGTTTATGGCATTTTGGTTTGAGAAGCGCGATGCGAGGGCGATTGCGATTAGGGGGGAAGGATGATGGTTGGCCTGCGTATTAGCACACTTTTTGTGGTGGGCATGTCGTTATTGTTAGCGGGGTGCAATAGCTTTCGTGTGAGCGAAAATGACGTCAACACTGAAGTCGCCAAGCAGCTGGCTCAGCAGCAAGACACGCCGATTAAGCTTTTGTTAAATGGCAATACCTTGAATTTGGATTTGCTGGTGACCGGGGCGGATATTGATTTTACCGAACGCGATGGTGGCTTGGTTCTGGTTGATTTAACTAGCAATATGACAGGTACGTTAATGGCATTCGGTCAGACATTTTCGTTGACGACAAAAGTCAATCCGTCTTTTGAATCGGGTGTGCGCATTGAAGAAGATCGTCTGTATTTAGTGGCCCCGAAAATCATCAAAATTGACGTCGAGGGCGCGAGTTTTAATGACCAAATGCTGCGCTCGACTTTAGGCTCTTTACATGACGACTTTGAAAAAGCCCTTGTCGCGTATTTTGATGAACACCCAGTGTATGTGCTCAATCACTCGCCGTTTGAAAAAACCGCGGCAAGGCTGGTGAAAGACATTATTATCACCGAAGATTCTCTCGAATTGTCAATTTTCTAATGCGCTTTTGTTGGGCTGCGTTTCTTTATTAGGCAAGGCTGAGAGTTGGCTTTATAATGCCGCGATAAAATGAGCGGTAACGCTTAATCGTTGAATTAAAAATGAGGAAACAACATGTCGATTGCAGACAATCAAGTGGTTCAATTTCACTACACCTTGCGCCACGGCGAAGAATTGATCGAAACCTCGGCGGGTAAAGACGCCGCGGCGTATTTACATGGCCACGGCAATGTTATTCCAGGGCTTGAAAAAGCCATGGAAGGAAAACAAGTCGGTGACGAATTTGAGGTGACGGTTGCCTGTGCCGATGCGTATGGCGAGCGCCATGAAGACCGTCAGCAACAAGTGCCAGTCAAACACTTGCAAGGCGCGAAACGCTGGAAAGCTGGCATGGTTGCCATGGTGCAAACCGATAAAGGTATGCGTCAGGTTACCGTGGTAAAAGTGGGTTTGAAGCGTGCGACAGTGGATTTAAACCACCCTTTGTCTGGCAAAGATTTGACCTTCAATATCCAAATCGTAGACGCTCGTGAAGCCACCAATGATGAAATCGCCCATGGTCATGCCCATGGCGTTGGTGGTCACCACCACTAAGCTTTATTGAGCTAATTTATTTACCTAAAGCCCCTGTTATGGATGCCGTAGCAGGGGCTTTTGTGCTTTAAGGTTTGTTATGTCTATGGCGTGGGTTGATTTTAATCAACTAAGCGCAGCAAATATTAAATTTTAATAAGAATCGTTATCAACACCTTGACAGCGTCGATTCCTCCGCACATTATTGATAATAATTATCATTTATATGTTTGGAGGATAAAGTGATGAGCCATTATCTAGTGCCATTTTCAGTGCTCGAGCAAACCATTCAAGCCGGTCAGTGCGCAGACTCGCCAGAAGTGCTCTATCATTATTTAAACCTGACAGAAGAATACGCTGAGCGTTTGAATATTACCGATGCCACTTTGTTACACCAGCGAGTGTTCAATGTCTTATTAGACACAGTGTGCGATACCAGCCTTGCGCCGCACTGGCGTCAAATCTGTTTAGACAAGGTGTATTTGCCTTTGTCGCATCTCAAGCACTTAATCGTGACGTATCAAGATGCGAAAAGCTATTTCAGAATGGAGCACAATCTGCGAATTTTGAGCCATTATTTTCTTTCTTCTTTCGAGCAACAAGAGCCACATTGAGAGGTGAATATGCGTATTGAAAAAGACAGCATGGGGGCGTTAGAGGTTCCTGAAAAAGCGCTCTACGGCGCGCAAACACAACGCGCCATTAACAACTTCCCCATTAGCGATGAGCCACTTCCTGAAGCCTTTATTCGCTCGCTTATTTTGATCAAGGCCGCCGCGGCACGCGCTAATGAGACCCTTAAATGCCTAACGCCTGAATTGTCTCAAGCCATCCAAAAGGCCTGTGATGAGCTTTTAAATACCGATGATTTGATGCAGCATTTTCCTGTGGATGTTTTCCAAACCGGCTCTGGCACCAGCTCGAACATGAACGCCAATGAGGTGATTGCGACACTAGCGAGCGCACATCACGGCTCAGCCGTTAATCCGAATGACCATGTGAACTATGGCCAAAGCAGCAATGACGTGATTCCCAGTGCGATTCATGTCAGCGCCACGTTGGAATTAACCGGTCATTTGTTGCCCGCGTTAGTGCATCTAAAAGAGACCATTGTTGAAAAAGGCGACGCCCTAGCAGGCTACACCAAAACGGGTCGCACCCATTTGATGGACGCCATGCCGGTGCGATTGGATCAAACCTTTCACGCTTGGGCCGCACAACTGCAAGACAATATTGATAATTTAACCTATTTAGAAAGTAAAACCACGCAACTGGCCCAAGGTGGCACCGCCGTTGGAAGCGGTATTAATGCCCATCCCGAATTCGCCGATTTGTTTGCCAAGGAGCTGTCTGATTTGACCAAGGTGACCTTTAGCAAAGGGCGCAATTTTTTCGCCTTGATCAGCTCCCAAGATACAGCGGTTGCCTTGTCGGGTCAGTTAAAAGCCGTTGCGGTAACTTACATGAAAATCGCCAACGACCTGCGCTGGATGAACTCCGGCCCCTTGGCGGGGCTAGGCGAAATTACATTACAGGCGTTGCAGCCGGGTTCCTCCATTATGCCGGGCAAAGTGAATCCCGTGATTCCAGAAGCAACCGCCATGGTGGCGGCTCAAGTGATTGGTAACGACGCGGCGATTACCATTGGTGGACAGTCGGGGAATTTTGAGCTCAACGTCATGTTGCCAATGATCGCGAAGAACCTGCTAAACAGCATTAAACTCTTGGCAAACAGTGGCCAGCTTTTGGCGGATAACGCCATAGCGACCTTGACGGTGAATGAAGGCAAATTGAGCCAAGCGCTGCATCGTAATCCTATTTTGGTCACGGCGTTGAACCCAATAATCGGTTATAGCAAAGCCGCCGAAATTGCCAAAAAAGCCTACCAAGAAGGCCGCCCGGTGGTCGATGTCGCTGAGGAAGAAACCGAGCTAAGCCGAGACGAATTGCTGGCTTTGCTGGATCCTGCCAAGTTAACCCGCGGCGGACTCTAGTACAGGGCCAACAAGGTTTCGTTGATTGATTGATTGATTCCCTTGCCAAATAACGAAAACAAGCCAGCGTCCGCGCTGGCTTTTTTTGTCTAGCACACTTGTTTTTACCTCACTTAAAGATGCGCCAGATCACGTTTGAATAAGGTTTCCAAGACCTGTGCGGTTGGCGTTAGAGGCGTGCCACGGAGTCGAATAATTCCCACGGTGACATCACCCGGCTGAGGCGATATATCAAACGTTTGTACGCCGTTGCCGCAGAGTGGATCATCAAATAAACGTGCCGGGCCATAACCTATCAAGTCGGTGCGTCGCATCATTTCTAGCATTAAAAAGGGGGAGGAGCATTCAACGATGTGTGCTGGATGAGGTAAATTCTGTTGCGTAAGCCAAGTCAGAAAAAGGTTTGAACTACTGCCTTGGCTTAAATTTAGCACCCAGCGTTGCTGTAATAACGTGGGCCAGTCATGTGAATGCGCCATGGGGTGCGCTTCTCGTCCCGCCACGCAGGAGCGAATAGCAACCATAGGCGTGAAGCTTAATTCGGAGGGCAGCTGAGTGGAGGCGGCAATGGCGACACCAAAATCCAGTCTGCCTTCTAATAAGTCAGGGATAATACCCGTCAATAAACCTTCTTTTAAACTCAAGCTGGCGTCGGGTAAGGCTTGGGTAAACTGTCGATAAATAGACGGAAAAAAAGTCACCATGGTCACTGGTGTTAGTCCCACCCGCACGAGGTGTTAACTGGACTGCCCCTGTATCCTTTTATGGAAATGAATGTCGTGGCGCTTTGTCAGCACCCTTCTTCCATTAAATAAAAAAACGATTATTGGTAAAAATAACAATAAATCTAAGTGTTTATTAAACACATCAAAGCGGAGAGATAAAAATGACTGTTAAAACAATTCAAACAGCAGCAGTACAAGAGTTACTGAAAAAAGTAGCGGGTCTAGATAATGATCAAGGTAGCCCACGCGCAAAAGAAATCATGTATCGATTGATGTCTGATATCTATAAAATCATCGAAGATCTTGATATTACGCCGGATGAATTTTGGCATGCTGCGAACTACCTAAATGAACTAGGGACGAATAAAGAAGCCGTATTATTAGCGCCAGGTCTAGGGTTCGATCACTTTTTAGACATTCGTGAAGACGCTAAAGACGAGGCCGCTGGACTGGCGGGTGGTACGCCACGCACGATTGAAGGCCCTTTGTATGTTGAAGGCGCGCCTACTTCTCAAACAGAAACTCGTATGGACGACGGCAACACACCTGGGCAGGGTATGTGGTTGCACGGTCAAGTAAGAGATGAAAATGGTCAGCCTATTGCCGGAGCACTGGTTGATATTTGGCATGCCGATACCAAAGGCGGCTATTCATTCTTTGATACGACGCAGAGCGAGCTTAACTTGCGCCGTAAAGTACTGACGGATGAAAATGGCCATTACTTCGCCCGCAGCATTGTACCAAGTGGCTATGGCTGCCCACCAGAAGGCTCGTCTATGAAGGTGCTAAACCTACTTGGACGTCACGGAAATCGCCCAGCGCACATTCACTATTTCGTCTCTAAACCGGGCCGTAAGCACTTAACAACACAAATTAACCTAGCGGGTGACAAATACACGTACGATGACTTTGCCTTTGCAACACGCAATGAATTGGTGGTGGAAGCCGTACCCTCTAATGATCCTGAAATGATCAAAAAGCACGAATTCGACGGTGAGTATTTAGACGTAGAATTCAACATTACCTTGATCAAATCCGAAAAAACGGAATTGGAAGACAAACACACCCGAGCACGAGTATCACTGGTTTAAGAGACTCTCTTGTCAGTAAGATGATGTTCTTATAAAAACCTTAATCCCCGCTAGACGCTATGCTAGCGGGGATTTTTTATTGCCAGAAAACCAAACCATTAAAAGCCATTCAACGCCTCATCCACCGCCGCTTTGGCGTGAATATACGCAGTGTCAAATAAAGGCACAGAGACGTGCTCTTGCTTTAATAAAAGCGTAATTTCTGTACAGCCTGCGATGACGGCTTCTGCGCCAGCATCTTGGAGTCGATTGACGATATCGATATAAACGGCTCTTGATTCAGGCCGTATTTTTCCGAGGTATAGCTCCTCGTAAATAACGCGATGTATGCTGTCTCGGTCTGGTTTTGAAGGCGTAATAACGTCTAAACCATATTGATCTTCAAGTCGTTTAATATAAAAATCTTCTTCCATCGAATAGCGAGTGCCGATAAAAGCGACTTTTTGATGCTGTTGTTTAACCAGTTCTTTCGCGGTGGCATCGGCAATGTGCAGTAACGGAATCTGTATGGCACTTTGCACAGCATCAGCCACCTTATGCATGGTGTTGGTGGCGATAAGAATGAAATCGGCCTGCGCTTGTTCTAAACGTTTGGCTTCTGCGGCGAGAATGTCGCCTAACTGCCCCCAATCAGCTTGATGTTGCAGACGCTCAATATCAGCAAAATCGACACTGGATAAGATTATCTTAGCCGAATGCAAGCCACCAAGTTGCTGCTTAGTCAGCTCGTTGATATTTTGGTAATACAGAGCAGAAGACTCCCAGCTCATCCCGCCAATAATACCGATTGTTTTCATGCTTGCGTCCTTTAATGTGGATAACCAAACCATGAAGTCTAACGCGCTTATGGAAAGATCGTAATGCACAGACAGTCAGAATAACAAAGCCAACTGTGATGGCAGGCTTTACAACGCTCTTTTGTCATAAAAACGCTGGAAGTACTTAGCCATCCAAATAACCCCCTCCAAGAGCCTGTCGCTAAACGACTTCCGTTAATCTTGTCGGTCGCGATTTATCCTTTAAAAATAGTATGCCGACAAGATGTAACTTACCACGACAAATTACGCCTTGTCGGGCTAAAGCCACGACCTACAAAAAACAATATAAATCAACCAATTGCAGGCTAAATAACATCCACGCCGGATAACGGTCGTGCCTTCCTCATCCGGCCTGCGAAACAAGATGTTTTGTTTATGAGGCTGGTGCATTTATAATTTGTGTTATTCGATCTGTCGCTGTGAGCAACGAAATGGATATGACAAAGCAATTAATTTTACGACCCGCTGAGATGGCAGATGCCGATCTTTTATTACTGTGGCGTAATGATGTTGAGACACGTCAAGCGTCGCATAATACCGATGAAGTGGTTTTGAGCTCTCATCTCATTTGGCTCGAGGCCTCATTAAGTAAGCCTGATCAAAGGCGTTTGTGGGTAGCTGAGATGATGGGTAAGGCTGTCGGGACGTGCCGAGCGGATCGCGTGGAAAACAGGTGGGAGTTGTCTTGGACGGTGGCGCCAGAAGCTCGCGGAAAAGGCGTTGCTCATCAGATGCTATCGGTTTTGGTGAGTTATCTTGATGGGCCCTTGGTGGCGCAAGTGAGAAGCGACAATATGGCTTCTATCAAAGTCGTTGAGCGCGCGGGTTTTGCCTTTGACAAAGAAGAGAGCGGTGTTTTGTATTATGTGTTTTTTAGACAGTCCAGCTCGCTAGTTTAATCACCAAAGCGAATGCGGACTTTAGGCTCGTTGGTTTTTTTCTCGGTCGGTTTGCGCAACGGATCGACCAGTTTTTCCAAGCCATTGATTTTAATCTCCAACGCCAGTTGCAGCCATTGCCCTAGATTGCCATTCGGCCAACCTTTTTTCGCAAACCACAGCAAATAGTCTTCCGGTAGGTCGATTAAAATACGGCCTTGGTATTTTCCAAAGGGCATGGTTTGACGAGCAACTTGAACGAGATCTTGTTGTGAAAACATGGGCTTCGCTTAATGATGGGTTGAGTTTGTATGTGTATTTAAACTTTGTACGTGTATTTAAACATAGCCGAGTTATTTGGCAAATGGTGGGTTTTCCTTAAAGCGCTGAATCAGGTAGTCACAAATGCTTTGTAGTTTGGGGGAGGGCTGACGTACTTTGGGATAAACCAACCAAACGCCACTGTACGGATACTGATATTGCGTCAACAAGGGGATGAGTTTGCCGCTGGCGAGATCGTCACCCACATAATAATCCGGCAGTTGTGCGATCCCTAAGCCTTTTCGTACCGCATCGAGCAAGGCGGGGCCAGAATTGCTGCGCCATTGGCTGGCGACTTTCATTTCTTTGCGTTGCCCATCTTGTTGAAACAGCCAGTGGTTTTTGGAACCGATCAAGCAGCTGTGTTTGTTCAGTTCGGCTAACGTATGCGGCATACCGTGTTGGTCTATGTATTCCCGCGAGGCGCAAAGGTATTCCACACGATCACACAAACGTCGAGACAAATGGCTAGAATCCTTCATCGCCCCCATGCGAATCGCCAGATCGTAACCTTCTTCGATTAAATCCACCGAACGATTGGTAAGATGAAAATCCAGCTCGATCTTTGGGTGATTTAATAAAAAATCATTCATCAAAGGGGCAATGTAGCGCTCGCCAAAGGTCGTGGCACAGGTCATTTTGACGGCGCCAATGGGGGCTTGGTTTAAGGTTGAAATCATTTCCTCGGCGCTGCTTAACGCTTCGGGTAAACCTCGGCAATGCTGATAATACAGCTCTCCGGCGTCGCTTAAACGAATGCGTCTTGTGGTGCGAAATAACAGTGTGGTGCCAAGTTCCGCTTCGAGTTGCGTGATTAAGCGACTCATGTGAGACGCCGATACGCCGAGTTTTATCGCGGCAGCGGAAAAACTGCCTTGTCTAACGACCTCGATAAAGGCTTCCATGGCTTCCCAGTTTTTCATTTTATCCCCTGCCATTAAAAAGCTTAGATTAACTCACTTTCGATGAAGTAAAAAATGATTGTTGCTGTATGGCAATAATCATTTTCCAAATTGAGCATTATCCTGGTAATCATTTGCGTCTACACTGTGGGCATCGAAAATGATTCAAAACACACTTTGGAGTACGCAATGAAATGTAAAGCCGCTGTTGCTTGGGGCCCAGGCCAACCCCTTAAAATTGAAGAAGTAGATGTTCAGGATCCGCAAAAAGGCGAAGTGCTGGTTCGCATGGTCGCAACAGGTGTTTGTCACACCGATGCGTTTACCTTGTCGGGTGAAGATCCAGAAGGCATTTTCCCGGCTATTCTTGGTCATGAAGGAGCGGGGGTCGTCGAAGCCGTCGGTGAAGGCGTTACCACGCTAAAAGTCGGCGATCACGTTATTCCTCTTTATACCGCAGAATGTGGCGAGTGCAAGTTCTGCAAATCGGGCAAAACCAACCTTTGCCAAGCGGTGCGTGAAACACAAGGTAAAGGCCTAATGCCAGACGGTACCAGCCGTTTTAGCATCAACGGCGAGCCAATCTACCATTATATGGGGACTTCTACCTTCTCTGAATACAGCGTGGTTGCTGAAATTTCGTTGGCGAAAATCCACGTGGATGCACCGCTAGAAAAAGTCTGCTTGCTAGGTTGTGGCATCACCACGGGTATTGGTGCCGTACTAAACACCGCGAAAGTCGAAGAAGGCGCGACGGTTGCGGTGTTTGGTTTGGGTGGTATTGGTTTGTCAGTCATTCAAGGCGCTCGCATGGCAGGGGCGTCTCGTATTATTGCCATCGACATTAACGAATCTAAATTCGACATGGCGAAGCAGTTTGGTGCGACCGATTGCATTAATCCGAAAAACTTCGAGGCGCCGATTCAGCAAGTCATTGTTGATATGACTGACGGCGGTGTGGATTATTCTTTCGAATGCATCGGTAACGTGCAAGTGATGCGTCAAGCGCTTGAGTGCTGTCACAAAGGCTGGGGCGAATCCATCGTTATTGGTGTGGCGGGAGCCGGTCAAGAAATCTCTACGCGTCCATTCCAGTTGGTCACCGGTCGAGTCTGGAAGGGTTCTGCTTTTGGTGGCGTAAAAGGTCGCAGCCAATTGCCAGGGTATGTCGAAGACTACATGAATGGCAAGATCGAAATCGACCCATTTGTTACCCACACTATGCCGCTGGAGCGCATCAACGAAGCGTTTGATTTGATGCACAAAGGCGAGAGTATTCGTACTGTCATTCTGTTTGATAAGTAAGCTTTTGTATAAGTAAGCTTTCGATAAATAATCGTTATCACACCGTTTTGATAAGCCCGCTGAGCGGGCTTTTTTAACACAGTTAAGGAGACAGCTATGGAACTGTTATCGAGCACCAAAAGCTTCGGTGGTTGGTTGAAGCGTTATAAGCATGAAAGCTTGTCCGTAAAAAGCGAGATGACTTTTGCGATTTATCTACCACCACAGGCGGAAACGCAAAAAGTCCCGGTTTTGTATTGGTTGTCAGGTCTGACCTGTAACGATGAAAACTTTACTCAAAAAGCCGGTGCTTTTCGTAAAGCCGCTGAGCTAGGTTTGGCTATCGTTTGTCCCGATACCAGCCCACGCGGTACGGATTATCCACACGAACATGAAAGCTATGACTTTGGTTCCGCGGCAGGGTTTTATCTCAACGCCACGGTGGAACCTTATGCGAATACCTACCATATGTATGACTACGTCGTGCAAGAACTGCCGCATTTGGTGGAAGCGAACTTCCCGGTGACAGACAAGCGTTCGATCTCTGGTCACTCAATGGGTGGTCACGGCGCCTTGATTTGTGCCTTGAAGAATCCGGGCAAGTATCAATCCGTTTCCGCCTTTGCGCCAATTGCCAACCCCACTGACTGTCCTTGGGGAGAAAAAGCCTTCACCGGATACTTGGGTGAAGACAAAGCCACGTGGAAGGAATGGGACGCGACTTGTCTTGTAGAAAATCTAGTAGAAAGCCAAGTTGAAAAAGCCAGTGAACGCTTACCTTTGTTTATCGATCAAGGCGAAGCGGATAACTTTTTGACAGAACAGCTTAAACCCGAAGCCCTAGAAGCGGCCTGTGAAAAAGCCGGACACCCGATCACGCTGCGCCGTCAGCCGGGTTACGATCACAGCTACTTTTTTATCGCCAGCTTCATCGACGAACATCTAGCGTTTCATTCTAACGCGTTAGGTTAATCGGAGTTTGGCGGAGTTTGGGGTCAGATCAAAAAATAGAATAGTGGAAGTCTTAAACTCTGAGAGGCAGCTATTTCTTGATCTGACCCCAAAGACCCCCTCTATTTGTCTCTTCTTGCTGTTTATTGTTGGGCGATTTATTAAATAATAAAAAGATGTTTCAATAAAATAGAATTGATATTGTTATTTTCTGTTTGTTCTTCTAGTATGGCCTCGTAAAGCGGCTAAAAAGCAAAGGTCGCTTGTCCAAAACCAAATAAAGAGGAAATGCTGTGTTTGACTTGACGGGAAAAGTCGCCATTGTCACTGGGTGCAATACTGGGCTTGGACAAGGAATGGCGTTGGCGTTGGCCAAGGCGGGGGCAGACATAGTGGGTGTAAACAGAAGCGCTCCGACTGAAACGATGGCGCTAATGGAAAGCACCGGCCGGAAATTTCACAGTGTGATCGCCGACATGAGCAAAATGGACAGCGTTGATCGTGTGGTAAAAGAAGCCGTCGCGGCGTTTGGCAAAGTCGATATTTTGGTCAATAACGCCGGTATTATTCGCCGTAACGACGCGCTTGAGTTTACCGAACAAGACTGGGACGACGTAATGGACGTGAACATCAAAGCCGTTTTCTTTATGTCTCAAGGTTTTGCCAAACAAGTCATCGCTCAGGGCAGCACCGGTAATATTATTAACATTGCTTCTATGTTGTCTTATCAAGGCGGGATTCGAGTACCGTCTTACACGGCGTCAAAAAGCGGCGTGATGGGCGTAACGCGTTTGCTGGCCAACGAATGGGCTAAACACGGTATTAATGTCAACGCCATCGCGCCGGGTTACATGGCAACCGACAACACCAGTGCGCTACGGGCCGACGAAGACCGTTCTAGCGAGATATTAAACCGTATCCCCGCAGGACGTTGGGGAACACCGGATGACATGGCGGGGCCGATTGTGTTTCTTGCATCCGACGCGTCGCGTTATGTGAACGGTTACACCATTGCGGTGGATGGGGGTTGGTTGGCGCGTTAACCGGCATTTGTCTTGAGTGGGGTGTTGTTAGGTCAAAAAATGTCATATAGTTAAACGACAAAAACCCATTTCAAAAATAATGAAACTCATATGAAAAACGAAGACAACGCGCTACAAATTGAACCGGTATCGTCGGTAATGAAGGTGTTTGCCATTCTTGCTGCATTGGCCGAACACAAATCCCTTGGTATAACGGAATTATCGCAAATCGTGATGAGCTCCAAAAGCACCGTCTATCGCTTTTTGCAAACCATGAAAATGCTCGGGTTTGTGTCTCAGCAAGGCGATGACGACCGCTACTGGCTCACACTCAAGCTGTTTGAAGTAAGCTCAAAAGCACTGGAACATGTGGATCTGGTGTCATTGACCGAGCCCTACATGACCAGCATTGGCGAGCAAACCAAAGAAGCCTTGCATTTAGGCGTACGAGATGGCGACGGCATTATTTATATCTACAAAGTCGACGCGCAATACAATTTGCGTATGCAGTCGCGCATTGGTGGCCGTAACCCGCTTTACTCTACTGCAATAGGCAAGGTGTTGCTGGCAGAACGACCAGACAGCGACATTCGACAGACCTTTGAAAACATTGACTTTATTCCTTCCACCGCGAACACTCATGTTTCGGTTGATTCGTTATTGGTCGAATTAAAGGCAGTGAAAAATCAAGGCTACGGCGTCGACAACGAAGAACAAGAAGAAGGCCTACGCTGTATTGCAGCGCCTATTTATGACCGTTTAGGCAACGTGATTGCTGGGTTAAGTTTATCCTTCCCGACGCTACGTCATACGCCAGAGAAATTTGAAAAATACGTCGGCTTATTACAAGACGCCACAACCAAGATATCGGAAAAATTGGGTTACACTCAGAAACCTTAATTAGCCCATGTTAAAAAGCTGGCCTCATTCACCATGACGCCAGCTTTTTTATGTCTTATCGACTGTCTTTAGCGGCGAATTTGGTGCGACCAAGATGACTGTCTGGCTGCATGTCGAAGCATGTTTCAAATATTACGAAATTTAATAAAACAGCTTTTCATAAAATGTTGAATAATGTTTTAGTGCTGCTATAGTGAACCAGTCTAAAACAAGAATACAAAGAGCTGCCCTATGTTTGTCTACAATAACGAAGTCCCTTTGGAAGACCTTGGCGCTGGCGTATCGCGCAAAATCATGGCCTACTCCGATAACATCATGACCGTGGAAGTGCATTTTGAAAAAGACGCCATCGGCCCACTGCACAATCATCCCCATGAACAATTAACCTACGTCTTGTCTGGCAAATTTGAATTCACCATCGGTGACGAAACCAAACTCGTTGGCCCAGGCGACACCTTGTACAAAGAACCCAACGTCATGCACGGCTGCCGCTGCTTAGAGCCCGGCGTATTGCTCGACAACTTCACCCCAGTCCGCAAAGACTTTTTATAAGCAAGCGACTGACGACATTGAAATAATTGAACCCATTCAGGAGAAAATAATGAAAATTGCACTGATGATGGAAAACAGCCAAGCGGGCAAAAACGCCACGATTTTAGAGCAACTCAATACGGTTGCTGGCCCGTTGAACCACGACGTATTTAATGTTGGCATGAGCGACGAAAACGACCACCACCTAACCTACATCCATCTTGGTATCATGGCGAGCTTGTTGCTCAATTCAAAAGCCGTCGACTTTGTTGTTTCCGGTTGCGGTACAGGTCAAGGCGCGATGATGTCCTTAAACGCTCACCCTGGTGTAGTGTGCGGCTACTGCCTAGAACCGTCCGATGCCTTTTTGTTTAACCAAATCAACAACGGCAATGCCATTGCCATGGCCTTTGCTAAAGGCTTCGGTTGGGCAGCAGAATTAAACGCGCGTTATATTTTTGAGAAGGCTTTCACTGGCCCTCGTGGTGAAGGTTACCCGATTGAGCGCAGAGAGCCACAAGTGAAAAACGCCGGTATTTTAAACCAAGTGAAAGCCGCCACCATGAAAGACAACGTCTTGGATGGTTTAAAAGCCATGGACCAAGCGCTGGTCAAAACCGCCGTGTCTGGCGAACGTTTTCAGCAATGCTTCTTCGACCACAACCAAACCCCTGAGATCGAAGCCTATGTACGCTCTTTGCTCTGATTCAAATTATCCTGGTGGGATGATGTCTAGCCGATGCCCAAAAACAACGGGATCAGAATAGGCACCAAAATACTCATAATAAACCCACTGGCAATACAAACCGGCACAATCTGCGCGCCATGGAATTTCCCCAGCATTGGCAGGGTAAAATCCATGGCCGTCGCGCCGGAATATCCAACCGACATATGGCTGTTGAGACGCGCCAAAAACGGAATCAGCATCAAGGCCAGAATTTCGCGACTTAGATCTAGCAAAAAAGCCGTTGTGCCAAGCACGGGATCCCCCAATCCGGTGATCAAGATGCCAGACAAACTGTACCAACCAAAACCGGATACCACCGCCAGTCCTTGATTCCAGTTTAGCCCCAACACTAGGCTTCCTATCCAGCCGGCAAATAAGGTGGTAAAAATAGTGACTAGGGCAATAATCATGCCTTGAGCATTGAGGAAAAGCTTGCGCAAGCGATGGTTGCCTTGGCGCAATTGACAGCCGATTAGAAACAACAACACATACAGCAAACCGGTGACAAGTTCATCTACGCCGGTGAGTAAATCGCTGGCGAAAATCCCCACCAACACCCCGCCAATCACCCAAGCAAGGGTTTTAGCGGCGTCCATCAATGCATGGCTTTTGCTGTCACTCGGCCCTGTTGCCAGACTATCTGCGTGAGTGCCACCAAACCGCAAGCCGCTGAGATACAGCCCCGCTAGACTGAAAACACTAATCAGCCCGAAAAACACAATGGCTTGATAACCCGCGATGAGCAGCTTTTCGGTGAGGTTATCCAGGGCACCAAGACTGAAGCCAATAAGCCCTAAAATTACGTAGACCAATTGCTCTAAGCCTTTTGCAACACGGGCCGGAGTGAATAAAGCGATATTGACCCAGTAACCAAAAAACAAAGCGACCAACAGGGGGCCGAGAGTGACGAGAATAGTCATGTATTAAATCAATCTTGTATTAAATAGTGGACAGGCATTTTCTCGATATTTCTTGCTAAACACAAGGCTAGTGATGGGGTTTGTCTATGGCAAAGAGTCATACCGACGGACGACGACTGTTTGCGTCCATAAAAAAACCGATTAGACAGATGTCTAACCGGTTTTTAGAAGGGATATTAATATCCGTTATACACTAAGCAGTTACGCCGCTGAGGCGATTTTCGCTTTAGCCTGATTAAAAGACTCTTCGCCTGGTTGGCCCAATGCTTGGCCGCCAGCGATAAAGGTTTCTTTGACGGTCACGCCAACAAAGCCCAAGAAAGTGTTCAGGTAAGGCACTTGATGATCCATTGGTGTTTCCGCTAAAAAGCTACCGCTAGCAACAAACAAGTACGCGTCTTTGTTCAACAAACCGACAGGGCCAGTTTCTGTGTATTTAAAGGTACGGCCTGCGCGAGCGATGTAGTCAAAGTAAGACTTCAACGTAGACGGAATACCGAAGTTGTACACAGGCGCAGAAATGGTCACCACATCAGCGGCTTCGATTTCGTCAATCAACTCATCGCCAATCGCCACAATAGCCTGTTGCTCAGCGCTGCGGTCTTCTTCTGGAGTGAACAAAGCACCCAATGTTTCGCTCGTAAAGTGAGGAAGAGGATTGGCATTGACGTCACGAACCACGACCTTGCCGCCTGGGTTTTTAGCAAGCCATTGTTCAATAAACTCATTCGCCAACTGACGTGATTTTGAATTGTCGCCAGAAGCGCTAGAATCGATACGTAGTAAAGTAGCCATAAAACAGTATTCTCCGTAATAAATAGGGGCCTATTTGGCGCCGTTATTTGATAATGGAGCCATTGTATAACCAAATTATTCGATAAAAAAGTGACTTTTTCTGAAGATATCAATCGAAAAAAACGATACATTTACGTTACTTAAATGTTTGTCTTGATCTATGGCACCATAACCCCCTCCCAGCCTCCCCCTTCAAGACACAAGGGGGAGGAGCAGGCCGGAATTGTCACTGTCCCTTCCCCTTATCACTTCCAAGGGGAAGGCTAGGATGGGGTTGTGTCTTGACCTATGGCAGTTTTTTTGTAGGTCGTGGCTTTAGCCCGACAAGGCGTAATTTGTCGTGGTAAGTTACATCTTGTCGGCATACTATTTTTAAAGGACAAATCGAGACAAGACCGAAGGAAGTCGTTTAGCGACAATCTCTCTAATACGAAATAATACGAAATAATACGAAAGCTCCCAAACCAAACATCA